>CANQRB010000023.1 GCA_947626145.1 uncultured Clostridia bacterium | reverse complement strand
TTAAGGCTTCCCCTTAGAGGGGAAGCTGTCGGCGTAAGCCGACTGATGAGGTGTAGGATGCGGAAGCATCCGTTATATGTTCACAATCCCATGTAACGCCGCACGGCGGCTACACCTCATCCGGCCCTTCGGGCCACCTTCCCCTCGAGGGGAAGGCTTTTATCCCTGTCATTGGTACAGGATTTGTAACTGTCGCACAACGCTACACCGAGGCATCCAAGCAAAGGAGGCGGCGTAACAGGTGAATAAAACAAACAATCACAAACTAACGGGGATTTCCAAGACTTTACGCAAAAATATGACAAAGGAAGAGAAACACCTTTGGTATGATTTTCTCAAGGATTTACCCATTACAATCAACCGTCAAAAAACCATAGGCGGATACGTTGTTGATTTTTACTGCGCTTCCTCTAAAACAGCAATCGAATTAGACGGTTCTCAGCATTATACAGAAAAAGGCATTAAATCTGATACGGAAAGAGACGCTTATTTCCAAAGCCTGGGAATAACGGTTTTAAGATACAGCAATCTTGAATTAAAAAGGAATTTTTCAGGGGTTTGCGAGGACATTTATATTAAAATTACCGGCAGTCCCTTAAGCAAACTTAATTATGTGAAATAAATTTTATGAATAACGCCGCCTGTGGCGGCTACACCTCATCAGTCGGCTCCGCCGACAGCTTCCCCTCAAGGGGATGCCTAAAAGTTGCCTGTCATCGAGTATATGAGGCAGGAAAAGCCTTCCCCTTTGAGGGGAAGGGGAACCGCTTGCGGTGGATGAGGTGTAGGATGCACAGCATCCGTTATACAATGTTATATTCGCATAATAATAACGCCGCCTGCGGCGGCTACACCTCATCAGTCGGCTCCGCCGACAGCTTCCCCTCAAGGGGAAGCCTTACTTCACCTATCATTAGTAAATGCGGAAAAAATTGATTTACACATAAAAGGTTATGATTCAAATGGAAAAAGATTGGAAATTACTGTCGCCCCTGGGGGTGTCGGACGTACTGGAAGGGGACTGCGCCCTGAAGCGGCGGATAGAGACCGCCGTGGACGAGGCCCTGAGCAGCTTCGGCTACAACGAGATACAGACCCCGACCTTTGAGTATTTCGACGTGTTCGCCGACGACCTGTCCATTCCGGTGGGCGACGTTATAAAGTTTATAGACAAGTCCGGCAGGGTTCTGGCCCTGAGGCCGGACTACACTACGGCCCTGTCGCGGCTGGTGGCCTCCCACAAGGCCGAGGCGCCGCTGCCCCTGAGGCTGAGATACAAGGGCAACATCTTCCGCAGCAGCGAAAGCTACACCGAGGCGCGCCAGCGGGAGTTCACTCAGGCGGGGGCGGAGCTGTTCGGGGCGGAAGGGCCCGAGGCCGACGCCGAGGTGATAATCGCCACCATCGACGCCCTGCTGAGGTGCGGGCTGACGGAGTTCCAGCTGGAGCTGGGACATTCGGGCTTTCTGCGGGGAATTGTGGAGGGACGGCTCGGCGAGGACGAGGTTGCCGAGCTGACGGAGCTGATTGACCGGAAGTTCATACTCGGGATAGAGGAGTTCTGCGCGGACAAGGGTCTGGACGGGGAGACCGCCGCCCTGCTGTGCGATATGCCCAACCTGTACGGCGATCCGGAGGTGGCCGAGGCCGTGATAAAACGGCCCATGAACGCCCAAAGCCGCCGGGCGCTGGAAAATCTGCTTGAAGTGTGCGGGGCGATACGGGATTACGGATACGAAAAATACATAAGCGTCGATCTGGGGCTGGTGCGGAGCTTCAAATATTACACGGGCGTGGTGTTCAAGGGGCTGACCTACGGGGTGGCCTTTCCGGTGTGCGGCGGGGGGCGGTACGACGGCCTCAGCGACCGGTTCGGGGCGCATCTGTCCGCCACGGGCACGTCGATTTGGGTTGACCGTGTAATGACGGCCCTCATCAGGCAAAATCAGCCGCCGGAAATGCCGGCCGCCGATCTGCTGGTTTGGTACGAGAATGACAGCGAACGCGCCGCCGCATATGCCATGGCACGGGAACAGCGGGAAAAGGGCCTGCGGGTGGTGTGCGAAAAGCACGAGGGATTTGATGCGGACGAGGCTGCGCGGCGCAGGTATATGAGCGAGAGAGATATACTGACGGCAGTGAGGGGAGGCAGCATAAATGCCTGACAAATACTTAACAATAGCGCTGGCAAAAGGGCGGCTGGCGGAGCTGTCGGTGGAAATATTCATGTCGCTGGGCTACGACTGCGCCGAAATGCTGACCAAGACCCGGAAGCTGATCTTCACCGACGAAAAAAACAAAATGAAGTTCCTGCTGGTAAAGGCCGGCGACGTGCCCACATACGTGGAGTACGGGGCGGCGGACGCCGGAATCGTGGGCCGCGACACCATCCTCGAGGAGGGACGCAACCTCTACGAAATGCTGGATCTGGGCTTCGGCAAGTGCCGGATGTGCGTGTGCGGGCCCGAATCCATGCGGGAAAAGCTGAGTTCCACCTCGGGGCTGAGGGTGGCCAGCAAATACCCCGCCATCGCCAGGGATTACTTTACGGGAAAAAAGAACATTAATATAGAAATAATCAAGCTCAACGGCAGCGTGGAGCTGGCCCCCATAACCGGCCTGAGCGAGGTCATTGTGGACATCGTGGAGAGCGGCAAAACTCTTGAGGAAAACGGTCTGGCCGTGCTGGAGGAGGTTTGTCCCCTGTCGGCGCGGCTCATCGTCAATCGGGTCAGCGCGAAAATGGAAAGCGCCCGAATAAAAAAGCTGGTAAACGACATAAGACAAAAGGTCGGTGAAATGAAGCAATGACGGCGATAATAGATTATGACGCGGGCAACCTGCGGAACGTGGAAAAGGCGTTCCGCTTTTTGGGGCACGACGCCGTTGTCACCGACGATCCGGGCCGGATAGCGTCGGCGGACAGCGTTGTGCTGCCGGGGGTGGGAGCCTTCGGCGACTGTATGGCCAGCCTGCGGGCCAAGGGGCTTGTGCCGGCGATAGAAAAAGCCATCGGGAGCGGCGTTCCGTTTTTGGGGATATGCCTGGGGATGCAGCTGCTCTTTGAGGAGAGCGAGGAAAGTCCCGGCGCTGCGGGGCTGGGCATCTTAAAGGGCCGGATACGCCGCATACCCGACCGGGGGCTGAAGATACCGCACATGGGCTGGAACGACATCGACTGCCGCGGGCGGCTGTTCGAGGGGCTGACAAAGCCGTATGTTTACTTTGTACATTCCTACTGTCTGGATGCGGAGGACAAGGGCATCGTCTCGGCCCGGGCGGAATACGGGGTCAGCATCGAGGCCGCCGTGGAGGCGGGGAACGTGTTTGCCGTACAATTCCATCCGGAAAAGAGCGGCGAGGCGGGTCTGAAAATGCTGACGAACTTCGCCGGCATGAAGAGGGGGGACTTCTGATGTACGCGAAGCGGATAATCCCCTGTCTTGACGTGAGGGACGGACGGGTGGTCAAGGGCGTGAACTTTGTGAACCTCATAGACGCCGGTGATCCTGTGGAGTGCGCCCGAACCTACGACAAGGCCGGGGCGGACGAGCTGGTGTTTCTGGACATAACCGCCACCAGCGACCGGCGGGATACCGTGGTGGACATGGTGCGCCGGGTGGCGGAGTCGGTGTTCATACCCTTTACCGTGGGGGGCGGCATCCGCTCCGTGGCGGACTTCCGCACTCTGCTGCTGGCGGGGGCGGACAAGATAAGCGTCAACTCCTCGGCCATCAAGCGGCCGGAGCTGATAAGCGAGGCGGCGGACAAATTCGGCAGTCAGTGCGTGGTCTGCGCCATCGACGCCAAGCGACGGGCAAGCGGCAGCGGCTGGGAGGTATATCTGGCCGGGGGCCGGGTTAATACCGGCATCGATGCTTTGGAGTGGGCGGCCCGGGCCGAGGCCCTCGGGGCGGGAGAGATACTCCTGACCTCCATGGATCAGGACGGCACCAAGGCCGGCTACGATCTGGAGCTTACGCGGGCGGTGAGCGAAAACGCCAAAATTCCCGTTATCGCCAGCGGCGGGGCGGGAACGATGGAGCATTTTTACGACGCCCTAACCGAAGGAAGGGCCGACGCCGTGCTGGCGGCCAGCCTGTTCCACTTCGGCGAGATAAGCATCGGCGGGCTGAAGGACTATCTGCGGGGCCGGGGAATACCGGCGAGATAGCCGCGGCTGATAATCCGAGCATTTTTGTAATATAATAAATACAGAACTTAAAAGAAAAGGGAGATTTTTTATGAGCGAATGTTCACACAACTGTTCCGCCTGCGGCGAGGACTGCTCAAAGCGGGATCCTCAAAGCCTTATCGAGGCACCCCACAGGCTGTCGGAGATAAAGCGGGTGATCGCCGTGGTCAGCGGCAAGGGCGGCGTGGGTAAGTCCTCAGTGACCTCCATGCTGGCGGTGCTGGCCCGGAGGCGCGGCCTTGAGACCGCGATTTTGGACGCGGACATCACCGGCCCGTCGATACCCTCGGCCTTCGGCATAAGGGAGCGGGCCGCCGGGGACGAGGACGGCATCTATCCCGTGGTAACTCAGACGGGGATAAAGGTCATGTCCCTCAACCTCCTCATCGACGACCCCACGAAGCCCGTTATCTGGCGGGGGCCGGTGATCGCCGGGGCCGTGAAGCAGTTCTGGACCGACGTCATCTGGGGGGACGTGGACTGTATGTTCGTGGATATGCCTCCGGGAACCGGCGACGTGCCGCTGACGGTGTTCCAGTCCCTGCCCGTGGACGGCATAGTGGTGGTGACCTCGCCACAGGAGCTGGTGTCCACCATCGTGGAAAAGGCCGTTAATATGGCGGAAATAATGAACGTGCCCGTGCTGGGGCTGGTGGAGAATTACTCCTACTTCCAGTGCCCGGACTGCGGCGGCGAGCATGAGCTCTTCGGGCCCAGCCGTCTTGACGACGCGGCGGCGAAGGCCGGCATCGCGGCCAAGGCGAAGCTGCCCATTGATCCGGCCTTTGCGCGGCTCTGTGACCGGGGACGGGCGGAGGACTGCGACCCGACGGCGCTGGAAGGGATATTTGACGTTGTAATGAAAAAATGACATTGAAATTCCAATCTCTTATTAAAGGCTGAAAGATTTTTCCAAAAAAATTGTGCAAAATTGAAAAAAATCATTGACAATCCAGTCACAAAAATGTATAATTATTATATGTAAAAGAAAAAACCGGGGGGAAACCACTCGGCAGCACATTTATTTTTTTAAGGAGGATGTATATGAATCACTTTATTGACGCAATGAAGAATTATGCCAAGTTTGAAGGCAGAACGGGCAGATTTGCATACTGGATATATCTGCTCATCACACTGGCCATCTCGGCCGTGGGCATACTTATCGCCGTTGCCGTGACGGGCGGCCTCGGACAGGTCAGCGCCCTTAACACTCCATGGGGAATGTCTCCGGCGGCTTTCGGCGTTTCCGCCGCCATCGTGCTGGTATTTATATGCCCCACCGTCGCCATCACCGTTCGCCGGCTCCATGACACCGGCCACAGCGCCTGGTGGATCTCCTTCCTGATCGCCTTCCTGTTCTGCTTCTGGCTGGCGGCGGTTCTGGGAAAGGAAGCCAACGGCAGCGTGTTTGATATAGCCTCCATGATCTTCGGCTTCTTCTCCTTCATACTTTTCGTGACGAACTTCATACTTCTTTTCTGCGCCGACAGTCAGCACGGCGAGAATCAGTATGGCCCCAACCCCAAGACAGCAAAGTAAGGACAGACAGATAAAGTTTTCCCCGCGCCATTATTGTGCGCGGGGATTTTTTTGTGTACAGTCTGTGCTTCCGAGTTATTTTGTGGTTTCCTTCAATACATCCTCGTCTTTGCCGGAAAAATGAAGTGTTATGCTTCAGACTGAAGCTTCGATATATATGCTTTGCGCTCGTTTTCAGGCACATTGGCCGCGTTAATGGCCTGCTCGGCTGTCAGGTGCAGACTGCTCATCATGGCCCTGATAGTTTTAAGAATACCCTCCTCGAGGCCTTTCTTAACTCCTATGCCAATACCCTCTTCACGGCCTTCGGCGCGCCCCTTTTTCTCATAATCTCTCAGTGTGGCGTTTAAAATTTGCTCATCGTCAAACAGTGAGAACATAATATCATGCACCTCTCCTTCATGGCTTGACAAATA
>CANQRB010000022.1 GCA_947626145.1 uncultured Clostridia bacterium | reverse complement strand
CATAACTATATTTTGCCATGAAAAAACCGACCTCCCAATCGTTAGATTTTTGGTCTAACTTTTGGGGGTCGGTTCAATGGGGCAGTTATTTCTTATAACTATCAACTTTGGCTAACCGTTTTACGGGCTTGCCTCTATCTGTTTTTATTATACACGATGTTTTTTACTTTGTCAAGTGATTTTAATTGAAAATTTACATTTACGTCCAGCGGCCGCACCTCATCCGCCAAATCAATGATTTTAGTTAAGAATTACTATCCGTATTATAAAACCACTTCCCGACGCTGCCGAAGGGGGACTCAAACAGGGGGTTTGTGCCGCCGGCAATATTCTTGTCCAGCACCAGACTCTCGTCCAGAAAGGCCAGGCCCACAATGGGCTGTTCCCGCACAAATACCTCCTGCACCATGGCGCAGCCGTTGGTAAAGCCTTCCCCTGTGGACGAGGCCACCCGGGCCAGAGCCGTATCCATGTACTGGCTGGAATAGCCGAAATAGTTCTGTTCGCCATCCGTGCCAAGCAGAAACTCCGCGTCGTAGAGGTTGCCAACCACGGTGCCGCCGATATAGGCGTCAAAGTCGCCGCTCCTTATTCGGCCGAGGTAGTCCTCGTAGCTCAACTCCTCCACACTGACGCCGAAGCCCGCCTCCCGCAGCTGACCGGCCACAATGTCCGCCGCCAGCAGCCGGCGGGGATTTTCCCGATTGACCAGCAGGGTGAACTCCAGATCCACGTCCTCGACACGGCCATCGACGATATCCCCGTCCTCATCGGTCTGCTCATATTCCACAAGCTCCTTGCTGAGCACCCCGTCGCCCCTGTCGGTCCAGCCGTCGTAGAACAGGCTTTCCCGAGCGGTCGCAATATCAAAATTTGTCAGCGATTTGGAGGGCGTGAAGCTCAGCGACAGCGGGTGAAAGGGCAGATTGGCCGCCGTTGCGGAATCGCCGTAGCCGTCGCCGGCCACGGCCTCACGGTCGATGGCGCTGCTAACGGCGGAGCGAACCGTGGCCGAGGAGAACACAGGCCGCCGGTGGTTGAGGCCGAGATACTCAAAGTCAGCCCCGCAGGCCCGGCGCACACCGTATTTGTCCCGAACCGAGAACTCGTTGGTGTCGTATATATCGCCCTGAATGGCGTTGGTTCCGCCGGTGGAAAAGGCCGAAGCCGCCGAGATGCTCTCCCGCACGACGCTGGCCACGACCTTGTCAAAGCCGGCGGCACCCTCTCTGTAACCGTCGAAGCGGGCCAGAGTCAGGCTTCGGCCGGGGTTATAGCTCTCGAACATGAAGGGCCCCGTGCCTATGGCCACGGAGGTCAGATCGCCGGCGTTAAGGGGAATTATGGGGAAGTAAAGGGACCAGGCCAGCTGGCTGTAGCTGCGGGTCAGGACAAAGCTGACGGTGTAGGCGTTCACCTCGGTGGCCGCCGAAACATACCGCAGCAGCGGAGCGTAGGGACTGTCGGGGTCGCTTTTTATGGTGTTCACGGAATAGACCACGTCCTTGGCCAGCACCTGAGAGCCGTCGTGCCACAGCAGCCCCTCCTTCAGCTTCACGGTCAGGGAGGCGCAGTTTTCGTCGAAGCTCCAGCTTTCGGCCAATACCGGCTTGAGCTCCTGATCGGCGGTGACGGCTATGAGGGGCTCGTACACGGCGAACAGCACGTCGCGGACGGTTTTGTCACGGGCCAGCAGCGGGTTAAGGGTGTCGGTCTGGCCCATGGACAGGTTCAGCACTCCGCCGTAAACCACCGCCGTTTCCGAGGCCACAATGCCGCCGCTGTCCCCAACCTTGTCCCCGCAGGCCGTCAGTACCAGCAGGACACAGAGCAGCAGCGGTAATATCCCTCTCTTGTTCATGATCTCACCTCGGACTATATTTGTATGAAGGCCGCCAGAGTGCCGCTTTTGCCGCCCTGCCCCCTATGGGAGAAAAACAGGTCGTTACGGCACATGGTGCAGGGAGCCGAGGCGTCCACTCCGCCAAGGCCCATATCCTCCAGCATCAGGCGGTTGACCTTCGCCAGATCCAGCATATACTTGCCGCCATCCACGGCGGCGCGGCAGCTCTCGGGGAAGCGCAGGGCCACGTCGTCCCCCACCTCGTAGCAGCAGGGCCCTATGCAGGGGCCTATGGTCGCCAGTATGTTTTTGGGGCGGGCGCCGAGCTCCGTCAGCTTTTTCACGGCCTTTTCCGCTATCCTCGCCTCGGTGCCCCGCCAGCCGCTGTGTACCGCCGCTATGGCGCCTATGTCGCCGGCCCAGAGCAGTATTGGCACGCAGTCGGCGGCGTAGGCCAGCAGCGGAGTTCCGGGGAGCCGGGTCACTATTCCGTCCACCCCGTGATCCCAGGGGCGGCTGATGCCCATGCCCACCCTTTCGTCGGTGATCACCTCAACCACATCCGTGTGCTCCTGAGCGGTTGAGGTAAGGCGGCCAAGGTCAAGACCGGCGCAGCGACAGAGAATCTCCTCGTTCCGCCGCACGTCGGCGGGGTCGTCCCCCCGTCGGGGACTCATCGAAAGAGAGGCGTAAGCCCCGCGGCTGACGCCTCCGCCACGGCAGGTGAAGCCGTGGTTTATCCCCGCC
This sequence comes from uncultured Clostridia bacterium, assembly GCA_947626145.1. Lineage (GTDB taxonomy): Bacteria > Bacillota > Clostridia > UMGS1883 > UMGS1883 > JAFLUQ01. The sequence continues at coordinate 8,913 of CANQRB010000022.1, read as the reverse complement.
TTGAGAAGCAGCTCCGACTGCCAGACGGCGATGCCGTTCAATTCCCGTATCGGCATATCCTTGTTATCTCCTTTGCTTTGCCGGTATCACCGTCTATATCTATCAGGGCGCCGCAGAGCATATACCGTCCCTCGGCCACCTTGAAGGGGGTCTTTTTGTCCGACTCCAAAAAGCGGCTGATGGAAGCCTCGCGGTCCATGCCAAGGACGCTGTCCACGGCTCCGGTGCGGCCCGCGTCGGACATATAGGCCGTGCCGCCGGGGAGTATCCGCTCGTCGGCGGTCTGCACATGGGTGTGGGTGCCTATTACCGCCGAGACCGTGCCGTCCAGATAGTAGCCCAGAGCCTCCTTTTCGCTGGTGGCCTCCGCGTGGAAATCCACAAACACCACCGGCGTTACCTCGCGGGCCCGGCGGGCCAGCTCCATCCCGCACTCAAAGGGGGAGCGGTCGCCGCCGTTCATGAAAACCCGTCCAATTAGGTTGATTACGGCTATTTTCTGGCCGGTTTTCGTCCCCACTATGGCCATTCCCTCGCCGGGCTGGGGCTCGGCGTAGTTGGCCGGGCGCACTATGTTCTCTCCGTCCCTGAACAGGTCGCAGACGGTCTTTTTGCTGAAGGTGTGGTTCCCCATGGTGAAGAAATCCACCCCTCCGCGGCTGAGCTCGTCGTAGGCCTTGCGGTTCATGCCGAGGCCGCCTGAGGAGTTTTCCCCGTTGGCTATGCAGAAATCGGCCCTCAGCTCGTCCTTCAGGCCGGGCAGCAGGTCAAAGACCGCGTCCCGTCCTGTCCGCCCCATTATGTCGCCTATAAATAACACTCTCATAGGTTACGTCCGTTCTATTTAAGATATTTGTTCACGTAAATTGCCCGCTGGGCCGATTTTTCGTTGTTGTAGGACTCCCGCAGAGTTCCGACTATGGAGGTGTCGGCGCCTATGGACTTAAGCTGGGAGCTGAGCTCGCCCAGCACGGACTCCACCTTGGCGTCGCAGGAGCTCTCCATGGAGGTCACCTCGCCCGAAAACTTGGCGATGGTGTTGCTCTTGGCGGCGGCGGAGCCCACCTCACTCTTCTGCTGGTCGTAATAGGCACGGGCACGGGCCGCCAGACCGGCTAACTGGCCGGTGTACTGGTTTTGAAGTCCGTATAGCTTGCTGACACAGCCGGCCACCAGCTGATCCGAGCTGCCGGAAGGCTTTGCCGCAGTCGTGTTGCCGGAATTACCGCTGTTGCCGCCGGGCTTTGCCGTAGTTGTGCTGCCGGAACTGCCGCTGTTGTCAGCAGGCTTTGCCGTGGTCGTGCTGCCGGAATTGCCGCTGTTGGGCTTTGTCGTGGTTGTGTTGCCGGAATTGCCGCTGTTGTCAGCGGGCTTCGTTGTGGTTGTATTACCGGAGCTGCCGCCGGTAGGCTTTGTCGTAGTCGTATTGCCGGAGCCGCCGCTGTTGTCAGCGGGCTTTGCCGCAGACGTGCCGTCGTCGGGCTTTGACTCGGAGCCGCCGGACTGGGCAGGCGCCTGCTCTCCGCCGGACTGTTCGTTTCCTGACGGCTGCTGTTCGTCGCCGGCTGCATCGCCGCCCTCGGGAGTGAGAATTTCCTCGCCGGTGTATTCGCCGCTGAGCATTGCGTCAAGGTCGATGCCTGCCGCGTCGGCGATTATCTGGGCCAGCACGGCGGTCTGGCTCAGCTCGCCCGAGGCGATGGCGGCCTTTTCCTCCTCGGTCATGGGCCGGAGCTCGCTGTCCATGTAGCTGTTCACGTCCGAAAGGGCGGTCTCGGTATTCTCGAGCCGCTGTTTACCCAGGGCCTCTTCGTCCGAGGTGAGGCCGGTCACCAGATCCTTCACATACTTCCAGTTCAGGCCGATAAATATGCCGACTGCGACAACTATCGCCAGAAGTATGATGCCGATTATTTTCAAGGCTTTTTTCATGCTTTTATGTCTCCTCTCAACAATTCAAGGGCCATGACGGCGTTCTTCTCCGCCTTTCGGCGCAGGACGGCGTTTTCCTCCGCCAGTTTGGCCCGTATTTCTCCGCTGTGCTCCAGACATTCAAGGGCCATGGCGTACAGCCCTTCGGCGGTCACCCGCTCAGCTTGGATATAGCGGCGCTGATTCATGTATTCCATCGACCCCTTTATTTTGGGGTCATATATTATGCCAAGCATGGGCACGTTCACTGCCGAGGCAAAGATCAGCGAGTGCAGCCGCATGCCGACCACGGCGCCGCACTCCCGTATTACGCCCAGCATTTCCGCAACGGTTATTTCCCGATCGATTATGGCCGACCTTTCCGTCATTTTTTCTCTTATGCCGCGGGAGACCGGCAGATCGCGGGAGAGCTGCATGGGGAAGAACAGCGGGGTATAGCCCTTGCGGGCCAGCATATCCGCCGCAGCCGCCACGCTTTCTTCAAAGCTTTGTCCGGCGGTTTTCCACTCCCGCACCGAGATGGCCACGGGCTTTGGCCCGGCGCCGCACTCCTTCAGCAGCTCCATCGCCCTTTCCCTGGGGCAGGGCTCCAGCAGGTAGGCCGGGTCGGCGGTGACCTCCACTCGGGGCCGCGTCACCTTGCAGCGCTCTATCTCGGACATGGATATGTTTTCGCGCAGGGTTATCAGATCGACCCTGTTCAGCACCCGGGTGACCTTGCTCACATTTTTGTCCGAGATGGGCCCCATGCCGTTGGCGTAGAGCATCACCTTCAGCCCCATGAGCTTGGCCGCGGCGATTATGGCCAGATAGTACAGCAGGCTCTTGGTGCTGGTGGCGTCCTGAATGAGGCTGCCGCCGCCGCTTATCAGCATTTTCGAGCGGCGCATGGCCCGCAGCACGGCGAAAGGGGCGAACCGATCCACCGTGTCGATGCCGTAAGCTTCCCTTGTATGGCGGGCGTCGCCGGACAGGGCGGTTATCTTTATGTCGGGGTCAAGACGGCGGAGGTTGTCGACAATGCTCTTGAGCAGGGCCTCGTCCCCGCTGTTGCCCAAACCGTAGTAGCCCGAAATGATCATGTCCGTGGTTTTACGCGCCATCCGTCGCCCTCCTCTTTGTGCGTATTTTTCTGAACATACAAATTCAGTATACCACAGTTTTTTCTTTTTGTAAATATAAAAATAAAAAATTTGCGCGGCGTATACAATCCGTTCAAAAATTTACAATAAAACCACTTTACAAAACAGGGATTTCGTTGTATAATAAAATAAGATAGTAATATTGAAAGGATGATATATTTATGAAGGTACTGCTCACGGGAGGCGCCGGATACATCGGCTCACACACCTGCATCGAGCTGCTGGCCCTGGGCCACGAGGTCATTATCGTGGACAATTACAGCAATTCCAAACCCGAGGCCCTGAACCGCATCAGGGAAATAAGCGGCAAGGACTTTAAATTTTACGAGGCGGACGCCACCGACGGCGAGGCCATGGACAAGATCTTCGGCGAGAACGCCATCGACTGCATAATCCACTTTGCCGGACTTAAGGCCGTGGGCGAGAGCTGTCACATACCGGTGCGCTATTACCGCAACAACCTTGACTCCACCCTCACCCTGCTTGAGGTAATGGCGAAGCACAACGTACACAATATTGTATTCTCCTCCTCCGCCACGGTCTACGGCGTGCCCGAGAAGGTGCCCCTGACCGAGGATATGCCCGCCTACAGAACCAGCAGCCCCTACGGCTGGACCAAGATCATGAGCGAGCAGATCTTCCGCGACGCCTGCGCCGCCGATCCGGAGCTGAGCGTGGTGCTGCTGCGCTACTTCAACCCCATCGGCGCCCACGAGAGCGGCCGCATCGGCGAGGATCCCAACGGAATACCCAACAACCTCATGCCCTATATCTCTCAGGTGGCCATCGGCAAGCTGCCCAAGCTGGGAGTTTTCGGCAACGACTATCCCACTCCCGACGGTACCTGCGTCCGTGACTACATCCACGTTGTGGATCTGGCCAAGGGCCACGCCAAGGCCATTGAGTACGCCGCCGCCCACAAGGGCGCCGAGGCCATCAACCTGGGCACCGGCGTCGGCTACAGCGTAATGGACATAGTGAACAGCTTCATGAAGGTGAACAACATAGACCTGCCCTACGAGTTCCAGCCCCGTCGGGACGGCGACGTGCCCGAGTGCTACTCCGACCCCGCAAAGGCGAGGGAGCTGCTGGGCTGGGTGGCCGAAAAGAACATCGAGGATATGTGCCGCGACACCTGGAACTGGCAGAAGAACAACCCCAACGGCCTGAACTGAGGACGTTCGGCGTCGTATTTCGCCCTCCGTCCGGGCGTTCCTGTCCGGCGGAGGAAAATATATAAAGGCGCGGATACGGCTTTTTGTGCCAAATTACTATTGAAAAAAGTTTTTGCTCCAATTATAATTTGTATTATGACATTTTATCGCATAATCCGCCGCCGTCCGTCAAATGGGACGGGCGGCGCGGCTATGACGGCATTGGAGGCAGAAAAATGACAGCACAAATTCTGGCGGTCATCATCTTTGTAATGATGTTCCTCCTGATAATTTCGGAAAAAATCGAGCGGCACATCGTCACCCTGCTCTGCGGACTGGTGACCCTTGTGCTGGTCTTTGGAATATGTATGCACAGCGGCAGGGCCGTTTTGGACACCCTGAACCTGCGTGGCATATTCACACTGAATTTTTGGTACGCGCCCGGAGCCTCGGAGGAGGCCTCGGTGGGCATAAACTGGGCCACGATAATCTTTATCGCCGGAATGATGGTAATGGTGGAGGGCATGGCCCGGGCCGGCTTCTTCCGCTGGCTCTGCATAACCATCGCCAAGGCGGTGCGGTACAAAACGATCCCCATTTTTATCACCTTTATGCTCATGTCGGCGGTTTTGGCCATGTTTATCGACAGCATAACGGTCATTCTTTTCCTGGCGGCCGTAACGGTGGAGCTGGGCCAGATGCTCAGGTTTGACCCCCGGCCCATGATACTTTCGGAGATATTCTGCGCCAATCTGGGCGGCTCGGCCACCATGTGCGGCGACCCGCCCAACATCATCGTCGGCACCTCGCTGGGCTACTCCTTCGCCGACTTCATCACCCACACCGGCGTGATAGCCGGCCTGTCCCTGATCTTCGTGGTCGTATACTTCTTCCTGTGCTTCAGGAAAAAGCTGGCCGTTTCCGACGGCGGGGCGGCGGATCCGGCGTCCTTCCCGACGCCGTCCTCGGCGATAAAGGACAAGAGGAGCTTCGCGGTCAGCACGGGCATATTCCTCATAGCCATCGCCCTGCTGGTGACTCACGCCATGACCGGTTTGACGGTGGCCTTCATCGGCCTGTTTATCGCCGCCATAACCCTCGTCACCGCCGGACGCGGCGCCTTAAAGCTCCTTAAGCTGGTGGACTATAAGACCCTGCTGTTCTTCATCGGACTCTTTGTGGTGGTGGGCGGCCTTGAGCAGACCGGCATCCTCGAGACCGTGGCGGACTTCATCGGCCGAATCTGCGGCGGCAATATGTACCTGATGGTGGCCATCATCGTCTGGGTGAGCGGCTTCGCCAGCGCCTTTGTGGACAACATTCCCTTTGCCGCCACAATGATCCCCATAATCCGCAGTCTCGCCTCGGCGCCAGGAATAAGTCTGGACGTGCTGGCATGGTCGCTGTCCATGGGCACCGACGTGGGCGGCAGCGCCACTCCCATCGGAGCCTCGGCCAACGTTGTGGGCACCTCCGTGGCCGCGAGAGAGGGCCATCCCATCGGCTGGGGGCAGTATTGCAAGTATATGTTCCCGGCGACGCTGATAGTAATGCTTATATCTATGCTTTTCATATGGTTTCAGTACGTGTAAAATAAAAGGAGGGATTCGCAGTGAATCAACAGCTTATCATATCCATCGGCAGGGAATTTGGCAGCGGTGGCCACGAGGTGGCCGAAATTCTGGCGGCCCGCTACGGCATACCCCTGTACGACAACAACCTCCTTCACGAGATAGCCACGCACAAGAAAGTAAACGTGAACAACCTCACCAAGTACGACGAGCGCCCGCGGAATATGCTTTTTTCGCGGAGCGTCCACGGCTACAGCAATTCCCCCGAGGAAAATCTGGCAAAAATACAGTTCGACTATCTGCGCCGCAAGGCTGACGACGGCGAGTCCTTCGTCATTGTGGGCCGCTGCTCCGAGGAGATACTTTCGGGCTACGGGTGTATGGTGTCGGTGTTCATTCTGGGCGATCTTGGCAAAAAGCTGGAGCGCATCAGTAAGAAATACGGCGTCACCCCCGCCGAGGCCCGGGGTATGCTTCTGCTCAACGACAAAAAGCGGAAGGTATACCATAACTATTACTGCAAGGGCAAGTGGGGGGACTCCCGCAATTACGAGCTGTCCATCAACAGCAGCCGCATCGGCGTGGACAAAACCGCCGATCTCATCGCGGCTTACATATCCGAAAAATACGGACGCAATGTGTAATAATGCCGGCAAAGCCGCCATCTCCCTGATGGCGGCTTTGTTAATTAGGAATTAGGAGTGAGGAATGAGGAATATTGATGCGGCGGTCACTTCATTTGTAATTGCTAATGTAGTCTTGATGCCACAGGAGCGGCCATCGACCACTCACTATTAAACGTTTACAAAATTAATGATATGCGAAATTATCAATCAAATTTCACTGTGCCAGCTTTATGTTAACAATGACATAATGTACCGGTAGGGCGCGACGACCTCGGCACGCCGCTGTGTTGGCGATAACGGCAATGACAGATGAAAAAAGGGACTGTAAAAAAACATCCTAAAAAATCCGAGGTTCACCGATAAGGCAAGCCTCGGATTCGTTTTTGTCTCCGCATACGGATTTCGGGACAAAATAATGTATTTTTGAGTACAGCAAACACATCGGAGACATTTTTCATGTGCCTCTAACGTAAAATCAATAAAATTTTTTAATTCGTTATGCCGCCATCTCTCTTCCAAACTTTTTCAAATGATACTTGTGAAGATTAAATCCACAACAAACCATTGATATTTCTAAAATCAGTCCTTTTATCCCTCTCATCGCACTCTTGTGTATGATCTGTTTCACTTGATGCCGCCATATCTTGGACGACCTATTCCGCGTTCATTAACCGCAAGATATTTATTTAGGTCAATATGATTCGTCAATTCACAGAACGTATATACCGGATCAGAAATATCAATAATTTTTTCCATTTCCTCTGGAATTTTTTATTGATATGGTGTAATAGTTTTGTGATATTTTTTCATGGCGCCTAAATTATACCACAAAAAAAGACTGCAATCTCAAAAAAGTAGAGATTGCAGTCGATTTTTTTGTTGGGGGACTTTTTTTACAGTCCCCTTATGTACGGGCAAAATCACCACTTATACCCGCAGTCATAGCACTCGAAGGTGTTGCCGGAGGACGGCGCAGCCCAGCCAAAGGTGCTTTGCTCAAGTACGCGCTTGACGGCGGTTATCTTGCCGGTATTGTTGCCATGACAGTTTGGGCAGGTCGGCTGAATGGTTTGCGGCCTTCCGCTTCGTGTCGTCTGCGCACTCTCTTGTTGGGCGTCCTTGACCTCCTTAAAATACTCCCGTTCTTCATCGGTCATAGCCTTGCCCCAAACGAGGTTGTCAAACTCGGGCAAGCAACGATAGTGTAAATGCAAGACGCCGCTCGACCCGTCGGTAAAGGTTATGTCGAATATTTTAATTTGCCGTGTTCTTGTTCCCTTGTTAACAATGCTTTTGTAGTACGAGTACCCCACAAGTGAACATACGCCGCGACAGCCGATAAACGCTAACGCCATCGCATAGTCGGAGGTTTTCGGCCAACCCATAAGAATGAAAATGACTCGTAGTGTGAGATGTAAGCCGGTTATTGTCAAAGCGGCTCGTCCGGTCGCACTGCTGACGTTGCGGGGACCGCCTTCATAATATGCTTCGTCGGTTTGTCGCGACAACGTAAAATGGCTGATACGTATTCCATCATTTATCCCATATCCGCGAACCTCTTTGCCGCGCATAGCCAATACTTTGCGCCGCCACTTGGACAGCGTTGTGAATTGGCGCTTGGGGACAAAGTCCCGATACACGTTATGCCGCTTCCCATTTGAGTCGATCATATAGCCGACAACATTATCAGCGCAAAGCAATCTGGGGGAGCCGTTTGTATTGGCGGCGCAAAATTGTCCATATACGATAAGCAGCCACATATCCACGACGGCGGCGAACAAGTTATATAGAACAATAGCAAACTCAATCAAAATCATCACCTCTTTTCCAGTATATCACAACAACAAGTAAAATGCAATAACAAAATTTGATATTCACAACAAATGAACGTGGCACTCCGCAGATACTCGGTCAAAGACTGTCTTCGATGCGGAATGCGGGGACGAGTCTCTTTGGCGCAGCTTCTAATGTTATGCGGTGGCTTCCACTCGGGGCAAACGGGACAACGCAGTCTGACCGCGATGTACTCCTAAGACTTGTCGACGCTGTGCGGAACGGCGGAGACTTGAGCAAATTGCAGGGCGAATTGGATGACCTGAGCGGAACGGCGAAGGATATTGCCGTACGGATTCAAGCAGCTCCGGAAGATATAGATGAGATTACCGCAGGTCTTAGCAGAGCCAACGTTGTGGCCGGCAAATTGTAAGGTAGTTTTAGGTAATATGGCTGCCGGTTTAGCGGCTGCGGTTATACTGAAGGGCATTGCGGCCATAGCAGATTTTCTCGACGAAAACGTTATACACGCCGCTGACGCGGCCATAGAAAAAGCAAAAGAGTCAAAAAAATAACTGCCCCCGGCCAAGGTGTGATGTGACCCCCAAAAGTTAGACTTTTCATAGCGTAGTAGTTTTGCTGACTGCTACGCTATTTTTATGCAGTCAAGGAGTTGAGCCGATACACAACCGGACTCATCCATCCAAGTTTCTCT
>CANQRB010000021.1 GCA_947626145.1 uncultured Clostridia bacterium | reverse complement strand
GAAAGAAGAAACGAAGGCCCCCTCTTGCTGCTGTGGCGGCGCTGCGCCTGCCAGTGAAGCAACGGAGGTCAAGGGGGGCGAGTGAGTGCTGCGGGAAAACCGTGGACGGTATCTGCTGTGTCAAGGTGCTGTGGGCTGGCTGCAAATCCTGCCATGAGCAGTATGAAAACGCAAAGCAGGCCGTCAAGAACATGGGACTGGATTTAGAAGTCGAGTATATCACCGACATGGAAGAAGTCATGGTCTATGGCGTTATGAATATGCCCGCCATTGTGGTCAATGAGCAGGTGGTATCTGCGGGCAAGGTGCTGAAAGCCGCCGACGTGGAGAAGTTGCTCCACAAGCTGGGGTTTTGAACATAGAGAAAGCTCATTAAAGTGGCAAATATAGTTGGCAAAGAATAATTGGAATAAGTAGCATCTCGTAGAATAAAAGATACTGCTGATTCCTCTCATTGCGAAATGACAGCAGTGTCTTTTTATTTTTCTCGCCTGACGCTCAAACTGCTCTCGTCACAGTTGGGGTACTCATCGGCGAGGAAAATACGGGAGGTTTCCAAAGTAGGGCAGTGCCCGCCTTTTGGCTCTGGGTCTTCCAATAACTTGAACTCCGCAAACTCCGTACCGTTATCTAGAGAAATGCTTTTAACAACATGGTTATCAAGCAGCCTCTGTATAACAAGCCGCGTTTCCTCCGCATTTCTGCTGTTGAGCTTTCCGGCTCTCAGGAACCTTGATTTGCGATCCACAAGTGTTACTATTAAGCCCTTGCCGACTCCGCCGTATACAGTATCGCCCTCCCAGTCGCCTATTCTCGAACGGTTTTTGATCTCGTCCGGCCATTCGGGAATAATACGGTCAGGATGAATGACGTTGCTGTTATGATGGACATAATTTCTGTTCTTTCCTTTACGGCGCAGATGAGTTTGTTTGGTAATCTCCGCGAAGGCGTTAAGCTTAATATAGCGATAAATTGTTGAGACGCCAACAATTTGGTCGGGATAATCCTTACGCATGCGCATGGCGATTTCCTCCGGAGACCAAAACATCTTGATTTTGTCCGCGACATAATTATACTTAAAGGTGCCGGGCTTTAAGGCAGTTCTGCGATTTTGCCTCCGACGGCATATGGTAAGGATCTGCGCCCGCCAATGATTGTAATTGAATTTATTATTGCTTTTCTTTTTAGGGGGCGTCTTAGAGCAGTTTCTCTTTACCTCGCGGCTTATAGTAGACGGACTTCTGCCCAAAATGGAAGCAATTTTGCGAAAAGATTTACCTTCGCTTAAAAGTTTTTGTAGACAAACACGCTCATCATGTGTAAAATGGATATAGGACAACATAGCGATCTTCCTTTGTGTTAATGTTTTGTGGTAAATTCATTTTACACAAAAATTGCTGTGTTGTCCACACCTATTTGTGTTGCACTTCATATGATAACATATCCCCCTTCCCCTCAAAGGGGAAGGCTTTACATCGTCTGTCATTGTTACCTTAAATCTGTGTTGCGGCGCGCCGTGGTCGTCGCGCCCTACCGTTATTTTGTCGTTTCCCCCATAAAAAAATTTAATTCCTAAATTCCTTTATCACTGCCGACGTAAAGGTCTGATGGCGGCGCGGCCAACCTCAAATAAGCCGTATCAGAACCATATACAGGGCTGTTCCGCCGATAAGGCTAATCGGCAGGCTATGCCAAAGCCGGTGCGCGACAACCACGAATGCCACGGACGCCAGCCCCGGCAGCCAATCGCCGAGACCTGCGAAGCCCGTGTCCCGCAGGCAGTACACCACCAGCATACCCATGATGGCGTAGGGCAGCACCCGCCCCAGATACTGAAGGAAGTTGGGGGTTTCTTTGTTTTCGGGGAAGAGCAGGAAAGGCCATGCCCGCAGGGCCAGAGTGACAGCCGCCACGGTGCCCAGCGTCATCAGCGCCTGAGCCGTCGTCATGCCGCCCGCCCCCTTTCCCGTGCCTCGAGGGGCCTTTTCAGGACGGCGAGGACGATTAGGATAAGCGCCATGGCCGGAATGAGGAATCCATCACGCCCGAAGATCAGCAGACACAGCAGGGTCAGTCCGACTCCGACCGCCGCCGGAACCCGACCGCCGCCGTCCTCCCACTGTTCCACGAAAATGACCGTGAAAAGGGCCGTCATGACGAAATCGATGCCGTCGGTGTTAAAGGGAAGCAGCCCGCCGACCACGGCTCCCACTACGGAGCCGGTTATCCAGTAGAGCTGATCCAGAGCCGTCACAAAAAAATAGAAGAGGTTTTCGTCCACGCCCTCCGGCGTTTTGGCCGAGCAGAGGATACTGTAGGTTTCGTCCGTCAGGCCGAATATCAGGTAGGGCCGGGCCGGTTTGCCCTTGTACCTGTCCAGCATGGAAATGGCGTAAAAGGAGTGGCGGGCGTTGACCATCAGGGTCATGAGGGCCGTCCCCGCCAGAGAAAAGGGTGAGAGCAGCAGATCCACGCAGACGAACTGCATGGAGCCCGCAAAGATGAAGCAGCTCATCCCCAGGGCCCAGACAGGCGGATAGCCGGACTGACTGAGCATTACGCCAAAGGCTATCCCAAGGAAGAGATAGCCCAGCATGACCGGCACCGTAAGTGGAAAGGCCGCCTTGAAAGCGGCCGCAATCTTGTTCATGGTGTTTTTGTTCCTCCGCTTTGTGGATTTTTGTTGTGTGAATTAGGAAGAGTTAAAATGAGGGATTAGGAGTGAGGAATGAGGAATATTTCACGCATTTGCCTTGTTTATCATTGACGTGACAAGTATAAATGACAAAAATTCGGTAGGGCGCCCCTACGGAATCAAGGTTACAATGAGAAATAGAGTCAATGCCCCGTTTTATTCCTCATTCCTCATTTCTCATTTTTATTGATTCTGTCTCTGCTGTCGATAACGAGGGTGACGGGGCCGTTATTCACCAGACCGACCTCCATACGGGCGCCGAAGATCCCTCTTGCCACGGGCCTGTCCAGCAGCTCCTCCACCCGACCGCAGACATATTCGTAAAGGGGCAGGGCTTTGTCAGGCTCCTCGGCGCCGCCGAAGTAGGGCCGATTGCCCACTGGCTTTTCGGTGATGAGGGTGAACTGGCTGATTATCAGCATATCACCGCCGGTCTGTTGGATGTTCAAATTCATTTTGCCGTTTTCGTCCTCGAAGATCCGCAGCTTCACCAGCTTTTCCGCTATATAGTCGGCGTGGCGGCGGTCGTCACCCTTCGCCACACCCAGCAGCACCAGAAATCCGTTGTTGATCTCCCCAACGGTCTTGCCGTCCACCGACACCGACGCGCGGCTCACACGCTGTACAACCGCTTTCATATCAGTTTTGTCCTCCTTGTTTTTGGCATAATGAGGAATGAGGAATATTATTGGCATTGACTTTATTTGTCATTTTTGCCGTAAGACTGTGGTTTCAATTTCGTTTGTTATTACCGATACAAACGTTTGACGGCGGATGTCCGATAGGCGCCCCTATTATATCAAGGTTACGGCACTACTCACTGTCCACTGCTCACTGTCCACTATTTATTCCTCATTCCTGATTATCAGAAGCCTTCCGCGCCCTGATTTTTCGCGGCCTTGATCCGATATTCATCCAAAAGCTCCACACAGCCCGCCGTATCGGTCTTTTTCCGGAAAAGGCTGTCCAGGGCGGCGGCCACGTTCTCTTCGCTGTAGCCCACTATCTTGGACACTGCGGTGGACGCCCGCAGGTTCGCCTCCACCGAGGCCGCCGCGTCGGTCACCATGGGCGACTGAATGTTGGTTGTCTGTCCCTTGAAGCATTTGACGGTGGATATACCCTCAAAGGCGGCGTTATAATTTTCCTCCGTCGCGCAGAAGGACAGGAAGTCCAGACATTCGTCCACGTGCTTGCCGTTTTTGTTGACCATCATCATGTTAAGGTTGCCGCCCTCATAGGTGCCGCCCTCGACAGTGTTCAAAAACACCGGCATAAGGGCGAAATCGTCCATGGTGTACCGGCTGTCAGCGGCGAGATCCGTATAGAACCAGGTGTCCCATATAAACGTCATTACGGCGCCGCCGGAGCCCATTATCTGGCCGATGTCGCTGATGCTCACCCGCAGGTAGTCCTGCCCGAACCAGCCGTTCTCGGCGGCCGAGCCGATCCACCGCACCATATCGGTGACCCGTGGTATTTCGGCGTAGGTGATCTCGTTTTTATTTATCTTACGGAGCAGCTCGGGTTCGTCGGCGAAAATCGGATCAAGGGCGAACTGCACCATCCAGGCGCTGCCGTCGGCGGGCCAGCAAAGGGGTGTGTATCCGGCGGCGGCTATGGCGCGGCAAAGGGCGTCGAACTCGGCCTGATTTGTGGCGGCCCGGAGCCCCAGACTGTCAAGTATGGTCTTGTTGTAGTAACAGCCCGACACGGAATTTTCCCAATAGGGCAGCCCCATCAGGTTGCCGTAGGCGTCCAGACAGTAGGCCAGCGTGCCCTCCGTCAGCTCGTCCACCCACTCCTGATCGTTGAGATAGCGGAAATTGCTCTCAATGTCAAACCGTCCCAGATCGGAATTGTGAAAGTGCATGAAAATATCCGGCACGTCTCCCGAGGCGAAACGCTCCGCCGCCCTGTCCTCAAACTCCGCGTCTTCAAAAGATACGGGCTTTATCCGGTTGCCGGTCTTTTCCTCGTACATCCGGAAAATTCTGGTCATATAGCTTTTCGCGAGGTCGCTTTTCCTGCCCATGACGGTTATGGTCACGGCGCCGGAAAGTTTGTCGCTGTCAAGGCAGCCCGTCAGGGACGCCATTGGAATTAGGATGAGCGCAAGGATTATTATAAGTGTCCTTTTCATTGCAGAAGCCTCCTTTAATACGGTCGAAATTCAGTCATCCACATCCAATATATCACAAATATGTAAAATTGTCAAGACCTCGTTACAGTTAGGAATGAGGAATGAGGATGACGTATTCCGAGCGGTTCTTTGACGCAGCATACGGGAAAATAGACCCCGCACGGCGCGCGTGGCTCGACTCCCTAATGCCCCAGCCACCGGCACTTTCATTACATAATGGAAGGGAGGTGGTTTGTGATGACTGAGAAAGAATTTTTAGTATTAGTTTTAATATTAATTCTCTGTATCATTATCATCATAAAAAAATAACTGCCCCGGTCAAGTGTGGCAGTTATTTTAACTAAAACGCATGGCTAACCGTTTTACGGGCTTGCCTCTATCTGTTTTTATTATACACGATTATTTTTGCTTTGTCAAGTAATTTTAATTGAAAATTTTACTTGCGGTACATACGCGGAAGCCAAAGCGACCGCGCCATTTTTTTACGGATCAATATTCGTTCTTCTGCCATACCCGTACCCAGTCGCACTGGAACTCGGCGGGCCACACGGTGGTATTGTCGGGCTTGCCGTCCCAGCCGTCAATGGCCAAATTGAGTATCATGTACATATTGGTACACTGGTCAAGGGCTTCCTTGGTGGTCAGGTCATGGCCCACCTGAACGCCGTCCACATAGTAGCGCATATACTTGGGCGTCCACTCGAAGCCGTAGGTGTGGAAGTCCTCGCTGGAATTGAAGCCCAGGTCGATCACCTGCTCGTGGCTGCGCTCGCTGTTCCAGGCGGGGCCGTAGTGGCAGTTCACCCGCAGCTGATTGGGCCGCGAGCAGAGTATCTCCAGCATATCTATCTCGGGGGGCCAGCCGTCCTTGAGCATCCACCAGGCAGGCCACATTCCCTTGCCGGCAGGCATCTTCATACGGGCCTCGAAATAGCCGTAGTTGAAGCGGAAGGTGCCGGCGGTGTTCACCGCGCCGCTGGTGTACATAATGTCGGACTTCTGGTTGTTGAAGGTGTACTGCTTACCCACGGAGTCGGGGTGCTGCTCGTTGTCGCCCCGAAGGGTGAGTATGCCGTCCTTGACGATAACGTTTTCGGGCACGCACCAGCCGGAGTGGTTATGGCTGTGGCCCCATGAATAGTTATAGCCCCAGTTTTTGGTGTTGAGAGTGTCGCCGTCGAACTCGTCGTCGAACACAAGCTGATATTCCTCGTTGAGCATGGCGGGGCGGCTGACCCCGTCGGGGATCTCCAGCACGGGGAACTCCACCCGCTGAAGGCCGGCGCCCGATTTGAGGGGCAGGCTGCGATAGGTCTGTTCCATATTGTCCATCATGGCCTTTGCGTCCTCCGAAGTGAAGGTGTCCTTGGGGTTAAAGGCCCCACCGTCCTCTATAAGGCCGTTGGCCGCGGCCACCTCGGCATAGCTCAGCGCCCAGGGCGAAATTTCGCCCTTATCGGTGAAGTGTACGTCAACGCCGATGGCGAGCTCGTTTTTCTTGGCCCGCAGGCCGCGAACCATGAGGGCCACGGCTTCCTCACGGGTGATGGGAGAATTGACATTTATATTGCCGTCCGGAGCCATTTCGCCGTCGATTATGCCGGCGTTCACAAGGCCCTGCACCGCGTCTGCCGCCGGGTCGGCGGCGTCGAGGTCGGCGAAAGCCCCTTCATAAAGCAGGGGATTGACCTTGCACTCGGCGGCCAGAAGCTCGAAGAACTCACCGCGGGAGCAGGGGCCCGCCGCGCCGCCGGCGGCAAAGGCCGTGCCCGCCAGCAGGGCGGCCGCCAGAGTCAGGGCCAGAAGCTTGATTTTCATTTCCTTTTTCCTCCTTTTTTACTTTTCACTTTATGTCACTTTACAGGCGAGATAACGAACGAGAAGGTGTACCGCCGGTTGGTCTGGAGCTGGTACTGTATGTGGGGACGGCTGTGCCAGCTGTCGTCCCCGGCGACGCCCTGCTGCCAGCCGTTGACGTGTATTACGCACTTGTCGCTTGGGGCCAGCTTGTAGGCGTGGTCGGCGGCCTCGATCTCGGCGGGTGTCCAGGGCACGGCGCTTATCTCCAGATCGCCCAGAGCCTCGAAGCGGACGCCGCTGCCGTTCTCACGGGTGAGCTCGGCCCAGCGTATGCCGGTGTGGTTGCCCGCCTCCTGGGGCACAAGGTAGTGTGTCATCTGATCGGCCACCTTTTGGCGGTAAATTCCCAGCCGGGCCGAGGCGTTCCGGTCGATGTAATTCTCGTGGGGGCCCATTCCAAAGAAGGTCAGGTCGGTTATGTCCCCGTCCGCCGGGAACATCAGGCCAACCTCGGGTATTTCCCCGTTTTTCAGGGCGGGATCAAGGGTCATGGTCACCTTTATCTCGCCGTCGCCGTAGACCTCATAGACCAGTCGTGCGGAGCTTTCGGTTTCGGTGGGCAGGGTGTAGTCGCAGACCACCTTTACTCCGTCGGCTGTCCTTTCCACCGTTCTGCCGGTGAGGGCGGCCTTTTCTCCGGCCTCCCGCCAGGAGATGGAGCGCTTGTAAAGGCGGCTGCCCTTGTCGTTGTCGGTCATGGCCCGCCAGAAGTTCATCACAACCGGCCCCCGAAGGAGCTCCCGTCCGCCTATGATATAGCTGTCGATATAGCCGGTCTCGGGGTCGAAGTCCACGCTGAAGCCCGCCCCGCGCAGGGCGTTGCCGTCTATCTCCACGGGCCCGTCGGCGAAGCTCCGCTCCGGCGTGGTGTTGACTGAGGGCAGAATGAACTGCCCGAAGGCGATCTCGTGGCCCGCCTCGGCCCAGGGCCGGGCCTCTCTCAGGTGGGCGCTGACGGTGAGGGCGTACTCGCCCCGTCCCCGCTGGGGCATTTCGGCGCCGATGCCGAACACACCGGTTTTGCCGGGGGCAAGACTGACCTCAAAGCCGCCCTCCTTTATGAACTCGCCGTCCAGCTCCAGCCTCCAGCGGAAGTCGTACTCCGCCAGATCGGTGAAGAGGTCGCGGTTCTCTATCCTTATTCTTCCGTTAATTATGTCCGCGTCGGAAAAGGCTATTGGCTGGTAGCAGGCCTTGGTTTCGATGAGCTTTGGAGTCACGCCCTGATCGGCGAAAAGCAGGCCGTCGCCGGCAAAGGTGCCGTCGTTTGGTATATCGCCGAAGTCGCCGCCGTAGGCCAGATAGGGCCGGCCGTCGGGGGCGGTGTTCCACAGGGCCTGATCTATCCAGTCCCAGATAAAGCCGCCCTGAAGGGAGGGATATTTGTAGAACAGCTCCCAGTAGTCCTTAAGGCCGCCGCAGGAGTTACCCATGGCGTGGCTGTACTCGCAGAGTATGTAGGGCTTGTCGTTGTTGTGGTTTATCTGGCGCACTATGTCCCAGGGGTGGGTGTACATCTGGCTCTCGATGTCGCTGGCGTGGCTGAACTCCCGGTTGTGGGCCACGCCCTCGTAGTGTATGGGGCGGCCGGTGGGGTCAAGGGTGCGGATATGGTCATGCATTTTGACAAAGTTTTCGCCGCCGAAGGATTCGTTGCCCAGCGACCACACACAGACGCAGGGGTGGTTCTTATCCCGCATGAACATGGAGTTGCACCGGTCGATCACCGCCCCTGTCCACTCGGGCTTGCTGCCGGGGATGGTTTCGCCCTCATCCTTCTGGCCGTAGCTCCAGGTACCGTGGGTCTCGAGGTTGGTCTCGTCGATAACGTAAAAGCCGTACTCGTCGCAGATGTCGTACCACAGCTCGTTGTTGGGGTAGTGGCTGGTGCGGACGGCGTTGATATTGTTTTGTTTCATCAGCTTCGCGCTGGCGAGCAGCTCCTCATAGGTGGTCGCCCGTCCGTGGAAAGCGGTGAAGTCGTGGCGGTTCACGCCCCGCAGCATTACGGGGGCGCCGTTTATCTTCATAAGGCCGTCCTCAATAACGAAGGAACGCAGGCCCACCCGCAAAGACACGTACTCGGTCCGATCCCCGTTTTTCAGGGTCAGCACAAGGGTGTAAAGCTCAGGCTTTTCGGCGCTCCACAGCCGAGGGCTGTCAATCTCGGCCCGCAGGCTCAGCTTTTCGGTCTCCTCGCCGGAGAGGTCGAGGCTCACCTTGGCGGGAGTTCTCAGCACGGCCTCGCCGTCAAAGTAGAGCTGGGCGGCGACGCTGACGCGGTCGTTGGTAAAATCGTAATTCCGAAGGGTTATGTCCATGTCCACCGCGGCGGAGGAAAAATCTCCGCTAAGGACGGGCTTTGCGAACACGTCGTAGATATGCACGGGGCTTTGAAGCTCCAGATACACCTCCCGGAAGATGCCGCTGAGCCGCCAGAAGTCCTGATCCTCCAGCCAGCTGGCGTCGCTCCAGCGGTAGACCTGAACGGCGATTTTATTTTCGCCCTCCACAAGATAGGGCGTAACGTCGAACTCGGCGGGGGTAAAGCTGTCCTGGCTGAAGCCCAGGAAATCGCCGTTGACCCAGACGTAGAAAGCGCTTTCCACCGCGCCGAAGTGGAGGGTCACGGGGCCGCCGGTCTTTTCGATATTAAACGCGCGCACATAGCTGCCAACGGGGTTGTAGCCCGAGGGAGCGTAAGGCGGCTTTAGCTTGGGCTCCCGCAGGGCCCAGGGGTAGGTAGCGTTGGTGTACTGGGGATAGTCCCAGCCCTGGAGCTGCCAGTGGCCGGGGACGGTTATCTCCCGCCAGCCGCTGACGTCGAAGTCCGTCCTGTAGAAGTCCGCCGGAGCGGAGACGGGATTTTCGGCGAAGTGGAATTTCCAGCTTCCGTTGAGGGATATTTTCCTCGCCGAAGCATCCCGGTCGCCGGTGATGGCGGCGTCCAGGGCGTCGTAGGGCATCAGTGTGGCCCGGGCGGGCAGACGGTTCAGCTCAAAAATTTCGGGGTTGTTGTTCCACTCGGGGTAGCCGTTCTTCGGCGGGGAATAAATGTATTTTTCGTGAGTCATGATAAAATCCTTTCTGATGATGTCCGGCCGCTGACGGAACGGGAAACGGCTCCTCATTCCTTATTTTGTCAGCTCAGCGACCACACTGTTGATGACCTTTCCGTCCGCCTTGCCCTTGAGCTCGGCCATGACGGTTTTCATGATGAGGCCCTTGTTTTTGGTGGAAAGAACCTCGGCGAACCTGGAGGTCAGGATCTCCCTCACCTCGTCGGCGCTGAGGAGCTTGGGCGCGTAGGCGGAGATGTACTCCAGTCTTTGGCGGTATTCGGCCTTAAGCTCGGTACGCTCGTCGGGGCAGGTGTCCACCTGCTCGGTGACGGTCTTTATCTCCTTTAAAATAACCCGATCTACCAGCTCGTCGGGAATATTTTCCCGACAGCCCTCGTCGATGGCGGCCTTTTTCACGGCGGCGATGAGGGAGGACACGGCGTCCTTTTTCGGCTTATCCTTGGCCTTCATGGCGGCCACCATGTCCGCCTGTAAGGTTTTTATGTCCATGGAAATCTCTCCTTTCAGAATTTCGTTGCTTCGTTGTTTTGGGGCCTTTGGTACGGCCCGCGCGGGGTGTTCATTTTTATCCACGGTAATTATATCATAAGCCCACCTCAAAAGCAACCGTATTCAAAAAAAATTTACAAAAAAGCGTCCTCTTTCATCCGCCGCATTTTTGAAAAAAGTTGAAATTATTCACAAAAAGTATTTGCAACCCGTCCGGATTGTGCTATAATAAAAGGTAGAGTTAAGAAGTGAGGGAAGTGCTGAATGCGATACCTATTCCTCATTTCTAATTCCTGATTGAAAAAAGGGGTTGACGAAAATGAAAAGAACACTCACCGCTCTTATCCTCGCGCTTACGCTGGCGCTGCCCAACGCCGTCTTTGCGGCGGAGGAAGAGGACACGGTGCCCCGGATAGAATTCCTGTCCGAGTTGATGAAGACCGCCGGAATAGACGGGCGGCTGTACGAGGACAGCTTCGACGACGTGTCGCATAACGACCCGTATTCCGACATAGTGGGCGGGGCCGTGGAGGCTAAGGTCATTGACGCCGGAGGGGACTTCCGACCCAACGATCCCATCAATTTTGGCGAGGCGTGGGCCATGGCTGACCGGGCGCTGAATTATATGCTGCTTTCGCCCGGGGAGGACAGGTATCACATGGACATAGACAACGTCATAATCACGACCCCCGACAGGCTCATTGCCCGGTGGGAGCTCGAGCATATTTTTCGTATCCTCGACTCGGGCTATTACTGGAACGCCTTCGAAACCGGGGACGAAAAGCTGGACGAAATGCTCAATTATCTGAAAACTCCTTTTTTCTTCAAGAAATTGAACTATAACTTTAACGAGGAGCTGACCAACGCGATCAACTATGTCAAGAGAACTATTTTTTCCGACAAGGATATGAGCTATGTCGAAATGGCCGAAAACTACCTTGACAGCGGCCTTAAAAAGCTCCGCCAGAGGAACAGCAAGGACGAGGTGAACCGGGGCCGGGAGGAGATAGGGCTGGCCTATGGGGCCTTCGAATACCATCGGGACAGCATTATGCCCGGGGTGCCCCTCTACGACGACAACGGCGGCCTTGTTCAGGCCCACGGCGGCGGTATGCTCTGGGACGAAAAGACCCAAAAATACTACTGGTACGGCGAGGCCCGGGAGACCTCTCACATTCCCGAGCATTTGCAGAAGTATGCCGACTGGGGCTGGCGTATAGGCGTGGCCTGTTACTCCTCCTCTGACCTGTACAACTGGACCTACGAGGGATTGGCGCTGGAGCTGCTGCTGAACGACGACCGCAGTCTTGAGTTCCCCCAGAGCGACATCGCCATCGGCGCGGTAATCGAGCGGCCCAAGGTATTGTACAACGAAAAGACCGGCAAGTACGTGATGTGGATGCACATCGACAGCGGGGACTACGGCTACGCCCGGGCTGGAGTGGCCGTAAGCGACAGCCCCGTCGGCCCCTTCGAGTACGTGAACAGCTTCCGCCCCAACGGCAAAATGTCCCGTGACATGACGGTATTTGCCGACGAGGACGGCAGCGCCTACCTCTACTCCTCCTCTGACTGGAACGTGACCATGTACTGCACCAGGCTCACCGACGACTGGCTGGGCGTGACCGAGGAGCAGACAAAGATGTTCGAAAATATGTCCCGGGAGGCCCCGGCGGTGTTCCGGTACAAAGATAAATATTACATAATCACCAGCGGCTGCACCGGCTGGGATCCCAACGAAGCCAGCTACGCCGTGGCCGACGGCCCCATGGGCCCCTGGACGGTAATGGGCAATCCCTGCGTGGGCGAGGGGGCCGATCTGACCTTCGGCGGCCAGAGCTGCTGGGTGCAGCCCATCGATCCGGAAAAAGGCGAGTTCATCTTCATGGCCGACATCTGGCGGCCCTCTCACCACTCCGAGAGCGGCTTTATCTGGCTGCCCATACAGATATTTAACGACGGGGCAATCCGCATCGAGTGGCGGGACGAGTGGAAGCTTGAGGAGCTGGGCGATGGAATGAAATACAGCTCCGCCTACTATATCAACGCCCCTTCACAGCTGCCGGCAGTCGTGAAACTCATCATCAACGGGGGAGAATATTATACGGGAATAACGTGGGACTACAGCGAACTTACGGTAGGCCGCGGCTCTGTCAGCGCCAAGTCGCACATTGACACAAGCACCGAAGATGTCGATGATACCATCGCCGCCGATGTGTACTACATTCCCGAAAACACCGTATATTTCGCCGACTGCGGGGCGAATAACGACAGCGCATACCTCATCGCCGAAAAGCTGGCCCTCAATCTCGGCAACAGCGTTCCCGATCAGGAGTACGGCCCCGATCCGGTGACGGGCAGGAGCTGGGGCTACAGCTCCAAGGGCTACTGCGGCGGCAGGGACGACACGGATATGTTCCGCTCCGTCCGCTATTCCGACACTCCGGCAGGCTATACCGGCCCCGACGCCGGCCTGACCTACAGCTTTGAGGTGGAACCGAACGAGGTGTACAGCGTCTATGTGGGCATCTGCGACCCGTGGAACAACGGCGGCCGCTCCATGGACATCAGCATCAACGGCCAAACCGTCAAGACGGGGCTTGCCGCTCCCGACACCGAGGCCGTGATAGCCCGCAGCGGCTTTACCGCTCCCGGCGGAACGCTCACCGTCACCGCCCGGCGGGCCGAGGGCGCCGTTGACGACTCCCAGGATCCCCTGCTCAGCTGGATAGTAGTCGAAAAGGGTATGCCGGCCTTCGAGACCCGCCAGATACTGCCGGAAAAAACTAATGTAACCGTTGCGGAACCCGAAGAGGCCGCTGAAAAGGCTCCCGTTTACCATTCCATATCCGCCGCCGGTACCGACAGGGCCCTGAACTACACGGCCAAGGGCGTCATGTCGTTGGAGCTCTATAACGGCGGCGCCGAGCAGCAGTGGACCTTCACCCCTTACGTGGACGGCAGCTATGTGATAGCCGCCCGAACGGAGGCAAGGCTGAGCGACGGCAAGACCGAGACCCGCTGTATCGACGTGCTCAACTCAAGCACCGAGCCCGGCACCGATCTCATAACCTACCGAATTTACGGTACGGCCAACCAGCGTTGGATACCGGAGAAGCGGGCCGACGGCACGTATATGCTTAAGTCTGCTTCCAGCGGACTGTACCTCACCGAGATAAACGGCAAATTTTCTCAGGAGATTGCCGGACACGTCGGGAACCAGCTGTGGGAGATACAGGCGGAATGAATAAATAAATAAATGAGGAATTAGGAGTGAGGAATGAGGAATATGAATTCGCAGGGCACGCCGCTGTGTTGGCGACAGTGACAATGACAGATAAAAAAGGTTCGCCCCTCTTATGAGAAAGGCGAACCTTTGTCCTTGTGCCGTTCATTCAATCCATTATTTACCAAATCATTTGTCGTTCTCAAAATGCTCGGCTCGGTCGTCGCCGCAGCGGCGCCCGCGGCGGTGCCCATGATGCCCGTCAGCGTCCTTGTACTGCTCCTCCCAGTCGGAGTGGAGCTTTTCCAGAATGGATAGAAGGGTTTCTTTTTCCTCGTCGGTCAGGCAGGCGAACATCTCTTCCCGGCGCCGCTTTTTCTGTTCGACGGCCTCGGCGGCCTCCCTGCGCCCGTCATCGTTGAGGCTTATATCCGCCGTGCGGCGGTCGTCGTGGTTTGGCTCCCGGAGAATGAGACCCGCGTCCTCCAGCTTGGAGATGACCTCGCTGGCCGAG
Organism: uncultured Clostridia bacterium; assembly: GCA_947626145.1. Classification (GTDB taxonomy): domain Bacteria; phylum Bacillota; class Clostridia; order UMGS1883; family UMGS1883; genus JAFLUQ01. Next base: position 594 of record CANQRB010000021.1, on the reverse strand, counting down.
CCGGGCTGAACGTTCAGGCGGGCGGTAAGCTCTCGCTGAGTCATGGGGCCATCCTCGTTCAGAATGGACAATATTCTACGCTGGCCACCCTTGCCCTCAAGCATAAAGCGCAGGGTGTGCCCCAGACCCCTGATATTGGCCGTAAGCTTTTCATTGATGTCCGCGGAGGTATAGCGCTCAGCCATTTTTCTGTGACACTCGCCGTGATTGAAGTTTTTCATTTGGTATCATCCTTTCTTTCTAAAAGTAAATTTGTTAAGGTACCTTTATAATATCACAAAAGCCCACAATTGTCAAGGTACCTTGACAATAAAAATGTAAATTTTTTATTAACACACAAAAAAAGGGGCGGCCCAAAGACCGTCCCCTTTTCTATGCTGGTGGGAGTTATAGCCGAAATATAAATTTACGCAAAAACACTTGACAAAATAAAAATAATCATTTATTATAATAATAAATAGAGGCAAGCCCGTAAAACGGTTAGCCCAAAGCTTCAGTTAAAAATAACTGCCCGCTTTGAACCGACCCCCAAAAGTTAGACCAAAAATCTAACGATAGGGAGGTCGGTTTTTTCATGGCAAAATATAGTTATGA
>CANQRB010000020.1 GCA_947626145.1 uncultured Clostridia bacterium | reverse complement strand
GGTGGGAGTTATAGGGCTCGAACCTATGACCCTCTGCTTGTAAGGCAGATGCTCTCCCAGCTGAGCTAAACTCCCACTTTGTCCTGACGACATCAATTATTATACCAGATTTTTCGGGGCTTGTCAATAGCTTTTTCAAAAAATTTTAATTTTTTTGTTCACCTGAATGAGCTGTATGCCTTGCCGGCGCTCATTCCGCCCCGGGCGGCGGCCAACTCCGACACGGTGACGAGGCTGAAGCCCCGCTTTACAAGGGCGGGCACAATGCGCTCCACGGCGTCGGCGGTGGGCGAATGAATGTCGTGCATGAGGACTATGTCGCCGTCCTTCACCTTGTCCAGAACGGCGTTGAAGGTGCTGTCGGCGTTTTTGGTTTTCCAGTCCAGAGTGTCGATATTCCACAGTATGAAGGGCGCGCCGGCGGCTTCCCGAACCGATGCGTTGTGACTGCCGTAGGGCGGCCGGACGATCATCGGACGCACGCCGGTCAGTTCCTCCACACGGTCATTGGTGCGCTTTATATCGGCGGCGGTTCCCGAGGCTCCCAGTGAGGTAAAGCTTGAATGGGCCCAGCTGTGGCAGCCGATCTCCATGCCAAGCTCGGCCTCCCGCCTGAGCTGCGCCGCATAGGTGCCGAGGCGGTTGCCAACCACAAAGAAAGTGGCCTTTGCCCCGTTCTTTTCAAGGCAGTCAAGTATCCTGTCGGTATACGGACCCGGCCCGTCGTCAAAGGTGAGGGCCACCATGGGCCGTCCGTCCGAGGGGACGTTGGCGGGTGCGGTTTCCGCAGGCGCGGGAGGAGTCAGGCTCCAGCCCTGGGCCAGCAGGGCCTCGGACTCGGCCTTCCACACGGTTTTTGAATTACCGTCGCCGTCATACAGGCGCACCTTGGCCTCCTCCTCCGTTCTGTACCAGCCGTCGGCCAGCCTGCCCTCGACCTCGGCGTTCCACACGGTCTCCCAGTTGCCGGAGCCGTCGCAGAGCGCGGTCTGCACCTCTTCCGGCGTGCGTACCCAGCCGTTGTCCATGCGCTCCTGCACAAAGTCGTTCCATACCTTCTCGCTTGTGCCGTCCCAGCTGTAAAGGACGGTGCGGAGCTGTTCGGGATCCTCGCGCCAGCCTCTTTCCTCCCAGAGGCTGAGCTCGATGTTCAGCACCTCGCGCTCCTGTCCGTCGCCGGAATAGATATCGGTATAGACCTCGTCCCTGTCGAACCAGCCCTTTTGACGCCAGCTGCCGGCCTCGTCACTGGAGACGGTCTTTTCACGGCCGCCGACGCTGTAAAGGGTCACCTCCCGGGCGGAAACCGGAACGCACAGGAGCACTATCATAAGCAAAACCGCGAGCCCTCGCCTTATCAAACCGACGCTTCCTCCTCAGACGAAAATTTTATCCCCCGCAAACCCCTTCATTTCCGCGATCATCATGTCCACGGGCTCAAAGCGCACAAGGGACTTCTGGCCCGCCCTGTCGAACACGGCAAAGACCGCGGTCCTGGAGTTGGGTGAGGTGCGGGCGTCGATGAGGTTGGAGTATGTATCCTTAAGGGCCTTATTGTAACGCTCGTCGCTGTCCTTGGCGCAGACCACAAGATCCTCCATGAACACGGGCTTGCCAATATCTGTCTTTTTGCCCTTGAAGTTCACCAGACGCACCGTGAGCCTGTCGCCCACAAAGGCGTAGGAATATTCCTTTTTAAAAGTAAAATTCAGATAAATAGGCACCACTACCAGAAAGGCGCAGATTCCGGCTATCCACGGCACCTTTGTAACCAGCACGGCCACCAGCGCCACGATTACCACCGTCATACCCGCGACGATGCCCAGCTCGGCCCCGGACTTGGCTTTGGGGGCCACAAACTCCTTTTCTCTTTCAAACATAGTTTTTCCTCCCTCTTGTTTTTTTATTATATATATATTTTAGCACACTTTCCACGAAATGTAAAGGAAAAATTTATATAATCAGAAAATAACGGGAGGCTGCAGTAATCAGTACAGTCCGAGCATACTGGCCACCATGGAACCGGCGAAAATCAGGCCCGGCACAAGGCTCAGGGAAAAGAGCACGATAAAGAACACGCAGCTCTTGTCAAATATCCCTATCCGCTTCTGATCCCGCAGGAAAAATATGGCCGTTCCCAGTCCGAAGCCGCTGGAGGGCGGCAGAATAAAGATGCCGTACAGCAGGAAGCAGATAAACACGCTGCCGCCGGTGTAGACCTTAAGACCGAGGCCGGGCAGATATTTCAGCAGATCCAGGAACCGCAGCACCAGCGCCGCCGCCACCAAAAGGTTGAGCACTCCCACCGCCAGCATTATCGCCTTTGTCACCTTCATAGCCCGGTCGGCCCGCACCATCCTTGTCTCGTTGAAGCCTTGTCTTTCGTCCATTTCAGCCCTCTCCTCAGTATTTGATTTTTGCCGCCCTGTATCTGGCGAGGTTGAACTCCCGCCAGTCGCCGCCGGGGGCCACGCGGTCAAAGTAATTATCCAAAAAGGGAATGTAATGTCCATTCGCGGCGAAGGTTCCGTAGGTGTTGACTATGTGCCTGTCCCCGTGACCGGCCACACGGGCGAGCTGCGGCGCCGCGTCGGCGGACAGAGTGAGGGCGTAGCTTATCTCGTCCCTCCGGCCGCTCAGGTACATATCGACCTGACTTTTGGCCACAAAGTAGTCCACCGGCACAAGGTTGAGCAGCACATAATACACCAGTCCCAGGCCAAGGTACACCAGCCCCGGATTGAACACCGGTTTAAAAATGTACACCGCCGTGGCGATGAGGCCCAAGGCCTCGAATATCAGAAAGCCCAGCACAAAAAACCTCAGTCGGGTGAGTCCGTCGGAGCCGCAGTAAAGCAGCATACGGTAAAAGGACGAGGCCAGCAGCACCGCCGTCACGGCGCAGAGGTAGGCGCAGAGCCATTTCGCCAGCCGGTAGGAGCCGCCGGAATTCCGCCGGCGAACGGTAAAGAGTATCAGAATAAGGTTTATCCCCGACAGGCCCAAAAGCTCGAAGAAGCCCCGACGGGCGTAATCCGTATAGCTCAGGCCGTAAGGCAGCTCCGCCTCACAGAACAGATATCTGAACTGAATAACGCAAAATACCGTATAAACGGCCAGTACGCAGCAAAAAACTATGTCAACTATCAGCAGGTCGGTCTTTTTTTCGGCCCTTTGACGTTCATTTATCCACGGGCCCTCCAGCGCGGCGCAGAGGAAGCCGAAGAGGTACAGGGCCGCGAAAACGCTGAGGATAAACCGGAAAAAGGTCAGGGGATTTATGGCCCCCGTCAGGACGCTCAGGAGGCTGCCCAGCCCCACCGAGAACACCATGTCCGCCTTTGACAGCAGCGCCAGCAGTACCAGCACCGCCGGACAGGCTATGGCCAGAGCGGCCAGCACCCGCTTTACAACGGAGGAATTACCTCCGCTCATCTCCGCCAGCCAGCGGAAGGGCAGGGTCAGGAACCGGAAGGGCAGGGTCAGTCCTTTGAGGCAGTCTCCCGCAAAATCCCAGCCCTCGCTTCGGAAATCCAGGCCGGTACAGGCCGCCGAGTACAGCAGCACCGAAACCGCGACGTTCCACGGCCGCCATACGGGGCTGTCGTTGAGGACCGAGCCCAGGAACAGCAGTACCGCCGGCACCAGGAACCACCGGCCCCTTTTCGGCCCGTTGTACAGAATAAATCCCGCCTGGATCAGCACGAACAGCAGGCTCCCCAAGGGCCCGCGCCCCGCCAGAAAGAAGCAGCTCAGCCCCGAAACCAGAGCGTAGACCAACAGTCCGGAGCCGACATCCGCCGTGTTGTTTTCGTTGTCATTTTTCTCAGTTACCATTTTTCTCTCTCCTTTCCTTTGCGAACAGTATATCACAAAAGGAGAGGGATTGTCAATATATTTTTATCATATATATAAAATAATTATTGTTTTTCAATGCGTAACGCTTTTGATCGCTATCTTCTGTCCGGTAAAATACTGAAAGGGGCCTGTAAAAGAACCCACTATGTAAACCGGAGACACGGGACTGTCAAAAAATCGTGCAGAACGTTCAAGGGCATAGATTATAAGAAAAACCGTCTTTTTCTCGTAAAAAGGCGGTTTTTCCACATTAATTCACAGTTTTGATTTTATTGACGAGTTTACCAAAACGTGAATTTGACTTTAATAAACGCTTTCAGCCCTTGAACGGTCTGCGCCATTTTTTGCTCTTACAATACGAGCTTGATATGCACTATCATGCGCTCTATAAGCGAGGCCGCCTCGGCACGGTTCATGCTGCCGCCGGGGTTCAGATTTCCGTCGCCGTCCCCCTGAATGAGCCGGGCGCGAACCACGGACGCCATGGGAGTGACTGCATCTTCGTCAACCTCTCCCCTGTCGGGGAAGTCCGCCAGATACTCGTCGGGCGCGTCGTCCATTTTGTCCAGCAGGACGAGAACCCGATAGACCATGACGCCGATCTCCTGACGGGTGATCTCGTCGTTGGGACGGAATTTGCCGTCCCCATCGTCGGTAATTATGCCCTTCTTAAGCGCGGTGGAAATTTCGGCGGCAAAGGGATCGTCCTCCGCCACATCGGAGAACGTGACATCAGTGTCCCCCGTGAGCTTGGCCGCCCGAACAAGCATGGCCGTAAACTCGGCACGGGTCACGCTCTTGCCGGGCTCGAAAAGCTCGCCGTCGGCAATGCCCTTAAGTATGCCAAGCTGATTGAGCGCGCCCACGGCCACCTCGGCCCACCTGTATCCGGCCATGTCACCGTAAGGGGTGACGGGCTTGGCGTCCTCAATTATCACGGTGCTTTTGCGGGTGATCTCGCCGCTGACAGGCAGGGTGAGGTCGCTCACCGTCACATCATACATATATTTGCCGTCCTTGACCTTAGTCATGCCGATGGCCACGCCGTCCTTGCCGTCGGCAAGATCCAGCACGAAATCTCCGCCCTTCTTCGCCTTGAACAGCAGAGAGCAGAGAAGGTTGTCAACGCTGCCGCGGATGGACAGATCCGCCGCGTCAAACTGGAAGGTTCCGTCCTCGTTGCTGAACTCGTTGTAAATTATACTGAATCCGTCGTCCTTATACACCGGAGCCACCAGCTCGGCCATTTCGGGGTCAAAGCTGCCGTTCACCCTGTAGGTCAGGTAACCTTCATTGTCGCCGTCGAACATTATCTGCACCAAAAACTGGTCGCCGGCCTGTATTCCTTCGGCTCCGCACACCGGAGCCACTCTCAGGCTACCGTCGGGGATCTCCTCATCGGCGGGGGCCTCCGTCCGGTTCTGTTTTTCATTGTATTCATGCCGTATACGGGCGAAGTCATTCAGGGACAGGGGACGCCTTTCAGCCGTATCCGCTCCGTCGGCGGCCAAGCCCGCCGCGGGCTGAAGCGCAAGCACAAGCGCCATGAACAAAACAACAAATTTTTTCATCGTTTTATACCTCATTTAAAGTATTCGACGCCGCTCTCAAATATGAACTGATCCTTGTCGCCCACGATGTTGGACGCCACAAAGTCGCCCTTGCGCTCGCTGTGGCCCATCTTACCGAGGATGCGTCCGTCGGCGCTGGTGATGCCCTCGATGGCGTCGATGCTGCCGTTGGGATTGAAAGCTATATCGTGGGTGGGACGGCCGTCGGGGTCAACGTAGCGGGTGGCTATCTGACCGTTTTGGCGCAGCTGCTCCAGCAGGCCGGGCTCAATGACGAAGCGGCCCTCGCCGTGGGAAACGGGAATGGCGTGGACGCTGCCCAGCTCAACCTTGCCGAACCATGGGCTGAGCTTGCTCACTACCTTTGTATAAACCATCTGGGACACGTGGCGGCCGATATTGTTGAAGGTCAGGGTGGGACAGCTTTCGTCCATATCCCTTATCTCGCCGTAGGGCACCAGCCCAAGCTTCACAATGGCCTGGAAGCCGTTGCATATACCCAAAATCAGGCCGTCGCGGTTGTTCAGCAGCTCCATAACGGCGTCCCGCACAAGGGGGTTGCGAAAGGCCGCGGCGATAAATTTACCGCTGCCGTCTGGCTCGTCGCCGCCGCTGAAGCCGCCGGGGAACATTATCATCTGGCTCTCCCCTATCTTCTGCGCGAACCGGCGCAGGGACTCCTGAACGTGGGACTGGGAGAGGTTGTTGAACACACAGACCTCGGGCACGGCCCCGGCCTTGATAAACTGGCGGGCGCTGTCGTACTCGCAGTTGGTGCCGGGGAAAACGGGAATGAACACCCTGGGCTTCGCGACTTTATTTTTGGCCACATGGACGGATCTTTTGCCGTAGAGATAGTCTGTGAGAGGAGTCTCCTCCTCGCGGGCCTTCGTGGGGAATATGCGCTCCAGCGGGGCCTTCCACGCCTCGAGTGCGCCGCTGACGGTTACGCCGTTGACGACTATGTCCGTGCCGCCGGTTTTACCCAGCAGCACGCCGCCGATCTCGGCAAAGAGGCCGCTGTCGCCGGTCTCTACCACAAGACCGCCGGTCTCGGGGGCAAAGAGGTCGCCGCCGTAATTTATCTCCGCGCCTATCTTATTACCGAAGGTCATTTTGCTGATTGCCTCACAGAGGCCGCCCATCTTGACGGCCGAGGCGGAGAGAACCTTGCCCTCCTTCACCGCGCCGTACATGGCGCTGTAGTTCCGGTGCAGGGCGTCGAAGTCGGGAGTGCCGTCGGCCAGACGGGGCAGCGGCAGATAGATTATGCTGCTGCCGGCCTTTTTAAATTCCGGCGAAAGCACCTGCCCGGCATTTTCGGTAACTATGGCAAAGGACACCAGCGTGGGCGGCACATCCATTTCGCCGAAGGAGCCGCTCATGGAGTCCTTGCCGCCTATGGCGGCGGTGCCTATCTTCATCTGGGCGGTATAGGCACCCAGCAGGGCCGAGAAGGGCTTGCCCCAGCGTTTGGGGTCGGAGCCCAGCCGTTCAAAGTATTCCTGGAAGGTCAGGCGAACCTTACTGTAATCGCCGCCCATGGCCGCAATCTTGGACACGGACTCCACCACCGCGTACATGGCGCCGTGGAAGGGGCTTTTTTCGGTCAGAACGGGGTTATAGCCGTAAGCCATGAGGGTGGCGGTAGTGGTTTCTCCCTCGCTGAGGGGCAGCTTGGCGGCCATGCCCTCGGCGGGAGTGAGCTGGTATTTGCCGCCGAAGGGCATCAGGACGGAGCTGGCCCCGATAGAGCTGTCAAAACGCTCAGAAAGGCCCTTCTGTGAGCAGACATTCAGATCGCCCAGAGTTTCCAGCCACTTTTGGGCGAGGTCGGTATATTCGGTCTTGGGGAACAGCTCCGCCGTGGGGGCCTCGGCGTAAATATCGGCGTGCTTTTCGGCGCCGTTGGTGTTAAGGAAGTCCCGGCTTATGTCAACTATGGTCTTGCCGCGCCACTTCATGCGCAGGCGGTTTTCGTCGGTAACGACCGCCACCGCCGTGGCCTCGAGATTTTCACGGTTGGCCTCGGCGATGAATTTTTCCGCATTTTCCGGTGCGACAACCACGGCCATGCGCTCCTGGCTTTCACTGATAGCCAGCTCGGTGCCGTCAAGACCCTCGTACTTTTTGGGCACAAGGTCGAGATCGATGTCAAGTCCGTCGGCCAGCTCGCCTATGGCCACGCTGACGCCGCCCGCGCCGAAGTCGTTGCAGCGCTTTATCATTCTTGTAACGCCGCCGTTCCGGAACAGGCGCTGGAGCTTGCGCTCCTCGGGGGGATTGCCCTTCTGCACCTCGGCCCCGCAGGTGGACAGGGAGTTGACGTTGTGGGCCTTGGAGGAGCCGGTGGCCCCGCCGCAGCCGTCACGGCCCGTGCGGCCGCCCAGCAGGATTATGACGTCGCCCTTTTCGGGGCGCATACGTATGACATGATCCTTTGGAGTTGCGCCCACGACGGCGCCTATTTCCATGCGCTTGGCCACATAGCCGGGGTGGTACACCTCGGCCACCTGTCCCGTGGCAAGACCTATCTGGTTGCCGTAGGAGCTGTATCCCCCGGCGGCAGTGCGGGTTATCTTACGCTGGGGCAGCTTGCCGGGAAGAGTATCTTTGACGGCGGTGCGGGGGTCGCCGCTGCCGGTGACCCGCATGGCCTGATAAACATAGCTCCGGCCGGAAAGAGGGTCACGTATCGCGCCGCCCAGACAGGTGGCGGCGCCGCCGAATGGCTCGATCTCGGTGGGATGATTGTGCGTCTCATTCTTGAACATGACCAGCCAGGGCTCGGGACGGCCATTAATATCGGCTGTGATATTTATGGAACAGGCGTTGATCTCCTCGCTCTCGTCCAGATCCTCCAGCTTGCCGGCGGCCTTAAGCTCCTTCATGGCGATGGTGGCCAGATCCATAAGGCACATGGGCTTGGTGCGGTTTATCGAGGCACGGCCCGCCTTGTATGCTTCAAAGGCGTTTTTCAGCGGCTCGAAGCCCTCCTCTATCTCCACATTGTCGAAAACCGTGGTAAAGGTGGTGTGGCGGCAGTGGTCGGACCAATATGTATCGATGACCCGCATTTCCGTAAAGGTGGGGTTCCGATGCTCGGTGTCACGGAAATAGGCCCGGCAGAACTTCAGATCGTCCAGATCCATGGCGAAGCCCATTTTCGCGGCCAGAGCCTCCAGAGCTCCGTCCCCGCCGTCGATGAAGCCCTCCACCTCGGCCACGTCGGCGGGAGCGTCGGCCCGCATCAGCAGGCTCTCGGGCTTTTCCATGCCGGTTTCATGGGCCTCAACAGGGTTTATAACGTACTTTCTTATGCGCTCCACGTCCTCAAGGGAGACCTCTCCCCTGAAAATTATCAGCTTGGCCGCCCTTACGATGGGCTTTTCGCCCTGCGTGATTATCTGGACACAGACGGCGGCGCTGTCCGCCCGCTGGTCGTACTGGCCGGGCAGCAGCTCATAGGCGATAACGTTCTCGCCGGGAGCGAGCTCGATCTCCTCGTCAAAGGCGTAGTCCACCGGCGGCTCGGAGAACACCAGCGTCCGGGCGGCGGCGTACTCCTCGTCGGTGACGCCCTCGATGTCGTAGCGGTTGACTATTCTCAGCCCCTCCAGCCCCTCTATCATCAGGGTATGGCGGAGGTCATGGAGCAGGCCCCGGGCCTCTACGTCAAAGCCGGGCTTTTTTTCAACGAAAATGCGTCTACTCATTCGTATCATCCTTACTTTAATGTTATATAGGCATTATGTCATTCATCGCGAAACTGAAATAGTTTTCACCGGCGGTGATAATGTGGTCGGCCACGATTATTCCCAGCTTGGCCATGCTGCGGCATATCTCCCGGGTGGTGTCCCTGTCGGCCTGGGAGGGCGTCGGGTCGCCCCGCACATGGTTGTGGGCGATCACCAGCAGCTCGGCCTTTTTCAGAATGGCAAACTCAGCTATCCTCCTGAGCTGCACCTCCGTCTGGGAGACGGTTCCGTCGGAAAGTATCTCAAAGGCTATCTCCCGCTGTTTGGCGTCAAAGGCCGCCGCGGCAAAAACCTCCCTGTTGAGCATACCTATGCGGGAGCACATATACTCGCCCATACGCTCGCAGTTGTCAATCCGCTTCCGGTTGTCGTACCGGCAGCGGGAATAGTACTGGAAGAGCTCCAGATTGAGGCGGAGGAGGACCGCGGTGTTGTAGCCTATGCCCTCCACGCTCGTGAGGGCGGCAATATCCGCCTCCAGCACCCGGTCAAGGGAGCCGAAGGTCTCTATCAGGCGGTGGGCCAGAGGGTTGGTGTCCTTCCGAGGTATGGAATAGTACAGCAGAAGCTCAAGAACCTCGTGAGGCTCAAAATTCATAAGTCCCTCGGTCTCAAACCTGCGCCTGAGCCGGTCTCTGTGACCCCCGTGCGAACTGTCCTCCATAGGCCTTACCCCATTTTATAGATATTGTATATCATGTAAGCGCTCTGGGCACGGGTGGCGTTGGTCTGGGCGGAAAAGCCCATGGCGTTGTCTATCACGCCGTTGCCCTTGAGCAGAGCCACGGAATCACGGGCATATTCGGCGGCCTCGTTTTCCACAACGGGAGGCTTCACAAACGCGAGGGCCTTCATATCCGCCACACGTCTGAGAATGAGGGCGGCGTCCTGACAGCTTATGTTGTCAAGGGGCGAAAATTTGCCGTCATAACCGTTGACGATGCCGTTTTCGGCAGCTATATACACCACGTCGGCGTACCACTCGTCCCCGCTCACGTCGGAGAAGCTGGCTGGCACGTCCGTGTGCTCAAAGCCGAAGGCGGTGACTATCATCTTCACAAACTCCGCCCGGGTCACGTTGTTGGAGGGGGCGAAGGTTCCGTCGCCGGTACCGTTGACCACGCCGGCGGCGGCAAGGGCGTTGATGCTGTCCCTGGCCCAGTCGACCCCCGTCAGGTCGGAAAACGCGTCGGCGGCCTTTTCATCCTCGGGCTGCTGAACGGGCTCTTTCTCCTCAGGCTCCTTCTCCTCGGGCTGAACGGGTTCCTCTTCCTTTTGGGCGGGCACCACCTTAACGTTGAGGGTGGCGTAGTTGTTGCCGCTGTATACCCATGCCACGGCGGAGCCGGTCTTTTTGCCGGTAACGGTGGCCTCGTTGGTTCCGCTTATGGAGATGAGGTCGGTGTCGTCGGTCTCCCATCTCACAGAGGAGGAGGCGGTCACGGTCACCTGCGCCGACTTACCCACCTCGATCTCAAGCCGGGCGGGAGTGAGGGTGACGTTGGTGACGACATTGTTGTTGTTGTTTTTGCGGTTTCCGCTTTGGCTGCTGTCGGGCTTTTCGGGAGCGTGGCTGACGGGATCCTTCACCACGTCAAAGTGATACTCGTTCACAATGAGGGAGCCGTAGCCTATGCGTATCACGTATTCGCCCAGCTCCCAGTCGTCGCCTATCTGTATCTCGACGCCCCTGGCCAGATCGCCCCGGCTGAGGGTCATAGGCACAACGACATTTTCGGGAGTGGTGAGGTAAAGCATGAGAAGGTCAAGGTCGGTATCACCCTTGACGACTATGGTTTGGCCGAGGCCGTAGGACGTGTATATTTCCTCCAGCTCCAAATACGCCGCCCGGGCGCCGCCGGCAAAGCCGAACGCCAATGTCAGCGCGAGGGCGAGAACCAGAATGGATGACGTGATTTTTTTCATTTTCATTTTCCTTTCTCCTTGTGAGATATTTTACCTACATTATATCAGATTTTTCGCCGGTTGTAAAGTCATAAATTTATGGAATTTACAACCTCGCCGAACTGTTTTTTGGTCATAATTGCGTTTACCGCTTCCAGCAGGGAATTGGCGGAAATACGGGAGGGTATGCCCAGCCTTTCGCACAGCTCCCGCCGGCGGGCGGCGCTGTCGGCGGCGCCGGACAGGCCCAGCTCGTACAGATCCAGCTTGGTCACCGGATCGGGGGGCAGGGGCGGGGCGTCGGCGGCAAAGGGCCGCAGCACCTCCTCAAGGGTCTGGCGGTCCATGCCCTCCACGCCCAGCTTGCCCTCGGCGGAGGGGCGGGGCTTCCGCCGCTCCTTGCCGTATATTTCGGGGGTATAGGCGTGGAGCACCTCGCCCTCCTTGACGATATTCTTTATGTGGGCGCGGATGGCAAAGCCCGCCCTGTCCGGATCGGTGAGGACTATGAGGCCGCGCTCCCTCGCCAGACGGCGGATAAAATTCCGCTTTTCACCGTCGGCAAAAATGTCGAAGCCTCCGGTGGCGAAGCAGAAGGCGTCGCAGACCTCCTCCACCCTCCGGCAGTCGTAGGTGCCCTCGACGATTATGGCTCTTGTGATGTGAAGCACACTATCCCCCCATGTTCAGGCAAAACATTGTATATATCAAAACTGCGGCGGCGATTGCCCGCCGCCGCTTTTCGGTTATTCAATATCTATCAGACCGTAATCGCCCTGCTTGCGCTTGTACACAATGGCGGTCTTGTCCGTCTCGGAATTAAGGAAAACATAAAAGCTGTGGTTTACCAAATTCATTTGGAGCACGGCCTCCTCGGGATTCATGGGCTTGATGTGGTGAGTCTTGGTGCGGACGATGCGGATCTCGCTGTCGTCGTTCTCACTGGCGTCCACAAAGAAGGTGTCCGGCGCAGCCACGTCCAGCCCCTGACGGAGACGGCGGGCCAGACGGGTCTTGTTCTTCCTTATCTGGCGCTCGATGGCCTCGATATTCTCATCCACCGCGTTGTAAAGCTCGGTGTCCCGATTTTCGGCCCGGTATATCATGTCTCCGGAGGTTATGGTAACTTCAACTATCATGTGATCCCGCTGTTCGGCAACGACGACGTTGGCCTCGGCCGAGTCGTCAAAAAACTTGCCAAGCTTGGATACTTTTTTGACGATCATATCCTTTTTTGCGTCCTGAATGGTAAGCTTTCTGGTGTAAATGTTGACCTTCATTTCTGTTCCTCCTTGTCGAATGGTGTATTAAAAGGTGACAAACACCCCTCCTATCAATATTATACAACAAAAACAGCCGTGCGTCAAGTGTTTTTTGTACAAAATTACAAGACAACGGTTTTATGCCTTGTCACGTGGCAGCTGATGTTCACCGCCACGGGCAGACCGGCGATATGGGTGGGGAAAGTTAGAATATTCACCTTGAGGGCGGTGGTCCGTCCCCCCAGCCCCTGAGGGCCGATGCCGAGGCGGTTTATGCGCTCAAGAAGCTCGTCCTCCATGGCGGCGTAATAGGGGTCGGGGTTGTGAGCGTCAAGGGGCAGGGTCAGGGCCTTTTTTGCCAGAATGGCGGCCTTTTCCATGGTTCCGCCTATGCCGACGCCCACCACGATTGGCGGGCAGGGATTGCTGCCGCCCCTGTCGGCCACCTCCACAACAAAATCCTTCACTCCCTCCTCTCCGTCGGAGGGCTTGAGCATTTTTATCCCGCTCATATTCTCGCTGCCGAAGCCCTTGGGAGCTACCGTTATTGTGAGCTTATCCCCCCGCACCTGGGTCAGGTGGACGACGGCGGGAGTGTTGTCGCCGGTGTTTACCCGCCGCATAGGGTCGGCCACCACGCTCTTGCGCAGATAACCCTCGGTGTAGCCCCGGCGGACGCCCTCGTTTATTGCCTCATCAAGGGTCATATCCTCGATGAGCACCTCGCTGCCCATATCCACGAAGAACACCGCCATACCCGTGTCCTGACAGATCGGCATCTGCTTTTCACGGGCGATGTCGGCATTTTCCACGATTTTTTCCAGCACCGACCGGCCGATGGGCGACTCCTCGGTCTCCGCCGCCCGGCGGAGGGTGTGATAAACGTCGGAGCCAAGGTTGCGGTTGGCGTCAATGCAGAGCTTCGCCACGGCGGAAATTATTTCATCGGCTTTTATAACGCGCATAGTTATCGTTCCTTTCTGTTTGTCTCACACCCAGTATATCACATAAGGAAATTTTTTTCAATATTTTATTTCATAAATTTGTCGCGTCGGGGCACAATAGGGCAAGGAGTGATCATCATGTTTAAAAAGCTCGGGATTTTAGCGGCGATGCTGGGACTGTACCTGCTGCGGCTGGCCCTGCTGGGGCAAAGCTTCGCGGCGGATATGCAGACGGCATTGATTTAGGAGGAAGTATGACAAATCAGGAATATTCAAAGCTGGTGGATCGGCACACAAAAAATTCGCCCCTGTGGACAGACTGTCTTAAGGCCTTTCTGGTGGGCGGGCTGATATGTACCCTCGGAGAAGGGCTGCGTCAGCTCTATCTCTATATGGGTGCGGACAGGACGGCGGCGGGCGCGTGGGTCAGCATAAGCCTGATCTTTCTGGCGGCGGTGCTGACGGCTCTGGGCGTATTTGAAAAGATAGCGAAATTCGCCGGAGCGGGGACTCTGGTACCCATCACCGGCTTCAGCAACTCGGTAATTTCCCCGGCCATAGAGTATAAGACCGAGGGCTTTGTCACCGGCGTCGGAGCCAAAATGTTCATCGTGGCCGGGCCGGTGATAGTCTACGGCACGGCGGCGTCCGTCATAGCCGGAATAATTTACTATCTGTTTTTGAGGTGAGATTATGGAAAAAATGAGACGGGGAACCGTAAAATTCACCCACCCGCCGGAGGTGCTGTCCCACGGCTGCGCCGTTGGCAAAAAGGAAGGGCAGGGGCCATTAGGTAAGCTCTTCGACCACGTTCAGGACGACGAGTACTTCGGTCAGGAAAACTGGGAAAAGGCGGAAAGCCAGTTCCAGTCCACGGCCATAAGCATCTGTCTGGGCCACGCGGCGATCAACGGCTCCGACCTTGACGCCGCGGTGGGCGGGGATCTGCTGAACCAGTGTACCGCCACGTCCTTTGCCGTTCAAAAGCTTGGCTCCCCCTTTCTCGGAGTTTACGGGGCCTGTTCCACCATGGCCGAGAGCCTGATAACCGCCGCCGCCCTCATAGACGGGGGCTACGGCGAAAGGGTGCTGGCCAGCGCGGGCAGCCACTTTTGCAGCGCAGAAAAGCAGTTCCGCACGCCCCTCGAATACGGCAGCCAGCGGCCGCCCTCGGCCCAATGGACGGTGACCGGCGCGGGAGCGGTGCTGCTTGGCAAAACCGGCGGCAAGGCGAAAATAACCGCCGCCACGGTGGGAGCCATCGTGGACATGGGCATCAAGGACGCCAACCACATGGGCGGAGCCATGGCTCCGGCCTTTGCCGACACTGTGGCCAACCACCTGCGGGGCGTCGGGGCCCGGCCGGGGGACTATGACGCCATCTTCTCCGGCGATCTGGGCGTGATAGGCATGGAACTGGCGCAGGAGCTGTTGAGCCGGGATGAAACAGACATCTCCGCCGTCCATCACGACTGCGGAGAGATGATATTCGACCGTGAAACTCAGGACGTACACGCCGGCGGCAGCGGCTGCGGCTGCGCGGCCAGCGTACTCTGCGCCCATGTTCTGCCAATGGTGGAGAGCGGCCAATGGAAGCGGGTGCTGTTCTGCGCCACGGGGGCCCTGCTGTCGCCCACCACGGTCTTGCAGGGAGCGAGCATACCCTGTATCGCCCACGCTGTGGAAATAGTTAGTCTGTAATTAGGAATTAGGAGTTAGGAATGAGGAATAAATTGCAGGCAGTTACCTTGATACACCGTAGGGGCGCCCATCGGGCGTCCGCCATCAAACGTTTACGGGAACAATGATAGATGAAATTATCAATCAAATTTCACTGTGCCGTCTTACGGTAAATATGACAAAATACCCGTAGGGAGCGATGAGGAGACGTGTCTCCCGGCGCGCCGCCATGCGGCGTTACTGTACCGTAAATGTAAAATTTTCAATTAAAATCACTTGACAAAGGAAAAAATATAATGTATAATAAAAACAGATAGAGGCAAGCCCGTAAAACGGTTAGCCAATGTTATCAGCTATTTTTTAAAACAACTGCCCAACTGAACCGACCCCCAAAAGTTAGACCAAAAATCTAACGATTGGGAGGTCGGTTTTTTCATGGCAAAATATAGTTAT
>CANQRB010000019.1 GCA_947626145.1 uncultured Clostridia bacterium | reverse complement strand
CCGATTTATGCGGAAAGTGTTTTGCGGTTTGTACTTATACCAAAAGATATCTACAGGATAGAACTTTATAAATTCCCGTTTGCCGCGCCTGTCAATGAAAACTGAATACAAGCCTGACAAATCGGGATTTTTAGGAGATAAAATAAAAATGAGCGGAATTATATTTTTAAGATGTGATGGGAATAACAAAGACTTTATAGAAAATTGCCGGCTGCTTGACGAGGACTTGGATTTGCGGGTTGGAAAAATAATTAAACGAGATAAATACGCTCAATACAACCTGATTGATAAAATAAATGAAGCGATAGTTGTTTATCGAGGCAATAATCCGATTGGCGGTGGTTCGATACGTCATTATGACGAAAATACGGCAGAGCTAAAAAGAGTGTTTGTCATACCAACTGAACAAGGAAAAGGCATAGGAACAGAATTGGTTTTCAAACTAATAGAGTGGGCCAAGGAACTGGGATATAAGAAAATGATTTTGGAAACAGGAGAACTTTTGGCGGAATCTTGTCATGTATATTCAAAATTAGGATTTAAGAAAATTCCTAATTATGGTGCGTATGCAGATATGCCGGAATCTCTCTGTATGGGAAAAGAATTGTAAATCGAAACAGACAAATTCACATTTGCCGCGCCTGTCAATGAAAACCGAATACAAGCCCGACAAATCGGGATATGAAAATGAGGGAAATCATGAAAAAGTTAATCAGCATACTTATAATATGTGCTTTGTTTTTGACGGGCTGCGGCAATAGTGTTTCTAATTACAGCGACGAAGAAACGAAAAAGAAGAACAGGATAGAAGTATATTCTGCTCAAGATGATACGCTTGTGACAACAATTGATGACCAAAATACAACAAATCAGATATTAGATTCAAGCGATTGGGAAGAAGCAGAACAATTGCCTGATGATTTGAACCCTGAGTATAAAATGCTTGTATATCAGGAAAAAACATTACTGTACGGTCAAGATCCCGATGAGGAAAGGGAATATGAGCTTATCGAAACACTTATTACATATCAGGACAGTCCATATACCGAGGAAATCATTTCCAGCGATGTTATTCATAATATGATAATTCCAGAGGATGCGTTGACATTTTGTTATGTAATGCCTGATGAGATTCAAAAGGAATTAGATGAAATTATAAATCAATAACTTCACATTTGTTGCATCCGTTAATGAAAAACGAATACAGACTGCGATTTGCGAAAAACTTGCAATCTGACAGACCGACAAATCGGGATTTGTGGAGGAATCAGATAATGCCTCAGATGAATAAAGGCGGAAAATTTATATTCGGAAAATCATTGCTTCGGAGTGATGGCGAGCTGCAATTTCCCCCTCAGGCGATTCAAGAGTATAATATCGCAGCAGAAGGGAAGGTTTATCTGTTTACGGGCAGCAAAAGCACAGGCGGGTTTTGCGTTACGCGGAAAGGATTGCTTGAACCGTCAAAGCTCGGACATATCGTAACCGAAACACCAGAATTGAGGGAGTATACTTCAAAAGAAGGTGATTTCATCAAGTATAAAGGGCGTTCCTATACTTGGGTAAGCATTACAGAAGCTGGAAGGCTCGCGCTGACAGAAGATATGATGAAGTTTCTGAAAATTGGAATTGGGATGAAACTATTGTCGATTCGCAGCAGTGATATTGCATTTACAATGGGTGCTTATGGAAGGTTAGTTGAGGAATCAATGAAACACGAAAGCGAAATTCCAATATACTGAGAAATTCAAATTCCCGTTTGCCGCATCCGTTAATGAAAGCTGAGTACAAGCCCGGCAAATCGGTGCTTAAGGAGATATATGCATGGTCTATTATGATAAAGACGGAATTGTAATTCGGGATTTGCGGCAGAGCGACGCCCGAATCATTACAGATGAAGAAATCGCGCAGGGCTGGGACGCGGCAATAGACAAATACGAAATGCGGCTGAAACATCAGGCCGAGGGCAAAGCGGTCGCGTTGGCTGCCGAGTGGAACGGTAACATCGCCGGATATATCAACGTTTATCCCGACGCCGGGAGCGGCGCGTTTGCAAATCGGGGCTATGCGGAGATCGTTGACTTCAGCGTTCTGGAGAAATACAGGCGCAGAGGAATCGGCGGCAAGCTCATGGATGTTGCGGAACAGATCGCATTCTCCTACTCGGATGTTATATACCTCGGAGTGGGACTGCACAGCGGATACGGTAGCGCCCAGAGAATGTATGTCAAGCGGGGATATGTTCCGGACGGGAGCGGCGTCTGGTATAAAGATCAGATTTGTGAGCCGTACGGTGATTGCTGTAATGACGATGATCTTGTATTGTATTTATCGAAACATATAAAGTAAAGGAAACTGACATCCCGGCAAACCGGAGTTTAGCGGAGGTAATTATGGCTTTCGATTTTAAGAAAGAGTACAAGGAATTTTATATGCCGAAGAACAAGCCTGAGATCGTAAATGTTCCCAGGGCAAATTATATTGCGGTCAGAGGAAAGGGAGACCCGAACGAAGCCGGCGGCGCGTATCAGCGGGCGATCGGTGTTTTATATGCGGTTGCGTACACCCTGAAAATGAGTTATAAAACGGACTACAAAATCGAGGGCTTTTTTGAATATGTCGTACCGCCTCTTGAGGGCTTTTGGTGGCAAGATAATATTGAAGGTGTGGATTATACGGATAAGTCCTCGTTTAATTGGATTTCCGTAATTCGTTTGCCTGATTTCGTCACAAAGAAAGATTTTGAATGGGCGGTCGAAACAGCGGCCAAAAAGAAAAAGCTGGATTGTTCGTCGGCGGAATTTATGACCGTTAACGAGGGGCTGTGCGTTCAGATAATGCACTTGGGGCCTTTTGATGATGAGCCCGCCACAGTCGCTTTAATGGATAAATATTTGGCCGAAAACGGATATGTTAATGATATAACGGCCGCAAGACTGCACCACGAAATTTATATGTCGGACGCAAGAAAGGTCGCCCCCGAAAAATGGAAAACAGTCATCAGGCATCCGATTAAAAAGATATGATAATAAAAACCGAATACGGAAAGACAAACCGCTGACGCGCCGGAACCTCCGGTGATGTCGGCGGTTTTTATTAAATATTGATGCACAAAAAGCGCTTCTTTATTTGCCTCACAAATGTGAGGAAGTGTTTTTTCGGCAATATTGACAAATCCTTTGATTTATGATACATTATATTGTGGAAGGAAAGATGAAATATGATAGTTAAGACCTATTGCGCCGCCCTGAGCGGCCTTGACGGAAACATCGTAACCATAGAGACCGACGCCTCCGGCGGTATACCGAGGCTGGACATAGTGGGCCTGCCCGACGCCTCGGTGCGGGAGTCGCAGGAGCGGGTGCGCTCGGCCATATTCAACAGCGGCTTTGACTTTCCGCCCCGCAAGCTGGTGATAA
Source organism: uncultured Clostridia bacterium (assembly GCA_947626145.1). Taxonomy (GTDB): domain Bacteria; phylum Bacillota; class Clostridia; order UMGS1883; family UMGS1883; genus JAFLUQ01. Next base: position 12,937 of record CANQRB010000019.1, on the reverse strand, counting down.
ATCTGGCCCCCGCCGACCTGAAAAAGGAGGGCAGCCAGTACGACCTGCCCATAGCCGTGTCCATTCTTGCGGCTACGGAGCAGCTTCAGGGGGATTTGAGCGGCACCCTCATGATGGGGGAGCTGGGGCTCTCCGGCGAGCTCCGGGCCGTGGACGGAGTGCTTTCCAGCGTACTTTGCGCCCGCTCAAAGGGCTTTAAGGCCGTCATCGTGCCAAAGGAAAACCTTGGCGAGGCGTCGCTGGTGGACGGGATAGAGATCTACGGCGCCCTCAGTCTGGCGGAGGTGATACTCCACCTCTCCGGCTACAGCCCGCTGCCCCGGACTGAATGCTCGGCAGGGGAGATGCTGCTGCAAAATCAGAAATTCGAGGTAGACTTCGATCAGGTGCGTGGCCAGCTTGCCCTGCGCCGTGGCGTGGAGGTGGCCACCGCCGGAGGACACAACGTGCTGCTCATCGGCAGCCCAGGCAGCGGCAAGTCCATGATCGCCCAGCGCATACCCACCATACTGCCGGACATGACCCTCGACGAGGCGCTGGAGGTCACGCGCATATATTCCGTGGCCGGTGAGCTCAAGGGCGGCACGTCCATAATAGCCTCCCGCCCCTTCCGCACGCCCCACCACACCGCCAGCTCCGTCAGCATTGTCGGCGGCGGGACAAAGGCCAGGCCCGGAGAGCTGTCGCTGGCCCACAACGGAGTGCTGTTTCTGGACGAGCTTCCGGAGTACAGCAAGGACGTTATCGAAGCCATGCGCCAGCCGCTGGAGGACAAGACCGTCACCGTCACACGGGCGGCGGCCACCTGTACCTATCCCTGCAACGTCATGCTGGTGGCGGCTATGAACCCCTGCCGCTGCGGCTATTACGGGGACGGGACGGGGCGCTGCCGGTGCACCGAAAAGGACGTCCGCCGCTATCTCGGCAGGGTCAGCGGCCCCATGCTGGATCGTATCGACATCCAGCTGGAGGCCCCGGCTCTGAAGTACGGCGACCTCATGGCGGAAAAGGGCGAAAGCTCGGCAAAAATAAAATCCCGGGTCAACGCCGCCCGCAAAATACAGCAGGAGCGCTTCGCCGGTCAGGGCATCACCTGCAACGCACAGATGGGCACCGCACAAATCGAGAAATACTGTCAGCTGGGCCCGGAGGAAAGCGAGCTTTTGAAGAACGTTTTCGATGTTATGGGTCTGTCGGCCAGGGCCTATTCCCGAATTTTGAAGGTGTCGCGCACCATAGCCGATCTGGACGGACGGGAAAATATACGGGCCATGGATATAACCGAGGCCGTGGGATACAGGAGCCTTGACCGGAAATATTGGAATTGAGGTTGATATGGACAATATAATTTTTGAAAAAATAATGCATGATGAAGATGATTTTATAGCAATCAACGTTACAGCTGTCTCCGAACTTGCCATGGCGGAAGTTGCCGAAAAAGTAAAAAAATACATAGGCCCGCCGCTGGTGCTTGAGCAAGCTGCAAATTAATTTAAATGCCCGCTCCGCAGCCGTCCCTGTTGGGACAGCCGCGAAGCGGGCATTCTGTATTTGTTTATAACCTTTTTTCCAGATCGGCTCTGATGGCTCTGATAAAGTCCAGAGAATTGACCACGGTGGGCGCCGGACCCTCCCACAGAGCGGCCAGATCCTTTGTCACGGTTCCGCTCTCAAGAGTGTTGATGCAGGCGGCCTCAAGCTTATCCGCAAAGTCGGAAAGAGCCTTGTTGGCGTCCAGCTCGCCCCGCTTGCGGAGGGCGCCGCTCCACGCGAAAATTGTGGCCACGGGATTGGTGGAGGTCTCCTCTCCCTTCAGATACCTGTAATAGTGGCGGGTGACGGTGCCGTGGGCGGCCTCGTACTCATAATTGCCCTCGGGGCTGACGAGGACGCTGGTCATCATGGCCAGCGAGCCAAAGGCCGTGGAAACCATGTCGCTCATAACGTCGCCGTCGTAATTCTTGCAGGCCCAGATATAGCCGCCCTCGCTGCGTATCACGCGGGCCACGGCGTCGTCGATGAGGGTGTAGAAATACTCGATGCCCAGCGACTCAAATTTTTCCTTATAGTGCTTTTCAAATATATCCTGAAAGATCAGCTTGAAGGTCTGGTCGTACTGCTTGGAGATGGTGTCCTTGGTGGCGAACCACAGATCCTGCTTTGTGTCGATGGCGTACTGGAAGCAGGAGTGAGCGAAGGACTCGATGGAGCTGTCCTTGTTGTACAGGCCCTGAAGCACGCCGGGGCACTCGAAATCGTAGACTGTCTCACGGAAGGAGGCGCCATTCTCTCCGGTGAACACCAGCTCCGCTTTGCCCTTCTCCGGCACCCGGTACTCAGTGCCCTTGTACACGTCGCCGTAGGCGTGACGGGCGATGGTGATGGGCTTTTTCCAGTTGCGGACGGCGGGCTTTACATGGCTGAGGAGGATGGGCGCCCGGAACACCGTGCCGTCAAGAATGGCGCGGATGGTGCCGTTGGGGCTCTTCCACATCTCCTTTAAGTGATATTCCTCCACACGCTGGGCGTTGGGGGTAATAGTGGCGCACTTCACGCCCACGTGCCACTTCTTGATGGCCTCGCCCGCGTCGTGAGTCACCTTGTCGTTGGTCTCGTCACGGCAGGGCAGGCCCAAGTCGTAGTATTCGGTGTTCAGCTCCACAAAGGGCAGCAACAGCTCGTCCTTTATCATCTTCCAGAGGATGCGGGTCATCTCGTCCCCGTCCATCTCCACGATTTTATTTTCCATTTTGATTTTTTCCATATTTATCACTCCTTGGCGTTATTGGCATAGTAATTCATGAGACAGCCGTCCAGAATGATCTGCTTCTCGTCGGCGGTCAGGCCGCTGACGTGCAGGGTCAGAGGCCGGGTGGAGCCGTCCCCCACAATGACGGTGGCGGGTATATCCTCTCTGCCTTCGGCGACAGCCTCACGAATGCCGGGCACAAAGACATAGTCCCCGTCGTTATAGTCGAATTCGGTGTCTCTGTCTATTGTGAATGGCAGTATGCCCCAGTTGATGCAGTTGCTGCGGTAGCGCTTGGTGGCGAACTCGTAGCATATATTGCCGAAGCCGCCCAGCACCTTCTGGCATGAGGCCGCCTGCTCCCTTGCGGAGCCGTCGCCGGGCTTGTTGGCGAATACGCAGGAGCCGAACTGAGTGTTTGCCATGAGCTCATCCGCGTTGCCAACCTTTGCCAGAGCTTCCGCCAGCTCGGCGGGCCTTTCACCGGCACGGCGCCGCGCCTCGACGGCGGCCACGGCCTTGCTGCGGCCCACGTATTCGGGCACCCTGCGGGAAAGGGCAAACTCGCTCAGGCGCAGGGGATTGCTGCGGTAGGAGCTGGTCTCGCCGGAGGGAATGAGCTCGTCGGTGGTGGTGACCTCGTCGTGGATTACCGCCGCCAGCTTGAGCAGCAGGTTGTCGGCCAGGGGGTACATTTTGGGCCAGTCGGTGATGTTGGGGCCGAGGCGGAGCTCATAATCGGGGTCGGCCTTGCCGAAGCCCTGATATACACGCTTTTCGTAAACTCCCTTATCAAAGGCGTAGGTCTTGTCGTACTCCGGTATCTCAACGTCAGTGGCCGCCGTCATAACGCCCTTGTTGAGGGCCGTGGCGGCGATGGAGCGGGCGTCCATGAGAGCCACGCCGCTGAGCTGGCCCTCGCCGGGCTTGGAGCCCTCGCGGTTGGGGAAGTTGCGGGTGGTGTGGCGTATGGAAAGGCCGCTGTTGGCGGGTACGTCTCCCGCGCCGAAGCAGGGGCCGCAGAAGCAGGGCTTGAACACCGCTCCCGCCTCCATGAGCCGGGCCTGAACGCCGCCGCGCACCAGAGCCAGATTTATGGGAGTGCTGCTGGGGTATACGGAAAGGTTGAAATAGCCGTCGCCGATGTCGGCCCCGTCAAGGATGGCCGCAGCCTCGCAGATATTTTCGTACATACCGCCGCTGCATCCGGCGATAACGCCCTGATCCACCGTGAGCCTGCCATCGACCAGCTTGTCGGTAAGGCTGAACTTCACCTTGGAGCCGAACTGCTCCGCCGCGGTCTTCTCCACCTCCCGGAGAATGTCGCCGGGGTTCGCCTGAAGCTCATGCACGGTATAGGCGTTGGAGGGATGGAAGGGCAGGGCAATCATGCACTCTATTTTGCCAAGGTCAATTTTGATGACCCGGTCATAGTAGGCCCCGTCCTCCGGCTTCAGCTCGGCAAAGTCGCCGGGCCGTCCGTGAATGTCGTAGAACTCCTTTACCCTTTCGTCCGTGTGCCAGATGGAAGAGAGGCAGGTGGTCTCGGTAGTCATAACGTCTATTCCTATGCGGAAATCCATGGACAGGCTTGTTACGCCGGGGCCGGTGAACTCCAGCACACGGTTCTTGACAAAGCCGTTTTTGAATGTGGCGCCCACCAGCGCTATCGCCACGTCCTGAGGGCCGACGCCCTTTTTGGGTACGCCCTCGAGATAGACGAGAACCACCTCGGGAGCGTTCACGTCATAAGTATTTTTCAGTAGCTGCTTTACCAGCTCGGGGCCGCCCTCGCCCACGCCCATGGTACCCAAGGCGCCGTAGCGGGTGTGGCTGTCGGAGCCCAGTATCATTTTGCCGCAGCCGCTCATCATCTCACGGGCGTACTGATGGATAACGGCCTGATTGGCGGGCACGTAAATTCCGCCGTACTTTTTGGCGGCGCTGAGTCCAAAGACGTGGTCGTCCTCGTTTATGGTGCCGCCCACGGCGCAAAGGCTGTTGTGGCAGTTGGTCATGGCGTAGGGCAGCGGGAACTCCTTAAGGCCGCTGCCGCGGGCGGTCTGGATTATCCCCACATAAGTGATGTCGTGGGAGATGAGGGCGTCAAATTTTATCCTCATTTTGTCCTTGCCCGCCCCGGTGTCGTGGGCACGCATTATCTTGTACGCCATTGTGCCCTCGCGGGCCTCGTCAGGGAGCCGCGAGCCCTTGTCGGCGATCCTACCGTTAGAAAGGAAGGCTCCGCCCTCCAGAAGCTCCACTCCGTTTATATTGGTATTGTTCACGATTTTTCCTCCGTTTCCTGATTTCACCTTTGAAACCTGCCTGCTTGCGCAGCCCCGCGGCGGTTTAAAGCGGGGAGCATAGCTTTAGATTATTATAGCATAATTTTGCCGGTATATCAAGTGTCCGTAAAATAAAATTTGTTTTAATAAAAAATGTACGCAAAAAACGATAATTTTCAAAATTGCTCTTGACTTTTTCCCGCCGTTGTAGTATAATATCACTGTTGCCGGTGTAGCTCAGTCGGTAGAGCAGCTCATTCGTAATGAGCAGGTCGCAGGTTCAAGTCCCGTCACCGGCTCCACTTCGGAACAAGCGTTATGCCGCTTGTTCCGATTTTCTTTTTTCACCGGTTCATATTCAGCTCAAAAAAACACTAATCCATACATTTATTTTTGTAATATATAGTGATATAATGGTAGTAACACTAAACACAGGAGGTAAAATGAAATGAAAAAACTGTTGTCAGCTCTGCTGGCCGTGGCCATGCTGGCGGGCGTTATCCCCGCCGTGGCCGGAGCGGCGGAGCTCCCGGTGATGGGCCGGGACGAGGTCGTCCAGTACATCGAAAAGGTTAACGATTACTGGATAAACAATCACAAAAACGACGTGGGCTCCGCTTTCTGGGAGCGCGGCGCCTACAACGCCGGCAACATGGAGGCCTATATGCTCACGGGCATTGAGTCCTACCGCCTTTACAGCCAGAAGTGGGCTCTTGCCAATATGTGGATGGGCAACCGCAACACCGGCGACAAGAGTAAATGGACCTGGGGCTACACCGGCGACGTGAACTCCACCGGAGCCATGTTCGGCGACTGGCAGACCTGCTTCCAGACCTACATTGACCTGTACAATTTTGACACCGTGAAGGACGAAAGCAAGATTGCCCGCGCCCGTGAAGTCATGGAGTACGAGATGAGCAAGGACAATGACGACTTCTGGTGGTGGGCCGACGGCCTGTTCATGGTTATGCCCGTCATGGCAAAGCTCTACCTTGTGACCGACAACGAGCTCTACCTTGATAAGCTGTACGAGTATTTCACCTACGCCATTGAGCTGATGTACGACGGCGAGGAGGGAATCCCCACTTCGGGCGAGCCCTATAAGAGCTCCGCAAAGCTCAGCGACGGGGCTCAGCCATCCACGGCCGGCGATTTTAAGCATCTGTTCTTCCGTGACGCTGGCTATGTGTTCCCCCGCAATCCTCTGCCCGGTGAGCTGGCTTCCACCAAAAACTTCTGGGCCCGGGGCAACGGCTGGGTATTTGCCGCCCTTGCCAAGATACTTCAGGACACTCCGGACAACTGGGAGCACCGTCCTCTCTTCCTTAAGATATACACAGACTTTGCGGCCGCTATCCGTGACTGCCAGAAGGTGGACGATCAGGGCCGGGGCTTCTGGACTCAGTCCATGCTGGCCCACAGCTATTCCTGCTCCGACGACAATCCTCAGGGCTACGAGACCAGCGGAACGGCCTTCTTCACCTACGGCTTCCTCTGGGGCATCAACAGCGGTATCCTGCCTGAGGCTGAGTACATCGACTGTGCCCTCCGCGGCTGGAAATACCTGACCGAGGTTGCCATACAGCCCGACGGCAAGGTGGGCTATGTCCAGTGGGTAGGCGGCGAGGCCGGACGGGCCGCCGTCTATGACAACACTCAGGACTTCGCCGTGGGCGCCACCCTTCTGGCCGGCTGCGAGATGGCCCGTTACAGCGGCGGCATGGTAGGCAGCTTCTATCCCTATCTTCAGAAGCGCACCGTGGCCACGGTTTCCATGAAGCTTGGTTCGCCCTACGTTTATTCCAACAATAAGGTCGATGAGATCGAGGCCGCTCCCTATGCCGAAAACGGCAGAACCTATGTGCCCGTAAGAGCTATTGCCGAGGCTCTCGGCGCGACTGTGGACTACGATGACGCGACCCAGAATATAACTATCACCAAAAAGGATCGCACCGTGATAATGACCCTCGGCAGCACGGAGTACACCGTCAACGGCGAAGCCAAGGTTATGGACGCCATGCCCGCCGTTATCAACGGACGTACTCTCGTGCCCCTCCGCGCGGTCAGCGAGGCCCTTGGCAAGGTTGTTTACTGGAACGGCGACAAGCAGATAGTTTCCGTGGGACAGAAGGAAAATCTGTTCTACCCCTGCGAGGCCGGTATGCTTGATATGCTGGACGGCATCCTGACCACCGGTCAGATACCCACCTGGGAGTCTGCGGATAAGGGCTTTGTTGACTATGTGGCCGAGCTCCACGACCCGGCGGCCTTCAGCCCCGTTGCCGCAAGCTCAGCCTGCGAGCCCGAGGCCTTCAACTGCCTTGAAATGGCCTTTGACAAGGATCCATCCACCCGCTACGCCAATGACACCGTGGGAACTACCGTCACCTTTGACTTCGGCGAGGTAAAGACCTTTGCCAAGCTGGGCCTGTACTTCTGGATGTACAACGAGCGCTCCACATCCTTCTCTGTGGAGATTTCCTCCGACGGGGTAAACTTTACAAATGTTTGTGACGGAGCCAGCACAAAGGGAGTCCAGGTGAACGTCCTTGACATCAACGCCGACGCGAGATATATCCGGCTCACAAACCGCGGCAACGACAGCGACCGCGCCAACTGGTTCAACCTGCTGGAGATCGTGGGCTACGGTCCCGACACCGCCGTTGAAACCACTCTTAAATAAGAATTAACAAACTCTAATAAGCCCTCGGTTAGCGCCGGGGGCTTATATTTTTTTTCAAAATTTTTTAAAAAATTTTGAAAAAATTTGAAAAACACGGAACTTTTTTTGGATATTTTACGTCTATACTATAAAAGGGTAGAAAATATCATGAAAAAACGTCGCTTTTATTCTCACGGCTGTGCTTTTTGCGTCTATGGGCGGCGAGAACATTTAGGCGATACTGCACGAATACTTATATGTTATTAACGGAGGGATCCTCATGACTGAGACAAAGATTTTGGAGAAATTGAAAACGCGAAATCAGCGGGCGCTGGAGGAGGCGATTTACCGCTTCAACGGCTATGCGGCCGCAGTGATTTTTAACACAGGAGGAAATTCCCTTTCGAGAGAAGATATGGAAGAGATAGCCGACGATGTTTTTCTTGCCGTCTGGGAAAACGCCCTGAGCATAAAGGTTTCATTAAAAGCTTATATAAGGGCGATTGCCCGCAACAAAACTCTGGATCGGCTCAGGACTCTAAAACCGACGGAAGAAATTCCCGACAACTGCGTATCGGACTACGGGAACCCCGAGGAGGTAACGGAAAACAATTACATTTCAGGATTGGTATATAATGAAATAGTCGCTCTCGGTTCGCCGGACACCGAAATATTTTTCCGCTATTTTTACAGTGAACAGAAGCTTCGGGAGATAGCCGAGGAGACCGGTCTCGGTTTGTCGGCGGTAAAAATGAGGGTAAAACGGGGTAAAGAACGTTTGAGGAAGGCCATTGTGCAAAACGGAGTGTTATTGTGAAAAAGTTTGATTGTTCATAAGCTGCGGTTTTTCATCGCACAAAAAATGGACGCCGACGGCGTCCATTTTTTCTTATACATTTACATTATTCTAACCCGAAAGCCCGTATCTCGGCCAACGATGTCCATTGGCTCACTGTGTTGCCGTCAAACTCGGCCCGCAAATATCCGGTTTTGTACTCGGATAAAGCCCGTAGTGTGATATAGCCCCCGTAAAAGGGCCGGCTGGCTCCGGAATAAATTTCCGTCCAGTTTTGTCCGTCGTCCGAAATATACAGCCGGTAGGGGATAGTCCGGTCGTCATCGTATCGCTTAAAGGCCAGCTCCACGGCGGTCAGACGCTTTTCCCCTCCGAAGTCGAGCGTCAGGCTCTGGGTGTCCTGAGAGGTCCACACGGTGGAGAGGTCGCCATCAACGGCGTGATCCGCGGGATTGGCCGCCTCGGGTTCAGCCGTTGCCGTGACCGAAGCGATTGGGAGCGGAGCTTCGACTCCGTCGGACGTATAGAACTCGGCCTCCGCCAGCGATGTCCAGTGGCTCACCGTGTTGCCGTCAAACTCCGCCTTGACGTAGCGGGCCGGCATGGTTGAATTTATCGGCAGACAGATGAAGCCGCCGTAAAATGGCTGGCTGGCGCCGCTGTAAATCTTTGACCAGCTCTGTCCGTCAGGGGAAATGTAAAGTCGGAAGGGTATCGTCCGGTCGTCCTCGTAGAGCTTGAAAGCCAGATTTGCTCCGGTGAGATTTACGGCTTCGCCCAAATCGAACACGATGTTTTGAGTGTTCTGTGAAGTCCAAACCGTGTTCAGGTCGCCGTCAAAGGCGTTCTTCGCCGGATTCTGTGCCTCAGGTTCGTCGGAAGCGGCGGCTGAAACGACGCTCAGCTTTCGCAGCGCTCCGGCGGTGGTTTTGTCGGCAGACAGCGGACTGAGGCCGTCCCACTGGAAAAGCCGCAGGCTGTGTCCGTCTATGCTTTGGCTAAAGGACAGCTCGCCGCTGTCGCCAGACCGCACTTCGACGAGCTTTTCGCTGTCATACAGCGCCCCGTAAATCCTGCCGCCGCCAGCAACGGTGCTGAACGCCGTCCTGCCTGTAACTCCGTCCAGCGTGACCGACGGGAACGGAATTTCAGCAGTGGAGCTGTAGCTTAGATCGGTTAGGTACGGCCCGACGGTTATGCCGCCGCTGCCGTCAACGGTGGTATAACACCTTAACGTCTGGAAACTTCCTCCGCTTAACAGGAATGTCTTGGTGTAACCAATGTCCCGGTTGCTGCCAAGCAGCTCGGCGGTCGCCTTGCCGCTGTCATAGTCGAAATCAACGGTGATGTGCCATGTGGTGGAGCTGCGGTTCAAGGGACTTTCGCTGCCGGTGCCGAAGGCGGCCCATCCGGACTCCACCGTTTCGGCCGCTTCCTCCCCAACCGTAGACATGGTTTTTTGCGCGGCGGGGCCGTAGCTCTGGGACAGGGTCAGAATGTTCCTGCCGTATGTGTCAAGCAGCTGGAGAGCGAGGGTATACTCCCGGCCTTCCCAGTTCCAGGCATCGTTCCGATCCTTTTTGCCGCCGGTGTTAAAGGTGAAGGAAAGCTCGGCGCCGCCCTCGGAGAGGGGAATGAAGTCTCTGCGGAATTCCCCGCCGGTCATGGCGTTCACCTGATTTAACGAAGCCGAATTTGCCGTGCCCGTAAACTCGGTCTCCGGGTCGGTGCTGTCACAGGTGAAGCCGGCGTTGTCCATGGCGTCAACGGTTCTTACCGGCAGTACCGTTACGGTACATTCCGCCGTAAAGCCTCCGTCCACGGCGGTGGCGGTAACGGTGCAGGTTCCGGCGGAAATACCGGTGACTGTTCCGGCGTTTACGGTGGCCACGCTTTCATTGTCAGACTGCCAGGTCACACCGCGTTTCGTGGCGTTTTCGGGCAGAACCTTGGCGGTTAGCCGGTGGGTGCCTCCGGCCTTGACTGTGATTTCGCTTTCGGTCAGCTCGATTCCGGAGGCGGGAATTTGCTCGGCATAGCGCACTTTGGTAAAGGGTACGGCCGGGGCGAGGTAGTTCATGGTTACTCCGCCCTTAACGGCCAGCGCCGCCGAGCCAATGTAATAGCTGGTGTGAGGCGGCTGATTGTAGGCCACGTTCTGCCACGCTATTCCCAGCCGGTACTGACAGTCGTGCATCAGCGTGGTGAGCCGGTAGGTTGTGGGCAGGGTGGAGGTGAATATCCGCAGGCAGGGAGTCTCGGTCTCGCCGTTGCCCACTCTCATAATTATTTCCTCCCGCCAGTCGCCCCAGAGGTCGGCTGAAAGGCAGGGATTTTGCTTGGAGCTGTTGTTTGAGGTGCCGGGAATATAGCCCTGGCCGTCGTTATAGAAGCGGCCCGTCCAGCCTCCGTCGGCATGGTACTTTGCAAGCTGGTTGTCGTCCAGCAGTTCGCGGCCCAGATCTCCGTCCCAATAGACGGCAAAGTTGGTCATCATACGGGAATTTGTGCCGGGCTTGGCGCCCACATTACCGCCGGTCAGGTCGTGAGCCTCGCCGCCGGAGGCGCTCCACCCTATGGCCAGGGCCTCGGGATGGGAGGCCGCATAGCCGTCATCGGCGTTGACCATCAGACCGCGGCCGTTATCGGCGCTGTAATTTTTCGAGTAAATAGCCTGACCGGTGGACGCCACTCGGAAATCCTCGGAGCGGCTGTAGCCGCCGGAGTCCTCCTTTACGGAAAAGACCTCCTGCACACCGTCGTTGTTGAAGTCGCTGACGTGCATGGCGTCGCCGTGGCCCATTTTTGTGTTGCCTATGGCCTTGCCGTCGTCGTCGAGCACGGCGCTGCCGTAAACTATCTCGTCACGGCCGTCGTTGTCAACGTCGGCCACCGAGAGATTGTGATTGCCCTGACCGTAAAGGGAGTCGTCCCGCTTGGAGTCGCCGTTGTGCTCCCATATCAAATTCAGACGGCTGCCGTCCCAGTCATAGGCCCTGACCATAGCCCGTGCGTAATAGCCCCGGCACATTATGAGGGAGGGCGTCTCGCCGTTCAGATAGGCCACCGCCGCAAGGTATCTCTCGCTGCGGTTGAATTTGCTGTCGCCCCAGTTCCCCGCGTCTCGGGAAATATAGTCCGTGGTGTAAAGGGCCTCGCCGGTTTCGCCGTCAAATACCGTCAGGTACTCGCCGCCGGAGGTTGGCACGCCCTTTCCGCTGAGGTAAACCTTGTCGTTGTCGTCCACTCCGGCCACAAGGGGACGGTCGAGAACTCTGTTGACATACTGTCCCGTGCCGTCAAGGGAGCCGGGGGCGGTTTTCATGGCCACCTCGCTCTTGCCGTCGCCGTCAAGGTCGTAGACCATGAACTGGGTGTAGTGAGCACCGGCACGGATGTTTTTACCCAAATCTATGCGCCACAGATAGCCGCCGTTGTCCGGACTTATTTCGTAGGCGTCGATGTAAACGTTGCCGGTGTAGCCTCCGCTGGCGCTGTCCTTGGAGTCGCTCGGATCCCACTTGAGCACAAGCTCGTAGTCCCCGTCGCCGTCAAGGTCGCCTACCGAGGCGTCGTTGGGGCCGCAGCCGTCGCCGTAGTACACACTTGTACCGCCGCCGTGGTTTTTCACATTGGCGGGCCGCACAAGGGGTATATCCACCCAGCTGAAGGAGTTGGCCTCACTGCCGTTGCCCACAAGACTGCCGCGGGCCGTGTGGTTCCCCTCCGGAAAGGCTTTCACTCCCGGCTCTGCTGAAGCGTCCGCTCCGGCTTTGACTACCTTATATATGTCGTTCTCCGTGCCGCTACCGTCCGTGTAGCAGGTGGCGTCGTGGGGGCCGGTGGTGTGGATCTTTGCGCCGTTCCTGTAAATGTCAAAGGCCTGATTTTCAAGACTTTCGTCTCCCAACAGCCGCCAAGACAGATAAACGCCGTTGGAAATCCCGTTCCTCGGTGCGTCGTATGTACGGACGGCTATCAGTCCCCGGTTCAGCTTCTCCATCTGTCGGGTCGTGACCTGATATTGTGGAAGCTTGTCGTCCGCCGCAGATGCGGGCATCGGTAGCAGCGTACCGGTGAAAATCAGCGCCGTGATAAAACTTAATATTTGTTTTTTCATTTTCCGTCCTCCTTTTTTAATATCTATTTTATAGTAAGTATAACAGATTTTCAGCCGTATTCACATTATGATTTTTGACATATATATTTGTTTTTGTGACTTTTGCGGAAAAAACTGAGATTTTCAGAAAAATTTAGAAAAAAAGGCTTGACAAAGGGAAAAAATGATGATATAATAGCAAAGCCTTGAGGGAGAGACAAAACCTTCTCACAGGGGCTATCACGAAAACGGAAGAAAAAGAGGATAAAAAATTTTTAAAAAAAATTAAAAAAACCTCTTGACAAACTTCAAAATTTGTGGTAAACTAATTGAGCTGTCGGCG
>CANQRB010000018.1 GCA_947626145.1 uncultured Clostridia bacterium | reverse complement strand
AGAGAAACTTGGATGGATGAGTCCGGTTGTGTATCGGCTCAACTCCTTGACTGCATAAAAATAGCGTAGCAGTCAGCTAAACTACTACGCTATGAAAAGTCTAACTTTTTGGGGTCACATCAGCTTTAGCTACGGGGGCAGTTATTTTTTTGTGATGTAATAAATGATGATCCAACACGCTGTGTTTATGCTCAAAGCTAACGCGAGCATAAAAAACAATGTGAACACATCAAGCATCACAAACCACCTCCTTTCATTAAATAATGAAGGTGTTGGTGGCTAACCGTCCCACTACTTGCGCTCTATCCGAAGGATATTATAACATATATTTCAACAGAATGCAAGAATTTTTTATATGACTGTGTAGATTTACGGTAAATTGAATCATAAAATTGGATTTGTAATTCCGTTTGTTATTGCCGCCGCAAACGTTTGATTGCGGACGCCCGATGGGCGCCCTTACAGAGTAAAGGTTACGTTTATGGTTTTCGGCGCGCCGGGTCGTCGCGCCCTACGGACATTTTATCATTGCCGATATATCGTTATATTTACAAAATAAAGTCACGGCGCAAACTTATGGTACACACGTGCAAGACAAAGCGCCTTCAAATTTCACTACCCACTAATCACTATCCACTGTCCCGCTATATTCCTCATTCCTCACTCCTCATTCCTAATTAAATATACGGGGTCTTGATTTTTTCCCCGGCCTGTGTTATTATATAATCAGCAACAACACAGCGGGGAGGCGCGCATATGAAAATGACTGTTCTGGCCTGCCCCAGCCACGGGGCGCTGGAGGCGGAAACACTGAGGCTGATGAAAAACGGGGACAGGGCCGTGGTCATAGTTCCCGACCAAAGCTCCTTTTCCGAGGAGGAAAGGCTCATCTCCGCCTTCGGGGTGGTGGGGCTGGACAATCCGGAGGTGCTCAGCTTCAAGCGGCTGTACTATAAGCTCAGCGCCGGCCGGCCCTCGGGGAAAAAGCGGCTCACCCCTGCCGCAAGGGAAATGGCGGTCATGCACTCTCTGTCCGCCATAGCGCCCGAGGACTTCCGGCTGTTCCGGGGCGTAATAAAGAAAAGGGAGCTGGCCCCGGCGGTCAGCGCTCTTATCACCGGCTTCAAGCGTTACGGCGTCACGGCGGAAAAGCTGCGGGCCTGCGACGGAGGCCTGCCGGAGGGTCTGCCCCTGCGCAGGAAGATACACGACTGCCTTAAGGCGCTGGAAAGCTATGACAGCTTCATGGAGGGCAGCGGTCTGAAGGACGCCGACGACGACATGACCGAGCTGGCGGCCATACTGGGACGGGAGGACTGCCGCTTTTTCGACGGCAGACAGGTGTTCATCACCCGCTTTTCCGACCTTAACCGGGTGCAGCTGGACTGCGTCAGCGCCATCTGCCGCAGGGCGGAAAGCGTCGTGGCTGCCGTGGTCTGGGACGACAAGCCCGAGTTCGCCACGGCGAAGAAGCTCATACACTCCCTTCGCGAGGCCGCCGAGAACGCCGGCGGGAGCTTCGAGCTCAGGACGCCGGAATATACCGATCCCCGGCCCGAGCCGCTGGCCTACCTTAGCGCCAACTATTACGGCGGCGCCGCGCCCTACGGCAAAACCGTGGACAGGAGCATCTTCCTCCACTCCGCCAAAACTCCCGCCGACGAGGTGCGCCACGCCGCCGCCGCCATCGCCCGATTGGTGAAGGGCGGCCGCCGCTACCGCGACATCACCGTGGCGGTGAGGAACATGGAGGACTACGCCCCCTATATCCGGCGGATATTCCCAATATATTCCATACCCGTCTTTGCCGACGAGACCCGCCCCCTGTCCGGCCACAGCGCCTCCCGCTTTGTCCTTTCGGCGCTGGAGCTGGCGGTTCGGGGCTTCACTCACGAGAACGTGTTCAATTTTGCCAAAAATCCCTTCGCCCCCCACGGCGGACGCTGCGCCGAGCTGGAGGATTACTGCGTGGAGGCCGGCGTCCGCTCATGGAGCTGGGGCGGGGATTTCACCTTCCGGCGGGGCTCCTACAGTTCGCTGGACTACAACGGAAAGACCGAGCCGGAGGATCTGGAGCCCATAAACGCCCGCCGTCGGGAGCTGTGGGAGCTGATCGAGCCCCTTCAGACCTGCCTTGCCAAACCCCGCCCCGCGTCGGAGTACGCCCGGGCGCTGTACGCCTTCATGCTGGCGGCGGAGCTGCCGGAGAAGGCCGAGGCCGCCGCGAAATTACAGGAAAACAACGGCGACGGACGGGGTGCGGAGGAGACCCGTCAGGCCTACGACCTGCTGACGGACATTCTGGACGACGTCTGTACCGTTTTCGGCGACAGCGTCATGGACGGCGGCGACTTTCTGGAGGCCGTGCGCACCGCCTGCGCCGCCGTCCGTGTGGGGGCCGTGCCCCCGTTGGCGGACAGCGTGGTTTACGGCGACATCGAGCGCATGAAGGGCGGCCGTGACCGCTGCGTCTTTGTGCTGGGACTGAACGAGGACGTTTTTCCCCGCACCTTCGCCAACAATTCCATCTTTTCCGAATATGAGGCCGAGACCCTCCGCGACGACTGGGACATATTGCTCCCGCCGGGCACGTCGGAAAAGACCGAGAACGAAAAGCTCGTCGTTTACGACGCCCTGTCCTTTGCCGAGGAGCGGCTTTACCTCAGCTATGCCGTCAGTACGCCCGACGGGCGCAGCCTGCGGCCCGGCCCCATTGTGCGGCGGGTGAAGGAGCTTTTCCCGAAGCTGCGAGAGACCGAGGACATCAGCCCCATTCACGGGGAGTACCTCTGCGCCACAAAGGAGGCCGCCTTTCTTGAGCTGGGCAGCGCCCTCAGCGAGGGACGCCCCGGCAGATTTTGGGAGGTCGTGCGCTCCCTGCTGGCCTCCGACCCGGAGTACGGCCCCCGGCTGAAAAGGCTGGAAAGGGACAGGAGCCGGGGCTTTGTGGACGCCGAGAATTTGGATCCGGAGCTGCTGAAAAGGGCCGCCGGCGAGGAGCTGGCCCTCAGTCCCTCGCGGCTGGAGAGCTACGGCGGCTGCCCCTATTCCTACTTTATGCAGTACATTCTGGGCCTGCGGGACAGGACGCCCATGAACATAAACTTTGCCGACAGCGGCAATATGCTACACAACATTATCGACGGCTTCTGCTCCCGGGTAGAGAGGGATCTGGGCGGCGACTGGACGAGGGCGGACGACGCCTTTACCGACGGGGCCTTCCGCTCCGTCTGCGGCGAGGTGCGCCGTGGCATCAGCCGGGGCATCGCCGAGGATCCGCGGCTCATGACGGCGGTAAGGCGCATCGAGGCCTCCGCCCGTAAGTGCATTGACGAGATACGCCGTCAGGTGGCGGAGGAGCTGTTCGTGCCCGTGGGGGCCGAGGTCATAATCGGCGACGACGGCAGCATACCGCCCACGGTGATAGAGCTGCCCTACGGCGGCAGGGCAAAATTCACCGGACGCATCGACCGCACCGACATCAGGCGGGTTAAGGTCACCGACGGGGATGGAAGTGAGCGCACGGAGGAGCTTGTGCGCGTGATCGACTACAAGAGCGGCAAAAAGACCCTCGAGCTTGGCAGCGTCCTTTCCGGCCTTCAGCTCCAGCTTTTCGCCTACATGGACAGCATCACCTCCGCCCGGCCCGACGCCCTTCCCGCCGGAGTGCTGTACTTCACCCTTGTGCCGGAGCTGGGCAAAGTGGACGCCGACGGTAAAACGGATCTTTCAAAATGCAGGCGTGTGTCCGGCATCGCCGTGGAGGGCCGTATGGAGGACAGCAAGGACGTCCCCGCCGTGACCCCCGAGGAGATGCGGACAGTGCTGAATTTCGTCCGCCGCTCCGTGCGCTCAACAGCCGAAAGGATAAGCCGGGGAGAGGTGCCCATAGCTCCGGCGAAGCGGGGCAGTTGGATAAACTGCGCCTATTGTCCCGGGGCGGGGGTGTGCAGGTTCGACCCCAGGACTGACGGCAAAAAAGCGCGGCCGGTTAATGAGCTCGGCGTGGCCGAGGCCATAGAAAAAATGAGAGAGGAGCTTACGGAATGAAAAAGCTTATGAAAAAAATGACCGCCGTTCTTATCTGCGCGGCGATGCTGGCGGCCTGTCTGCCCGCCCTTGCGGCTCCGTCGGACGCCGACGGCGTTTTGAGCGACATACGCAGGGTGAACGACTATTGGATAAGCCACAACCTGACCCTGCCCGGCTATGACTGGGCCACGGCGGCCTATTTTGTGGGCAACACTCAGGCCTTTTTGATCACCGGCAGCGCCGACGCCCAGAATTATGCCTTTGAGTGGGGCGAGGCCAACGGCTGGGCCGGCCCTCAGGGTCGGGACACCGGCACATGGACCAAGGGCGGAGTGTTCCACGCCGACAATCAGACCTGCTTCCAGACCTATCTCGACCTTTACTTTCTGGACGGCGACGGACGCAAGGCGGCCCGTGCCCTTGAGGTCATGGACTCCCAGATTCACTCCGCGCCCACCTTTTACTGGGACTGGGACGACGCCATCTTTATGGCCATGCCCGTCCTGAGCCGCCTCTACCGTACCACCGGCGACAGGCTCTATGCGGACAAGCTTTACGCCTATTTCTCCGCCTGCCGCGACGCCCTCTACGATGAGGAGAGCCGCCTCTTCTTCCGCGACGGCAGCTATATCAGCAGCAAGGTGGAGGGGCAGAAGAACTTTTGGGCCCGGGGCAACGGCTGGGTGATGGCGGCTCTGGCCCAGACCCTGAGGGATATGCCCGAAAATTGGGAGCACTACGGCGACCTCAGCGCCATCTTTCAGGATATGGCCGCCGGAGCCACTGCCTGCATGAAGGACGACGGCGCCGGCAACAAATATTGGACCCAGTCCATGCTGCCCCTTTACCCCGTCAGCGACAGCAACCCTCACGGCTATGAAACCAGCGGCACGGCCTTCATGACCTACGCCCTGATGTACGGCATCAACGCCGGTCTGCTGGACAGGGACACCTATCTGCCCTATGCCGAGGGCGGCATAAACTACCTGCGCCGCATTGCCATACGGCCCGACGGTCTGGTGGGCTACGTTCAGGAGGTGGGGGCCGCCGCCACAAGGGCCGTTATCAACACGTCCACCGAAAACTTCGGCGTGGGAGCCACGCTGCTGGCCCTATGCGAATATTACAAGTATCTCGGCGGGCTGGACAGCCTCACCGACCTGATTCCATATATTACATGGCGGCTGAATAACACCGCCGTCATGCGCGTGGGCAGCGGAAACCTGTTCTATGGCGGAAAGGTGACGCCCGCTCCGGCGCCTTACCGGGACGGCGACGTGTATCTGCCCCTGCGGGCCCTGGCCGAGGCTCTGGGCTACAACGTGGAGTGGGACAGCGCCGGTTTTGCCTCGGTGTACGACAGTGACGAGAGCGTTATACTTGTCCCCGGCAGCGCCACCGCCCGTCGTAACGGCGGACGGGTGGATCTGAGCGCCCCCGTAGTGAACACCGACGCGGGTCTGTTCATAAGCGCCTCCTCGGTGCCCGCCCTCTTTGACCGTCAGGCGGAGACCGAGGGCGATCTGGTATACGTGGGCTATAAGCAGCGCAACTTCATGCCCTGCGAGGCGGCTCCGGCGGAGCGGCTTTTGACGGACATACTGACCTCCGGACAGGTGCCCGTGACCGAAAGGGCCGCGGGGAAATATGAGTTCACCGTTCCCCGCGCCGGCGGCAGCCAGAGCACGGCGGATATTGACCGGCCGATGGATGAGTTCATCGACATGACCGGAGCCGTGAGCATCCTCCGCGCCGAAGCGGTCAGCGTCCCCGAGGCCGAAAATCCCCCCGTCAACGCCTTTGACGGAAAAATGGCCACACGCTACGCCTCCACGGATTTCGACGCTGTGTTTGATCTTGGCGAGGTGAGGCACATTTCCAATGTGGCCCTGTCCTTCTGGCAGTACGACGTGCGCGCCACCAAATACGAGCTGGCGGTGAGCGCCGACGGCGTGGGATACAGGACAGTTTTTTCCGGAAGCTCCACCCAGGGACAGCCCTTCGACATACGTGCCGTTGACGCCGACATCCGGTATATCCGCGTGGTGGGCCACGGCAATACTGCCAATAATTGGACGAGCCTGTTGGAGATAATTCCCTTTGAATAAATTAGGAGTTAGGAATTAGGAATGAGGAATGAGGAATGAGGAATACTGACGGGGCAGTTACGGCGATTTGTGTGACTGTACCGTAAATGTAACCTCGTTTTGCTTGTGTGTACCGTAAGTGTAACACGAAAACCATAAACGTAGCCTTGGTACCGTAGGGGCGACCATCGGTCGTCCGCCATCAAACGTTTACGGTGGATACAACAAACGAAATTGTAAATCAAATTTTCATTTACAAATATACAGCAACAATGACAAATGAAAAAGCCTTTCCCTTTGAGGGAGAGGCTTTTTTCACATAGGTATAACTTGTCGTATTTGCCGTAAATCTGCACAGCGGCGCATACAAAAGCGTCATTTTTCAAGATAGCTCTTCATAACAAGTTCAATACTTTCTTTCTGCAAGCTGTTTATAAGGCGAAAAGAATGTACGAGGGCAAATTCTCTCTTGCTCAGATAGGCGATATTTTCATCAGGCTTGTCCGCCACGGGAATTTCGCCGCCGTTTCTTACGTCGGTTCGCCCAACCAGATAATCTATACTTGTGTCAAAAAAATCCGCCAACAGCTTAAGCGTATAAATGTCCGGCTCGATATTGTGATTTTCGTACTTGTTGATGGCCTGCTGGCTGACGCCTATCTCCTGCCCCAGCCGGCTTTGGCTTATGCCCATCTCCGTTCGCAGCTTACGCAGATTTTGCAGCATTTTCCTCACCTCAGCGTGAAATAAATTCCTTCTTTACTTTTATTTTAACAACTTTTCGGAGTTATATAAAACTCTTAAAATTAGTTATTGACAACAACCGGAAGTTGTGATACAATTAAGTTAAATTAAAATATGAGGAGGAATTTATCATGAAAAGTCGCAAAAAAATCTTGTCATTAATATTATGTGCGGCGTTAATTATCGCAACGCTGCCGGGAATCGCATTGGCTGAAGGAGAAATAATTGACAGTGATTATGCTCCGGAGAATGACATCATTCCCGCATCTGAGTATCTTGAAACAATAGAGACCGATATGAGTCATTATGAAAACACCGATAATTCGGTTGGCATAATGTCAACATCTTTTAAGCCAAGACTAACGGCACCAAGCAAGGATAGCAAATATTACTACTCTGACAATCCGTTCTACAAAAGCGGCTACGGTATGCCAAACTGTACGGCATACGCTTATGGGCGCGCATATGAGATACTGGGAAAAAAGCCAAAATTAAGTACAGGCAATGCCGGTAAATGGTATAACTATAACAAAAGTAATGGCTATTACAATTACGGACAGACACCAAAGTTGGGAGCTGTAGCATGCTGGGATAAAGGTGATTCCAACCAAGGACATGTCGCCGTTGTTGAAGAAATTTCGGGGAACAATGTGGTTATTTCTGAGTCGCATTACCAAGGTGTAAATTTTGACACACGAACTATAAAAAAAGATAGTTCCAACTATTTGACATCTGGAAGCTGGCGCTTCCTCGGATATATTTATATTGGTGATTTCACTACAGAAACAAAACCCGCCACTCCAAAAATTTCCTCTCATTCAGATGATAATGTAAATTCCGTCACGCTTGGATGGAATGCGGTGTCCGACGCAAATAAATACACAGTTCAATATAGGAAAGCGGGACAAGACTGGAATACCGACGGGAAAGAAAAATCCACAACCTCAACTTCAATAGAGATAACCGGGCTCGAAGAAGGTAAACTTTACTGGTTCAGAATAAAGGCGTCAAACGCTGCCGGAGAATCAGGATATTCAGAAAATTACGGCGTATATATGAAACCAAAGGCACCTACAACCGTTACAAACAGTACAAACAGCATAACGATAAATTGGGCCGGCTCCGGCGGACAAACCGAGTATGAATTGCTTTACCGTAAATCCGGAGACCCGGATTATACATCGTTGAAAAAAGGCATAAACGAAACTACATATACTCATAACGGGCTGGAGCCGGGAACACTCTATTATTACAAGGTAAAGGCATATAATAAAGAAGTGACCTCTGTCGTTTCAGGACGCTCAGAAGCCGGATATGGTTATACTAAATCTGCCCCGCCGACATTAGTTTCCAAATCGGCAACTTCAGTCACATTTTCATGGCCGCCATTCAATGGCAATGGTTCCTATAAATATTATATTTACAGGGACACCACCTGCATAGGTGAAACAAGTCAGACTTCGTACACGGATACAACAGCATATCCTAACACGACATACTCATATTATTTTTCTGTAGAAAGGACCGGCAGTGTACTTGACCAATACGTTACTCAAATAGTAACATGGGCAGATGCACTTGTAGTACAAACTGACGAAATGCTTCCCGACGGTATTACTCTTAATACCGATAATCTCAGCCTTGTTGTCGGCAACACTGCCGAGCTCTGGGCCAACGTTACGCCGGACAACGCCGCAAACAAAAGCGTGAGCTGGTCAAGCTCAAACGAAGGTGTCGCCCTTGTGTCCAGCGGTTTGGTTACCGCCGTTTCTTCCGGAACCGCCGTGATTACAGCGTCTACCTTCAACGGAATAACGGCCTCGTGTACAGTCACAGTGAATCCGGCCTTTGTTAGTGTAACGGATGTCGTTCTCAATAATACGTCGGCCGAGCTTGAAATCGGCGAGACACTGACTCTCACCGCCACGGTGCTGCCGGCCAACGCCACAAACAAGGCCGTGAGCTGGACTACATCAGGCGGGGCGGCGACCGTAAGCAATGACGGAACCGTCACGGCCAGGAGCGCGGGCACGGCGATAATTACCGCCACAACCGCCGACGGCGGGCACATGGCCAAGTGTACCGTCACCGTGACCAACGGCGAGACGCCCACGCCTCCGCCCACGGAATACACCGCCGACATAGTTGTTGACACCGTGATCGGTCAGGCGGGCAAGGAAGTTACCGTGCCCGTCAGGATAGTCAACAACCCCGGCATCGCGGCGCTGAACATACAGATAAACTACGACAAGACAAAGCTGACCCCCGTGACCATCGAGCTGGGCTCCGCCCTGGGCGTTGGCACCGTAACCAGCAACATTCAGCAGGGCGGCGACATGAACCGCTTCGACTTCGTTACCGCCTATTGGGACAACCCAGCCAACGTCACCGGCAACGGCGATTTGGTGAACGTGACCTTTAAAGTGGCGGAGGGCCTTGAGGATCAGCTCATACCCGTGACGGTCAGCTATAATTCCGGCGGCATAATCAATCAGAATTATGAGACGGTGGACTTCAACCTCATCGGCGGCGGCGTAAAGCTGACCGGCGTAAAGATGGGCGACATTTACTCCGACGGAGAGGTGGACAGCAAGGACGGGCTCAAGCTCCGTCAGTATCTGGCCAAGTGGGACGTGGAGCTGAGCGACACCGAGCGGGCCGCGGCGGACGTGTTCCATGACGGCGACATAACCAGCAAGGACGGGCTCAAGCTCCGCCAGTATCTGGCCAAGTGGGACGTCAGCCTCGAGGAGGCGGCCCTTATGGCGGCCGGAGACGGCAGGATAAAATTTGAGGTAGGCACCGTCAGCGCCGACGGGGAGGGCTATGCCGACGTGCCTGTGTCCATCACCGAAAACACGGGCGTTGCGGTTTTCAACGTGCAGCTCGACTTTGATAGGAGCCTGCTGACGCCGGTCTCCATCGAGGGGAACGGGGTCTACGGCGGCATCACCAGCAACATTCAGCAGAGCGTTGACCCGGGCAGCTTCGATTTTGTGACCGCCTATTGGGACAATCCCTCCAACGTCACCGACACGGGAACGGCCTTTACGGTGCGGTTCAAGGTGGCCGAGGGCTTCAGCGGCAGCGCTCCGGTGAAGCTCACCTACTACGAGAACGACCTTCCCTGCGACCAGAGCTTTAACGAGCTGGCGGTGGAGGCCGTGGACGGAGCGGTAAACGCCGGCGGCAGTGAGGAGCTTTACACCGTCAACAGTCTCGATGTCGAGAAGGTGGGCGCGAGCCTTCGGGTAAAGGCCGGCGTCACCAAGAACGGCGAACGTTCCGGCGAGGACGCCATTGTCATCGCCATGTACAAGGACGGAGCCTTGGTGGATATGCTGTTCATGGAGGCGGAGTTCGCCCAGGGACAGACGGCCCGCTTCGGCGGAATGATGGACGCCGTTGACGGGGCCACGGTCAAGGCCTTTGTATGGGACGATTTGACCACCATGGCCGCCCTCAGCAACACGGTCGAGAAATAACACACATATACAAAAACGCCTCCTGCGCATAGCGCACGGGGGCGTTTTGTGTATAGTTAGGAATATTGATATGGCGGCCACGTTATCTATCATTCATCTCACCGTTTCAATTACGTTCCCAACGACAAATAAAGCCGACATACAATTTATTCCTCATTTCTCACTCCTCATTCCTAATTTTCGTGAGGCCGCATCACATCAGAGGCAAAGTGATCCTGATCTTCAGTCCACCGTCGTTCCGTGCCTCAAATGTGCCCCCGTGGGCCCGAACGATGCGCCAGGCCATGGGCAGCCCCATCCCGTGGCCGGAACGGGGCATCTTGTCCAGATTTTCCAGCGCCTCGGGCGGAACTCCGGAGCCGCCGTCGGCGATCTCGACGACGGCGCTCCTGCCGGACACGTACTCCGTCACCCTGATGGCGCAGCCGGCCGGATTATGTACAAGACTGTTGTTGAGCAGGTTGAACACCGCCCGCTCCAACAGGCTCTCGTCGCCCATAACCGCCGCGCCCTCGTTCCGGAGGTCAAGCTCCGGCGCGAAATCCGGACAGCCGTTCACCAGCTCCGCCGCCGTCCGCCTCAGCAGGGGACAGAGCTTTACCGGAGCCAGCCGCGAGGGCTGCATATCGTATTCCAATGACGAGATCAGGTTAAGATCCTCGATAAGCTTCCGTATTTTCAGTGCCTGACCGGTAATGAGACCGGCCTTTTTTTTGTTTTCGGGGCTGAGAGCCGGATCGGCGGCCAGCTCCTCCGAGACACCCATTATCAGCGACAGCGGCGTCCTTATGTCGTGGGATATGGCCGAGACCCAGTTGGAGCGGGCCGTGTCCCTTGCGGCCAGAGCGGCGTTTTTCCGGCTTATCAGGCCGGCGGCGGAGTTCAGCCCGCCGAAAATTTCGCCGAACAGACCCCTCTCCGGCAAATTTACCTCCCGCTGGGCCTTGAGGTTTTCCAGCCCGTCCATCAGCGCCCGCAGCTTATCGTAAAGTCCCGCCCCGAATATCAGGGCCAGTGTCAGGGCCAGAGCCAGATTTAACAGCAGCACCGTCAGTATCCGCTGGGGCAGGCGCTCGAACCATTTCATTGAGTAAATGATGTCATATTTTCCCACGGAGTTCTTCGGCGTGCCATAAATCACCAGCTTTTCATCTATGGTGCGGACGTAGACCGGATAATCGTTCAGATACCACCGCGTCAGCCTTGCCACGTCTCCGAGACTGTAGTGTGTGGGCACGTCGGCGGGCAGGTTCACCGACCACAGGGCGTCGCCGCCACCGTCGATGAGCAGGCACCAGCAGTCCTCCGGCACAAGGGCGGCCGCCCCGCCGTAATCGCCGTCCTCAAGCTGATCGCCTATGAGGTTGGCCAGAGCTTTCGGTGAGCTGCCGGAGCGGTCGCTGCCGATGAAGCCCACGCTCATGAAGTTGACCACCAGCAGAAAGGTGGCCAGCAGAGCCGCCGTCAGGGAAAAAAGGAAAAATATTTTCAGCGCCGTCTTATTCATCTCTTACCACCAGCCTGTAGCCCAGTCCCTTCACCGTCAGCAGGTGCTCCGGACGGGAGGGGTCGGCCTCGATTTTTTTCCGCAGCCGCCGTATGTGAACCATGAGGGTGTTCTCAAAGCCGTAGTAGTCCTCGCCCCAGGCCGCCAGACAAAGGGCGTCGTTGGTGACTACGCGGTTTTTGTTTTCCCACAGCTTTTTGAGCAGGATGTATTCCTTGGCGGTCAGGGAAACCTCTCGCCCCTCCCGAATCACGGCGGCGGAGTCCAGATCCACGGCGGCGGCGGAGAGGGCAAAGAACCGCCGCTCCGGCTTCGGGGCGTAAACCCGCCGCAGCAGTCCTTCCACCCGCAGCGCCAGCTCCTCGGCCAAAAAGGGCTTGACGATGTAGTCCTCGGCCCCCAGTCCAAGCCCCCGCACCCTGTCCGGCCCCTCGCCCCGGGCGGTGAGGAAGATGGCCGGCGCCCGTGAAAATTCCCGCAGCTCCTCCAGCAGGGCGAAGCCGTCGGCGTCCGGCAGATTTACGTCCAGCAGGAACAGGGCGGGCTTCTGCTCCCTCGCCAGCGCCAGCGCCGCGGCGGCGTCCCCGGCGGTGAACAGGTTGTAATAGCCGCGGCGGTAAAGTATGTCCGACACCAGCCTCAGCAGCTGAGGCTCGTCGTCCACTATCAGAATTTTCTTGTTTTGCAGCTCGGTCACGGGCGTTCCCTCCCGAAATATTTTTTTCACACCCCTATTTTAACATATAACGGCGGCATTTTAAATAGAGAAGCGAAAATTTAAGAATATCTTAAGGTACTCGTCAGCCCGCCGACAGGGGGCCGTGTTATAATGGTGGCACAAAATACGAAAGGAAGTGTTCTCATGAACATAGTCAAAACCCACGGCCTAACCAAGCGGTACGGAGAGGCGGACGTGGTCAGCGGTCTGGACATGGAGGTGGCCGAGGGCCGGGTCTACGGCTTCATCGGCCCCAACGGGGCGGGCAAGTCTACCACCCTGAAGATGCTGCTGGGGCTGGCGCGCCCCACCGCCGGAGAGATCGAGCTTTTCGGCAAGCCGTTCAATTCGCGGACAAGGGCGGAAATACTGAAAGACATTGGCTCCCTCATAGAGGCTCCCTCCTGCTACGGTCACCTGACCGGCGAGGAAAATCTGGAGATACTGCGGGTCATGCTTGACCTGCCGAGGAAAAACATCGATGAGGCGCTGAGCATCGTCCGGCTGGAAAACCAGCGCAGGAAAAAAGTCTCGGCCTACTCCCTTGGCATGAAGCAGCGGCTGGGGCTGGCTGGGGCGCTGCTGTCCTTCCCGAAGCTGCTCATTCTCGACGAGCCAACCAACGGCCTCGATCCGGCGGGCATACAGGAGATGCGCGAGCTCATCCGCTCCCTGCCGGAGAAGTACGCCATGACCGTAATTGTGTCCAGCCACCTGCTGTCCGAGGTGGATCGGCTGGCCGACGACGTGGGTATAATCTCCGACGGCAGAATGAAGTATCAGGGCCCGCTGGATAAGCTGCACGGGCATGACGAAAGCAGGAGCCTTGAGGAAATCTTCCTCGAACTCACCGGAGGGAGGCGGAGCCTGTGATAAAGCTGCTCAAGTGCGAATATCTCAAGACCCGCCGGCGGTACATTTTTCTCACCCTGCTGGCGGTGACGGCCATGGCCCTGGTCTGGACCCTAAACGGACGGGTGACGGAGGACACCCGTCGGCTGGGATGGATGATATACCTCTATCAGCTGCCGGTTCTGGACTCCGTAATTATGCCGCTGATGGCCATGCTGGCCGCCTCGCGGCTGTGGGATATCGAGCATCGGGGCGGGATGCTGCGGCGGCTGGTGCCCGTCTCCGGCCGGAACGAGCTTTACGACGCCAAGGTGATCTACGGCCTTTCGATGCTGATCCCCTGCCTTGTCATCGACTGGGCGGGAGTGATCGTCTTTGGCTTTGTCAACGGCTTTCAGGGGGATTTCCCTCTCCGGCTGTACCTGACGCGTCTGCTCTGCGCCCTGCTGCCTACGGTGACAATATTTCTGTTACAAAACGCCCTCTCCATGGCCTTCCGCAATCAGGCCGTGCCCTTTGCCGTGGGCATAACGGGGACGTTCGTCGGTATGTTTTCCATGTTTTTGCCCCGGCTGCCCTGGCTGCGGCGGCTGACGGTCTGGGGCGGCTACGGGGCCCTGAGCTTTGTGGGAATGTACGGCTACACGGCGGAAACCCGCTGGCGGGACGTGTTTTTCACCGTGGATGAGCCCGACCCCTTCGCCGCGATTTTTCTGACGCTGGCCGCCCTGGCCGCCTACTCCATGGGGAAGCGTCTTTTCAAACTTAAGGAGGTATGAACCGTGATTTTTAAACTTTTTCGGGCCGAGGCCATCAAGCTCCGGCGCTCGCCCCTGTGGCTGATGTTCGTTTTTGTGCCGCTGATACCGGCCTTTTTGGGCACGGCCAACTATCTGGCGAATATTGAGATACTTAAATCGGAATGGTACAGTCTCTGGAGCCAGCACACCCTGTTCACCGACTATTTCTTCCTGCCAATAATGGTAAGCGTTTACTGCGCCCGGCTCATGACGCTGGAGCACAACTCCCATGGCTGGAACAGGCTGCTGACCGTTCCGGCGGGGAGGGGGCTTATTTTCGTGAGCAAGCTGATGACGGCGGGTCTTATGGTGCTTTTGACGATGGTCTGGATAGGGATTCTGTTTGTGGCTTCGGGCTATATCGCCGGCCTGCGGGAGCCTCCCGTCCGGGACATACTTATATGGTGCGCCGGAGGCTTCGGCGGGGGAATGGTGCTGGCGGCCGTGCAGCTTCTTATCTCCATGGCTCTGAACAGCTTTGCCCTGCCGGTGGGGATAGGCTTTGCCGGAGGTCTGTCGGGGCTGGTGTTTTTGGCCAGGCATCTGGGCCACGTCTGGCCCTATTCCCTCATGGGCTATGGAATGGCCTCCAACGCTCCACAGAAGATAAGCGAGCGGGGCTATCTGCCCTTTGTCCTTATCTGCATTGGTTATCTGGTCGTTTTTACCGCCGCCGGAGCTGTGCTGGTCAGACGGAGAGGGGAGATGGGGAGCTAAGATGAGAAATTAGGAATGAGGAATGAGGAATGAGGAATTAGGAATACTGACGGGGCAGTTATATTATTTGTCGTTGGTGTGGCGGTGAAGTAACCTTGTTTTGTGTGACTGTGCCGGTACTGTAACAATAACAAACCGGTAGGGCGCGACGAAAACCATAAACATAACCTGTACTCCGTAGGGGAGCGCATTGCGCTCCCGCCATCAAACGTTTACGGCGGCAATGATAAACGAAATTATAAATCAAAATTCCCTGTGCCGTTTTATGGTAAAAATGAAAAACAGTGCGGCTGCCAAATTAATATTCCTCATTCCTAATTCCTCATTCCCTGCGCCGTCTTACGGAAAATATGACAAATTCCTTCGTGGGGCGCGCCGCGGAAAAACACCGCCGCCACAGTCAAATTTATTGCCGCTTAAAAATTTGCACAACTTTCTTTTCTCCCCTTGACAAAATATTGTTATTGTTGTATAATGATTGTATAATTTTAAAAAGGAGAGAAATCGCATGAAGAAACTAATTTCATTGGCTGTCGCGTTGGCCATGATAATCTCTGTCGTGCCCATGTTCGGCCTTACGGCCGCTGCGGCCGTGGAGACTACAGTCCTGTTCGACGCGGCCGACATCGACACCTCGACCCACGGCGACATCCAGCTGGCCGATTACGGCTGGACGGGCAACGAGGGCGGTGCGGTGTTCAGTTCTCAGTGGAGCGACACCGGCACTTGGAACGCCCAGCCCTGGGGCGGCGCCGGCCTCATGTTTTTCCGCAGCGGCGCAAGACAGAACAACACCGATGAGACTAAGGTTGCCACATTTGACAACTACGGCATCAGTGTGGGCGCCGAAAAGGTAGTCATTGACTACAGCTACGCCACACAGGAGCAAAGTGACAACTATCAGAGATGGCACTTCCTTGATGTGGACGACAACGAGTTTGCCACCGTCTATACCGACGCGGGCAGCGCCAAGACAAATAATGTTGAAAACGCCGTCGTAGAGATCGGCGGGCTCAACGGCGCGGCCGTCACTACTCTTGTCAGCCACAACCGCGCTGACGTGCTGGCCCTTCGCGGCGTTCCCTTCCGCATTGAGGCAACAAAGAACGGCGCGGGCGCCACTGTCGTTTACAGCTACGACAAGGACAAGGACGGCACCTACGAGGTAATAGCCACCGAGTCGGTTGAAAAGTTCAACGGCTTTAAGAGCATAACCGCCAACATCCCCCAGTGGAACAATCAGTATGCGGCCATGGCTCTTCAGGGCCTGAAGATCACCGCCGACGTTGACGCCTCCAACATTGCGGAGGTTACTATTAAGACGGTGCTCTCCGACGGTAAGGCTTCCGGCGTTGAGGACAAGACGGTTCTCGCTTCCGCCGGTCAGGCGTACACCTACGCCCCCAAGTCCACCGCTCCCATCGTTGTGGACGGCACATACTACATTTACAATGCGGACAAATCTACCCTTGCTATAACCCCCAAAGCCGAAGGTGAGAACGTGATCGAGCTTTATTACGAAAAATTCGACGGCACCGGCTACACCGGCAGCGCCATCGCCGACGGCGCCACCTGCTGGTTCGCCGACCCCCGTACCCTCACCGTTAAGGGCGACAAGGGTGAAAACTTCACCTATATCGGCTACATAGACAACAACGGCAATATCAAGGCCACTCAGTACGACAACAGCACCGGCGACTATGAGGAGGTTCTGGTTCGCAGCAATATCCAGCCCGACGACCACAACAACCCCTCCTTCCTTGAGCTGCCCGATCATCACATCATGATAATCTACAGCCGTCATACCGACGAGGCCTGCTTCTACTACAGAATTTCCAAGGAACCCTACGACATCACTACTCTGGCCGCTGAGAAGAGACTGGTGACCGACCACAATACCACCTATCCCAATCCCTTCATCCTTGACGGCGACCCCGACCACATTTACATGGGCTGGAGAGGCATCGACTGGCATCCCACCATTGCCAAGCTCGATATGCCCACCGAGGCAAACGATTACACCCTCAGCTTTGTATGGGGCCCCCAGCAGATCGTAAGGTCTAACATACAGAGCGACGGCTGCCGTCCTTATGCCAAGTACACCTCCGACGGCAAGGATAAGATATGGATAACCTATACCGGCACCCATCCCGACAACGTGCCCACCAATCCCATTTACTGCAATTACATTGACATAAACGACCTCACCCTCCATGACGTTACCGGCAAGGTGCTTCAGGACCTTACCAAAGACAGGTATGTTGTCAGCGGCAGCGAAACCGAGAGCGACAAACAGGTTGTTTACCGTGAGAACAACGTTCGCGGCTGGGTTTGGGAAATAGCCCTCGCCGAGGACGGCTATCCCGTCATCGCCATGGTTAAGATCGATTCCACCAAGAAGAAGCACGACTACTGGCTGGCTCACTTCGACGGCACAGAGTGGAAAAAGACCGACCTTCCCGACCCGGCGGACAACACCTTCTTCCACGAGACCCCCGCTACCGAGAACTGCTACAGCGGCGGTATGTCCATCGACAAGGCCGACACTCACGAGGTATACGCCTCCGTTCCCGTTGACGGCGTATTCGGCAAGATGTTCGAGATAGTTAAGTACACCCTTAACGACGACTACAGCGCCGTTACGAATACCACAGCCATCACTGAGAACTCCGTCAAGGACAACGCCCGTCCCTACGTTGCCAACGGCAGCGCTGAAGGCGACCTGCGCCTGACCTGGTTCAACGGCGACTACTATTACTGGGTACACAGCAATCAGCACGGCGGCCTTGGCTATCCCGTTACCATGACGACCCTTACCACACTGAAAGAGCTGCCCGTCAACAACTTCCTTGACGAGGGCGACGGCAAGGTTGTTTCCCTGCTGAACACAGCCGAGCTGGCTTCCGCCCCCGCAGGCAAGAGCTTCACGATTTCCGTAAATCTGCTTCAGAATGACATGGCCGACGAGGGCACTCTCCTTGAGAGCGGAAATCTTAAGGTTGAGCTTAAGAAACAGACCGTTGACGACACTCACGACTACAACGCCGTGGCGCCTCAGATCACCGTTGGCACTAAGGTTGAAAAGAGCCAGAATATGTTCAGCGACGCAAGCTGGTACTTCAGCCACAGCGGCACCGACGGCTCCAAGGGCGAGGCTTCTCTGGGCTGGATAAACTACGTCGTTGCTTACGACGCTGACGCCCGTGAGCTCGTTACCTATGTGAACGGCCTCATCGACGCCACCGTTCAGGACGTTGACGTAACTTTGGGCGACACGGTCACCGCCGGCGGACTTCTGGCCGCCGCCGCGGATGTGCGCACAGCGGACGCCGCCCTCACTCAGGCCGAGGTTCGCAACGCTCTGTCCGAGTTCGATTCCAAGGCCGCTCAGACCGAGGCTGACAAGATATTTGACAACTTCGATTACGATATGCTCGAGATACCCACCGTGACCGTGACCGACCTTATTCTTCCCGCCAGGACCAACGGCGGCAGCGCCATTACATGGACCAGCGACAACCCCGATGTTATCTCCGACAACGGCGCCGTTACCCGTGACGGCGAGGCTCACGAGGTAGTCCTCTCCGCCGCATTCGGTGACAATACCAAGGAATTCATCGTTGCCGTACCCGCCAAGGTTGATGTAGCGAAAGAGAATATGGTTCTCCACTATGACTTCAACGACGTGACCGGCGATGTTGTACCCGATCTGTCCGCCAACGGCTATGACGCCGAGGTTAAGGGTTCCGCCAAGTTCACTGACGGCAAGCTTGACCTCACCGCCAATGTTGCCAACACCACGGGCGACACCGACGCCGGCGCCGGCAACGGTTATCTGAATGTTCCCTATGACATTCTTAATGGCATTCGCAGCTATTCCGTTGTAGAGCAGATTTCCGGCGGCAGCGGAAACGATCCCAGACTGTACGACTTCGGCCCGAACGGAAACAACAGCGTATTTACCAGACTTAACACAGTTGGTGGAAAAAATCAGTATCAGGCCGGCCTCAAGTACAACGGCGGCTCCACCCCGATGGTTGCCGGCGGCACCATACTCACCGGCGAGTACTGGCTTGTTACCACCTATAGCGCCAAGACAAAGGAAACCAAGATATACACCGTAGACGCCGACGGCGTAAAGGCTGTTGCTCAGGGCACCAACGTAGACCATGAGCCCTACGAGATTTCCGGCTCCACCGACCGCAACTACATCGGACGTTCTCAGTGGAACAGTGACAAGAACAACCGCCAGAACAACGTTGACTTCAACGGCACCATCGACAACTTCATGTTCTTCAACACCGCACTCACCGAGGACGAGATCAAGGAAGTGACCTCCACCAAGATTATCGCCGAGCCCGCCCTTCGCATAGTTGAGGCCGACGGCAAGGCCACTCTCGGTCTGGCCTTCACCGCCACCGTTATCGGTAAGACCGACGGCATCACCGATGTGGGCTTTGAGTACAGCGTAAACGGCAAGGACGAAAGCGGCAACTACACCCTGGCTCCCGAAAAGGCCGCCGACAAGGCCTTCGGCAAGGTAAGCAGCACCTTCCGTCTGGCCATCAGCGGAATTTCCGCCGCCAACAGCGCCCGCACCTACAACGTCAGACCTTATGTTGTTATCGACGGCAATAAGGTTTACGGCGAGACCGTCAGCGCGACCCTGTACGGTGAGCTCGTTGACAGCATCGTAAACGGCAAGGGCACCGCCATACGGCCCGCCCGTCTGACCGCCGCCAACGCTGTGATCAGCTTCGTTAAGCAGAATAAGAAGGACGATTCCGAGGCTAAGTTCCCGATGCTCAAGGACGCTTGGGGCAAGCTTTATGACGCCGACGGCGGCATGATCCAGAAGGCCGTTGACCTTGGCATCAAGGACGACGAGACCGACGTTCAGATGGCCGAGACCCTTTCCCTTGAGTCCGTGGAGATCGAGTTTGTTGAAACCGATATCGCCGACAGCGAGATCGTTGACGACCTTACCGATTTCGACTTCATCCCCGAGCTCTGATAGAAGGAGGAAACCGATATGAAAAAGTTTATTGATCCCGAAATTGACATCCGTGACCTGTCCCCCGTGAAGTCCGTTATGGACGACATCACCTTCAGCGGCGATTTCACCGGCACTGACAACGAGCAGACCGTGACCGATCCCGCCGCCAACGACGAGGCCACTTGGTAAAACTGTAAAGAGTATCCCCGCCATCGTATGATGGCGGGGATTTTTTTACAATGAGGAGTTAGGAATGAGGAATTAGGAATACTGACGGAACAGTCGCGGCGGTTTGTGAGTATGTACCGTAAATGTAACCTTGTTTTGCGTGACTGTACCTGTAATGTAACCTGTACTCCGTAGGGGAGCGCATTGCGCTCCCGCCATCAAACGTTTACGGCGGCAACGATGAACGAAATTGCAAATCAAATTTTCCTGTTCCGTAAAAAATTTTCAAAAAATGTGTGACCTTTTTCCGACAATCTGCGTCTATATATTATATATATTAAAAAAGGGAGGAAAAACACAATGAAAAAAACAGTCAAAGCCGCGGCGGCGGCCCTGATACTGTGGCTTGGGGTGCGGGCCGTGCCGGCTCTGGCGGCGGACACCTACAACGACGGCCTTTTACTCTATTACAGCTTCAACGACGAGTCCGTCTCCGACGGGCTGGCGGACGTCAGCGGCAACGGCAACGACGGACAGGCCATGAACGATTACGGCAAGCTGACCGTCAGCGGCGGAGCGCTCAGCTTTCCCGGCCCCGGGAGCTACTACAGCGACATGGGCGCGGCCCTGCGGCTTCCGGACGGAGTCAATGACGGCGTCACCGACTTTACCTATTCCGCCTGGATATACGCCAGGGGCAGCAGCGACGGCGTCCGCTTCTTTGACTTCGGCAACCGCAGCTATACCGATCTGACCCCCTTCGGCCAGCCCACCAACGCCTATAACAGCTTTTTGTTCGAATATTTCCCGTCCACGGGCCGGGCCCGCTTTCAGGACAGGCGTATCGCGTACGTGTACAACAGGGACGACCCCGTCAGCTATGTGGAGACTTATTTCAGGCCCTATACCTTCACCGACGACTGGTATATGTTCACCCTTACATACAAAAAAGAGGGAGTTTATTACGTCCCCCGTCTGTACGTGAACGGCCTGCCCGTGCGGGACTTCCGCTCGGACTACGCCTGCTTTACCCGGAGCCTCTGCGACCTTGGCGCCCTGAAGGGTGAGATCAACGGCCTCTACGTCGGCCGCAACCAGTGGTCCGAGGACGGCTTTGACGTGGGCACCAACCCGGATTACACCGGCATGATGGACGAGGTGCGGCTGTATGACCGGGCCCTGACCGATGAGGAGGTTAAGGCCCTGTATCAGGCCACCCTCTCCCGGGACGCCGACTTTTCCGTCACCGGCGTTTCCGTCAACCACGGCGAGCTGACCCTCTGGGAGGGCGACACCTATCAGCTTTCGGCGGAGATAAATCCCCCCAACGCCGCAAATAAGGGCCTGCGCTGGCGCACCTCCGTGGGCGGCATAGTCACCGTCGGCTCCGACGGCAGGGTCACCGCGAAAAAGCCCGGCGAGGTTACCGTCACCGTCACCACCGACGACGGCCACCTCAGGGATCGCTGCAATATAACCGTCCTGCCCCGAAGCTCCGAACCTCTCTACGGTCTGGAGCTGGCCGGAACCGAGGCCTCGGCCACCGGCATGGACGTCCGTGTCCGCGTGACAAAGCTCTCTCCCCGCAGCGGCACCGATGTCCTTGTGGCCGCCGCCTATGACGGGGACGGGCGGCTGGCCGGTCTGGCCACGGCCCGGCTGGTCGATATACCCGAGGGTCAGACTACCGCCCTCACGCTCACTCTGAGTGCCCCGCCGGATTCCAGGCTGAAGGTCTTTGTGTGGGACGATGTTGACAGCATGATTCCTCTTTCTGAAACAAAAAAGTAAATTGATGTGGAAAAACCGCCTTTTTACGGGAAAAAGGCGGTTTTTCATTTACTTTAAGATTTTCTTCAAAAACTGACCGGTGTATGACGCCTCGCATTTGGCAACTTCCTCGGGAGTTCCGGCCGCGACCACCTGACCGCCCCTGTCGCCCCCCTCGGGCCCCAGGTCGATGATATAGTCGGCGGTCTTTATCACGTCCAGATTGTGCTCGATGACAATAACGGTGTTGCCCGTGTCCACAAGGCATTGCAGCACCTCGATGAGCTTGTGTACGTCGGAAACGTGAAGGCCGGTGGTGGGCTCGTCCAGAATGTAGACCGTCCGGCCCGTGGATCGGCGGCTTAACTCGGTGGCCAGCTTGACCCGCTGGGCCTCGCCGCCGGAAAGGGTGGTGGAGGACTGGCCCAGCTTGATATAGCCCAGTCCAACGTCGTAGAGGGTCTGTATTTTTCGGCGTATTTTGGGTATGTTGTCGAAAAACTCAAGGGCCTCCTCCACAGTCATGTCCAAAACCTCGTAAATGTTCTTTCCCTTGAACTTCACCTCAAGGGTCTCCCGGTTGTAGCGCTTGCCCTTGCACACCTCGCAGGGCACGTACACGTCGGGGAGGAAGTGCATCTCTATCTTGATTATGCCGTCGCCGCCGCAGGCCTCGCACCGTCCGCCCCGAACGTTGAAGCTGAACCTTCCCGAGCCGTAGCCCCGGGCCTTGGCCTCGTTTGTGGCGGCGAATATCTCCCTTATGTCCCCAAAGACCCCGGTGTAGGTGGCCGGATTGGAGCGGGGAGTGCGGCCTATGGGGGACTGGTCTATGTTTATGACCTTGTCAAGATTTTCCATTCCTTCCATGCCGCTGTGCTTGCCGGGAATGGCGTGGCTGTGGTTCAGGTCACGGCTCAGGCGCTTGCAGACCACTTCGTTGACAAGGGAGCTTTTGCCGCTGCCGCTGACGCCGGTGACGCAGATGAACTGCCCGAGAGGGAAGCTGACGTCGATGCTTTTCAGATTGTTTTCCGCCGCACCGCGAACGGTGAGCCAACGGTCGGTCAGGGGCCGCCGCTCGGCGGGAATGTCGATGTGCTTCCTGCCGCTGAGGTAGTCGCCGGTGACGGAGGCGGGGGTGTTCTTGATATCCTCCACCGTGCCCGCGGCCACAATTTCGCCGCCGTGGATGCCGGCCCCGGGGCCCACGTCCACGATGTAATCCGCGGCGTACATGGTGTCCTCGTCGTGCTCCACCACGATGAGGGTGT
>CANQRB010000017.1 GCA_947626145.1 uncultured Clostridia bacterium | reverse complement strand
TTTTGAGGAATTGTTGCAGCGGTTACAGGCGGCGGGCTATGAGATAAAGCCGGGGAAATATGTATCATGCCGCGCCCTACGGGTGTTTTGTCATTGTCAGCGCACGTCGGCAAAACGCGGGAGGATGGTCACATCATTTCCCACATGAGCTCGGTGAGCCGGGCGGGGTTATCGACCTTAAGGCCGGCGATGAGCAGGGCCTGATCGTAGAGCAGCTCGCCCAGGCGGGCGCAGCGATCCTTATCAAGCTGCCAGGCGTCCAGCAGCATATAGAAAGCCTTGTGGGTGGGGTTCAGCTCCAGCACGCGCTGAGCCTTGATGTCCGGCCCGTCGCCGGGAATGGTGGAGAAATACTTCTCCATCTCAAGGCTGACCTCGCCGTCGGCGGTGAGACACACGGGGTGACTCTTGAGCTTGTGGGACAGGCGCACGGCGGACACCTTGCCGTCCAGACAGTCCCGGAGATAGTCCAGCATTACCTTGTTCTCCTCTTCCTTGAGCTCGGTGTCCTTCTTGTCCTCCTCGTCCTCAATGCCAAGATCCTTGTCGTTGACGGACTTGAACTGCTTGCCCTCGTACTCGCCCAGCATATTTACCACAAACTCGTCCACCTCGTCGGTCATGTAAAGCACGGAATAGCCCTTGTCCTTCACGGTCTCGGTCTGGGGCAGGTTCTCCAGCATGGGCACGCTCTCACCCACGGCAAAGTAGATGTACTTCTGATCCTCGGGCATGAGGTCAACGTATTCCTTCAGGCTCTGGAGCTTGTTCTCCCTCGAGGAGTGGTACATGAGCAGATCCTTGAGGGTCTCCCGGTGGGCGCCGTACTCGTTGACGATGCCGTACTTGAGCTGGAGGCCGAAGCTCTGCCAGAACTTCTCGTACTTTTCACGGTCGTTGTCCTGAAGCTTCTTCAGCTCCTGACGTATCTTCTTCTCGATGTTGGAGGCTATGGTTCGGAGCTGGCGGTTGTGCTGCAAAAGCTCGCGGGAGATGTTAAGGGACAGGTCGCGGGAGTCCACTACGCCCTTCACAAAGCGGAAGTGCTCGGGGATAAGATCCTCGCAGCGCTCCATTATCATGACGCCGCTGCTGTACAGCTCAAGCCCCTTCTGGTACTCCTTGGTGTAGTAGCCCATGGGCGTGGCGGAGGGAATGAAGAGCAGGGCCTTGTAGCTGATGCTGCCGTCCACGTCGATGCGTATCACGTGGGCGGGGTCCTTCATGTCAAAGAACTTGTCCTTGTAGAACTCGTTCAGCTCCTCGTCGGTGACCTCGTCCTTGCTGCGCTGCCACAGGGGAATCATGCTGTTCACGGTCTCCAGCTCGGTGTAGGTCTCGTACTTGGGCTCGTCGCTGTCGGGCACGTCCACCTTGCGGCTCTTTTCCACGTCCAGACGGATGGGGTAGCGGATGTAGTCGGAATATTTGCGGATGAGGTTCTTGAGGTGGTAGCTCTCCAGATACTCGCTGTAATTCTCCTCCTCGCTGTCGGCCTTTATCCTGATGATTATGTCGGTGCCAACGCTGTCCTTGGCGGTGGGCTCGATGGTGTAGCCGTCGGCGCCGGAGCTTGTCCACATCCAGGCCTCGTCGCTGCCGTACTTGCGGGTGACGACGGTCACCTCGTCGGCCACCATGAAGGCGCTGTAAAAGCCAACGCCGAACTGGCCGATGATGTCCATGTCCTCGCTCTGACCGGCGTCCTTCTTGAAATTGAGGGAGCCGCTGCGGGCGATTATACCCAGATTGTTCTCGAGATCGTCCTTGTCCATGCCTATGCCGTTGTCGCTGACGGTGAGGGTGCGGTTCTCCTTGTCCGGATGTACGTGGATCATCCGGTCGGAGCGGCTTACGCTTGTGTCGCCGGCGTTCATGGCCGTGTAACAGAGCTTGTCGATGGCGTCGGAGGAGTTGGAGATTATCTCCCGGAGAAAGATCTCCTTGTGGGTGTAGATGGAGTTGATCATCATGTCCAGAAGCTTCTGAGACTCGGCTTTGAATTGCTTTTTCTTCATTGTGTATATATCTCCTTTTGTATTGAAATCAGCATTGTTAGCACTCGTCCGCTTTGAGTGCTAACAATACTGTACCACTATTTTTGACGTTTGTCAAGAGGTTTATGGAAATTATTCATATAAAATTCAATATAAGGCAGGCCGCCAGCAGTAAAAGCAGGGCCGCTCCCTGCCAGCGCCGGAGCCTGCCGGTGAGGGCGGGCGGCAGAACCAGAAGCAGCATGGCGGCGCAGGCGGCGGCCATATCCCGGAAGAGCGGGGGCCCCGCCTCCATGGGCGCCACAAGGGCGGGTATGCCTATGACCAGCATAAGGTCGATGATGTTGGCCCCGACTATGTTGCCGAGGGCCAGCGAGGGCTGACGCCGGAGGGCGGCGCAGACGGCGGCGGCCACGTCGGGCACGGCGGTACCCAGCGACACGAAGGTCAGGGCGGCCAGACGCTCCGGCATGCCAAGACGGTTGGCCAGCAGTATGCCGTTGTCAACAATGAAGCCGGAGCCCATGTACAGGGCCAGCGCCCCCACCAGCAGCCCCACCAGTATCAGCTCCGGACGGCCCCCGTCCGCCTCTCCGGACACGGTTTGGGCCGCGGCGGCGCCGGTCACGGCGTAGACGGCGAAGAGGCAGAGCAGCACTATCCCCAGCCCCACGCCGAGGGCGCCGGTCTTTTGGACGGAAAGGGCGGTCATGAGGGCGGCCAGCAGGAAAAAGCAGAGCCTTTTCATCAGGTCCCGGCGGCCCAGTCCCGAGGCGGGGCGGATCAGCGCCAGCAGTCCTCCCGCCAGAGCGGCGTTGTACAGAACCGAGCCCATGGCGCTGCCGGCGGCGATGCGGGCGCTGCCTCCGGCGGCGGCGGTGACGGCCACCACTATCTCGGGCAGACTTGTACCCACGGCCACCACCGTGGCCCCCACGACGGCCCGTGGCAGCCGCAGCTTATTGGCCAGACTCACCCCATAGCCCACAAAGGAGTCCCCTCCCAGGGCCACCATCGCCAGTCCCAGCAAAAACAGCAGTATCTCCGTTATCATCGCCACTCCCCCTGTCACTTTCAGCTTATTATGGAATCGGGCGAATAATGCGGGAATTTTGATGCCCTCCGAAGAAAAAGCCTTGACACCTTGTGTAATTTTGTGTATAATAAATGTATGAGGGGGAATATGATGAAAAATGTCTATGTTGCCCGGCTCGTCCCCATTGAGGACGGCGGCGGCTACTGCGGAACCGTCCCCGACGTGCCCGGCTGTGTGACCACCGGTCGGGATATGAGCGAAACCCTTGAAAACATCCGCGACGCCCTGAGCGGCTGTCTTTGTGTGCTTGAGGATGAGGGAGAGCCCGTCCCGAGCCCCACCGCAATAGAGCTTGTCGAGCCCGACGGCGGCTGTCTCGCCCTTGTGGACGTGGACACCACCGCGTACAGGATAAAGACCGACACGAGGGCCGTGCGCAAGAACGTTTCCATGCCGGCGTGGATGTCGGAGATGGCCGACCGCAGGGGGATAAATTGCAGCCAGCTTTTACAGGAGGCTCTGCGCAGCCGCCTGAATATGTAGTATTTTATACTAATCCCAAATTAAAATCATCAATTCGCGCCGGGCCTTTTTGCGCCGTACAGCGTCATCGGCCTTGACAATACACAAAGTATTGCCTGCGGCCTCTTCCTTGTCCGACACAAAAAATCCTCGCCCCTCGGTTGACGCTTTTAATTGGGATTAGTATTAACAGAAAAACTCACCGTACCGCCTGAGGTTGTACGGTGAGTTTTTTGTTTTTCAAGCCGCTTAGTTGCCGGTGTTTACGGAAATGCTGTTGTCAATATTAAGCTTATAGAGTACAAGGTCTTTAACGTTCCTTCTCTCGTTGGCGAGGTCGAAGTCATCAATATCGTCAACGTCGTAGGCGCGGAAAAATGCCCATACATCATATCTGTCGGGATTTACGTCGGCGAAGTTAACGTCGCTCACGTCAACGGTGGCGGCGGCATAACGGGCGGCGGTGAAATCGACGGCCACGACGTTGGTGCTGTCAAGCACTCTGTACCCCTTGTTGTCCCCATTATCGTAACCGGGGCAGAAGCCGTCTACAACGATGATGAAGTTGTCTACATAGTGGGGATCTTCATTTTTATCGGCCATATCAATGAGCTGACCCATATCGGACATGTAATCCTCGCTTACCTTAGCGTCAGCGCTGTTGGTGGGATAGTTGGTGATATGATCGATAATGCTGCCGTATCTTACGACCTCAACAAGGATGTCGATGTTGTCAACATAGCCGTCCTCCTCGGGGCCGACAAGGAGCACGGAACCCTTTGCAAGGCCCTGAAGGCCGCCGTTGACGATCTCGTCCACATATCCCTCATCGTCGTCACAGAGCCGGAAGGTACGGGCGGCGCCGTCCTGAATACCCTGGAAGACGACGATGTCCTCGTCGTCCTCGTTGATATCGGTGGAGATGTTGGTTACCACGAACACGCCCTGAGACTTATCGACCTCGGTCTCGGTGCTGAGAACCACGGCGGCCACGATAAGGCCGTTATCGGAGAAAGCGTAAATTTCATACTCGGAGCGGTCAACAAACCTGCCGCCCTTTACAACGGTGACATTGTCGGGATCGTTGTAGTCGGGATTATTGGTGCCGTCGCTCACGGTGAATATATAAGCGTCTTCGGCGATGGGATCGGAAGCGCCGACGGTGCGGAGTTCGGCGTCATATGCCTTGGGGTTACCCATGGTGTTATAAACATCAATATCAGCATATCTGTCAGCTACAACTATCTTGCTGATCTTGTTGCTGTCGTCCACGGCATACTTGATAACGTGACCCTCGTAAGTGTCAGGATCGGCAAGCTCCGAAAGGATGGCATATACGGCACCGTCGTCAAGCATCTTGGCTTCAGCCGTGTTCCAATCGTTGTAAACGGCCACGTTCCCGCTCTTGATTTCGTATGTGTTTACAACGCCGTCGGCGCCGTCAAGGATTTCAGCCTCATAGCCGGTGCGGGAAAATTTGGTGCTCGCGTCAACGCCCAGCAGATAGCCGTATCTGAGTTCGCCGTCAACGGAGGGCCGCTGGGGCACGGTTCCGCTGGCAAGATAAACCGCCGCGGCGGTAAGGCCCTTCTCCCCCCATGTATAAAGTGTGTATGTTTCGCCGCCGGTGAGACTGCCCCCGGCCGCAAAGTCAATATACTCTTCGTCGCTCGGGTCGTATTCGCCGGAGCCGTTGGGATAAACGGCGTAGACCGCCGCCTCGGGGCCGAGGGGAGCGGAGCCGCCCACCTTACGGGATGAGGCGTCGTAGGTTCCGGTCACCGCCGTGCCGGGAACAATGACCAGGGCCGTTATCTCCCCGTACTCGGAGGCAAATTTTATTATCCTGTCCTCCGGCCCGCCTTCGAGCTTCCCTTCCAGCATATCAAAGGCCGCGGAGCTGTCGGCTGCCTGAGGCGATCCGCTTTCGTCAAATACCGTAAGCCTGTATGCAAGGGTCAGAGCCTCGGTCCTGCCGCTGCCGTCCATTATCAGAGCGTCATAGTGTGTCCGTGAGAACGATGTGCCCTCATCGAGGGCCAGCAGGTAACCGTAGCCGCAGTCCTCAACGTTGGCGGGTTGGAAAACCATGGGCTCCTTCACCGCGTTCACCGCGGCGGGTGCCTGCCCGTCCTCGGAGTAGAGGCACATATTATAGAGCGTCCCGTCCGCAAGGTCGCCGGGGGTCAAAACCTCCACACAATCTCCGTCGCAGTAATCAATTTCGCCGCCTTCCTCCCTTGGATGTACGGTGAAGATCACCGCGTCCCCGGTAAGGGGATCGGAGGCGCCGACGGTGCGATATTCGGCGTCGTAGGCCTTGCCTGCGTCCATTGTGCTGTAAACGTCAATGCCGGCGTAGCTGTCGGCTATAACTATCCTGTTGACTTGACCGTTGACGTCAAGAGTGTACTTAATAACGTGACCCTTGTAAGAGCCGGGATTGGCAAGACTGCTAAGGATGTCATATACGGCATCGTCGTCAAATCTCGTGGCTCCGGTATCGCTGATACTGTTGTAAACGGCCACGTTATTGGCCTTGATATCGTAGGTATTTACGCGGCCGTCAGCGCCGTCAAGGATTTCAATCTCATAGCCGGTGCGTGAGAATTTGGTGCTCGCATCAACGCCCAGCAGATAACCCCAGTCGCCCTTCACGGGAAGGGGCTTCGCATAAGCTATTTCAACGTTCCGGTTCAGGTAAAAGGTACACTCGGTGTTGAGGAAAGACCGCAGATCTGCGCGATACATGGGCGAAGCGGAGTAGGCATTGCCGTTTATGGTGAGAGTCCCGGTCTCGGGGTCGTAGGACGAGGCTCTGCCTACAACCTTATCGGAGGATACGAGGTAGGTGATAACAGCGTCGCCGTTTTCACCTACGGTGGTGATGGTGTCGCCGGCAGCTATTTCGGTGGGAGCAATGTAGCCCTCGCCCTTGATGAATCGCTTGAGAACGGTATCGTCCTTGGGATCGTAATCCTCGGGAACGTTATTTGCGCCGTCCATGCCGCGGAAGCGGACAATACCGTCGTCGGCGATCTTCACGCTCTCAACGACGCCTTCAGCGGTGTACTGGCTAACAAGTACAACGTCGAAGCCGCCGTCGCCGTTGTTGTCGATGAACTCGGCCAGACCGCCGTAATAAATAATTTCTCGGAAGTATTCGGGATCGGTTCCGTCGTAATCGCTCTGCTCCTCATAGTTGACGAACACTTTTACGTTAACATTGCCGTTAGCGTCAGTGGCGGGAGTAAGAGCGGAGGGCTTGGGATCGGTGCGGTTGTTTTTCCAGTAATAAACGGTGCCATCGTCGGCCTTATTCTGCTCGGAGCTTGACAGTTCGTCATACATGGCGAGTTGGCCGCTCATAACGTTGGTCACGGTTGGAAAACCGCTGGGCCAGATTGAAATCACGGTGTTCCGGCCGTCCACGTAGGCCAGCTCGGCCGTGCAGACGAGGCCCAGAAGGGAGGAGGCGTCGGTTTCGCCCTCGTAAAAGAGCATATCTTTAAAGGGATTGTCCTTATTGAAGGTCTCACCTTCATAGGTGACGTCATTCTTTGTCGAGGTGAGGTAAACGTATCTTTCGCCGGGCCTGTATTCGTTTTTCGCGGCGGCGTCGGTGATATAATTGCCGGTGACCACAACTTCCAGCTGGTCATAGGCGGGCTTGGGAACGGCCACGGCGGATAAGGAACCGCTCAGGCTGGTCATTCCGTTCCAGACAAAGGCCTTTATCAGGGCGCCCTCGGGGACGTCCGCCATTGCAAAGGTCATTTTGCCGCCTTTCTCCGCTATGGGGACGCGCATGGCCTTTATCAGTCCGTTTTCGTCATAGGCGGCCAAAATAAGGGTGTCGCTGGGGTTGGGATCGGCGTTCGCCGTAAGCTCGAGGCTGACATTTACGCCGTCGCTGTCGGACTGGGCCGTCAGGCCGTTAAGCGTGTAGCCGCTCCCCTCGGCCGGCGGAGTCGCGGGCTCCTGCTCGGACACGTTCACAAGGCAGCTGTCCGTAAATTTTCCGTCGTGGGTCACAACGGTGATAACCGCGCTGCCGGCAGCGACGGCCTTAACCGTGCCGCCGTCCACCGCGGCAATGCCGCCGTTGTCGGTGCTCCAGGAAAGGCCCGTATCGGTGGCGTTCTCGGGCGTTATCACGGCTTTGAGAGCGGCCTCGTCCCCCACCTTAAGCTCCAGCGTGCCGGGCTCAATGGTCACGCCGGTGACCTTGACGTCTTCGCCCGGAGCGTAATCCGCATTGCTCATAGGGTAAAGGCCATAAAACTCGGCGGATGTAAAGTCCAGCTCGCTGTCACCCTGATAGGTGGGCGCGCCGTGCCGGACGTGACGGTCAAAATTGGCGTCGCACTTAAGGAAATATCGGTAGGGGTTCCGGGGACCGGCGTCCCAGGTGCTGTCGGCGTTGTAATACTGGCCGCCCAGCTCCACAATGTTCCAGGCGTGGGCGCCGCCGTCGCCGAGACCGGCTATTATGCGGCAGTCAATGCCAAGCTCCAGCAGCAGCCTGTAAAGCAGGGAGGCGTAGCCCTGACAAACGCTGGTGCGGTTGATAAGGGCGGCGTAAGTGGTGTACTTTAAGTTGTAATTCGGGTCGTTGAGGTTGGCGTAGTCGTAGGACACATGGCCGCAGATCCAGTCGTACACGGCCTTGATCTTCTGATAGTCGTCCTTTTCGCCGACGTTCAGCTCTTTGAGGAGCTTGTCCGCCTCGACGGTGACCGCCGTCTCCTGCGCCAAAGAGGAGTGGTACGTAAAGACGAAGTTTATGTTAAGATCGCACACCTTGCCGCCCTTCAGGAAGTATGACATGGTGCATTCGTACCCCTTGGAGTTCCGGAGTATGTAGTCGCCCTCGTCGGGCACGCCGGTGTGGGCCATGGCCCTGCGCCAAAGGTCGGAGCAAAATTCACCCAGAAGCCTATTCTGCTCATCGGACGCATCCACCTCGGGTATGTCCGTTTCGGGAATGGAAACGGTCATGTTCTCCACGCGGTTCTTCATGGCCTGGCGTATTCTCAGCACATAGCCGTAATATGGATCCTCCTCCTGAACGGAGGCCGATTCCTCGGGGCGCAGCAGGCCCACGTCCTCGGTAAGCTCGCTGTAATACAGGTGATGGATCTTTTCCTCGGCCAGAACGGGCGCCGCGGGCATAAGGCTCAGCAGCAGCGCCAGAACGGTGGCCAGCGAAAGTATTTTGGACTTCAGTTTCATGAAAATTCCTCCCGCCGGTTTTATTTAATATACATACATAGTATTCTACCATAACGGATAGAAAAAGTAAATAGCTTTTTTTAAAAAATGTCGGAAATGATA
Source organism: uncultured Clostridia bacterium (assembly GCA_947626145.1). Classification (GTDB taxonomy): domain Bacteria; phylum Bacillota; class Clostridia; order UMGS1883; family UMGS1883; genus JAFLUQ01. The sequence continues at coordinate 19,995 of CANQRB010000017.1, read as the reverse complement.
AAGAGTAAAAATTGGGAATTGGGAATACTGGCGGGGCGGCAGCGGCGTTTGCGTGTGTACCGATAGATCTGTCTCGGCGGCGTCGCGCGGTTTTGCCATTTTTTTATAGAAAAAAATTAAAAAAAGGGCTTGACAAATCAAAACAGCTGTGCTATAATTAAACAGTCGCAGGAAATGCGGCAATTCCGCACAATATGCGAGAGTGGCGGAATTGGTATACGCGCACGTTTAAGGTGCGTGTGGTCTGACCATACGGGTTCAAGTCCCGTCTCTCGCACCAAAAATAAAATCCCGTGGTTATGGGAAACTTCAAGTTTTCCGCATAATCACGGGATTTTTTTCGATTGCTGATTTTATATTTTTAAAATGAATTTTATGTTTCGATGCAACATTTTAACCGCCATGCAACACGAAATGCAACACAAATCTATTTATTATTAATTGAATCAAAAGCTATCATACGGCAGTCATTGGCTACTGTGTTTTTCATGTAAATTTTCACGTGAAAATTTTTCAAAAATTTTGGCTCGTACCGCTGTCCCTCCTTTCCCCACAAAGCCAAGGGGCTTTGCGGGGGCCCCAATGTGCCGCTGCACCCAAGTCGCGCCCCGAATTGCGGGGCGTGATTTTTTACTTCAGCGGTCTGAACCGGCACATCGTACAAAACATGAACCTAAATACATAAAAATACGTCAAAAATCAGGCTTGACAAAAGTTTTTGCATACCTTATAATATATGGTATAATATTTTTTTCGGGACTGATGAGTCAATGAGATTTCAAAATTCGATTAAGAACAGCGCGGTGATGCTGGGCTGGCAGATGTTGAACGTGCTGGCCGGCTTTGCCCTTCGCACGGTGTTCGTGAGGATGCTCGGACTCGAGTATCTGGGTGTGAACGCCGTCATGGAGGGAGTGTTGCTGCTGCTGTCAATGACTGAGCTGGGCATAGGCACCTCCGTCGCTTTCGGCCTCTACGAGCCCATCGAACACGGCGACGAGGAGCGCATCGGCGCCCTGATGGCCTTCTACTGCCGGATGTACCGGATAGTGGCGGCCGTGACGGCGGTTTTGGGGCTGGCGCTCGTGCCCTTTCTGCCGGCTATAACTCACGGCGCCACCGAACAGGTGCCAAATCTGACCCTGATATATCTGCTCTTCCTGACCAACACCGTCCTCAGCTATCTCATGTCCTACCGCCGAACCCTGATCAGTGCCAATCAGCTCCACTACATAAACAGCAACATCGAGAACGGCTTCCTGCTGGGCAAATATGTCCTTCAGGCTGCGGTGCTGATATTTTTCCACAGCTATATAGGTTACCTCGTCATTCAGATAGTCATGGTCTTTGCCTCCAACCTGATGATATACATTAAGTGCGGCAAGATGTACCCCTTTCTGAACCGATACAAAAAAGCCCGCCTGTCCAAGGAGGACGGCCAGCTCATGAAGCGCAGTGTCGTTTCCATGATGTTTCTCCAGCTGGGCTCGGCCCTGGTTTCGGGCGTGGACACCCTGCTTATCAACACCGTGGGGCTGGTGACCAGCGGCGTTTACTCCAACTATTCAATGATCATCTCCACCATATCCAGGGTGCTGAGCCAGGTATTTGAGGCCGTGACAGGCAGCGTGGGCAACCTTATGGTGCAAAAGGATCCGGATCACAAATACTCGGTCTACCGCGAAATGATATTTACAAATTTTGTGATCTATTTTTACATCTGCAATGTTCTGGCCGGTGCGGCCAGCCGCTTTATCGCCCTGTGGATGGGCGAGGAGGCCGTAATGCCCGCCGCTATCACCTTTATTATCCTTGTGAATTTCTTTATGAAGGGTATGCGTCAGGTAAATCTTATGGTCATAAGAGCCGCGGGCCTGTTTAACTATCTGCGGCTCAAGTCCGTGCTGGAGATCATCATCAACTTTATCGTGTCGGTGTTGTTTCTGGTGGTGCTGGATATGGGAGTTTACGGCGTGCTTTTGGGCACGGTGGTATCCGTCCTGTCCACCTGCTTCTGGTGGGAGCCCTACGTGGTGCACAAATATGCCTTCGGCAAGTCTCTGCGGCGGTACTTTGTCGACTATGTCATCTATGCCGCCGTCACTCTGCCAGCGGGGCTGATCTCGTGGAAGCTGTGCGCTGCCATCCCGGGCGGCGGCGTAATTTCACTTATCGGCTCCGGCATTGTATCGTCCGCCGTGGCCGTGGCGGTGCTGCTGCTGGTGTTCGGTCGGGGAAAGGAGCTGCGCAGCCTTGTCGCCCGGATGAGTGAGCTGGTCAAGGAGAAGCTGTCCGGAAGGTGACGTGATGCCGGCGGGCGGCTGATGATAGTGGGGGGCCGATGGTTCTCGGACGACACGGGCGACCCTTACGCCGAACAGGTGCGCGAGGCCCTCGAGCCCGTGAAGGACAGGGTGATAATCACCGGCTATGTGCCCTACGACAGGATAGCCGCCTATTACGCCGCCGCGGATGCCGCCGTCCTGCCCTCGATCTGGGAGGAGCCGGCCTCGCTGGCGGTGCAGTTATATTATTTGTCGTTTTTGCCGTAAAGCGGCACAGGGAAATTTGATTGGCAATTTCGTTTACCATGGCCGCTATAAACGTTTTATGGCGAACGCCCGATGAACGTCCCTACAATATCAATGTTACGGCACAGTAACGTCAGCACAGCGGCGCGCCGGGGTAGTCGCGCCCTACCGGATATTTTGTCATTGTTAATTTACGGCGCACACACGCAAAATGCCATAATTGTCCCGTCAAATATTACTCATTTCTAATTACACAAACAACAGGGGCTGTAAAAAAACTCACAATGTAATCTGGAGGCACTGGGGCCGGTCGAAAAAATCGTGCAGGACGGACGAAAATCAGCTCTTGCAGGCGGCTCCTGCCGCCGTGGGTGATTTTTGTTTGCAGTTCAAGGACATAAATTATAAAGAAAAACCGTCTTTTTCTCGTAAAAAGGCGGTTTTTCCACATCAAATTAATAACTTTTTAATAACTTTGATTTTATTGACAAGTTTGTCAATACATAAATTGCCTTAATTAAAGACTTCCAGCTCTTGAACGGTCTGCGCGACTTTTTTTACGGCTCCTTCATTTCTAATGTTGCAAACACAGCGGCGCTGAAAACAGACCAAACCGCTGTCAGGCCGCCCAGCCTCAAATATATTCCAAAATCTTACTGACAGCGGATAACCTTTGGCAGCCGCTTAAATATGCCCGCCGCTCCGGCGATGTTGACCTTGCCCGTAAATATTGGCACACCGAAGTCCTTTTCCGTGTCACGTACTATTTGGGCGAGGTTTTTGACGCCTTTCGTCTCTCCGCTTCGGCCATCTCCCGATGGAGCTGTCTTTTTATTTCCATCATTGTCTTGCGATATTCTTTTCGCGCTCCCCGCAGTGCGGTTTCCGCTTCCTCCGCCGTCATTTCGCCCATGTCCCGGGCCGTTTCGATGGCTTCCTTCGCTTTCATCAGCCTCAGATACGCTCTGAATACCGCCGCGTACTCCTCCGTCCGTACTGTCAGCTCGTGTAGCTGCTCCTCCGTCAGTCTGAAGTCCTCTCCTCTGGCCGCTTTGGCCTCCTGCTCGGGCGTTCTTTCGTAATTGATTAAGAATTTCCTCTCCTTCTCGCTCAGTAAGCTTTTCTCTGGCGATGTCACGCTTTACACCTTCCTTCTCGGCAAATGCTCTTATCTCGTCTATTCCCGCTTTCTCAAGCTCCGCCCGGGTCTCGTCGGTGACGGCGTACTTTTTGCCGGCGTCCTGTCCGGTCGGGGAAGCCGCCGCCGCTGTTTATTCGGTGATTACTCAATGGGGAGACTTGGGCATAGTTTGTCGTTGGTAACGTATGACAGCATAGTGAAATTTGATTTATAATTTTGTTTGTTATTGCCGCCGTAAACATTTGATGGCGGGAGCGAGGATACGTTTATGATTTTCGGCGCGCCGGGGTCGTCGCGCCCTACCGAATGTTTTGTCATATTTAATTTATCGGCGCACACACGCAAAACGCCGCATATGCCCCGTCAGTATTCCTCATTCCTCACTCCTAATTCCTCATTTTTCAACATTCCTAATTTAATCGTCATCTCGCGCCAAGGTCAAATATGCTGACCTGTGCGCTCTCGGGCAAACCGTCAAAGCACCCCATCTCACGCAGAGCCTCGACGTGCTTCTCACTGACGGTGGTGCGTGAGCGGAAGTCGTCCACCGAAAGGAAGGGCCCCTCGTCCCGGGCGTCGGCTATGCTCTGGGCCGCCGCAAGTCCCATGCCGGACAGGCTGTTGAAGGCGGGCATTATCTTTCCGTCCACATTCTCAAATCTGGTGGGGTGGGCCTTATACAGATCTATGGGCGTGAACTCGAGACCTCGGGCATACATTTCGTTGACCACCTCGAGAATGGTATAGGTGGACTTTTCGGTGGCGGTGGGCTTTTCCAGCGCCTTTATATCGGCCATGGCCTGAAGGCAGCGCTCACGCCCCCGGGCCATTTTATCGTAGTCGAAGGTATCGGCCCGCACGGAAAAGTACGCCTGATAAAAGGCTATGGGCCGGTAGACCTTATACCAGGCCACCCGGTTGGCCATGGTGACATAGGCGGCGGCGTGGCCCTTGGGGAACATATACTTTATCTTGTTGCAGCTGTCGATGTACCACTGGGGCACGTCGTGGGCCTTCATCTCGTCCTCGTCACCGGGCTTGAGACGTTTGCCCTTGCGGACCTGCTCCATGATGGTGAAGGCCCTCTGGGGCGGCAGTCCCTTATGTATCAGATACACCATGATGTCGTCGCGGCAGCTTATGACGTCCTCAAGGGTGTGGCCGTAATTCCGCACCAAATCCTGTGCATTGTTAGTCCAAACATCGGTGCCGTGGGACAGGCCGGAGATGCGTACCAGATCGCCCACGTTTTTGGGTTGAGACTCCACCAGCATCTGACGGACAAAGTTGGTGCCCATTTCCGGCACGGCAAAGCTGCCGGTCTCGCTGCCGATGTCCTCGGGGGTGACGCCCAGAGCCTCGGTGGAGGTGAAAAGGCTCAGCACCTTTTCGTCGGCGATGTTGACCTCCTTGGGGTCCACGCCGGTCAGGTCGTGGAGCATCTTGAGCATGGTGGGGTCGTCGTGGCCCAGTATATCCATTTTCAACAGGTTCTGCTCGATGCTGTGGTAGTCGAAGTGGGTGGTTATTATGCCGCAGTCGGTCTTGTTGGCCGGATACTGGACGGGGGTAAACTCGTTGATGTCGTGGCCGTGGGGCAGTATTACCACGCCGCCGGGGTGCTGGCCGGTGGTGGTCTTTACGCCGGTGATGCCGTTCTTCAGCCGCTCCACCTCGGCGTTGTGGACGTATCTGTCCCGCTCCTCAAAGTAGTGCAGCACATAGCCGTAAGCGGTCTTTTGGGCCACGGTGGACACGGTGCCCGCCCGATATACGTAGCCCTCGCCGAAGATCTCCTCGGTGTACTTATGGGCCTTGGGCTGGTACTCGCCGGAAAAGTTCAGGTCGATATCCGGCTGCTTGCCGCCGCCGAAGCCCAGGAAGGTCTCAAAGGGTATGTCGAAGCCGTCCTTGATATAGGGCGTACCGCACTCCGGACAGACCTTGTCGGGCATATCGCAGCCCACAAAGAACTCTCCGTTGAGGAAAAACTCGCTGTGCCTGCACTTGGGGCAGCGGTAGTGGGGCGGCAGGCCGTTGACCTCGGTTATGCCCAGGCAGAAGGCCAGGAACGACGAACCCACGCTGCCGCGGCTGCCCACGATGTAGCCGTCCTCGTTGGAGTGCTTGACCAACATTCGGGCGTAGTTGTACAGGTCGGCGTAGCCGTGGCCCACCACGCTCTCTATCTCGTCCTCAAGCCGCTTGTCCAGCAGCTCCGGCAGGGGGTCGCCGTAAAGCTCCTTGGCCTTTTCGTAGGCCAGTCGGGGCACAAGCTCCTCGCTGCCGTCGATCTTGGGCGGGTAGTTGCCCTTGGCGATGGGGGCGATGTCCTCTATCATGTCGGCTATTTTATTGGTGTTTTCCACAACCAGCTCCTGAGCCCGATCGCCGAAGTATGCGAACTCCTCCAGCATCTCGTCGGTGGTGCGGAAGTAAAGCTCCGACTGACAGTCCGCGTCCTTATAGCCCTGACTGGCCTGCAAAATGCGGCGGTAGACCTCGTCCCGCTTCTTAAGGAAATGGACGTCGCAGGTGGCCACGGTGAGCTTGCCCATCTCGTCCCCAAGGCGGACGATTTTGCGGTTCAGCTCCCGCAGGGCCTCGTCGTCGGGGACTATGCCCTCGCGGACCATGTAGCGGTTGTTGGTGATGGGCTGAATCTCAAAGTAGTCGTAGAAGGAGCCTATCTCCCTGATCTCCTCCTCGCTGGCCCCGTCGCGGACGGCGCGGAACAGCTCGCCCGCCTCGCAGGCGCTGCCGATGAGGAGGCCCTCCCGATGGGAGGCCAGCACGTCCTTGGGGATAAGGGGGCGCTTGTAGAAGTATTGGGTGTGGGATATGCTCACCAGCTCGTACAGGTTCCTGAGGCCGGTGAGGTTTTTGGCCAGCAGGATTATGTGGTAGCGATGGGTGTCCTTGTGGTTGTACTTTTCCCCGTCCCTGATGAGGTAACCCTCGCAGCCGTAAATGACCTTTATGCCCTCGGGCTTGGCCTTGTATATTTCGGGGAAGGCCTGCACAACGCCGTGGTCGGTGAGAGCCACGGCCCTGTGGCCCCACCTGGCGGCCTGTCTGACGTAGTCGGCGGCGTCCATGACCGAGTCCATGGCCGACATTTTGCTGTGGGCGTGGAGCTCCACCCGCTTAACCGGCGCGGTGTCCTCAACGGCGGGCATTTCGTCGGCGACGATGTCCCTCGCCGTGACGGTCAGCTCGCGGCTGTAGGTGTCGAACTCCACCCGCCCCCGGACGCCCACGCAGACGTAGGGCTTCTCCAAACGGGCATAGACGGCGTCGGCCTGCTTGCGGGGCACGAAGGCCTTGACGGTGATGCTGCCGGAGTAGTCGGTGATATAAAAGGTGATGAGGAACTTGTCCCCCTTTTTCAGCTCACGCATATCAGCGCCGGGAGTGACGCCCTTGTCGTCGGCCTTGCCGAAGATGTCGCCTCTGATAACGGCGAACTGGGTGTCGTTGTTTATCTCGGAAATGGGCATCAGCTCGTCCCCGGGGTTAAAGTCCTTGCCGAAAATGACCCTTCCCTCGGTCTTTACCTCGGCCGCGGCTTTGGGCTTTTCCCGTATGGGGGTCAGCTCCACGTCCCGCATTTTCATTTCCCGCTCCAAAAAGGACACCGAAAGCTCGACGCCCAGCCGCTTTTGCAGCTGGCCCCGGATGTGTTCGGCGGCCCTGTCGTGCTCCAGCAGCTCCCTGTTGCCGTGGCGGAGGGTGATGTACAGGCAGCCGCCCTTGACGGAGGCGTCGCTGTCGCAGAGTATGGCCGCCCACAGCGGATTTGTGTCGTGGAAGCCCGCCATGAGCTGGGCGGTGAAGTCCAGAATGTCCTTCTCCGAGGGCTCGGCTATGTCGAAAAACGGGTCGATGGCCACCTCGTTGAGCCTGTAGGCCCGGCATATGTCGGCGCCGTAGCGGTCGAGCCAACCCTTGGGCACTATGCGGGTATAGACCGCGTCGATCTTGGCGGCGCGGGTCTCCCGATTTATAACCATGCGGCGGATAACGCCGTCGCGGACGCTTTCGTCCCCCTCCGCCGAGGGGAACACGTCGCGCATTATGTAGGTTTTTTCCATTTGGGAACACCTTCTTTGGGAATTAGGAATTAGGAGTGAGGAATGAGGAATATTTGAAAATTAGGAGTTAGGAATGAGGAATGAGGAATATATGTGGTGGTTATATTATTTGTCGTTGATGAAGCGGTGATGTAGCCTTTGTATCGTAGGGGTGGTCGTCGGCTGTCCGCCATCGAACGTTTATGGCGACAATAATAAGCGAACAAACGTGCGCAAAATTTATTTTTCGTTGGGAATGTTTGAGCAGATGGTTTTATTTTGTGAAACTGTTTACAAACATAACAAAATATGCTATAATAATTTTGTCGGCTCACCGACCGAAAGGGGGTGGGACAGTTGAAATACTTATTCGAACTTTTTATTTCCGTTGCGGCTGGTGTAATACTTTATTACATCAGTAAGTGGCTGGACGGAAAGAAGTAGCCGACACAGCCCAAAAGAAAGGCCCGGAGCTGCAACTCCGGGTCTTTCACTTTTGGTGGGACGTATTATGAAATACATCTTCGAACTCTTCACCTATAGTGTAGCATAAAACTCCGGATTTGTCAAGGCTTATATAAAAATAAATTTGGATTGATACGTTATGGGAAATTAGGAATTAGGAGTGAGGAATGAGGAATATTGATGTGGTGGTTATATTATTTGTTGTTGATGCGGTGGTGACGTAACCTTGATATCTTATGGGCGGCCATCGGCCATACGGAGTAAAGGTAACGGCGTGAGGACAGTAAATACACACAAAACGCCATAGCCGCCCCGTCAATATTCCTCATTCCTAATTCCTCATTCCTAATTAACATTATACTCCCGTCGGCGGTCCTTTGTCAACAGCTAAATAGGCCAAAAATTGCACACGGGTTTTCCACAGAGTTTTCCACATGTGTTTTTCCCGATATTGTGGGGAAAATCGGCGAACCTGTGGAAAAGCCGCCGTCGCTTCTGACGCCTGTCATTATCTCTATCCTTTTCTGTCTCAGTAAGAAGTATCATTATTTTTTTCTTTTTCTTTATCTGTATCAGCCATTTTTGCCATTTTGCCATATGGCAAAAATAGCATTTGCTATTCGTCCTCGCCCCAACGGAGTTCGGCGCCCTTCTTGCCGGCCTCGCTCCGCTTGCGGCACACCTCGGCGTATTTTTCGGCGTCCCGATCCATCTGGGCGGTGATAAAGGAAAAGGCCATGGCCGCCGGCCCGTCCAGATTCGGAACCTCCTCCCCGTCGGCGTAGTTCAGCAGCCCCATCAGCAGACGGCCCCGCTCCTCGTCGGTAAGCATGAGCAGATGCCTGCGGTAGTCGCAGTAAAACAGAAAGCTTTTCTTCTGGGCAATATCTTTTTTCATTTTCGTTTCCCCCTTTTATATATTTATGGGGTAAGTATATCACCCGAAAACGGACAAGTCAAGATAAATTAGGAATTAGGAGTGAGGAATGAGGAATATTAGCGAGGCGGCTACACTATTTGTCGTTGATGTGACGGTGAAGTGACCTCAATATCACAGGGAAACTCGATGAGCGCCCCTACGATATTGAGGTCACATTTACGGTACAGTCACGCAAGTGTCGTATCTGCACCGTCAGTATTCCTAATTCCTCATTCCTAATTCCTAATTTACAATCACATCGCGTCTATCTCTTTAAACAGCTCCTCCACGGCGTCGTCGATGTTCACCTTGCGCAGAACCTCGCCCTTCCTGAACAGCAGGGCCGAGCCCTTGCCGCAGGCAAAGCCCACGTCGGCCTCCCGTGCCTCGCCGGGGCCGTTGACCACGCAGCCCATTACCGCCACGTGTATATCCTTATCCACGCCCTCCAGCCGCTCGGAAACCCGATCGGCTATGTCGATCATGTTTTCCACCTGACAGCGGCCGCAGGTGGGACAGGAGGTGAGCCGGGGGCCCTTTCTCATTTCCAGCGCTTTCAAAAGCTCGATGCCGGCCTTTACCTCCCTGACCGGATCGGCGGTGAGGGACACCCGAATCGTGTCGCCGATGCCGTCCAGCAGCAGAGCCCCGATGCCGACGGAGCTCTTGACGATGCCGGTGTATTCCGTCCCCGCCTCGGTGACGCCCAGGTGCAGGGGGTAGTCGGTGAGAGCGGCCATCTTACGGTAGGCCTCCGCCATGAGGGGGACGCTGCTGCTCTTTATCGAGACGGCGATGTCGCGGAAGTCACAGTCCTCCAGCAGAGCCGCGTGGCGCAGAGCGCTCTCGCACAGGGCCTCGGCGGTGGGGTGGCCGTACTTTTCCAGCAGATCCTTCTCCAGCGAGCCGCCGTTGACCCCGATGCGGATGGGCACGCCCTTTTCTCCGGCGGCGTCGGCCACGGCACGAACGTTGTCCCTGCCCCCGATATTGCCGGGGTTTATGCGTATTTTGTCGGCCCCGCTTTTGATGCACTCCAAAGCCAGACGGTGGTCAAAGTGTATGTCCGCCACGAGGGGGACGTTCGTCCGCTCCTTTATGGCACTCACGGCCTTGGCGGCGTCCATGTCCAGCACCGCCAGCCGGACTATGTCGCAGCCCGCCGCCGCCAGAGCGTTGACCTGACGGACGGTGGCCTCCACGTCCCGGGTGTCGGTAGTACACATGGATTGAACCGTCACCGGCGCTCCGCCGCCGATAGGCACGCCGCCCACGTTTATCCGGCGGGTATTTCGTCTTTTTGTCTCGGCCATGGCGGTCACCTCTCGGCTATGCCAAGATCTACCAGCTTGGTCAGGTAGGTTTCGGCGGCGTCGCGGGCCCCGGCCTCGTCTATCTCGTACTCGCCCATGATGGCGGCCACGAGGGAGTCCATGTCGGTGCCGTTTTCCAGCTGTTTAAAGATAAAGGCGCCGGTGTCGTTGACGGTTATCAGCCGGCTGAAATTCACCGATTGGCCGTCGCCGAGCCTGACCACTATATAGGTGTCGCCCACTTTTCTCAGGCGGTATTTTCCGTTGAGTTTCATAAAATTTTCCTCCCTTTTTTGTACTATGTAATAATTATAACACAAGCCCGCCGCAATATCAAGTGGGGCGGGAGATTTTTTTGGGGAGTGAGGAATTAGGAATGAGGAGTTAGGAATACTGACGGGGCAGCTGCGGCGTTTTGCGTGTGTGTACCGGTGATGTTACAATGATAAAATTACCCGTAGGGGCGACCATCGGTCGTCCGCCATCAAACATTTACGGCGGCAATGATGAACGAAATTATAAATCAAATTTCCCTGTACTGCCTTACTGCAACAACGACAAATAATATAACCACTAATCAATATTCCTAATTCCTCATTCCTAATTCCTAATTTTCAAATCCCCTCCCTCCGAACCGTATGTTCCGTAATTTTCCGGGCACAATATACCAACAGAGAGGTGAAGCCCGTGAAGATCAGGGACATATTTTTATACTCTCCTCCGGTCGGGGAGGACGAGGACTTTCTGCTGGACGAGCCCGGCCGCCCCGACCCGGACTACGAGCCCCAGATGAACGAGGGCGGCGAGGAGCTGTCGGGCAACTACAAAAAGGACAAGGCCGTTCTGGACAAGGCCCTTGGCAAGGATCTGAACGGCGACCTGAAAATCAGGGAGTTCACCCTGCGTCTCAGCGGCCGGAACGTCCGGTGCTGCGCCTACTTTTTTGACGGGCTGGTGGACAAGGCCGGCGTCAACGACTTCATTCTCCGGCCCCTGATGCTTGGCAGCAGAAGCACGGAGATAAGCTCCTACTCCGACATAATGAACGTGCTGCTGGTTCAGAGCGAGGTCAAGGAGACCAACACCCTCGGTACGCTGACCTTCGACGCCAATTTCGGCAGCGTTATCCTGCTGGTGGAGGGCCTCGGCAAGGCCATCGCCGTGGACGCGAAGGGCTGGAAGCACAGGGGCGTGGAAAGCCCCGAGGTGGAAAAGGTCATAAGGGGCCCCAACGACGCCTTCAGCGAACAGATCAGGGAGAGCACCGCCCTCATCCGACATCTGGTGCGGAACAAAAGCCTCATAAGCAGGGAGTTCTCCGTGGGCGCCATAAGCCAGACCCCGGTGGCCCTCATGTACGTACAGAATGTGGCGGGAGCCCAGCTCGTCCGGGAGGTGGAGCGGCGCATCACCTCTCTGAACATCGACTATCTGTTCTCCTCCGCCGAGCTGGAACAGTACCTTGAGGAAAGCTCCCTCATCACCCTGCCCCAGTTCATGGCCACCGAACGGCCCGACCGGGCGGCCCGGGCCCTGCTGCTGGGGCGGGTGGTGGTGCTGGTGGACGGTTCCCCCTTCGCCATAGTCATGCCGACCACAGTCTTTGAGCTGAACGAGTCCGCCGAGGATCACTATCTGCGGGCACCATACGTAAACATGATTCGGGTCATCAGGACAATGGCCTTTGTGTGTTCGCTGCTGCTGCCGGGTATATACGTGGCGGTGGTGAACTTCCACGGCGAAATACTGCCTACGGATATGCTCATCTCCATTGTGGCGGCCAGAGACAAGGTGCCCTTCCCCACCATCGTCGAGATAATCATAATGGAGCTGTCGCTGGAAATAATCCGCGAGGCCGGAGCCCGGGTGCCAACGCCCTCGGGCACTACCCTGAGCATTGTGGGTGCCCTGATACTGGGACAGGCGGCGGTCAGCGCCGGTATCGTCAGCCCCATACTCATCATCATAGTGTCCATCGCCGCCATAGGCTCCTTTGCCACGCCCAACTATTATCTGGGTATCTCCGCCCGAATGCTGAGGTTCGTCTATATTTTCCTCGGGGCGGTGGGGGGCTTTTTAGGCATAACGGCGGGGGCCTTCGTCAACGGCGTGCTATGGGCCGGAACCTACAGCCTTGGCGTGCCAATGTTCGTGCCCGTGGCCCCCATAACCCACGGCGGCGTGCCAAAGACTCTGGTTTATCCCAGAATATGGAAGCAGGACTTCCGGGACGACTATGTAAATCCCCGCCGCCGCCGGAAGCAGGGCATTTTTTCGAGGGGGTGGAAGCGTGACGGGCGGGAGTGACAGAAAAATCGGGGCGGCGTCCCTGTCCATACTGTTTTTCAATCTGACGCTGGCCAAGTACCTGCTGGTGCTGCCGTATTTCATGGTCGGCGCCACCGGCAGTGCGGCCTGGATAGCCATTCTGCTGAAGGGGCTTGCGTCCGTGCCGCTGTTCCTGGCCGCGGCCGCGTTGTACCGGCCCTATGTGGGGCTGGGGCTGGGCGAGCTGACCCGTCGGGCACTGGGACGGCCCGTGGGCGGCGCCCTGGACGTGCTGGTGGCCGGAGTGATGGCGGTGCGGGGCGGAATGCTGTTCCGCATCCTGACCGAGGCCATGCAGACCCTCGAGACGGAAAACGCCACGATGGAATATGTGGCCCTTTTCGTGCTGATACCGGTGCTGATCTGCGCCCTGCGGGGCTTCGGTGCCAACGTCAACGCCAGCATCCTCATCCTGCCCTTTACGGTGCTTTCGGTGGCGATGATCTCGCTGGCTCTCATTCCCCACTACAGTCTGAGCAACCTCATGCCCCTGCTGGGGCTGGGAGCCGGGCCGATAATCATCCACTCCTTTTTCCGGCTCAGCGGCACCTTTGAGGTGCTTTATCTGCTGACCCTGTCCCCGAAGGCGAAGGATTACAAAACCTTCAAGCGGGCCGGGCTGATCGGCATAGGCGCGGTGACGGCGGTCTCCTTCGTCTTTGCCCTTGTCTACTGTCTGGCGGTGCCCTATCCGGCCTCCCGCAACTTCTTCTTTCCGCTCTATCAGCTTACGAGGATGATAAAGGCCGGATCGTTTTTGCAGCGCATGGAGCCCACGGTCATCTTTGTCTGGACGGGGGTAATAATCTGCGGCCTTTCCACCTCGGTCATCGCCGGAAGCTGCCTCCTGCGGGCCGCCTCCGGTGCGGAGGACGGGCGGGGCTTCATGCCCATGCTGGTGCTGATTTTGTTTTTGGTTGGCACCCTGCCCGCCTCGGAGCTGGACACCTACGACGTGTATCGGGTTCTGCTGAACTGGAGCCATTACTTTTATATAATCTTTCTGTTCGCCGTGCTCATCGCGGCCCGGCTGCGGAAAACTGAGGGGAGGCCTGCGGCGTGAGAAAGCTGGCGATCTGTCTGGCGGCGGCCCTGATGCTGGGGGGCTGTTCCCACATGACGGAGGTAAACGACAAGGCCTATGTGATAGCCGTGGGTCTGGACGAGGGGGACAACGGCCTGCTCAAGGTGACGTATCTGTTCGCCTACCCCAGCGGCGGCGGCGAGGAGGCCGGCGGCGAAAAGATCGACGAAAAGGATATGGTCACCGTCGAGGCCCCCAGCCTTTACAGCGCCATGCGGCTGGTGGACACATTCAAGAGCAAGCGCATCGACACCAACCACACCAAGCTGGTGGCCTTTTCTCAGGATCTGGCCGAAAAGCGCGGCATCTTTTCCTATATGGCCGACCTGGTAAACACCCGTGGCTTCCGGCCCAGCATCTACGTCTGCGTGTCCCAGCAGGCTCCGGACAGGCTGTTCAGGAGCATGGAGCCCAAGCAGGACGTTTATATCGAGAAATTCATCGAGCATCTTTTTTCCAAGGTGGCGGACAGCGGCACCAGCCGGGCCTATCTTTACAACAACTATTTCAGCGCCATAGCCGACGAGGGGGGCTATATCCTGCCCCTTGTGGGCGTTACCGACAGCGATCGGGCCAAAACGGCGGCGGAGGGCTATCCTTACAGGCGGCCGGACGACTTCGCCCTCAACTACACCGCCGAGGACGTGCCCCTCATCGGCGACGGCTCGGCGGCCCTCTGCGGCTATGCGGTGTTCGTCGGCAATAAAATGACGGGCACCATGGGCCTGATGGAGCAGAGCATCGTGGAAATTCTGGAGAAAAATATGTTTGTCGGCCAGTTCTGCGTGCTGGTCCCCGGCACAAACAAATACGCCAATGTGGATTTGCGCCAGAACAAGCGCCCCGAGGTGACGGTCAAAACCGGCGAGGCGCTGGAGATAAGCGTCAGCATAGAGCTTCAGGGGGAATATACCGGCATAGACGGGGCCTTCCGCAGCCGGGAGGACTACGAGGGCTTTGTGGACTACCTCAACCGGGCCTTCAGTCAAAAGACAAGGGAGCTGCTGGAACGGACCCGAACCGAGTTTGGGGCCGACGTGCTGGGGCTGGGGGACAAGGCAAAGATTAACTTCCTCACCTACGGGGACTGGGCGGACTATAACTGGAAGGAGCGCTTCAGGAACGCGGTGTTCAACGTGAGCGTCAGCGTGAACATGAGCGACTTCGGCGAGCTCAGGTTCTCTCCGGGGAAGCATTGAACGGGGGCGGTGAAATAATGTACTTTCTGCAATACGCGGCATTGGCGGCCTTCGTTTTGGCGGCGGTTAGGACCTTTTCCTTCGGGGTGTACGGTCTTCGCCGTGGGCGGGGCGGAGTTTTCGCCGTGGCGCTGATGATGATCGCCTCCGCCGCTGTGCTGATGTGGTTTTATTTGAGGTAGAGGGAGTTAAAAATGAGGAGTTAGGAATGAGGAGTTAGGAATACTGGTGGGGCAGTTACGGCGTTTCGCGTGTATGTACCGTAAATGTAACCTTGTTTGGCGTGACTGTATCGGTAATGTACCCTTTTACGGTAAAAATTACAAACATATCTGTAGGGCGCGACGAGGAGACACGTCTCCCGGCGCGCCGCAGTACCGTCTTACGGTGGCCCGCTGTGCGGCGTTACTGTGCCGTAAAAGTGGAATTTTTAATTAAATCACTTGACAAAGCAAAAAATATCATGTATAATAAAAATAGATAGAGGCAAGCCCGTAAAACGGTTAGCCGAGAGCTTTAGTTAAAAAATAACTGCCACTTTTAGCTATGGGGGCAGTTATTTTTTTGTGATGTAGTAAATGATGATCCAACACGCTATGTTTATGCTCAAAGCTAATGCGAGCATAAAAAACAGTGTAAACACATCAAGCATCACAAACCACCTCCCTTCCATTATGTAAAATGGTGATTGGGAATGTGGCTAACCGTCCCACTACTTGCGCTCTATCCAAGGGATATTATAACATATCATTCGGCAAAATGCAAGTTTTTTTATATGACTGACGGGTTTACGGTAAATATGACAAACAGAAAGGCTTCCCTTCGAACGGAAAGCCTTTGCGGCGATTGTTTGTCGTTGGTACCATAAGACGGTACAGGAAGCTTTGATTTATAATTTCGTTTATCATCGCAATCGTAAACGTTTGATGGCGGACGCCCAATGGGCGCCCCTACGGAGTACAGGTTATATTACCGGTACGTCTAATCGCTATCCAACTGCCCCATCAGTATTCCTCACTCCTCATTCCTAATTCCTCATTCTCCAGTATTCCTCATTCCTAATTCCTAATTGCATACTGAACGGCACAACAAAAGGGTCACCCCAAAGGGGTGGCCCTAATGTATTTATAATCCGAAAGGATTAGAGAGCGATCATACCGTCGCCGGAGCCAACCTCGTCGAGGCTGCCACTGTTGTCAAACTCGTCGAGATCGAGATAGTTGTCATCATCGTCATCAAGATAGGAGCCCTTATCAAGGTCGTCTACCTTCTTGCTGCTGCTATGAGTATAGCTCTGAGTGGCAGCAGCTGCGCCGTCTACATCAATGCTGTTGTCAGCATTAAGCTTGTAGAGTACGAGATCCTTAACGTTCCTTCTCTCGTTGGCAAGGTCGAAGTCATCGATCTCGTCTACGTCGTAGGCACGGAAGAATGCCCATACTTCATACTTTTCGGGATCTACGTCAGCGAAGTTAACGTCGCTTCTTCTAACGGTGGTAGCGGCATAACGGGCAGCGGTGAAGTCAACAGCTACAACATTGGTCCTGCTGTCTACTCTGTAACCGTTGTTGTCGCCATTATCGTAACCGGAGCAGAAGCCGTCGATAACGATAGTGGAACCGTCTACATAGTAGGGATCATCCTCACCTTCACGGATAGAGAGATCAACAAGCTGACCCATATCGGACTTGTAATCCTCGCTTACACTGGCGGTAGCGCTGGTGGTGGGATAGTTATTGATATACTCGATGGTGTTGCCGGATCTTACAACCTCAACAAGGATGTCGATGTTGTCAACATAGCCGTTCTCCTCGGGACCAACAAGGAGTACAGTACCCTTGGCAAGACCCTGGAGGTCGCCGTTAACGATCTCGTCTACATAATTCTCGTCGTCGTCATAGAGCTGGAAGGTGCGGGTGCCGCCATCCTGGATACCCTGGAAGATAACGATGTCCTCATCGTCGTCGTTGATATCGGTGGAGATGCTGGTTACTACGAATACGCCCTGAGCCTTATCAACCTCGGTCTCGGTGCTGAGAACTACAGCAGCCACGATAAGATCATTCTCGGAGAAGGCATAAACCTTGTACTCGGAGCGGTCAACAAATCTGCCGCCCTTTACAACGCTGATGTTGTCAGGATCGTTGTAGTCAGGATCCTCGGTGCCGTCGCTTACGATGAATACATAAGCGTTGTCAGCGATAGGATCGGAAGAACCTATGGTGCGGTCCTCGGAATCATAAGCCTTGCCGCCGTTCTCCATGGTGTTGAAAGTGTCAATGTCAGCATAGTTGCTGGCTACAACAACCTTGCTGATCTCGTTGTTGTCAACGGTGTACTTAATAACGTGGCCCTCATAAGAGTCGGGATCGGCAAGACCGCTAAGGATCTCGTATACGTCCTCGTCGTTAAGTCTCTCAGCCTTGGTCTCGCTGGCGCTGTTGTAAACGGCTACGTTCTCGCTCTTGATAACGTAGGTATTTACGCGGCCGGTAGCGCCGTCAAGAATCTCAACCTCATAAGTTGTGCGGGAGAATCTGGTGCTCTTGTCAACGCCAAGTACATAACCCCAGTCGCCGGTAGCAGAGGTGCTGCCGTCTACGAGAGAGATAAGGCCGTCAGCGTTCAGATAGAAGGTACCGGTGGTGTTGCGGAGAGTGCTGAGGTTCTCTTTGTAGAGGGGAGAAGCGGCATAAGCCTTGCCGGCTACGGTAAGAGTCTCAGTCTCGGAATCGTAAGAGGAGCTTCTGCCCTCGATCTTGTCGGAAGATACAAGGTAGATGATGATAGCGTCGCCATCCGCACCGATGGTGGTGATGGTATCGCCGGCGGCTATCTCGGTGGGATCGATGTAGTTCTCACCCTTGATGAAGAGCTTGAGAATAGAATCGTCCTCAGGATCGTAATCCTCGGGAACGCCCTTGGCGCCGTCCATGCCGCGGAAGTCGATGAGACCGTCACTGGTGGTTCTTACGCTCTCAACAACGCCCTCAGCGGTGTACTGGCTAACAAGTACAACGTCGAAATCGCCGTCGTTGTTGTTGTCGATGAACTCGGCCAGACCGCCGTCGTCAGCGATAAGGCTGGTGAAGTAATCGGCATCGGTTCCGTCGTAATCGCTCTGCTCCTCATAGTTAACGAATACTCTTACATTAACGTTATCGTTAGCATCGGTAGAGGGAGTAAGAGCAACAGGCTTTCTGTCGGTGCGGCCGTTTCTCCAGTAGTAAACGGTGCCATCGTCAGCCTTATTCTGCTCGGAGCTGGACAGCTCGTCATACTTGGCGAGGAGGTCGCTCTTAACGGAAGTTACGGTATTTCTGGCATTCTTGGCAGAGATAGCGAAGATGGTATCATCATCGGTATCGTCGTCAACACCCACGTAAGCTACGCAGGCCATACCAAGAAGGGAAGCAGCGGCTGTGCCGCCCTCGTCGAAGGCCATATCCTTGAAGGGATTGTCCTTGTCATACTCCTCACCGTTGTAAGTAACGTTGTTCTTAAGAGAGGTGAGGTATACGGTGTGGTTGCGGCGGTCATACTCCTGATCCATAGCGGCATCGGTGTAGTAAGAACCGCTTACAACTACGTCAAGCTTCTCAACACCAAGGTTGGTGAGAAGGGTCTTGCCGCTAACGGGCTGGTACTCGGCGCTGGTGCCATAGGTGGTCTGATTCATCATGTCAACCTCAAGAGCGTTGTAAACCAGTCTTGCGATAGTGGCACGGGTAGCGGGCTGATTAACCTCGCCGCCGGTTCTGTTGGAAATATCCTTTTCAGAAGCTACGGCAAGATAACCTGTGGGCCAGCCGCCCTTTGCCTTAGCAGCGGGCTCGTAGCCAAGAGCGGCTACTATCATCTTAACAGCTTCCTCGAAAGTAACGTTGCCGTTAGGATCGAAGATGCCGTTGCCGCGGCCGCTGATGATGTCAGCGGTGTAAGCGGTGTTGATGTAACCGGCAGCCCAGTGGTTGGCGGGAACATCGGTGAATACTGTTTCGCCGGGCATCTCGGTAAGGTTCTTAGCGCGAACCATTACAGCGGCAACCTCGGCACGGGTGATTGTGTTGTTGGGCCGGAACAAACCGTCGTCTCCGCCCTCGAAAATTCCGAGGTTAGAAAGGATGTTCACAGCTTCTGCGTAACTCTCGGTGCTGGCCACATCGGGATAAGCGGCAAAGGATGTCGCGATACCCATTGTGAGAACCATAGCAATCGCAAGAACTACCGCAGCGGTCTTCTTGAGAGTGTTCATGTCTCAAATCCTCCTAATTATAAATTTTTTGAAGAGCAGTTCTTGAAGTCCGGGCTCTCTTCTAACCACGGACCGGGGCCCTCATCGGGCTCCTATCGGAATTATAACACCCAAGGCACCTTTCGTCAATAGCTTTCGGGGAACTGTAACGCAAATGTAAAATTCACGCCCGCTCCCGTTCGGCCACGACCCCGGGCCCCCGGGGGATATAGCTCCGATCATAGGTATACTTGAATTTTACACAATAAAATAAAAAAAGTCAATATATTTTATTATTTTGTAACAAAGGCTTAATATTAATGAGAAATTCGAGGCAAGACGGGGTAAAAATGAGGAGTGAGGAATTAGGAATGAGGAATATTTGTGCGGCGGCTGCCGTTGGTGATGAGGTTTGCTTTTACAAAAAAATTCTTGCATTTTGCCGGATTGTGTGATATAATGTCCAATGGACAGAGCGCGAGTAGTAGGGCGGTTAGCCAAAAGACTTTCATTTACATAATGGAAGGAGGTGGCTTGTGATGACTGAACGGGAGTTTATCATATTAACTTTAATTATGATACTTTTGATCATAATCATCATAAAAAAATAACTGCCCCCTTGGCTGGAGATTGATGTGACCCCAAAAAGTTAGACTTTTCATAGCGTAGTAGTTTTGCTGACTGCTACGCTATTTTTATGCAGTCAAG
>CANQRB010000016.1 GCA_947626145.1 uncultured Clostridia bacterium | reverse complement strand
GGCCCCGGGGCCCACGTCCACGATGTAATCCGCGGCGTACATGGTGTCCTCGTCGTGCTCCACCACGATGAGGGTGTTGCCAAGGTCGCGGAGGTTTTTCAGGGCGGCAAGGAGCTTGTTGTTGTCCCGCTGGTGGAGGCCGATGCTGGGCTCGTCCAGAATGTACAGCACGCCCACAAGGCCGGAGCCTATCTGAGTGGCCAGACGTATGCGCTGGGCTTCGCCGCCGGAAAGGGTGCCCGCGCTGCGGGAGAGGGTCAGGTAGTCCAGACCCACGTTTTTCAGAAAGCCCAGACGGGCGTTTATTTCCTTCAGTATCTGTTCGGCGATGATGGTGTCGTTTTTCCCGAATTTAAGGCTGTTGAAGAATTCCAGCTCCCGAACCACGTCCATGGAGCAGACCTGATCGATGTTTTTGCCGCCCACGGTGACGGCCAAGCTCTCCTTTTTCAGCCGCTTGCCGTGGCAGACGTGGCACTCGCTCTCCCGCATCAGGGGCTCGATGTCCATTTTTGACCACTCGCTGCCGGTCTGGTCGTAGCGGCGCTGGAGGTTGTTCACAAGGCCCTCGAAGGGGGCCCGCTGGCGGTGGAGCTTGCCGTGGCGGTAGTATTCCAGATCGAGAGGTTTGCCCTTTGTGCCGAAGAGGAACAGGTCGATTATCTCCTTGGGAAGGGTTTTGACCGGCACGTCAAGGCGGAAGTTGTACTTTTTCGCCATGGCCCGGTAGTAGATGTTGGCCACGCTGTCCTCCTTGTCGGCGGCCCGCCAGCCGCTGACGGCGAAGGCTCCCTCCAGCACCGACAGCTCGTCGCTGATGAGCACCAGCTCCGGATCCACCCGCTTAAGGCTGCCTATGCCGCCGCACTGGGGACAGGCGCCGAAGGGGCTGTTGAAGGAAAAGGTGCGGGGCGACAGCTCCTCGATGCTGATGCCGCAGTCGGGACAGGCGTAATTTTGGGAAAAGGTCAGCTCCTCTTCGCCGTTAAGCACAATAACGGTGCCGTCGCTGAGGTGGAGGGCCAGCTCCAGCGAATCGGTGAGACGCTTGCGGATGTCGGGCCGCACCACAAGCCGGTCGATAACTATCTCGATGTTGTGCTTCTTGTTCTTTTCAAGGGCTATTTCCTCGGTGAGCTCGTAAAGGTGGCCGTCTGCCCGCACACGGACGTAGCCGCTCTTTTTGGCGTCCTCCAGCACCTTTTGATGCTCGCCCTTTTTGGCCCTTACCACCGGAGCCAGTATGTGGAGACGGCTGCCCTCGTCAAGGGACAGTATCTGATCCACTATCTGATCCACGGACTGCTGCTTTATCTCCCGTCCGCACTTGGGACAGTGGGGTATGCCCACCCGGGCGAAAAGCAGACGCAGATAGTCGTATATCTCCGTCACGGTGCCCACGGTGGAGCGGGGATTTTTGTTGGTGGTCTTTTGATCGATGCTTATGGCGGGGCTGAGGCCCTCGATGTATTCCACGTCGGGTTTTTCCATCTGGCCCAGGAACATACGGGCGTAGGCGGAAAGGGACTCCACGTACCGCCGCTGTCCCTCGGCGTAAATGGTGTCGAAGGCCAGCGAGGTCTTGCCGCTGCCGCTGACGCCGGTGAACACCACCAGCTTGTCCCGGGGAATTTCCAGATCGATATTTTTAAGATTGTTCTCTTTCGCGCCCTTGATTATGAGCTTGTTTTCCTTCACTTTAATTCACCTTTTAATCTCTTGATTTTGTCGCGGAGCTTGGCCGCGTCCTCGAAGCGCAGCTCCTGAGCGGCCAGCTGCATTTCGTTGGTGAGCTTGGCTATGATATAGGTAACGTCCGCCTTTTCTTCCTTTTCCTCGCCGGGCTTCACGGCGGCGATAACGTCGCTGACGGCCTTTTTGATGCCCTGCGGAATTATCCCGTGATCCTTGTTGTACCTGTCCTGTATCTCACGGCGGCGGTTGGTCTCGCCGATGGCCCGCTTCATGGAGTCGGTCTCGGTGTCGGCGTACATTATGACTTTGCCGTCCGCGTTCCGGGCGGCCCGGCCTATGGTCTGTATCAGGGAGGTTTCGCTGCGGAGAAAGCCCTCCTTGTCCGCGTCCAGTATGGCCACCAGGGACACCTCCGGCAGGTCGAGGCCCTCCCGCAGGAGGTTGATGCCCACAAGCACGTCGAACACTCCCAGCCGCAGGTCGCGGACTATCTCCATGCGCTCCAGCGTTTCCACGTCGGAGTGCATATATTTTACCTTTACCCCCATGGTGCGCAGGTAGTCGGTGAGATCCTCGGCCATTTTTTTTGTGAGAGTGGTGACCAATACCCGCTCCCGCCGGTCGGCCCGTGTGTATATCTCCCCGAGGAGGTCGTCTATCTGTCCCTTAACCGGGCGGACGATAATCTCCGGGTCAAGCAGGCCCGTGGGCCTTATCACCTGCTCGGCGATGTTTTTGGACAGGCCCCGCTCGTACTCCGCCGGTGTGGCGCTGACGTAGATGGCCTGATTGAGCCGCTGATTGAATTCCTCAAAGTTCAGGGGCCGGTTGTCCAGCGCCGAGGGCAGGCGGAAGCCGTAGTCCACCAGATTTTGCTTGCGGCTCCGGTCGCCGTTGTACATGGCCCGGAGCTGGGGTATGGTCACGTGGCTCTCGTCCACCACCAGAAGGAAGTCCTTCGGGAAGTAGTCCAGCAGGGTATAGGGGGCGCTGCCGGCGGGGCGGCCGCTGATGTGGCGGCTGTAATTTTCGATGCCGCTGCAATAGCCCACCTCCCGCATCATTTCGATGTCGTAGTTGGTGCGCTCCTCAAGACGCTGGGCCTCCACAAGCTTGTTGTTGGCCCTCAGCTCCCTCAGCCGCTCCTCCAGCTCGCACTGTATGCCGTAAATTGCGGCCTCCAGCTTGTCGTTGGTGGTGACGTAGTGGGAGGCGGGGAAGATGGCCACGTGGCTGCGGGCGCCCAGTATCTCGCCGGTGAGGGCGTCTATCTCCGTTATTCTGTCTATCTCGTCCCCGAAAAACTCCACACGGATGGCGTTTTTTTCGGTATTGGCGGGGATTATCTCCAGCACATCCCCCCGCACACGGAACTTGCCCCGGACAAAGTTGATGTCGTTGCGCTGGTACTGCATTTCAATAAGGCGGGCGATGACCTCGTCCCGATCCTTGACCATGCCGGGCCGCAGGGACAGCAGCATATCCCGGTAGTCGTTGGGGTCGCCGAGGCCGTAGATGCAGCTCACCGAGGCCACGACAATCACGTCCCGCCGCTCGAACAGGGCACTGGTGGCGCTGTGGCGGAGCTTGTCTATCTCCTCGTTGGTCTGGGCGTCCTTTTCGATATAGGTGTCGCTGGCGGCGATGTAGGCCTCGGGCTGGTAGTAGTCGTAAAAGCTGACGAAATACTCCACGGCGTTGTTGGGGAAGAACTCCTTCAGCTCGCTGCAAAGCTGGGCCGCGAGGGTTTTATTGTGTGCCAGCACCAGAGTGGGCTTTTTGTATTGCTCAATTACGTTGGCCACGGTGAAGGTCTTGCCGCTGCCGGTTACGCCCAGCAGGGTCTGGGCGGCGTAGCCGTTTTTCAGGCCCCGTACAAGGCTTTCGATGGCCTGTGGCTGGTCACCCGTTGGTTTGTATTCGGAAACGAGTTGAAAATCCATTTTATCACACCCGATTTTTTTTAATTAGGAATTAGGAATGAGGAATGAGGAATAGGCCGCACATTGACGATGTTTGTCATTGTCGCCGTAATTCGTTCCATGAAAATTTGATTTGCAATTTCGTTTATCATTGTCGCTATAAATGTTTGATTGCGGACGGCCGATGGCCGCCCCTACGGAATCGAGGTTACACTACCGCCACATCAACGACAAATAATATATCTGCAACGTAAATATTCCTCATTCCTAATTCCACACTCCTCATTATTGGGAAAACACTGAATAAATTCAGTGTTTTCCCAAGGGGCACACCCTCATGCACACGCCGCAGACGGCGCCCCGTCCTATGCCCTGGAACTCACGCTTCATATATTCGCTGCAAGCCCGGGCGTCGAATATCTCATGCCGCTCCATGCCGGGCACGTAATTGACGCCCCGTATGGCCAAAGCGGCGCAGCTTTCGGCGCAGATATTGCAGCCGCCGCATTGGTCGCGGTACTCATGCTCCTCCGCAGGCAGGGAAGCGTCGGTAAACACCGTCCCCAGCCGCACCCTCGGCCCGTATTTGTAGGACAGGAACAGGGCGCTCTTGCCTATGCTGCCCAAACCCGCCCTGACGGCGCATTTTTTGTGGCTGAAGCGACCGGCGTACTCGCTCACCGACTGGCTGGCGGGCACGGCCGCCGCACGGAAGCCCTCGGCGTTCAGCATCAGCACCAGCTTTTCCGCCGCCCGGTCTATATATGCGTTCACCGTCCGGTAGTGGTGGAAGTAGGTCTTTGTGGGCCCGTCCTCTATCTCATCCACCACCGCGTCCGACAGGCGGACCACCAGACTGACGGCGTATTCCAGCCCCTCGAAGGGGGTGTCGGGATTGCGGGAAAAGCCCGTTTCGGTTATGAGCTCCCCCTCCATAAGAGTCCTGATTTTTTCGCCGATCTTTCCGTCCATGGCCGCGCCTCCTCAGCGTTCGTGTTCTTTGAACCTATATTATATCATATTATTTAATTAATTGCAACAGAAACAGAGATTTTTTGAAAAATCCTTCCCTTCGGATAACCGCGCCCCACGTTAAAATATGTCTTGACAACTTCGGCAAAACGTGATAAAATTATATGAACAACACGAATATTTTACAGGAGTTGATTTTGATGGCTGAAGAAAAAAGATTTGTGGAGGAGATCACGCCCATGGACGTGGACTTCGCCCGCTGGTACACCGACATCGTCACAAAGGCCGACCTTATCGAATACGCCTCCGTGCGGGGCTGCTGCGTGATAAGGCCATACGCCTACGCCATCTGGGAAAATATTCAAAAGACCCTGGACGGAATGTTCAAGGCCACCGGCCACGAGAACGTGTATATGCCCATGTTCATTCCCGAAAGCCTGCTTCAGAAGGAGAAGGATCACGTTGAGGGCTTTGCCCCCGAGGTGGCCTGGGTCACCGTGGGCGGCAACGAGAAGCTTCAGGAGCGGCTCTGTGTCCGGCCCACCAGCGAAACTCTCTTCTGCGACCACTATAAGAACATAATCCACTCCCACCGTGACCTGCCCAAGCTCTACAATCAGTGGTGCAGCGTCGTCCGCTGGGAAAAGACCACCCGCCCCTTCCTGCGGACGATGGAATTTCTCTGGCAGGAGGGCCACACCGCCCACGCCACCGCCGAGGAGGCTCAGGCCGAGACCGAGCGTATGCTGAACGTTTACGCCGATTTCTGCGAGAAATATCTGGCCATCCCCGTGGTAAAGGGCCGCAAGACCGATAAGGAAAAGTTCGCCGGCGCCGTGGCCACCTACACCATCGAGAGCCTTATGCACGACGGCAAGGCCCTCCAGAGCGGAACCAGCCACAACTTCGGCGACGGCTTCGCCCGGGCCTTCGGCATACAGTACACCGACAAGAACAACACCCTTCAGTATGTACACCAGACCTCATGGGGCTTCACCACCCGCATGATAGGCGCCCTCATCATGGTTCACGGCGACGACAGCGGCCTTGTGCTGCCGCCCCGCATCGCCCCCATCCAGCTGATGATAATTCCCATCGCCATGCACAAGGAGGGCGTGCTGGACAAGGCCCGGGAGCTTCAGGCCGCTCTGGGCGAAAAATTCCGGGTAAAGCTGGACGACAGCGACAAGAACCCCGGCTGGAAGTTCAGCGAGTATGAGATGAAGGGCGTTCCCCTCCGTCTTGAGATAGGTCCCAAGGATATTGAGAAAAACAGCTGTGTCCTTGTGCGCCGCGACACCAGAGAGAAGATATTCGTCAGCCTTGACGGGCTGGAAGGTAAGATCGCCGAGGTGCTTGAGGATATACAGCAGTCCCTTTACAACAAGGCTCTGGCTCACCGTGAGGAGTGTACCTTTGACGCCCACGGCTATGAGGAGTTCAGGGACATCGCCGAGAACAAGCCCGGCTTTATCCGGGGAATGTGGTGCGGCGACGAGGCCTGTGAGGATAAGATCAAGGCCGAGACCGGCGCCACCGCCCGGTGTATGCCCTTCGAGCAGGAGCATATCGACGACAAATGCGTCTGCTGCGGCAGGCCCGCCAAGACCATGGTTTACTGGGGCAAGGCCTATTGATGGCCGTATCTGACGGAGGTGAAAAACAATGTCCGGAAAACAGAATATTCTTGCCATCGCCCTCTGCGTGCTGTTTTCGGCCGCGCTCATCGGAATGTATGTCCATGAGAAAATAGAGCAGGCATATAACTACGAGGTATACCAGCGTGTGCTGCCCGAAAGGGAGCGGCGCCAGGCTGAGCTGAACGCCAGAAAAGAGGCTCTGGCGGCCCGGCGTGAAGCGGCGCGCCTTGACTATCTCAACGCCACGGAGACCAATCTCCCCGGCATAGTCTTTTACAGCGACGGACTTATGGAGGACACCGGCAGCGGCATGGAATACCGTGCCACGGTCAGCTCTCTTGTGCGCAGCGAGGTCTGCAACCCCGCCACCGTTTCCGTGGATATACGCAATTCTCCCGATATTTCCGCTTACGCCACCTATTTCCCGATAGTTTTTGTGGGCGGGGAGGTATCCCTCAGCGATCCGGAAAATATGGTTGCCGTCCAGCGGCAGTATATTGCCGGCCACGACCGCTATATCGTTGTTGGGGCCACCACCGGCAACCGTGAGCAGATGAGCGCGCTGGAAGCCGCCATGACCGCCGCTCACGGCGACAAATATATCAATATAAGGGAATATATGTCCACCGACGGTCTGCCCAGTCTGGAGCTGGAGATAACCGACTTTGACCGGGCCGCCATGGCCGAGGGCCGCATCCCGCCGAGCCTTCTTAAGTCCGACGGCATCCACCTCAACGACAACGGCACGCGGCTGCTGGCGTATATGACCTATGATAAAATGAGCGAGCTTGGATATTTTGACGAGATAATTGCCGCAAAAGAAATTTACGATGAGGCCGAGGAGGCCACGATAAACGACTGACGGTGACGGACAGCAGGGAAAGCTATATTGTCTGAGGAGAGGTCGGGTATAATGAAGATCACCGGACGCGACCGGATCCTGCTATTGATCTACGGACTGGCGGCCCTGGCCATTATGACGGCCATATTCTGTTTTTCACAGCAGGAGGGCGCCGAATCATACGAACTGAGCAAAACCGTCCTTGACGGCATTAAGGAACACGGACTGGATATATTTACGCCGGTCATAGCCATTGACGGCAAGGCCGCCGGCGACGGCGGCTTCAGCTTCCGTCTGGAGGGGCGCAAGTGGGCCCATTTTTACCTGTTTGCCCTTTTGGGCATAGCGGAGTTTCTGTGGTGGAGGAAGCTTGTCGGCTTAAAGGTCCGCCTCGGCGGGCCCCTTGGCCGCACTTTGGCGGCGGCGGGATCGGCCTTCGTCTTCTGCCTGCTTTACGCCTGCGCCGACGAATTTCACCAGCACTTCATAGACAGCCGGGCCGGACGGCCGGGGGACGTGATTTACGATTCCCTTGGCTTCGGCATAAGCATACTTATCGCTTTGGCGGTGACCGGACTGGCGGCTCTGGCGGCGGGGCTCGTCCGCAGACGCCGGGTAAACACGGCGCGCCGATAGGCGGGAAAGGACCGTACCAATGGCCATTGACACAGTTATTTTTGATATAGGCAACGTGCTGGCCGGCTTTGACTGGGCGGGATTTGTCCGGAGCTTCGGCTACGGAGAGGAGATAAACCGCCGCATAGCCGCCGCAGTGTTCCAAAGCGAGGAATGGCATCAGGTCGATCTGGGACTCATGACCGACCGGGAGCTCATCGAGGCCTTTGTGGCCAACGATCCGGAGCTGCGGGACGAGATCGAGACGATCTTCACCCGCTGGCAGTATTCCGTGACGGAGTACGACTTTGCGGAGGAATGGCTCCGGAGCCTTAAGGCCCGGGGATATAAGGTTTACATACTTTCCAATTACGGCAAGACCATGTTCGGTTACGCCGGCGGACACTTCCGCTTTCTGCGCCACGCGGACGGGGCGGTGGTCTCCTACGCCATAAACAAGATAAAGCCCTGGCCGGAGATATACCGCTATCTTCTGGAAAAATATTCCATTGTCCCCGAAAACGCCGTTTTCCTCGACGACCTGTCGGAGAACGTTGCCGCCGCCGAGGAGCAGGGCATTAACGCCATTCTTGTCAGGAGCCACGAGCAGGCCGTGAGAGATTTGGAGGAAATGCTTAACCCGCGGGAGTGAGGTCCGGGCCGCCGTACCTCGCCCCGTTTTGAATAATATTATGGTAAAAGGAAAATAATTAATGAAGGAGTCTTATCAATGAAAAACACATACAATGTGGGAATAATCGGCGCCACGGGCATGGTGGGCCAGCGGTTCATCACCCTGCTCCACGATCACCCGTGGTTTAAAATAACGGCCCTTGCCGCCTCTCCCCGCAGCGCCGGCAAGCCGTACAGCGAGGCCGTTGGCTCCAAGTGGGCCATGAAAACCGATATTCCCGCCTCCGTAGCCGGCATGATCGTCATGGACGCCGCCGCGGATGTGGAAAAGATCGCCTCCATGGTTGACTTTGTTTTCTGTGCAGTGGATATGAAAAAGGACGAGATCCGCGCCCTCGAGGAGCGGTACGCCAAGGCCGAGTGCCCCGTAATGTCCAACAACTCCGCCCACCGCCACACCCCCGACGTGCCGATGATAATTCCGGAGATAAATCCCGAACACACCGAGGTCATCGCCGCCCAGCGGGCGCGGCTCGGCACAAAGCGGGGCTTTATAGCCGTGAAATCCAACTGCTCCATCCAGAGCTACGTTCCCGCCCTGCACCCCCTGCTGAAATACGGGGTTGAGAAGGTGCTGGCCACAACATATCAGGCCATTTCCGGCGCGGGCAAGACCTTCGAGTCCTGGCCTGAGATGGTTGACAACCTCATTCCCTATATCGGCGGCGAGGAGGAAAAGTCCGAGCTGGAGCCCCTTAAGGTTTGGGGCAAAGTGGTTGACGGCAAAATCGTGGATTGCGACGACATTTCCATCACGACCCAGTGTCTGCGGGTGCCCGTGTCCGACGGCCACACCGCCGCCGTGTTCGTGAAGTTTAAGAATAAACCCACTGTTGAGCAGATAAAGGCCGACTGGGCCGCCTTCAGCGGCGAGCCTCAGGCCCTCGGTCTGCCCCACGCCCCCAAGCAGTTCATCCACTACTTTGAGGAGGCCGACCGGCCCCAGGCCCGGCTTGACCGTGACCTCGAGGGCGGCATGGCCGTCAGCGTGGGCCGCCTTCGGGAGGACAGCCAGTATGACTATAAGTTCGTCGGCCTGAGCCACAACACCCTCAGAGGAGCGGCCGGCGGCGCCGTGCTCATGGCCGAGCTGCTGGCGGCAAAGGGCTTCCTTGATTAGTCAATTTGGGGAGGCCGACACTATCCAAAGGAGAAAATTTGTATGAACGATATACGCATAATCGACGGCGGTATAACGGCCCCCCGGGGCTTTTCCGCCTGGGGCCTGCGGGCGGGGATAAAGCCCGGCAGGACCAATCGGGACATGGCCATGATATATACCCAACAGAAGGCCGATCTGGCCGGAGTTTTCACTAAAAATCTGGTCAAGGCCGCTCCGGTGAAGTGGGATAAGAACATCGTCACCGCCGGAGGAAAGGTGGGGGCCGTGGTTGTTAACACCGGCTTCGCCAACGCCTGCACCGGCGAACAGGGCGATAAGGACTGCCGCGCCACGGCCACCCTTGCCGCCTCGCTGCTGGGACTTGAGCCCGGCGAGGTGCTGCTGGGCTCCACCGGCGTAATCGGCGGACGGCTGCCCATGGACAGGATAGAGGAGGGCGTAAGGGCCCTTGTCCCCGAGCTGAAAAGGGGCTCCGAGGCCGACGCTCTGGCCGCTGAGGCCATAATGACCACCGACACCCGTCCCAAGAAGCACGCCCTCGAGTTCGAGCTTGGCGGCAAGCTCTGCCGCATGGGCGGAATGTGCAAGGGCAGCGGCATGATACACCCGAATCTGGGCACCATGCTCTGTTATATCACCACCGACGCCGCCGTGGAGCGGGCCCTCCTTCAGGAAATGCTGCTTCAGGCAGCCGACGAAACCTTTAACATGATTTCCGTGGACGGCGACACCAGCACCAACGACACCGTCCTTGTGATGGCCAACGGTATGGCCGGCAACGGACCCCTGTCCGAAAAGGATCACGAGGTTCTCCGGGCCGCACTTTACGAAATGCTGAAATTCCTGTCCATGCGCATAGCCGAGGACGGGGAGGGGGCCACGAAGCTCTTTGAGGTCACAGTAAAGCACGCCGCCGACCGGGAGAGCGCCCGCACCCTCGCCAAGAGCGTCGTCACCAGCAGCCTGACCAAGGCCGCAATTTACGGCCGGGATGCCAACTGGGGCCGTATCCTCTGCGCCATGGGCTACAGCGGGGCCGAATTTGACCCCGACGCGGTGGATATAGTTTTTGAGAGCGCCAACGGACGCCTGACCATAGTCGAGAACGGCATCGCCGCCGATTACAGCGAGGAGACCGCCAAGGAGATACTCTCGGCGGACAAGGTGACCGCCTTAATCGACGTTCACGACGGAAGCGCCGACGCCACGGCCTGGGGCTGTGACCTGACCCACGAGTACGTGAGCATAAACGCCGACTACAGAAGCTGACCCAGCCGACATGGAGGTATCTATGAAAAACAAAGTACGATCTCTGTTGATACTCATGGCCGTTTTTGCGGCCGCCCTTTCCGGCTGTAAAATATCCATAGGCTCGTCCGCGTCGGAGAACGAGGTTCCCATGGAGAATATCGTTTCCATGGCCGTGGACAATGCCGGCACCCTGTATATCCTGTCCGGCAGCGGGCTGGAAAGCTACGCCCTCTCCGGCGACAAAAAGCTGGACACCGTCTTTGACAGTCAGGAGCTGGCCGAGGCCGAGCTGAAGATAAACAATCTCGGCAATAACGTGGCCTATTCCGGCTTTATTCCGGAAAAGCTCATCGCCAACGGCGACGGGGGCCTTCAGTTTGTGGGCCGCTATTCCGCCAATGACGCCGGGCTTGAGGAGGATATGTTCGTCGTTCAGGATATATCCGAAATGAACTATACTGCCGCATACTTCAACGACATTGAGCGGGATTACGCCGCCGGCGGCCCGGTGCTGAACGGCATCGGCGTCACGGAGAACGGGCTCTATATCCGGCTTAACCGGGCCTATACCAGGCGGCACGCCCTTGACGGCGGAGTCAGCTGCAAATATCTCGGCGTGACCGAGGCCTTTCCGGTGCCCGAGAACGTTGTGGGCGCCCTTGAGACCGGCGATGACGGCGAAATTGTCCACTTCCTTATTAACGACGGCGACGGCTGCCGGCTGGAGCGTGACGGAGAGACGGAGGCCGTCTTTGACCGGGCCCCCGTGGCGGACGCCTTCGCTCAGGACGGCAAGGTTTATGCGGTCTACACCGACGGCATAGTCACTGAATATTCCGTGGGCGGTGAGGAAAAGGAGTACGCCGATTTGAGGACCGGGCTCGCCGCCGGGGACGTGAACGACGCCTTTATATGGGACGGACAGCTCTACTGGTTCGACAGCGAGGGCGTGCGCACAATAAAGCTTTGAGGCATAAAAAATATATTGTTTGGAGCCGGGCGGCTGCGCTCGGCTCTTGTCAGATGAAAAAATTTCTTAAAACTTTTTTAAAAATTTTGAAAAATTTAAAATTTTTTTAAAAAATGGGAACTTTTTTGAAACTTTTTACGTCTATACTATGTAGAGTGAAGAAGTCGCTCTGCGGGAAAAAATATTTTACCATATTTTCAACAGAAAGGATGACTGTAATGAAAAAAGCGAAAAAACTCATGTCTCTGCTGGCGGCGGCCTCCATGGCCCTGTCCCTTGTTCCCGCCGCAAGTGTATCGGCGGCACAGAACGTGACCGTTTCGATCCCCGACTTTGACGTTTTCCTCAACGGGGAGAAGATGGACAACAACAACAGCGAATACCCTCTCATAATTTACCGGGACATAACCTATGTTCCCATGACCTGGAACCTGACCCGCTTCATGGGTCTCAAAACCCGGTTCGACAAGCGCCGCGACGGCGAGCAGGTGTTCTTCATCGGCAACACCGTTGACCGTGAGCCCGAGCTCATACCCGACTATGACACCGGCTCCAACAAAAACGGCCGTTATACGGCGGTCATTCCCGAGTATAAGATCGCGGCCAACGACATCCGCACCGACCATTTCATCAACAACGAGAAGGAGCAGTATCCCATCCTCAACTTCCGTGACATCACCTACTTCCCCCTGACATGGAAGTATGCTCACGACTGCTTTGGCTGGGACTATCACTTTGATCAGGCCAACGGCCTTGCCATCGACAGCCGCAACGCCTTCCGTCCAGAGTGGAACGAGTACGTGATCTGGTCCGACAGCCCCACCTCCACCGAGCTTGGCAGCGTGTTCTACGTCAGCAACGACGACGCCTATGTGGGCTGGAAGAACGCCGACATAGCGCATAACTGGGGCGGAGAGCTGATCTGGGGCCGCAGAAATCAGGGCGAGACCACTCTGGATCTGACGGATCAGCTCGTCGGGCTGGGCATCACCAGCCTTACCGACACGCCCGGCGAGCCCGAGCTCAAGGGCAACGTCTTCACCGCTTACGGACTGTCACGCAGCTTTGACGAGTATGGCAGGGAAACCGGCAAAAAGTATTACCGGCTGAAGGTGGGCCTGCTTACCGGCAGGATAACCGAGGCTCAGGAGCTCCTGTTCAACAGCTCCGGCCAGGTGATCGGCACCGTGGATAATCTGGACGGCAGCGAAAGCGGCAGCGGCTCCATCGACCTTGGCGGCGGCAGCGACGGCTCCATTGATCTTGGCGGCGACGGCGACGGCTCCATCGACCTGGGCGGCGGCAACGACGGCTTTATCGACCTTGACGGCGAGGAATCCGGCGAGGAGATCACCGATCTGGATGATCTGGACGGAGAAAACGGTGGAGAGGACGATATGATAGACCTGTAAAATATTAATTATTTGTTAATTATTTTGTAATAAACAATAATTGACAAGGGTTAAAAAATGTGATATATTATAATAAAGTAACTATCACTATGATGGGAGGCACCCTCTATGAACAAAGCTAAAAGGCTGCTTGCCGCAGTAACGGCGGTCATGATGCTGGCGGCTCTGCTGCCGTGTATCACCGCCGGCGCCGAAATGTCATATTCGGACTACGACCTCAACGGCAAGACCATTAACCAGTATCTGGGCAACGGCACATACGTTGCCATACCGTCACAGATCAACGGCACAAGCGTGACCGCCATAGGCGAATACGCTTTTTCCGGCTGCGATGCCAGGTACATAAGCATACCCGACACCGTGACCAAGATCGGGGATTACGCTTTTGAGGACTGTTATGATCTGGAAAGGATCTATATCCCCAGCTCCGTAAGGACCATAGGCGAGGATGTGTTTTACGGCTGTGACAGCAGTCTTGTCATATACACGCCGTCCTCGTCGGCCGCGTACACCTATGCCGGCAAGAATGACATTACCCGCCGCACCGGCACGGTGTCCAATGTGACCGTCACCTTCAACGTGAACGGCGGCGACAGCCTGCCCACCTCCGAGCGCACCAGAACGGTCGCCGTGGATTTTGAGTACGGCGAGCTTCCCGTTCCCTCCCGGAGCGGCTATGCCTTCGAGGGCTGGTACACCACCAGCTCCGGCGGCGACGAGATATATGCCGATACCGTGGTCACCCGCACCGGCAACCACACCGTTTACGCTCATTGGTACAAATCCAACGAGCCGACCGTCACCACGGGCGCCGTTAAGGAGCTGACATCCACCTCCGTGACCCTGTCCGGCACCGTGGGCACCAGCGGCACCTATACCGTTGGCTTTGAGCTGGAAAACCTCACCGACGGCACCACAAAGACCTTCAATATGGGCAGCAAGTCCTTCACCTCCAGCAGCAGGGTCTTTTCCGGCAACACAAAATCCCTCGTGGCCGGCAACCGTTACCGCTACCGGGCCTGGGCCGAGAACAGCTACGGCACCGGCTACGGCAGCTGGGTATCCTTTACGGCCCAGGCCGCAGGCAGGACCTACACCGTTACCTTTAATTCTAACGGCGGCGAAAATCTGCCCACCTCCGAGCGCACCAAGACCGTCGCCTACGGCGATGTCTACGGCGCCCTACCCACACCCGTCCGCAACGGATACATATTTGAGGGCTGGTACACCTCCAGCGGCAGCGGCGGCGACAGAATTACCGCCTCCACCACCATGAACCGTACCGCAAACCACACCCTCTACGCTCACTGGATAAGGGAAGGCCAGACCAGCACCGTCAACTTCAACGTGAACGGCGGCAACAGTCTGCCAACCTCTCAGCGCACCAAGACCGTCAACTACGGCGGGTATTACGGTGAGCTTCCCGTTCCCACCCGCACCAACTATACCTTCCTGGGCTGGTATGACGGCACGTCCGCCACGGCGCGGCTCATTGACGAGGACACCATCGTGACCGCCACCTCAAATCATACCCTCTACGCCCACTGGGCCAGCGGGAGCTATTCCCTTCCCACGGTAGTCACCCGTCCGGCGGGGAACGTTACCAACACCAGCGCCGACCTGATAGGCTATATCACCGACACCGGCGGAAGAACGGTAACCCTTTTCGGCTGGGAGCTTGAAAACATGGACGTTATTTCCGCGCCCGTGAAGTATAAGAAGGATCTGACCAGCTACAGCCTTTACACCGATTACAGCGGCACGCCCAAGAATCTGGAGCCCGGCACGCGCTACCGTTACAGGGCCTGGGCCCAGAACTCCCTTGGCACCGGCTACGGAAACTGGGAGATATTTGTCACCGGCGGCGGCAGCGGTACGTACACATACACCGTTACCTTTAATGTCAACGGCGGCGAAAGCCTTACAAGCTCCGAGCGCACCAAGACCGTCACCTACGGCCAGACCTATGGCGCCCTGCCAATACCCACCCGCAGCGGATACACCTTCACGGGCTGGTACACCGCGTCGACCGGCGGTTCTCTTGTGACCTCATCCTCCGTATTCACGGGCTCCTCCGATCAGACACTTTACGCCCACTGGAGCAATTCCGCCTCCGCCATCACGGTCACCTTTGACTCCAACGGCGGAACGAGCCTGCCCTCGAGCGAGAGGACAAGAGCCGTCAACAGCGGCGATGTCTACGGCGAGCTTCCCGTGCCTACCCGCAGCGGCTACCGCTTCGCGGGCTGGTATACCGCCGCTTCCGGCGGAGACCCCGTGACCCCTCAGTCCGTGGTACGTCAATACGCCAGCCACACGGTTTACGCCCACTGGAGCTCCAATTCCTCTCCGCAGGTAACCACCGGCGAGGTAGGCACCTCCTCCGGCAAGAACACCTTTACAATAAAGCTTAACTCCCTTGGCAGCTCCGCCGTTACGGCCTGCGGAATCGAGGTAGTCAACACCCAGACCGACGCCCTTGTTTCCGCCCCCGTTTCCGGTACGTTTTCGGCGGGCGGCACCTATACGATAACCATTACCTCCGCTCAGGCGGGCGTGGTATATATGTACCGTGCCTATGCGACCAACTCTTACGGCACCAGCTACGGCGAGTGGAGGGTATTCGCTCCCGGCTCCCAGACCTGCACCGTCACCTTCAATGTGAACGGCGGCGACAGCCTGTCCAGCTCCGAGCGCACCAAGACGGTCACCGTCGGCCAGGCCTACGGCACGATGCCCGTACCCACCCGCAGCGGCTACAGCTTTGACGGCTGGTACACCAGCTCCAGCGGCGGCGACCTTGTCACCGAGACCACCAATGTGACCCGCACCGCCAACCATTCACTTTACGCTCACTGGACCAAGGTCACCGAGGTCACCGTCACCTTCAACGTGAACGGCGGCGACAGCCTGTCCAGCTCCGAGCGTACCAAGAAGGTAGTCAGCGGCCAGACTTACGGCACTCTGCCCGTACCCACCCGCAGCGGCTACAGCTTTGACGGCTGGTACACCGGCTCCAGCAGCGGCAGCCTCATCACCGAGGACACCCGCGTAACCAGCACCGCCAACCACACTCTCTACGCTCACTGGACCAAGGTCACCGAGGTCACCGTCACCTTCAACGTGAACGGCGGCGACGATCTGTCCGGCTCCGAGCGCACCAAGACGGTAGTCAGCGGCGATGTATACGGCACTCTGCCCGTACCCACCCGCAGCGGCTACAGCTTTGACGGCTGGTACACCAGCTCCGGCGGCGGCGACCTCGTCACCGAGAACACCCGCGTGACCCGCACCGCCAACCATTCCCTTTACGCTCATTGGACCCGCGTCACCGCCACGTCAGTGACCGTAACCTTTAACGTGAACGGCGGCGGCACGGTTTCACCGGCAACCATGACGGTCACCTACGGCCAGACCTACGGCACTCTGCCCGTTCCCGTCCGTGAGGGCTTCGAGTTTGCCGGCTGGTATACCGACGCCACGGCCGGAGTCATGGTCACTTCCAATACCTATGTGACCAACAGCTCCAACCACACCCTTTACGCCAGATGGAATCCCGCCGAGACGCCGAAGTACACCGCCGACCTGACCATAGGCACCGTTGCGGCGACCCCCGGCTCTACGGTATCCATTCCCTTCACCATTTCCAATAACCCGGGAATTGCGGGCTTCAACCTTGTCATCAATTACAACAAGGATGTCCTTATTCCCAAGTCCATAGTCCGGGGCTCCGTCCTGACTAACGGTTCGTTCTACAGCAACCTTCAGCAGGGCGTGGACGGCGACAAGAACCAGTACGACCATGTCACCGCCCTTTGGGCAAATCCCACGGCCGACATGACCGGCAACGGCGATCTGTTCACCGTGACCTTCACGGTTGCGGATGACGCCCCCTCCGGCCTTACCCCCGTCACCGCCACTTACAGCAGCGGCGATATAACCAATTCCGCGGAGGAGATAGTTGGCTTCAACATTACTCCCGGCGGAGCGGCCCTCGCTACCGGCGTGGCCGGCGACGTAAACAGCGACGGCAAGCCCGATACCCGCGACCTCATCCGTCTGGGCCGGCATCTGGCCGGAATTTCCGAGGATACCAGCCCCATTGACCTCGAGGCGGCGGACGTAAACGGCGACGGCGAAGTCGATATACTCGACAGCATCCGTCTCTGCCAGTATCTGGCCGGATGGGAGGTTACCCTTCAGGGTGACAAGGCCTCCGTTCAGGCTTCCGATACGCCAACGGGAGGAAAGATAGTATTCAGTGTTGGCAGTGCCCTTGCCGAGGCCGGCGGCTACGTTGACATTCCCGTCAGCATAACCGAAAATCCCGGCGTGGCCGGTATAGACGTATGGCTGGAATATGATCCCTCCGTGCTGCTCCCCGTTTCGGTAGACCTTGGCAGTATCATCGACGGAGACCTGATCTCCAATGTGGATGATAAGACCGTCCATGACGGCAAGGTCACTGCGGTAATTTCAAATCCCGCCGACAGCAAGGCCACCGGCACAGTCTTTACCGTAAGGTTCAAGGTGGACGAGAATGCCTCCGGTGAGATACCCGTCAGGTTTGTATGCAAGTCCGCCGGCAATCAGTCAAATCAGCATCTCGAGGTAGTTTCCACCGATGGCAAGGTCGTAATCGGCGACAAGACCGACGCCGACTACACCGTAAACTCCGTTGACACCTCTGCGGCCGGTACAGTCAGGGTAAGCCTTACCAAGAACACCGACAGCGAGTTCGCGGCCACTCTTATAGCGGCGGCCTACGACGAAAACGGCAGCCTTATAAAGACGGTCAGCGAGGCGGTCGAGATGAATAAGGACGAGACAAAGGACTTTGAGCTCAGTCTCGACACCGGCGACGCCTCCGTGGCCGAGGTCAAGGCTTTCGTCTGGGACATCCTTGGCGGAATGACGCCCCTCAGCAAAGCGGTTTCGGCCGGAAAATAGGTTGTGATAGATTACATGGAAATCCGCTCCTCGGAGCGGATTTCTTTTTGTGCCGGCTTGCCTTGGCCCTGTCCGTATTGCTGTGTCTGCCCGGCGGCACGCTGCATCCCAAACCGCATTTTTCCTTTTATTCCACATATTTCCAACTTTTGCGACAATTTATATGTGGCTGAATGATAGTGGAAAAATTTTCATGTGTGGTATATAATAGGAATGAAAACTAATTTGGGAGGTTTGCCAATGAACACATCGTATTTGGGAAACAGCATTCGCCGCAATCGCAAGATGCTTGACCTGACTCAGGAACAGCTTGCGGAGCTTCTGGATGTAAGCTCCCATTATGTTTATGAATTGGAACAGGGAACCAAGCTGCCGTCCCTTGCTACTCTGGTAACTATGGCCGAAATTTTTCATGTTGGCATTGACAGCCTTTTGTCGCCCCGTGACGATACGTCAGTTGCCGGCGATGAACTGGAAAACCTGCTTAAGGGCCTCACCCCGAACGAGAGAACCGGGCTTTGTCGGGTGCTTAAGGGCCTTATGCCAAACCTTCGGCTTTAGTAAATACTGACAAAAAATCAGTATAAGCACGGCGCGGTGTGCCCGGAACACTTCCGATTTTGTACATTTTTCCTCCTTAATTAAAACCTTCCTTCGAAAAAAGGAGAATTGCCTGAGCAATTCTCCTTTTTATTATGTGATTGTTTGTCCGCGGCGCTTAAAGCCTTAAGCCTCGTTGCTGAGCACGTAGCGGGCGACTACCTCGTCCATGGCCACGGCGTCAACGTTGCCGGCGCGCAGATCCATAAGGGCGGTGAGGTTGTCGAGGAGCTCTACCTTCTCGCCGATGGAGTTGTTGATTTCCTCGTTGGCCTCAAGAGCCTCGGCGGCGGAGGAGTCGCTCTGAAGGGCGACCTTCTTGCCGGCCAGATCGGCCAGAGTCTTTATGTCGCTGTCGGCCTTGGTAACGATAACCTGCCGGTTGGCCAGATAGGGGGCGCTCATGCAGTAGTTCTCAAGACGCTCGTCGGTGATGGTAAGGCCGTTCCAGATGCAGTCGATGTTGCCGGTGGAAAGCTCCATATCCTTGGCGTTCCAGTCAATGGGCACGCAGGTGAGGTTTATGGCGTAGTAGTCGCACACGGCCTGAGCCAGATCGATATCGAAGCCCACGATGGCGCCGCTGTCATCGGTATAGCCCATGGGAGGGAAGGACGCGTCCAGACCCAGCTTGAGCTCGGAGGGCAGGGTGGTTACGTCCACCTGAGCCACGTCGGCGTCGGAATTAAAGATTATCTTGTCCTCGCCGAACCACTTGGTCGAGATCTCGGCGAGAGTTCCGTCGTTGACAAGGGCCATAAGGGCGGCCTCGACGGCGTAGCAAAGGCTGTCGTTGCCCTTGGCGAAGCCGATGCCGTACTCCTCGGGAGCGAGTGCCTCGTCAAGAATGACCAGATCGCCGGCGGGAGTTTCGTCGGGCTCGACTACCTCTTCGATTTCACCGTCCTGCGCCTCGTTCTGGTTAGTGTACTGAATGTCGTTGGTGTCGTTGGTATCCTTCTCGCCGCAGGCCGCAAAGCTGAGGACCAGGGCAAGAGCCATTACCAGTGCCAGAAATTTCTTCACAATGATACATCTCCTATTTTAAGTATTGGATAAATCCACAGGTTATTTTACACTATTTTTACTGAATAGTAAAGACCTTTCTGAGAAAATTCTTTCATTTTTTTTGCTTTTTTGCGGCGCTCCGTG
This sequence comes from uncultured Clostridia bacterium, assembly GCA_947626145.1. Taxonomy (GTDB): domain Bacteria; phylum Bacillota; class Clostridia; order UMGS1883; family UMGS1883; genus JAFLUQ01. Next base: position 11,195 of record CANQRB010000016.1, on the reverse strand, counting down.
GCTGAAACGCAATTTAAAAATATAAATCGGTAACGGCTTGACAAGTTTTATATGCGGTGGTATAATGTGTATAAACATGATAAGGAGTAATGTTCTATGAAAAAATGGGCTTTTATAATGACTGTGATCATCTCGATGCTTTGTTTTGGAACGGCGGGCGCGGCAGGGAAATTTGCCGACATTCCGGACGGATACTGGGCGAAGGATGAGATTGAGGCGTTTGCCTCAAGAGGTATTGTCAATGGCGTAAACGGTAATTTCCTGCCTGAGGACGGGCTGACGAGGGAGCAGTTTTGTAAAATGCTCGTGCTCACCTTTGACTCGCCCCTTGAGACGCCCGACACCCCCAGCTTCAGCGACCTTAATGAAGATCGGTGGTCGTATCCCTATGTTGAGTCCTGCAAGAGCTTTTTAACGGGGTACATCAATCCCTTTGGCGGCTTGCCGGCTTTTCACCCCGAAGAGCTTGCCACAAGAGAGGATATCGCCGTAGCCCTTGTGAGAATGATGGGGCTTTCAGACACGGATGTCGTTGACAAAAATTATGCGCTGCGTAAGTTTGCGGACGGAGATAAAATTTCCCCGGGCGTATTGTCTTATGTAAGTCTTGCCTGTGAGAGGGGACTTATCACCGGTTATCCCGACGGAACCTTCGGCCCGGCAAGGTCCATAACCCGCGCCGAGGCCGTGGTTTTGCTCAACAGGGCCATGAAGCAGGCCGTGAGCAGCATGGACACCGAATTGGATATGACTGCGAGAATTGTGTACAGCAGTGACGGGGCCACGGCTACAATACATATAAGCGCCGAGGAGGGCACCGCCGTAACGGTCAACGACGAGACGGTCGACATGACGAGCTCGGGAGGAAGATATGAGGGCGCGTACATATACAAGTTTAAGAAAGACGGAGAGAAAAGATTTGAAATAACAGGCAGAAAGATGGGCCGTGAGAAAACCCTCGAGCTCTCCGCGGAATATATGGCGTCGGCTCCGACGTTGGATATTACGGTCTGCCCGTCCTCCACTACCGACAGCAAGGTTACGGTTTCCGGCAAAGTTAAGGACGCCTTGGGATATGTGGAATTAAGAATAAACGGTAAAAGCGTTGAGGTGTCGCCCGACGGCAGCTGGAAAGGAGTGGTCACCCTTAAGCTCGGAAAGAACGAGCTGGAGTTTGTGGCCGAGAACGGCGCGGGCAAAGTGACAAAAAAGACCAGAGAGATAGAGCGCTATGAGGCGGAGCCCGAGCTGAAGATCATATACTGCCCCGAGGTGACTACCGAAAAAGCCGTTACCATAAGCGGCTCCTTCAGCGGCGGCGACGGATTTACACTGATGATAAACGGCAGGGAGGTATTCGTAAGTCATCAGCTTTGGAGCCAGACCGTTTCACTGAAAGAAGGGAAAAACGAGTTCCTGTTTGTGGCGAAGGGCGGTGACATACAAATCAAGCGCACGATAACCTGTATTTCCAATCCCAACCCGCCGGAGATACGTTTTACCAACTGTCCCGCCTCGACTCAGCAGAAAAAGCTGAAGATAGAGGGCACGGTAAAGGATGAAAACGGCAGCGTCAAGCTTTACCTTGACGACGAGCCGGTTTCGTTAAACCGTCGGGGAGAGTTTTCGGTCAGCGTAAATCTCAAGCCGGGAGACAATGTTTTCAAGTTCAGGGCGGTCAATGAGTTTGACAAGTCAACCACCGTTAAAAAGACGGTGACCTTCGTTGAAGAGGAGGATTTGGACGAGGATCTGGACAGTGAAGTGGAGTCCCTTGACGATGAAACGGACGGCTACATAAGCTTGTGATGCGTGGGCTGAAAAAAAACCGGCGCGGAACGTTCCGATAAACGCCGGATAGAGAAAATTCGCTCGTAAGGGCGAATTTTTCTTTTCTCCCTGCCTTTGTATTTATTTCAAAAAATCACTAAACAAAATTTGTTAAATATATTGACAACTTTTAAAGACTATGGTATAATAGCTTTTGAAAATAACCGGACACAGCGGGGTGAAACAATGAAAAAAGACGAAAAAAAGAAAAAACAGGGGGCGCTGGCCACCCTGTCGAACATCGCTTATGTGGTGAAGGACATTTACCGCACCAACCGGATGCTGTTTTTCGTGCTGGTTTTAGAGGGCGTATGCGCCGCGGCCCAAAACGTGGTTGGCATCTACCTGCCCAAGGCGGCGGTGGAGCTGGCCACGGCCCCCATGGAGTGGACGCGGCTGCTGCCGCTGCTGGCGGCCCTGACGCTGGGGCTGGTACTGCTCAACGCCGCCCACGGCTGGGCCTCCTCCGAGGAGGACAGCTCCTACTATGACCTGCGTATGAGCTATATGCGCCGGATAGTGAACAAATCCATGAATCAGAGCTACGGCCGCCTCGAAAGCGGCGAGGGCCAGAACAGCTACTGGAAGGCCCGGGGCGTGGTGCTGGACGGCAACCTTGCACAGATATGCTGGGACATGGTGCAGCTTATGACCACCTTTTTGAGCTTCGCCTCCTTCGGCTGGATAATCGGCTCCCTGCACCCTCTTGTGGTGGTGTTCCTGATGGCGGCCTCGGCGGTGACGTTTTTGATGATGAAGCGCGGCAGCAGGATCTACGACCGTTACCGCGACGAGCGGGCAAGGGTTGACAAACAGAAGTGGGTTCTGACCGAAAAGAGCGCCGAGCCCAAGCACGGCAAGGACATCCGCCTTTACGGCCTTAGGGATATGTTCCTGAACAAGATACGCTTTTTGGCGGACAAAAACGTGAAGATTTACAACAAACAGCGGAGCGGCTACATCGAACAGCACTTCTGCGACGCGGCCCTCTGGGCCCTGCGGGACGGGGTGGCCTACGCCTATCTGGTGTGGCGCTTCACCCGGGGCGGACTTGGGGCCGGGGACTTTGTCCTGTATTTCGGCGCCATAGCGGCCTTTTCGGGCTTCGTTGACAAGCTGGCCTGGCGGGTGGATATGCTCATACGCTGGCGGCAGGACATCGGCTATTTCCGCGAGTTCATGGAGTATGAGGAGCCGGAGATAGAGAACCCCGAGACCGCCAACGGCACTGAGGTGAGGTTCGAGAACGTGAGCTTTTCCTACGACGGCAAGACCGACGTGCTGAAGAATTTCAACCTTACTATCAGGCCCGGCGAGCATATCGCCCTCATCGGCGTCAACGGGGCGGGCAAGTCCACCGCCGTCAAGCTGATGTGCGGCTTTTACGCCCCCACAAAGGGCAGCGTGAAGATAGGCGGGGCCGAGGCTGTAAAAATCCCGCCCGAGGAGCGGTACGCCAAAATTTCGGCGGTGTTTCAGGATATGTGCGTCCTGCCCCACACCGTGGCGGAGAACATAGCCATGTCGGACGCTCCGGATAAGGAGCGGGCGGCGAGATGCCTTGAAAAGGCCGATCTTGCCAAGCTTAAGGATAAGCTGGACGTTCCCCTGACCCGCGCCATAACCGACGAGGGGCTGGAGCTCTCCGGCGGCGAGACCCAGAAGCTGACCATGGCCCGGGCCCTGTACAAGGACGCGCCCATCCTCATCCTTGACGAGCCCACGGCGGCCCTTGACCCCATCGCCGAGAGCGAGACCTATCAAAGGTTCCACGAACTGACAAAGGGCAAGACCGCCCTGTACATCTCCCACCGGCTGGCGGGCACAAGGTTCTGCGACCGGATAGTCTTTCTGGACGGGGGCGAGATCTGCGAGGTCGGCACCCACGAGGAGCTTATGCGTCTTAACGGCGGCTACGCCAATATGTTCCGGCTGCAAAGTCATTACTATAACGAGGGGAAAGGGGGCGGCGAAGATGAAGGAAATGTGGAGAATAATTAAACTTGCGGCCCGGCTGGAGCCGCTCCTCCTGCCCGCCATGGCGGTGGAGACCGCCATCGACAGCCTGACCCCCTATATCGACACCCTCCTTGGGGCCTGGGTACTGGATCGGCTTGTGGCCGGGGCGGGTCTGGCGGCCATAATTCCCACGGTGGTCAAGGTGCTGCTGCTCCGGCTGGGACTGCGGTTCCTTTTCGAGATAGCCCAGCAGATCGACAACTCCCGGACCGACCACCTGCGGGATATGTTCCTGGCCCTGCGGTGTGAAAAGACCCTTTCCATGGACTACGAGGAGCTGAGCAGCCCCGCCGTGAACAAGCTCCGCGACCGGATAAACACCGACGATATGTACGGCTGGAACATCGTCGGCGTGACGGGGCAGATATTCATGGTGGTTTTCGGTCAGTTGGCGAGCATGATAACGGCGGCGGCGATAGTCCTGCCCATGATAAGCTTCACGCCCGCCAGCATCGCCTACCTGGCCGTCACGGCGGCGGCTTCCGTGGGCGTGGCCATGCTTCGGGGAAAATTCCGCAAAAAGGGCCGCGAGCTGGTGGACAGCTACGAAAAGGCCCGCTCCCACTCTTCGTACTACCTGTGGGGCAACGGGGTGGACTACAAAATGGGCAAGGACATTCGGGTTTACCACGCCCAGCCCATGATAGAGAAGGCCATCGCCGTGGATGAGGAGGAGCGGCGGGGCCGCCTGAGATATAAGCGCTTTGACCGAAGAACATGGGCCTTTGGCAGCGGCTTCACCGGCCTTTTGCAGGGCACGTCCTACGTCTATGTCATTCTTCGGGCGGTGAGCGGCGCCCTGACCGCCGGTCAGGTGGTCAAGTTCGCCTCGTCAATTTACAGCTTCTGGTCGTCGTTTTCCGACTTCGTCAGCCAGTGGGCCACCCTTAAGGCCGACTGTGAGCGCATGAACGACACCCTCGGCTTCATGGCGCTGGACGAGGGCAAAACCGGCGGCAGCCGTCCCGTGCCCAAGGGCGGAAACCTTACCTTTGAGTTCCGGGACGTGAGCTTTACCTACCCCGGCGGCGTCTCGCCCGCCCTCAGCCACATCAGCTGCACACTGCGCAGGGGCGAGCGGGTGGCCGTCGTGGGTCTCAACGGCAGCGGAAAGACTACCTTTATAAAGTTGCTGTGCAGACTGTACCACCCCTCTGAGGGAGAAATACTGCTCAACGGGGTCAACATCGAGGAGTTTGATATGAGGGAATATCTGGGACTTTTGTCCGTGGTATTTCAGGATTTCGCGCTGTTCCCCTTCACTCTGGGCGAAAATGTGGCCTCCGCCGAGGAGTATGACGGCGAAAGGGCCGTCTCCGCCCTCGACACGGCGGGCTTCGGCGACCGGCTGAAAACACTGGAAAAGGGTCTCGGCACGGTGCTGTACAAGGATTATGAGGACGACGGCATGGACGTGTCCGGCGGCGAGGCCCAAAAGATAGCTCTAGCCCGCGCCCTTTACAAGGACTCTCCCTTTATGGTCCTTGACGAGCCCACCGCCGCCCTTGACCCTGTGGCTGAGTACGAGATATACACCCGCTTCAACGGCTTCACCGAGGATAAAGGCGCGGTCTACATCTCACACCGGCTGTCGAGCTGCGTTTTCTGCGACCGGATAATGGTCTTTGAGGACGGACGGATCGTTCAGACCGGCGGCCACAGGGAGCTTTTAAACGATGATGGCGGACTTTATGCCCGGCTTTGGAACGCTCAGGCCCAGTATTACAGTAAATAAGGAGATTATATTCACTTTAATTTTTATATTAAGCCCAAATTAAAATCATAAATATGCGAGTTTAATATGGTAACAATGACAGATTAAAAAGGCTTCCCCTTGAGGGGAAGCTGTCGGCGTGAGCCGACTGATGAGGTGTAGCCGCTGTGCGGCGTTAATGTAACCGTAAACGTATAACGGATGCTTCGCATCCTACACCTCATCCGGCACTTCGTGCCACCTTCCCCTCGGAGGGGAAGGCTTATTTTTTGTCATTGTTACCAAGGTATGTAACTGCCGCACGATTAAGGCATCTCCCCAAGAGGCAGCCCGGCGAGTTCGCACATTATCCGCACCACGTCGGCGGCGCAGCTGTGGTCGTTGTCGCTTACCACCCATCGGGCGGCAGCCCGGGCGGGAGGGGTGCAGTTGGCCACGGTGAAGGGGTAGCCCGCTGTCTCAAGCATGGAAACGTCGTTTTCGTTGTCCCCCACGGCCACCGTCTTTGACAAATCGAAGCCCAGCCGGGCGCAGTATTCCTTCAGGGCCTGTCCCTTGCTGGCCATGGGATTGAGCACCTCAAAGTACACCGGCGCCGACTTGAGCAGACGAAAGACCCTTCTGTCGGCTATCCTCTCCATCAGCTCCCGTACCGCGTCGGTGTGCTCCGGCTCCTGAGAAAAAAGTATCTTTTCCCACGGGTAAGGCAGAGTCCGCCAGTCGGCGGTGAGGTGGGGCAGCCCCTCGTTGGTCATGTTGCGGACGGTGGCGGCGTTTTCCTTGCAGAAATACACCTTCGCGTCCTTATATACCGTTATTCCCGTTTCGGGCAGCAGGCGGTCGGCGGCCTCCGCCAGCTCCCGTCCCCCGTCGGGGAGGGTTATGCTGTAAATGAGTCCGTTTTTCTCACAGTCGTAGATGCCGCTGCCGTTGCCGCAGATAATGGGCAGCCTCAGCCCCAGCTCCCGGTGTATGTTTACCAGCCCGGCGGCGCTTCGTCCGCTGGCTATGCAGACCTCTCCGCCCATGGCCCGCCATTTTTCGAGGGCGTCGCGGTTCGCGGCGGAGATGTTCCTTTTACTGTCCAAAAAGGTGCCGTCCATATCAATAACCATTAAATAGCCTTTAAAATCCATAATGTCACTCCTTTGTTCACAAATATTTTACACCAATATTGTTAAATTTACATTACAGGAGTTGCTTTTTTGAAATTTTGTAGTATAATCATAATGATGGCGTTACATAATACTAAGCCCTGTTTAAAAACGTCGGCCGAAAGGCGAATTGACGGTTTTAATCGGGGATTGGTATGAAGGAGGAAAAATGGAGCAAGCCAAAATCGACAGAATTAATTTTCTCGCCCGAAAGAGCAAGGCTCAGGGCTTGACCCAGGAGGAGAAGGACGAACAAGCCGCGCTTCGGCGCGAGTACCTCGAAGCCATAAGACGAAACCTGAAAAGCACACTTGACAGTATTGAGTTTATTGACAGCAGCGGCAGCAGCAATGGAGGTAATGAATGAAAAGCTACGAGATTTTTTTGAAGACCATCATCGACGTTAAAAACTTCGTGAACGCCATCAGCGAATTTGAATTCGATGTGGACCTTGTAAGCGGCAGGTACGTGGTGGATGCCAAAAGCATTATGGGCATTTTTTCCCTCGATCTGTCACGACCCATAACCCTGAGAGTTTTTGCCGACGATCTGCCGGCCAATGAGGAAGCCAGATTTGAGGCTGCCATAGGCGACTTCCTGTTCAGGGGATAGTTTATAAGGCGTCTGAAAGTCCGGCACTGACCGGACTTTCGGCGTGTTAAGAGTGTTAAGGCAATACCGGGAGGATGATTAAAATGAGAATATATCCCGCCATCGACATCCGCGGAGGCAAGTGCGTGCGTCTGCTCAACGGCGACTACGGCAAGGAGACGGTCTACGGCTCCTCTCCGGCTGATATGGCCGTCAAATGGCAGAGCCTTGGGGCGGACTTTATCCATGTGGTGGATCTGGACGGCGCCCGCAGCGGCGGCAGCGAAAACCGCCGGGCCGTGGCCGAAATATGCCGGCGCGTCAGCGTTCCGGTTCAGCAGGGCGGCGGGATACGCACCCTCGGGGACGTGGAGGACGTGGCCGCTCTGGGGGTCGAACGCATGATAATCGGCACGGCGGCGGTGAAGGATCCCGCCACTGTCAAAAGGGCGGCGGAAAGGTTCGGCTCCCGTATAGCCGTGGGCATCGACGCCAAGGACGGCTTTGTGGCCACCGACGGCTGGCTTGAGGTCAGCGAAAGGCCCGCCGTGGACTTCGCTCTGGAAATGAAGGCTCTGGGCGTTGAGACCGTCATATATACCGACATCGCCACCGACGGCACCCTCGCCGGCCCAAACGCGGCCGCCATGGAGGAGATGGTTCGCCGGACGGGTATGCGCGTCATCGCCAGCGGCGGCGTGGGCTCCGAGGCCGATCTGGACGCCCTGAGCCGCACCGGCGTGGAGGGAGTCATCGTCGGGCGGGCGCTTTATACCGGAGCGCTGAAGCTGGAAGAAATAGTACATAAGTGGGGTAATTGAGATGTTTATTGACGAAATAAAATTTGACGAAAAGGGCCTTGTGCCCGCCGTAATTCAGGACGCCGCCGACGGGCGGGTGCTGATGGTGGCCTATATGAACCGCGAGTCGCTGGAAAAGACCGTGGAGACCGGACAAACGTGGTTTTTCAGCCGCAGCCGCCAAAAGCTCTGGAACAAGGGCGAGACCAGCGGCAACCGGCAGGAGGTAAAGGAAATCCTCGTGGACTGCGACGCCGACACTCTTCTCATAAAGGTGAAGCCCATGGGGCCCGCCTGCCACACGGGCAATCCCACCTGCTTTTACCGCGCGGCCGGTGAGGGCGGCGAGCTGAAGGAATATGAGGCCCCCGCCACCTCCGCCATTCTGGACGAGGTCTATGCCGTGGTGAAGGACAGGATGGAAAATCCCAAGGAGGGCAGCTATACCAACTACCTGCTGGACACCGGCATCGACAAGATACTCAAAAAGGTGGGCGAGGAGTGCAGCGAGACCATAATCGCCGCCAAGAACGATGAGCCCTCGGAGATAGCCCTCGAGACCTCCGATTTGCTCTATCATCTGATTGTGATGATAGCCGAGCGGGGCATGACCATGGAGGACATATACGCCGAGCTTAAGCACCGCAGATAAATGGGGCTGTAAAAAAAGTCGCGCAGACCGTTCAAGGGCCGGAAGCGTTTGTTTAAGAAAATATGAATTGATGTGGAAAAACCGCCGTTTTTTGAAACGGCGGTTTCTTTTTTATGCCCCGGGCAAAATTTCCATAAAATTTTTTTCAAAAACCTATTGACAAAACTGTTATAACTGTATATAATTAGTATATACAGTTGAGAGGGTGAGAAAATGAACATATTCATTGACAACAAAAGCGGCGCGCCCATCTACGACCAGATATACTCCCAGATAAAGAACCAGATAATCAGCGGCGCTTTGGCGGAAAACGAGGCCCTGCCCTCCATCAGGGGGCTGGCCCGCGACCTGCGCATCAGCTTTATCACCACCAAGCGGGCCTATGACGAGCTGGAAAAGGAGGGCTTCATTTACACTCTCCCCGCCAAGGGCTGTTATGTGGCTCCGAAAAACGTGGAGCTGCTCCGTGAGGAAAAGCTGCGGGAGATAGAGAACCACATCGAGGAGATAGCCAGGCTGGCCGCCGCCTGCAACCTGACAAGGGACGACATAATTTCAATGATAAGCTTCGGAATGGAGGAATGAAAATGAACGCGCTTGAGATAAAAGACCTGACCAAAACCTTCGGTGACTTTAAGCTCGACGGCCTGAGCCTGACCCTGCCGGGAGGCTGCGTCATGGGCCTTATCGGCGAGAACGGAGCCGGAAAGACCACCGTTATAAAGCTGATTTTGGAAATTTTACATCGGGACGGCGGCAGCGTCAGGGTTCTCGGCAGCGACGGCATAAGCGCCGTCAAGGAGGACGTGGGCGTGGTTCTTGACGAGGTTGGCATCCCCGACGGACTCAACGTCCGCCAGGTGGGCAAAATTATGGCCCTGACCTTCAAAAACTGGGACGCCGCCGGTTATGACCGCCTGATAAAAAGGTTTGAGCTGCCGGAGAAAAAGCCCTTTAAGGATTTTTCCAAGGGCATGAGGATGAAGCTGGGCTTCGCCGTGGCCCTGTCCCACGGGGCGCGGCTGCTGCTCCTCGACGAGGCCACAAGCGGCCTTGACCCCGTGGCCCGTGACGAGGCGCTGGAGCTGCTGCGTGACTTCGTCTGCGACGACCGGCACGCCGTGCTGATCTCCTCCCACATCGTCAGCGACCTTGAAAAGGTCTGTGACTACATCGCCTTTCTCCACAAGGGGCGGCTGATGCTCTGCGAGGAAAAGGACCGCCTGCTGGAGGAATACTGCGTCGTTCACGCTCCGGCCGAGGAGCTGGAAAAAATAGGCGGACTGATACACAAAAAAATAACTCCCTACGGGGCCGAGGCTCTGGCCCGCCGGGGGTCGGTGTCCCCGGGCGTGAATGTCAGTCCGGTGAGCATCGAGGAGCTGTTTGTTTTGATGGCAAAGGGGGAAAATTAGATGAAAGCTCTGCTTTTGAAGGATTGGTATATGGCTGTCAGATACTGCAAGGCGTACCTGCTGATAATCGCCGTGTTTGTGGGGATTTCCGCCTCCGCCGGCGTAACGTTTTTCTACGGCTTTTACGCCTGCCTGATGGCAGGCATGATTCCGGTCACTCTTATAAGTCTTGACGAGCGCAGCAAGTGGACGGCCTACAGCCTGACCCTGCCCTACACAAGGGCCCGGCTGGTGTCGGCCAAATACATTTTTGGCGGGCTCGGACAGCTGTCGGTGCTGCTCCTGCTGGGGATTACTCAGGGCGTGAGGATGAACCTTGACGGAAACTTTACTCTCGTCGGACTGATGAGCTTTATGTCGGTGCTGCTGTTCGTGTCCTGCTTAGTCAGCTCTGTCAACCTGCCGTTTGTGTTCAGGTATGGGGTGGAAAAGGGCCGCATCTGGTACTATGTAATTCTCGGACTGTCCTTCGGCGTGTCCGGAGCGCTGGGCGGCATATTTACCATAGTCGGCGTGGGAGCGGGATTCGGCGCCTTCGGCGTGCTTATGCCGGTGTTTGCCGTTGCGGGGCCGGGGGTGTACGCCCTGTCATGGCTGCTGTCGGTGAAGCTGTATGAGAAAAGGGAAATGTAGTTTAATGAGGAGTTAGGAATGAGGAGTTAGGAATTAGGAATGAGGAATGAGGAATACTGACGGGACAGATACGGCGTTTGGCGTGTGTGTGACGTAATATGCACAGCTATATAAAAAATTCTTGCATTTTGCCGGAATATGTGTTATAATGTCTCTTGGATAGAGCGCAAGTAGTGGGACGGTTAGCCACCAGCACTTTCATTATATAATGGAAGGAGGTGGTTGTGATGACTGAACGGGAATTTTTATTATTGTTTATGATAATAATTTTCTTTATCATTTTCATCATAAAAAAATAACTGCCCCCTCGGTGATGTGACCCCAAAAAGTTAGACTTTTCATAGCGTAGTAGTTTTGCTGACTGCTACGCTATTTTTATGCAGTCAA
>CANQRB010000015.1 GCA_947626145.1 uncultured Clostridia bacterium | reverse complement strand
ACAACATAGCGATCTTCCTTTGTGTTAATGTTTTGTGGTAAATTCATTTTACACAAAAATTGCTGTGTTGTCCACACTTATTTGTGTTGCACTTCATATGATAACATATCGTCTGTCCCCTCAAAGGGGACGGCTTTTTTTATTTGTCATTGTTAACATAAAGCGGTACAGCGGCGCGCCGGGGTCGTCGCGCCCTACCATGGTGCTTTGTCGTGTTTACCATAAATTGAAACACAAAATTTTTATTGATAATTTCATTTATCATTACCGCCTTAAACGTTTGATGGCGGACGACCGATGGTCGCCCCTACGGAATACAGGTTACATTACCGGTACAGTCACGCCAAACAAGATTACATTTACGGTACATACACGCAAACGCCATAGCTGCCCCGTCAGTATTCCTCATTCCTCATTCCTAATTCCTAATTTTTATCCCAAAACGATCCCGGCGGCAAAATTAACAGCGGCGCAAAGGACAATTCCGGTCAAAAGCGGAACAAGGACGCTCCAGACCGTCCAGCGCAAACTGCCGCTCTCCTTATAAAAGGTCAGCACCGTGGTGGAGCAGGGGAAGTGACAGAGGGTGAAAATGATAAAGCAGACGGCGGTGACGGGCGTCCAGCCGTTTGCGGTCAGCACCGATCCCAGAGCCGAGGGTCCTGCCCAGTCGGTGAGCACCCCGCCGCCGGTATAGCCCATGAGCACCAGCGGCAGGACTATCTCGTTGGCCGGAAAGCCCAGCAGAAAGCCGGTGAGAATGACCCCGTCCAGCCCCATGAGCCGTCCCAGAGGATCCAGCAGGGACGCCAGCCGGGCCAGCAGCGACATCCCTCCGGCGCTGACGTTGGCCAGCAGCCATATCAGAAGTCCGGCCGGAGCGGCCACCGCCGCCGCCCGGCCCAGCACATGAACCGTGCGGTCGAGGACGGAACGCACTATGACCCGGCCCACCTGTGGCCGACGGTAGGGCGGCAGCTCCAGCGTGAATGACGAGGGCAGGCCCCGAAGCAGAGTCTTATTCAGCAGGGCGCAGACCCCCATGGTCAGGCCCACGCTGAAAACCACCGTCAGGGTCACGATCAGGGCGCTCAGCGCCGAGCCGCCGCTCCCCGCCAGAAACAGGCCGGTGACGGTGATGAGGGCCGGAAGCCGGCCGTTGCAGGGGACGAGGGAGTTGGTGAGCATGGCCATGAGCTTCTCCCGGGGCGAGTCGATTATCCGACAGCCCGTGACCCCCACGGCGTTGCAGCCGAAGCCCATGCAGGTGGTGAGAGCCTGCTTGCCGCAGGCTCCGCACCGACGGAAACAGCCGTCCAGATTGAAGGCCACCCGGGGCAGGTAGCCGAAATCCTCGAGCAGGGTGAACAAAGGGAAAAAGATGGCCATGGGCGGCAGCATCACCGCCACTACCCAGCCCAGCACCCGGAACATTCCCCGCGTCAGCATATCCCGCAAAAAGGGATCCCAGCCGGAGAGCAGGTTCCAAAGCCATTCCTCCGCCCGGTCGAAAAGGGCGCCGAGGGCGGCGGAGGGGTAGTTGGCTCCCTGAGCCGTGAGCCACATCACCGCCAGCAGCAGCGCCAGCATGACCGGCACGGCGAGGGTCCTGCCCGTGAATATCCTGTCGAGGCGCCTGTCGGCGGCAAAGCTGCCCTTTTCCTTTATTACCCCGGCGGCAATGTCCTCAGCGAGGGCTATGCGGCCCCGGCCCGCCTCACGACGGAAAAACTCGGGCCCCGGCCCGGTCTCACGGGCCATTCTCAAGGCGTGGGCCACATCGTCAAAGGCCGTTATGCTGTAGCCAAGATAGCTGTCCAGCCGACGGAGGAGAGCCTCGTCCCGCTCCAGCAGCATTACGGCTATCCACCGGGGCTCGAGTCCGCGGCAGAGCTTGCCGGACACGGCCTTCTCCACCGGAGCGATGGCCGCCTCGGCCGCCGGGCCGTAATCCACCCTCAGGGGCCGCCCCGCCGGAGGCTCCAGCGCGGCCTCCCTGAGCCGGTCGAGGCCTTTCCCGCTCCGCGCCGTCATGGGAATGACCTCCACCCCCAGCCGACGGGACAGCTCCTCTGTGTCCACCACGATCTTCTTACGGGCCGCCTCGTCCATCAGGTTCAGGCATACGACCGCCCGGCCCGTTATCTCCAGCGTCTGCACCGCCAGAATGAGGTTCCGCTCCAGACAGGTGGCGTCGCAGACTATGACGGTCAGATCGGCGCCGCCAAAGCATATGTAGTCCCGGGCGGCCAGCTCGTCGGCGCTTCGGGCCGAAAGACTGTAGGTGCCCGGCAGATCCGTCACCTTTATTTTTTCTCCTCGGAAGGTAAAACTCCCCTCGGCCAGCTCCACGGTCTTACCCGCCCAGTTGCCGGTGTGCTGGCGGGCGCCGGTCAGGGCGTTGAACACCGTGGATTTGCCAACGTTGGGATTGCCCGCGAGGGCCAGGGTTCTGGTCATAACATCACGCTCCACACACATATTATGCGGCGGAGCCGACAGTTGTTCAGACCACCATAAACCGCTCCATCAGGCTTTTAAAATATGAGAACACCGTCCGCCGTCCCACGTCGTCGGCGGCTATAAGGCGGCAGCTCGCTATCACCTCGCCGTCAAGGGTGGCCACCGCCTCGCCCAGGAGGTCGCCCTTTTTTATCGGGGCGGAGATGTCCGGCTCCAGACGGGTTTCGGTTTTGACCTCGCTCACCCGATCGGCGGAGAGCAGGGCAAAGGCGTCGTCGGCGGAGACCAGCGTTACCTGCTCCTTGAGCCCCTTTTTCACGGGCACGGAGGTGACGGTCTTATCCTTCTCGCCCAAACGGACGTTGCGGTAGTTGGCGAAGCCGTAGTCCAGCAGCTCCCGGGCGGAGGCGAAGCGGCTTTTTGAGTCGGGACTGCCCAGAACCACGGCGATGAGGTGCAGATCGTCCCGTCGGGCGGTGGCGCTGACGCAGCAGAGTGCCCCGTCGGTGGAGCCGGTTTTGAGACCGGTGGCCCCGTCATAGAAGCGGATCAGCTTGTTGGTGTTGGCCAGCTGAAAGGCCCCGTTCCGGAGCGAGTCCATCCATATTGTGGTGTAGCGGAAGATGTCGGGGTGCCGCATGAGCTCCCGGCTCATTATGGCGATGTCACGGGCCGAGGAATAGTGTCCCTCGGCGTCCAGTCCGTTGCAGTTGACGAAGTGGGTGTTGTTCATGCCCAGCTCGGCGGCCCGGGCGTTCATGCGGTCAACGAAGGCCTCCACGCTGCCGGCCAGATGCTCGGCCACGGCCACGCAGGCATCGTTGCCCGAGGCCACGGCTATGCCCTTGAGCAGGTCGTCCACGGTCATCTGCTCGCCGGTGTCCAGAAAAATGGTGCTGCCGCCCATGCTTTTGGCCCGTTCGCTGGCGGTGACAACGGTGTCGTAGCCTATCTCCCCCCGGTCTATGGCCTCCATGGTCAGCAGCAGGGTCATGACCTTGGTGACGCTGGCGGGCGGCAAAGGCTCGTCGGGGTTCAGCTCCCAGAGGACGGAGCCGGTGCCGCAGTCCATGAGTATGGCGGCCCGGGCGTTGACCGCCGGATCGGCCAGAACCGGCACGGACAGGGCGGTCAGGACAAGGACAAGAAGTGCGGAAATGATTTTTTTCAAAATAAATACCCCCTTGGTAAAATGTATTACCGAGGGGGCTTGTTTAATTACAGCAATGGGAGTTTGTTAGGGGAATATTGAAAAATGAGGAATTAGGAATGAGGAGTGAGGAATATTGACGGGGCATATACGGCGTTTGCGTGTATGCCGATAAATTAAAAATGACAAAATACCATGGTAGGGCGCGACGACCCCGGCGCGTCAAAACCATAAATGTAACCTTTACTCCGTAGGGGCGGCCATCGGCCGCCCGCCATCAAACGTTTATAACAGCAATAATAAACGAAATTATAAATTAATTTCTCCTGCGCTGCCTTACGGCAACAATGACAAATAAATTATATATATAATCTTGCATTTTGTCGGAATATGTGTTATAATATCCTTCGGATAGAGCGCAAGTAGTGGGACGGTTAGCCACCGGCACTTTCATTACATAATGGAAGGGAGGTGGTTTGTGATGACTGAGAAGGAATTTTTAGTATTAGTTTTAATATTAATCCTCTGTATCATTATCATCATAAAAAAATAACTGCCCCCGTAGCTAAAATGGGCAGTTATTTTTATAACTGATAAACCCTTTGGCTAACCGTTTTACGGGCTTGCCTCTATCTATTCTTATTATACACGATTATTTTTGCTTTGTCAAGTGATTTTAATTGAAAATTCCACATTTACGTCACAATAACGCCGCACTGCAGCAGTTTATTCTATTTTCTCCTTCCGCGTCTGGACTCAACATTACGCTTGATGTCCAGCATACGCTCGTCGCTGGTCTGCTTGAACTTCGCCATCTTGTCCTCGAAGGACAGCTCGGCGCCGCCGGAGGAAGCGGGAAAGGTCACCTCGGCCGGGCGGCCGGAAAACGGCGCGCTCCTGGGCTTGGGCTCGACGGCCTTCTTTATGGACAGACTTATCTTGCCGTTGGGCTCCATGGTCAGTATCTTCACCCTGACGGTCTGTCCCACGGTGAGATGGTCATGCACATCCTTCACATAGTCGCGGGCTATCTCGGAGATATGTACCAATCCCGTTTTTTTCTCGGGCAGATCCACAAACGCGCCAAATCCCGTTATGCCCGAGACCTTGCCTTCCACAATGCTTCCAACTTCCAGAGCCATAAAGGTATGAGACCCCTTTCAAAATGTAAATTAGCGATTCAGTTTGTTACAACAAAAACCGTTTCATCCTCGTCCACGTAGCCGCCGTTTCGGACAGCGTCCTCAAAAAACTCGTCGCTTTCGTAGTAGGCTTTTTTCTGTTCAAGCTGACTGAGCTCGCTTTTCTTCTGCGCGATTGCCTCGTTGCACTCGCTGATGTCGCGGCGCACACGGAGAATATGTATCCAGGTGCTGCATACCATAAATATAAAGACCGAAACAAACACACCCGTAAAGCCCGCGACCAAAAGACCGCGGAAACGCTTTTTCGATATGTGTCTGCCGAAAAGTCTCATCGGTATCACTCCCAAAGCCGAATGCCTGTTCCTCGTGTCCGCCGGCCGTAATTTTACGGTCGCCGACAAGAGCAAATAATTTGCTCAACTAATAGTATATAACAAATTTTTTGTTTTGTAAAGGGTTTTAAAGCATTTTTTTGTAATTTTTTCGGATTTTTTTTCGGACTCTGTCGGCGGAGGAGCGGCGGCGGAGTCTGCGGCGGCCGAGCAAAAAAAGGGAGCGGGCCTTTTCCGCCCACGCGCCAAGGTAGAGCCTGAGTCCCCGGCCCAGAAAAAACACCGGCGAGAGGGCGAACCTGATGCCGGTCATCACAAGGCCGGTCAGCCGTTCGGTAAGGCGCCCCAGTGTCAGCAGGTACAGCACAAGGCCGCAGACCGCCGCGATGAGCTGCGGGCCGCGGAACGGTTCCCCGCCCATCCGCAGGTCCACCAAGACCACGGTCAGCCCGCAGAGGAGCCAGAACAGCAGATCCCAGACCATCGACAGGCCCCGGCCCATGCGGAGCCGTTCCCGGACGGCGTTCATAACGGCGGCCAGAGCGCCGCAGGCCCCTCCGGTAAGCAGCCCTCTCAGCAGGGCCATGAGCTGGACGGCGGCGGACACCGTCATTTGGTCAGCCGTCCCCAGAAGGAGCCCTTGGCCGGCCGGGAATAGACGCAGCCGTCAATGGAGCCCTCCACGGTTGCCTCTCCGTCCTCCACATTCACCTGACTGAGCCGGAGACCGCTGCCGGTCACGGTCAGCCGCTCATCGCCTATCCTGAGTACGATCTTCCGGTCGTCGTAGCTCTCCACGTCGCTCACCGCCGAAATGCAGAGCTTCTCCCTGTTCTCGAGTATTAGATTTCCGTATTCGGACACAAAAACACCCCCTCAGCCATCAGCCATAATATTATATGCCTCGGGGGTGGGGAATATTACATCTCTCCCGTTCTGCTGACGCCGATGCCGCTTCGCCATATGCGCAGAAGGGGGTTGTAAATTAGGAATACTGGAAAATTAGGAATGAGGAATGAGGAGTGAGGAATACCGGCGGGACGGCTACTTTATTTGTCGTTGCTGCCGCAAGACGGCACAGTGAAATTTGATTTGTAATTTCATTCACTGTTGCCGCCATAAACGTTTGATGGCGGACGACCGATGGTCGCCCCTACGATATCAAGGTTACGTTTACGGTACAGTCACGACAAAACAAGGTCACATTTACAGTACACATACGCAAAACGCCGTAGCTGCCCCGTCAGTATTCCTAATTTCTCACTCCTAATTCCTCATTTCCCAACATTCCCCACTCCTCACTCAAAGCTACACGGCCAGCACACCCGTGTCGCTCTCCAGCAGGATCATCACGTCCTCCTCGGCTCCGGTCTGGGTATTTATATAAATGAGGAAATTCTTTCCGTCCAGACTGCCCCGAAGCTGGTAGCAGAAGGCCTCTCCGCCGCCGTCAAGGGGAATTACTGCGTAGGACGTGCTCTCGATGGGGGCGCCCCGGCTCACCATCTTCGCCGCCTCCTCGGGGGTTATTTTCGGCTCGGGGATGTCCCGTGCCCGGTGGTTCATCACATAGCCACGGCCCTCAAAGCCCACCACTTCGCCGGTGTCAAGGGCCACCTTTACCTTCACGAGATCGGGATAGACGGTGTAGCCGTTTTGGGTCCATGCGTAGTTCAGCACGGCGCAGCCGTTCTTGAGGTCATAATAGCTCTCGGTCATGTCATAGTAGCCGTTCCTCCGCAAAAAGTCGGCGGCGTACTGCCTGGCCTCCTCAAGGCTGAGGGCGGCGGTGTCCACGGGCCTGTCGTTCAGCAGCCACAGCGGACAGCCCCCGGCTCTGGACAGTTCAAGCCGACAGGAGCCGTTCTCAAAGTAATACGAGGGTATCTTTCCTTCGCCGACGCCGGTGAGCCGGGCCTCCGGGCCTATAAAGCCCCGTGCCGTCTCCAGGGCGGCGTCCTCGCTCACGTCGGCCCTGCCCTCCAGCCAGACCGGACTCTTATTCATTACGTGCTGGGAAAAGGGCCCGTCGTAGACCAGCGAAGGATAGTCGTGTATTTCCTCCTCCAAATCGGCCATGCTCCCCGCCAGAGCCGTGGCTCCGCCGTTCAGCCTGCGGGCGTTTTCGCGGCTGAGGCTGAGATTGCCGTTGTTCATCTCCGTCAGCAGCCCGTCAAGGCCGGATTGCAGCCCTTGGGCGTATTTGCCGAGCCGGGCGATGGTGTCCAGCTCGGCGTCGGTCATTTCGCCGCCCCTCAGCACCCGCATGGAAACGCTGTGGGCGTAATCCCCCACCTGGGACAGGAACTCCGCCGTCCGCGCCACCGACACATCGCCCAGCGGCAGGGAACAGAGGCTGGCCTTGGCCGCCGCCGCGCTGCGGTAAAGCTCGCCGCTCAGATCCACCAGCCGCCCCGGATCGCCGACAAGGCGGCTCTTCATCAGCTGGGTTTGGACGTCGTCGACGTAGCCGGTGAACTCCGTAAAGATCTGGCGGTACATCATATCCTGGGCGTACTCCAGCTTCTTTGCCCGGCCGAACTGCCACAGGCCGAAAACCGTCAGCGCCGCCAGCAGCAGCGAAAGTATTATGTGTTGTCCGTACTGTCTGAATTTGCTCATATCCATCCTCCTAATCCCTGTTATTTTTAATGTTTTTTGTTAAATTTATGCGGCGAGGTTGCAATTTTTTTCGGGAAATGTTATTATATTATGAAGGAAAGGATTGATTTCATGAAATACGTAATAGTTTTGGCGGACGGCTGCGCGGACCGTCCCGTGGAGTCTCTTGGGGGCAAGACCCCTCTCGAGGCCGCATATACGCCCAACATGGACAGCTTCGCCGACAAAGGCAGCCTGTATTTTGTCCAGACGGTGCCCACCGGCATGAAGCCCGGCAGCGACGTGGCCAATCTCTCGGTCATGGGCTACGACCCTCACCTCTACTACACCGGCCGCTCCCCTCTGGAGGCCGCCTCCATCGGAGTGGAGCTTCTGCCCAACCAGACGGCCTTTCGGGCCAACACCGTCACCCTCAGCGATGAGGCGGACTACGCCGACAAAACCATGGTGGACTACAGCTCCGGCGAGATAACCACCGCCGAGAGCACACAGCTCCTGCGTGCCGTGGAGGCCGAGCTTGGCGGCGGCGGAATACACTTCTATCCCGGCGTCAGCTACCGCCACCTCTTCGTCTGGGACGATGCACCGGAGAGCTTCAGGCTCACTCCGCCTCACGACATTTCCGACAAAAAGGTCGGGCCCTACCTGCCCGACAACGAGGTCATTCTCGACCTGATGAAAAAGAGCGAAAAGATACTTCGCGAGCATCCGGTGAACAAGGCCCGTATCGCCGCCGGCAAAAATCCCGCCACCTCCCTTTGGATATGGGGCGAGGGCAAAAAGCCCGCACTGTCAAGCTTCGAGGAGCTTTACGGCGTGAAGGGCGCCGTGGTCAGCGCCGTCGATCTCATCAAGGGCATCGGCATTCTGGCCGGTATGCGCAGCATCGACGTGGAGGGGGCCACCGGCACCCTGAGCACCAACTTCGACGGCAAGGCCAAAGCCGCCGCCGACGCTCTGCTGAAAGAGGGCTGCGATCTGGTGTACATTCACCTTGAGGCTCCGGACGAGTGCGGCCATCAGGGTGATCCCGAGGGCAAGAAGCGCAGCCTTGAGCTCATAGACGAAAAGATAATCGGCTATGTAAAGGCCCGGCTGGACGAGAGCGGCGAGGACTATAAGTTCATGGTGCTGCCCGACCACCCCACACCCGTGTCCATCAAGACCCACAGCGGCGAGAGTATTCCCTGCGTTATGTACAGGAAGGGCGAGGATAATAAAACCGGCTTCGTTTACTCCGAGGCCTGCGCCGAGAAACACGGACAGGTGCGCACCGTCGGACATGAGCTGATGAGGGAATTTCTTTCTTGAATTTTTAAAACGTGATATATCGGTACGGTCGCGCCCCGCCCTGCGGTTGCGCGGCCGTACCTTTTTTTGTGGAAAATCAGGAATGAGGAATACTGACGGGACATTTACGGCGTTTTGCGTATGTGTACCATAAATGTAGCCTGTACTCCGTATGTGAGAGCATTAGTTGCCTGCCATCAACACTTTCATTTTAACAATGGAAGGGAGGTGGTTTGTGATGCTTGATGTGTTCACATTGTTTTTTATGCTCGCATTAACATGGGGCATAAACATAGCGTGTTGGATCATCATTTACTACACCACAAAAAAATAACTGCCCCCATGGTCAAGTGTGGCAGTTATTTTAACTAATACACTCGGCTAACCGTTTTACGGGCTTGCCTCTATCTGTTTTTATTATACACGGTATTTTTTGCTTTGTCAAGTGATTTTAATTTAAAATTTCACTTTTACGGTCACACTAACGCCGCACATCGGCGCGACCTACCGATAAACTTGTCATCGTTGCCATGGTGTGTAACTGCCGCATTATTTATTCCTCATTCCTCATTTCACCTTTATCCCCACAAGGGCCTTATAAGCATAGCGCCGGGAGCCGGGATACTTACTGGGCAGATAGTACCGAAGGCTGATAAAGCCGGGGCCGCTGTCCAGATAGGTGGCCTTAATCTGGCCGGTGGTATAGCCCACGCTCATGAAGTCCATCCAGCGGCCCTCGTTGCCGCCCCCGCCCGCGGCCACGGTGTGATACACCGGCCCGTCGGCCTCCAGCGACATGGTGGCTATGCGGGTGAGGCTCTCCACCATCATGAAATTGATCTCCCCGTCTATGGGGTGGCGCGCCTCCACATAGCCGCCGACGCCAATGTCGCCGTGGGTGACGGTGCTGTCATCGATGACGAACTCCGTTTCCCGAAGGACGTTCCATGTGGCGGAGGGCAGGGCCGGTATCCTGCCCCGGGCAAAAACCCGCCTGTCCGTCACCGCGCCGCCGTTTTCTATATAGGCTATGGGTATGAGCAGGAGGTCGCCGCCGTCGCTGTGCTCCTGAGCATCGGCAAGGAAATACACATCGTCCAGCATACTGTTATATGCTATGTACAGGTACTGGCCGGGGAGCACGTCCACCTCGGTGCGCTCCTCCACCTCGGCCACGCCCCCGTCGGCGAAAATTCCCCTTCCGGGGCTGATATAGTAACTGCCGCCGCTCTTTTCTAGCCGCAGACAGCTGTTGCTTTCGGTCAGCACCCCATGGGACACGGCGGAGGCGATGATGGAGTTGAGCTTGGAGGGCGTGTACTCGCTGCCGTCGCTTAACTCCAGCTCGATGCCCCCTGTGGCCGCCAGCGCGCCGAGGGCCTTTTTTATGTCCCCCGCGCCGTATTCTCTGTTGTCGCCAAAATAATATTTCATTTTTTATCTCCTTCTGTTTTTGAAATTAGGAATGAGGAGTGAGGAATTAGGAATATATGCGACAGTTACATTATTTGTCATTGTTAACGTAAGGCGGTACAGGAAAATTTAATTTGTAATTTCGTTTATCGTTGTCGCCGTAAACGTTTGATGGCAGGCGCCCAATGAGCGCCCCTACGGAGTACAGGTCACATTACCGGCACACACAAGCCACTCGCCGTAACTGCCCCGTCAGTATTCCTCATTCCTCATTCCTAACTCCTAATTATCCAATATTCCTAATTATCCACTCTCACACACTCTCTAACAATGGCCGCTCGCCGCTGTCGTTATACGACGCCCACCGCTCCACGGCGGCCACCCGCAGTTCGCCTGTCACCTTTTTCCTGCCGAAAAGGCTCGAGCCGTAAACTATGTCCCCCAGCTCGTAGTCCACGCCCCGCCGCAGCCCCAAGGCGGTGAAGTCAACGCTGTTCTCGATCTTCTTCCTTTTCAGTTCGCTCTCCGCCGAGCTGGCGCCGGAACTGGTGAGCCGGGCCGTCCAGCGGTAGATGCCCTCCCTGTCCGAGGGCAGCTCCTTCCAGACCTTCTCGTCCTCGTCGGTGGTATAAAAGCCGCCGTTGTAGTGATCCAGCACGCTGCGGCTGTAGGTCATGCCCGCCGCGCTGCGCCGGTCGGCGGAGAACATAAGCCTGCGCCGCCGCCCCTCGTAGGTCTCGAAGCGCCACTCCCTCGACCGCGTATCAAAGACCACCCGATGGCCGCCTCCGGCCCTGTCCAGACAGTCGGCCACCACCTCGCTGAGGGGGTTGTAGACGTTGCGCCAGAAGGTTATCTCTCCCGTTTTGATGTCCGCTCCGGAGCCGGTGACGATGCTGTCGCCCCAGACCTCCTCCGTCAGCCGGTGGGCCAGCGCGTGAGGTTCGCCGGTTCTGTGGCCGAAGTTGGGACAGGCCCGTCGGGACAGGAGCCAGTTGGGCGTGCGGCCGTAGACCTTTAGCACGCCCTCGCCCTCTGCGGCCCGCACCGAGGTTATCACGGCCTGAAGCCCGTCCCACACCGCCACGGTGTAGTCCCGATCCATCAGCTCCGCCGCCATGGACCCGTCCGCGTCCAGCTCCGCCTCGAAGGTTCCAATTCCGTTGTACATTTCCTTGTAATAGATGTCCGACACCCCCGACGCCCTGCCCAGGGGGTTGAACTCGTAGTCGTAGAATATCAGCTCTCTATGCATCGCTGTCCTCCCAGGCGGAATAGTACTCGTTTTCAAATGTCACGGAGGCGGAGGTGTTCACCGAAACGTCCATGGCCTTTATCTCCAGACGGTTGTCCCCTCTGACAAGGTAAAAATCGCTCATGAAGCTGTCCTCGTCCAGATATTTTGTCAGATCCGTCTGACCCGAGTATATCCTGCCGTTCCACAGGTCAAAGACCACCGGCCCGTACTCTCCGGCGGGGAGGTCGAGCCGCAGGGCCGCTCCCGTGGTGGCGTTGACTATCTCCAGCGGCAGCCCGTCGCCGCCGTCGAGACCGTTGACGGTTATGCGGGGCAGCACCTCCCTGTCGCCTGTGACCCTGACCAGCCCGCCTGTGACCCGTCCGGAGAACACCTTGGGCAGGGTGAACCTCCCCTTGATGTAATTCTCCCTCCGGAACAGGCTGGTTCCGGAGGGGACGCTGTCCCGAAAGTAGGGGTAGTCGCAGGTGAACTGGAACACGTAGCGCTCGAACTGTCCGCCCACGGCACGGGTGACGTCCATGCCGCTGACGTAACATTCGGCGTAGACCCGCCTGCCGCCGTGGACTATCTCCAGCCGTCCGGGATAGTGGACGGCGGCGGCAATGGCGCCCTCGTGGCTGACCCCTCCCCGTGCGGCCTCGGCGGACACGGTTATGAGCCGCGCCCCCGGCGACCGGGACAGGGTGCGCTGTCCGCTCAAAAAGGGATAGGAGGCCGTGACCGCGTTCTGGGGCAGGAAGCCCAGCCCCTCGGTCTTAAGTATCTTCAGGGGCGCGCCTCCGCCGCCCCCGTCCATCCGCACCGCGGAACCGGCGCCGGTAAAAATCATCTCCATCAGTCAAGCCCCCTGTACCTGTTCATTGTGGCCGCCGCCTCAAGGGCAAAAATGCTCTCGGCGGCCGTGCTTCTGGTTCCGTTGACGGAATAAGTGCTGTAATAGTTGTTGTTGGTCACAACCGGAGCGGCGGCGCTTATCACCACGCCCGCAAAGGAGCCGAAGCCCTCCACCGTCCGGCGGGCGTCCTCCAGCACCTCGTTGAGCCCCTGAGCGAAGCCCTCGCCGAACTCCCGTGCGCTGAGAGTGCCGCTGGCGAAGAAGCCCTCCGGCACCTCAAGGCCCATGGCCTCCAGCTCCGACCTCATGTATTCCGTGGCGCTGTCCACCGCCTCGGTGAACTCCTCGCCGTAGATCTGGCGGGAGATCTCCTCCGCCAGAGTGTTTTTCAGGCCCCAGTCTCGTATGTACCGGTGGAAGTCCTCCGCCGGAGCGGCCGACAGGGTCTCGGCGAACAGCGCCCCCTCGTCGATGTCCATGTCCGCCAGAGCACGCATGAAGTCCCGTGCCGTCGCTGTGTCGAACTCCGTTTTTATGCGGTCGGCGGCCCGCTCCATGGCTTGGGCGTAGCGGTTGAGCATATCTATGCTCTCCCGCTGATCCGCCAGACCGTAAAGGGTGGACTCCACCTCTCCATCGGAGTTCAGTATCCTTAGCTCCCTCGCGCCGGTGCTGGCGGAGGCGTAGCTTTTAAGGCTTTTCTCCAGCTTTTCCCGACTCTCGGCTATGGGCTCGAGACTGTCCTCGATTCGGGCGGCGATCTCCTCGTACATGGAGGTTATGTCGTCCTTGAGGGTGTCGATTATCTCCCTTTCGTTTTCGGCCGTTTCCTTCAGCTGATCCAGATAGCGGCTGTCGGCCCGCTTTTTCAGCCGCAGCCTTTCCTCCTCGATCAGCTCCTCCCGCTCGGATTGGCTTTGGGCCTGACTCAGCTTGATTTCGTACTCCCTGACCCGCCGCTCCTCCTCGGCCTTGTCGCTTTCAAGGTCAAGGCGCTCCTTTTCCTCGAGATAGCGGCGCTCCGAGTCCAGCATATCCTTCGCCAGCTCCTCCGTGGCGGCCAGAACGAGCTCCCGATTGTTCACGATGCCGTCCCGCAGGCCCAGCATCAGCATTTTGCCTATCTCGTCCCGGAACACCGCCGAGGGGGAGTGTATGCTGAAGGCGCTTTTCATGACGGCCACCACTTGGGCGGCTATCTCGGCGGCCTTGGCGTACAGCGCTCCGGCTCCGGCGGCAAGGCCCCCGCGCAGGGCGCTCATAAGGTTGGCGCCGATGCCGCTGAACTCGCCGTCTATCCTCATACGGGCGGCGGCGTTCCTCACGGCGGACTCCGCCGCGTCCCCCACCTGGGGCGCTCCGGCGGAAATTCCCTCCGCCGTGGCCGAGGACAGGCCCTGACCGCCGGTGCGGAAGCTTTCGCCCGTTCCGTTCAGCCGGCCCAACGCCTCGTTGGCGGAGGCTTCGGCGGCGTCACCCAGTCCGCCCCCAACGGCGCGGTAGCCCCCGGCGGCGGCGTCGGCAAGGCCCCGTCCGCCGGAGCCGAAGTCCCCGGTCTTGGAGGACAGCCCCCGAGCCGCGCTTTCGGCGGAGGAAACGGCGGCGTCTCCCAGTCCGCCTCCGGCCCCACGGTAACCTCCGGCTGCGGCGTCGGCAAGTTCCCGTCCGCCGGAGCCGAAATCACCGGCGGAGTAGCTCAGCCCCTCCGCCGCATTCCGTGCCGCGCTTTCGGCGGCGGAATACAGCTCCGAGGCCCCGCCCCTGACGGCTTCCGCCGCCGCCGACATCATCTTTCCCGCACCCTCGGCCAGGGAATCCGCGGCCATGGCGGAGCCCATTTCGTCTATGGCCTTGCTGAAGGCGTCCTTTGCCCCGCCCATACCGTTCTCGATGAGGGACTTAAGCTCGCCGAGCCCTTTTTCCAGACCCTCGGTATCAAGTTGGGTGTCTATGATTATACTTCCGTCTCCCGCCATGCTTTCACCTCCCTGTCAGGACTAAGGACTTATTTGACGGTTATGGTCTGCCACCCGTCGGTGGACACGGCGGACACGACCTTGCCGGGGCCGTTGGCCCGGAAGCTGCCGCTGTAGGTGTAGGCGTCGATGCTGCCGCCCTCGTTTTCGGGGATAACGCTCCAGCTGCGGCTGATGGCGTTGTTGGAGCTCTCCTCGTCGGTGACGTCCACCATGACGATCTCCACCACGGCGTCGTCGGCCAGCAGCTCGCCGTCGGTTATCTTCTTTATCGCGGCGTGAACCTCGTTCTCGTTGTCGTAATCGAAGCTGTAGCTCACCGAGGTGGCGTAGCCCACCACGCTGGAGCGCTCGAATTCCTCGTCCACATACTGACGGGTGTATTCCTTAGTGTTCTTGCCCACGGATATTTCCGTAAAATTGGTCATGCGGCAGTACTTTTCGCCCACCTTCATGAACGCCAGCTTTTCGCAGCGCTTAACCAATGCCATAAGATCAAC
Organism: uncultured Clostridia bacterium; assembly: GCA_947626145.1. GTDB lineage: Bacteria > Bacillota > Clostridia > UMGS1883 > UMGS1883 > JAFLUQ01. The sequence goes on along the minus strand of CANQRB010000015.1, from coordinate 19,568 downwards.
CTTCCTTTCTGTATATAAGCCGGCACTGGAGCTGAAATCTGGCGGTGCCGCCACGGGCGGACAGCACATATCCCCCCGAGGTGACCTCCAGCCCCAGCGCCCTCATGCCCTTGTCCAGGAGCGGCAGCGCGCCGCTCCTGTTCCTTTCGTCTATCCATCCGCCCAGCTCCTCATAGAAGCGGGCCGTGTCCATATTGCCAAGGCGGTCCTCGTCGTACCACTCCCGGGACGCAAAGACGAACACATACTGCCGCACCTCGGCTCCGTCCACGTACCGGCGCACCACGGGAGCGGCGGGGACGCTTTCGATACTGTAGTCCGCCTTTTCCGGCCCGAGATAGTTCACGTTTATCCGGCCGTCCTCCAGCAGCGGGCACTCCTCGAAGAACGCCTTAAGGCTGTCAATTATCGCCATAGCGGCAGTCCTCCACACCGGCGTACATCAACCCCGTGTCCCCCAGCCACTGGCGGACGATGTCACGGGCCGCCGCCGGCTCTCCTCCGGCGGCGTAGGTCACGCTGTAGCCGTCGTTGCTCTCGCTGACGATGCCCCGTGCGCCGCCGTTCTCAAAGAAGAACTGTATCAGCTCCGTTTCGGCGCAGGCCACCTCCTCCAGCTCGGAGTCGCGGCTCCGGCCGAAGGTCAGCGTTTCGATGAGCTTCTCCGCCTTGTCCCTGTAAAAGCCGAATTCCTTTTCCGGCACGGGCTCGGAGGCGAAGGTACGCTCAAGATATTCCTCATAAAGCATGACTCACCCCCGCGACGAATCAGGCCTCGGCGTTTATGGCGATGCCGCCCATACGCTTGTTGAGGATGAACACTCCGTCGTAGCTCTCCTCGAAGTAGACATACTTGCCCTCGCTGCCGGCACTGGGCTCGTCCAGTCGGGCAAAGGTGTACTTCTCGGGAGTTATGACCGCGCTGGGGTGGACGAGGAGCATATTGATCTGCTTGGCCTCTCCGCCCACCTTCCAGCCCGTGGTGAAGTCGTACTCCGTTTTCATCAGGTCCTTGGGCACGGCGATTATCTCCACGCTGTCCAGGTCGGCCACGCCGCGGTCGATCTTTGCGTCGCCGTTGTTCACCACATGGGAGAGCTGGTCGGCGTTTTTGAGCATGGTCTTGACGGCGGGGGTTACATAGAGGATGCGGCCCTTGGCGGGAACCCTCGCCTCGTCCATGTTCTCCATCATGGCGTCGAATACCGAAAGGACGTTTTCCGCCGTGAGGACGGTCTTGTCGGGGGTGTTGCCCGCCTCGGTCCAAAGCCTGTATATCTCCGACACGGTGTAGGCGTCCATTTCGGGGAACTTGTGCTCCTCGTTGTATACCTGGGTTATGTTGCTTATGGAGACGGCCATGTTTGTCTCGTCGATGTCCATGGGATGGACAAGGGTGCTCCACTTGCGGTGGTGGGAGAGGGTTTTCATCTCCCACGCATTGTCGTAATTGCGCTTGGCCGTGGCCACGGTGTCGCGGTCGCCGTCCACCCTGCCGGTGGTTGTGATGGACGGTATCTCGATGGTCTTGGCGTTGACCCAGCGGTAGCGGCTGTCGTTTTCGGCGGCGTAAAGCGCTCCGAAATTCAGCACATAGGGGTACGCCTGGGCAAGAGTGCCGGCGTATTCGGTGGCATAGTTGATAGCAGCCATAGTTTTTTTCGATCTCCCTTCATACTTTTCATCTTACGCCTGTAAATCTGAAGCCAAAGCCCCTTTCGGCCCTGGCGGTGGGGCCGGACACCACAGGCGTGTGTCCGTCCCTGAAGAGGTAACCGTTTTCCCGGCGTATCTCCTCCAGCTGGGCGAGAAGCTCGGCCTCGCGGTCGGCGCTGGCCCTCAGTGCCTCCATGTCCAGCAGGGCCCTCGCGGCCCGTAGGTTTCTGGCCCCCAGTCCGGTTAGCTCACGGTCGATGTCGCCGTCCAGACGCAGCTCGTCCATCTGCCGGTCGCGGTCGTTCAGGCGGCCCTCCAGCTCCCGAACGTCGGATTCGTGCTCCGCCATTATTCTGCCGGCGGTCTCGTCGTCCAGCCCCAGTCCGGTCAAAAACTCCATGTTCATTTTATCACCTCCCCCCAAGTAAATTAGAAATGAGGAATGAGGAATAGCAGCGTGACAATTACATTATTTGTCATTGATGCCATAAGTTTTTATTGGTTTATACCGTAAATGCTGGAATGACAAATACCTCATTTACGGTACACACACGCGCACGCCGTACCTGCCCCGCCAATATTCCTCATTCCTCATTCCTAACTCCTCATTCTAATAGAACTTCCCCAGCGCCTCCATGGCGTCCGCCTCCCGTTCCGCGTCGGTGCGGCGGTCGGGACAGGCGTATATCCGCTGGAGCCGCCTGATCTCCGCCCGTCGGCGGCTGTCGCTCCGGTCGGCGGGGTCGGCGGCCCGCAGGCTCATGAGCCTTACCAGCGGCCGATCCTCGCTCAGACCGGCCAGCAGGGCGCAAAACCGATACCAATGCAGCCGCGCCTCGCAGAGGTCGATGCCGTACTCGCTCATAAAGGCCGCGTAGATCAGGGGCGCGTCGGCCTCGTAGTCAAGCACCGGCCGGCGGCCGGGCCGCTTTTCGCCGTAGGGCAAAGCCCCGCCCCGGCCGAACTCCGCCGCCAGCTCCAGAGCCTTTTCCAGCGAGGGCGGCAGCCGGCGGTACACCAGCAGCATACCTACCGGATCCCGCCGCCCCGCGCAGCCGTAGAACCGCAGCCAGTCCCGAAAGTCGGTTCGGACGCCGTAGCTCACTCCGTCAAGGGTGACGCTGTCGGGCAGGTCGTCGGTCAGCAGGCTCAAGCCCCGACCCTCCTCATGCAGTCCACCACGGCCCCCACGTCGTTCATGAAAGCGTTAAGGCCGCAGACCGCCTCCATAACCTTGCGGACGCTCTGGCTCTCGCCGAACATCTCCCTGTACGCGCCCTCTCCCAGAAAGCCGTCCAGCATGGCCTCGCCGGCGCCGCAGATCTCGGCGTAGATGCCGCTGGCGGTCTTTTTCATGTCGATGCGGGCCACCCGCCGGTAAAATTCCTCAAGATTTTTCTCGTAGCTTTTCACCACCGCCACGTCCATGTTGTCGATTTCGCGGCTGAAGTTTCCGTATGTGAATTTCATTTTCCCGCTCCTTTTTTATGTATGTGTAATTGTGTTGTTAACAAAGTATGTAACTGCCGTACAATTAAGCCTTCCCTTCGAGGTGAAGGCTTAACTGCCCCCGCAATATTCCTCCTTCCTCATTCCTCATTCCTCACTCCTCATTCCTAATTGCTTCTTTCGCCCCCTGTACAATCTCGTCCAGCCGGTCGGCTTTCATTCTGTCGAACCACCGCGCCCCGCGCAGGCCCCCGTCGCCTTTGTTTTCGTAATACTGGCGGCGGGCGTAGGGCACGCCGTAGACCACCCGTCCCTCACCAGGCGGGGAGCAGGTGCGGGGACTTTCCTTCAAAGCGCCGGTGTCGAAGGGGACGTATGGCTCGCAAAAGTCGACGACCGCCCCGTCTATGTACCGCTGCACCCGTCCGCCCTTGTCCAGTCCCCGCTCGCCGATGATTTGATTCGCGGGTTTCAGCTCAACGCTGACTCTTATATCTGCCATTTACTATCAGCCTCCAATGGGGCAGGCCGCCCCGCCGGTTGTCCCGGACGGCGGTGACAAGATAGTCCGTCTCCTTGTCCGGCTCCTTCCGCTCCATGTCGAAGGAAGCGTAGGCCCCCGGAGCGGCGGCGTTATCCGCCCGGGTCATGAGCCTGATGCTGCCGCCGTCACGGCGGAAGTCCCCGCCGGTCTCGGAAGCCCGCCCGTCCTCAAGGGCGGCGGTGCAGACGAAATCCCGACTGACGTATCCGCCGGAGCTTCGGTCGTAGCGGTATATCCTCACCCTTCGCCTTTTCATGGGGCCAGCGCCTCCCTCGCGGTTTTTTCGTCCTCGCCCAAGTACCAGGCCCGCAGCTCCCAGGGCAGCATGACGCCCAGCTCCACCAGCCGCACTCTTTCCTCGTACTCCTTCTGGCGGTCGGCGGCCACGCTGTCGTCGAACTCAAAGGCGCAGCCGTACTCCCCCTCGGGAACAAGGCCGTAGACCTGAGCCCACACGTCCATGGCGTATATCAGCTCCTCCAGCGCCCGCCTGAGCTGGTTCTGGAGGTCGCAGACAAAGCTGTAGCTTCTCTGTTTGGATGCCCTTATCTCCTCCGCCGTCTTTTCCACATATACCGGCTGGGATATGGTGCCGTAGGCCAGTCCGCAGTTGAACTCTATCCTCTGGAGGACGCTGTTCAGTCCCGACTGGATGGCCTCGTTCCGAAGCTGGGGCGACCACTCGCTGAAAAAATTGCTCTCGTTCACGTCCACGGTGCGGAACAGCTCGGCGTCCGGCAGCTTCGGATTGCCCTCGCCGTCGCGGTCAAAGGCGGTGATGTCCACATACAGGCGGCGCTTGCCGCTCTCGAACTCCCACAGCAGGTTTTTGTACAGTCTGTCCGCGTCCCTTATCAGGCCCTCGGCCCCGGCAAAAACCGCCGCGCCCATAGGTGAGGCGGGGTCGGCGGGGTTGGCCGAGGGGGTGCGGAACAGGCCGAACAGGGGCCGATCCACGTTTTCGATAAAGAGGGTCTCCGCCATGTCCTCCCACAGGCCGGTTTCGCTCAGGGGCACCTTCCGGCCCCTTTCACCGGCGGAGCGGCTCTTGTAGGCGGTGTTTTCTATGCGGCAGCCGCCCTTTTCCAGCCGGTGCCGCTCCACACGGGTGTAGTACCCGTCCTCCCCCTTTATCTCCTGAAGAAAGACCGCCTCGGTGACCCGTCCCGCGCCGTCCGTGGCGACGGGTATGAAGCAGTCCCCCCGGACGGTCTCGACCCGAAGCTCCTTCCCGTCATAGTATGGCCTGAACACCAGCCCTCCGTCCGTCAGGCCGTATTCCAGCTCACGCCGCAGTCCGGCGGCAAAGGGCGCCAGCGCCCCGCTGAGAAATTTGCCCTTTTCGCCGCCCTCCACCCTGACCTTCATCTCCATTGTGGTCAGGCGTGCCAGCTCGCCGGTGATGGCGGCCGCCAGCCTGAGTCCCTCGGGGCTGAGGTACATGGAGCGCCAGCGCCTGCGGGCCGATTCCGCCGCGCCTGCCGCCGTTGGGATTGCGTCCTCCGGCGCCGCGGCCTGCGACGTTGCGGCCCTTTTTTTCTTTCCTGTGCCAAAAAACATTGTACTCCTCCAATCCACTCTGTAAATTAGGAATTAGGAATTAGGAATACTGACGAAGCAGTTACGGCATTTTGTCGTTGAGAGTGTGAGGTTGTATCTTGTTGGCGTGTGTACCGCATACGAAACAATGACAAATAATGTAACTGCCGCCCCAATATTCCTCATTCCTCACTCCTCATTCCTCACTCCTCATTTCCTACTTCCTCCCCCGGCGCCGCCAAACCTCCTCCATGGCGTACCTCACGGCGTCGATGCTGTGGTTGTTCCGGTCGGGATAGCCGCCCACCACCTCGCCGCACCGGGTATCGAACTCGTACTCCATAAACTCTTTGGCGGTCAGGGGGCACCGCTCGCTGTCCACGACTATCTCCCGCAGGCCGCAGAGCCACTTCATGGAATACTCCACGCTGCCCGGCCCCTTGACGGCCCCTCTTATCATGAAGCCCTCCGTCCGGAGATCCTCTATGCTCTTGGGGCCTTCGCCGCCGCTGTCGGCGGTTATCCGGTCGCTGTAGCTTATGCCCTTTTCCCTCAGCCTTTCGGCTATCACCCTATTGGAGAGCTTGTTCCCGCTCAGCTCGTCAAAGATGAAGAGCCTGCGCTCCCCGGCGATATAGGCGCAGCGGCAGAAGCGGAAGGGGTCGGGGTACCAGCCCCAGTCTATGCCGTTGTATATCCGGTCGAATCCCGAAATTTCCCCGTCGCTTATCTCCCGAAGGGTCAGATTTTCGAACACCGCCCCGCCCAGACCCACGCACTCGCCCAGATACTCGTGGGCGTAGGCCTTGGGGTCGCTCTCCTTCAGGTACTCCGCCTCCTCGATAAAGCGCCGCCCCAGCCAGCTCTCCGGCACGTCCAGATAGGTGCTGTGGTGGACAAGGCGGTTTTTCTTGGGCATGGCGACCCAGCGGTTGACCCAGCTGTTGCGGGAGGGGGGAGGGTTGAAGGTCATCATCACCAGTCCGTCCCCGCCCCTGATCAGGCTCTGGATTATGCTCCTTATGCCGGCCTCGCCGCCGAACTGATCCAGCTCCTCCAGCCACAGTGCGCCCACGTGGCCGAAGGGCGGCGTCAGGGACTTGAGCTTGGCGGGGTCGTCCGCCCCTCGGAAGTATATCTTCTGTCCGGTGCTTCGGCGGACAAGCTCCAGCGGCATGAGCTTTTTCTCGAACTCGTCCTCCAGTCCCAGAGCGTCGATGGCCCAGCAAATCCGGGCGTAGACGCTGTCCTTGAGGGTGGCGCCCACCTGACGCATGGCCACGGCGTGTTCCTCGGGGCGGCGCATCAGCCGCTCCACCACCACCAGCGCCGTAAAGGAGGACTTGGCGCTGCCGCGCCCGCCCTTGAGCACATACTCCCCGTGGGCGCCGGCGCTTATGTCCCGGTACAGATCCACAAAGGCCGAACCCACCAGCTCCGCCGGCAGTCTCAGGCTTCCGCCGCCGCCGGACCCGTCCTTTTCGTAAGCGTTGGTCAGGTTGAAGATGGCGCTTCGGACATAGTCCTTTTCAAAGAGCTTTTCCTCGTTGAAGTTCTCTATCCTCAGCGCCGCCCGCTCCAGCAGCTCCTTTTCCTCCGCCGTTCCCCTGTATCCGGCCATGGCGGCCCGGCTGCTGAAGTCCAGCGCCATGGCCAGTCCCGTGGTCGTGGGCGGCCGTCCGTCCCTTTCGCATTCGCGGAAAAATTCCTCAATTCGCTCTTCGGATACCTTCAAAGCTTATACCCCCGCTGTAAATTTTGCCCATGTATTGGCCGTAGCTCAGTCCCATATCCGCCGCCCTTTTGTTCAGCTCGCCCAGAGTGTAGCTGGCGATGGGCGGCTCGGCGGCGTACTCGTAGGGAGCGGCCATGCCGTGGCGGGCCAGATTTTTCCGCTTGCGGGCGCAGCGGTTGCTGCAAATTTTGTGGCGGCTGCTGCACTCGGGGATCCGTTTTCCGCAGACTATACAAAATTTGACGCCCAGCTCGTTTTTTCTTCTTGTCATTTCAGCCTCCTGTCTTTCGTAAACGCCGATCAAATAACGCCTGCCGTTCGGCACAATGCTGTTTAACCGGCGTTCATCTTTGGGTCGTTCGTCACAAAAATGCGAACATATGTTCGTGTTTGAATATATGATAGCACCCCAAAATTCCCATGTCAATATATTTTTAAAAATTTTTTTGGCAAATCCTATTGAAAAACTCTGACCTTTATTGTATAATGTAACAATAGTAATGAAGAACTATGGAAAATGAGGAATGAATAATGAGGAATTAGAAATGAGGAATGAGGAATAAATTGTATATCGGCTTTATTTATCGTTGATAACGTAAAGCGGTACTGCCCGAATTATCTCCCGTCATTATAATATTGCCGATACACATAAAAAAACGCCGTAACTGTTCCGTCAGTATTCCTCATTCCTCACTCCTCATTCCTAATTTTCAATCACTCCTCACTCCTAATTTTCCAAAACAAAGTGCGCGAAAGGACTGTGTTTAATCCATGAACATCTACAAGCTCTCCGAAATCAGCCCCGAAAAGCTGGATTTCATAATGAAGCGGGCCGAGCTGGACATCACCGGGCAGATGGCTCTGGCCAGGGAGATATCCGACGAGGTAAAGCGGGACGGCGACAAGGCCGTGCTGAAATACACCGAAAAGTTCGACCACGTGGCTCTGGCTCCCGACAAGATCAAGGTCACTCCCGATGAGATAGAGGCGGGCTATGCCCGTCTTGACCCCGAGACCCGGGCCGCCATCGAGTACGCGTATAAAAATATCTATGACTTCCACGAGAAGCAGCTCCCCGAGGAAATGTGGTTCACCAACGTGGACAAGGGCCTGATGGTGGGCGAAAAGACCACCCCCATCGTGGACGTGTGCCTTTACGTACCCCGGGGCAAGGGCAGCTTCCCCTCGGTAATGCTCATGCTGGGCGTTCCGGCGGCGGTGGCCAGGGTGCCCCACATTCGGGTGATCACCCCTCCCAACGAAAACGGCGACGTTGACGACGCCATACTCTGCGCCGCCAAGGTCATCGGCATAACCGAGATCTATAAGGCCGGCGGTATTCAGGCCGTGGCCGCCGTGGCCTACGGCACCGATACCATTCCCAAGTGCCACAAGATAATCGGCCCCGGCAACTCCTACGCCACCGCCGCCAAGCGTGTGCTGGCCCAGCAGATAGACGCCGGTCTCCCCGCCGGCCCCAGCGAGTGCATAATTCTGGCCGACGAAAAGGCCGACCCCCAGAAGGTGGCACTCGACCTGATGATCGAGGCCGAGCACGGCCCCGACAGCGCCGCCCTGCTCGTTACCCACAGCGCCGAGCTGGCCGGGAAGGTCGTTCCCCTTGTGGAGGCCCAGCTTCCCAAGCTCAGCGAGAAGCGCCGGAGCTTTGTGGAAACGGTGTTCTCCACCTACGGCGGCATCGTCCTCACCGATTCTCTGGCCGAGTCCGTGCAGTTCGTCAACGACTACGCCCCCGAGCACATGGAGGTAATGTGCGAGAAGCCCTTCGAGGTTCTGCCCGACATTAAGAACGCCGGCGAGATACTCCTCGGCGAGTACACCCCCGTGACCCTGTGCAACTTTGTTCTTGGCCCCAACGCCATACTGCCTACCGGCGGCTTTGCCAAGACTTATTCCTCCGTGTCCGTCATGGACTTCCTCAAGCGCTCCAGCGTGGGCTACGCCTCCAAGGCCGGCTTTGAGATGGTGCGCGGCCACGCCGCCCGAATCGCCCGTGTCGAGGGATTTGAAACCCACCGTCTGGCCGTTGAGGAGAGAAAGTAAAGCATAATGAGGAATGAGGAGTGAGGAATTAGGAATAAATGTATTGTCGTTTCCGCTGTAAATGTTTAACGATAGACGGCTGAGGTCGTACCTATGGTATCAATTATGTTTACGGTCCATACATACAAAATGCCGGAGCTGCACTGCCAATATTCCTCATTCCTCATTCCTAATTCCTCATTTTAAAATATTCCTCATTCCTCATTCCTAATTAAACCACAGGAGGTATCCCAAATGACCGTTACCCGCGAAACAACCGAAAGCAAGATCACGGTTAGGCTCACCCCCGCCCCCATAGCTGCGGACTACCGTCAAAAGATCAACACCCCGATCCCCTTCCTGAGCCACATGATTGAGCAGATAGTCTGGCGCTGTGGCTTCAACATCGAGGTTGGCGTGGAGCTGGACAAGTTCGACCTGGCCCACGTGGTCTGCGAGGATCTGGGCCAGACCGTGGGCCGGGCTTTCTACGAGTACGCCGCCGAAAATTCCGGCAGGGGCTTCGGCGACGGTATCGGCATAATCGACGAAGCCAAGGCCGACTGCGCCGTCAGTCTCGAGGGCCGCAGCCTTTTCGACTTCTCCTCGGCCGTGGAGGTTCCCCCGGTGACTGAGGGCATGGCAAGCGAGGATCTCCTTGTCTTTCTCGACGGCTTTGCCCAGGGGGCAAGGGCCACCGTCCATCTGGACGTCCGCAAGGGCGAAAATTCCCACCACATCTGGGAGGCGGCTTTCCGCGCCTTTGGCGTGGCTCTGGGCCGGGCCTACGGCGAGGATCCCTCCCGCAGGGGCATGACCAGCGGCGTGGCCGGAAGCATTACTTATACCGTGGAAAAGGACTGACATGAAGCTCGCGAAATTTCTGGACAAATACGACAAAATAATATTCGATATGGACGGCGTCATAACCGGCGAACAGAATTACTGGAACATCGCCGCCCTCACCGCATACGAGCTGCTGAACGACCGGCTCTACTACGGCGTGGGGGACGTCCCCGCCTCCGCCGGAGAAAATTTCCGCTCAATTCGGGCGGAGCTTTTCGACAACGACCGCTTCATCGCCGCCGCCAAGGAAAAAGGCGTCAACTCCAACTGGGATCTGTGCTGGCTGGCTTTCTGTTATCTGAGCCGGGGTCTCGCTCCGGCGGAAATGACCGCCCACGTGCGGGACGGCGGCCTGCTGGCCTTCGACCTCTATGAGGAAGCGGCGCGCCTTTCCTCGGAGGTCTATTCCCTGCCCCTGTCCGAAACGGTTCGGGACGGCCCGCTGTGGAAAAAGTGCCGCGACCTGTTCCAGGAGTGGTACTTGGGGGACGAGCTCTTTGAAAGTATGTGGGGCGGCAGATCCGCTCACAAGGGCAAGCCGGGTATGTGGCAGACCGAGGACCCCATAGTTCCCTTGGAGGGCCTGCGTGAGCTGCTGACGGCTCTTACCGGCGGGGACAAGACCCTTGGCATAGCCACCGGCCGCAACCGCTTCGAGCTGACCAAGCCCCTCGAGCGCTGGGACTGCCTGCGGTACTTCGATCCGGCATCTACCATCGACTCCGACTTTATAGTCCGTGGGGAGGAAACCCTCCGTCTGGCGGGTATCGAGACCAGCCTGTCCAAGCCCCGGCCCTATATGTTCCTGAAATCCCTCTACGGCGCGGATTATGACGATATCCGCCTGTATCGGGGGGACTATGACCCCGCCCCCATAGAACGCGCCCTCGTCGTGGGTGACGCCGGCAGCGACATTCTGGCCGCAAAGGCCATGGGCGCGGATTTTCTGGCGGTGCTCACCGGCATAAGCGGCGAAAAGGCCCGGCCCTACTTCGAGGAGACCGGCGCGGAATATATTCTGCCGGACGTGCTGCACATGATGGAAAAATGAGGAATTAGGAATGAGGAGTGAGGAATACTGACGGAACATTTACGGCGTTCGCGTGTGTGTACCGTAAATGTAACAATGACAACCGCCGCATAGCCTTCCCCTTTGAGGGGAAGGTGGCGCGTCAGCGCCGGATGAGGTGTAGGACGCGCAGCGTCCGTTATAAATAAAAAAATAACGCCGCAAAGCGGCTACACCTCATCAGTCGGCTCACGCCGACAGCTTCCCCTCCAGGGGAAGCCTTGGCACAATCTGTCATATTTACTACAAACCCGCACAGCGGCGCGCCGGGGTCGTCGCGCCCTACTGAACTTCTGTCATTTATACATATCAATTACGTTAACAACGACAAATAACCCCGCTGTACAACCTATTCCTCATTCCTAATTCCTCATTCCTAATTTCACCGAAGGAGGTTATCCCATGCCAATCAAAATAACTGCCCCGCTGACCAGGGCCGAGGCCGCCAAGCTCCGTGCCGGCGACGAGGTGCTCATCAGCGGCAGCATATACACCGCCCGTGACGCCGCCCACAAACGGCTGTGCCAGATGCTGGATCGGGGCGAAGAGCTGCCCTTCGATCTGAAGGACAGCGTGATATACTACGTGGGCCCCACTCCCGCCCGGGAGGGGGAGATCATCGGCAGCTGCGGCCCCACCACCAGCGGCCGGATGGACGCCTACGCCCCCAGGCTCATAGCTTTGGGCGAAACGGGCATGATAGGTAAGGGCGAACGCCGCCCCGAGGTAATAGAAGCCATGAAAAAGCACACCGCCGTGTACTTTGCCGCCATCGGCGGAGCCGGCGCGCTGCTGGCCAGTCGGGTCAAAGCCCGGACGCCCGTGGCCTTTCCCGACCTTGGGGCCGAGGAAATAGTCCGCCTTGAGGTGGAGGACTTCCCCGCCGTGGTGGTCATTGACAGCCTCGGCAATAACGCCTACGAAACCCAGCGTCAGGCGTACAGAAAACAGTAAATCATAATAAGAAAGGATGATAAACAATGGCACAGGTAACAAAGGACATGATAATCCGCGACGTTTTGGCGGTAGACCCCGGCACGGCCCAATTCTTTTTTGAGATAGGGATGCACTGCCTTGGCTGCCCCAGCGCCAGCGGAGAGACCGTCGAGGAAGCCTGCGCGGTTCATGGAGCCGACGCCGACGCCCTCCTCGCAAAGGTCAACGCCTACCTCGCGGACAAATAATCGCTATCGCAAAAACCCGAACTGAAAAGTCCCCTCCACCGCAGGGGACTTTTTCGTTTTGTCAAAACCCCCGAGAGTCGCGCACGGAAGAGAGAAAAATATTGAAAATTAGGAGTTAGGAATGAGGAATACTGGCGGGGCAGATATATTATTTACCGTAGATGCGGCAGTGAAGCAGCCTTGATTTCGTAGGGGCGCCCATCGGGCGTCCGCCATCAAACGTTTACGGCGGCAACGACGAACGAAATTATAAATCAAATTTCAGTGTTCCAGCTTATGGTAAAAACGATAAAATACCCGTAAGGCCCGCCGGGGTCGTCGCGCCCTACCGAATATTTTATCAATTAACCGGTACACACAAAAAAACGCCGTAACTGCTCCGTCAGTATTCCTAATTTCTCATTCCTAACCCCTAATTTTCAAAATATTCCAGCACAAAAAGGGGGCCGCAATGCGCGGCCCCCTTTACAAATTCTATCAACAAAAATCTGACATATCTATGGACACATTGTTTACATGTATCATGCACCCACAATTATTACACCTAAAACAATTACAATGTGATAAATCCTTGCAAGACTCCGGAGCAACAAACACTCCATCATGACATTTATTACAAGATATTTTTTCTCCTGATTGAATTCTTTTCACAGTTTCGAAAATGTCTTCCGAATCGCTAAAATTTTTTTCCATTAAAATGACTGCTCTTCTTCCATTGTAGTTTAGGATATACCGCTTACTTTTCGCACATATAGGGATAAACAATATCAGTGCTTGGCACAAGGTTTTCCTTGGTGCACTTGATGTTGACCCAGCGGATGAGGTTGAAGATGCTGCCGGCCTTATCGTTGGTGCCGGAGGCTCTAGCGCCGCCGAAAGGCTGCTGGCCGACCACCGCGCCGGTGGGCTTATCGTTGATATAGAAGTTGCCGGCGGAGTTGTTCAGGGCGTGCTCCATGTGTACGATGGCTGCCCGATCCTGAGCGAAGATGGCGCCGGTAAGGGCATAGGCGCTGGTGGTGTCGCACAGACGGAGAGTCTCGTCCAGCTTGTCGTCGTCATACACGTAGATCGTGATAACCGGCCCGAATATCTCCTCCACCATTGACTTGAAGTCGGGCTTCTTGGCCAGAATGACGGTGGGCTTCACGAACCAGCCCTTGGTGTCGTCATAGGAGCCGCAGAGCACCTCGGCGTCCTCGGAGGCGTTGGCGTAATCTATGTAGCTCTTGATGTTGTCAAAGGAAGCCTTGTCGATGACCGCGCCCATGAAGGTGCTGAAGTCGGCCACGTCGCCCACGGTGAGCTTGGCCGCCTCGGCAAGCACCCGCTCGCGCACCTGATCCCAAATGGAAGCGGGGATATAGGCACGGCTGGCGGCGGAGCACTTCTGGCCCTGATACTCAAAGGCACCCCTGACAATGGCCGCCACAAGGGGCTCGATGGCCGCGCTGCTGTGAGCGAAGATGAAGTCCTTGCCGCCGGTCTCGCCCACGATGCGGGGATAGCTCCTGTAATTCGCGATGTTCTGGCCCACGGTGGTCCACACGCCGCTGAACACCTTGGTGGAGCCGGTGAAGTGGAAGCCGCCGAAATCGGGGTGGGGAATAACGTACTTGCTGATGTCCACGCCCTTGCAGGGGATGAAGTTGATTACGCCGGCGGGAAGTCCGGCCTCCTCCAGAAGCTTCATGAAGTAATAGTTGGAAAGCACGGCCGTGGTTGATGGCTTCCAGAGCACAGTGTTGCCCATTACGGCCGGAGCCATGGGCAGGTTGCCGCCGATGGAGGTAAAGTTGAAGGGAGTCAGAGCCGTGACAAAGCCGTCAAGAGGACGGTATTCGTTGCGGTTCCAGATGGGGCCAACGCTGTTGGGCTGAATTTTGTACAGCTCCTGGGCGTTGTAAACGTTGTAACGGATAAAGTCGGTGAGCTCACAGGCGGAGTCGATTTCAGCCTGATAGGCGGTCTTGCTCTGGCCCAGCATGGTGGCGGCGTTGAGCTTTGCCCGCCAGGGACCGGCCAGCAGGTCGCCGGCCTTCATGAAGATGGATGCTCTGTGCTCCCAGGGCATATCGGCCCAGGCGCTCTTGGCGGCCATGACCGCCTCGATGGCCATTTTCAGCTCCTTTTCGCCGGCCATGCTGCACTCGGCCAGCACATGGTGATGGTCGTGGGGCATGGTGACGGTTACGGTGTTCTCGGTGAAGATCTCCTTGCCGCCGATGATCAGCGGGATCTTTACCACCTGAGCGCTCTGGCGCTCAAGCTCGGCCTTGAGGGCCGCCCGCTCGGGGCTGCCGGGCATATAGCCGCGTACGGGCTCGTTGGCCGGCTCGTGTATGGAGAAATACGCGTTGTTCATGTTAGATCGTCCTTTCCTGAGTTTTATCATATATTTTACATATATTATTATACAACTTTTTTCAGAATTGTCAACAGTTATTCAACAGTTATTTGCTATGCGGTCAGCCGCAGGGAACGGGCCGCGCACAGGGGAGTGAGGCCGTCCCAGCAGAACACCTTGACGTATTTGGCTCCCTTATCCGCCAGCCGGGCGCTGCCGCCGCTGACGGGCGCCGCGTCCAGCAGCTCCATTCCGCTGCCGTAGGCCGCCGCCACAAGCTCAAGGCCGTCGGTGTTCATACTGTCGATCTCCACGGTCAGGACGCCGCCGGAGCGTCGGGCGTCAACGGAGATTATCTCGGGCTCCGTCCAATCGTCCGGCACGAAGGTCAGGTCGTTGGCGGCGGCATAGCGGTAGGCAGCGCCGCCGGTTTTTCCGCCGTAAAGGGTTACTCCGGCGTCAAAGGCCCCGGAGCTGACGGTGGACACCCGGCTTGTGAGACGGACGGTATCAAGGGCCGTCCCGGCAAAGGCGTTCCGCCCCAGAGAAGTGACCGTCGAGGGGATATTCACCGACGGCGAGGCCAGATTTTTTATCCCCGAAAAGGCGAAGCTGCCCACGGAGGACACTCCCTCCCCGATCACGATCTTGTTTATGGCGTCCCGCACGGAGGCCCAGGGGACCCGGTCGGCGTTGGAGTAGCTGGTCATGCGGCCGCTGCCGCTGACGGTCAGGACGCCGTTTTCAAGGGCCCATGTCAGGTTGGAGCCGCAGGTTCCGCTCATGGACAGGGGGCTTATCTCCACGTCCAGTTCTATCCGCCCGTCGAAGCCGCCGGGAATGGCACCGGTCTGAGGCAGTACCCGGCCCAGAACCTTGGCGCTGCCGGGGTAAGCCGTGTCAGGCGCCTCGTTCCAGCTGACGGGCATTTTAACATACAGTCCGGACTCGGACAGCACCCGCACGGAATCGGGCAGAGCGGGCAGCTCTCCCAGCTGGACGGCGGACAGGGGGGCGGGCTCCTCCACCGCTTCCATGCGGAAGGTGTAGTTTTCCATGGCCTCCTGCCTGTCCAGCATATTCCGGTTGAGAACCATATCCTTCACCGCATTATAGAGGGGGGCGATGCTGGAGTGTATGCGGTTGTTCCGGATGGCATTCGAGGCCTCGGGGTAGGCGTTGTATATCGCCGTCTGGAGGGTCGAGTATTCGGCCGCGTTGGAGACCAGCTTTAACTTATCTATAAAAACCGACTGAAAATTGTCCTCGGTCACGGGAGAGACCCGGTTTTGAAAATAAAAGCTCTGCTGAACCGAGATGAGGAAACGCAGGATCATGCTCTCGCCGACGCCGTCCTCGTAGCCGCTCTCGAGGATATTGAGGAGGAATTCCGGATCCTCCTCGGCGAAATACATATAGGCGTCACGGACGGTATAGCGCTCCTCCCCGGCGGCAAAGGCGGGC
The DNA here is from genome assembly GCA_947626145.1 of uncultured Clostridia bacterium. GTDB lineage: Bacteria > Bacillota > Clostridia > UMGS1883 > UMGS1883 > JAFLUQ01. Next base: position 3,692 of record CANQRB010000015.1, on the reverse strand, counting down.
ACGGCGGCGGCCAGCGTCAGCACGGACGCACACAGCAGGGAGAGCAGCCTGTGTAAGATATTTTTCATGAGCAAAACCAACTTTCTGCAAATTATGTACATACATAATAATTATATACCAAAAGTCTGCGCCTGTCAATAAAAACTTTTGCGTGGAATTTTTTCAAATATATTCCCACAGCAAACACAAAAACGCGCCCCGGAAAATTCCGGAACGCGTCTGTGACGCAGCCTTTGGCTGCTGGCAGGGGCAGTAGGACTTGAACCCACGACCTGCGGTTTTGGAGACCGATATTCTACCAACTGAACTATACCCCTAAATCTTACTGACTTAGTATACCACAAACGGCGGGCCTTGTCAAGGGTAAAATCAAATTTTTTTACAGAGTTGTGTGGGTTTACAATAAATGTGGTGCAAAGTCCCGCAAAGAAAGGGTATATCCGAAGGCAGCAACGACAAAATATTCGGTAATCGCCCCACCAGTATTCCTCACTCCTCATTCCTAATTCCTCATTGAAAGAACCCATCACGCCAGCATCTCAAGACGCAGCTTATCCGCAATCATGGCGATAAACTCGGAGTTTGTGGGCTTGCCCTTGTTATTGCTGACGGTGTAGCCGAAAAGGTTATACAGCGCCTCCTCGTTGCCGCGGACGCAGGCCACCTCAATGGCGTGGCGTATGGCCCGCTCCACACGGCTGGGAGAAGTGTTATGCTTCTCCGCCACCTTCGGGTAGAGCTGCTTTGTCACGGCGTTTATCAGCTCGCTGTCCTTTATGCTCATGATTATGGCGTCCCTCAGATACTGATAGCCCTTGATGTTCGCCGGAACTCCCACGGAGTGTATGGTGTTGGTCACGGTTATCTCTATGGCGCGGTCGCCGGGCCGGTCGCCGGTGTCGCTGCCGCGGAACCTCACACACAGCAGCTTTATCCGCTCATACAGGGTCTCGTTGCTGAAGGGACGAAGCATAAAGTAGTCCGCTCCCAGCTCCATATACCGGTTTATCAGGGCGCGGTTGGAGGTGGAGGCCGTTATCACGATCACCGGCCGGCGGCTCATGTCCCTCAGCCGCTCCAGCACGGCGAGGCCGTCCATGCGGCTCATGACCGGATCCATTATCAAAAGGTCAGGCCGCAGCTTGCGCACCCGCTCAACGGTATCCTCCCCGTCGAAGGCCGTGGCAGACACGCTTATGTCGCCCTTGGCCTCCAGAAAGGCCCGCAGCTCCTCAACCGCCTCACGGCCGTCCCCCGCAATAACCGCCTTGATAATCTTTTCCATATCAAATTCCTCCCGACAGGTTTTATTTTATGATATTATTTTACCATGTTTTGGGAGAAATTTCAAGCTTTTATTTACATTTTATGTAATTTTCTTCCGCCGTTTCATTACATATTCTGACACAACAAAACGGACGCCCCGAAGGGCGTCCGTTTTAAAATTACCTGAAATTATTCCTGAGGCACATTGATAATCTTCTCAAAGATGGGCATGGTGCTGATGCCGTTGCTGATCTCGTCGGCGGAATTGATGATCAGGGCGTCGCCGTCCACCGTCATTCCGTAGTCCATCACAGCGGTAAAGAAGGCGGCGGGCACATAGGTGGTGGCGTTCGTGTGGCCGGGCAGGGCGATAAGCACGGGAGCCTGACCCAAAGCCTGAGGCGCCATTTTCGCAAAGGCGTAGCTGTCATTTTCGATTGAGAAGCTGGCGAAGCCCACCGTCACGGTCTGACCCTCGCCGTTCCAGGTGACCTCGTTGCCAAGGGCCTCGGCCACGGCCCGGACGGGCAGCATCTGGATGCCGTTGACGGTGACGGGAATGTAGTCGAGAACCTTGTCGCCGGCAATTATCCTCTTCACGCCGGAGAGATCGGGCACAAGCTGAGCGGGAGTGGAGGGCTCGGCCGTCAGTTTGGGTTGGTTGGCCAGAACCACCACGGCGATAGGCGTAGTCTGAGCGGGAATGCTCATGGTGGCGAAGTTGTAGAGCACAAGGGCTCTGCCGCCGGTAAAGCTGTCGGCCCCGTAAATTTTGGTGTCGCCGCTTATGTTGAGCTGAAGGGAGGCGGCGGCGTCCAGAAGCTCGCCGTCAAAGACGCCCTGAAGGACGCTCACGTCGCTGCCGTCGTCGATGACGATGACCTCGGCGTTGTAGTGGACGGGGAGCTGGAGGGTCATGGGCTCGTCGGCGTTCACAAAATAGATTATGCTGTCGCCGGCCTTGATGTCGTCAAAGGTCTTTTGCTCGCCCTTCTTGTCAATAATGAGGGTGTTTTCGTTTTTGTAGAAGCATATTTCCTCGCCGCCGCTGTCGCAGGAGAGGGTCTCACCGTTTTCGCTGACGGTGAGGCCGCCGGTGATGTAAGCGGGCTGAGAGGCCTCGGTCAGAGGCATCTGCGGGCCGTGTCCCATGAAGGGCAGCTCGATTTCCGGCTCGTCGTCAATCAGCTTGACGATGGCTATGGGGCTGGTCTGGGCGGGAATGCTGCGGGTGGTGAAATTGTAGAGCACAAGGGCCTTGCCGCTGATGAAAGCGGCCTCCCGGGTGTGGCTGAAATAGGGGGTGTCGAGGTCGTAGTTGATGATGAGGTCGCCCTCGTCGCTGAGACCGTCCTCGTCAAAGACGGCTATCTTCTGGCTCACGGCGTCGCCGGAAGACACCACGATAACACTGGGACTGTGATGCACGGGAAGCTGAAGGGTCATGGGCTCCTCCCCGTCAACGTAGTAGGTTATTTTGTCGCCGGCCTTGATGTCGTCGAAGGACAGGGCCTCGCCCCTGTCGTTGAGGATAAAGGCGCCGTCCTTTTTGTAAAGGTGGAGGCTGCCGTCCTCGTTGACGATGGTCTCGCCGTTTTCGCCGACGGTCATGGCGCCAACAAGGTAGCCGTGGTCAACGGTGGGAGCCTCGGTTACGGTCTGGGCGGGAACGGCGATGGGAGGGTGATCCTCGGCCTGCACGGCTCCCGCGGCGCCGAGGGTAAGGGTTGCGGCCGCGGTCATAACGGCCAGAAATCTCGCAGAGTTCTTTTTCATGATAAACATCCTTTCCGCACTAAATGCGATTATTTTTGTTTTTTTGTTTGATGGCTGCGCGCGCCGGATATGTAAAACCGGCAGGGGGCCCCGGCGGCTTCCGGCTTTTACCGGAGCCCCTCGCCTTCGCGTTACATAGTTTAGACGTGGAAATTTCAAAAAAGTTCCCGTTTTTTTAAAAAATTTTTATTTTTTTTTATTTTACTATTCCATTATACACTATAAAATGAAATAAATCAATGATTTATAGAAATATTTACAGAAATTTTTAGGGAAAAAGTTTTTCGGCGGCGAGGTAATGCGATTTTCCCTCGGCCTCCGCAACGCGGCGGTATTGCGCTCGAGCCGTAGCCTTTAAGTCGTAGGGGCGCCCATCGGGCGTCCGCCATCAAACGTTTACGGTGGTGATGATAAACGAAATTATCAATCAAATTTCCCTGTACCGTCTTACGTTACCAACGACAAATAAAATAGCTGTCACATTAATATTCCTAATTCCTCATTCCTAACTCCTCATTATACAAAAGGCTTCCCCACAAGGAAGGGAAGCCTTTGTATTTGTCATATTTACCCTAAATCAAAATATAGTTTTTGACTATCTCTTTATAAGTTCTCATAAGCCGGTATAGCCTGTATTTACAGGCTTTCCG
>CANQRB010000014.1 GCA_947626145.1 uncultured Clostridia bacterium | reverse complement strand
AATTCTGTCCTCTGCCAAGCTTACCTTGGCACAGTCCTTTTTGAGCCCTTAACGCTATTCAATTTTCAAGGTCCCCCGAGCCTTTCGGCTCAACCCGCGTCGCGCATTATGTAGCAGCGTGATTGTAATTCACTCTCGCGTTGTTACCGTAAGCACCCCTGGGATTTTGTGCCGCCCGCTTTCGCCGACAGCTCAATTAGTTTACCACAAATTTTGAAGTTTGTCAAGAGGTTTTTTTAATTTTTTTAAAAAATTTTTTATCCTCTTTTTCTTCCTTTTTCGTGATATGCCTCGTAAGAAGGTTTTGTCTTTCCCTCAGGGCTTCGCTATTATATCATCATTTTTCCCCTTTGTCAAGCCTTTTTTTCTATTTTTTTCTGAAATTTTTTCTCCTTCTCCAACCCCCACTATATGTTGTGGAAATCTGTATATTGTGTACACAAGAACTCACAACGTAATCTGGAGGCACGAGGGGCTGTCAAAAAATCGTGCAGAACGGACGAAAATCAGCCCGCACAGGCGGCTCCTGCCGCCGAGCAGGCCCTCCCGACGGCGTACACAGGTACGCCGAGTGGTGATTTTCGTTCGTAGTTCAAGGGCATAAGATAAAAAGAAAAACCGTCGTTTCCAAAAACGGCGGTTTTTCAACATTAATATATCTTTGTTTCTATTACTGAGGCTATAAAGACACAAGCTCAGCTTAATCTAAATCTTCAAGCCCTTGAACGGTCTGCGCCATTTTTTACAGCCCCTGACAATTACTTGTTGGCGATCATCCACTTGCTTGCGCTCGCCTTTGTCTTCTGCTGTACATTGCCGTCAACAACGGAAAGATAGAGGCCGGACAGGATGCTCTTTACATAATAGCCGTCGCCGTCCTTTTCAAAGGCCCAGATCTGATTGTCGCCGCCGTTGGCTTCCCATACGCAGATGGCGCCGCCGTCGTCCTTGGACTGACCGGAAACGTCCATTACCAGACCGCAGCCCACATTCTTGAAGCTTACGCCGTCAAGGGTCCACTGCTGCTGGCCGCTCTGAGTGTAAGCGCTCACACCGAGGGTAACGTTGTCGGATGCAACGGTGAGAACGTCGTCCGTGCCGTAGAGAACCAGAAGGAACTCGGCGGGAAGGATGTCAAGGTTGGTGTAGCTGCTGTTGTTGACAACAGGAGTTACAACGGGTGTAGTAACGGGAGTGGTGACAGTCTCGGCGGTGCTGCCGTCAGTGATCACCCACTTGGTTGCGCTGTTGCGGGACTTCTGCTGCACGTCGCTGCCGACTACGGAAAGGTAGAGGTCAGACATAACGCTCTTTATATAGTAGCCGTCGCCGTCGTTCTCAAGGGCCCACTGCTGGTTGGTGCCGCCGTTGCCTTCCCAAACGATGATGGCGTGGCCGTCGTCCATGGACTGGTCGGAAACATCCATATACAGACCGGAAGCGGTGTTTTTGAGGGACTGGCCGTCAAGGCTCCACATGGATCTGCCGCCGGAAGCGCCTACGCTGAGGCTGAAGTTGTCGTCATTAACGGAAAGCACGTCGGTGCCGCCGTATACGGCAATCATGAACTCGCCGGAAACATTGCTCATATTGGCATAACCGGCAGGGGTAACCACTGCCTCAGGATGTACAACGGCGTTGCCGGTGGAGGTCAGCACGAAGCGGGTGGCGTTGGCCAGGGCACGCTGATGAACAAGGCCGTCGATGACGGATATATAGAAGCCGGTCTCACGGTTCTTGATGACATAGCCGTTTCCGTCAGCCACAAAGTCCCATCTCTGAGTGGAGCTTGAGCCCTTGGGAGTGGCGCAGATAAGGATACCGGTTCTTACGGAGCTTTCATAAACATCCATGCAAAGACCGGTGCCGGAATTTACGACAAAGGATGTGTCGGAATACCAAGCCTGAGAGGGGTTGCCGGTATAAGGAGTAACGATGAGCTCGTTGTCGGGGCCGATGGCGAGAGAGTCATTGGTGCCGTCCACGGTGAGGATATACTCGCCCTCGATGGTGCTGATATCAACCGTGTTGGAGCCGGCGGTGCCGCCTGCGGCAGCTGTAACCTTTGTGCCGTCGGTAACGACCCACTTGGTGGCGCTGGCTCTGGAGCGCTGCTGTACGGCGCCGCCAACCACGGACAGATAGAGGCCGGACATGGCGCTCTTTACATAATAACCGTCGCCGTCGCTCTCGAAGGACCACTGCTGATTGATGCCGCCGTTGCCGTCCCAAACGCCGACCTGACCGCCCTCGTCATAGGACTCGTTGAACACGTCCATATACTTGCCGGTGGTGACGTTCTTGACAGCCCCGCCGTCAAGGGTCCACTTTTGCTCGGAGGCGCCCACGCCGAGGGTCGTGCCGTCGCCGCCTACGGAAAGAACGTTGGTGGTGCCGGCCACGGCAAGCATGAAGTCGCCGGAAACGGAGCTCATATTCTTATAGCTTTCGGTAGAAGCGGGGGCGGAAACGCTGTCCATTGTGCCGTCGGTAACGACCCACTTGGTGGCGCTGCCCTTGGAACGCTGCTGTATCGAATTGCCCACGGCCGCAAGATAGAGGCCGGACATGGAGTTTCTTACATAGTAGCCGTCGCCGTCGCTTTCGAAGGCCCACTGCTGGTTGGTGCCGCCGTTGCTCTCCCAAACGCCGACCTGGCCGCCCTCATCCATGGACTGGTTGAACACGTCCATAGCGTAATTGCAGCCCACGTTCATAACGGTAGAGCCGCTGAGCGTCCACTTGGAGGCGTTGCCGCTGTCGGCGCCGACGCCGAGAGTGGTGTTGTCGGAAGCCACGGTGAGCACATTGGTGGTGCCGGCCACGGCGAGCATGAACTGGCCGGAAACGGACGGCATATTCTTATAGCCGGCCGAAGCGGAACCGCCGGCGGAACCGGTGGAACCGGCACCGTAAACCTTGATCTCGGCCACGGAAGCCCAGCTGCCCTCATTGGAGCCGTTAACGCCCACGCGGATATAGCGGGCCTCAACGCCGACATTGCGGGTCTCCATGGTGCCGCCGCCGGCAGCGGCCGCGCCGCTGAAGGCGTTGGTATATGTGGCGCCGTCGGTGCTGTACTCAACCGTATAGTTTACCGCTCTGCTGGGGTTGTCGGTGTAGTGGCGCATCTGAACGCCCACGCCGCCGACCATCTTGGCGCCGCCCAGATCGATGGTAACGCTCTGGCTGTTCTCGGCTGCCCAGAAGGTGTCGGGATTGCCGTCAAAGGCGGAACGGGCGGGGTTGTTGGCCTCGGGCTCGGCGGTGGCGGTATAGGTGTAGGAGGAAGAGGGTATCTCATCGCCCACGGAAACCGCACCGGAGGAGCTGCCGGTATCGCCGCCCACAACGGTCTCCTTGGCCGCGCCGTAGAGGACAACCTCACAAATGGAGGTCCAGGGGCCGGTGGTGGAGCCGTTTACATTAATTCTTACGCTCTTTACGTTGGCGTCTATCGGATAAGCCTCGTCGCTGCCGCCGCCGGGCTGGCTCTGACCGTCGAACACGCTCGTGTAGGAGGAGCCGTCGGTGCTGTATTCCACGCCGTAGTTCAGGCTGCGGCCGTCGTCATAGGGACGGATGTGGAGCGAGATGGAGCTCACATAAGTAGCCTCGCCCAGGGTAAGCGTCAGGTTCTGAGCGCCGCCGTCATTGCTGGCGGCCCAGTATGTATCGTTGTTGTTGTCGAAAGCCATAGCCGCATTGTTCTGGGGCTCGGGCTCAGCGCTGGCGGTATAGGTGAAAGCGCTGTTGGGGATAGGATCGGCCGTAACGATAACGGTGGGGGTGTTGGCTGTGGCTCCGCCGCCGCCGTTGAAGGCCTGTACCTCGGCTATACTGTTCCATGTGCTGTTATTGCTGTTGCCGTTGGATACGATACGCACATAGCGGTAAGCCCCGCTCACCTCGTGGGAAGCCCACTGCTGACCCTGAACGGAGGCGCCGGAGAATATGCGGTCAAAGTTCTTGTTGTCCGCGGACGCCCAAACCTCGTACTGAGCGGCACGCTCGGTGTACTTGGCAAAAGCGACCTTTATCTCGGTCATATTGTTTACCTTACCTATGTCGAGGACGGCGCTGCCGCCGAGATCGCCGATGGCCCAGAAGCTGCTGGGATTGCCGTCGATAAGGTTGTTGCCGTTGTTCTGGGGCTCAGGCTCGGCGGAAACCGTCACGCTTACGAAGGGAAGCTGACCCTGATCGTTGCTGACATTGGCGCCGCCGCCCGCAATATCCTCCACATCGTTAAACTGGCTCCAGTCTATCTCATAATAGTCGGGAACGGAGATGGGGGGAAGGCTGCCGCTGTTTATGGCGTTGGCTATCGTGGCGATAACCGCGCCGTCGGTGGCATAATCCTTGAGGACCTTACGTCCGGATACTACCGCAAGCTTTGTGGTGGTATCATAGAAATAGTACTCGCCAAGCACGTCCTCGGCAATCTCCTTCATGGGAACCATGAGAACGCCGTTGACCTCCTGAGGAGCAACGTCAAAGCCGTAAGCACGGCCGTTGAGGGTAAAGGTTTGGCTGTCGGAACGGAGGGCCACAACCTTATCCGCACCGAAGCTTACATCGACAAAGCCGGAGGCCTCGTCCTGATACGCCGTTCCGCCGAAAATGTCGGCAAAGACGCTTACGGGTACAAGCATCTCACCGTCAACCTCAGCGGGCGCGGCTGATATAGTCACCAGCGTATTGCCGGCCACGGCTCTCGTGCTGCCGACCAGCATGGCGACATTGTTGTTAAGTACGGTTCCGTACTCGGCCGCGGACGCACTGATACCAATGCAACCCAAAGCCATGGTAAGAACCACCAAAAGGCAAAGCACCTTTTTCATAGTGAAATTCCCTCCTTAGAAGTTGGCGCCGGGTACAACCCGACATAATTATAATTCTATTATAAAACTTTTTTTCTCATTTGTAAATAGTAAATTTAATTTTAGTAAAAATGTATAAAAAATCGCCATGTTTTTTTCACAATATTCCCATAACAAACAGATAACCGAGGGCGGCGATCAACAAATAATCGTCGCACCCCTCGAAAAACAGCACAAAAATTATTCCGAGAATGATATAATCGTCATTTTGAAATCCGTTCAGCAGCTTCATCAGTCCGCCGGACGCCTGAGGGGGTGAAGCGGGCGGCGGAGCGGGAAGAGGCTCCGGAGCGGGGCCCGGCAGGGGAACGGCGGACGGCAGGGGAACGGCGGCCGAAAAGGGATTCATGCTTCGACTTCTCATTTTTCCGCCTCACTCTCCGGAGCCGCCGGGCAGCAGGGAGCTGAGGGCGCCGCCCAGCGCTCCCACCTGAGCCAGGCGGAGAATGGCCACGGCGCTGTCCACATAGGGGGCGCGCTTTTTGCTGAGGAACGGCTTAAGGGCCATGAGCAGCCGGGCCCTGTTGTCGCCGCTCACGTCGGGGAGCCTCAGTCCACCGGCCGCGGGCGGCGGCGATGGCTCCTGCGGAGCGGCGGCCGGCGGAGTCCCCGCCCCAAGGGCGGAGGCTATGGACGAGATCTTACTCATCGCCTCGGGGTCGTTCAGCACGGAGGAAATTTGTTCTTCAAGGGTCATGATAACACTTCCTTTTTTGTTGTGTGGCCGACGGGCGGCCGGATTTTAATGAGGAATTAGGAATTAGGAATGAGGAATAATTATGCGGCAGTTATGTTATTTGTCGTTTTTACCGTAAAGCGGTGTTTCGGCAGCGCATTAGCCATGACAAGGTATATACCGTAGGGCGCGACGACTCGGCGCGCCGCTGTATTGGTTTATAATTAGGAATTAGAAATGAGGAATAACGGTGCGGCAATTACGTTATTTGTCGTTTTTACCGTAAAACGGTGTTTCGGCAGCGCATTAACCATGACAAGGTATATACCGTAGGGCGCGTCGACTCGGCGCGCCGCTGTATTGGTTTATAATTAGGAATTAGAAATGAGGAATGAGGAATAACGGTGCGGCAGTTATGTTATTTGTCGTTTTTGCCGTAAAGCGGTACAGGGAAATTTGATTTATAATTTCGTTCATTATTGTTGCCGTAAACGTTTGATGGCGGACGCCCGATGGGCGCCCCTACGGAGGTATTTTTCATTATTACATTTAGGGTACATATTCGCAAACGCTGTAACTGCTCCGTCAGTATTCCTCATTCCTCATTCCTAATTCTTCAACAGTCTTTTCATCAGCTCGGGATCATTCGCAATACGTGCGGAGATCCGTTCCCGCTCCTCGTCGGTGACGGAAAGGCCCTCCACCGCCCCGCCGTTTTTGAGCCTGTTCACCAGCTCTTTTCCCTCGGGGGTGTTGACAAAGGCCCTCGCCTTATTCACCGCGGCGGCCAGCTCCGCCTGATCCATGCCCTTCAGCATGGACAAAACGTCCTTCATATATGATTTCTCCTTTTACATTCACTTTATTTCATATTATGCGGCGGAATAAATGTTGACACCGGCGAAAGTTTATGTTACAATATAGGAAATAAGAAAAAACGAAAGGGGGACAGGCGGATGCGCGCGCTGGTTTTTTCGGACAGCCACGGGGACGTGCGGGGTATGGAGAAGGCCATAAACACCGTGAGCGGCGTTGACGCCATCATACACCTGGGCGACATCGAGCGGGACGTCCGCTGGCTGGAGAAAAATTACGGCCAATATCCCCTGTACGCCGTTCTGGGGAACAACGACTTTTACGGCGGCCGGCCCACAGAAGCGGTGATCGAGCTGGAAGGGGCGAGGATCTTCCTCTGCCACGGCCACACCAGAGGCGTCCGCCGGGGGCACGAGGGCCTGATTGCGGCGGCGAAGGCACGGGGCTGCTCGGCGGCCCTGTACGGCCACACCCACGTGCCCGAGGACACCAACGACGAGGGCGTGCTCATCTTCAACCCTGGCAGCTGCTCCCGACCCCTGTCCGGCGGCCCCACCTTCGGGGTTCTCGAAATAACGGACGGGAAGTGCGGCTCGGCGATAGTGGACTGGATATTATAGGAGGCAAAAAATGCTTGTAGCAATAGACGTAGGCAACACCAACATCGTTATGGGGGTCTATGACGGAAAGCGGAGGCTGTTCCACTTCCGCGTGGCGACCTCGGTGGAAAAGAGCCGTGACGAGTACGGGCTGCTGTTCATCCAGCTTCTGAACCACAGGGGCATAGACCGCAGCGACATTGACGGCGTTATAATCAGCTCTGTGGTGCCGCCTGTGATGTATTCTCTGGAGCGGGCGGTGAAGGACTACCTTGGCCGGACGCCGATAGTGGTCACCAACGACATGGATCTGGGCATGGACATTCTCTATGAAAATCCCCGCGAGGTGGGTGCGGACAGGCTGGTAAACGCCGTGGCCGTCATCCGGCGCCACACCGTTCCGGCCGTTGTGGTGGACTTCGGCACGGCCACCACCTTCTGCGCTATCAACGAAAAGGGCCAGTATCTGGGCGGAGCCATCTGCCCCGGCGTCAAGATAAGCGTGGAGGCCCTGTTCGAGCGGACGGCCAAGCTGCCCCGCATCGAGCTGACGCCCACCGACCGGATCATCGGCCGCAGCACGGTGGAAAGCATGCAGGCCGGCGTCCTCCACGGCTACGCGGGCCAGGTGGACTATATCGTCAGGCTGATGAAGGAGGAAATGGGCTGCCCCAATGCGAGGGTAATCGCCACCGGCGGTCTGGCCGCCATGATAAGCCGGGAGGCGAAGTCCATCGACGAGATAGACGGAATGCTGACGCTGGACGGCCTTCAGGAAATATACGAAATGCAGAAAGGAACAAAAGCATGAACTACAGCGAAATGGCCCTTGAGCTCCACAAAAAGCATCAGGGCAAGATACAGGTTGTCAGCACCGTGCCTCTCAGGACCCGGGACGACCTGTCCACCGCCTACACGCCGGGGGTGGCGGCTCCCTGTGTGGAGATACACAAGAACCCCGCCGCCGTCTACGACTACACCCGCAAGGGCAACCTTGTGGCCGTGGTCAGCGACGGCACCGCCGTGCTGGGGCTGGGCAATATAGGCCCCGAGGCAGCGATCCCCGTCATGGAGGGCAAGAGCGTGCTCTTTAAGGAATTCGGCGGAGTGGACGCCTTTCCCATATGTCTCGGCACCACCGACGTGGAGGAAATCGTCCGCACGGTCAAGCTGCTGGAGCCGGTCTTCGGCGGCATCAATCTCGAGGACATCGCCGCCCCCCGCTGCTTTGAGATAGAGCGGCGGCTGAAAGAGGAGCTGAACATCCCCGTGTTCCACGACGACCAGCACGGCACGGCCATAATCGTACTGGCCGCCGTCACCAACGCTCTGAAGCTGGCGGGGAAAAAGCTGGGCGAGATAAAGGCCGTGTTCAGCGGCGCGGGAGCGGCGGGCACCGCCATCTGCCGGCTGCTGATGAAGAACGGTCTGAAAAACGTGATAATGACCGACATCGACGGCATTGTTTACCGGGGACGGCCCGGCATGGACGGTGCCCTGACCGCTCTGGCGGAGGACACCAACCCCGACAACATCAGCGGCACACTGGCCGACGCGGTGAAGGGAGCCGATCTTTTTATCGGCGTCAGCGCCGCCAACCTGCTCAAGCCGGAAATGATAAAAACCATGAACGAAAACCCCATAATTTTCGCCATGGCCAACCCCGTGCCAGAGGTAATGCCCGACGCGGCCAAGGAGGCCGGGGCGCTGGTGGTGGGAACCGGCCGCAGCGACTTCCCCAATCAGATAAACAACGTGCTGGCCTTCCCGGGAGTGTTCCGTGGTGCGCTGGACGCCAGAGCCGTCGAGATAAACGACGAAATGAAGATAGCCGCCGCCTACGCCATCGCCGACTTAGTGTCGCCGGAGGAGCTGAACCCCGACTACATACTCCCCGCCGCCCTGGACGCCCGGGTGTCCGCCGCCGTGGCGGAGGCCGTGAAGCGGGCCGCAAGAGAAACGGGTGCCGCCCGTGACTGAGACCCTTCGCGGCAGGACGGAGGTCTGCCGGTGCGGGGCGGAGCTGCCGGGGGCGCCGTGGTTCGCGCTGCCCCTGCTGCTGATCTCCTGCGCTTTGATCTTTATTTTCGGCGGAAGGCTGCCCTACGGGGTCTTTCTGAAGCTTGGGGCTCTGGCCGCCGCGGCCGTGGGACTCAACCGATTGATGAAGCGGGGAGTTTTTGAGACCACCTACGTCCTCACCGACGACGGAACGCTGGTGTTCCTCACCAAATACGGCTTCTGGTCAAGGGAGACCGCCGTCATAGACACCGCCCGCGCGGAATTTGACTTCGAGGGAAGGTCGCTGACCTTCGAGGGACGGAAATACGATTTTTACCCGGACGAAAAGCTGAAAAAGCTGCTCGCACGGGACAAAAATAAATGACATCATCAGAAAAGGACGATCACTATGAAAACAATTCACTGCCCAAGATGCCGGGAGCAATTATCGTTTGCCGGCGAGAAAAACGTAAAGCTGACCAGCCCGGGGATATTTATGGGCGTAAATTCCGAGCCCGGCCACGACGAGCTGAATGTGGAGATCTACGCCTGCCCCAAGTGCGGCAAGCTGGAGTTTTTCACTCCCATCCAGAAGGAACCTGCCATCGCCAAAACCACCTGTCCCGCCTGCGGCAAGACCTACGACGTGGACTTTCCCCGCTGCCCCGGCTGCGGAAAGACCAATCCCGCAAGCAAACACTAAATTCATCCGGCGCCCAGATTCATAAAGCCTCCCCCGCGTTCATATACTCAAAGTGAATGAAGGGAGGCGGGCGCATGGCGTCGGACATAATACTGCTGGCGGCATCCGTCGCCGTATTTGCGCTGCTTACCCGGTTCACCGACCAGTCGGCCCGGGTGCTCTGCTGGTTCATACGGGGCACGGCCCTGATTTTGGCGGGGAACTGCGTTCTCGGCCTGCTGGGGCTTGGGGGCATAAGCCTGAACCTGTTCACCGCGGCGATGGCGGGGATGCTGGGGACGCCGGCGATAGCGCTTCTGCTGTTAATTAATATATTTTTCTGATATATTAAAAAATCAAAAGAAAGGACGAAACCGAAATGAAACTGTTTATCGACACCGCGATTGTTGAGGACATCCGCAAGGCCAACGACCTTGGCGTTATCTGCGGAGTTACCACCAATCCCTCCCTCATCGCCAAGTCCGGCCGGGACTTCAAGGAGGTAATTCAGGAAATAGCCTCCATCGTGGACGGCCCCATAAGCGCCGAGGTCAGCCCCGACGCCGCCACCGCCGGGGAAATGGTGGCTCAGGCCGTGGATCTGGCCGCCATCCACAAGAACATCGTTATCAAGCTGCCCATGACATTGGAGGGCCTCAAGGCCTGCAAGCAGCTGACCGCCAAGGGCATCAAGACCAACGTGACCCTTATCTTCAGCTCCACTCAGGCTCTGCTGGCCGCCCGGGCCGGCGCCACCTATGTCTCCCCCTTCCTTGGACGGCTGGACGACATAGGCATGGACGGCATGAACCTCATTGAGGAGATCGTGGACATCTTTGACACCCACGGCATCGAGACCGAGATCATCGCCGCCTCCGTCCGCCATCCCATCCACGTTGTACAGGCCGCCCGTCTGGGGGCCCACATCGCCACCATACCCTACAAGGTAATTGTCCAGATGGCACAGCATCCTCTGACCGACATCGGCATGGAGCGCTTCGCCAAGGACTGGGAAGGCGTAACAAAGAAATAAGGGGAGGCTGTAAAAAAATGGCGCAGGCCGTCAAATTAAGCCAATTTATGTGTTGCTAAACCAATCCCAATTAAAAGCGTCTAATAAAGCCTTCCCCTGGAGGGGAAGGTGGCACGAAGTGCCGGATGAGGTGTAGGATGCGAAGCATCCGTTATACGTTTACAATAACGCCGCACAGCGGCTACACCTCATCAGTCGGCCTTCGCCGACAGCTTCCCCTCGAGGGGAAGCCTTTTTCATCTGTCATTGTTATCATATTTATGATGTTAATTTGATTTGACCGGCAATAAAGTCAAAACAATGAATTATGGAAAAACTGCCGTTTTTTGAAACGGTCCCTTTTCTTTTTAATTTATTCATCCCCTTTCACCCAAAATTCCGGCGTTATGCCGGATTTTTCTTTTTTTGTCCCGTTTTTCTGTACAAGTTTACGGCTTTACAGGGAAATTTTAGGGTGATACTATTCAATCGGCACCGGAAACGGTGAAAAACACATAAAAAGGAGGAAAACGAAATGATCATCAAACTCAGGATCGACAACGACATCCTCTCCGTCAACGATCCCAACGCCATAGTCAGCGGCAGCAAAAACTACTACCGGCTGCAGGCGGCGTTCACCTCGGACTGGAACGGCCTGAGCAAGTATGTGGTGTTCCCCGCCGAGGAGTGCAGCGTGGCCATGAGCGAGGATTCGGCCATCGTTCCCGAGGCCATCGTGGCCGAGAGCGGCATCCTGACCTTCGGCCTGATAGGCATCGACGGGGACGGCAATCTGCGTATAGCCACCAACTACACCCGGCTTAGGATACTGGAGGGGACCCGTGAAATTCACGCCCTGCCGCCCTCGCCCTCGGACGACGCCACCTGGGAGAGCTACATCGGCAAGGTAGCCCAACAATATCTGGACGAGCTGAGGGACGCGGGCAGCGGCTTTGTTAAGGGGCCCTCCTCCGCCGTCGCAGGTCGGGTGGCGGTCTACGACGGGGCCACGGGCAAGCTCATAAAGGACGGCGGCGTGCTCCTGAGCGCTCTGGCAAAGCTGGCCTCGCCCACTTTTACCGGCGCTCCCAAGGCCCCCACCGCCTCCGAGGGCGTCAACACCACTCAGCTGGCCACAACGGCCTTTGTGGAAACGGCCACCCATATGGGCTCCGCCTCCGAGGTGATGGTTGAAACCATTGGCGGCCTGCCCGCTGGAACGGACATAAAGGGCATGGACGTTAAGGATTTGCTTAAGGGGCTGCTCATCAAGTATGTGCCCCCGGCGGTAAGCCTGACCGCCACGTCCGGCGGCGGAGGAGTGTACGAGCTGGGCAGCTCCGTCACGCCGGTATTCAGCGTGACCGTGACAAGGAAGTCCAAAAACATAACCTCTCTCGGGCTGTACAACGGCTCCGCCCCGCTGGCATCCAATCTGGCGGTACAGGCCGCCGGAGGCACTCAGACCGGCATAAGGCCCTCGTCGCCCCTGACCGCCGACGCCGTCATAACCGCCTCCGCCGGGGACGGACAGGGGACGGGGGCCTCCGCCGCCGTAAGGTACACCTTTGTTAACCCGATTTACTACGGCGCCGCCGCCTCGGCTCCAAGCTCCGCCGGAGCGGTGAAGGCCCTGACCAAGCTGGTGGCCGCGAAGGGCTCCCTGACCCTCACCTTTACCGCAAAGGCGGGGGCCGGACGCTTCTGTCTCGCCTACCCCTCGTCATACGGCGCCCTGAAAACGGTTTTTGACGGCAATGGCTTCGACAACACGGCGGACTTCACCCGCTCGTCCGTCACCGTTCCCAACGCCGCGGGCACGAACGTGAGCTACTACGTGTACACTTACAACAACGCCGTGACGCCCGGCACAATGAAAATGACTTTCAATTTCTGACGGAGGTAAAACAATGGCTATTGAAACGGGAACCAACTTTCATGTAAAAACAAATCTGCCGCTGGACAGCCGTTCGGTGGCAAAAACCGCCGCCGAAAGGGACGCTATCCCCGAGGGCGAGCGCTACGAGGGCATGAGGGTCTATGTGGAGGACGAGCATAAGCTCTACACCGCCAGACACTACACCGGCGGCGGCGAGGATCAGTGGCTATGGATAGGCTCGCCGCGGCTGTTCTACGCGGGCAGGGTCTATCCCAGCGCCGTGATGCTGAACTCGAACATCTACAAATACGGCAAGGCCGGAATGACCCTTGTGGCCGACGCGAGCGGGGACATAACCAATCCCGTTACGGCTGAGAAAATTTTGTCCCTGAGCCGCGACGACATCCTCATATTGAAAAAGGACGTCACTGAGGACGCCGTCACCACCGTGTTCACCGGCGAGGAAGCCTTTCGGGAGTATTTCGACATAATCCCCTGCCGATACGAGGAGCTGGCCGCCAGAATTTCCTCCACAGTGGGGGCCTACACCTGGCACATGGACACGGACAAGGTCTACGGCAAGGACGGCAGAGCCATCGGCAGTCTTAAAAGCTGCATGACCGCGGAAATGACCGGCACATGGTTCTTCGCCCGAACGTCGGCCGCATCCACCGGCAGCGCCCAATACCCCTCAGGTTATACCATCAACGGGGCCAACGGTTATCTGTCCCTCGGGGATTTTGTAATCTGGACGGGCGAGAGCCTTGTCCACGTATCGACTTATGAAGCGAAATCCTCCGCACTGAAAAACGGCGACGGACGTTACAGCCCCCGCGGCGGTGTGGACGGCTTAATGTCGTCCACCGACAAGGCGTATTTGACCGACCTTATAGACCAGCACTGGGGCAGGGGCTATCTTCCGGTTTACACCACGCCCGAGCCCGCCGAGGGCTGGCAGACAAACTGGCTGTTCGATGACGGCTGGTACCTTGGCGGCATCAAGAAAGACTGCGGCGGACATCCGCCGGTGATCAGAGACAATCACACCTCCTGGGCGGTGCTGGTGCTGAACCGCATGGCCACCGACGCCGAAAGCCTGAACCGCAACCACAGGCTTCAGATAGCGTGGGATTTGGTCAATTCCAAGGTCTATATGCGCCGGGGCTGGATGAGCACCAACACCTGGGCCGACAAATGGGACGAGGTCGGGGCTGACCGGATAAACCAGTTCGGCGTCGACCCACAGACCGGTGCGTGGCCCAACTGGCTGACTGACATTGGCATTTACAAAATCAAGTCCTGGGCTTCCGGGGCCGGAAATCTGCCGCCCACGGCCGCGGACAGCGACCCGGCGGACCGGTGGATAATCGTGACTACGGTCGGGGCCAAAGACGCCACCGCCGCCACGGCACGGACGCAGTACGCCATACGCACCGACAACCGGGCGGTGTATACGCGCAGCAACCCCGGATACAGCGGCACAGGCAGCCTGACCGCCAGCGGGATTATGAGCGGTTGGACATCCGTGATGGACGGGGTAAGCTCCCCCGTCACCTACACCCTCGTGAAGGACGGCTCCAAAATCAGGCTCAAGGGCAGCGACGGCAGCGAGACCTCTGTCACGGACACCGATACGACCTACACCATAAGCCGCGACGGTACCAGCCTGACAATCGAAAGCTCAAACGGAGAATTCACCGGTCTGCCAAACGCCTTTGTCCCCACAGACGGGAACGAGGGGGACTACCTCGTCCGCGACAGGAACGGCTTTGGCCAGTGGAATACTCTGGGCCCGGCCACGGACAAGATTCTCGGCCTTATGAGCCCGGCGGACAAAAAGAAGCTTGACGCCGCGGACGGCCACACCCACGACAACAAGGCGGCGCTGGATCTGGTGAGCAGCGACTCATGGGGAGGCGCCATCGGCAGCGGAGCGTCAGTGAGCTACGGCGGCGGCGCAGTCGGCAGCACCGCCAAGGTAACCGACGGCGGCGGAGCCGTGGGATATGACGCAGACGCGGCCAACGGCGGCGCCGTTGGCAACGTGGCGAGAGAAACCGGCGGCGGCGGAGCCATAGGCTACTATGCTCAGGCGGGCGAAGGTTTCTCCGGAGGGAACAGAGCCCAGGTCAAAATAACCGACGGCAAATACATCGACGCCATACAGCTCGGGAAGGGAACCAACAACAACCCTCTCACCCTTCAGGTCTACGATTATCAGGTCACGGCCTCCACCAAATCGATGGCCGGCGACAGCGGCCATATCTGGCTTAAGGACGTGGGCGAGCTGAGCGGTCTGAAAACCTCGGACAGGAGCAGCATCGTTGCCGCCATAAACGAGCTGGCGGCCAAGATCGCCGCCCTGTCGTGACAGCATAAAAGAAAGAGGTGGAAAAATGAAAAAATACTTTTGTACCGTAATCGGTCTCGCGGGCGCGGCAGTATCCTCGGCCCTGGGAGGCTGGGACACTGCGCTGGGGACCCTGCTTATCTTCATGGCGGCGGACTTCCTGACCGGAACGGCGGCGGCGGCCTTCGGCAGGTCGCCGAAAACCCCCGGCGGCGGACTGGACAGCCGGGCCGGCTGGCTGGGACTCTGCCGCAAGGGGCTGGTGCTGCTGCTGGTACTGGTGGGGCACCGGCTGGATCTGACGCTGGGCACCGACTACGTCCGGAACACGGTGATAATCGGCTTCATGGTCAACGAGCTGCTTAGCGTCACCGAAAACGTGGGCGTCCTCGGCGTACCCATGCCCGGAATAATAAAACGCATGATCGAGCTTTTGAAAAACGAGGAGGAAAAAAATGACCGTTCGTGAAAATCTCTGTCCCGAGAGCAAATACTCCGTAAAATGCCCCTATTCCATGACCCCCGTGGGGATCTGCATCCACAACACCGCCAACGACGCTCCGGCGAAGAACGAAATTTCCTATATGCTGAGCAACAACAACAAGGTGAGCTTTCACTATGCGGTGGACGACACCGAGGCGGTACAGGGGCTGCCCCTTAACCGCAACGCCTGGCACGCGGGGGACGGCGGCAGCGGTACCGGCAACCGGAAATACATCGCCATCGAGATCTGTTACAGCAAGAGCGGCGGCGCCCGCTTCGAGGCGGCCATGAAAAACGCGGCCGAGCTCACGGCGCGGCTGCTGAAGGATTACGGCTGGGACATATCCCATGTGAAGAAGCATCAGGATTTCAGCGGCAAATACTGTCCCCATCGGATACTCAGCGACTACGGCTGGGACTACTTTTTAAACCTCGTTAAGACGGCCCTCGCCGCATCAGAGCCGGCTCCCGCCCCGCCCGTGGTTCCGGAGCTGACCGACATCGGAGGCCACTGGGCCGAGAGCGAGATCAGGGAGCTGGCAGCTATGGGCGTGGTGCATGGGACCGATGGGGCCGACGGCGAGTCACTGTTCCTGCCGGAGCGCTTCGTCACCCGGGCCGAGACCGCCGTCATGATACGCCGGGCCATACGGTACGTAACTGGAAAGTAGGAATAGAAAATTAGGAATTAGGAATGAGGAATATTGATGGGGCAGTTACAGCGTTTTACGTATATGTACCGTAAATGTGACCTTGTTAGACGTGATTGTACCGGTAATGTAACCTGTACTCCGTAGAGGCGACCATCGGTCGTCCGCCATCAAACGTTTACGGTGACAACGGCGAACGAAATTGTAAATCAAATTTCACTGCTCCACCTTATAAAATACCGGTAGGGCGCGACGACCCCGTCGCGCCCTACCGGATATTTTGTCATATTTAATTTACGGCACACATACGTCAACCGCCGTAACTGCCCCGCCGGTATTCCTAATTCCTAATTTTCCAAAGGCCTCAGTCCACGATTTTCCAATACTCCACGCTGTAGGGCTTAAGCTCGCTGCCGCCGCCGAAGTCGTGCCATTGGCCGGTGAGGACGTTCATGGCCCGGCCGGCCTGAGCGTCAAAGTGGGCCACATAGGGCTTGTCGTCGGCGTTGATCGCCACGAACATCCGCTGTCCGTCCGCCTGACGGCGGAAGATGCACTGGCGGTTGGTGAGGACTATATCCTTGAAGTCGCCCCGGGTAAGCTCGGGATTTTCCCGATGGGCCCTGGCAAAAGCGGCTATCTGCCGGGTGAGACCGTTGAACACCGGCGCGTCAAAGCAGGGACGGAGGTTGTCGTCGCTGCCGGGAGTCTTTTTGGCCTCGGCGCCCCACTCGCTGCCGTAATAGACGCAGGGTATGCCGGGCATGGCGAAGAGCAGGCCGTAGATCAGGGGCAGGTGGTTGGGGTTATTGAGTATGGAAGCCACCCGTGTCACATCGTGATTGTCCACGAAGCACAACAGGTTCTTGCTCCGGTAGCGGCACCAGTTTTCCGGGCCGAACTGGTTTTTAAGGGAGTGGATTATCTCGAACATATTCATGGAATTAAAGCTGCTGTACAGGCCCTTGTAGCACTCGTAGTTGGTGCAGCTGTGGAGCAGGCCGTCGCCCACCACCCGGTTATAGTCCCCGTGTATCATCTCGCCCACAAGGAAGAACTCGGGCTTAAGCCCGTCGCAGAAGGAGCGGAGCTGACGGATGAAGTCCTGATCCAGCAGATAGGCCACGTCCAGCCGAAGGCCGTCGATGTCGAACTCCTCCACCCAGCCCCGGATGCGGCTGAAAATGTGCTCCACCACGGCGGGGTTGCGGAGGTTGAGCTTAACAAGCTCGTAGTGGCCCTCCCAGCCCTCGTACCAGAAGCCGTCATTGTAGGGGCTGTTGCCGCCGAAGCTGATATTGAACCAGTCCTTGTAGGGGCTGTCCCACTTCTTTTCCCGCACGTCCTTAAAGGCCCAGAAACCCCGGCCCACGTGGTTGAACACCCCATCCAGCACGATTTTGAGGCCCTTATCGTGGAGCTTTTTGCACATATCCGCAAAGTCGGCGTTAGACCCAAGGCGGCAGTCGATCTTGGAATAGTCGCGGGTGTCGTAGCCGTGGCTGTCGCTCTCGAACACAGGCGACATATATACGGCGTTGGCCCCGGCGGCCTTTATGTGGTCGAGCCAGCCGCTGACCTTGGCGATGCGGTTCACCGTAACGCCGTCGTTTTCCCGGGGCGCTCCGCAGAAACCCAGGGGATATATCTGATAAAACACGCTTTCATAAGCCCACATGATGTATGATTTCCTTTCTTATCTCATTTTTTGCGTTTCTTCACGGAATATCCGAAGGAACCGATTTTCTTGCCCAGGGCGAAATACTGCCCGTGGACATAAGCCGCCAGAGAGCACTTCTCCATGCGCAGGCGGCCGTTTTCGTCAATGTACCGTTCATCCACGTCCACGGCCACTATGTCCGCCAGGAACATATGGTGGCTGCCCAGCTCGACAACGTCTGTGACTTTGCACTCGAGACTGACGGGGCTTTCGGCCACAAGGGGACAGCCCACCTTCGAGGCCGGCTCCCGGGTGAGGCCGCAGGCGGCGAATTTGTCCAGCTCCCGCCCGCTGCGGCAGCCGCAGAAGTCAATGGAGCGTATTATGTGAGAGGAGGGCAGATTTATGACGAACTCCCCGCTCTCCTTTATTATATTGTAGGAAAACCGCTCCGGCCGCAGGGAGATATAGGTCTTTGGCGGCTCGGAATTGACAATGCCGGTCCATGCCGCGGTTATCAGATTGTCCCGGCCGTTGTGGGCGCAGGACACCAGCGCCGGAGGCACCGGAGCCAGCAGGGTGCCGCCCTTCCAGGTGATTTTTGACATAACGTTACTTCCTTCTGTAAGTTGTAAATCGGAACCTGTATCCGTTGTCCTCCGTCTCTTCGCCCTCCTCGGCCAAGTACCAGCCGACGGCCCCGTCAAGGTCGGGGAAAA
Organism: uncultured Clostridia bacterium; assembly: GCA_947626145.1. Classification (GTDB taxonomy): domain Bacteria; phylum Bacillota; class Clostridia; order UMGS1883; family UMGS1883; genus JAFLUQ01. Next base: position 22,473 of record CANQRB010000014.1, on the reverse strand, counting down.
AGGCGTCGGCTCCGGCGTTGGCGTCCACCTTTGTTATCAGGCACTCGTCGCACCTGTCCAGCATGAGGGCGTAGATCTCGCCGCCGCCGATGATGAACACGGGCCGGCCGCTGTCCAAGGCGGTCTTTTCGGCCTCGGCGGGGCCGTGAACAACGGTGACCCCCTCCGGAGCGTAGTCCGGATCCCGGGTAAGCACAATGTTCAGCCGCCCGGGGAGGGGCTTTCCGCCGGGGAAGGACTCCAGCGTTTTGCGGCCCATTATCACCGCCGCCCCCTTAGTTGTTTCGCGGAAAAACCTCATGTCCGCCGGTATGCGGAAGAGCAGGCCGCCCCCGCGGCCTATTCCCCAGTTTTTGTCAACCGCCGCTATCGCTTTCATGTAAAACTCCCCTATTCCGCAACGGGTATTTTGGCGTCGAACCCGTGGTAACGGTAGCCCTTCAGCTCCACGCTGTCCTTGGTGTAGGCGTAAAAGTCCGTTTCGGGCCGGAGGGTGAACTCCGGCGCGTCGTATGGCTCCAGCTCCATCATCCGGCGCACGTAGGGAATGTGCCGGTCGTAGATGTGGGCGTCGGCTATCACGTGTACCAGCTCTCCGACCTTAAGGCCGCTGACCTGAGCCATCATATGCACCAGCACCGCGTACTGACAGACGTTCCAGTTGTTGGCGGTGAGCATATCCTGGGAACGCTGGTTGAGAATGGCGTTGAGGGTATCGCCGCTGACGTTGAAGGTGACGCTGTAGGCGCAGGGATAGAGGGCCATCTCGCTCAGGTCGTGGTGATTGTAAATATTTGTCATTATCCGACGGCTCTGAGGGTTGTGCTTCAGGTCGTAGAGCACCCGATCCACCTGGTCGAAGTCCCCCTCGGGGTAGTGGTGCTTCACCCCCAGCTGATAGCCGTAGGCCTTGCCTATGCTGCCGTTTTCGTCGGCCCACTGATCCCATATATGGCTGTCAAGGTCACGGATATTACTGCTCTTTTGCTGCCATATCCACAAAAGCTCCTTGACGCAGGTCTTGAGGGCCGTCCGCCGCAGGGTCATGATTGGAAACTCCCGGCTCAGGTCGTAGCGGTTGACGATGCCGAATTTCTTTATTGTGTGGGCGGGGCTGCCGTCCTCCCATCGGGGCCGGACGGGGAGAGCCTCGTCGCTGAAGCCGTGCTCCAGTATGTCACGGCAGTTATCTATAAAAATTCTGTCCGCGCAGCTCATAAGGGGCCTCCTATTCCTCGGCGCCGCCGGATTCCTCCGGCTCAATTACTATGGTGGGAACCTCGGCGGGCTCGGGGTCGGGCTCTACCACCTCGGGCAGACCGGCCTCCCCGCCGCCGTCGTCCGGTTCGGCGGTATCGCCGCCGGAATTATCTTCTCCGCCGCCGGTCTCATCGTCGGTCACGCCGTCGGCATCTTCGCCGTCGGTTGTGTCACCGTCCACGGTATTTTCGTCGGCAGCATCGCCGCCGTCCGTTTCGGCGGTATCGTCGCCGCTTTCATCGCCCTCCGTCTGTTGGGGCCCGGTGTAACCGTCGTAATCGTTGTCGTAATATTCGTCGGAGTAGTCTCCGCCGTAGCCGCCGTCCTGAGTCTGTTGGGGTTCTTCCTCGGGCCGGGAACCTTCGCCCCGTCTGGTAACTGCCATGGCCAGACAAACCGCCGCCGCCGCGGCTATGGCCAGAATACAGACGAGCAGGGTCACCCGCAGGGCGCCGGAACCGCCGCCCCGACCGCCGGCGGACTCCCGACGGCGCCGGTCGCCGTCGCCGTTCCGCATGGGGGTGTTCAGGGGCACGTTGCTCAGATCAGGCAGGCGCAGGGTGTCGTCGCTGGAATTGTCCCGCTGGCGCAGGACGGCCCCGCAGTTCTGACAGTAATTTTTTGTTTCGTCGGCCTCTCCGCCGCATCTCGGACATTTCATGACATCAGATCCTTTAATACTAATGAGGGAGCAGCGGCGGAACGCTTTGGCCCCGCCGCCAAATCCCGATCATATACATTTTACCAGATTTCTCGACATTAGTCAATCTTTTTTTATAATACTAATCCTTAATTAATATCAAAAACCGGACTGGGCAGTCCGGCACGAGTGTGTAAAAAAACTAAACGCCATTGGGTAATTGGGAACCATACCTATTTATCATTGTTAACGTAAAGCAACACATAAGTATACATGACAAATATCCGGTAGGGCGCGACGACCCCGGCGCGCCGCCGCGTTGGTTTACGGTAAATATGACAGGTTATGTCAAGGCTTCCCCTCGAGGGGAAGCTGTCGGCGTGAGCCGACTGATGAGGTGTAGCCGCCGGGCGGCGTTATTATAAGCGTATGTATTTTTAACGGATGCCTCGCATCCTACACCTCATCCACCGCAAGCGGTCCCCCTTCCCCTCAAAGGGGAAGGCTTTTGCGTCGTCTGTCATTGTTAACATTAATTTGTTCAGCGGCGCGCCGAGTCGTCGCGCCCTACCGTATCAGGCGCTTCGTGCCGCCGTCAAACAATATCTGTCCCATCAAGTGGGAAAGCTTTTCCACGTTTTAAACAAATACCATCATATCAGCTGCCCTGTCCGGTAAAGACCACGCCCACCGTACGGAAAATGAGCTTTAAGTCCACCAAAAAGCTCCTGTCCCGTATGTATTGGACGTCCATGTCCACCCAGTCGTCAAAGCCAACGTCGTCACGGCACTTGCAGGCCTGCCAGTAGCAGGTCAGGCCCGGGGTCACCGTAAGGCGCTGATTTTCGTAGTCGTCATATTTTGCCACCTCGCCGGGGAGCGGGGGTCTGGGGCCCACTATGCTCATGTCGCCCCTGAGCACGTTCCACAGCTGGGGCAGCTCGTCAATGGAGGTGCGGCGGATGAACCGGCCGACCCTCGTTATTCTCGGATCGTCCTTTATCTTAAACACGGGGCCGTCCTTTTCGTTGTCCTTTTCCAGCTCCTCCCGCAGCTCATCGGCGTTGACCACCATGGAGCGGAACTTCCAGAACCGGAATATCCGTCCGCCCCGGCCGACCCTCTCCTGAGAATAGAAGGGGCTGCCATGGGGGTCGTCAATGAAGATCGCCAGCGCCACCACGGCAAAAAGCGGACTCAAACACACAAGCCCCAAAAAAGAGGCCGCTATATCAAACAGGCGCTTAACCGCCAGATACACCAGGCTTTTTTTCACTTCGTCCCGGCTCAGCAGCCTTCTCGGCGCGGCGACGGTTTCCGCTCCGCCGTCCAAAAAAGCTGTATTTACTTCCGGCATCATACCGGCGACCTCCCCTCTTTGGGATTTTGGGATATATCGAAAAACATCAAAATACGTCACAAAAAGACCTGTTACAAACAGATTATATCACATTAAAGGTAATTAGTCAATACCCCCCCCCGATTATTTTACTGGAAGCTATACAAATTTTCGCATATCTTCCAATAATTCGGAGGGGTTTTGATATTTTTTGATAATTTTTCGGTTTATCTCAGCTTTTCCAGCTCGGCGTCCAGAATTTCCTGTATCATATTCGGATTGCCCCGGCCGCCGGTTTTTCCCATGGCCTGACCCATAAGGGCCTTGACGGCCTGAAGCTTACCCTTGCGGAAGTCCTCGACGCTCTTGGGGTTTTTGGCGATGACCTCGGCGATGACGGCGGCAAGAGTCTCACGGTCGTTTATCTGACCAAGGCCCTCCCGCTCCACGATCTCGGCGGGGTCGGCGTCCTTCTCCCAAAGGCGGGACACCAGCTTTTTGGCGGTGCCGCTGTTGATGAGGCCGTCGCCGTACATATCGGCAATTTTCGCCATATTGGCGGCGGAGATGGGTATATTTATGCTGTCCTGGGGCAGCAGACGGAAAATTTCGGAGATTATGAGATTGCCCAGAGTCTTGGGGTGGGCGGTCAGCTTCGCCCCGGCCTCGAAGTAGTCGGCTATCTCCACCTGAGCGGTGAGCTGCTCGCCGTTATAGGGGCTGAGGCCGTACTTTTCCACATATTCCCGCTTGCGCTGGTCGGGCAGGACGGGGATCTCGCTCCTGAGCCGCTCCAGCTCCTCCTCGCTCATGACGATGGGGGGCAGGTCGGGGTCGGGGAAATAGCGGTAATCGTTGGCGTCTTCCTTGGAGCGCATGGCGAAGGTCTTGCCGGTGACGGAATCGAAGCGGCGGGTCTCCTGAATTATGGTCTCGCCCTTCTCGATGGCGTCCACCTGACGCTTGAACTCGTACTCGATGGCCTTGGCGATGAACTGGAAGGAGTTGAGGTTCTTCATTTCGGTTCTCGTGCCGAACTCCGTCTCGCCCACCTTCCGGACGGAAAGGTTCACGTCGCAGCGGAGGGAGCCCTCCTGCATCTTGCAGTCGGAAACGCCGGTGTAGAGTATGATGGCCCTCAGCTTGCGGAGGTAGGCCACGGCCTCCTCGGCGGAGCGCATATCAGGCTCGGAAACTATCTCGATAAGGGGCACACCGCAGCGGTTGCAGTCAATGAGGGTGCCGTGCTCATCGTCGTGAACCAGCTTGCCGGCGTCCTCCTCGATGTGGATGCGGGTGATGCCGATGCGCTTCGTGCCGGTCTCGCTCTCGATGTCCAGCCAGCCGTGCGCGCACAGGGGCAGGTCATACTGGGAGATCTGATAGGCCTTGGGCAGGTCGGGGTAGAAGTAATTCTTCCGATCCTCCTTGGAATACCGGGCGATGGTGCAGTTGGTGGCCATACCGGCCTTGACGGCGTATTCCACCACCTTGCCGTTGAGCACGGGCAGGGTGCCGGGGTAGCCCATGCACACCGGGCAGACGTGGGTGTTTGGCTCCGCCCCGAAGGTGGTGGGGCAGGAGCAGAATATTTTGGTGTCGGTCTTGAGCTCCACATGGGTCTCCAGACCTATGACCATTTCGTAGCCCTTGTATGTCATCAGAAGGCCCCCCTTTCCAGATGGTAGGCGCCGTTTTCGGCTTCGAAGGCCGCGCCGGCGCGGTAAAGCGTCACCTCGTCGAAGTGACGGCCCATGAGCTGCATTCCGATGGGAAGGCCGTCGGAATCGCTGCCGCAGGGCAGGGACAGGGAGGGTATGCCGCCGATGTTCACCGGAACGGTGTAGATGTCGCCCAGGTACATTTCCAGCGGATTCTGGGACTTTTCGCCTATTTTGTAGGCCACGGTGGGGGCCACGGGCGAAAGTATGACGTCGCAGCTCTCAAAGACGCGCTCGTACTCCTTCATAATTATGGTACGCATCTGGAGGGCCTTTTTGTAATAGGCGTCGTAATAGCCGCTGCTCAGGGCGAAGGTGCCCAGCATTATGCGGCGCTTGACCTCGGGGCCGAAGCCCTCGCTGCGGCTGTTTTGGTACAGCTCGGTGATGTCGTTGTAATTCTCGCTGCGGTAGCCGTAGCGCACTCCGTCGAACCGGGCCAGATTGCTGGAGGCCTCGGCGGAGCTGATAACATAGTAGGCGGGCAGGGCCTTTTCCAGAGAGGGCATGGACAGCTCGACTATTTCCGCTCCCAGCTTTTCAAAGGTGTGGGCGGCGTTCAGCACCGAGGACTTGACCTCGCCGCTGATGCCCTGACCGAAGGACTGCTTCAAAAGGCCGATCTTAAGGCCCTTCACGTCCCGTCCTATCTGAGAGGTAAAGTCGGGGTACCCGTTGTCCACGCTGGTGGCGTCCCTCCGGTCGTAACCGGCGATGGCATTGAGCACAAGGGCGTTGTCCTCAACGTTCTTGGTCAGTGGGCCTATCTGGTCAAGGGACGAGGCGAAGGCCACAAGGCCGTAGCGGGACACCCGTCCGTAGGTGGGCTTCATTCCCACGACGCCGCAGAAAGCCGCGGGCTGGCGGATGCTGCCGCCGGTGTCGCTGCCAAGGGCGAAGGGGGCCTCGTTGGCCGCCACAACGGCGGCGCTGCCGCCGCTGCTGCCGCCGGGCACCCGATCGGTATTGCGGGGGTTGTGAGTTATCTTAAAGGCGCTGTTCTCGGTGGAGGAGCCCATGGCGAACTCGTCCATGTTCACCTTGCCAAGCACGGGCACGGTTTGGGCGTTGAGCTTTTCCATGACGGTGGCGTCATAGGGGGGCACGAAATTGCCCAGCATCTTCGATGCACAGGTGGTTTTGAGCCCCTTGGTGCAAATATTGTCCTTGATGGCGGCGGGCACGCCCAGGAGAGGGGCCTTTTTCCCCTCCCGGCGGGCTCCGTCGGCGGCCCGGGCGGCCTCAAGAGCGGCCTCGGGAGTGACGGTTATGTAGCCATTAACCTTTTCATCGTTTTCATCTATAGCGGTCAGATAGCTCCGGGTTATCTCCTCGGAGGTGAGCTGTCCGGTCTCCATCGCCCGGCTCAGCTCCCTGACGGTCATTGTCGTTATTTCGGTCATCGTATTGCCTCCTATTCGACCACTCTCGGGACGCTGACATAAGCCTCCGTACGGGTGGGGGCGTTGGCCAGCATGGTCTCCCTGTCAAACTCGCTGACTGGGCTGTCCTGATGGAACACGTTGTTCAGGGGAATGACATGGGCGGTGACCTGAGTGTCGCCGGTGTCCACCTCGGAGAGCTGGTTCGCAAAGCCGATTATGGCCTCCATATCGTTGGCCATGGCCGCCTTTTCCTCGGGTGAAAGGCTGAGCCGGGCCAGCTTGGCCACGTTCTCAACGTCTATCTTCGGGCCCTTCTTCTTTTTGCCGGGGCCGGTCTCGGCGGAACCCTCGGCGAAGGCCTGACCCAGCCGAAGGACCTCAAGCTGCTTGGGATCCACGAAGTCGGGAGCCCCTGTCATGGGGCAGGAGGCGTCCTTCACCTTGGGGAAGGCTATCACCTCCCGAAGGCTGTCGGCCCCCAGCAGCATCATAACAAGCCTGTCAAGGCCGAAAGCGAAGCCGCCGTGGGGCGGAGTGCCGTACCGGAAGGCGTTGACCATGAAGCCGAAGCGGTTCTCGATCTCCTCGTCGTCGAAGCCCAGAGCCTCGAACATCTTCTGCTGGACGTCGCTGCGGTGTATCCTTATGCTGCCGCTGCCCAGCTCGATGCCGTTGAGCACCACGTCATAGGCCTGAGCCCTGACCCGTCCGGGGTCGGTAATGAGGAACTGTATATCCTCGGGATAGGGCATGGTAAAGGGGTGGTGCATGGCCATATAGCGGTTTTCCTCGTCGCTCCACTCAAACTGCGGGAAGTCGGTGACGAAGAGGAATTTATACTCGTCCTTGGGACGCAGGCCCAGCATATCGCCCAGATCCAGGCGCAGCGAGCCGAGAGTGCGGTAAACGGTGGCGGGCTTGTCGGCGCAGAAAAGGATGAAGTCGCCGGGGACGGCGTCCATACGCTTCAGAATGGCGTCGATGTCCTCCTTGGTGAAGTACTTGGTGAGGATGGAATAGACCTCGCCGTCGGGGCGGACGGCTATCCACGCCATACCCTTGGCCCCGTAGCTCTGGGCCTTTTCGGTGAGCTCCTCGATGGTGCTGCGGGTGAAATCGGCGCAGCCCTTGACGTTGATGGCCCGGACGATGCCGCCCTTGTCAACAACGCTGCGGAAAACGGAGAAGCCGCAGGTCTTCATAATGTCGCTGAGGTCAACTATCGGCAGACCGAAGCGGATGTCGGGCTTGTCGCTGCCGTATTTGTCCATGCACTCCTGCCAGGTCAGGCGGGGGAATTCGTACTCTATCTCGCTGCCCATTACGGTCTTGAAGATGTATTTGAACAGTCCCTCAAGGTGGCGGAGTATGTCCTCCTGATCCACGAAGGACATTTCCATGTCCACCTGAGTGAACTCGGGCTGGCGGTCGGCCCTCAGATCCTCGTCACGGAAGCAGCGGGCTATCTGGTAGTATTTATCGACGCCGCCCACCATGAGCAGCTGTTTAAATATCTGCGGGGACTGGGGCAGAGCGTAGAAGGTGCCGGTGTGGACGCGGCTGGGGACAAGGTAGTCCCGGGCGCCCTCGGGGGTGGATTTGCAGAGCATGGGGGTCTCCACATATATGAAGTCCTTGCTGTCAAGGTAGTCGGAGGCGGCCTTCTGCACCGCGTGGCGGAAGCGGAGGTTGCGCACCATTGACGGCCGCCGCAGGTCTATGTAACGGTAGCGCAGGCGCAGATCCTCCCGCACGGGCTGGTCGTCCTCGGGGCTGAAGGGCAGGGAAGCCGAGGCGGAAAGCACCTCCAGCTTCGAGGCCATCAGCTCGATTGTGCCGGTCCTGAGCTTGGGGTTGTAGGTCTCCTCGTCCCGATGGCGTATTTTGCCGGTGACGGCTATGACCGACTGGTTGCGCAGGGCCTCGGCGGCGGCGAAGTCGGCGGGGCTCAGGTTTTTGAGGTTGAAAACCACCTGAAGCACGCCCTCACGGTCGCGGAGGTCAACGAAGATAACTCCGCCCATGTCCCGCTTGGTCACCACCCAGCCGCAGGCGGTCTGTTCGGTATCTATCTGGGCCTCGGACAGAAGCCCGCAGTAAAACGTTCTGTACATAGGAACCACTCCCGTGAAAAAATTACATACTATAATATGATATAATAACACAAAACCGTCGCTTTTGTCAATAGCATATTTCACAAAAACCGCATAAAAAAGGGCTGTAAAAAAATGGCGCAGACCGTTCAAGGGCTGAAAGCGTTTATATAAGCCAAATTTATGTTTTGAAAAACTCATCAATAGAATCAAAATTGCGAATTAAGGTGGAAAAACCGCCTTTTTACGAGAAAAAGACGGTTTTTTGTAATTTTTGCCCGCGAATAAAAAACGCGGCCGCAAGTACATGATCAGCTTATACCGGAGAGGTAACATAAACCGTATTGGCCGCGCCGTCCCATTCCACGCCGCAGCCAACGGCTTCGCACAGCGCTCTGAGCGGAACATATCCCGGGAATATTGGCATAACCTTGACTTCTATTTCGCCGCCTTTAATTCCGATTAAGGGATCGATCTCTCCCTCGTCAACGGATTTAAAGTAATACCTGACCATCATTTCACCGGTATTTGAATTAAAGAGTATTCTTTTGTATTCGGATTTATATACCGCATCCCCGGCCGATGTATACGCGCTTTTTCCGTCGATATATTTACGGTCGGCCTTTTCATACACTCTATACAGCATTACGTCGCGGTAAAAGCGGTCCGAATTTCTAAAATAGTCTTCAATTAAGCAATCGATTTTGTTTGCTATTTCATGCTGCGGCACATAGGTAATGCCGTTATAGCAAAGGCAGCCGTCGATCGTTTTTTCACAGTCAAGATATACATTTACGGCGTTCCCGACCTCCGGCAATAAAACTTTCTGCGCCTCAATTTTGGGTTGCCGCAGCCGAAACAGCACAGACTCATTGCTATAATAGATACCCGGCCATTTACTTTCAGTTAAAACAAAATCTTCCGGCTTTGATATGCTGATTACACCGTTTTTGCCTTCCCCTTCAAACTCCTGCATCAGCACACCGCTTATCATACTCACAGAATTTGGAATATTAATTTTTCTAAGCCTGTAAAACCGCATGCCTGCCGATCCGTAATTCAGCACCATAGTATCCCGATGATAACATTTACCGTTATCTTCGCAAATTTCCTCATCCTCCTGATAAATTGTAAAACAGTTGTCTATTGAAGTCACGGTCATACCGTTGATAACGGAGGGTATGTCAAGTATCTCCATGTCGTTCGGAATTGTTGCGCTCATCAGGTTTACTTCCCCGTTTTCCACCGTATAGGAATATACAGCGTCTTGCATTGCACAGGCAGGCGCGCTGCTTATTAATACTGCCGATATAATTGCCGCAGCTGCTATGTACGCTTTACCGCGCGCCTTTGTAAAGATTTCTTTGACTTTCTTCCGTTGTTGTAATGTAATCATATCTTTTTCCATAACCAAGTCCCTCCCTTAATTATTCTCGGCAAAGGTAAATTTACCGCGCCGGCTCTCTCGTATTTTAATCCTTATTATAGTTTATGTTAACATAAAACCGCCTTCCCTGTCAATAAAAATGTAATGTTTTGCAAAAAAAGATGTTTTAACATTACTCCGTAGGGCGCGACGACCCCGGCGCGCCACTGCGTTGGTTTTATTGTACCGTAACCTTGATATTGTAGGGGCGCCCATCGGGCGTCCGCCATCAAACGTTTACGGCGGCAACAATAAATGAATTATCAATCAAATTTCGCCGTGCCGCCTTATGGCAGCAATGACAAATACCTCCGCAGGCCGCGGCACAAATTCCGACAAACCTGAAAATAAAAAATATTGTAATTAAAAGGAAGGAAATCAAACTTTTTTGGAGAATAAAGAATTATGCAAAAAATATATGCAATAATTTTTTAAAAAGCGGGAACTTTTTTAAAATTTTTCCGTCTAAACTATGGAGGTCCAAATATGGAAGTCCAAAAAAATAAACAGGAGGTATTTTCCATGAAAACAATGAAAAAACTGGCTTCGCTGGCCATGGCCGCCGCAATGACGGCCGCAGCCCTGCCGTCCTTCGCCGCCGTGGCGGAGGTAAACGTAACCCCCGGCGAAATTCAGGCGGCGGGAACCGCCACCGCCGAGCAGGCCATCGCCGTGGCAAAGACCATGTTCGACATTCCCGCCGAGCTCACCGAGTGCGACTTCGGCATCAACGACTCCCGGGGGGAGCAGGAATTCGACATCACCTGGTCCGACAAGGAAAGGACAAGGACCGTCGAGGTCGAGGTGAATTCCCGGCTTGTCCCCACGGGCTACTGGGACAGCGCCAATAACTCTTCAAGGGGCCTTTCCCGCATAAGAAAGGCCGAGATGCTGAAAACCGCCGAAGAATTCCTGGGCCGGACCGTGCCCCGGCTGGCGGACAGTCTGGTTTACGACGAGGAGGAGAGCGGCGGCATCCGCTTTGTGTTCAACCGTTATGAGAACGGCATCCGCGTGGAAGACAACTACGCCAGCATCAACGTGAACCGTTACAGCGGACAGGTCATGAGCTACAGCCTCTCCTGGGACTTTGACAGTGATTTCACGTCCTTCGGCGAGTCCGTCGGCCCCGATCAGGCCTACTCCGTCCTCAACGACAAGGCCGTCCGTACCGAGTACCGGATCTTCGGGGACAAGGCTTTTCCGGTCATAGTTTACGACTCGAGCGTCTATGTTGACCCCATGGGCGAGACCTTCACCCCCATATCCCTGTACAGCTACGGGAAGCTCATGAACGGCAAGGCCGCGCCCGAGAACATGGCGTTCGACAGCGACGAAGCTTCCGCCCAAGCTTCCGGCGGCGGCGACGGCGGCTACCGCCTGACTCAGGAGGAGATGACGGCGGTTGAAAAAATGAGCAGCCTCATCAGCCGCGAGAAGGTGGAGGAGATAATCGCCGGTCTGCCTGAGCTTTCTCTGCCCGAGAATTATGCCCTCAAGCTTACATACATAACTTACCGCTACGAGGACGGCGAGGAGGAAAAGACCCAGTACAACGTTATCTGCGATTTCGAGACCGTCAACGACGACGGCTATGCCGAGCTTACCCTCAACGCCGAGACCGGCGAGGTGATGAGCTTCTATTCCTGGTCAGATAAGGACTACCGCAGCAGCGACGAGGCTCCCGCCTATGACGCGGACAAGACCCGCTCCATCGGCGAGGAATTTATAAAGAAGATTAAGGACGTTACCGACTACCGCCCCGGCGAAAGCTACGGCGGCGACGGCGCCCGTCTGGTTCGCTATATCGGCGACATTCCCTATCCCGCCGACAACAAGTGGGCCGACGTTTCGTCCAACACCGGCAAGGTCACCCGCTTCTATGAGAACGTGCCCACCGCCGAGATAGTCACCCCCGCGTCCATGATCGACAGGCTCACCGCCGTCAAAAACGCCTACGCCGCCGGCGAGATATACACCTACAAGGCCAACCTTGACGGCGAGGGCAATTACGTGGGCGGCAGCGTAACGAAGGCCCGCAAGCTTGTACCCAACACCGACTTCTACGTTCTTAAGGCCGAGGACGGTACGCCTTTGGGCTACGACGGCGAAAAGGTCACCGTACAGACGGAAAAGAACGACGAGACCTCTCATCCCGCCTGGAACGCCTTTGACATTCTCCGTGAGAACGACATCACCCTCACCGGCAGCTTCTCCTTCGACGATCAGATCACCCGGGGCGACTTCGACACGCTGATCAGTATGCTGGGCGGCATAGAAGTAATTCCCTACCGCTACTACTACGACGGCGGTATCATGTTTGACGAGGAGACGCTTAACGCGCCCGTCACCCGTGAGGACGCCGTAAGCATGGTGGCCGAGCGGCTGAACTGGGATCCCCTCGTCAGCCTTGACATTTACAACGTAAGCTTTACCGACAGGGCGGACTTCACCGGCGGAATCGGCGGAGCGGCCATCCTTCAGGGGCTGGGCATTATCGGGGCCGAGAGCGACGGACGCTTCCGTCCCAAGGATATGCTCACCTACGGCGAGGCCTTCATTCTCGCGTATAATATTGCCGATAAGGATATTTTCGCCAAAGGTTAAACATTTGCGCGGGGCCAATAGCGTTGACCATTTAATGCCATAAAATAAACTAGAAAAACCGCCTTTTTGCGATAAAAAGACGGTTTTTCTTATGCCATTACCATTGAACGTTCTGCACGATTTTGGAGGGCGCCGCTGATTTGTAAATTTTTTTCAAAAAGCACTTGATTTTTGAAAATCGCTGTGATATAATATTCGGGCACAGTGAAAGACTGTGCCACTACACACATCATCTGAGCCATGGCCCTGTGCCGCCGTAAGCCCGAGTTAAAGGGGAAAAACGGCGGTTGGCCCGGCGTGGACGGTGGTGGAGGCCGACCCGGATTTTTGACATGGTTCGGGGCGGAAAAACTGAAATAATCGGAGGTGTTTAAATCATGTCAGTAATTTCTATGAAGCAGCTGCTGGAGGCCGGCGTTCACTTCGGTCACCAGACCCGGAGATGGAACCCCAAAATGGCGGAGTACATCTTCACCGAGCGCAACGGCATCTACATTATCGACCTTCAGAAAACCGTTAAGAAGATCGAGGAGGCCTACGCCTTTGTCCGTCAGGTGGCTGCCGACGGCGGCGAGATCCTTTTCGTAGGTACCAAGAAGCAGGCCCAGGAGACCATCCGCGAGGAGGCTCAGCGCGTGGGTATGCACTATGTTGACGCCCGCTGGCTGGGCGGTATGCTCACAAACTTCAAGACTATCGAGCAGAGAATAAAGCGTCTGGCCCAGCTCCACAAGATGGAGGAGGACGGAACCTTTGACCTCCTGCCCAAGAAAGAGGTAATCGGCCTTCGCGGCGAGATGGATAAGCTGGAGAAGTATCTGGGCGGCATCAAGAACATGAAGAAGCCCCCCGCCGCCATCTTCATCGTGGATCCCCGCAAGGAGAGGATCGCCATTTCCGAGGCCCGCAAGCTCCACATCCCCATCGTTGCCATCGTTGACACCAACTGCGATCCCGACGACGTGGATTACGTTATCCCCGGCAATGACGACGCCATCCGCGCCGTAAAGCTGGTAGCCTCCACTATTGCCAACGCCATTATGGAGGGCAAGGAGGGCAGCGTGGGAGCCGCCGCCGAGGAAGAGAACGAAGAGATCGATATAACCCTTTAATCTGACACTACCCTTTAGAACAGGAGGAAATATAAAATGAATTTCACCGCTCAGGACGTTAAGGAATTGAGAGAAATGACCGGCTGCGGCATGATGGACTGCAAAAAGGCCCTCGTTGAGTGCGACGGCGACAAGACCAAGGCCATCGACTTTCTCCGCGAAAAGGGCCTTGCCAAGGCCGAGAAGAAGGCCGGCCGCGTAGCCGCCGAGGGCATAGTTGACGTGGTTATCGACGGCAATGTGGGCGTCGTTGTCGAGGTAAACAGTGAGACCGACTTCGTTGGCAAGAACGCCGAGTTCCGCGCCTTTGTAAAGAATATCGCCAATCAGATCATCGCCGACGATCCCGCCGACGTGGAGGCTCTGCTGGCCTCCGATTACAAGGCCAACCCCGGTCAGACCGTGGAGCTGGCTCTGAAGGAGAAGATCGCCACCATAGGCGAGAACATGAACATCCGCCGCTTCGGCCGCTTTGAGGGCACCCTTGTGGGTTACGTTCACGGCGAGGGCCGCATCGGCGTCCTTGTAAAGTTCAACGTGGGCGATCCCGCCGTCGCCGAGAGCGAGGCCTTCAAGACCTATGCCAAGGACATCGCCATGCAGGTTGCCGCCGCTTATCCCGAGTATACAAAGATAGCCGACGTGCCCGCCGACGTTGTTGCCAAAGAGACCGAGATCTTCAAGGCTCAGGCCATGAACGAGGGCAAGCCCGAGGCTATTGCCGAGAAGATGGTCACCGGCCGTCTTAACAAGCGCTATAAGGAGCTCTGCCTTGTGGAGCAGCCCTTCGTAAAGGATCAGGACAAGAGCGTCACCCAGTACACCAACGAGACCGCCAAGGCTCTCGGCACCACTATCGAGATAGTTGACTTCATCCGTCTTGAAAAGGGCGAAGGCATTGAAAAGAAAGAGGAGAACTTTGCCGACGAAGTTGCCTCCATGATAAAATAACCTGATACGCAAAAAAAGGAACCCGCCATGGGTTCCTTTTTTGTATCAAAAATTCATACTGTCGATATACCGCTCCGCAAATTCCGGATCGGCAGCCAGATCAATACATTCGCAGGCCGACGCCATGGAGCGTATCTTCTCCCTTTTACCCCCGTCCAGCAGCATGGCTCCGCCAAGCAAGGCCCCGTTGCCGATGGGGACGAACTTCTCCGCCGGAGCATCGGGCAGCAGCCCCGTCCGCAGGGCGTTCCTCACGTCGATGTTTTTCCCCAGCGCGCCGGAAAGGCATATTCTGTCAACGCCGTCCGCCGTCAGTCCACCGCGTTCCGTGAGCAGCTCCGCTCCGGCCCGCAGGGCGGCCTTGCACAGCTGAAAGGCCCGCACGTCCCCCTGGGTCACGGCGACATCCGTGCCCGGCAGCGTAAAATCCGTCCGAAGTGCGCCGGCGGAGTCCATGGCCCCGCTCTCCAGCATCAGGGCCATGGCGTCCACAAGGCCGCTGCCGCAAATGCCTTTCGCCTTGCCGCCGCCTATGACCCGGCAGACATCGCCACGCACCCGATACACGGCCCCCGGCCCGGCGGCCATGCCCCCGCTGATTCCGGCGCCCTCGAGGGCCGGCCCGGCCGCCGTGGAGGTAAAGCGGTACCGGCCGCCATGATACAGGCCGATCTCTCCGTTGGTGCCCAGATCCAGCATGAGCAGGGCTTCCCCCGGCTTGGGTTCGGCCCGAAGCATGGAGCAAAGGGCGTCGGCCCCCACGAAGGCCGAGGCGCAGGGGGGCAGGTAGGCCCCCTCAAACTCCGTGTCGAAAAGGGAGGGCGGCTCAAAGGGCCAGACCCCCATTCCTCCCACGTCAAGGCCGCAGAGCAGGGCCAGCATGGCGGTGTTGCCGGTAATGACGGTGTTTTCGTCCCCTCCCAGCTCCGTACGCAGCTCACGGACAAGGCCGCGAACGGCGGCGGTGAGGGGGGCGGTGTCCTTTGCGCCGATGCGGCTTATTACATCTGCCCCAAAGACCCTCTGGGGGTTGGGGCGGCCAAGGGTCTTAACCGGCCTGCCGTCATGGAACAGGGCGGCGGCCACGGTGGTGGTGCCTATGTCTATAACGGCGCCCTCCGCCCCGGCGACAGTTTCCTCGGCGGTGAGTACCTGTGCCGCAGGCGGGCTGATCTCCACAACGGCGTCGGAAAACAGCTGAGTTTTACAGGCCGACGCCTCCCGGCCGTTTACCCTGCACAGGCACTTGCCGCAGCGGCCCATGCCCCCGCAGGGCAGCGGAAAGTCAAAGCCCAGAGCGGCAATTATATCGCTGACCCGGCTCCCCTCCCGAAAGTCGGCGCTCTTTTTGCTTTTTCCGTCCGTGACGGCAACGTTCATAACGACCCCTCCATTATACTTTAATAGTTATTATACAGCACAAGTTGAAAAAAAGCAACAAAAACTTTCAATTCAGCTAAAAAACAGTCTTTACATTTTGACAAATATGCTATATAATTATATAATAATATATATGCATGGCGATATTTCTGAAAAGGCGGTGTTCTCATGCACAAAAGGCTCATTTCGACGGCGCTGGCTCTGACCCTGGCGCTGGCCGTTCCCGCTCCCATCGGGGCGGAGGACGCGGACTCCGGAGCCGCGGCCGTAACCGCGGCGGCTGAAGCTTCCGCCACCATCGGCGGCAGGGACGGCGACGGCAGCTATACCGTTACCGCGACGGTCGGCGGAGACTGCAAGGCAGCGCTCACGGCGGCGGTGTATAATACCGACGGGGACAGTTTGGCCGGGGTGACCCGTGCCGAGGTGGACGCCGAGGGCAGCGTGACGGTAAAATATGACAAAAACACGCAGTATGTGAGAGGTTATCTGTGGGAAAAGGAAACCCTCCGGCCCTTGACGGCCCCGCTGGACAGCCGCACATATAAGGAGCCGTCGGAGGACGTTCCCGAAACAAAAATTCCCCTGACCGCTGCCGACGTATGGGCCACCGACCGTCAGGACGCTCACGGAGTGGACGCCCTGCTGGACGGCGACGCAGGCACCTATCTGGCCGGACAGGCCCAAACCGGCAAGCCCCTGTACATATATGCCGATCTGGGCGGCGTCTGGGATCTTTCCCGCCTTGAGCTGGGTTTCAACACCGCCAACGGCGAGCGCAGCTACGCTCTGGACATCTTCTCCGGCCTTGACGGCGAGGCCTATACCATGGCCCTCGAGGATCAGCACACCGGACGGGACAGCTCCGCCCCGGTGTCCTACGCCGTCAGCGGCAAGGCCGCCTATCTGAAAATAGCGGTCTACGGCTACGACGACAAGGACAACAACTGGAACGAGAACGGCTGGGTGCAGATGAACACGCTGGCCGTCTACGGCACTCCCGACAACGGCGGCATCGAGACCGCTCTTGACGAGGATTACTCCGGCAAGAGCGGCGATGTTCCCTCCTCGTCCCGCAATGGATGGTTCGCCTACGCTCTGGACGAGGAGACCTATACGGATTACGACCCCGCCACCGGCGGCGACCTTAAGGCGGACTACGCCGAGCTGCCCGTCGGGGACGGCGGCACGGCGCTGCGGCTCCACGACAGAGCCGACCGGAACAGCGGCGACGGCAGAGGGGCCATAGGGGCCTTCCGTGAGCTGCCCGTGCCCGTTGGGACGGACTACACTTTAAAGTTCCGGCTCTTCATACCCTCCGACAGCGAGAATATCTACTGGGCGGGCTTCAGCCTTCTCAGCGACAGCGTCACCGGCGGAGCCGACCTCGATCCGGCGGCGGCCGTACAAATCCGGCTCTCCGGCGAGAACGGCGGGGCGGCCGTCAACACCCTCACATCAGTGCAGTACAATGAGGGCTCGTTGAACCGGGCCTTTGACGGCGTATTCCGCCTCGGCGTGCCCTGGGACGTGACGGTTAAGGTCTCCCCCGAGGGCAAAAACGCCGAGATAACCATCGACGACGGCGAATACAGTGAAACCCGCCTAATCGGCTACAACGTCACCGACGCGGAGCGGGTCAACAATCAGACCTGGAGCAATACGGCGGTGAAATATCTGGCCCTCAACACCGGAGCAGGCGGCAAGCTTGATCTCTATCTGGACGACCTGAGCCTGAGCTTCGACGGAGAGAACGCCTCGTACGAGGAGACGGTCTACTATCAGGACTTCGAGAGCGACAGTCTGGACGACGCGGGCATAAAGCAGGCCGTGGTGAAAAAGAACGCCGACGGCACCACCGGCGGCGGCAGCATAGGCGCCGGTCTCAAGGCCGAGGTGGCCGAGTCGGGCACCTTCGGAGGCCACGTGCTGAAGCTAACCGACACCACCGGCAACGACGGCCTTGTGACGGCGGTGCCCCTGACCCTGCCGGACAACAACAACAAATACATAATCAAGTGGCGGATGCGGGATTTCCAGCCCGGCAACTACAGCGGCTTCTCTCTGGCCAGCGGCTTTAACCTGGGCATGACCGACACCGACCACCCCATGGCCCTGCAAATGCGCAACAGTATGCAGGACGGGAACAGCAAAATACAGTACAACTATTACGGCTCCATACGCTTCAACGACGGGGACTTCAACGGCTTCATGGCTTTGGGCGGCGACCGTCTCCGGGCCGACGCCACTCTGAATTTTGAAATAACCGTTAACCCCGTGGCCCACGTCATGGACATTTCGGTGTCCGACGGGGAAAGGACGGTCAAAAAGACCCACCCCTTTGAGACCTCCGGCTCCTACGGGGGCGGCGAGGACTGGAGCGGCAAACGGCCCGACACCCTCCTCTTCCACACCGGCGCGGGCAGCAAGGCGGACTGGATAATCGACGACATCGAGGTCATTGACACCGGCATAGAGGAGGCGGGCGCCGGCGGCGCCGTCATGGGCATAGTCCGGCTGGAGAGCGTGTTCGGCACCGGCCGTTATCTGACCCGCAACGGTGAGGACAGGCCCACCAACACCGAAACGGCCGACCCCAACCGCACACGCTTCATCGAACGTCCCGGTCTGGCCAACGCCAAGGCCGTGTCGCTGGAAAGCGCCGACCAACCCGGCTGGTACCTCTACGCACAGGAGACCCACGACGTGAACCACGAGTACACCCTCACCCTGAAAAAGCCCGACGGCAGCGCTCAGGACAGGGTTCAGGCCACCTTCTACAAGCAGAACGCCCCGGCGGACGACGCTTATCACGGTTCTCAGAAGCTATACGTCCCCATCTGGGACACCACCCGCTGCATAAACTATGACGGCGGCAAAAACTGTCAGTACGCCGTGTCGAGGCCCTCTCCCGAGCGAAACGGCAGGTTCTATCTGCGGAGCGAGGCGGCGAACTTTGTCTCCGACAACTTCAAAGGCGACAAGCTCAACGGCCAGTGGTGGACAAATCTTCCATGGAAGGGCAACAACCCCACCAATGACAATTACAACTTCACCGCTCTTATCGACCACCGCAACGTAATTGTGGAAAACGGCGAGCTGCTGCTCAAGGCCACAAAAATAGGCGACGGCGACTGGGCCAAGAACGCCTCCGGCGAGACGGGCATCCAGTACAACAACCAGTACGGCAAAAACAAATGGTACAAGTGGGCCGGACGGGTAGGCGTGGTGAGCATACAGAACAAGGTATACAATAAGGAGTGCCTTATCGAGGGCAGCTTTAAGCAGCCCGACAGCCCCATCGGCTACTGGAACGCTTTCTGGCTGGCGGGACGGGACAGCTGGCCGCCGGAGATAGACATATTTGAGTTCCTGTCCTCCAACTTCGGCCACTCCAACTGGAACGCCAACATCCACGGCAAGGACGACAAGGGCAACCTCTTCGGCAAAAGCGGCGGTGTGGATCTGACCCGGGGCTACCACACCTTCGCCATGGACTGGGGCTACAACTATCTGCGGCTCTACGTGGACGGTAACTGCTACCAGCAGCAGAACGGCAGCAACGCCGCCCTGGACTTCCAGAAAAATATGCGCCTGATACTGAACACCGGCGTGGGCGGCTGGGAGGCCGAGCCCGACGGAAACATGAAGTGGGACGACGGCCTTCGCTGTCAGTGGATACGCTCGTTCCAATATTAAATATTACAAGGTGTGATCTTATTTCATGAACATAGACGTATTCAAGCTGCTTTTGGACGGCACGGTCATAACCCTGCGGATGTTCGCGCTGACCATAATCTTTTCGATCCCCCTGGGACTGCTGGTGTCGGTACTGCGCATGAGCAAACTCTGGATATTCAACCTGCCGGCGCGGCTCTACATACTGGTGCTGCGGGGCACGCCCCTGATGCTCCAGATAATGTTCATTTTCTACGCACCCGGCCTGATACACGGCTTCCCCTTCAGCTGGCAGGGCGACCGGATGCTGGCGGCCAACGTGGCCCTGATCCTGAATTACGCCGCCTATCTGGCGGAAATATTCCGTGGCGGCATACAGGCCATACCCCAGGGACAGCGGGAGGCCGGCAAGGTGCTGGGCCTCACGAAAATACAGACCTTCTTTATCGTGATACTGCCGCAGGTGGTCAAACAGGTTATCCCGCCCATGGGCAACGAGATCATCAATCTGGTCAAGGACACCTCTCTGGTGCAGGTCATAGGCATAACCGAGCTGATGAACACCGCCAAGGTGCAGGCCTCCGGCAACGTAAGCATCCTGCCCTATCTGGTGGCCGGCGGCATCTATCTGGGCATAACCATAATTCTCAGCGCCGTGCTCAGCTTCACTGAAAAGAAGCTGGACTATTACAGATAAGGAGGGGAAAGCGTGGAAACCATACTCAGCGTTAAAAATCTGAAAAAGAGCTTCGGCTCCCTCGAGGTGCTGAAGGACATATCCTTTGACCTGGGCCGGGGCGAGATAATCAGCGTTCTTGGCCCCAGCGGCGGCGGCAAGTCAACCCTGCTCCGCTGCCTGACCCAGCTGGAAACCATAGACGGCGGCCTTGTCACCGTGGACGGAGACGCCCTGTTCAGGGACGGCAAATACGCCGCCAAGGCCGACCTGGGCCGCATAACCCTGAAAATCGGCCTTGTGTTCCAGAATTTCAACCTCTTCCCCCACCTTTCGGTGCTGGAAAACATAACCGTGGCCCCAATAAGAGTGAAGAAGATGCCGAAGGCCCAAGCTCAGGAGCGGGCCCGTGGGCTGCTGGAGAGGGTCGGTCTGAGCGAAAAGGCCGACTGCTACCCCTGCCAGCTCAGCGGCGGCCAGCAGCAGCGCGTGGCCATCGCACGGGCTCTGGCCCTCGATCCGGAGGTGCTGTTCTTCGACGAGCCCACCTCCGCTCTGGATCCGGAGCTCACCGGCGAGGTGCTGAAGGTCATACGCGGTCTGGCGGACAAACGCATGACGATGATAATCGTCACCCACGAAATGGGCTTCGCCCGGGGGGTCAGCGACCGGATAATCTTCATGGAGAACGGGGTCATAGTGGAGGAGGGCCCGCCGGAGCAGCTCTTCACCGCGCCGAAAAATCCCCGTACGCGGGATTTTCTGTCCAGAACAGACTGATACGGAATGATAATGAATGATAAAATTAATAAAAAAATATCCAATTATGTCTTGAATAGTTGGGAAAAGTATGATATAATGATACTACTATAGGAAACGGAGGGTTCGATATGGAAGAACGTCAGACCACCAGACGCAAGAATAATAATGGCCGGAACAAGGTGATAATCGTCACCGTGTTCGCCGTGGTAATGCTTTTTATCGGCGGACTTATAGGCGGGGCTATCCAGAGCGGAAAGGCCAAGAATATGCAGAAGCAGCTTGACGACGCGAAATCCCAGCTGGCGCAGCTGGACGACAGGTATCAAGAGGAGATCGCGACCATGCAGCAGCTTGTCAAGGACAAGCAGGCTCAGATAGAGCAGCTTCAGGCCGCCGGTGCGGGGACAGTGGTTCCCGAGACCGAGGGCAGTGACGGAGAAGAACAAGCCCCCATATCCGTTGACGACAAGGATGGCAGCGGACTGGGCGCCTTCGGCACCTTTATCATAATACTTGTGATCATCCTTCTTGTGGCGGCGGCGGCCTTTGTGGCCTACAGCGCCTTTAAGAAGAAGGGCGACGACGATGACGACGATGATGAGGACGACGACTACGACGATGATGACGATTACGACGAATATGAGGATGAGGACGACGAGGACTACGACGAGTAAGCGTCAGCGTTAAGCTTCATCATAACACAGAAAATCCGCTCTTGCGAGCGGATTTTTCTTATGTGGCGAGCCTTTGTCACTGTCGCTGTTGCCGGCAAATATAAATGACAAAATATCCCGTAGGGCACACCGCTGTACATATTTACCGTAAATCTCCACAAATATATAAAAAAATCTTGCATTTTGTCAAATTATATGTTATAATGTCCCTTGGATAGAGCGCAAGTAGTGGGACGTCAGGCATTAGGAAGTCGAGCCCCGCGACGGTTTAAAGCGGCGAAATTTCCCCCATACTTCGTCAAA
Organism: uncultured Clostridia bacterium; assembly: GCA_947626145.1. Lineage (GTDB taxonomy): Bacteria > Bacillota > Clostridia > UMGS1883 > UMGS1883 > JAFLUQ01. The sequence continues at coordinate 466 of CANQRB010000014.1, read as the reverse complement.
AATGCTCGGAATAAACAAATTATTCCTGCGCTTTTTTTCCTTGTCTGAGAAAAATTTCGCCGCTTTAAACTCCTGCGGACCGTGCGGGAGTATATTTTTTCGTAGGCAAGGAAAAGGTTCCTCGGAATACTGACGTATTCCGAGCGGTTCTTTGACGCAGCATACGGGAAAATAGGCCCCGCACGGCGCGCGTGGCTCGACTCCCTAATGCCCCAGCCACCAACACCTTCATTACATAATGAAAAGGAGGTGGTTTATGATGACAGAGCGGGAATTTTTATTATTGTTTATGATAATAATTTTCTTTATCATTTTCATCATAAAAAAATAACTGCCCCCTCGGCTAAAGCTGATGTGACCCCAAAAAGTTAGACTTTTCATAGCGTAGCAGTTTTGCTGACTGCTACGCTATTTTTATGCAGTCAAGGAGTTGAGCCGATACACAACCGGACTCATCCACCCAAGT
>CANQRB010000013.1 GCA_947626145.1 uncultured Clostridia bacterium | reverse complement strand
TACTTGGCGGGCGACTGCCCGGGAAAGTAGGAAGCTGCCGGCTGGAAAGAATAACCGATCCGCAAGGGTCGGTTATTTTTTTGCGCGTATGATAAATTACCCCGCATTTTCTCAAAAAACGCTTGACAGGGGAAGAAAAATCGTGCATAATATAAGCAGACAGGGGCGAGGCCGTAAAACGGTTAGCCAAAATGAGTTTTTATTTTAAAAGATAACTGCTCAGCTTTAGCCAAAGCGGCAGTTATTTTTTTGCGCGGCGACAGGTGTTTTGTATAAATTGCACAAAAAAATTGTGCAAAATTTGGTGGAAAAAATTTCGGGGGGGGGTACAATTTCGTTGACAAATTTGTTTTAAAGTGCTAAAATAAAGAATGTATATTTGTGTTATGCGGCTTGTCCCGGCGAGGCAAGCGCGGCCCCGGCAAGCCGGAAGGTCGACCGAAACCCCGGCGCCCGCCCCCAACCTGACCGGCCGCACGACAAAGTAGACAAAAAAATTAAAAATTTTCAAGGAGGAAACAATTATGAACGTTAAAAAAATTCTGTCACTTGCCGTAGTTCTGGCTATGGTATTGACAGTGGTTCCCACGTTCGGGCTGGTTGCAAGCGCGGCGGATTTGGAAATTGGCAGTACTGTCATGATCGACGGAATAAAATATGAAGTCAAAAGCGCAAATATGTTCCCAGCTTTTGAAGAATGGACCTTTGGTACAGGTACCGGCAGTTGGGGCAACGGGTCAAATGATATCCCTAACCATAGTACAGTTGGTAAAAATCCGCCTTCCAGTAATCCAAGTGGCGATCAGTGGGGGCTTAAAAATGATGATACTGTAGGCCAGTATATTGAAGAGCCATTTGGATTGTCAGACAATTGCGGCTGGAACATGAAGCGTGCACCTATGATCTTTGTGGGCATAGACCCATCAAAAACTTATTATTTCACTATGAAATATAAGAATAAGACCACGACGAATATGTATGTTCGCTATGGTGCAATTAACGAAGCTACATATACTGACGCAGGTGGAGTGGATGGCAAAATCACATTTAGCGGTACAGGTTATAGAAATAATACCGAATCACATACATCCGGTTCAACTTTGCCCGGATGTACAACTTGGACTGATGAGACAAGCATCATAAAACCGGGTGCTGATGCTGACTATTTCTTCTTCAATGACGCTTGGATGGATAATAACGACGTGCAGGTTCATGACTTTGCTCAAATGGGTCTTTATGAGGTTGCGCCTGTTGCAACCAACGCCACTATCACTGTAAAATATACTGATAACGGCAAAGAGATCGGCACCGAAGAGATCCCATATTATCAAGGGGAAAAGTATACTCTCAGCCTCGGTAAGTATCGCTTGGCAAATGATGGATCAATTTATCAACTTGCAAACAGTAATGAAAATCAAAGGGAAATTACTGTGAATGATGCTGCTGTTGAGGAAGAAGTAAAGGTCTTAGATAAGGTTAAAAATGTTAAGGGAGATAATTTAGTGCCGGGCGGCGAGTTTAACGAAAAGAACGGCACGCTTGGACATAACTTAACATACTTTAAAGTCACAAACGAAAATACCTTAGAAAACATTAATAATACAGCATGGTCAAGTGAAGACCAAGCCGGACTTGGATATACGCGTTCTTTCCAAACAACTGTGCCCGTTGATGCTGGGAAAAAATATTTCTATTCAATAGATATTTACAGCACTAAAGCTGCTGGACTTTGGTCGAGTTTTGTATTTAACAAAACGACGGAACCTTTTAAATCTGGAACTCTTAAATATAACGAGCAAGTTGATGCCTCTGAAGGAACTCAGACTAATATATCCGCAAACGGTACAGCTACTGGAACTCAGCTTACAGCTGGCAACGAAAATAAGTGGTACACAATTAGTGGAATCGTTGAAGCAACTGAAGCTGATAAGATGTTTGAATTTGACGTATATTATATGCATGACTGTCCCGGCAGTAAGATAGATAACGTTAAATTCTATGAGGTAGAGGATATTCCCGCAGACGTTACAGTTAAATTTGTTGACGAGAGCGGCGCTGCTATCAATATTGACCCTGTTGTTGTTGATACATTTGTCGGTGCAAAGTTTGAGTACGATCTGCCCATGACTCTTGTCGGAAAGAACAAGGAAACATATGTCCGTTCTGCTGAACAGGGAAACAAGGCTGTTGTTGACTTTGTTAAGGCAGGAACCACCGTTAACGCTGTATACAAAGAAGACAAAATTATAAGTGCTGATGATCCTGCTACTGTTACTACTCGTGAGAGCGTTATTCCTGCACTTCCCGCTACTGTTAAAGCTAAGCTTGAAAGTGGTGAAACAATTGATGCAGACGTTGACTGGGGCAAACTTACGATTGATCAGTTTGCAAAGGCCGGTTCAGTGACTGTGACTGGTAAAGTAACTGATACGGTAACTGTTACAGCCACTGTGACAGTTGAAACGCTTGACGGATATACAGTTGTAAATTACGCTTTTGACGGTAACGGTACAAATGCGGCTGATAACAACAAATATAATGCAACATATGGTACAAATATAACCTTTGTTGATGAGGGTATTCATGGACAGGCTGCAAAATTTGCCGGAACAGGTAGTGGCTTTGACAACACTAAGGATATGTTGATTAATGACGATCCTCTTTCTGATACGCGCTTTGCTTCTAAAGCCATTACAATTTCTGCTTTTGTAAACAGAACGTCTTCCGACTGGGATAGACTTTTTGACTTCGGTACCACTGATTCCAAAGGAAACGGCGAAGCAGGCACATTATTCTATTCCGCTGGTAATAACAGCTTCAAAGTAGAGGGAAGCATGACATTGGATGGAAATGATGGAGTTCCCGCAATACCTGCAAACGAATGGCATCATATCGCATATACCCTTGAAAAGACTGGTGATAATTCTTGGACTGCCACAGCATATCAGGATGGCGTTCAGGTCGGTACAGAAACTGTAACCAGCGAAACCTTTGCTGATTTTACCACGTTGTCAGCTAAAGAAGGTATAAGTTATTACATAGGCGCTTCTCACTGGAATGACCCGAGATTCACCGGCATGATTGATGATTTTAAGATTTACAGTGTTGCGCTTACTCCTGCGGAAGTTGCTCTTGAAGGTACAAAATATGATGTTACCGTAAAATACACTCTGGATGGTGAAGAAATCGCTTCTCAGAAATTTAACGGCTTCAAGGGTCAAGAATTTGCACTCCCCGCAACTGTAAATAAAGAGGCTATAGTTTATGACGTTACTGACACTACTTTGACGATTGATCCCGCAGAACTTACAGTAGATGTACCTTTAACAGCTTCTACAGTAGGAGTTAAATCTGTGGCTGATACAGCGGTCGATGTTATTTTTGGAAAAGAATTGAAACTTCCCGAAAAGGTAAAGGTTACATTTGATAATGAAACAACTGCTGATGTAGCCGTTACATGGGGTGAGTATACCATTCCCACAGAAGACCCGCACGCTCTTACTGTAATTGACGTTGTTGGTACAATAGAGGGAACAGACAAGACTGCTCAAGGCAAAATTTATCTCTATCCTGCTGATACAAAGATTTCTGGCGATCAGGGAAGTAAAGCCGTTTTCAGCTTCGGTACTAACTATACCGGATATGCTGAAGTTGAATTTGACATAGTGTTCAAGAAACTTATAAATGGTACTGTTACTATTGGTAAGGTTGCAAATGGTAATGGTGCGTTCGGTGGCGGTGGAGATGCAATCTCCATTCAGACCAACGGTGACGGAATAAGAGTTAGATCATGGGATCCCGCCGGCGGAAAAGAAGACGGCAAAGATGGAGCAGAGACAGTAAAGTTTGAAAAAATTAAGCCAGATGCAACAAAGGCATATCATGTAAAGGTCACGACCGATATCAAGAAAATGACCTATGACGTTGTGATTACCGCTGTTGACGGTGGTGATGTACTTGCTTCTGCTACCGGTGTAACATACAGAGACGCCGTTACTGAAATTGACGGTTTGGTTGCTTATGATAATAACGCTGGTTCTGCTGATGTATTCAGAACATTTAATGTTCAACACAGAGGCATCAATGAGGCTCCCGCTATTGAGGCTAAACTTGGTTGGGATGATGCAGCTAAGGCTTTCACTATTGACTATGTTCCCACAGCCGCGATCACTCCCATTGAGGGTGCGACCTATGCCGTAGAGGTTACCGCTTCTGTTGACGGTATAACCGGCGGCGAGTATGATCCCGCTAAGGACGCCGGTGTTGGTATCGTTCCCAAGGACACCAACGATGTTTACTCCGCTATTTCCACCGTTACTGTTGGTGATTTGGTATTTAAGGCTGCGACCCCCGTTAAGGCCGGTATCTACGGTCTTGTTATGGACGCTATAAAAGCCAGCAAGATTACCGGCACTATCAGCAATGAGCAGCTTACAGTTGTGAACGATGTTCTTAAGAATGGTAACATCCTTCTTACCAACGGTGAACTCACCGACGCAGCCAAACAGGTTATGACCATAAGCGAAGATAAGAATACTATCACTCTTACCGATCAGGCCTTTAACCTTGGACTCAGGTTCACTCAGGGCATCGGTTCCGGTGAGGATGCCACGAAGGATCCCACTGCCGCTACCGTAAACCCCGACGGCAAGAGCATTACTCTGCCCGACGCTGCCGCCGCTGAGGCTATGGTTCTTTCCCTTGAGTCCGTATACCTTGAGTTTGTTCCCACCGAGATGGCCGACGCCGCCGATGACGACGCCGACGCCGTTCAGGATTTCATCCCCGAGCTTTAATTAAGGAGGTAGGATGACAATGAAAAAATTCAATACACCCGTGATCAATTCCGTTGAGCTTAACGCTGTTGAGGCCATAATGGACTCCAATATGCTGGTTCAGCCCGGTGTTAATAACTCCGGAGAGAAGAAGATCAATTACAGTGTTGTCGACGCTGAACGCACCGAGGCTAACAAACAGAAATATTGGTCCGGCAAGTGATTTGACCGCGCAATACACAAAAGCGAGGGCGTCCCGAAAGGGACGCCCTTTTGCGTGGTAAAGAAATGAGGAATTAGGAATGAGGAATGAGGAATAATTATGCGGCAGTTAATTCATTTGTTATTTATAACGCAGTCTTGGGACCGTAATTTTGTTTTGGTACGTTCGGGCGCGCCGCTGAAATTTTGTATAATATTGTCTGACAAGGATTAGATATGAATGTTATCACATATACTATATGTGGTATGGTTTCAATTTTGCGGGAAAATATCGAAATTATGTACGACAAAACACGATATTCCGCGCTAAAAAAACCAAAAAAAATATTGACATAAAGGTGAGAACGTGGTAAAATAAACATATGAATTTAATGTGGATTCTTATCGTATTGCGGTTTAATTTGTCGTACTTTTCCGCTTTTTGGCCTGCGGCGGGGCCGGGGGCCCTCCGGGGTGACGGCTCCGGGGAAAAGGGCGGGGAGCGGCGGCAAATTCGGCGGTGTTGTCGGCAGGCGATTTATACACTTTAGAGTGAGGAGAAAAGAGTTATGGCAGCAACTTTGGATATTGAGGAAGGCGCTCAGATGAACGAGGAAATTCTCATCATCGACGATGATGAGATTAACCGCGCCATTCTTGACAATCTTTTTTCCGGCATGTACGCTACCGATGAGGCGGAGAACGGAAGGATAGGTCTGGAGAAAATTCTGGGAAATCCCGAGAAGTTCAGCGCCATACTGTTGGACGCTAAAATGCCGGAAATGGACGGCCTTGAGGTGCTGCGGCACATGAAGGAGGCCGGACTCAACGGCAAAATACCGGTGTTCCTTATAACGGCCGACGCCAGCGACAGCGTTATGCGCGAGGCTTACCGGCTGGAGGTAATGGACGTTATCAGCAAACCCATCGTGCCCTACGTGGTGCTGAGGCGGGTCAACTCCGTTATGGAGCTTTTCCGGGCGAGAAAACAGCTGAGCAGCCGGGTGGAGATACAGAGCTCCGAGCTTATCGAGAAGGAGCACAGAATAGCCGACCTCAACAGGGGCCTGTTTGAGGCGCTGGCCGCCGCGATAGAATTTCGCAACGGCGAAAGCGGCGAGCACGTCCGCCGTATACACGACATAACGATGCTCATGCTGGAAAAGACCGATCTGGGCGACGGCCTCTCCGAGGAGGATATGGACAATATCGCGCTGGCCGCCGTAATGCACGACGTGGGCAAGATCGCCATACCCGACGATATTCTTAACAAGCCCGGCCGCCTGACAAAGGAGGAGTTCGAGGTTATAAAGACCCATACCGTCAGGGGCGAGGCCCTGCTGGAAACCATCCCCCAGCTGCGGGAAAACAAGGTGTTCGGCTACGCCTGCGATATCGCCCGCCACCACCACGAGCGCTGGGACGGCCGGGGCTATCCCGACGGCCTTAAGGGGGACGAAATCTCCGTCTGGGCCCAGATTGTCTCGCTGGCGGACGTGTATGACGCCCTGAGCAGCAAGCGGGTCTACAAGGACGCCTATCCCCGGGAAAAGGTAATCGCCATGATAACCGGCGGGGAGTGCGGAGTGTTCAACCCCGTTCTGCTGGACAGATTTATGAAAATTGAAGATGAACTGAGCCGGATGTACGTTCCGGAATGAGTTAGATTGAGGGAGGATTGACTATGGACGCGACAATGAAGAAAAACCTTGAGGATGCCGGCATCAACGTCGATGAGGCGCTGGAGAGGCTCCTGGGGAATGAACGGCTGATGGCGAAGGTTCTGAAAAAGTTCCCCAGCAACAGCGTCAGCTATTATACGGAGCTGCAAAAGGATCTCGAGGGGGGAGCCTCCGACGAGGAGACGAAAAAGGCCATCGAGTTTAACTGCCACTCCCTCAAGGGAGTTTGTCTGAATCTGTCGATAACCAGACTCGGCAATCTTTTTACCGAGCAGCTCGGCATGATCCGCAACGGCGATCTTAAGGGCGCCGGAGAGTTTATGGAGCGCATCGCTCCGGAATATGAGAAGGTAATCAGCGCCATTGAGAGCAACTGTCAGTAAAATTTCGGATAAAATATTTGGGAGGAGGACAGGAACGCCGTGATAGATTTCATCAGGAACGATATGGTCCGGAAAAAAGAATACTTTAAGGCCGCGGCCAAGGACAACGCGAAAAATAATATTCGCTCGCTCCAGCAGGGCTGCACGGCGACCATCGTTCTTCTGGTAATGTTTCTTGTGGTGACGCCGTTCATCATAAACGGCTGGAGGCCCTCTATCTGGCATGTGCTCTTTTTGCCCGTGATTTTGGCCTTCCGCGTTGTGCTGGCCTTATGCGGCAAGAAAAACGAGCCCAGTCCGAGGCTGGCCACGGGGCTGTGCATCGCTTTCGGCATAATCGTCTTTACCTTCATTGTGCTGATCGACGTGCTCAGCGACAGGAACGCGCCGTCCAGCTTTATGGCGCTGCTATGTGTGATTTTTCCGTCGTGCTTCGTTCTTAAGACTTACATATCCTACGGCATCGTGTGCTCCTATGAGGTCATTTATATTATAGGGGTTCTGTTGTTCAAGAACGACATCATAATCAAGCAGCACGATGTTTTCAGGGCGCTGTGCGCTCTGGGCTTTTCCTTCACCCTCTGGCACATAGTCATGTCCCTGCGCATACAGGAGTATGACCGCCGGGTGAGGTACGAGCTCATGAGCAGCCGCGATCCCCTGCTGCCTGATCTTTACAATAAGCTGAGCTGTCAGCAGCAGATATCAAAGCATCTGGCCCAGAACAACCCCAAGGTTTCCGCCGCCCTGATCATCCTTGATCTGGACGATTTCAAGCTGATAAACGACACCTACGGCCACCACAAGGGGGATCTGGTTCTCCAGTGCGTGGGCGACGCCATGAAGAGCGTTTTCGGTTCCATGGGCGTGGTCGCCCGCTTCGGCGGCGACGAATTTATGGTCTTTATTCCGAGGGCCATCGGCGAGTCGGAGCTGCGTGAGAGGTGCCTTGACACCGGACGCACCATAGCCCGGGAGTCGAAGGAAAAGCTCGACGTACAGGTGGGCTGCTCCGTGGGCGCCCTGCTGATCAAGGATCAGAAGGTGGAGGGCTTCGACGCCATATTCTGTCAGGCCGACGCGGCTCTTTACGAGGCCAAGCGCAACGGCAAGCACAATTTGTCCCTCAACCGCTATAAAGAGGGCGCCAAGGTGTTCTCGGATGTATAGGCGGGACGACGGCATACATGACATATTTAAAGGAAAAGGGGAGTTGGCTTGATGAAGAGGGCGCGCAGACATGACGCAAGCCTTGTTGCCACGGTCGTGATAATCCTTGTTATCGCGATCATCTTTTCCTATGGTTATGTTCAGATAAGCATCCTGATGGAGCAGCGCTGCATAGAACGTATGGAGGAGGGCGCAAGGACCGCCGTGGAGGAGCTGGGCAACAAGCTCAGCCGCGACAGCCGTATTTTGAACGCCACCAAGGATTTCCTTTCCACCGTGGACGACTTCGATCAGGACGCCCTTAAAAGTATGGTGAGCGCCGTCTCGCCCCTTATGACCACCAGCCGCATACATATTTTGCTGCCGGACAATACGGTCATATCTCCCGACGGAGAAAAAATAGATGAAATAGAATCCGACCTGTCCTTCGACGAGGAGGTCAAGCTTGGCGAGCATATTACCGGCCGTTCCCGGAGCATTACCGGCAGCGGAACCGAGGTGCTGCGCCATTTTGTGCCTATTGAACAGGACGGCAGGGTCGCGGCGCTGCTCTACGGGGTCACCGTTCTCTCCGAGCTGCCCAAGACCATGAACATAGACAACATATATAACGCCAGCGCCAGCATATACATAATTGACCGGGCCAGCGGCGACTTTATCATGGACACCTGGCATGAGGAGCTGACCAACATAAGCGATATGGCTCCGCGCCGGGTCAAGGTCGGCGGCCCGTGGGAAAAAATGGTCGATTCCCTCCTCTCCGGCGGCACGGGCTACTGCCTGTTTGAGCCGATAGACAAGGGGGACTGGCTGTACCTTTACTACGCCCCCTCGGATGTGAACAACTGGGAGATCGCCGTTTCGGTGCCAAGGAAGGTGGCTCTGGCCAATCTTTATGACGTACAGAGAGTGCTGCTCATCGTGGCCGCCCTCATCGCCATCGCCGTGGCCGCCTACTATCTGTGGGTGCTGGGCAACTCGCGCAAGGTCATGAACAGCGCCGTCGAACAGGCTGTCCTTTCAGAAAGGCTGAAAAAGGCCGAGGCGGCCGAGCGCGCCAAGACCATGTTTCTCTCCAATATGTCCCACGACATACGGACGCCCATGAACGCCATCGTCGGCTTTACCACCCTGGCCCGCAGCAATATCGACAATCGGGATCGGGTGCAGGAATACCTCACCAAGATACTTTCCTCCAGCGAGCATTTGCTGAGCCTTATCAACGACGTGCTGGACATGAGCCGCATCGAGAGCGGTAAGCTCCACATCGAGGAAAAGGAGTGCAATATCTCCGACATCTTCCGGGATATGCGCAACATAATCCAGTCCCAGATGCACACCAAGCAGCTCAGCTTTTTCATGGACACCATAGACGTCGTGGACGAGGATATTTACTGTGACAAGCTGCATCTGAATCAGGTGCTGCTGAATATACTGAGCAACGCCATCAAATTTACCCCCTCAGGCGGCTCCGTGTCCCTCACCATAAGGCAGGGGCGCTCGGCGCCCAAGGGCTACGGCTCGTATGAGATCAGGATAAAGGACACCGGCATAGGCATGGCTCCGGAATTCCTGGAAAAGGTCTTTGAGCCCTTTGAACGGGAACGGACCTCCACCGTCAGCGGTATACAGGGCACCGGACTGGGCCTGCCCATCGCCAAGAACATCGTGGACGCCATGGGCGGCATGATCAAGGTCGAGAGCGAGCAGGGCAAGGGCACCGAGTTCATAATCAACCTTCAGTTCCGCCTTGTGAACCACCCCAGACAGGTGGACATTATCAAGGAGCTGGAGGGCCAGAGAGCCCTTGTGGTGGACGACAGCTACGAAACCTGCGACAGCGTTTCCAAAATGCTCATGCGCATAGGCCTCCGCGCCGAATGGACCCTTCACGGTCTCGAGGCGGTGCTGCGGGCCAAACAGGCCGTGGAGATGGACGACCGGTTCCGCATCTTTGTGGTGGACTGGTCCCTGCCCGATCTGAGCGGCATCGAGGTTGTGCGCAGGCTCCGGAGGATAGTGGGCCCGGATGTGCCCATCATTATCCTCACCGCTTATGACTGGAGCTCTTTTGAGGATGAGGCCAGAGAGGCCGGTGTGACCGCCTTTTGCAGCAAGCCCCTGTTCATCTCGGAGCTGAGAGACACCCTTGTGGACGCGGTGTCCGCCTCCGGCAGGAAGGATGAGCCTTCGACTCCGGAGGTCTCCGACGAGGTGAAGGGCAAGCGCATACTCCTTGTGGAGGACAACGAGCTTAATCGGGAAATAGCCGAGGAGCTGCTGACCGAAAGCGGCTTCGCGGTGGAGTCTGCCGCCGACGGTTCCGAGGCGGTGGAAAAGGTCTCCGCTTCGGCGCCGGGATATTACGAGCTCATACTCATGGATATACAGATGCCGGTGATGGACGGCTACGCCGCCGCGAGGGCCATCAGGGCCCTGGACGATCCGGCCCTGTCGTCGGTACCCATTCTCGCCATGACCGCCAACGCCTTTGACGAGGACAGGAAAAAGGCTCTGGAAAGCGGCATGAACGGCCATATTTCCAAGCCGATCAATGTGCGGGTGCTCATGGAAACCATACAGAACATACTTAAGGAATAAGAAGAATAAGCCGAACGGGGGGCGAGGTTGTGTCAGGAGCGGAGGTACAGGTCATAATACCTGTGTATAAGGCCGAAAAAGGGCTGCGGAAGTGTCTCGACAGCCTGAAGGCCCAGACCTTTACAAATTGGGAGGCCCTGATGGTGGACGACGCCTCACCCGACGGCAGCCTTGAAATAATGCGGGAGTACGCCCGCTCGGATCCCCGCTTCGTGTGTATCGAGCGGGAGATCAATTCCGGCGCCGCCGGCGCCCGTAACGCTGCCCTCGAGCGGCTGACGGCGGAGTACGCGGCCTTTCTGGACTCGGACGACTTTTGGGAGGCAGATATGCTCGAGACCCTGATCACCCGGGCCCGGGAAACGGACTGCGACGTGATCCAGTGCCGGTATGTTTTCGACTTCCCCGGCGGAAGATCCTTCGCCCCAAGGGGAGTTTTCCCCGGCGGCGCGGTGCTTCGGGGGCCGGAGCTGAAAAAGGTGTACATAAAAATGATGACGGGCATCAACATGAACCATGTTTGCATGAAGCTCATCAAAAATTCGGTTATCGGAGGACTTAAGTTTGACACCGGCCTCAGGACGGCGGAGGATCTGAAGTTTTCCGTGGGCGTCTTTAAAAACGTCCAAAGCTTTTGCTTCGTGGATAAGGTGCTTTATCACTATGTCAGGGGCGAGACCTCGCTGACCGGCAGCGGCCTGGGCTTCAGAGAGAAGCTGGCGGCCAACCGCAGCGTGGCCCGCTATATGGCCGAGGCTTTGCCCGGCTGGGGGATCGACACTCCCTTTTACAGGCTTCTGACACGTATGAGGCCCTATATAATAATTTTTTCCAAGGTTTTTCGCATGCTTCAGGAAAAGCTGCTACGGAAAGAGTGATTTTATGCATAACGGACTCAAGGTGCGCAATCCCCGCAACGAGTGCAGGTACGAGCTTTTCTGCAACGCCGTGGTTTTGCTGGCGGTTCTGGTACTGGCCTTTATTATCCGGTCGGACAGCGCCTCCATTGGCAGCCGCGCGGTGGCGCTGCTGTACATAGCCGACTGCGGAGGCATGATGATTTTCATGTACCTGCTGGAGAAGTATATGCTGGTGGTTTCGGGCCTGTACGAAAAATTCGTAATGACGGCCCTGGCCGCGGTGTACACCTTCTTCATAATGGGAATTGTGAACCTGATCTTCTTCATGTCTCTGGATCAGTTCCTGGCGGATCTGGTGCTTTTGTTCGTCAAAGTGGCGGCGGTGTTTGCCTCCGACGTACTGATGATGAGGCACTTTGACGACGAGACCAGGTACAAAAAGCCCAGCCTGCTCATAATCGACTCCGGTGAAAAGAATTTCCCCCGGATGAAGAAGATAAAGTACGGCGTGCTGAACAATTACGACGCCTGGTACGAGGACGTGGCGGATATGACCTCCGAGGAGCTGAACCGCTTCATCAAGGACAGCTTTCCCCTTTTTGACGCCATCTGCATCTTCACCGACCTGCCCGACAAGGACAACGACGCGGCGGTGGCGGCGGCCACGGAGCTGAACAAGGATCTGTTCATCGTGCCGAAGATTATCGACGCGGGCAGGACCAACGCCAGAATAGTTCTCTTTGACGACATACTCACCCTGTATATGCCGAAAAGATCCCTTAACAAGGTGGATCTGTTCCTGAAGCGGGTCATGGATATAATCATCGCCTCCGTCGGGCTGGTGCTGGCGGCGATACCCATGGCGGTCATCGCCCTGGCCATCAAGATAACCTCCCCCGGGCCGGTGTTTTACAAGCAGGTGCGGCTGACGCGGCACAAAAAGGAATTTGAGATATACAAGTTCCGCACCATGATACCGGACGCCGAGAAGCTCAGCGGGCCAAAATTCGCCGAAAAGCACGACCCCCGCATCACACCTATCGGTAAGCTCCTGCGGGCCTGCCGGCTGGATGAGCTGCCCCAGATAATCAATATCCTCAAGGGCGACATGAGCGTTGTGGGCCCCCGGCCCGAGCGTCCGGTGTTCGTGGAGCAGTTTGAAAAAGAGATCGAATATTACGACTACCGCTTTGAGGTAAAGGCGGGGCTCACGGGCCTCTCCCACGTGTACGGACGGTACTCCACCTACATATATGACAGGACATATTACGACCTGTTCTATATAACCCACTATTCTCTGCTTCTTGATTTTAAAATAATCCTTCTCACCACAAAGACCATGTTCCTGAAAGCGGCGTCCGAGGGCGAGGACGATTTCAAGAAAAAAACTGTGGCAAAGGCCGCAAAGGAGGAAGTAAAACAATGAAGAAAATGAAAGGGGTAAAGAACCTCAAAAGGGTCATCTACAAAGGCCGGGCCACCAAATTCCGCGGCTTCATTTTGCTGATGGCCGTTGTGGGCCTGATATCCGCCCTGGGCTACTTTCTGTACTACGCGTATAACGGCTACGCCGCGGCCAAAGCCGACGTTGTGCTGAATTATCCCGAAATTGCCCAGTCCAGACGGCCCGACGGCAGCCGCTTCACCTATTACGATCTGATCAGCGACGAGAATATCGCGGCGGCCCTCGACATCATGAACAGCAACGACAAGTACAAGAACTTCACCGTTGCCGACCTGCGGAACAGCTTTGACATTTCCAGCTATCTGGAAAATTCCGCCGGCGACACCGTGTCCTCCGTCCGCAGCGAGGGCAACGACTTCAGCTATGTGGCCAACGAGTACCGCATAACATTCACCCAGCCCCACGACTACAAGGACAGCAACTTTATCCGCAAGTTCCTGAGCAAGGACTATAGCCGCGACTTCCTGCGGGCTCTCCTCGAGGTCAACCGCGTACGTCTGGCGGAGGAGCAGGGCGGCATCGACGGCTTTAAGAACCTGACCGAGATCAAGGGCGCCGACAACTATGACTACAGCGAGAAGCTGAGGGTTTACAGAACAAAAATAAGGATTATCTCCTTCTATCTGGACTATCTCAGCAAAAAATCCCCCGACTTTGTGTCCTTTGACAACTACACCCTTAAGGACATCGAGGGCAAGTATGACTTCCTTGTTTCCAACAGGATAGACGGCATCTCCGACTTTATTGAGTCCTCCGGCATATCCAAGGACGTGGATCAGGCCTCCAACAAGCTCAAGGTCAATATCGAGAACTACTCCCTCAGGAGCAACAAGTACGCGGATCGGTCTCAGATAAACCAGTTCGCCATGAACAACTACGACCAGACCTTTACCGAGAACCTGATAAACGTTATCCAGAACGAGACCTACGGCCTCTATCAGGCACGTCCCAAGACCGCCTTCGACACCGTTGTTGAGCAGAAGCACAAGGCCGACACCAGCCTTGCCGAGCACGCCGCCAGGATCAGCCAGTTCCAGACGGAGCTCCAGTCCTACACCAACGCTGAGCAGACTCCCGAGGAGCTCAGCCGGCTCAACGCGAAGTGCGACGAGCTTATCGACGAGTTCGAGGACGAGTATAAGGAGCTCACCCGCACCGCCCGCGTGGTGGTCGAGGAGTACTTCAACAGCGTCAACGAGGAATACCTCACCGCCAAAATATCCAGAATGAACCTGATCACCCCCGCCCTTCTCATAAGGCTGGGTCTGGTGTTCGCTCTTGGCGCGGTGCTGGCCTTCATCGCCGCGGTATTCATCAGCTCCGTTTCCGACAGCCGGAAGCTCAGACGCAAGAAGAAGCTCATTGACGACATAAAAGAAACCATGAGTAAAGAGGGGGCGTAAAAAATGGGACTTATTGAATTGGGATTTCTCAGTATAAGCGACATGGCCAAAATCGTCCGCAAGCATTTCCTCCAGATTTTGGCGCTTTCCATCGCCGTGGCGCTGGTGGGCGTGCTGGTTGCGTCCATGGTGCAGACCTATACCTGTACTCTGGGCTTCAAGTACAACCACGAAGGCGCCGCCACCGGCCTTGCCCCCGACGGCGTCAGCAAGCTGGACCCCTATGAGATCCAGAACCCCGTCGTCATTCAGGCGGCCCTGAAGGATATGGGCCTCAACAGCAACGCCGACGCGGTTAAGGGCATCCGTCAGAATATCGCCATCAACAAGGTAGTGACCGATCTGGATCAGGAGGTTTCCGAGTCCGCGGCCATGCTGGGCGAAAAGTATGACGTGGCCGCCACCGAATACGAGATGAAGCTCACCTACAAGGCTTCCCTCGGCGACGAGTTCGGCGCCCGTATATTCAGCAATATCGTAAACGAGTACGACGAGTACCTTCTTTCCAAGTATTACAACAAGAAAAACGTGGAGGACTTTGCCAAGGTCATTGAGGACGTGGACGCCGAGTACATAGTTGTGGCCGACAAGCTCAGCAACAGCCTTGACAGCATAATCGAAAATCTGGACACCCTCGCGGGCACTTATCCGGACTTCCGCTCCGGCAAGACGGGCTACACCTTCTCCGAGCTGTCCGATATGTATGAGGATCTGCGGGACATCCAGTACGCCAAGTACTACGGCAACATTCGGGCCGGCAATCTGGCCAAGGATAGGGAAATGGTCATAAAGAGCTACCGCGCCCGGGTCAATGAGCTCTGGCAGGACTGGAGCGTTGACTACCCCGTTTCCGAGAACTACCGCGAAGAGATAACCACCTTCTACGACTCCTACAAGGCCGCCGGACTTTACCGTCAGGCCGAGCAGGTGCAGAGGAACGTGGACTCCTCCAACAACCGCGATCAGGACGTTATCGAGGACAAGGATCTTGAGGATTACACCAACACCTACGACGACATTATCCTCAGCTATACCGACTACGCCAGCAACGCCTCCAATGCTGTCCGTGAGATCGACAACTATAACATGATCATTGACTCCTATGTCAACGACACCGTTCCTCAGGACGTGAAAAACACCCTGATCAAGAAGAACGAGAGCATACTCAAGGAGATAGTCGATCTTTCCAAGGAGTACAGCAAAATAGCCAACACCTCCATCGATGAGTTCTATGACTCTCTTGTCAACACCGACCTCCAGTACCTTATCCTTCCCGAGGTAAAGGCCGACATCCCCGTTTCCATCGTGGCCATTTTCCTGTTTGTGCTGGCCATGGGCATCGCCATCGTGGCCGTTGTTATCGCCGAGATAACCCGCCGCCTTGCCGCCAAGAGGGCTGCCCTCAACGGCGAGGAGGAGGAATCGGGCGACAGCGAGGAGCTGGACGAGACCCATCATCTGCTCTACGATCAGTTCCGCAAGGGCTTCAGCGAGTTCTTCCTTGTGTACCAGAAAATGGTGCCCTGCAAGCCCGGCGACGAGCCTCACAGCGAGGCCTTCATCCGGTGGCAGAGCCCCACTTTGGGCCTTGTTTCGCCCGGTAAGATCTTTGAGTGCGTGGGCGACTTCGGCATTTACCGCCAGCTTAACGACTGGATAATCAAGAGCGTCTGCGAGGATCTGGCCGCCCTGCGTAAGCAGCATAAGCCCATGCCCGTGGTACACATCAACTGCCCCTACTCTCAGGTCAATGACTTCGCTCTCAATGACATAATTCTCAAGCACATTACCGACAATGATATTCCCGCCAAGAATATCTGCCTTGAGCTCACCGGTAAGGATATAGCCGAGTCTCTGGACGACATCATGCTTCTGGACGAGATGGGCATCGGCATCTGCATCGACCGGTTCGAGAACTCCAACGAGGAGCAGGAGATCATCAATGTCGTAAAGCCCGGCTACATAAAGATGAGTTTGGACATACTGAACTCCGATATGTACGCCACCTCCGACGAGGACGTGGTGGAGGCCACCATGAATATGCTGGGTTACTTCTCGGATATTATCGACAAGTGCCACAAGAACGGCATCAAGACCTGTATCTGCGGCATAGAGAAGCGGTCTCAGGACAATATTGTCGCCAAGACGGGCTTCGATTACAAGCAGGGCTACTATTACGGCAAGCCTGAAAAAATTTAATTGACAGGGAGGAGACGGCGTGAGGGTTTTTTTGAACATCGTGAAGTGGCTTTTGATAGTTGTCTGCGCTCTGATTCTGATCTGCGTCGTCATTCTTACCGTCAACGACAGAATGAACGACACGGTCAGACTGACGGAATATACGTTCAGCCATCCCGAGATACCTCAGAGCTTTGACGGCTACAGGATAATGGTTATATCCGACCTGCACAACGCCCCCTTTTCGGATCAGATAATCGAGCACATAAGAAATCAGGAGCCGGATCTTGTGGTCTTTACCGGCGACATGGTTCAGCTCCCCTACTACAACGTGGACGAGGCCTCGAAGATAACCAAGGCGGTGCGGAACATGACGTCCCTGTACGCGGTCTCCGGCAACCACGAAAGCCAGAATCAGGATTATGATAACATCATGGGCCGCCTTTGGGGCAACGGGGCCATTCCCCTTGAGAACGACAGCGTCACTATCGAAAAGAACGGCGAGTCCATCCAGCTGGTGGGCGCGAAGGATCCCAAGTCCGACGTCCTCTCTCAGGAGCAGATAGACAAGGTCAGGGAGGAGATCTCCGAGGAGATAACCGACCCGTCCGTCTTTACAGTGGTGCTCAATCACCGGGCCGACCTTTACCCCAACATCAAGGACTGCGGCGGCGACCTGATACTGGCCGGCCACCTCCACGGCGGCGTGGTGCGGCTGCCCTTTGTGGGCGGATTGATAGGTCAGGACACGGGCGAGGCGGGAAAAAACACCTACTTCCCCAAGTATGACTACGGTTATTTCAAAGAGGGAGACGGCGCGGCCATGATAGTCAGCGGCGGCTGTGATCAGAACACCGACAAGGTGCGGTTCCTCAACCCGCCCGAGGTGGTGCTGGTCAAGCTCGAGGCGGAGTGATCCGCCGGAACGGACACACAATGAAAAAGCTTTACTTCATAATACCCGTGTACAAGGTGGAGGAGTACCTCCGGCGCTGCGTCGATTCGGTTCTGGGTCAGAGCTATGAGAACATAGAGATAGTTCTCGTGGACGACGGCTCGCCCGACGGCTGTCCGGCCATCTGTGACGGTTACGCGGAAAAATCTGAAAAAATAAGGGTCATACACAAGAGGAACGGCGGCCTGTCCGACGCCCGCAACGCCGGTCTGCGGCTGGTGATGGAGGAAGCGGAGGACACGGACTTCATCGCCTTTGTGGACTCGGACGACTATGTCCACCCCGACTTTGCCCGTCGGCTCATGTCCCTCTGTGAGGAGCGGGCCTGCGGGGTGGCTCAGTGCGGCTACGAAAAGGGCTCGGGCGGCGGATTTTCTCCCGCCGCCCCGGAGCCCGCGGTCACCGTCACGGACGCCGAGACCGCCCTTTTGGGGTACGAGCTGCGTTCTCAGGCCCACTCCAAAATATATCGGGTGGGGACCTTCCGCGACCTGTATTATCCGCTTGGTATGCTCAACGAGGACGAGTTCGTGACATATCGGGCGGTATACAGGGCCGGACGGGTGGCTATAACCACAGAAAAGCTGTACTACTACTTCCAGCGCGGCTCCAGCATTATGGACGACATAGCCCGGCGGATGAAGAACAATCCCCACCGCTATGACTACCTGCGGGCCTACGAGGGGCGGGCCGCCTTTTTCGAGAAGGAGGGCCGGCCGCTTCAGGTCATGCGCGCCCGGGAGAAGATATGCCGGGACATAATCCTGCGCTACTGCGAGCAGATGTACCTCCCCCGGCAGGATCGGGACGAGGCCTGCGTCAGCGGTGAGTATATGAGGATATATCGGGAAAATTTCCCCAAAATGATACTGCGCAGGGGAATGCCCCTCAAACAGCGGCTCATGTACACCGCGTTTTACGTTGTCCCGTACAGCGCGGTCATAGCCGGACGGATGTTCACATTGAGAAAATAGAGAAACAGGGGCGATAGCATGAATACATCGGGCGGGGAGAAGAAAATAAGGCTCCTGATCTGCTTTGTTCAGGCCCACATAGGCGGGGCCATGACCTCGCTGGTGAACTTTGTCAACGCCCTTGATACCGGCCGCTACGACGTGGATCTGATGTTCTACGAGAGCGACCCCAACCGGCGCTACGGCATAAAGGAAGAGATAAACATTATCCCTCAGGGCATGGTGCATGAAAAATACAGCCCCGGCAACGTGCTGAGCAAGGCTCTGTCGCCCTCCTACGCCCTGGCGCGGTTACAATATGTGTATTACCGCTATGTCCGCCACAACAAGCCCCGGGCCGTACAGATAATGTCCCGTCAGGGCTGTCGGTATTCCCGTCCGTTGGACGGAGAATACGATGTGGCCGTGGCCTATGAGCTGAACTGGTGCATGAATTATATCATGACCCGGGTCAAGGCCCGCAAAAAGGTGCTTTGGCACCATATAGAGTACGAAAAGCGCGGTCTGGACTACCGCGTGGACAGGAAGTGCTTCGACAAATCCGACGCCATGGTCTTTGTCAGCGAGAAGGTCATGGCCGACCATCTGCGGGCTCACCCCGAGCACAGGGGAAAGTGCTTTTTCATACCAAACCTCCTGACCTCCGCCTATGTGCGGGATCGGGGCGATGAGTATGAGGCCGAGCTGCCCTTTGACGTCGGGGAGGACTGCCTCAAGCTGGTGACCGTGGCCCGCGTAAGCTTTGAGCATAAGGGCCACGACCGGGCCGTGACCGCCTTTGCCCGCCTGAAGGGCGAGGGCCTGACCGACCGTGTCCGCTGGCTCATAATCGGCGGCGGCCGCGATATGGATAAGCTTAAGGAAATGATCGCCGCGGCCGGTCTTGAAAAAAACATATTCCCCATAGGGGTCAGGGACAACCCGATTCCCTATATGAAAAAGTGCGACGCCTTTTTTCTGCCCTCACGGTACGAGGGCAAGCCCATGGCCGTTACTGAGGGCTATATGATGGGGCTGCCGCCAATAGTTACCGAATACGCCTCCGCCCGGGAACAGATACGGGACGGGGTGGACGGTCTTGTGTTTGACAACAGCGACGAGGCCCTGTATCAGGGGCTGAAAAAGCTCCTTCGGGACCCGGGCGTTCTTGATATACTGAAACGAAACGTGCAAAATACAGATTATGGCAACGAGCGGGAAATAAGCGCGTTTGACAAAATGATAGACGAAATTCTGTAATAAAAGGAGGGATAGCCTTGGAAGCCGAAGCCGGACTGATGAATATAAACCCAATTGGCACAAAGGAAAGATTTGCCTGGCTTAAGAAGCCCTGGGTCAGAAAGCTCAACGACGTTGTTTTTGTGCTGGGCTTTGTTTTCTGTCTCCTTTCGGGCGTTTTTCCCGATCTTACCACGTGGTTTTCGGTGGCCGTTCTGGTCTGCGTTGTGATAAGCTTCGGCGACGAGAACTTTTACCTCTATATGGCGCTGTTCATCTATCTGCGCTACAGGCTGATGCTCACGTCGGACATTCCGGCCTTCCGTATATACCGTTATCTGCTGGCACTGAGGTTCCTGCTGGATATGCCGAAGCTCAAGTTCAACGTGGCCTATCTGCCTGCCCTGTTCGTGTTCTTCCTGCACAGCGTTTTCGCCATGATACCCGTCGTTGGAGTGAAAGAGGGCCTTAACGTAATAGTTGACTGCGTGCTGATTTACGTGCTCATGTGCAGGATGGTCAACGACCCGAAGCTCCTGCGGAAGTTCTTCTTCGTGTTCCTGCTGGGAGGCGTGGTCTCGGGCGTTTACGGCTGGGCCAGCGACGTGTTCACCAAGAACATCAACGTTGCGGGCGCAGGCGTCCACAAGGTCAGCCGTAACTTCGGCGCCCTCAGTGACGCCAATTTCGCCGGTATGTTCTACAGCCTGTGCATAATCTGTACCCTGACGCTGAAAAAGATCCCGCTTTTGCTGCGGCTGGCATTTTTGGGGCTGTTCGGCGTCATGATACTTCAGACGGCCAGCCTTTCCGCCCTGCTGACCCTCCTCACCCTGACGGTGCTGCTGATAATACTCAAATACAGGAAAAAGGCCTTCTTTATACTGGTCTTTGCCTTTGTGGGCATAAGCGTGACGCTGCTGATCCTGTTCTCCATACCTCAGTTCAGACAGATCGACGCCATCGCCGGCCTGCTGATACGCTTCAACGAAAAGCTGGCCTATATGTCCCAGGGACGCTGGGACCTGCTCACCACCGGACGCACCGGCATTTGGGAGACCGCCTTGGCCATCTTTTCCAA
Source organism: uncultured Clostridia bacterium (assembly GCA_947626145.1). GTDB lineage: Bacteria > Bacillota > Clostridia > UMGS1883 > UMGS1883 > JAFLUQ01. Next base: position 26,714 of record CANQRB010000013.1, on the reverse strand, counting down.
CAAGGCCCTTTGGGGTCAGATCATCGGCGGCAGCGTTGTAACCGTGGATTTCATAGACAAGACGGTGTTCTCAATAGCCTGCCACAACTCGTATATCCAGAGTATTTTGAACTTCGGTATTTTAGGTGCGCTGTTTATCTATATCCCCCTGTTCGCGGTGTTCTTTGTCAAGCTGCTGCGGCACTTCGCGGCCAGGCCCGGCTACGAGGACGAGGATCTTGAGATACTTAAGATAATTTTCCCCTTCACGTTCATCTTTTTCGGCCTGTCGGTGGACTTCTTCGTTGACTGGACCTTTATGATGCTTTACTTTATTTAGTTGGGAGGGCGCGGGCTTGTTCTCGGTCATTATACCGGTATATAACGGCGCACACTGCATTGACGGTGCGGTGAAAAGCGTTTTGGCCCAGACCGAAAAGGAATGGGAAATCGTCATCGTCAACGACGGTTCGACGGACGACACCCTCGGGGTGCTGAAAAAATATGAGGGCGACGGACGGATAAGGGTCTATTCCCAGCCCAACGCCGGTGTTTCCGCCGCCAGGAACAAGGCCATGTCACTGGCAAGGTACGGTTACTATGCCTTTCTGGACGCCGACGACGTGTGGGACGCCGACCACCTCGAGACCATGCGGAAGCTGATAAAAAAATACCCCGGAGCGGGGCTCTACGCCTCCGCCGTGCGGGTGGAGATGGTGAACGGCAAGATACAGACGGAGTACGATTACTTCCGGAACCGGACGGGAGAGGACGTTTTTCTCGAGGACTTTTTGGGTGAGTATCACAGGGATAAGACGGTGAAGATTTTTACCCCCGTCAGCACCTGCGTCACCCGTGAGGCCATGGAAAAGACCGGCGGCTTCCCCGTGGGCTGCAAAATAGGCGAGGATCTGGAGATGGATCTGCGGGTGGCGGCCTATTTTCCCGTGGCCCTGACAAAAAAGAACACCGCCACCTATAAGAAGGTCAACAGCACCGCCACAAAGGATCGCTCCTTTGACCCCGACTGGGGCTTTTTCGAGGGGGTAAAGGCCCTGTACGCGGACGAGACCATTCCCGCCCAAAAGCGGGAAAACCTCAGGAAGGTAATGGACTGGTTCACCATGCGCCGCTGCCGTCACTATATTATTGACGGGCGGAGGAGGGAGGCCTTCCGCGCCTTCGCCGAGACCGGGCCCTCTGTGGCCGTGAAGGACAGATTAATTAATTTTGCGCTGCTTATGATGCCGGCCGCCCTTGTGCGCCGGATATTCGCGGCGAGATGGAGAGGCAAATCATGATAAAAATGACCGATGGACTGCGCAATTTGATGGAAGAGCTCCGAATAAACAGCGCCGAGACCTATTATCACTGCATCAATGTGAAGGAGCTCACCTCAAAGATGATACGTAAGATGAACAGCGAGGGTTATACAAGCTACAGTCCCGAGCAGGTGGCCCAGATATGCAAGGGGGCGCTGCTCCACGACATCGGCAAGCTGGGGATAAGGAATTTCATACTTACCAAGGCGGGCCCTCTCACCCCCGAGGAAAAGCAGAACATAAAATCCCACGCTAAATACGGCTACGAGATGATAAAGGATGAGCTGGACGACGACGAGCGGGAGATTGTGAAGAACATCTGCCGCTATCACCACGAGCGCATCGACGGCAGCGGCTACGAGCATATTACGGATATACCACTCTACGTTCAGGTGGTGTCCATATGCGACGTTTTCGCCGCCCTGTACTTTGACCGCATCTACCGCCACGGCGTCAACTGTGACGAGGCGCTTCAGATGATAGAGCACGGCGATTCCGGCAAATTCGGTGACGACGTGCTGGACTACCTGAAAAAGGTCACCGTCGAACTGGACTGATATTTAGCCGAAGGGAGAGAACACGGTGAGCGGTTTGCTTAGGGATATACAACATGTGGAGTACGGTATGCTCCGTGAGCTTGACCGGGTCTGCCGCCTCAACGGCATCCGGTACTTTCTGGGTCAGGGCACCCTTCTGGGCGCGGCCAAGTATGGCGGCTTTATTCCGTGGGACGACGACATAGATGTGCTGGTTCCCTGCCGCGACCTTGAACGGCTTATGGAGGTCTTTCCCCGGGAGGGAAATAAGGAGTACATGATTACCGACTCCTCCGTTGAGCGGCATTACCCCATGACATGGAGCAAGATACGGGCGGTGAACACCCTTTCGCGGCCGAAAAAGTATGCCTCCATTCCCATAAACTGGGGCATCTGCATCGACCTTTTCCCCATCTACCCTTTGAGCGACTTCGCTCCCCTGCGCAAGCTGGAGATATTTCTGTTCAAGGCCGCCAACAAGATAATGCTGGCGGAGTTTACGAGGTTCGACGGCAGGCGCGGCCCCCTTACCCGGGCGCTGGAATTCCTGCCCATAGGCTTCCGCCATTTCTTTCACCGCTTTGTGACCGGCCGCATGAAGGCTCACGGCGAGGGTACCCGCTATGTGCTGCTGCCCTGCAAGGGCACGAAAATCGTGGAGCGCAGGGTTATCTTCGGCGGGGAAAAGCGGCTGCAATTCGAGGACGGTCTCTATCCCGTGCCCGCCGATTATCACGCCTATCTCACGCTGAATTTCGGGGACTATATGGCTCCCCTGCCTGAGGATCAGAAAAAGGGCCATGAGCAGAGGATCGGGGATATAGAGTGGAAAGTGAGCCTGTGATTAAAGATTAAACACACGTTTACACTAACGCCGCGCAGCGTCCGTAAACAAAAAGCATAACGAAAATAAAGCCGCCATCGCAGAGATGGCGGCTTTTGTCAGTAGTTTTGCGTTTAAAATTACTGCACCTGGATCTTCGTGGTTTCGTCGGCGCAGCACTGGCCGTTAGCGAAGGCCCGAACGCGAACCTCAACTGTCTGGCCGGAGTACGCGCTGAAATCGAAGGGTATAGTGTAGGGCATCGCGTAGGAGTTGTAATCCACGCCCATAATGGTGTAGGTCACATAATCGTAGACGATGGCGGGAGAGGTGATATAGCTGCACAGCTCGACGGGCCCGGCGGGCACGGTAAAGTTGTTGTGGAGCTCATAGTAGTACTCCGGAGCGGGTGTCTGAGAAATGTCGCCTATATACCGGCCGGAGCTGTTGATGCCATTCTTATAAGCTTCCGCCAGAGCGGGCCTCTGGTTGAGATAGAACATTCTTCCGCCCCAGTCAATGGTGTTGAAGAGCACAGCCATTTTTACGTTGGGGTAGAGTATGGGCAGATAGGTGTAGAACAGTCCCATCTGTGTTACGGAGAAGTCGGTCACGTCCTGACCGGTGTGGGGGCTAACGTAGCTGCAGCCGCCCTCGGCCATGATGATGGGCTTTTTCCAACCATAGGTGTCATATACCCGCTTGAAGACGTCGGGCCAGCGACCGCGCTCTACTCCTTTGCCCGTGGTGTGGGGGTCATAGGGGTCGTTGTTAGGCACATATTCCTGATAAACGCTGAGGCCCACATAGTCAACAACGTCGTCGCCGGGATAGTAGAGATCAACCGTGTCGGCGGGGTAGAAGTTGGGCGCCCACATAAGAGCTACATCGGGGGCGTACTGACGGAATATATTGGCTACGAAACGGTACTTTTCGATATACTTATTGTAATCGGTGGTGTACCAGGCGCAAGTCTCATCGTTCATCTCATTGGCGAAACGGAGAAGGATCTTAACGCCACAGTTCTGGAGATACTGGGCCTGACGGATTATGTAGTCAGCGTCGTTGACCGAGTCAAGACCGCCTTTGGGCTGCCAGGCCACCTCGAGAACGGTGTTGTTCTGACGAAGGGGCTTGAAGAACCAGCTGTCCTGAGAGGAAAACTCCACGCCGTAGTCGAAATATTGAAGGATGAGGTTGTGCTTGAATCCGGTAAGAGCCTCGGTGTCAGAGTTGTAAGTGGTGCCCAGAAGTATGGCGTCCTTGGGTTCAAAGGGGGCGCCGAAATATGTGGACCTGTTGTAAGAAGCGTCACCGGTCTTGAGGAAGAGCTTTACATCAGCGTTGGCGCTGTCCGCAAGATTTTGGAAGAAACGCGCTGTTTCCTCCTGTCCGGGAACGGTCCACCAATAGTCGGCGCTGCGTTGATAGCAGAGGGAAGCGTTATGGAATTGACCGGAATTCATATTGGCAAGGCCTTTGTCAATGAGGGCCAGGGCCTTGTTGGTATTATTTTTTCCGGAAACGCTTTTGTCCAGGCTCTGAATGTAAATGGCGTCGGGATCGTTTACGGTGACGGTCTCGCTGGCGCCGTCCCAGCCAACCTGGGCGTCGAAGGCCTCCATTACCACCCGAATGGGCAGATAGGTGCGGCCGTCACGGGCCTGAGTGGCTACCTCATTGGTGATGGCCTCACCGTTGCGGTAAACGTGATTGTCGCCGAGGGGAGCGGTAACGGTCACGCCGTCCTTGACAATGACGGCCTGATTATTGGCCGCGTCCCAGCTCACCTGGGCGCCGAAGGCCTCGCAGGTGGCGCGGAGGGGTACGAGAGTATGGCCGTTCTCGGCAAAGGGATAGCCGTCGTCGGCGGTGAAATTAACTTTCGCGCCGTTGACGCTGACATTGATCGCAAATGCCGAGTGGGCGGCAAAAACCGTGATTATCGCCGCCATAATGGGGATGATTTTCTTCATGTGTTGTGTTCCTCCTTGCAAATTTATTTGGATATTTCACATCCCTATAATTATATTATAGAAGGGGTCAAAAGATTTGTCAAGAAAAAATTAAAAAAATATTAATAAGTACTTTACAAATTCCTTTTTTTAGTGTACAATTAAAATAAGTATAATTGTACACGAAAGGATTTGTAGCCAATGAGAAATGAAGATAAGACCATGGATAAAATCGTCGCCCTGTGCAAGGGCCGGGGCTATGTTTACCCCGGCAGCGAGATATACGGCGGCCTGTCCAACAGCTGGGACTACGGCCCCCTAGGCGTTGAGTTCAAAAATAATGTGAAGCGTGCCTGGTGGAAAAAGTTCGTCCAGGAGAGCCCCTACAATGTGGGCCTTGACAGCGCCATCCTCATGAACCCCGAGGTTTGGGTGGCCAGCGGCCACGTGGGCGGCTTCAGCGATCCGCTGATGGACTGCAAGGACTGCAAGACCCGCCATCGGGCCGACAAGCTCATCGAGGACTTCTGCCACGAGAGAGGGGAAAATATCGTCGTTGACGGCTGGGACAACCAGAAAATGCTGGACTTCATCCGTGACAACAACATCCCCTGCCCCGACTGCGGCAGCCACAGCTTCACCGATATACGCAAGTTCAACCTTATGTTCAAGACCTTCCAGGGCGTGACCGAGGACGCCAAGAACGAGCTTTACCTCCGTCCCGAGACCGCTCAGGGAATTTTCGTCAACTTCAAGAACATCGCCCGTACCACCCGCAAAAAGATACCCTTCGGCGTGGGACAGGTGGGCAAAAGCTTCCGCAACGAGATAACTCCCGGCAACTTCATTTTCCGCATCCGTGAGTTTGAGCAGATGGAGCTGGAGTTCTTCTGCAAGCCCGGCACCGACATGGAGTGGTTCGAGTTCTGGCGGGGCTACTGCCGCGACTTCCTGCTGTCGCTGGGTATGAAGGAGGAGAATATGCGTCTCCGCGACCACAGCCCCGAGGAGCTGTCCTTCTATTCAAAGGGCACCACGGACATCGAGTTCATGTTCCCCTTCGGCTGGGGCGAGCTTTGGGGCATAGCCGACCGCACCGACTACGACCTGACCCAGCACCAGAACCACAGCGGCGAGTCCATGGAGTACATCGACCCCGTCACCAACGAGCGCTATGTGCCTTACGTAATCGAGCCCTCGCTGGGCGCCGACCGTGTGGCTCTGGCCTTCCTCTGCGACGCCTACGACGAGGAGGTCATCGACGAAAAGGACACCCGCGTGGTGCTCCGTCTCCATCCCGCCCTTGCGCCCGTCAAGGCGGCCGTGCTGCCCCTGAGCAAAAAGCTCTCCGAGCCGGCGACGGAGCTGTTCCAGAAGCTCATCAAGAAGTATCCCTGCGACTATGACGAGGCCGGTTCCATCGGCAAGCGTTACCGCCGTCAGGACGAGATAGGCACGCCGGTGTGCATAACAGTTGACTTTGACACCGCCGAGGACGGCTGCGTTACCGTCCGTGACCGCGACACCATGGAGCAGAAGCGTATAAAGACAGACGAGCTTGACGCTTATATGGAAAAGCTGCTCGAGTTTTAAACAACATAAGAAACGAGGGGAATAATGTGAAATGTATCGTTCTTGCGGCGGGCTACGCCACCCGGCTTTACCCGCTGACGGAAAATTTTCCCAAGCCTCTGCTTGAGGTCAACGGGATGAGCATATTGGATCACCTTTTGCGTGATATAGATAAGCTTGACGACATAGACGGACATATTATCGTGTCCAATCACAGATATTATGAGCATTTCGTTCAATGGACGAAGGACAACACCGCCGTAAAGAAGCCGGTGACAGTCCTTGACGACGGCAGCACCTCCAACGAGACCCGTCTCGGGGCCGTGAAGGACATACAGTTTGCCCTTGAAAGCATGAACATCGACGAGGACGTGCTGATAATCGCCGGCGACAACCTGATCGACTTTTCCTTTAGGGAGTTTGTGAAGTTCGCCGAGGAGCACAACTCCTCCGCCGTGATGGTCAACTACGAAGAGAGCCTTGAGGAGCTCCGCCGCTGCGGCGTAATGATCCCCGATGAGAACATGAAAATAGTTTCCATGGAGGAAAAGCCCCGGGAGCCCAAGAGCAACTGGTGCGTCGGCCCCTTCTACTATTACCGGCGGGAGGATCTGCCCTACGTGGCCAAGGGAATTGCCGACGGCTGCGGCACCGACGCCCCCGGCAGCTTTGTGTGCTACCTCTGCGAGCACACTCCCGTGTACGCCTATGTCATGCCCGGACGCCGCTACGACATCGGCGACCTTGAGAGCTATAAGAAGGTGCAGGAGATTTACACATATAAGCCGGAGCAATAATGGGAAATTAGGAATTAGGAATGAGGAATTAGGAATACTGGCGGTAACAAATACCACAGTAGGGCGCGACACTGTATAAATCTAAGGTGACAATGACAAGGACAAAGCCTTCCCCTTAGAGGGGAAGGTGGCCCGCAGGGCCGGATGAGGTGTAGGATGCGAAGCATCCGTTATACGTGTACGTTTACAATAACGCCGCACAGCGGCTACACCTCATCAGTCAGCTGACGCTGACAGCTTCCCCTCGAGGGGAAGCCTCAACGTGCGGCAGTTATGCGCCTTGGTGACAATGACAGAAAAAAGCCTTCCCCTTAGAGGGGAAGGGGTGCAGATTCCCAGACCCAAAAGCACAGCGAAATATTTTTTATGACGGCACTCATCCTTATAAAAACTTCCATATTTCAAGTGTTGCCGCCACGGGCTGCCAATATTCTTTAAAAGTATAGTTTGGTAATTTTTGAAAAATGTTGAGGCAAAATATTGACAATGCACTGAATTTGTGGTATAATTCAGGGGAAGACGAAAGAAAATTAGGAATAAAGCGTGCATTAGTTTTGTTTGTCGTTGACATAAGATGCGCCCAAGGCATCCCTTACAGGCGAAGCCTCAACGTGCGGCAGTTACGTGTTTAACGTGTATAATTAAAATCCAAATAAATCCACTAAACAGGAGGAATGAAAAATGGAAATGTCAAGAGTAATGGCCCTGATCCTGACTCTGGCGATGGTGTTCACCGTGCTGGCCGCCTTCCCCATGGGGGCGAGCGCCGCGAGCATGGCTGACGAAACATTCTTCGCCAAGCTGGACTACGCCGCAAATCCCGACCTGAACAAGGTAAAGGCCGCCGTGGACAAAAAGGACTACGATACGGCCAAGGCCGAGCTGCTCAGTTACTTCAAGGCCCGCCACGAAAAGGGCGAGATCACCGGCAGCGGCGTCACCGAGGCCGATGAAAATTACGGCATGGCCGTGCTGCCCATGAGGAACATCCTCACCGGACCCTATGAGTTCGATATCTGGCAGGCGGAATTTACCGTGGAAAACGCCGACTTTGCCGATTATGAGATCGACGTCACCGACCGTATACGCCACGAGCTGGCCAACGGCGCGGTGAGCTTCATGCTCATGGCTGGCAACAAGCAGCAGTTCCCCGTATATGTCAAGTCCAAGGAGGCCGGCGAAGCCGTCGCCCCCAGACTTGTGGTGGAGTTTGACGGCGGAAGCGAAACCGTCGTCGCCGACAACGACACCTACATAAGCTCTCAGAATACGACCGCCGACAACGGCGCCGCCGAGCAGCTGGAAGTCAAGGAGGACGGCTCCGGTTCCAACCCCACGGGCACGAACACCCGCCGCGCCTATATGAACTTCCCCCTCACCGCGGCCGCAGGTAAGGAGATAACCTCCGCCAGGCTGGTTGTCAACGCCGCGCTGGCTCCCGACTGCTCCACCGGCCCCAAGGACGTGCTGGTGATCAACATCGGCGACACCACCTGGGACGAAAACAAGCAGACCTGGAACGCCATAAAGGGAAATATCTACTCCTATGAGGACGCCGTGGATCCCACCTGGGGCGCGAACGTCTCCAACGCCGACGCCGAGTATCACAACGTTACCGCCCGCTTCTGGTACGGCAAGCCCATGGCTTATGAGTATTTGTCCTACCTCGAGATGGGCGAGGAGAAGTATAACGAAACTCACCCCTATCACGAGCAGTACCCCGGCAAGGATTTCGGCCCCAAGCTGGTCGATCTGATGGACGCCTTCGCCACTCAGATGAGTTACGGCTATAACCGTACCCTTGAGACCGGCGAACGTCTGAACCGCTGGGTTGATATCGTTGACGCCCTGCTGGGCACCCCCGCTTTCGACGACAAGCCGGACGAATTCGTCAACATCCTCTCCTTCATGTGGGGCGACTGCAATTCCCTCTATGAAAAGGACATCACCAACGGCAGCTACTGGTGGAGCAACTGGAGAATAGTCGCCAACGCCGGCTTCTTCAAGGCCGTTGAGTTCCTGCCCGAGCTGAAGGATCACGACAAATTCCGTGACAAGGTGGAGTACAACGTTGAGTATACCCTTGACCTGCTCTACAACGACGATATGAGCTTCACCGAGGCCGGCCCCTCCTACGCGGAGTGGTGCGTAAAGCTCTTTACCGACTGCGCCATAGCCGCCCAAAAGTCCGGCAACCCCATGAGCGCCGACTTCAGGACCAAGCTCACCTACGCCGCCCGCAACGCCGCCCAGAGCTTCTTCCCCGACGGCTGGGACTCTAACGTGGGCGACTCCAACTACCGGGATAAGATGCCGGAGTTCAGGATGATAGCCGAGTACCTTAACGACCCCGTGCTCAACGCCTATGTAAACGGAGAGAACTCCGCCGCGGCCAAGGACGCCAAGTCTGTCCTCTACGACGACGCCAACTCCGTATATATGCGCACCAGCTGGAATCCGCAGGATACCACTTATGTTTCATTTGTGAACAGCCCTGCCGACGGTCACGCTCACCCCGACTCCAATCAGGTGCTTATGTACGCTTACGGCAAGCCCCTGCTTGTGGACAGCGGACGCTACGGCTACTCCAACCCCAACAACACAATTTATAACGAGCTGCGCTATGCCAGTGCCCACAACACCGTCGAGGCCGAGGGCGTGAGCATGGGCGGCAGCGAAAACTACCACTCCAATTCCGCCAAAGGCGAAAAGATAAGCACCTACGCGGACAATGATGTGTTTACCTTTGCCACAAGCACCCAGCACGGCTATCCCAACACCAGGCACACAAGGAATGTTCTGTTCCTTAAGCATCTGGGCGTCGGCGGAACCACCTTTTTGACCGACTATGTGGACGGCAATAAGGCCGATCAGGTTTACCGCCAGAACTGGCACTTCATGCCCTCCAGCGGCGCCGCCGTTGGCGAGGGCGGACACAGCGTTTACACCAACTTTGCGAACGAGGCTAACGTCGGCCTTTACAACGCCGACGCCGACGCCGCAGCCGAGGTGAAGGACGGCTATTTCAGCGCCGACTACGGCCTTGTGGCCTCCAGCAAGTACGCCTCCTTCAAAAAGACCGGCGAGGACGTGAAGTTCGGCACCGTTATTGTGCCCTACATGGCCGGACGGGATGCCTCGGACGCGGACATCGTCGTGACCGATAAGGCCGCCGACATCAACAGCTCCGCCATTTCCATGAAAATACCGTTTTCAAGGGTCAACAATGAAGACCGGAACATTGATCTTGATTATACCGTATATGTAAAGAACAATGCCAACGCCGACGGTACCTTCGGCGAGTACAAAACAGGCTACGAGTACCAAACAGACGCCGATGCGGCCTTTGTGATGTACGGCACGGACGCCGATGAAGATACTCATGTTGGCCCCCTCCAATTCGGCCTCGTAAAGGGCAAGACCCTTAAGCAGGGCGATAAGGTCCTCATCGACTCTCCCGCGGAGCTCAACTCCATAGGCGTCGAAATGAGCGGCCTTCTTACTCCGGGTATAGACATATCCGGCGAAAACCTGACTCCCACCACTGATAAGAATCAGGCCATAAAGATCTATTGCACCACCGGGACTGTGGAATACGTCAATCTTAACGGCGAAAGCGTAGAATTTGAACAGGACGAGGACGGCTATGTTTACGCCGTTGGCGTGGGCAGCGTCACCACCGTTGTTGAAGAAGAGTATACGGCGGAGAAGGACGGCTATGAGAGAAATGACGATAACAACGAAGCCGCCGAAGAGGGAAATCGCAAATATGTTCAAGCGAGCATAAATGACTATTGGGCCAGAAATGCTTACCTTGGCTTTGACCTTGGTGAAAATGGAGCGGACGATTTTGATAAGGCCGTTCTTAAAATGACAATAACGGAAGCTGCAAGCGGCGGAAATATCCATTTCTACTGGATGGATTACGGTACATGGACGAGGGATAATCTTCCTTTCGTAGTTGATTCGAACAGAATGCCGACCCGCAACAGTTCTTCCGGCGAATTTAATGGCTACAAAGGCTACCCATACCGTATGGACAAAAGTGTTGCCGGTCTGAATGCCGGAGACGTATTTGAGGTTGATATAACAGATTCTCTTAAAGGCTATCTGTCTAATGGCGCCGGTGAAATAAATCCTAAATTTAATAAGAATTTCACCATTGCCATGATTAGTGAAACGGGCAGCACTAAGTTTGCGTCAATAGAAGATGCAGACAATCCTCCAGGCCCCACTATAGTTCTTTATAAGTCCAAGACCGAGGGCGAGAAGAAGGAAACCAAGGTCACAGTTAAGTTCCTTGACAATGAGAAGAACGAAATAAGGGACGCCGCTACCGTGACCTCCGGTCTTTCCGACGGCAAGATCTACACCTACAACGCCCCCGAGACCGTTGAATACGAGGGCAAGACCTATTACCTTGACAAGGCCAACTCCGATCTGAGCGTAATGATAGCCGAGGGCAACACCTACGAGCTCACCGCCAACTATGTGCCCGCCGCCGAGGTGAAGATACAGTTCACCCACAACGGCGAGACCGTCGGTACTGCCGAAAGCGCGTTTGTAATGCCCGGCTCGAGCTACACATACACGCCCGACATGGTTTACTTCTTTAACGAACAGGGCTACCTTGTCGACGCCGAGGGCTCGACCCTCACCGTAAAGGCCGACGGCTCGAGCGTTGTTGACGTTGCCCTCGCCAAGGCCGACATAACGGAGATACCCGTTGCCAACGGCAGCTTTGAGGATGGCCTTGACGGCTGGTATGCCGTGGGCGCCAACAATCTCGTCACGGCAAACGGCGACGGCGAAAAGTCCTCCGAGCAGAAATACGACGGTGAGTATTCCTACAAGCAGAAAAACAACAACGGCGGCACCAGCGGCTGCAACCTTTACGGACAGCTCCCGCTGAGCGACGATGTAAAGGCCGGCGATCAGTACATTCTTGCTTTCCGCCGTTACGGCGGCGACAGCCTGACCCTTACGGCAGGTCTCAGCGACAGCTTCTATGATATTGACGGCACCGTTCCCGACAGCGGCTTTGTTGACGAGAGCTGCGGCGGTCTGGGCAACAGCGATAAGTCCGCAGTAAGCTGCAATCTGACCGGACTCCCGGTAAATCAGTGGCATCAGTTGGCTTATACTCTCACCGCGGGAGCAAACAGCAAATATGCTGTGGTTTACGCCCGCTGGTGCGGAGGACAGTACTTTGACGATTTCCGCCTTTATAAGGTAGATAATGTTGAGGTCAAGTCCGCCACTGTCACCGTTAAGTATGTTGACGCCGAGGGTAAGGACGTCCGCACCGCCGAGACCTTCGAGGCCAGAGTGGGCGACGAGTACGACGCAAAATCTTACGTTATCGAAAGCTTCCGCGGCAACAAGAACCTTTACACCTACAACGCCGAGGCCACCAAGGACCTCACCGGCACCGTGGCGGAGGATACCGTCGTAAATATCGTTTACGACGCCAAGGCCTATGACGGCATACTCCTTGACCTGAGCTTTGACGACGCCGAGACCGGCTTCGCCGGCGGACTGGGCAAGGCGGAGCCTCAGGGCGAGAACGTCCTCGCCGACGGCAAGTCCGGCAAGGCCCTGTCCCTCGACGGCACAGAGTCCAACTGGCTCAACGTTACGGCGGCCGAGGACGGCAGCCCGCTCCTGACCAATGTCGAGGAGATAACCGTCAGCTTCTATAGCCAGGTGAACGGCACGGATGCAAGCTGGCCCTTCTTTGCCGCCAGCAGCTCCGCCGCTCAGACATATCAGCAAGAGCACTATATCGGCATACTGGACAACGGCGGATTGACCGTTGAGCGTTACAGCAACAGCGGCGCCCGTCCCGCCAACATCAGGGTCGAAGGTACCGGCGACGGCTGGAAGCTCGTAACCGTTGTTTACAGTAAGGATAAGACCGAGCTCTACGTGGACGGCCAGCTCAAGGGCACTCAGGCCAGTGATTACTCCTTGGCCGACGTTCTTGGCAGCAAGTCCGTGCTCCAGATAGGCAAGGCCAACTGGGACAACGGCGAGTTCTACAACGGTCTCATCGACGAGTTCAAGATTTACGACTACGCCATGACCGCTCAGGATGTGGCCGGTCTGATGCCGAACAAGGTTCTTGTATACGACGGAGCGAAAGCGACAGCCGATTCGCCCGAGGACGGCGTTCTGGCCGTGGCCCAGTACGACAAGGACGGCAAACTCCTCACCGTGGAGACCAAGGCCGTCAAGGCCGGCGAAACGGCGGAGATCGCCGTGACAAAGGCCGAGGGTGCGGTTCGTTCCGAAGCCTTCCTCTGGAAGAGCATTGAGGGTATGGAACCCGTGACCGGATCGGTATCGGTTAATTTCTGAAAGTAAAATCAAGTGGGGCCGGCTCGCCGGCCCCACAGTCTTGTAAGCTAAAAGGAGATATATTTTGAACGCGCGCAAAATAGTATATGACAAATTTTTCCGCCCCTTCGAGGGAAAAGCCACTGCCGGACGCATAGGCGTCGAGCTGGAGTTCCCTCTGACAAAAATCGGCGGCGGCGACATCGACCCCGTCTTTGCCGCCGGAATAACGGAGCATTTTCTGGCCCGGGGCTGGCGGGTGGCACTGCGGGGAGTGGGCGGCGAGCCGCTGTTTATCGAAAACGGGGCCGGCGACTGCCTGAGCTTCGACAACTCCTACAACAATTTTGAATTTTCTCTGAACCACAGCGACAGCCTCACCGACCTTGAGGAACGGTTTCGGGAATATCTTGGTCCGGTGCAGGACTATTTCCGCTCCGGCGGCATGGAGCTTCGGGGGCGGGGCACCAACCCGAATATGCCCGGCCTGAGTGTGTTCCATGTGCCCTTCGCCACCTACAATATGGTGCAGGACTACCTGCGCACCGGCGGCGAAAATCCCGATTTCCCCGCCTTTTTGTCCTCCGTTCAGACCCATCTTGACGTGGCCTTGGCCGATCTGTCCGCCGCGTATACCCTGTTTGCCCGGCTGGATTTCCTTCGTGCCCTGCTCTTCGCCAACTCTCCCGACTGGGAGGGTAGGGGCTGGCGGCTGTTCCGCGACCACCTGTGGGAAAGCTCCGCCTTTGGTCTTTGCCCCAATATCACCGGCAAGGTGGACGGGGAGTTTAAGGCCGTGGACGACCTTGTGGACTACTTCCTCCAAAAGGGTATGTTTAACCGTATCAGGGAGGGGAAATATGAGGTGTTCCCGCCGGTGGGCATAAAAGAGTATTTTGAAGATCCCGCCTACGGCGCCCGCCCCGAGGACATCGACTGCTATCTGTCCTTCAAGTCGGTGGAGCTGACCTGTCGGGGCACTCTCGAGGTGCGGGGCGACTGCGCCCAGCCCTTTGACAGGGCCTTTGGGCCGCCGGCCTTCAATCTGGGCGTCCTCTGCGCCAAAGACGGCGCGAAAAAGCTTACCGATGAGTTTTTCCGCCGCAACGGCATCTCCGCCTCCAATACCGAGCTGCGGAACATTGTCTGCGAGGGTCGGGATTTGGAGCTTATCGCCCCTGCTGCCGAGCTGGAGCGGTTCAAGAGTGACATGGTCGGCCTCGCCTATGACGCCCTTGTCGGGCGGGGTAAGGGCGAGGAAAGACTGTTGAATATAATACTAATCCCCAACTAAAATCAGACATTTGCGACGGCCTTTTTCGCGCCATGCGTCGTCATCGGCCTTGACAATACATAAAGTATTGCCTGCGGCCTCTTCCTTGCCTGACACGAAAAATTCTCGCCGCTCGGTGCCTGATTTTAATTAAGGCAATGCCGCACAGAGATTGTGCCCGTATTGCGCCGCAGATTTTTTGACGGAATTACGAAAACGACGCCGGAATACTGTCGTATTTCAAGGAGTTTTCGTAAGAAACGTCGGAAAAGATGCAAGCAAGATGGGTACAAAGCCCTTAAGCGGTCTTTGTGCGGTATTGCCTTAAGGATTAGTATAAAATGAAAAATCGCATTTTTGCCAAAAAATTTCAAATAATAGTTGACAATTTTACATTATTGGGGGTATAATTAATATAAATAAAAAATAGGAGGATGAAAAAAATGGATGTAAAAGAAATCAAAGAGGCCGTTGAAAAGCTGGCCAAGGACGAAGCCACCAAAGAGGCGTTCAAGAAGGACCCCGTTCACACCATTGAGCAGACCTTCGGCGTCGATCTTCCCGACGAGCAGGTTAAGGCCGTTGTGGCCCATGTCAAGGAAAAATTCGGCGAGGGCGATTATCTCGACAAAATTAAGGAGAAATTCTCTCACATCGACTTTGACAAGATCAAGGACGAGGCCGGCGACCTCCTCGAAAAGGCCGAGGAAGAGGGCAGCGGCTTAGTGGACAAGATAAAGGGCCTGTTCCACAAGGATTAAGAGCCTGCAAGAAAGAATAAGCACAGAAAATCCGCTCGATGATGTGTGCTCCTAAAGGCGTTTGACCTTTGGGACGCATATCAAAAAGCGGATTTTTTCGTATTTATTCAGTGTTTGTTTTGGGGTCGGCCGGTCACTTTATTTCAACGATGGTGACGCCCGTCTCGCCCTCACCGTATTTGCCTAAGCGGAAGCTCTTAGCGTGGGGGTGGTGCCGCAGCAGGTCGTGAATAGCGGAACGCAGGGCCCCGGTGCCCTTGCCGTGGATTATGCTCACGGTCTCAAGGTGGGCCATCGCCGCCTGATCCAGATACTTGTCGGCGGCCATTATGGCCTCGTCCGCAAGCTGCCCCCGCAGGTCTATCTCGCTCCTGACGGCGGCCACGCTGCCGCTGCTGCCGGGGCGGTACTCGGCGGCCCGCTTCTTCTTCTCGGCCTTCGCCTCCCGCAGGGCGGTGACGTTGGCGGTAATCTTCAGTATGCCCATCTGTATCTGCACGTTGCCGTTCTTGTCGGGCAGGGTGAGCAGGGTGCCGTTTTGGTTCATGGTGGTGACCTCCACCTCCATGCCAAGCTTCAGCTTTTTCGGGTCTATGGAGCCGCCCTTGGCGCTGAACACGTCCTCGCTGATGGCCTCCTCCATTTTACCCATGTTCTGGCGCAGCTTCCGCCGCCCCTCCTCTATGGCCTTAAGGTTGTCCTCCCGGGCGTTCTTGAGCAGAGCCTGCATCTCGTGGACAATGGCGTCGGCCTCCTTCTTGGCCTGTTCGTAAACGCGCCGGGCATCCCGTCGGGCGTCGGAGAGTATCTTCTCCTTTTGCTTTTCTACGGTTTCACGCTGACGGAGGGCACTGTCACGGGCGGCGAGAGTCTCGGCACGAGCCGCCTCCGCTCCCTCCAGCTCCCGCTGAGCGGCGGCGCGGCTGGCCTCCAGCGATGAAATTACGTCCTCGAAGCGTATGTTGTCGTTGTTCACCAGCTGGCGGGCACGGTCAATGACATCTTCTTCCAGTCCAAGCCGCTTTGAAATGGCGAAGGCGTTGCTCTTGCCCGGAACGCCGATGAGGAGCCGGTAGGTGGGGCGCAGGCTTTCCACGTCGAATTCGCAGGCGGCGTTCTCCACTCCCGGCGTGGACAGGGCGTAAAGCTTCAGCTCGCTGTAATGGGTGGTGGCGGCGGTGCGGGCCCCCACGCTCCGCACCCTTTCCAGTATGGCGGTGGCAAGGGCCGCCCCCTCCACGGGGTCGGTTCCGGCGCCCAGCTCGTCAAAAAGCACAAGGGAGCGGTGATCGGCCTTTTTCAGTATGTCGATGATGTTCACAATGTGCGAGCTGAAGGTGCTTAGGGACTGCTCGATGGACTGCTCGTCGCCGATGTCGGCGAAAACCTGACCGAACACGGCTATCTCGCTCTCCTCCGAGGCGGGTATGTGGAGCCCGGCCTGAGCCATCAGGGTAAGCAGCCCCAGGGTTTTCAGCGAAACGGTCTTGCCGCCGGTGTTGGGGCCGGTGACGATGAGAGTGTCGAAGTCCGCACCCAGATAGATGTCCGTGGGCACAACCTTGTCCTTGTCTATCAGGGGGTGGCGGGCCTTTTTGATGTTTATCCTTCCATCGCTGTTGAGCCGGGGCGGGTTCCCGTCCATGGAGCGGGAAAGCTTGCCCTTGGCAAAAATGAAGTCCAGCTCCATTATGGCGTCGTAGCTGCCCGCGATGAGCTCGGCGTCCTGGGCCACCCTTTCGGAAAGCTCCGCGAGGATTTTTTCTATTTCCTCCTGCTCCTCGCCCAGCAGGGCCCGCAGCTTGTTGTTTATCTCCACCGCCGCCATGGGCTCCACAAAGATGGTGGCCCCGCTGGCGGAGCTGTCGTGGATTATGCCGGGGACGGAGGCGCGGTACTCGCTCTTGACGGGTATGACAAAGCGATCTCCCCTCATGGTTACGATGGCGTCCTGGAGCAGGGCGCTGTATTTGGGGGACTTTATCATGTCGTTCAGCACGTCCCGAACCTTGTTGTTCAGGTTCCTTATCTGTCGGCGGATGCGGCCCAGCTCCGGCGAGGCCTCGTCGGCCACCTCGTCCTCGCTGAGAATGGAGCCGAAGATGAGCTGCTCAAGCTTCCTGTCCTCCGCCAGTCCGGCGGCGGCAACTGAGATCTGGGGAAAATTTTCCTCCGGAGCGTCGCCCTCAAGGTAGCCGATAAGGCTGCGGGCTATCCGTAGGCAGTGAGCCACGCAAAGGAGGTCGCTCATGGTAAGCACCCCTCCGGCGGCGGCCCGCATGGCGGCGGCCCTGGCGTTTTTGATGGGACTTATGGGCGGAGCGCCCTTTTTTATTATGAGGCTCTCGGCCTCGGTGGTCTGGGCGATAAGGCGGGTGACTTCGTAGATGTCGTCGCCGGGCTTCAGCTCCAGACAGCGGTCGCGGGTGCCCGCGCAAACTGCGCCCTGAGCCAGCCGTTGGGCCATTTTGTCAAATTCAAGGACACGGAGGGCCTTGGGTTCCATTGTATCACTTCCTAAATAAATAAAACGGGATTTCTCGGTGGAAAAGACGGCCTTTTCGCGCTACTCGACCACTACCGCATGGCGGCGTATATTGTATATTCTCTCAAAGGTGGCGCCGTCTATCCAATAACTGTACTCCTTGTCGGTGTCGTCCTCGTTGTAGGGGTCGGCTATGTGGTACTTGCCGTTCCTGCGGTCATAGCCGTTCACCAGCACCACATGGTTGTTGCAGAGAAGGGACTGGGTCTGGCCCTCGATGTTGTAATCGCGGTAACGGGCGGGCGCCCAGTAAAGGGTGGCGTAAGCCACAACGGGGTTGCCGCTGAGGATCTCGGCCTGGAGTTCTCTCGGCGAGCTGCCCGAGATGTCCAGCACTTTGCCATACCGGCTGGCGTAGGCGGCCAGAGGGGCGGGATAGATGGTGGTGCGCAGGTCGTACTGGCCGGCAACATACGGTGAGCCCACGTAGCCCTTGGCGGGGTTGCTGGAGTGCTTGGGCATATTGTCCAAAAACTCCCGCAGGCCCATATCCGTACAGTAGCCCTTAGCCTTCATGCCCATGAGCAGGGAGGCCCCCTCACAGCCCACCACGGCGTATACCGGACTGAGCTGGCTCACATAAGGGGTGTAGATCAGCACCGACTCGGGCAGGCTGTCGGCGACATAGGACAGGGGCAGGCCGGATATGGCGTAGACGGCCGAGCAGGCCTCGCCCCGGCTGATATAGTCGCCGGGGTGGAAAAGGCCGTCGGCGTACTCGTACATTATGCCGTGGGCCCGAACGTAGCCGGGGCCGGGATTGTCCGCCGGAGCGTCTGGGAGATAATATGTGGCGTTGTCGAAGCCGGGCTGCACCGCCAGATAGGTATAGAGCATGGCGGCAAACTCGCCGCGGGTTATGGAGCGATCCGGCACATTGAGCCAGTCTGCCGGCACATAACCGGCGTCCGAGGCCCGCCTTATGGCGTCGAGGAGGGTTGCGTTACCCGTAACGCTGCCATAGGCCCTCAGGTCGGCGGTGTTGATTATCAGCTCCGCCGCCTCGCCGTAGTTCAGGCTCGCGTCAGGGCGGAAGCGTCCCTCGGTACGGACGTGGGTCACGCCCTGCTCGAGGAGGGTGTTTATGGAGTGGACATAGGGGTTGTTCAGTATGTCGGCGGGCGCCGCGGCGGCTGCCGTGCCCAAGGTCAGAGCGAATACTATCGCCGTCAAAAGCTTGAGTTTCATCTTCATACGTTTCATCACCTGCATATGTAATATAGTAAATTAATTATAACTCAAAATACGGAGGTTGTCAATACCGCCGCGGCTGAAATCAACACTTGCAAAATGTAAAAACATATAGTATAATATATTTGAGGTGTTGAAAATGCTTATTAAGATCGCCGAAATGGTAATAAAAATAAACTGCCGCTATGAGTATCTGCCCTGGCTCTGCCAAAAATACATCGTGGAGGAGGGAGAGCCACTCTTTGAGATAAACGTGACTCAGGACGAGATCGAGGAGGATCACCGGCTCATACTGGAGGAGCTGGGCTATGACCACGACCCGGGCTATCTGGAGAGCCTCGAAGCTTATCGGAAGATCTGCATCAAGGCCCTTGAGTACGGGGCCATGTTCCTCCACAGCGCCTGCATCGCCGTGGACGGGGAGGCCTACTGCTTCACCGCCGACAGCGGCACGGGCAAGAGCACTCACATCCGCCTTTGGAAGAAGCTCTTCGGCGATCGGGCCGTGATAGTCAACGGGGACAAGCCCCTCATCCGCAAGTTCGGCGGCCGCTACTATGTGTACGGCACTCCGTGGTGCGGCAAGGAGGGCTGGAGCGAGAACATGGGCGCCCCCATCAAGGCCCTGTGCCTTGTGGAGCGCAGCCCCGACAACCGCATCGCCCCCATGGACGGCTTCAACGTGATCTATACCATAATCGAACAGACCATCCGTCCCCGCACTCAGGATCAGCTTGACGCGGTGCTGGACATAATGGACGGCCTGCTCGGCAGCGTGCCCATGTACCGTCTGGGCTGTAATATGGAGGACGAGGCCGCCGTCGTGGCATACGAGGGCATGAGCGGGAGGAAGTTTGGAAATGAGGAATGAGGAATTAGGAATTAGGAATGAGGAATAACGGCCTATGGCCAAACCTCGTCCGGTGCAATCTATGTAAATGAAAATTGTAAACGATAAAAAGGAGGAAAAGCCGATGACCGAAAAAATGATGGAAGAGGGCTTTATATCATATCAACTCAACACAAAATATTTTTTGGGTCGAATGAGGTGCGATCACTCAACGACGGCGCAATCTGCTACAAATTGGCTGTACGAGTTTGACGAGCCGAGGCTTTCGGAAGCTGACCGATTCAACGCGATTATGCCCGTAATCAAGTGGTGCGCCGAAAAAAACGTCATGACCGAGGCGCTGCGGAATGAGCTGTGGCTGTACTATGAAAGCTACCTTAACGGAAAACTGGCCGAGGACTTCAAGGACTTTACTGGCAAATATTATCAAAAGAGTTTAGGCACAATTGATCTGGACGAAGACAAAGCCATTGCTTTCAGGGACTTGAAAGAAACGTACAAGCTGGTGTACGGCACAGAAGAACTGGTAGACGAGGCGTAGACAAAATTTAAGCACGTTTACGGACGAAACGAAGGCCTTCCACAGCGTCCACATACTCTCGGATAGAGGTATGTGCGACAGTTGCAGGGGGTATTTGTCCGCCCCACGGGCGTGTGAGCTGAAATATACAGAGGCTGCTCGCAAAAAAAATTGACGGATATGAGCGGCGCGCCGGGGTCGTCGCGCCCTACCGGGTTATTTGTCATTTTTCCGTAAGGCGGTACAGCGGCACGGCCTGCGCATCACTATACATTAACCGCTATTTATTCCTCATTCCTCACTCCTAATTCCTAATTTTTCTATGAGGTCAGGTGTTTTTATGTATAAGCTGCCCCGGGAATTTTATCTCTGTGACGGGATAGAGCTCAGCAAAAAACTGCTGGGCAAAATTCTCGTGCGCGATAAAGGCGGCGTCGTCACCCGCGCCCGCATAGTTGAAACTGAGGCCTATATGGGCACTGTGGACAAGGCCGCCCACAGCTATAAAAACAACTCCGGCGGCCGCTGTAATATCCAGTACGGCCCCGGAGGCTTTGCCTATGTGTACCTGATCTACGGTATGTACTCCTGCTTCAACATCGTGGCCAACGCAGAGGGTATCCCCGAGGTCAGCCTTATTCGCGCCTTGGAGCCGCTGGACGGCATCAAGACCATGATGGAGCGGCGGAAAACCGACAAAATAAAAAACCTGTGCGGCGGCCCCGGCAAGCTGTGCATGGCCATGGATATTGACCGGTCGCTCTACGGAGCCGACCTGTGCGGTGATGAGCTGTACCTTACGGACGACGGCTTTTGCGGCTTTGAGATTGCGTCCGGCCCGCGGATAAACATCGACTATGCGGAGGAGGCCGCCGATTTTCCGTGGAGATTTACGATAAAAGGGAATGGGTTTGTGTCGAGATGAGGAATGTTGGAAAATGAGGAATGAGGAGTGAGGAATGAGGAATACTGGCGGGGCAGTTATGGCGTTTGTTGTGTGTACCGGTAATGTAAAATTTCAATTAAATCACTTGACAAAGTAAAAATAATAATGTATAATAAAAACAGATAGAGGCAAGCCCGTAAAACGGTTAGCCAAAGTTTTAGCTATTATAAAAATAACTGCCTTTAGCCAAGGGGGCAGTTATTTTTTTGTGATGTAGTAAATGATGATCCAACATGCTATGTTTATGCCGCAAGCTAATGCGAGCATAAAAAACAATGTGAACACATCGAGCATCACGTGACACTACTTGCGCTCTATCCAAGGGACATTATAACACTTATTACGGCAATTTGCAAGGTTTTTTATATATTTGTGCGGATTTACCGTAAATTTGCACGGGGAAATTTGATTGATAATTTCGTTTATTATTGCTGCCGTAAACGTTTGATGGCGGACGGCCGATGGTCGCCCCTACGATATTAAGGTTACGGCATGGATAATTAAAAAGTACAGCGTCGCGCCATTCCGATAAATTTATCATTTATAATTATTGTGGCAGTCGCACCGCCAATGACAAAATGCCATAACTGTTCCGTCAGTATTCCTCATTCCTCACTCCTCATTCCTAATTTTTTCCGTTCCGCCGTTCGCTGAGCCAGGCGTACCAAAAGCCGATAACTCCGGAAATCAGGAAAATAAGAATGAACCTTACCGTGGAATGTTGGTACATCTGTATGTCCCAGAACCTCTCCGCCACGAATTTTATGGTGTCCTCAACGGCGTGGTGGATTATGTAGATTATCATGGACGCGTCCCGGGCGTATCGGGCCAGCAGGGTTCCCCGTCCGATTGCGGGGAAGTTGAGCAAATTCACGAACACGGCGAAGCTGAGCAAAGGAATGGACAGGAAGAAGGTGCGGCTGAGGCTGAGACCGGCTTTCATCATCAGAGTGGCCTCCAGCCACATAAGGGCCGCCGCGGCCGCCAGCGCCGCCAGTCCCCGACCCCTGGGCAGCAGCTCCAATATCCTGCCCTCTTTTCTGTGGATGAGCTGGCCCATGTAAAAGAAGGGCAGGCCGTCAAAGAGGAAATTCCGGGTAAAGCAGGCGTAGCGGTGTCCGTGGGAAAAGAGCCAGAGGTCCAGCGCCACTCCGGCGGCGAACAGTACGGGCGCGGCGATATAGGCCGCCCTGTGCAGGCGCAGCTTTTCCACGCCGAGACCGATCACGAAAATATAGATGAGGGCCAGCATATACCACATATGGGCGTGGCCGAAAAGGAATTTGGGCTCGTTGAACAGCAGCAGATACATGAAGTTCCGGACGGTGAACCGGATCTTGAAGCCCACGACAAAATCCCATATAAAAAGGAATACCGACGAGCCGACGAGGATCCCGCCTATGGTGGTTATCTGCTTTTTCAGAAAGGCGGCTCGGCGCTCCGGCTCCTCCCGCCAGGAAAAATAGCCCGAGACCATGAAGAAAAACGGTACGGCTATCCGGCAGTAAAGCCCCGTCCACAGGGCTCCGGCCGTGTTCATGTTGAAAAGACGGTAGTGCTGGATTATGACCAGGGCCACCGCCGCCATGCGAAAGATGTCTATCGAGGTGTTCCGTTGCTTTGACATGATTTTCCCCTCCAATAAGTCTATTATATTCTAGTCTATGCGGCAAGTCAACACCTTTTAACAAAATATTTGACTTTGACGTATTGACTTTATGGCAGGGTTTGTGATAAAATACAGATAAATATAAGCCGAACGGGAGGTATAACTATGAGCACCTTTGAAATACGCGACCAATTTTATCTGGACGGACAGCCCTTTAAGATTATCAGCGGCGGCATCCACTACTTCAGAGTGGTGCCCGAATACTGGCGGGACAGGCTGGAAAAGCTGAAGGCCATGGGCTGCAACACCGTTGAGACCTATGTGTGCTGGAATATGCACGAGCCTCAGCCCGGACAGTTCAACTTTGAGGGAATGTTCGACATAAAGAAGTTCATCGAAACCGCCGGCGACCTCGGCCTGAAGGTCATCGTCCGGCCCGGCCCCTTTATCTGCGCCGAGTGGGAATTCGGCGGGCTCCCCGCCTGGCTCCTGCGCCACGACAACATAAAGCTCCGCGGGCGGTACGAGCCTTACATGACTTATGTGAGAAATTACTTTGCCGAGCTGTTCAAGATACTGGCGCCCCTGCAGATAACCAAGGGCGGCCCCATAATCCTCTTCCAGATCGAGAATGAGTACGGCTATTACAACGACGACAAGGAATATCTGATGGAAATGGGCCGCATGATGCGGGATCTTGGCGCCGAGGTGCCCTTTGTCACCAGCGACGGCCCCTGGGACGACGCCCTTGACTGCGGCAGCTGTGAAATGGCTCTGCCCACCGCCAACTTCGGCTCCCATGTGGAGGATCAGTTCAAGGTGCTGGAGCAGTATACTCACGGCGGCCCCCTGATGTGCATGGAGTTCTGGGTGGGCTGGTTCGACAACTGGGGCAGCGGCAAGCACGCCACCAGCAACCTTTACAACAATCAGCGCGACTTCGACGACGCCCTGCGCATGGGCAACATAAATATCTATATGTTCCACGGCGGCACCAATTTCGGCTTCACCAACGGCTCCAACTACTATGACGAGCTGAGTCCCGACGTTACCAGCTACGACTATGACGCGGTGCTGACCGAGTGGGGCGACATCACGCCCAAATACGAGGCCTTCAAGTCCGTTGTGGCCAAGTACGCCCCCATTCCCGAGGTGGAGTTCACCACAAAAATCGAGAAGGGCTCCTACGGCACTCTGGACTGCGAGGCGAGGGTGAGCCTGAACAGCGTGCTTGAGGACATTTCCACCCCTGTCGAGGCCGACAACCCCATGTGCATGGAAAAACTGGGCCAGAACTTCGGCTACACCCTGTACCGCACCAGCTTCCCCAAGGGCAAGACCATCGGCAAGCTGGCATTCGCCAAGGTCAGCGACCGGGCCATTGTGTTCATGGAGGGCAAGCGCTTCGGCACCTACTACGACAGGGGACTCCTTAAGGAATACGACTTCAAGCGCAGCCCCTATGTCTATGAGAACGACGGGGATTTTGACGTCCTCACCGAGAACATGGGCCGGGTGAACTTCAGCTACAAGATAGAGTACCAGCGTAAGGGCATCGAGGACGGCGTACTCATCAACGGCCACTACCACACGGGCTGGAAAATGTACCCCCTGCCTCTGGACAACATAGACAAAATAGACTTCGACAAGCCATACTACCGTGACACGGCGGCCTTCTATAAGTTCAGCTTCAACTCCTATAAGGCCATGGATACCTTCCTGGATCTGGAGGGCTTCGGCAAGGGCTGCGCCTTCATCAACGGCTTCAATCTGGGCCGGTTCTGGAACATAGGGCCCCAGCGGCGGCTGTACATACCCGCCCCCCTCATCAAGCCCGGACGCAACGAGATCGTAATTTTCGAGACCGAGGGCAAAAACGCCCGCACCGTCCGGCTGGTGGCCGAGCCCGACCTCGGCCCGCTGGAGCTGCCATACGGCCGTCCGGAATAAAAAGACAAGGAGGCGTTCGGCGCCTTGAAAACACTTAAAAGAATGATCATCGCCCTGCTGCTGTTCGCGCTGGCCGCGGCCGCGGCGGAGTTCCACGCCGTCTTTGCCTCGGGCCGAACCATGGTGTATATGTACCACAGCGTCAGCGACGTGCCCTTCAACCCCGACGCCGAGGAGTTCAGCGTCCTTGAGTCGGACTTTGAGGCCCAGCTTCGGTATTTCAGCGAGAGCGGGGCCGAGACCCTGTTCGTCACCGACCTGACAAAGCCCGAGCCGGAGGAAGGCCCCCGGCGGGTGGCGATCACCTTTGACGACGGCTATGAGGACAACTATACAAAGGCCTTCCCCCTGCTGAAAAAGTATGGGATAAAGGCCACGGTCTTTATGATAGCGGGCAAGATCGACCGTCCCGGCTATCTTACCTCGGCCCAGATAAGGGAAATGACCGAAAGCGGCCTTGTCAGCGTCCAGTCCCACACTGTCTCCCACGAGCCTATGGCCTGGGGCGACAAGACCTACGAGGACGCCGTCTATGAAATGGGCGAGAGCAAGCGGCTGGTGGAGGTGGCCTCGGGGGCCGAAGTCACCGCTCTGGCCATGCCCAACGGCAGCGTCGACGCCACTCTGCTGGACATAGCCGACGACTACTACACCGCCGTCTGTACCGACGCGGATTATCGGGGCTTTATCAACGGCAGCGCCTCGAACCCCATGGATATACACCGGGTGGGCATATACCGCCGCCACTCGGTGAGGGACGTGCGCCGCATGACCGAGCATCGGGCGCTGTACGTGCTTAAGCGCGGGGCGGAAAAACTGCTGGGCCTTGATTAGTATAAGTGTATATTGCCTTAAATTACTTGTATAAAATCAGAAATTACCTCTTCTCAAACAGACGGATTTGTGTTAGAATAGTATTATAAGATCTTCAGCCATCATTTAAGGAAGTGAAACAATGAAGCTTGAGCTTATACGGCAGAATAAACTTAAAATAACCATTCCCCGGGAGGAGCTTAGCTCCTACGGTGTGGACGCCGAGTCCATAAATCGGGATTCCGGCGAGGCGCAGGCCATGTTTTTCTCTGTGCTGCGCCGGGCGCAGGAGGAAGTGGGCTTCGTCTACGCCAATTCGCGGCTGGTGGTGGAGGCCATGCCGTCGCAGGGCGGGCTGACAATATATGTCACCAAGGTGGACAACGACGCGGAGCAGAAGCTCTTTGACCGCATCTCCGCCCGTCAGAATGTGACCGCCGGACTGAATGCCCGCCGGAAGCAGGATGAGCAGACGGGCCGCACCTCCTTTATGGCGGAGCTGGATTCCTTTGACGACGTGGTGGAAATGTGCCACTGTGCGCCTACATATTTCGGCGGCACTCTTTACGCCGAGGGGGTCAAGTACTATATGACCGCCGGTGTGGGGATGGAGCGGACTCTGGCCGAGTATGGCCGTATACTGGACGAAAACGCCCAGATCATTATTGAGGAGCACGCCACGCCCATCATATACCGCCGAGCCTTCGACATTATACGCAACCGGTTTAAGCAGTGAGGCGACAAATTTTTAATTAAATCACTTGACAAAGTAAAAATAATCGTGTATAATAAAAACAGATAGAGGCAAGACCGTAAAACGGTTAGCCAATGTTTATGGGAGAAAAATAACTGCCACACTGAACCGACCCCCAAAAGTTAGACCAAAAATCTAACGATTGGGAGGTCGGTTTTTTCATGGCAAAATATAGTTAT
>CANQRB010000012.1 GCA_947626145.1 uncultured Clostridia bacterium | reverse complement strand
TTGACTGCATAAAAATAGCGTAGCAGTCAGCAAAACTACTACGCTATGAAAAGTCTAACTTTTTGGGGTCACATCACTTTAGCTGTGGGGGCAGTTATTTTTTATGATGGTTAAAATCAAAAGCACCATTATTAAAAATAAAATAATGAGCTCCCGTTCAGTCATCACAAACCACCTCCTTTCACAAAGAAGATGGCTAACCGTCCCACTACTTGCGCTCTATCCTTTTACATTACAGCACAATATTTGACAAAATGCAAGAAATTTTTGTGTAGGCGGATTTATGGTAACAATGACAAATAAAGTAACTGTTCCGCCAATATTCCTAACTCCTCATTCCTAATTCCTAATTACAGAAAAAGGGGGCGGTCCAAAGACCGTCCCTTTTCTGTGTGCTGGTGGGAGTTATAGGGCTCGAACCTATGACCCTCTGCTTGTAAGGCAGATGCTCTCCCAGCTGAGCTAAACTCCCATATGGTAGCGGCGAGTGGGCTCGAACCACCGACCGTCCGGGTATGAACCGAATGCTCTAGCCAGCTGAGCTACGCCGCCATATCAGCCTTATGCGCTGACAAGGTGTATTATAACTCAATTTTTCCCGTTTGTCAAGAGCTTTTGCAAATTTTCTCGCAAATATTTTTCCGCCGCCCTTGCATTTTTGGACGGATTGGTATATAATTATAAAATATGGAAGAATGAACCTTGAGGAAGGACGGATGAAAATGGCGGAAAAGAAAAAGCCCTCGTTTATGATGAACGTGCTGACCATAATCTTCTCCCAGGTGGTAGTGAAGCTCCTGGGCTTTGTATACAGAATGGTGATTACCAACGTTCCCGGCTTCGGCGACGAGGGCAACGGCTATTACAACTTCGGCTTCCAGATCTACACCCTGCTGCTGGCCCTGAGCTCTGTTGGCATACCAAACGCCATCAGCAAGCTGGTCTCCGAAAAATGCGCCCTGGGCAATTACAGGGGTGCCCTGAGGATATTCAAGGTCAGTCTGGGCCTTTTCGCCGTTATCGGCGGGGTCTGCTCCTGCGCCCTGTTCTTCGGGGCGGACTTCATTTCCACCTACATATTTAAGGCCTCAAAGGCCGCGTATTCGATGCGGGTGCTTTCGCCGTCCATCTTCTTCGTGTCCATATCCAGCGTG
Organism: uncultured Clostridia bacterium; assembly: GCA_947626145.1. Taxonomy (GTDB): domain Bacteria; phylum Bacillota; class Clostridia; order UMGS1883; family UMGS1883; genus JAFLUQ01. Next base: position 51,603 of record CANQRB010000012.1, on the reverse strand, counting down.
ATCAGGGGCTTCTTTATGGGCCAGCACAACGCCAAGGCCACCAGCACCAGCCAGATGCTGGAGCAACTTTTTAAGACCGTCACCACCGTGGTCATAGTTATCTGTATGACCGGTCAGGCCCCCGAGTACATGGCCGCCGGCGCCACCCTGGGCACCACTGTCTCCACCGTCCTTAGCCTGATCTACCTCTTCGGCTTCTGCAAGGCCCACAGCCGCGAGATAAAGGAAAAGTACGACGCCGCCCCGGCGCTGGTCGAGACCCAGAAGGCCCTTTCCGTGGCCAAGTCCGTCCTCTGGGTGTCCATACCCATCTCTCTGGGCTCCATCGTCACCTCTCTTAACCGTGTGCTGGACATCGCCACCGTTAACCGGGGCCTGTACAAAGCCTTCGCCGGAGTGATAACCGATCCGGCGGCCATGGAGCAGAAGGCCGTCACCCTCAGCGGCATACTGAGCAAGACCGACGTGCTGATCAACCTGCCTCTGGCCATAAACATCGCTTTCGCCACCGTACTTGTACCCACAATCGCCGGAGCCCTGGCGGTGAAGGACTACGACACGGCGGCCCGCCGGGTGACATTTTCGCTCCTGACCTCCATCGTCATCGCTCTGCCCTGCGCCGCCGGTTACGCGGTGCTGGCCGGGCCGATACTCAAAATGATCTATCCCGCCGTGTCCGACGGGGCCCTGCTTTTCATCATGCTAACCCCCACGGTGTTCTTCTCGGCAATGAGCCAGACCATCTACGGCAGCCTTCAGGGCATGGGCAAGATTTTCGTTCCGGCCATCAGCATACTCTGCGGCGGAGCGGTGAAGCTCATCTCCAATCTGGTGCTGATACCCATACCCGGCGTCAATATTTACGGCGCGCCGGTGGGCAGCGTCCTCTGTCAGGGCATCGCCTTTTTCATCAGCTTTTACGTGCTGCGTAAGAACCTGCCAATGAAGATACCCTACGCCCGTTACTACCTGAGGCCCATGGTCTGCACGGCCATCATGGCCGCCGCCGTGTGGGTGGTACATCACTTTGCCGCCCCGCTGGCGGGCAACACCGTGGCTACTCTGGCGGCCATACTTGTGGGCGTCGCCGTGTATTTCGCCGCAATCTTCCTCCTGCGGGTGTTCACCGCCGAGGAACTGGCCATGCTTCCCTTTGGGAATAAGCTGAAGAGATTTGCGTTTAAAAATTAGGAATGAGGAGTGAGGAATTAGGAATACTGACGGGACAGTTACTTTATTTGTCGTTGGCGGTGTAACCTTGATGGCGGACGACCGATGGCCGCCCTTACGGCGTCAAAATCACGTTATCAATGACAAATAAAGTCAATACACATAATATTCCTCATTCCTCACACCTAATTCCTAATTCCACCAAAAAAGGGCCCACAGGCCCTTTTTTTATTCCTCCTCGGACGGTTCGTCCCAGTTATGATACACGTTTTGGACGTCGTCGTTGTCCTCCAGCATATCGATGAGCTTGTTCATGTTCTTCAGATCGTCCTCGTCGGTGAGCGTCACCATGGTCTGCGGCACCATCTGAACCTCGGCGGTGGCAAAGGCGTATCCCTTGGCCTCCAATGCCTCGCGCACGGAGGAGAAGGTGTCGGGATCGGTCAGTATCTCAAACATTCCGTCCTCGGCGCTGAAATCCTCGGCTCCGCAATCCAGAGCGTCCATCATTACGGCGTCCTCGTCCAGTTCCTCCTCGGAGTTGTCGATGACTATGACGCCCTTCTGGTCGAACATATAGCTGACGCAGCCGTTGGTGCCCAGATTGCCGCCGTACTTGTCAAAATAGTGGCGCATATCGCCGGCGGTACGGTTGCGGTTGTTGGTGAGGGTCTCCACGATGAGGGCCACGCCGCTGGGGCCGTAGCCCTCGTAGGTGATGTTCTCATAGTCGTCGCCGCTGCCCTCTCCCGCCGCCTTGGCTATGCAGCGGTTAATGTTGTCGTTGGGCATATTGTTGGCCCGGGCCTTGGCTATGGCGTCGCGCAGGCGCCCGTTGGAGTCGGGATTGGGCCCGCCCTGACGGACGATTACCGCCAGCTCGCGGCCTATCTTGGTGAATATCTTGGCCCGCTGGGCGTCGGATTTTTCTTTCTTGTTCTTGATGTTATTCCACTTGGAATGTCCTGACATACTTACACCTCTGAAAAAATTATGTGGGAAAATTTATGTAATTGCCGCCTTAGTTCTGGCTGTCGCTCTCTATCTGACGGGTTACGTTCTGAGAGTGCATCTCCTCCAGAGCGCTCTTGATGATGTCCTGAGAGTGAGCCACGCGCTCCTCGGTCTGGGACAGAAGAGAGATTATGAAATTCTGAGTGCCGGCGCGGAGGTCGCGGGCCTTTCTGGACGCCTCGTCTATGATCTGGCTGGACTGTTCCACGGCGGCCTTGGTTATCTCATGCTCCTGAACCATGGCGGCGGCCTTTTCCTTGGCCTCGTTGATTATCTTTTGGGCCTCGGCCTCGGCCTCGGACAAAATGCGCTTGCGCTCCTCCTTGACGGCGCGGGCCTGCTTCAGATCCTCGGGCAGCTTTGTGCTGATGTCGTCCACGCACTTGAGCAGCTCCTCCTTGTCGATGAGTATGCGGTTGAAGAGGGGAATGGTCCACGCGTGCTCGATCTTGTCCTCGAGAATTTCGATCAACTTCAGAATTTCCATAGTATTAGCCTCCTATTTTTTCTATAATATCCTTTTCTATTTCCTTGGGCACAAACTCGGAAATGTCCCCGCCGTAGCGGGCCACCTCCTTGACTATGCTGGAGCTCAGGTACGAATATGAGCGGCTGGTGGTAATGAAGAAGGTCTCCACCCGCGGATTGAGGCTCTTGTTGGTGAGCGCCATCTGGAACTCGTACTCGAAATCGCTCACCGCCCTGAGGCCCTTCACGATAAAGTCCGCACCCTTGTCCCGGGCGTAGTCCACAAGCAGTCCGTCGAAGCTTTCGACCTCCAGGTTGGGGATGTCCCCCGTGACCCTTCTTATCATGTCCATCCTCTCGTCAATGGAGAAAAGAGGTTTTTTCGCCCCGTTGCGCAGGACGCAGACATATACCCTGTCAAAAAGGGAGGCCGTCCGCCTTATGATGTCAAGATGTCCGTTGGTCACCGGATCAAAGCTGCCGGGCACCACGGCGATTTTTTCAGCCGCCATCCTCCTCGCCCCTTTCGTCTTTCAGCCGGAGCACGGTTATGCGAACCCGCCCGTAACGCCGATCCTTCTCCCGCGCAAATTCTTTGGGGAAATCCGGCTCTCCCCCGGCCTCGTCCCATTCCACGGCGGCCGCGCCGCCGGCAGCGAGGAGCCTTTTTTCGGCGATCAGGCCGAGAGCCCTTTCATAAAGCCCTCCGCCGTAAGGCGGATCAAGAAAGATAATGTCAAAGCAGTCGCCGCAGCCGCGCAGGTAGTCCAGGGCGTCCCCGGCAACGACCCGCGCCCGTTGGCGGAGCCGTGAGGCTTCGAGATTTTTGGCGATGATCTCTCTCGCCGCGGCGGACTTGTCCACAAAGACCGCCCGTTCCCCGCCGCGGCTCAGGGCCTCGATGCCCAACGCGCCGCTGCCGGCGAAAAGATCCAGCACCGCCGCGCCTCTCAGCTCCGGGGCCAGTATGCTGAACAGGGCCTCCTTCACCCGGTCAAGGGTGGGGCGGGTGTCCAGCCCCTCGGGAGAAGCAAGCCTAAGCCCCCTTGCGGAGCCGGAAATAACTCTCACGGTATTCCTCCATGCGTTTTAATACATAAGTATACATATATTATTTTATACCAAGGCATGGTTAAAGTCAAGTCTTTTTTGAAAAAAGTTGAAATTAATCACAAAAAGTGTTTGCTATCCGGCCGGAGCATGATTTAATGAACCGCTCACTTATGCGGGACTTTTAATTGTGGACAAAATCGGCCCACCGCCTCAACATGGCTTGAAACTCCTCTTTTGATGTCACGGGACCTGGTAGTTATAGGCAAATATTGCCATGTAATAAACTTAACAAGAATGCGCTTCTCTAATAAAGTATCTTATTTAATGAATCCACGGCATCAATAATAGCTGCTTTAGATATCGGCAGACCTATAAGGAAAGCTCTATTTTCACATTCATTCAAACTGCTGCACACAGTTGTGGTATAACATTTAAACTCTTTATAAGGATACGCAATAATGGCTCTTTTTTGTTGTGCAGAACTAAATGATGAATAAGCTAGTACTTGATGAAAATCATCTCTAAAAACGTCGTGTAACTCCGTAGAATTACTGTCACAGTTATACATGTGAGATTTGTACTTTGCATCTACGACTACCTGATCACCATCTTTTATCATTACTAAATCTGGTTCCAGATATTTTAAGGCCCAAACTGGTTTTGGGCCGTTGATTCTAAAATGAGGATTATTAAAAACTCGGGCACCTCTCTTATGTGCCAACTGTGCAAAAATATATTGGACATATCTTTCAAAGAAACACGAGTAGTCAATTCTCCAAGCACAACGAATATCTGATGTGTTTTTAAGAATGAGATTTGCTGCGGCCTTCAATTCTTTGATAATTATTGGATCAGATGAGTGAACATCTATATGATCTACTATTTGCAAATCGTCTCTATAGAATGTACACTCAAGGCGTCTGATAATATCCGCATAATGCGATTTAATTGATTTCGGTGTTGTATTTGCTCTCAATTCTGAAATCGCAAGTGACAACACATATTTTAGCGCAGCCCATTCAGCGTGCTCGGTCGTTAACTCATTAACGTTATTGGGGTATTTAAAAACGTTGTTCGGGTTATATGATTTCAGAGAATACGCGGCCCAATCTGTATTTCGCGGCTTTGTCTGAGTGATTTTTCTATTTGAAAATTTCTGCCAATGAAATCGATCCGCTTGCACGTACTTATCCACGTATTTAACACATTCTATGTATTTTGGCGGAGCCACAGCCATGTCAGCCCCGATTAACATTGTGTTATCAAAATCCGGAGCAAAGTCTTCATCTTTCAGGAGCGGCAATACCCCGTCTATGTCTTCGCCGTAGCGTCCCACCACCTTCAAATTGCCACATATTAGTCCGGTTCTGGCAGAGCGAAGAGGTACTACTCCAGAGTATTCCGATGATTTTAAGCAAAGTGAAAAATTAAAGCTATCGTCATATTGTCCACGAGCATCTATTTTCAGGTAGTCAAAAGCCTTTTTGTTTAGACCTATCAGTTTTTGAATATCCCTCTCAAATTTCCGTTTGTCTCCAGATAAAAAATTTTTCAGCTTATCCATTGTAAAGGTATTGCTACTAAGAACCGGGAGTGTCAAAATCGTATTATTCATATAAATCAATTCCTAAATTGTCATACACATAGTCACTGAACTCAGAAATTGCACTCTTTAAGTATCCTTCATTAAAATACTCTTTCATCAAGGGAACCAACTCATACCTTAACCGTCGGTTCCAAGCTTCCGCGTTTTCAGCGATAAAATATGACTGACCCGGTTGCAAATTCAACTCCTCACTAGAAGCATATCTGCTGAACAATTCTGAAAAACGTTCAAACTCGTCTTTCATAAATATTTGCCCTTCTTGTGCCTCTATTGCATGGGGGCGTAATGTAATCCATGAAAATCTTCGCCTAAGCGCAAAATCAACGACCGCCAAGCTGCGGTCAGCAGTATTCATCGTAGCTATTACATATAGGTTTTCAGGTAATTTTGTTATTTTTTTAGATCCTAACTCTATATAATTTGACCTTTCACCGGCATTTTTCTCAAATAGATAGAAAACAGGGCCAAGAACACTTGATAGATTTGCTCTGTTAATCTCATCGATAATCAGTAATGTGGGATTGCCAGAATTTGCATACTCTATGGCATTTATGAGGATTCCATAATGCTCTTCATATGACAAACTGGTTCCATCAGTTTTTGGCCTAATTCCATAAACAAAATCTGAATATGTAGTTTCCGCATGAAACTGTTCGAAGAAGGTCTTTCTTCCATCTCCACTAAAATGCTGCTCAGCAATTTTATTTGCGGTCCAAGTTTTGCCTGTTCCGGGAGCTCCCTGAAGAATAATGAACCGCTCCTCAAGCAAATGTCTGTAAATGGCATCCTCAGAATAATCGTCTAAGTCCTTCGCAGGAGGTAAATATTTTCGAATTTCACCTCTTTGATCCTTATTATTTCCTACTTCTCTAAAGGCCGCATAGGTTGCCAGCCATTGCCAAACAATACCATATACTTCTTCTTCGGAGTATTTTTCAACTTCAACAATCTGGCACGCAGGGAGGACCGTGGAATATTTGCTAATTACCTCTCGTAAATCCTCTACGCCGTCCATATGATTTAAAATGGCAGATGGTGATTCAATATCGGAAAAATCGACCTTAAAGAATTGTTTTCCTGCGTATTTGTCGTTCCTGAGTTTGGAAAATGATCGTCTTAGCCACGGCAAAGTGGCAACGGTAAAGTCTTTGTTGAATCCTAAAGAACCAACCCCTAGGGCGATAACAAAATGTGAACATTCAATATTTGGAAAAATAACCAAGCTAAAATCACTGTATGCCCCCGTTGGTTCTTCATCTGCATTTATCAGACCAAAATAAGCGCCCTTCCTGAAGTCTTCTTCTCTCTCTGGATGGATATTTTCCCGCCATACTGCGTTCTTTGCTTTTCTTGGTTTAGATTCAAAACAAAAGCCAAAACTTTCACTTTGATTTTTAACTTTTTTAATAAATTCATCTAGTTTCACGTTCTATTTCTCCATTTGAATATTTTCTCAATATTTTTCCGACTTATCTAACCCATTTTGCATATTTGCGGCCGATATATTTTCACTTATTAAAAAGCGCACTTTATTTTTACCATCACCGCCACGCTCTCGTCAGTATTCCTAATTCCTAATTAATCCCTATATGCAGTATTCCCCGCCGGCGTGGGACTCCCGCTCCCGACTGGCCAGATCGGCCAGAGTGACGCTGTCCACATAGTCGCTGATGACCTTATTCAGCCCCTCCCAGAAGGCAAGGGTGGAACAGTTCCCCCGACGGGGACAGATATTCTCCTCGGAGTCAAGACACTCCACCGGCGCCAGGCCGCCCTCAGCCAGCCGCAGTATCTCGCCCACGGTGTATTCCTCGGGCGCGCGGCTCAGCCGATAGCCCCCCTGGGCCCCCCGCACGCTCCGCAGCAGACGGGCCTTGGACAGCACACTGACGATCTGCTCCAGATACTTGACGGAAATACCCTGCCTTTTGGAAATTTCCTTGATGGTTATGTTTCTGCCGCCCTCGGAATTTACGGCAATATCTATCATAGTGCGCAGGGCGTAACGCCCACGGGTCGAGATCTTCATGCTGTCACTCTCCTTTTATATAAAAATCATATATAACCTCTATGATTTTATCTTACCACTTTTTCTTTGATTTGTCAAGTCTAATGCTTATTTTTAATGAAAAAATGTAACTTTTTTGTCCCGCCCGCCGCCGGCCGATTTTACGGTGCGAAACGCCGCACAAAATCTCTCCCGGCGAATTTTAAAAAAATGTAACATTTTTATTAAATCCGTTGCGGAGCGGGAAAAAATATGCTATACTGTAATTTACTAAACGAAACGGAGGGGATCGACATGACGACGGCGGTCAGACGCAAGGGGAAGCTCTACTCCCTTGGGGAGGAAATATTCAGCTCGGTGACCCACGGCATAGGCGCCCTGCTTGGCGTGGCGGCGCTGGTGCTGCTGGTGGTGTTCGCGGCCAAGGCCCACAACGTTTACGGCGTGGTCAGCGGGGCCATTTACGGCGCGACAATGATAGTGCTGTTCACCATGAGCACCCTCTATCACGCCATCAGCGCCAAAGGCGCAAAAAAGGTGTTCCGGGTGCTGGATCATTGCAGCATCTACCTGCTCATCGCCGGAACCTATACCCCCATCGCCCTCTGTACCCTGCGCCAGCACGGCGGCTGGATCCTCTTCGGCATAGTATGGGGCGTGACGGCGCTGGGCATAACCCTCAACGCCATTGATATGGAAAAATTTCGGATCGCCAGCCTGATCAGCTATATCGCCCTTGGCTGGGCCGTGGTGGCCATGTGGGGCACCCTCAAAGCCTCGTTGGCCGCCGGCGGGATCGCCCTGCTCCTGGCCGGAGGCCTGGTGTATATGCTGGGCGTGGTGTTCTACTGCATGAAAAAAGTGGCGTATATGCACTCCATCTGGCACCTGTTCGTGCTGGGCGGCAGCATTCTGCACTTCTTCGCCGTGCTGCTGTACGTGGTAAGATAATCAAGAAAAAGGAAAAGAAAGGTTGATTGAATTTGGAACCTCTCCCGGCGAGTATTATGCAGCTTGGGCTGCTTATCCTATGCGGACTGTTCACCGTCCTGACCGTGTCTTTGGAGGAGCTTAACATCACCGCCCTGCGGAAGGCCGCCGAGGACGGTGAGGAGGGCCATCCCGGCCGCCTGCTCAGGCTGAAGGAAAACGAGGTACGGTTCGTTGTGGGTTACCGCTTCTGGACAACTCTGCTCTATATCTGCGTGGGCATGCTGACCACGGCGTACATCGGCGCCGTCATAGATTACAGCGGCCCGGTGGTGGCCTGTCTGCTGGCCGTGGCCGTGGCAATGGCCTCGGTCATCATCGGCCGTCTGGCTCCCTCGCGGGTGGGGCGCAAGCACTTTGCCGCCGTGTCCCGCAAAATGACATGGGTCATGGAGGGCTTTTACTTCATAAGCCTGCCGCCGGTGGCCGCCTGCCTCTGGCTGGCGAAGCTCTGCGCCGGTCTTTTCGGCGTGGCACCCGACGAGGAGCTGGAGGACGTGACCGAGGAGGAGATCCGCATGATGGTGGACATCGGCACCGAAACCGGCGTCATAGCCCCCGAGGAGCAGGAGTTCATACAGAATATATTTGAGTTCGACAGTATGTCCGCCGCCGACGTTATGACCCACCGCATCGACGTTGCCGTCCTCCGGCTGGGGGACGACCCCCGGGAGTGGGAAAAGCAGGTGCGGGATACGGGCTTTTCCCGTTTTCCCGTCTGCGGCAAGACTATTGACAACATAGAGGGCATCGTTTACGCCCGGGAGCTTTACGAGTTCCTCTATGACGGCAGCGGCGATGTCAGCGGCATCATTCACAAGGCCTATATCGTGCCCGAAACCGTGTCCACGGACGTGCTTTTCCGCAATATGCAGCAGGAGAAGAACCACATGGCCGTTGTTGTTGACGAGTACGGCGGCTTCAGCGGCGTCGTCACCATGGACGACCTGCTGGAGGAGCTTGTGGGCCATATCAACGATGAAAAAGAGGAACAGGCCGAGCCGGAGCCCATCGTGCAGCTTGACGACAACACCTGGGAGATAGACGGCACCGCCCCCTTGGATGAGGTGGCGGAGGAGCTGGGCGTAAGGCTGCCCGTGGAGGAGTACGACACCATCGGCGGGCTCATTTTCGCACAGATGGACACCATACCCGAGGACGGCTCCACGTTTGAAATCGAGGCCTACGGACTGGCCATGAAAATAGTTAAAATCGAGGATCGCAGAATAGAGAAGGTTCTGGTCTGCGTTGTCAGGGAGGAAGCTGAAAACGGTGAGGAAGAGCGGTAATGGAGCCTTTTCGGGCAAGCGGCTGCTGGAGCTGCTGGCGGCGGCCTTTATCCTGCTGGGGCCCACCCTGCTGGGGAGCGCGGCGGGAGGCTGGGGGCTGTACGCCGTGTTTGCCGTGACGGCGGCGACGTTCGTTTTCCGGCTGTTTGAAACCGGCAGGATACATTTTTCCGTAAATATCGCCGTGGGCGGGGCCATGCTGGTTTACGCTCTTTTTGTGCTGATCTGGGCCGACGGACGGGCCGGACAGATGAGGCTGTGCTTCGTGCTGCTGACGGTGCTGCTGGCGGCCATGCTGGCGGCGGACTATTTCGCTCAGGAAAAGGACATCGGCCCGCGGCTAACGGGGCTGGTGCTGATCTCCGCGCTGGTGTGCGGGGTGTGGAACATTCTGGACTGGATGATAATACGGCGGTTTTCTCTGAACGGGGCCTTTGCCGCCGGTCTGGGCGACCGCGATTTGGTGGGTATGTTCATGCTCACCGGGCTGTGGTGCTGTCAGTCGGCCCTTCGGGACAGGAAGGGCCGGCTCAGGGGCTCGGCCTTTGCCGCCGGTCTGCCTCTGGCCTTTGTGCTCGTTATGAGCCGCAGCCTGCTGACGGTGCTGGCGGGAGGCGTTTTTCTGATATTCGCCTCCCTCGGCCGGCGGAACCTCCTGACCTGTATTGCCGGTGCGGCGGCGGCCGTGCTTTCCGCCGGAGCCCTGACGGTGCAGGCCCTTCGTGGCTCGATCGAGGGCCTGCGGCCCTTTGCCGACGGCATACTCTGCGGGCTTAAAAATATCGGCGGTCTGGGCGGCGGCGGCTTTCTCCTCCGTCAGGGCGAGTTCCAGTCCGTCTATTACGACGCGGCCTCGGCGGGGCTGGGCGCGGAGCTGATCTCCTCGCTGGGGCTGGCCGGGGTGCTGGGCATTATGGCCGTCCTCGCCTGGACTATTCACGTGGCCGTAAGCCGAAAGAGCCTGTTCAGCGCCTTTGGAGCGGCGCTTACGGTTTTCACTCTCCTAACTCATGCCGAGAGCAGTCTCGGGGCGCTGATGCTGCTGGCCGGGGTGCTTGTCTACGGAGAGTGGCGGCAGGGGCGGACACTCTCCGTCAGGATAAGGCCCGCACGGTTCGCCGTGGCGGGAGTGCTGGGAGCGCTGGCTCTTTACGGCGGAGTGCTGGGCGTCTGCGCCGGAATGAAAAATCACGGCATCAAGACCTCCGACGCCGGAACGCTGGCAATGGCCGCGCGGCTGGATCCTCTGGACGGGGACTGCTGCTGGCGGGCGGCCCGCTGTTATCGGGCGGATTATGAAAAGGACGGGGCGCGCAACGACCTTGCCTACGCCGAATACTACATACAGGAGGCCGTCGAGCGAGACGGCGAGACCGGCCCCTATATGGCGGAATACGCCGAAATCGAGGCCCTTGGCGGCAAATTTGCCCGGGCGGCCGATCTGGACGCCCGGGCCATGGAGCTGTCCCCCCTGTGGGAGGACGCCAAGGTCAGGGCGGCGGAGCATCTCTATTCTCTCATCGAGACCACTCAAAAGGGCAGCGTCACCGCCAACCGCTATTACCAGCGCATACTTGAGCTGGCCGAGGCGGTGGACGATATGGAGCGGAAGAAGCTCATCACCGACTGCGCCGACCGGGCCCAGCCCTATATCAGGATGGACTTCGGCTACGGCGACGAGGGCGAAGAGGTGGAAAATGAGGAGGTAGAAAATGAGGAATTAGAAATGAGGAATGAGGAATACTGACGGAACAGTCACGGCGTTTTGTCGTTGATGAATAAATAAATGACAAATATCCGGTATGCCGCAATGGATTGTTGCGACATATCGGATATTTTGTCGTATTATATTTAGCAAAACCTGAGTGGTTGCCCGTTTTATTCCTAATTCCTCACTCCTCATTCCTCATTTTAATTATTCCTAATTATTCACAAAACACTATCTCCTTATCGCTGCGTATGAGGCCCCGAAGTCCGGCCGTGGCGGCGATCCCGCCGTCGGAATCTATGAACACCGCCTCAAATCCTCCGCTCTCGCGCCATAGGTCGAGGGCACGCTCACGACCCATGACAAACAGAGCGGTGGAAAGTCCGTCGGCCAGCGCCCCGTCACGGCAGACCACCGTCACCGAACGGAGACCGCTGTCCGCCGGCCGGCCCGTGGAAGGGTCAATGATATGGTGGTATATCTTCCCGTCCTGTTCAAAATATCGCTGATAATCCCCGGAGGTGACGGCGGCCGTGTCGGTCAAAGACAACACGGCGGCATAGCCCTCCCCGTCGGGATCCTGTATGGCCACCCGCCAAGGAGTTCCGTCGGGGCGGGAGCCCAGAGCCTGAACGCTGCCGCCCAAAGAGACCAGACCGGAGGTTACGCCTTTTTCCCGAAATATCTCCATCAGTCTCGCGGAGGCCCAGCCCTTGGCTATGCCGCCGGGGTCGAGCAGCGTCCCCTCGCCGAGGGTAACGGTGTTTCCCTCGACGGTCACCTCTCCGCCCACCTTTTCCAGTGCGGCGGCCAGCTCGGCTCCGTCGGGCACCCGATAGTCCTGACCGTAAAAGCCCCAGAGGTCCATGACCGGAGCCACGGTCATGTCAAAGGCCCCGCCGGTGAGGGCCCGTATCTCCTCGCCCCTGCGCAACAGTCCGGCGGTGTCGTCGGAAACCTCGCCGCCGCCGTTTTTGTTCAGCGCAAAAATCTCGCCGTCCTCATTACGGCGGTCAAAAAGGCCGTCCAGCCGGTATATCTCGGTCTTGGCGGCTTCAAGGGCCGCCTCGCCGTTCTCCCCATAGGCGGTGAGCTCCATAACGGTGTCCATGGCAAAAACCGTGGCGCTGTGCTCCTCGGTCTGTCCGCAGGAGGTCAGCAGCAGGGCGGCAAGTATAAAAATCAGAGCTCGTTTCATGCTTCACTTCCCCAATCTTGATGTCAAAGCCTGAGCCGTGAGACCGGTAAAGGCTCCGGTCAGCACGGCGGAAATTATCAGCATCGGCAGATAGGCGGCGACCGCCGGAGTACCGGTGAGGGCCATGGCCGCCAATATCTGGCCGACGTTATGAGCTATGGCCCCCAACACGCTCACCACCCACAGCCGTTCCCGACCCAAGGGCCTGATGCAAAGAGCCATAACAATGAAGCAGAGCAGGCCGCCGCTCATGCTGTAAATAAAGCTCACAGCCTGTCCGGCAAAGACGCTGCCGAGGATTATCCTGAGCACCAGCACGGCCAGGGCTTCCTTTCGGCCGAGCCAGACGAGGGCCGCCAGGGTCACCACATTGGCCAGTCCCAGCTTCACTCCCGCTATGGGTACAAGGGGAGGAATTTGGGCCTCTATCACGAAAATTGTCAGGGCTATGGCCAGCAGCAGGGCCATAAACGTCAGTTTTTTGACCTTCACGCCCTCACCTCCCCGTCACGGCGTCCACGCCGCCGCTCCCGCCCCGCACCTCGACGGTGAGCCGGTGGGGCAGGCAGACGATGGGCACCCCGTCCCTTATGTAGCCCCGACGGACGCAGAGCCGGTCGGGACAGCTGGCGTCGGTGACGGCCACCCGTCCGCCCTTGACGCTTATGTGGTTGAACTCCCCGTCCCCGAGGGAAACGTCGATCTCGCAGTCCTCGGCGAGGTCGAGGGTGCGTACGGTCTCCCCGTCCACGGCAACCACGGCGGTGCGGCCGCCGCTCCGGCCCATGAGGAAAACGGCGGCGGCGCAGACAAGACAGAGGACGGCGAAAATCAATATCCAGAGCAGGTGCTTTTTCACGTTATCACCTTTTTTTGAAATTTTTTAAAAATAATGGTTGCAAAATGAAAAACGATGTGCTATAATAACAAAGTAACGGGCTTGTAGCTCAGCTGGGAGAGCGTTCGGTTCGCATCCGAGAGGTCGAGGGTTCGAATCCCTTCAAGTCCACCACCGGCGTTCCGCCGGACTGATATCGCGCCCCGTGTTTCGGGGCGTGATTTTTTACGGCAAAAATGACAGCCGAAAAAAGCCGAAAAAATTTTTTCAAAAAATCTGTGACCGTTTTGCGGCCGCCCGTGTCTTTATATATAGGCAGGAAGAAAATTTCCATACGGAGGTGGGCCTATGACCGACGCACAGCTATTGGAAAAGCTGCAAAAACGAAACCGCAGCTCTCTCGAAACGGTGATCCGCCGCTTCAACGCCTATGTCTGCACGATAATCTTCAACACGGGCGGCAATTCCCTGACCCGCGAGGACATGGAGGAGCTGGTGGACGACGTTTTTCTGGCGCTTTGGAACAACGCCGGCAATATCAACGAGTCGCTTAAGGCGTATATTGGGGCCACGGCCCGAAACATGACAATCAAAAGGCTGCGGGGCCTGAGGCCCGAGGAGGAGCTGCCGGAGGACTGCGCGTCCGACTACGGCAACCCCGAGGACACCGTCGAGAAAAACGAGCTGTCCCGTATGCTGTATGACGAAATTGAAAAGCTGGGCCAGCCGGACAGCGAGATCTTTCTCCGCTATTATTACAACGACCAGAAGCTGAGAGAGATAGCCGCCGAGCTGGGACTCAGTATTTCCAACGTGAAAATGAAGCTCATGAGAGGCCGCGGCCGGCTCAGGGAAGCATTTTCCGGAAAGGAGGTGCTCTGATGAACAAGCGTATGAGAGAACTCCTGAAAACCCTTGACATACCGGAAAACGCCATGTTTGAACGGGATGCGGACAGCGTCGTAAAAAGCGTGAACGAAAAGCTCAATCAGAGTCCGCCGGAGCTCGCCCTCTTTAAGGCTCAGCGTGTGGCGAGGCGGGTGGCCGTGATCTGCGCCGTAATTCTGGCTCTGGCCCTGACGGCGCTGGCGGTCAGCAGCAGCGTGAACGTGGATCTGCTGAAGCTGTACTTCCTGGGGGACAGCAGCTATATGGAGCGGTACGTTGACCGGCCGGAGCTGTCCCTCACCGACGGACGGTACAGGTTCACGGTGGATCAGGCCCTTGTGACCCAGACCCAGGCCATGGCGGTGTTCACCGTTGAGGCCCTGACCGAGGAAACGGAGGAGGAGCTGAAAGATCTCAGTATGTCGCTGGCCTTTGACTTCAAGTTCGCCGATCTGAGCGACTATGCCCAGGGCGGCAGCAGCGGTACGTCGGAGCTGTGGCACCTGCGCACCGATACCAGCCGCACATGGACGGTGACGGCGGATATAGACAATCCCGACCTCAAGCCCATGAAAATGATATTCTATCCCCTGCGGGGCAAGCGCACCGTGATCGTCGAGGCCAAGGGCGACATCGAAAGCTTTGAGTTCGACCTTGCGGGCCAGCCCATCGGCGACGGGCACATCGTGCTGACCCCCACGGGCATAACCCTTGACAGGTGGATGCCAAACCACAACGACAGCTATCTCGAAAATTCGGAGGCCTTCTTCCGCATGAAGGACGGAGAGATAAAGAGCTTCAACCAGCTCTTTGTCAACCGCAACCGAACCAGTCAGACCCTGAACGCCGAAATCCCCGTCCTGTATCAGCTGAGGGCCATACCCAGAGAAATTCTGGATCTGAGCCAAATCGAGAGCGTGATCGTGGCTGGTCTGGAATACAAGCTCCGCGACCCCGGAACTCCGGCCGAAGCCGAGATACCGGAGCGTCTGCGGCCCTTCCCGGTCAAAATCGACGGCGACTATCTGGAAATCGAGGACATCTTTGAGCATCTGGGCGCAGATACGGAGCGCAAAGGTAATAAGCTGACCGTCCGTTACAACGGCATTGAGGCCGTGATCACCGCCGGAGCCACGGAAGTGGAGCTCAACGGCATACCGGTAAGCCTGTCCATGCCGGCAAAGCTGGACGGGGACGGAAAGATGCTGGTGTGCTGGGACTTCACCTACTCCTGCATCGAGCTGAACATTGCCGCCGACAGCTTCGACGTACCTCAGAATGAAATGACATTTACACTGTATCCGTAATACTAATCCCAATTAAAAGCGTTAAAGCCTTCCCCTCCGAGGGGAAGGTGGCACGAAGTGCCGGATGAGGTGTAGGATGCGAAGCATCCGTTATGCGTTTACGGTTACCCTAACGCCGCACAGCGGCTACACCTCATCAGTCGGCTTCGCCGACAGCTTCCCCTCCAGGGGAAGCCTTTTTGATCTGTCGTTGTTACCGTAATAAACTCGCATACCTATGATTTTAATTTGGGATTAGTATTAAATCCCCCTTTGCACTTATTATAGTACAAAGGGGGATTTTTGTCAATCGGAATATAAATCAGCCGGTGGAAATTTATTTATTCGTCATATCGTCGAGATGTCCACGATGCCAAGCTCACCCTCGTCCTTCTGCTTTATGGCGGTGAGGAGGGCACGGGCGGTGTCGAGGCTAGTCATGCAGGGTACGCTGCGCTCCACGCTGGTGCGGCGTATCTTGAAGCCGTCGCGGTTGTGCTGACGGCCCCGGGTGGGAGTGTTGACGACAAGGTCAACTCCGCCGCCGCCGATGAAGTCCAGAATATCCGGCGAGCCCTCGGCGATCTTATTGACCCTCCGGGCCCAGACGCCGTTGTCCCGCAGGTACTGGCAGGTTCCGCCGGTGGCGTAGATACCGAAGCCGTACTCGGCGAAGTCCTTCGCCAGCTGGCAGACCTCCTCCTTGTCGGTGTCGCGGACGGTTATGAGCATATTGCCCCGCTCGGGGATCACAAAGCCGCTGGCGATGAAGGACTTGTAAAGGGCCTCGTGGAAGGTGGGCGCTATTCCCAGCACCTCGCCGGTGGACTTCATCTCCGGCCCGAGGGCGGTGTCCACGTCATGGAGCTTTTCAAAGCTGAACACGGGCATCTTTACGGCCACATAGTCGGCCTCGGGGTGGAGATCCACTCCGTAGCCCAGATCCCGCAGCCGTTCGCCCAGCATACACCTGATGGCCAGGGCCACGATGGGCACGTTGGTTACCTTGCTGATATAGGGCACGGTGCGGCTGCTGCGGGGGTTTACCTCTATTACGTAAACGCCGTCGGCGGCCACTATGAACTGAATATTTATCAGTCCCACAACGTGGAGCTCGGTGGCCAGACTCTTGGTGAAGCGGATTATGGTCTCCTTCTCCTCCTCGGTCAGGGTCTGTGCGGGGTAGACGCTGATGCTGTCGCCGCTGTGGATGCCGGCCCGCTCGAGGTGCTCCATAATGCCGGGGATGAGTATGTCGGTTCCGTCGCAGACGGCGTCCACCTCAACCTCCTTGCCGTGGACATACTTGTCCACAAGGATGGGGTGCTCCTGCACGCTGCGGTTGATTATCTCCATATAAACGGTGATGTCCTTGTCGTTGTATGCGATCTCCATGCCCTGACCGCCCAGCACGTAGCTGGGACGCACCAGCACCGGATAGCCTATCTCGTTGGCAGCGGCGATGGCCTCCTCACAGGTGAAGATTGTCCGGCCCTGTGGACGGCGTATTTTGCATATCTCAAGAACCTCGTCAAACAGCTCTCTGTCCTCGGCCCGATCCACGTCCCGGGCGTCGGTGCCAAGTATGCGGACGCCCATGTCGTTCAGGGCCTGAGTGAGCTTAATGGCGGTCTGGCCGCCGAACTGAACGATAGCGCCGTAGGGCTGCTCCACGTCCACGATGTTCTCCACGTCCTCGGGAGTGAGGGGCTCGAAGTAGAGCTTGTCCGAAATATCGAAATCGGTGGAAACCGTTTCCGGATTGTTGTTGACAATTATGGTCTCATAGCCCAGCTTGCTCAGGGCCCAAACCGCGTGGACGGAGCAGTAGTCGAACTCGATGCCCTGTCCTATCCTGATGGGGCCGCTGCCCAGCACCAGAATTTTCTTCCGGTCGGATGAGGGGTCGGCCTCGGTCTCGCTGCCGTAGCAGGAGTAGTAGTAGGGGGTCACGGCCTCGAACTCGGCGGCGCAGGTGTCCACCATCTTGTAGGCGGGCAGGATGTTCCACTGAAGGCGCAGGGCCTTTATCTCCCGGTCGGTCTTACCCACTATCTGGCCGATTACCTTGTCGTAGAAGCCGTATATCTTGGCCTTTTCCAGCAGCTCGGGGGTCAGCTCCTCGCTGCGGAGGGCCTCCTCCAGCTTCATGATGTTGTCTATCTTGCCAAGGAACCACTTGTCTATCTTGGTTATTTCGTTTATCTCATCAACAGAAATACCCTTCTTAAGAGCCTGCGCCACGGCGAAGAGGCGCATATCGTCCACCTTTTTCAGCTCCTCGCGGAGACGGTCGGCGTCCATGGGCTGATAATAGGGCAGGTCAAGGCTGTAGATGTTAAGCTCGAGGGAGCGAACGGCCTTCATGAGAGCGCCCTCAAAGGAGGGGCTGATGCTCATGACCTCGCCGGTGGCCTTCATCTGGGTGCCCAGCTTGCGCTCGGCGGTGACGAACTTGTCGAAGGGCCACTTGGGTATCTTGGCCACGATGTAGTCCAGCGCCGGCTCGAAGCAGGCGAAGGTCTTGCCGGTGACGGCGTTCTTTATCTCGTCCAGATGATAGCCCAAGGCGATCTTGGCGGCCACCTTGGCTATGGGGTAGCCCGTAGCCTTTGATGCCAGAGCGGAGGAGCGGCTCACGCGGGGATTTACCTCGATCACCGCGTATTCAAAGGAGTTGGGCTCCAGCGCGAACTGGACGTTGCAGCCGCCCTCCACCTTTAATTTATCTATAATTCTGATGGCCGCCGTGCGCAGCATCTGGTATTCCTTGTCGGCGAGGGTCTGGGCGGGGGCCACGACTATGCTGTCGCCGGTGTGTACGCCCACGGGGTCAAGGTTCTCCATGGAGCAGACGGTTATGCAGCTGCCGGCCCCGTCGCGGATAACCTCGAACTCGATCTCCTTCCAGCCGGCGATGCACTTCTCGATGAGAACCTGTCCCACACGGGAGAGCCGCAGTCCGTGGGGAGCTATCTGCGCCAGCTCCTCCTCGGTCTCGGCTATGCCGCCGCCGGTGCCGCCCAGAGTGTAGGCGGGCCGCACGATAACGGGGAAGCCGATCTCTTTGGCGAAAGCCAGGGCGTCGGCGTAGGTCTCCACCACCTTGCTGGCAATGCAGGGCTGGTCTATGCTGAGCATGGCGTCCTTGAAGCTCTGGCGATCCTCGGCCATCCTGATGGTCTCGCTGCTGGTGCCCAGGAGCCTGACGTTGTGCTCCTTGAGGAAGCCCGCCTCCGCAAGCTCCATGGCCAGATTAAGGCCCGTCTGTCCGCCCAGGGTGGGGAGTATGGAGTCGGGCTTTTCGGCCAGAATGACCTTTTCCACGGTCTCGGTGGTCAGGGGCTCGATATACACCTTGTCCGCTATGTCCTTGTCGGTCATGATGGTGGCGGGGTTGGAGTTGATGAGCACTACCTCGACGCCGTCGTCCTTCAGGCTGCGGCAGGCCTGAGTGCCGGCGTAGTCGAACTCCGCCGCCTGACCGATGATGATGGGGCCGCTGCCGATAACAAGCACTTTCTTTATGTCGGGACTCTTAGGCATTTTTCTTTCCTCCCATCATTTCAATAAACTCGTCGAAGAGGTACTCCGTGTCCTGTGGGCCGGGGCAGGCCTCGGGGTGGAACTGGACGGTGAAGATGTTCTTGCCCTTGTACCGCAGGCCCTCCACGGTGCCGTCGTTCACGTTCACATGGCTTATCTCGGCCACGTTTTCGTCAATTTTGCTCACTACATAGCCGTGGTTCTGGCTGGTGATATACACCCGTCCAAGGGCCAGATCCTTGACGGGATGGTTGGCGCCCCGATGGCCGTACTTCAGCTTTTCGGTGGATGCTCCCGTGGCCAGCGCCATCAGCTGGTGCCCCAGACAGATGCCGAAGATGGGCACGTCCGAGTCGTAGAGCTTTTTGACGTTGGCTATGACCTCGCCGCAGTCGGTGGGGTCGCCGGGGCCGTTGCTTATCATTATGCCGTCGGGCTTGGCGGCCAGAATTTCCTCGGCGGGGGTCAGGGCGGGATAGACCGTCACGTCAAGCCCCCGGCGGTGGAGGGAGCCGGCGATGTTGTCCTTGGCGCCCACGTCCAGCAGGGCCACCCTGTAACCGCCGCCCGTCAGGTGCAGGGGCTCGGGACGGGTAACGGTCTTTACCGCGTCGACGATCTTATAGCCGCGAAGCTTTTTCAGAATTTCTTCCTTATTGTAGTCGGGATTTGTGGTAAGATAGCCGGGCATGGTGCCGTTTTCTCTTATCTTTTTGGTAATGGCCCGGGTGTCGATGCCGCTGATGCCGGGTATATCGTATTTTTTCAGAAGCTCGTCCAGCGTGGCCTCACAGCGGAAGTTGGATGCGAGGGTGGTGCACTCCCGAACGATGAAGCAGCTCACCCAGATGCGGCGGCTCTCCATATCGTCGAAGTTCACGCCGTAATTTCCCTCTATAGGATAGGTCATGATGACGCCCTGCCCGTAGTAGGAGGGGTCGGTGAGGACCTCGGTGTAGCCGGTCATGGAGGTGTTGAACACCACCTCGCAGAGGGCGTCCCGCCGGGCGCCGAAGGAGCTGCCGGTGTAAACGCTGCCGTCGGCCAAGATCAGATATGCCTTCATGTTGTCTCCCGTCCTTTCGTGTAACAGCTTAAATCTTCAGTATTATATCACAAAAGCGCGGATTATGCAAGTGGTTTTGAAAAAATATCTCACACTTAAAAATTTTTTTACAAATCGTGTCTTGACCTTTTCTTTGATTTGTGCTATACTTTGTAAAGTTTACAAAACTATTAAAAAAGTTTTACATATTTGGTCTAAGATTGGCCATACTTAAATATATTTTAGTAAGGCGTTGGGGCGGCGTAAGCTGAAATTAGGAATGAGGAATATTTTGTGCAGAGACTTTGTTTATCGTTGTTGACGTAAAGCTGTACGGCGTTATTGCTAAATCTAACGGATTTGAAAGGTCTGAGATCAATGGAAATTGAAAATACCAACAGTTGTATAGTGTCCGGCCCCGCACCGGAGAGCGTACAGGCCGCCGCGCCCGAAAAGCCCCGCGGTGCTGTCCGCCGGAGAAAGGGCTTCCGGCTCCCGTCCCTGCCTCGGCTGAAGAGGCTACGGCTGAGAAGTCTTCGACTTAAAAGTCTCCGGCTCAGGCCGCTGGGGGTCAAAAAATTTCTGGCGGCCGGAGCCGGAACGCTCATATTCGCCGCGGGGGTCTGCGCCCTCAGCGCCTTTTGCACCGTGGGAGTGGACTATTACAGCGGCGGACGGCTGCTGTGTACGGTGGCCGCGGCGGACGACAGCGCCGCCATCATCGGCGCTGCCGCGAAAAAGGCCGACCAGCTCGGCGTGGAGGAGCCCGACATCCAGGTCAGCCCCAAGCTGGCCCTGAAAAAGGATCTTGTGGGCGGGGACGAGGCCATCGACAAGATACTGTCGGCGTCGCCGGAGCTGTGCCGGGCCTGCGTGGTCTGCGTGGACGGCGAGGAGCTGTTTGCCGCCGCCGACATGGACGCCGTGGAGACGGTGCTGGACGAATATATCGATAAATACGGTAAAAACGAGGACGCCCGGCTCTCCGGCCAGGTGGAGGTAAAGGACTCCATCATCCGTCGGGACAGTGTGACCCCCGACGAAAAGCTGCTGTCCGCCCTTGAGGCCGACGACGCCCTGACGGTCATCAGCACCGTGGACGAGGTGCGCTATTCCGCCATCGCCTACGAGACTGTCGAGGAAAAGGACGACAGCCTCTACGTGGGCGACAGCGAGGTTATCACCGCCGGAGTTGACGGTCGGGCGGCCACCACCATGGAGAGCGTTTACAGCGACGGCGAGCTGCTGTCCGCCTATGTGACCGGCACCGAAACCGTGGCCGAGCCGGTGACCAAGGTCGTGCGTGTGGGCACCAAACCCCGCAACGCCCTTGTGGACGGACTCAGCTATCCCCTGCCCGTGGAGGGCCGGGTCACCAGCGGCGTCGGGCCCCGCTGGGGCCGTCAGCATCGGGGCGTGGATCTGGCGGTGAGCTCCGGCACCAGCGTAATGGCCGCCGCATCCGGCACGGTCATAACGGCAAAATATAATTCCAGCTACGGCAACTACGTGCAGATAGACCACGGCTACGGCATAGTCACCACCTATGCTCATCTCAGCGCCATCGGAGTGGAGGTGGGCCAGAGCGTGGAACGCGGCGCCTTTCTGGGCTACAGCGGCAGCACGGGCAACTCCACCGGCCCCCATCTGCACTTTGAGCTGATAGACAACGACACGTACCTTAACCCGCTCGAGCATTTGATATGATCTGTTAATGTTAATTAGGAATTAGGAATGAGGAATGAGGAATAAAGCGGGCAATTACGGTATTTTTTGTGTGTACCGTAAACATAACAATGACGATGCAAAGGCTTCCCTTCGAAGGGAAGCCTTTTCGTCGTCTGTCATTGTTAACGTAAGACGGTACAGCGGCGCGCCGGGAGACGTGTCTCCTCGTCGCGCCCTACCGAGTATTTTTGTTATTGTTATGTTTATTGTATACACAAAAAATGCTGTAACCGCCCCGCCAGTATTCCTAACTCCTCATTCCTAATTCCTCATTAAAAGAACCCATCACGCCAGCATCTCAAGCCGCAGTTTATCCGCAATCATGGCGATGAACTCGGAGTTTGTGGGCTTCCCCTTGTTATTGCTGACGGTGTAACCGAAAAGGTTATACAAGGCCTCCTCATTGCCGCGGACGCAGGCCACCTCGATGGCGTGGCGTATGGCCCGTTCCACCCGACTGGGAGAGGTGTTGTGCTTCTCCGCCACCTTCGGGTAGAGCTGCTTCGTCACGGCGTTTATCAGCTCGCTGTCCTTTATGCTCATGATTATGGCGTCCCTCAGATACTGATAGCCCTTGATATTCGCCGGAACTCCCACGGAGTGTATGGTGTTGGTCACCGTTATCTCTATGGCGCGGTCGCCAGGCCGGTCGCCAGTGTCGCTGCCGCGGAACCTTACGCACAGCAGCTTTATCCGCTCATACAAAGTCTCATTGCTGAAGGGGCGGAGCATGAAGTAGTCCGCTCCCAGCTCCATATACCGGTTTATCAGGGCGCGGTTGGAGTTGGATGCCGTTATCACGATCACCGGCCGGCGGCTCATGTCCCTCAGCCGCTCCAGCACGGCCAGCCCGTCCATGCGGCTCATGACCGGATCCATTATCAAAAGGTCGGGCCGCAGCTTGCGCACCCGCTCAATGGTATCCTCCCCGTCGAAGGCCGTGGCAGACACGCTTATGTCGCCCTTGGCCTCCAGAAAGGCCCGCAGCTCCTCGACCGCATCGCGGCCGTCTCCCGCAATAACCGCCTTGATAGTCTTTTCCATATCAAATTCCTCCCGACAGGTTTTATTTTATGATATTATTTTACCATGTTTTGGGAGAAATTTCAAGCTTTTATTTACATTTTATGTAATTTTCTTCCGTCATTTTGTTACATTTTCTGACATGGGTCGGTCACGTCGCCGCACAGCAGGCTTATCATATTCCAAAGGCCGTCGCGGCGGGATGCGGAGGCCGTTATCCCATACATACGGCGGGGCGTCAGGGACAGCAGACGGGCGAAAATTTCCGGATCCAGGGGCAGACGGCTGCAATCGGCCAGCAGCACCAGATCGTATCTATCCTTTATCCTCCGGTCGGAGGCCAGCCGGACGTGGATCCGCGCGGCGGAGCGGCCGGTGTCCACGCCGAAGAGCTCCGCAACGTTCCGTTCCCAGCGCAGCCGTGTGGCCTCGTCGGTCACGATTATGAGGGTGCGGCTCCGGAGCAGCTCGATGAGCCGGGCCGCCGCCGCGGTCTTTCCCCAGCCCTGCGGCGCCAGAAGTATGCCCTCGCCGCTCTCCGCCAGCAGCTCCGCCGCACGGCGCTGTTCCCCGCCTATGGATCGGAGCAGGGTAAAATGTACGCTTTCACGTTCGGCAAGCTTATTCGTAACCTTCATTTCGACGCCGGACGTCCGGGCCAGAAGCTCCAGCCGTGACCGCAGCCCCCTCGGCAGCCGCAGAACGTCGGCATCCTCGACAAAACCGGCCGTCACCGAGGGCACAAGCTCCTCAAACTGACCGTAGGGCCGCTCCGGATTTCTCACGCAGGCCAGACGCCGCAGATACGCGAGGGCGCCATGGGACAGACCGGCCTTTTTGACCGCCAGCATACCGTCAAATTCCACCTCGGTCAGGGGAAAATCCCAGTCGGGCCGCCGGTTTTTCCACAGCCGCCCGGGGCCGGGGTCGCCCAGGGCGCGGAGCCTGTCCGCCAGATAGCCCCGGGTCACGGTGGGGACACGGAAGAGCTCGGCGGCCCCGTGGGGCAGGGAGTCAAGGTTTTCATCGACGAAGGCCGACTTGTCCGCCCCGCCGAAGGGCAGCCGCAGCTCAAAGCCGGGGTCGCCGTCCAAAATCACGTCCCGACATGGTATAAATTTGTCGTATAAACCAAAGCTTATTTCCGAAAAATGCTCCATGGTCTCGGCGATCAGGCAGTTACCCAGACGGCGGAGCTGGGAAATGGGCAGGGGTTCGGCGAAAAATATCCACAGTCTCAGGCTTCCGCCCAGTAGCTCTGTACGGAAGGGGATGTCGTAATCCCGACAGACCCGGCCAAGGGCCTCGGCTTCCCTGCGGCTCAATGGCCCGAACACCAGAAAACGGCAGCAGCCGTCGCGGGTCACGGGATAGATACCCACGGTCTGGCGGCCGCGGAGGTGCTTTTCCACCGCCTCAACGGAAAAAATCGCCAACCGTCCCCGGCGGCAGTTCTTGCAGCTGTCTATCCCCTTGTAGCAGCCGGACACCAGACTGTGGTTTTCGCAGGCGTAATTGTAGCCCTCTCCGCCCACGGCGCTGCGCCAGTGGAGGCTGTACATTCCGTCCCGGGTAGCGAAAAGGCCGAAAACGCGTTCGGCAAGCCCGGCCATGCCGCCGTCGGAAAGGCTGTCCCGGAATTCCAGCTCGGCGGCGTAGATGCAGCCCTGCTCCGTCCACTCCTCCTCAGTCAGCACCCGAAGCCCGCCGTCCAACGCCCGATAGATCACCATCGGCACGCCGTCCGTTCCGTGAGCTGCCATGCTCACCACCGTCAGCTCCCGTCCCTGACTGTCAACGTATTTTCCCGGTATGACGCTCATCTCCGCACCCCCTTTTTTCTTTATTTTAACATATTGCGACGCCCTTTGCAACAATTAATGTAAAAATTTACCTCACGTCATTTCCTGAATACGGGACGGCACGGTTCATATAATAAGCAGGGGTGACGGTATGAAGCGATTTTCCGACATTGTTACGATATTTCTGGCGCTGGCACTGCTGCCGAAGGCGCTGTCGCTGGCGCTGCCCTTTGTGCTGGGCTTCGTCATATATCTCTGCTGCCGCCGTCCTGTGCGGCGAATGGTGAGAGCGGGCCTGAACCGGAGCCTCGCCGCGGGACTGGCCCTGGGCTTCTGCGTCGCCCTGTCCGCCGGAGCGCTGGCACTGATCCCCGCCGCGGCATACGGCCAGTGGGATCGGCTGCCTAATCTTCTCAGTCGGCTTTCGGCGCTGGAGGGAAACAGCCCCCTGCTGTCAAGGGTGGCGGAGGCCCTGCGGGATGAGGCCGCCGGAGCGTTAAAGACTCTGTCGCTGGGCCTGCTGGCCCACATGGGCGACATAACCGAAATATTTATGACGGGGCTGTTCGCCGTCCTGTCCGCCTTTTTCTTTCTTCGCGATGACGAAAGGTTGGTTGACATAATTGTGCGGAATGGAGGCGGCGGCTTCATCAAAAACGTGAGAAGCATAAGGGCCGCCGCAGGCAGCGCTCTCAGCGGATATATTCGGGCACAGGCGGTGCTGATGGTGATAACCTTCGGGCTTTTGTCCCTGTTTCTGGTGCTTTTGGGAGTAAAGAACGCCGTGCTCATAGCCTTGGGGACGGCCCTTCTGGATGCCGTACCGGTGTTCGGCACGGGCTTCGTCCTCATTCCCTGGGCCCTGTGGAGCCTGCTGACCGGCAGCGTGTCCCTGGGCTTCGGCCTGCTGGCCCTTTACGGGGTCTGCTCACTGACCCGCCAAATCTTGGAGCCCAAAATACTCAGCTCCCACATCGGCCTCCACCCCCTGCTGACGTTGACCGGGATCTTCGTCGGTTACAGACTGCTCGGTCTGGCCGGACTGGTGCTCGGCCCCGCCGCGATGCTGGTCATTGTAACATATATACAAAAATCACGGTGAATTTTCGTCAATATTTCTCGAACAAACGTTTGCATTTTGGAGAGGGATGTGCTATAATAAAGCCGAGGTGATTTTATGGACACCAACGAAAAGCTGCGCATACTGACGGCCAGTGCCAAATTCGACGCGGCCTGCACCAGCAGCGGCAGCCAGCGCAGGAGCTTCAAGGGCGGCATCGGCAGCGCCGTCAGCGCGGGATGCTGCCACGCCTTCAGCTCCGACGGCCGGTGCATCTCTCTCCTCAAGGTACTGTACACCAACTACTGTATAAATGACTGCAAATACTGTGTCTGCCGCCGCAGCAACGACATCGAACGGGCGGCCTTCGAGCCCAAGGAGCTGGCGGATCTGTTCATGAGCTTCTACCGCAGGAACTATGTGGAGGGGCTATTCCTCAGCTCGGGAGTGGTAAAAAATCCCGACTACACCGCTGAACGGCTTTTGGAGGTGCTGAAGATACTGCGGGAAGAATACTATTTTTGCGGCTACATCCACGTTAAGGCAATTCCGGGAGCCTCGCCGGAGCTGGTCAGGGCGCTGGGACTTCTGGCGGACAGAATGAGCGTCAATATCGAGCTGCCGAGCGAGAGCAGTCTCAGGCTGTTAGCCCCTCAAAAAACAAAAGAAAACGTTACCAAGCCCATGGCACAGATAAGGGACGGGATAATTCAGCGCACCAATGAAATAAAGCTGTTCCGCTCCACTCCGCGCTTCGTTCCGGCGGGGCAGAGCACACAGATGATAATCGGGGCCACACCCGACACTGACTATCAGATAATCCGCCTGAGTCAGGCACTGTACCGGACCTACGGCCTCAAGCGGGTGTTTTATTCCGCCTATGTGCCGGTTGGCAATCATCCCGCCCTGCCGAAGGACATTCAGCCGCCTCTGCTCAGGGAGCACAGACTCTATCAGGCGGACTGGCTCATGCGGTTTTACGGCTTCACCGCCGAGGAAATACTCAGCGAGGACAACAGCCATCTGGATCCACTGCTGGATCCCAAGGCCTTCTGGGCGCTGAACCATCTGGATCAATTCCCAGTGGAAATAAACACCGCCCCATATGAGATGCTGCTGCGGGTGCCGGGCATAGGGGTCAACTGCGCCAAACGGATAGCGGCGGCAAGGAGGACGGCAAAGCTGACCTTCGCCGATCTTAAAAAGCTGCGGGTGCAGCTGAAAAACTCCGTCTACTTCATCACCTGCGGCGGCAAGTACGTCTTTCCGTCCTACAGAATGAACCACAGCTTTATCTACGGCAGTCTGACGGCCTCGAGCTCAATGATGCCCGCTATAACCGAGCACCGGCAGCTGACCATGAACGACGACTTTGACAGTCTGACGCCCACCGCGGAGGAGAGAGTGAAATGCCTGACGGGACAATTTTAGACGGAGGGGCGGTATACGTATATGACGGCTCCTACGACGGGCTTTTCACGGCCATATTCGACGCGGTCTACAGCCGGAGGGAGCCGGAGGACATAGTGTCCGGCAACCGGCTCCAGCTCACCTTTGCCACCCGCTATATCGAAACGGCCGCTGATCCCGCCAAGGCTGCCCGGGTAAAAAAGGCCGCCCGGGAAAAGCTGGGCTCCCAGGCCATGAAGCGGATATACCACGCCTATCTCTCTTCCGGAGAGGATCGGGAAATTTCCATTTACCGCTATCTGATGCTGGGCTTCCGGATGGGCGGCAAGGCCAACAGCCACCTCACCGATCCGGCGGTGTTCAGGGTCTTTTCGCTCAGCCGGAACGTTTCCCGGGAGGCGGACAAGATGATGGGCTTCATGAGGTTTTCGGTGATGGAGGGCGGAGTTCAGTACTGCCGCTTTTCGCCGGAGAACAACATTCTGCCGTTGGTTCTGTCCCACTTCGCCGCCCGCTTCCCCGGCATACCGCTGGTGATACACGACACCCGCCGCTCGTTGCTGGGGATTTACGACACGGCGGGCAGATACATAGTTTCCGCCGAGGGCTACGTGCCGCCCGAAAAGTCCTCCGACGAAGAGTGCTTCGAGGGTCTGTGGAAGCTGTTTTACGACACCATAAGCATAAAGGAACGGAGAAATCTAAAGCTTATGAAGCAGATGATGCCCGCCCGGTATTTCAGGCACGTATGGGAAAGATAGGGGCTGTAAAAAAATGGCGCAGACCGTTCAAGGGCAGGAAGATTTAATTTAAGCAAAGCTTATGTGTCAATAATTCCGGTAATAAAATCAAAGCTTTAATAATATGAAAAAACCGCCTTTTCTTGCGAAAAGACGGTTTTTTCAAGTCACAGCCCTTTTTACTTTATTATATCTCTTCCTCCGAGATAAGGCCGCAGCACCTCGGGGATGGTCACGCTGCCGTCGGCGTTCTGATAATTTTCCAGAATGGCGGCCACGGTGCGCCCAACGGCAACGCCGCTGCCGTTGAGGGTGTGTACAAACTGGGCCTTGCCGCCGGCGTCCTTGAACTTGATATTCGCCCGGCGGGCCTGGAAGTCCTCAAAATTGGAGCAGGAGGAGATCTCAACGTACCTGCCGTAAGAGGGCATCCAAACCTCAATGTCATACTTCTTGGCGGCGGTAAAGCCAAGATCGCCCACGCAGATGCGCACCACCCTGTAGGGGAGGCCCAGTCCCTGAAGAACCATTTCGGCGTCGTGAGTGAGCTTTTCCAGCTCCTCATAGCTGTCCTCGGGGCGGGTAAACTTGACCAGCTCAACCTTGTTGAACTGGTGCTGACGGATCAGGCCCCGGCCGTCCCTTCCGGCGCTGCCGGCCTCCTGACGGAAGCAGGCGGTGTAGGCCACGTGCTTGATTGGCAGCTGAGCCCCGTCAAGGATCTGTTCCCGATACATATTGGTCACGGGCACCTCGGCGGTGGGCACAAGGAAGTAATCGGTGCCGGCCACCTTATAAGCGTCCTCCTCAAACTTGGGGAGCTGACCGGTGCCGACCATGGAGTTGCGGTGAACCATGAAGGGCGGGAAAATTTCGGTGTAGCCGTGCTTCTCGGTGTGCGTGTCAAGGTAGTAGTTGACCACGGCACGCTCCAGCTTTGCGCCCATATCCCGATAAACGTGGAAGCGGGCGCCGGTGATCTTAGCGGCGGTGTCGGGGTCGAGGATACCCAAATCGGTTCCGATGTCCCAGTGGGCCTTGGGCTCAAAGTCAAACTTTGTAGGTTCGCCGAAGCGCCTGATCTCCACATTGTCCTCGTCGGTATCGCCGTCGGGGACGTCGTCGTTGGGGATATTGGGGATGCGGAGCATGGCCTCATATATCTGACCCTCCACATCACGAACCTGCTCGTCCAGCTCCTTCACTTTGTCGGAGAGGGCCTTCATCTCGGCGAACACCGGAGCTGTGTCCTCGCCGGCTTTTTTCATGACGGGAATTTTCTTGGATGTTTCGTTCTGTTTGGCTTTCAGGCTCTCCACCTCAAAAAGTATGGCCCTGCGGCGGTCGTCGAGGGCGATCACCCCGTCGATGTCCACGTCCTCCTTGCGGCGGGCCATGGCCGCCTTCACCCGCTCGGTCTCTCCGCGGATAAGTTTCATGTCTAACATTTTAATGCCTCCAATTCTGTTTAAAGCAAGTCTACTATGCGGGTCAGATCGTCCACGCTGTAGAACTCTATTTCTATTTTACCCTTTTTTTCACCCTTTACGGCGACCTTTGTGCCAAGCTTCTCGGAAAGAGCGCGCTCCACATCCGGATAACCGGCAAAGGCCGTCCGCGTTTTGGTCTTCGGAGGGCTGTCCTTCTTTTTTGCCTGTTCCTCCACCTGCCGGACGGTCAGTCCCTCATTTTCTATCCGGCGGGCCAGTTCGAGCCGCTTTTCCCTGTCCGGCACCGCCAGGAGGGCCCGGGCGTGTCCCGTGGACAGCCGCCCGCTCTGGACGAGGAGCTGGATATCGTCGTCCAGATTGAGCAAACGGAGCATATTCGCCACATTGCTGCGGCTTTTGCCCACCCGTTCGCTTATCTTATCCTGGGTCAGGCCGAAGCGATCCATCAGATTTTTATATCCCTGGGCCTCCTCAATGGGGTTCAGGTCCTCCCGCTGGAGGTTTTCGATTAGGGCGATTTCCGCCGCCTGAACGTCGCTGTAGTCCCGAATAATGGCGGGGATTTCCGTAAGTCCGGCCATCTTCGCCGCCCGCCAGCGGCGTTCGCCGGCAATGATGCGGTAATAGCCGTTTTCACCGTTCACGACTATTATCGGCTGAATGACCCCGTGCTCGGCTATGGAGTCCGCCAGCTCCTGAAGCTGTTCCTTATCAAAGAACTTTCTCGGCTGATCGGGTCTCGGCTCCAGCATTGATATTTTGAGCTGGGTGGACGAGTCCTGTTCCTTATTCATGGCGTTAAATGCTTCCGTGGCCTCGAACAGGGAGTCGAAGCCCCTACCAAGCTGACGCTTTGACATTATACCTCACCTCCCAGAATTTCTCTTGTAAGGCTCATATAGCCCTCGGCTCCCTTGGAGCTGTTGTCATAGTATATGACCGGCTGTCCGAAGCCCGGTGCCTCTCCAAGGCGAACGTTGCGGGGGATTATGGTCTTATAGACCTTGTTGGGGAAGAAGCGCTTCACCTCGTCCACCACCTGAATTGAAAGATTGGTGCGGCTGTCGTACATCGTCAGCAGCACTCCCTCTATCTCGATGCGCGGATTGAGTGCATCCTTCACCCGACGGATGGTGTTGGTGAGCTGGCTGACGCCCTCAAGGGCGTAAAACTCGCACTGGATGGGGATAAGTACGCTGTCGGCGGCGGTCAGGGTGTTTATGGTTATAAGGCCAAGCGACGGAGGAGTGTCTATAAGGATAAAATCGAAGTCCTCCCTTATTGGCCTGATGGCGTTTTTCAGCTGGTTTTCCCTGCCCATAATGCTTATCAGGTCGATCTCCGCTCCCGAAAGGTCGATGTTTGAGGGGCAGACAAAAAGGTTGTCATACTGCGTCGGCAGCATCACCTCATCCATGGGTGCGTTGTCAATGAGGCAGTCATAGACCGTCCTTGCGCAGCGGCGCTTGTCCACGCCCAGGCCGCTGGTGGTATTCCCCTGGGGGTCAACGTCTATTATGAGAACCCTTTTCCCCACAATGGCCAGGCAGGCCGCCAGATTTACGGCGGTGGTCGTTTTGCCGACGCCGCCCTTCTGGTTGGCTATCGCTATTACCTTTGACATTGTATCACCTCGTATAAAATGTTTGATACTATTATAGCACATTAATTGTTTCATGTGAAACATTTTTTGTTAAAAAAAATGCACAAACAATCTCACGAAAGTTTGTGCATTTTTTTATCGGTAGCAATGTTTCACGTGAAACATTCACTTTGCAATTCTCACAGTGTACTCTATGTAGTCCTCGTACTCGACCTCCTTTGTGGTGGCGACGGCCCCGTTTTTCTTGAGAATATCGACCGTCTTTGTGAGAGTATTGATGAAACTGCGGGTTGTCTTAACGGAGGTGCGGGGAACTATGCGGCGGCTCTGGCGAATGTTTTCCTCTATCATTCTCTGCACCAGTCTTTCCGCCATGGCAACGCTCATGTTTCCTTGGGCCATCTTTTCAACGGCGGCGAGCTGCTGGGGTTCGGAGTCAAGTCTAAGTAACGCACGAGCGTGGCGTTCGGTCAGTCCGTACTCGATCACCTTTGCGCGGACGTTTTTCTCAAGTTTCAACAGGCGGAGCTTGTTTGCGACCGAGCTCTGACTCTTGCCCAGTAACTTTGAAACCTTTTCCTGAGTGAGGCCGTGATAGGTTATAAGCCTGCTGATGCTTTCCGCCTCCTCAAAGCAGTTCAGACCTCGGCGCTGGATGTTTTCAACTATCGACGCAACGGCGCTGTCGCTGTCGCTCATCTGGCGGATTATGGCCGGAATGGTTCGGAGTCCCGCGTCCTTTGCCGCCTTAAGCCGCCGCTCACCGGCTATCAGCTCATAGCCCCTCGCCGCCCGTCGGACAAGCACGGGATTGAGTACCCCCATCGAGCGTATGGAGTCCGTCAGCTCCTTCATTCCGGCGGGCTCGTAGTATCTGCGGGGCTGAAAAGGGTTGGGGTAAATAAGGTTGACATCAATTTCTTCGGTTTTCATGCGTGCATCTCCTTCTACAAAAAAATCATCCTGTGAGTTATCTCATAGGATGATTATACCATATATCGGCCGTAAAGTGAACAAAAAACTTTCGCCTTATGGCGACATTCTCTCCCTATTTTAAAGGACTTTTAGACGGAGTGCCGGCCTTTCGGGGATATTTGGCGGGAGTAATTCCAACCTTTTTAATAATGATGAGAGTGTGATCAAGTCCGCCGTCGGGAATATGGATTTTTTTAACTTCCTCAATTTCTCCGCCCAGCGTCTTGACGGCAGGTTTGGCTTCCCGTATTTCTTCCTCAGGAGCGGTGCCCTTCATAGCCACAAAGCAGCCGCCGGGCTTTACGTATGGGAGGGCGTATTCGGCCAGAACTGAAAGAGAGGCCACGGCTCTGGCGGTCGCAAGGTCGAAGCTTTCGCGTAGCGGCGTCCGAGCCCCATCCTCGGCCCGAAGGTGAACGGCCTTTATTCCGGTAAGTCCGAGTTCGTCCGTCACGCGGTTTAAGAAATCCACCCGCTTGCCCAGACTGTCAAGCATGGTGATCTCAATGTCAGGTCTGACAAGTTTGACCGGCAGAGAGGGAAATCCTGCTCCCGCGCCTATGTCGATCATAGAGCAGTTTTTCTGGGCCTTGCCCGACAGAAGCAAGGTGAGGGAGTCAAGATAGTGCCTAACCCTTATGTCCTCCGGATCGGTTATGGCCGTAAGATTGATCTTTTCGTTCCATTCCAGCAGCAGCTCGGTGTAAGGGTGGAAGAGCCGGACGCTTTCCTCCGGTATGTCGATGCCCAGCCGGGCCGCGGCCTCACTGAGCTTGTCCGTTCCGCCCATCGCGCTTCCTCCCCTCCAGATATATCAGCAGCACTCCTATATCCGCCGGACTTACGCCGCTGATCCGTCCGGCACGGCCCACGCTTTCGGGGCGCATCTTTTTCAGCTTCTGGCGGGCCTCGATGCGGAGTCCGGCCACGTCGTCGTAATCTATATCGTCGGGAATGAGCCGCTTTTCGTTCCGTCTGAACTGCTCCACCTGTTGGAACTGGCGGTGGATGTAACCGCTGTATTTGACCGAAATCTCCACCTCTTCACGCTCGGTAGCAGAAAGCTCAGGCCGTTCGGGGTCGAAGGGAGCCAACTCGTCATAGGTGATTTCGGGACGGCGGATCAGCTCGGCGGCCTTGATGCCGGTGGTCAAGACACTGCTGCCCTTGCTTTCCAAAAGCCGGTTCAGCCCGTCAGAGGGAGGGAGATTTACATTTTCCAGACGAGCGGTTTCCCTTTCGACGCGGTTTTTCTTTTCGAGGAAAGCGGCATAGCGCTCATCGCTGATAAGACCTATTTCATGCCCCAGAGGGGTAAGCCGGAGGTCGGCGTTGTCCTGCCGAAGGAGCAGCCGATATTCCGCCCGGCTGGTCAGCATACGGTAAGGCTCGTTGGTGCCCTTTGTCACCAAATCGTCGATCAGCACACCTATATAGGCCTCGCTGCGGTCAAGGACGACGGGGGGCAGAGACTTCAGCTTGCGGGCAGCGTTAATGCCGGCAATAAGTCCCTGAGCCGCAGCCTCCTCATAGCCGCTGGTGCCGTTGAACTGGCCGGCCCCGAAAAGGCCGTCTATATCCTTGAACTCGAGGGAGGGCTTAAGCTGGAGAGGATCGCAACAGTCGTATTCAATGGCGTAGGCGCACCGCATTATCTCCACGTTTTCAAGGCCCTCCATAGTGCGCAGCATTTTGAGCTGCACATCCTCGGGAAGAGAACTGCTCATGCCCTGAACATACATCTCGCAAGTATCCATACCCATTGGCTCGATAAAGACCTGATGTCTGTCCTTTTCGGCAAAGCGAACCACCTTGTCCTCAATGGAGGGACAATACCGGGGGCCGACGCCGTCAATGAAGCCGTTGAAGAGCGGACTGCGGTGAAGATTGGCCCTAATCACTTCATGAGTTTCTTCATTAGTATAGGTGAGGTAGCAGCGCACCTTGTTTTTGCCGGGGGTCTCGGTTTCAAAGGAAAAGGGCACCACGTTTTCATCTCCGTCCTGCACCCGCATCTTTGAATAGTCCAGACTTCTGGAATGCACCCGAGCCGGAGTGCCGGTCTTGAAACGCATCATGCTCACGCCCATGGCCGCCAAGCTTTCGCTGAGGCCGCTGGAGGGGAACATACCGTCCGGCCCGCCGCTGTACGAGGTTTCCCCCACGATTATACGGCCTTCAAGATATGTACCGGTGGCCACTATGACGCAGCGGGCGGTAAATTCAACACCGGTATGGATAGTGAGGACAAAGCCGCTTTCCGTTTTTTGAATCTTCTTTACCTCAGCCTGACGGAGATAGAGGCTGGGCTGACGCTCAAGGCGGCCCTTCATGTCGATGGAGTACATCCTTCTGTCCTCCTGTGCCCGAAGGGAATGTACGGCGGGCCCTTTTCGGAGATTCAACATCCGGGACTGGAGCATATTTTTGTCGGCGCACCTGCCCATCTCGCCGCCGAGGGCATCTATCTCCCTGACCAAATGACCCTTGGCCGTGCCGCCTATATTGGGATTGCAGGGCATATTCGCCACCGCGTCCATGTTGATGGTAAAGATCACGGTTCTCATTCCCAGACGCGCGGCGGCCAGCGCCGCCTCACAGCCCGCGTGACCCGCGCCGATAACGGCAATATCATAATTCAAAACGTCCGTCATATCAATCACTTTCCAAGACAAAATTCTTCAAAAATCTTATTCACGGTTTCCTGATCCACGGTCAGGCCCTCGGCCTCGCCAAGAGCTTCCACCGCTTCCCTCAGATCTATGGCCGCCAGATCGTCATAAAATCCCACGTCCAGAGAGTCCAGCGCCCTGCTCACGGCTTCGGCCGCTTTGACCACCGCCTCAAGCTGACGCCTGTTGGCGATCATGGCCCCGCCGGAATAATTGAGACCGAGAATTTTCACGATTTCCTCTTTTATCCGCTCTATCCCCGTCTTTTCCTTTGCGCTTATCCCGATATAACTGTCCGGCACATTACCGTTTAAATCAATTTTATTCGCTATTTTAATTACGGGACAGGTGATAGAAGACAAAATCCCGTTTTCCTCAGGGGTGAGGGGCCGGCCGGCCTCGGTCACAAAAAGGCAGATGTCCGCCTGACGGATATAGTCAAGGCTCCGCTCCACGCCCAGTCTCTCCACCTTGTCGCCGCTTTCCCTTATTCCGGCGGTGTCCCCCAGACAAACAGGTATGCCGTCAATGTCGATCCAGGCCTCCACCACGTCCCTCGTGGTTCCGGCCATATCCGTGACAATGGCCCTTTCCTGTTCGTAAAGGGCGTTGAGCAGAGAGCTTTTTCCCGTGTTGGGCAGGCCGCAGATGGCACAGCCAAGTCCCTGACGCAGGGCCTCTCCCCTGCGGGCCGAGTCCTTAAGCTTCTCCATTTCCGAAAGGATTTCTCTCAGCTCAACCTCTAAAGGCGCGCCTGTAAAGGCCTCCACATCCTCCTCCGGAAAATCAGTGGCCGCCTGCACGGAAGCCAAAAGCTTGAGTAGCTTTTCCCTTATCTCCCTTACCGGACGGGAGATGCCGCCCTCAAGACGGTTTACCGCCGCCCAGAGAGCCCCGTCGGTGCGGGCGTCGATAACATCCTTAACCGCCTCGGCCTCGGTAAGGGTCATTTTTCCGTTCAGAAAGGCCCTTTTGGTAAACTCTCCCGGAGAGGCCATCGAGCAGCCGTTTTCTATCAATAAATCGATTATTTTATTAACAATTACCATTCCGCCGTGACAGCTTATCTCGCACACGTCCTCGCCGGTGAAGGAATGAGGGCCGCGAAAAAGGGTCACCAAAGCCTGATCCACGGTAATGTCCCCATCCTTTATCCTGCCGAAGGTCACCGTGTGAGAAGTGACCTTGTCCAAGGGCCGGCCTGAGCGGAATATTTTTGACGTGACGCTCACCGCTTCCGGCCCGCTGACGCGGACAACGGCTATACCTCCCCGTCCGTAGGGAGTGGAAAGGGCACAGATCGTCGTATTCATAATCTTTCACCTTCTTAAAACAGGAAAAATCATATAACGTAGAAAATCCGCCCGTAAAGCGGATTTTTCCACATCATATTTAAAAGTAAATTTCTTTACTTTTCCTCGCTGTATATCTCAGCCGGGGCGCCGTCGATCACAAGCTCGTTTTCCTTGCGGTTATAGCGGTACTTGGACTTGTACTCCCCGCTGTATTCCTTTCTCTTGGGCGCGATAACTATTCTCCGGTTGGGGTCGTCACCCACGGAGTAGGTATAAACGTTGTTAAAGTCCTGGAGAGTGGAATGGATTATTCTTCTCTCGTTGGGGTTCATGGGCTCGAGCGTGATGCTCCTGTGAGTACGGGACACAACGGAAGCCTTGCTCTTAGCCAGACGGATGAGGGTCTCTTCCCTCTTTTCCCTGTAGCCCTCGATGTCAAGGGAAACGCGGATATAATTCTCCTCGCCCTTGTTTACCACCAGACTGGTCAGATACTGAAGGGCGTCCAGATGGTCTCCCCGGCGGCCGATGATAAAGCCCACGGTTTCCTCATCGCTGTCCATGGAAACGGTCACCTTTTCGTCCTCATATTCGGAATTGACGGCGACCTTGGCGTCCATTTTTTCAAAAATTCCGTTGAGATAATCCTCGGCTCTGGAAACGGGATCGTCACAGACATAGGTCACCCTGACCTTGGCGTCCATGCCGCCCAGACCCAAAAAGCCTTTCTTTCCCGGGTTCAACGTATCTATAGTCACCTTGTCCTGGGTGACTCCAAGCTCTCTGAGAGCCATTTCCACGGCCTCATCAACTGTTTTAGCGCTTTTAATTACAACCTTGTTCATCTCTGAAACACGCCGCTCCTTCGAGCGGATATACCTTCCTTTCGTGATTTTTTATTTTTTATACTTTTTTTCATCAATTTTTTTATTGGGATCCGAGGCCTTCTGTCTGGCGCTCTCCAACCTCTTTTTATCGTTTGGTGTCAGGGGCAGTTCCTTCTGATTATTTTTCATTATAATATTTGTGATAAACTGCTGCCCCATATTAATGATAGTGCTGGTGAACCAGTAAAGGGACATACCGATAGGCATGATATAAGTGAAATAGGCGGTCATCACAGGCATGAAATAGAGCATGGTGTTGCCGCCGGCCATGGCCTGACCGTTGGGATTGGCGGCGGCCATCATCTTTTTCGTCAAGAAGGAGGAAGCCACGGTTGCCAGCACCGCCAGCACGGGAATGATCCATATCTTGATATCGGACATATTCTCGCTGAGCATTTTGGTCAGATCTATACCCATGAAGTTGAAATTGATGGGTTCCTTGCCCAGCTTGGTTATATAGTCGATGGCCTCGGGCCTTCCGCAATACTGAACCTGATAGGTGATCTTGCCGCCGGCGGCGGAAACCGCGTCCCGAATGGCGTTGATCTGATCCGGACTGAGCCGGAGGATATATTGCAGGGGATTGTAAACCACTCCCACAAAGCCCAGGATTATCAAAAGCCGGATAATAAGGGGAAAACAGCCGGACATGGGATTTATCCCGTACTTTGTGTATATCTTCTGCATTTCGGTGTTGAATTTTTCCTTATCATTGGCGTACTTCCTCTGAAGCTCGTTGATAAGGGGCTGTATCTGCTGAGTTTTCGCCGTGCTCTTCTGACTTATGACCGTCAGGGGGATCGTCAATAAATTGATCAGCACCGTAACTATCACGAGGGTCCAGCCATAGCTCTGGATCATATCGTATATGGGCCTGATAAGCATGGCCAGAGGACCGGCTAAAATGTACATCTGCACATCTCCTTAATTTTTTGGGAAATAAAAATTTACGGAAGCGGATCGTATCCGCCCCTGCAAAAAGGATTGCATCGTATTATCCTGCGGACAGACAAACAGAGCCCTTTAAAAAATCCGTACTTTTGAAAGGCTTCCAAAGCGTATTGGGAGCAGGTGGGCGTAAAACGGCAGCAGGGCACCTTGAGCGGCGATATGAATTTTTGATAAGCTCTGATCAAAAGGATAGCGACCCTGCTCATAACCATTCTCCGTTCCCGGGCCGGAAGTCATTCCGTCAGCAGCCCGCCCTTGGAAAAGGCCTTTTCCATAGCGGC
The DNA here is from genome assembly GCA_947626145.1 of uncultured Clostridia bacterium. Taxonomy (GTDB): domain Bacteria; phylum Bacillota; class Clostridia; order UMGS1883; family UMGS1883; genus JAFLUQ01. Next base: position 13,618 of record CANQRB010000012.1, on the reverse strand, counting down.
CTTCACTGTCCGGTAGTCGGCGGAAGCGGCCCTGCTCCTCGCCACCACGACCATATCCAGTCCCGGACTTACCCTGTCCTCCATAAGGCGGTAGCTCTCCCTTATGAGGCGGCGGATCCTGTTGCGCACCACGGCTTTTCCCACCTTGGCCGAAACGGTTATCCCCAGGCGGCAGCCATTGCCCCCGGTCCACCTCCAATACAGGACGATACAGTCGCCGGCGACGCTCCTGCCCCTGTAGTACAGTCTTTTGAAATCCTTGTTTTCCTTTATGGAAGCTGTCTTTTTCATTTTTTACAATTACGGGGCCGAAGGCGCGGCCCGCCCGAAACGGACACCGGCCGGAGCCGTCACTCCGCAACGGCCTCCCCGATGCCAGTTTTGTTTTAAGCAAACATTGATTAAATACAATGATTTACTTAGGCGGAAAGCACCTTCCTGCCTCTCTGACGGCGTCTCCTGAGCACCTTTCTGCCGTTGGCGGTACTCATTCTCTTTCTGAAGCCGTGATCCTTTTTCCTCTTTCTCACGTTGGGCTGATAAGTTCTAAGCACGATTAACACCTCCTTAGATAGACCTGGCGTCTGATATTTGTCCACAACAACGCCACTTTAGTATATCTTATTTATACCGCGTTTGTCAATATTTTTTTAAAAAAAATTTGAATTTCTTTAAATTTTATCTTTAAATTTTAATTTTTGTCTTGAAATTTTCCTTTTTATTTGATATAATTAGGATATGGATTTTTGCCCTTTGAATATACTTTTCCACAGCGTAAAATGTCCGAAATGGGGTTTTCCACAAAAAATTGCCCATATTTTAGCCAAAATCAAGGGTTTTCCACAAACTTTTTCAACACACATGTTTAAAACTGTGGTTTTCAACAAACCGCCGCGGCAAGGAGAAAAAAGATGGATACAAGCAATCTCAAACCGATATGGGACAGCTGTCTCGCCATGATGGAGGAGGAGTGTACGCCCCTGGCCTTCAGCACATGGATAGAAACCCTGTCCCCAATATCATATAAAAATAATGTACTTATCCTTTCCACCGACAACGAAGTGAGCCGCAGCATGGTCAGCAAGCGCCACGCTACGCTGATAAAGCAGGCCTTCAAAAACGTGACCGGCGAACTGCCCGAGCTGGAGGTGGTTATCAACGCCCGTCCCGGCGAGGAGGAGAGTCCCTCCCAACCCGAGGGTCAGGGGGCCGCTGAAAAATACACATTCGATAACTTCGTGGTGGGCGGCAGCAACAGAATAGCCCACGCCGCCTGTGTGGCCGTGGCCGACATTCCCGGACAGGTACCCATGTACAACCCTCTCTTTCTTTACGGAGGGGTGGGTCTGGGCAAAACTCACCTGATACACGCCATCAAAAACTACATAAACGAAAACTCGCCGGATAAAAAGGTGGCGCTGGTGACCTCCGAGAACTTCACCAACGAGCTGGTGGACTCCATAAGGGAAAACAAACCCTTTGAATTTCGGGAAAAATACCGGAAAATGGACGTGCTGCTCATCGACGACATACAGTTCATCGCGGGAAAGAAGAGCATAGAGGAGGAATTTTTCAACACCTTCAACGTGCTTTACGAGTCCAACAAGCAGATCGTAATCACCAGCGACCGTCCGCCGGAGGAGATAAAAACTCTGGAGGAAAGACTGATCTCCCGCTTCAAGTGGGGCCTTCAGTGCGACATACAGCCGCCAGACTTCGATACCAAGCTGGCCATACTTAAAAACAAGGCCCAGGAGATCAACCTCAACATAGACGATAAGATATATTATATTATCTGCGAAAAGGTGCGCTCCAACGTGCGGGAGCTGGAAGGGGCCCTGAACCGTATCGCCGCCTACAAGAGTCTCGTCAACAGGGAAATAACCGTTGACCTGGCCGAGGACGCCCTCAAGGACTACGGCCCAAGGGACTCCTCGGTGCTGACGCCCGAATTCATAATCCGTCAGTGCTCCGAATTTTACGGCGTCTCCGTGGAGGACATACTCTCGGACAAGAGGAAAAAGGAAATTTCTTCTGCCCGACGCTGCACCATGTACGTCGTAAGGGAAATTTTAGGCCTTTCTTACCCAAAGATCGCCGCCATATTCAACAAGGATCACTCCTCGGTGATATACGCCATAAAGGAGACGGACAAACAGGTGGAGGCCGATCCACGGCTCAAGGTGAGTATCAGCGACCTCATCAAGGACATAAAGGGTATCTGACGCTGTCCACAATAAATCTGAGGAAAAGACGGAAAGTGTTTCCACAGCTTGTTTTTCCCTTGACGGAGAGGATTCATTCCGCAGGGTGAAGCACCTGTCCACAGGGACACTGTTAAAAGGGAAATTCCGGCGGAAGGATTTTCAACATGAATTCCACAGGCGAAGAAACCCGAAAGACCCTTTAAAAGGAACAACCGGAGAATTTTCAACAGTTTTACCGGCCTATACTACTACTTAAAATTAATTATAATTATATTCTTTTATAATAGAGAAGAGAAGGTCATGATTATGAAAATTTACTGCGATACCGATAAGCTCAGCGCCGCCCTTTCACTGGTTTCCAAGGCGGTAGAGTCCAACGCCGTTTCCCCCCATCTGGAGGGAGTGCTGTTCAAGGCCAGAGGAGGCTGCCTTTACCTGAAGGGGAATAATATGGAGGTGTGCATCGAGACCTCCATTCCCGCGAATATAGCCGACGAAGGCGACATAGTGATAAACTGCAAAATAATAAACGACATTGTGCGCAGGCTTCCCAAGGATGTGGTGGAGATCATAGCCAACGACAGGAGCGGAGTTTCCGTCAGCTGCCTTAACTCCGACTACAATGTGGTAGGCCTCCCAGCCGGGGAGTATCCGGAGCTGCCGCCACTCACCGCTCAAAGCGAAATCAAGATACCGGCGCCCGTCCTGAAGGACATGATAAACAAAACAATTTTTGCCGTAAGCACCAATCCCGACGAAGTGAGGAAGGTTCTGAAAGGCTCCCTCTTCGAGGTGGAAAACGGCAGTCTTACAATAGTCAGCGTGGATATGGTAAGGATGGCGCTGATAACAAAGGAGCTCACAAAGTCCACGGAGGAAAGTATAAAGTTCATCGTTCCGGGCAAAACTCTGAACGAGCTTAAGAATATGCTTCCCGACGGCGACGAAAAAGAGGTCAGCATTGCCGTGGGAGAAAATCAGGCCAGATTTACCTGTGACAATTTCACCATGACCACACGGCTCATCGACGGAGAATTTTTCTCCTATAAGCAGATAATCCCCAAGCAGTTCAAGATAGAGCTGCCGGTGGAGGGCCGCTCATTTATCAAAGCCATCGAAAGGGTGGAGCCCATCATCGACAACGTCAGCAAAAACCCAGTCCGTCTCACTTTTGACAACGGAAAAATAAAGATAAAATGCGAGACCCAGATGGGCCGAGTGAACGATATTGTGGAATGTGACTACAACGGGAACGAAATGACAATAGGCTTTAATTACCGTTACATACATGACGCGGTGGTTCGCTGCGAGGACGAGAATATCCAGCTCAACATGAACTCTCCCCTCAATCCGGTGATAGTCAAGTCTCCCGAGGACGACAGCTATATGTTCATGGTGCTGCCCGTCCGCCTGTGATGTGAAGTGATAAAAATATGAAAAAGATAACCATCGACACCGACTATATCAAGCTGGACTCCGCCATGAAGCTGTCCGGCTTCGCCGCCATGGGCGGCCAGGCCAAGCATATGATACAGGACGGAAGAGTCACCGTCAACGGCGAGGTAGAGACCCGTCGGGGACGGAAGCTCCGTCCCGGCGACAGCTTTGAAGCGGATGGGGAAATCTGTCAAGTAGAATAGGAACGAAGCATATGTACGTTACCCGCCTGTCCCTGAACAATTTTCGGAATTATGAGGACGAAAAAATAGAGTTTGATCCCGGCGTCAACATAGTTTACGGGGCCAACGGCATGGGAAAAACCAACGCCTTGGAGGCCGTCTATTACTTTTCTCAGGGCCGGGGCCTGCGGGGCCCGGGACGGGAGGCCATCCGTTACGGCGAGGAAAGAGCCGGTATCTCCCTGGACTTTTTCCGGGACGGAAGGGAATATACAGGCGAAATTATATTTGAAAAAAAGACTAAAAAAATTTATCTTAATGAAATAGAGCTGAAAAAGACCAGTCAGCTGGTGGGCCGCTTTGTGTGCGTGCTGTTTACTCCCGACGAGCTCAGCCTTGTGAAGGGCTCGCCGGAGGTGAGGCGGCGGTTTTTGGACAGCTCCATAATCCCCCTCCGTCCCGTCTACCTTTCGGCCCTGATGAAATATAACCTCATACTCAGGCAGAAGTCCGCCCTCCTCCGCCGTGGGGAATACGGGATGCTGCCGGTGTTTAACCAGCAGCTGGCCGAGGTGGGGGCCGGAATTATCCACATACGCCGGGCCTACATTGAGGGCATAAAGGAAATAGCCGCTAAGGTTCAGTACGACATATCCTCCGGAGCCGAGGAGCTGGAAACCGTTTATAATTCATCAGTCCGGCCGGGAGAAAGCCGGGCCGAGACGGTCTCCCTTTTACTGGAAAAGATGGAGGCTATGGAGGAGAGCGAAAAGGAAAATAAAATATGTTTCGTGGGCCCTCACCGCGACGACATAACCTTTCGAATCAACGGGCGTCCCGCCCGCGGCTATGCCAGTCAGGGCCAGCAGCGGAGCATAGTCCTTTCGCTGAAGGCCGCCCAGACCGAGCTTATAGAGAGGGAGACCGGCGAAAGTCCGGTTATGCTCCTGGACGACATAATGAGCGAGCTTGACCGCTCACGGCGGGATTTCCTCAGAGAAAAAATCTCCGGCAAGCAGGTCATTATCACCTGCACCGAGGCCGAAAGCGAGAGCATGAGGGGAAACCTGATAATGGTGGAAAACGGAAAAATAAAGGGCCGCTGATCCCGGCCCGTTAAGAAATATTGAGAAATGGGGAAAGACCGTGTTTTTAAGCCTTGGCAGCAGAACCGTCCGTCAAAGAGACATAATAGCCATACTTGACCTCGAGACCACCTCGGTGAGCCGCAGGACGAGGGAATTCCTTCGGGGCTGCGGGGAAAGGGGCAGCATGGTCAACGTGGCCGAGGACATACCGAAGTCCTACGTGCTGTGCCAAGAGAACGGGGAAGAAAAGGTCTATATTTCTCAGCTTGCTTCCGGCACGCTGCTGAAAAGACTTGAAACAAACTGATTGTATGAAATTTATTATTATAGAGCGAGGTAGATAGCTTTGGAGGAAAAGACAACCAAAATTTATGACGAGAGCCAGATACAGGTGCTGGAGGGCCTCGAGGCCGTCCGCAAGCGTCCGGGTATGTACATCGGCTCAACGGGAGAAAACGGCCTCCACCACCTTGTGTACGAAATTGTGGACAACAGCATTGACGAGGCTTTGGCGGGCTACTGCACCCATATCGAAATCGAAATAAGTAAGGGCGACATTGTTACCGTTACCGACAACGGCCGCGGCATTCCCACGGGCATCCATCCTACTCAGGGAATTTCCACCGTGGAGGTGGTACACACCGTTCTCCACGCCGGCGGCAAGTTCGGCGGCGACGGCTATAAGGTGTCCGGCGGTCTCCACGGCGTTGGCGCCAGCGTCGTCAACGCCCTCAGCCAGTGGCTTGAGGTTTGGGTTCACGACGGAAAAAACATACATTACCAGCGCTACGAGCGGGGCAATCCCGTCGCTCCGCTGAAAATCGTTGGCGAAACCGACCACACCGGCACTGTGACCAAATTTAAGCCCGATCCGGAAATATTCGACGTGCTGGAGTTCGACTATGAGGTGCTTCTTCGCCGCATGAGGGAACAGGCTTTTCTCAACAAGGGTGTCCGCATCACCCTCACCGATCTGAGGGGCGAGGAGGAGCGAAAGGACAGCCTCATGTACGAGGGGGGAATAATCTCCTTTGTGGAATACATCAACCGCAATAAGGAAGCCCTTCACCCCCAGGTAATTTACTTTGAAAATCAAAAGGAGAACATGAACGTTGAGGTCGCCATGCAGTATAACAGCGACTACAATGAGATAATCGTCTCCTTTGCCAACAATATACACACCACCGAGGGCGGCTATCACGAGACGGGCTTCAAGAATGCCCTTACCAAGATAATCAACGATTACGGCAAAAAATACAACCTCATCAAGGACGGGGACAGAAAGCTCAGCGGCGAGGACGTCCGGGAGGGCCTGACGGCGGTAATTTCCGTCAAGCTGTCCGAGGCTCAGTTTGAGGGCCAGACCAAGACCAAGCTGGGTAATATCGAGGTTCGGGCTTTGGTGGAAAACGCCATGAACGAGACCCTCACCAACTATCTGGAGGAAAATCCCTCCGTAGCCCGGCTCATCATCGACAAGGCCATGACCGCCAACCGTGCCCGGGAAGCTGCCCGCAAGGCCCGGGAGCTCACCCGCCGGAAGAATTCTCTTGAAAACACCACCCTCCCCGGCAAGCTGGCCGACTGCATAGAGAACGGCGTCGAGCGCACCGAGATATATATCGTCGAGGGAGACTCCGCCGGCGGCAGCGCCAAGCAGGGCCGTGACAGGAATTTCCAGGCCATACTTCCCCTTTGGGGCAAGATGCTCAACGTGGAAAAATCCCGCATAGATAAGGTCTACGGCAACGACAAGCTCACTCCAGTAATAACGGCTCTCGGCGCCGGTATCGGGGAGGAGTTCGACATAACCAAGCTCCGTTACGGCAAGGTCATAATCATGGCCGATGCCGATGTGGACGGCAGCCATATCCGCACCCTTCTGCTCACCTTCTTTTTCCGCTTTATGCGGCCCCTTGTGGAGGAGGGCCATGTCTATCTGGCCCAGCCCCCTCTGTTTAAGAACAAGAAGGGCAAAGAGGAGAGCTACACCTACACCGAGGAGGAGCAGGAGCGGGCCATGCGGGACTTCCGGGAGCGCTACGGCGACGACGTAAAGATAGACATTCAGCGCTATAAGGGCCTTGGCGAGATGAATCCCGAGCAGCTCTGGGAGACCACCATGAACCCCGAGACCCGCAGCATGATAAAGGTCACTTTGGAGGACGCCATCGCCGCCGACAATATCTTCACCATCCTTATGGGCGACAAGGTGGAGCCCCGTCGGGAGTTTATTGAGATGAACGCGAAGGATGTCGTAAATCTGGACATTTAATGAAAGGTCTGTGAGTATATGGCAGAAACAAACAATATGGACTTCAACCCCGGTAAGATAACCGAGGTGGAGATAGTGGACGAGATGAAGACCTCTTACATCCAGTACGCCATGAGCGTTATCGTCAGCCGCGCCCTGCCCGATGTGAGAGACGGCCTTAAGCCCGTTCACCGCCGAATTTTATATACGATGTACCAGTCGGGCTATACCCCCGACAAGCCCTATAAAAAGTGCGCCGCCACCGTGGGCGACGTGCTGGGTAAATACCACCCCCACGGTGACGCCAGCGTATACGATGCCATGGTCAGGATGGCGCAGGACTTTTCCCTTCGCTATCCCCTCATCGACGGTCACGGCAACTTCGGCAGCGTAGACGGCGACCCGCCGGCCGCCTACCGTTATACCGAGTCAAGGCTGAGTAAGATTGCCCTCGAGGCTCTGACGGACATAGAGAAGGACACCATCGACTTCATGCCCAACTTCGACGACAGCCTGAAGGAGCCCACCGTCCTGCCCTCCCGCCTGCCCCAGCTGCTCATCAACGGCAGCAACGGCATAGCCGTTGGTATGGCCACCAATATCCCGCCTCACAACCTGTCCGAGGTCATTGACGGCATTGTGGCCCTCATCGACGACAGGGATATTTCCATTGATGATCTCATGGGCTATATCAAGGGGCCCGACTTCCCCACCGCCGGTCTGATTATGGGCCGCAGCGGCATCCGCGCCGCCTACCACACCGGCCGGGGAAAGATTTTAACCCGTGCCCGGGCGGAGATCGAGGGCGAGGAGGGCTCGAAGCAGCGTATCATCGTCACCGAGATACCCTATAAGGTAAATAAGGCCCGTCTCATCGAAAAAATAGCCGAGCACGTCAGGGAAAAGCGCATCGAGGGCATCAGCGGCCTGCGGGACGAGTCCGACCGCAACGGTATGCGCATAGTTATCGAGCTCAAGCGGGACGCCAACGCCAACGTTGTGCTCAACAACCTGTACCAGAACACCCAGATGCAGGAGGTTTTCGGCGTTATAATGCTGGCCCTTGTGGACGGTCAGCCCAAGATACTCAACCTCAAGGAGGTTTTGGAAAATTACCTCGCTTTCCAGGAGGAGGTCATCGTCCGCCGGACGAAATACGACCTCGCCAAGGCTCAGGCCCGCGCCCATATATTGGAAGGTCTCCTCATCGCCCTTGACAATATCGACGCGGTCATCAAGATCATTCGCGAAAGCTACGACGACGCCAAGGAAAACCTCATGGCGGCCTTCGGCCTTTCCGAGGAGCAGGCAAAGGCCATATTAGATATGCGCCTCGCCCGTTTGCAGGGCCTGGAAAAGGAAAAGCTTCAGACCGAGTATGATGAGATTTTGGAAAAGATAAAATATTATAACGAAGTACTGAACAGTGAGAGCATGGTTCTCGATATAATCAAACGGGAGCTGCTGGTAATAAAGGAAAAGTACGGCGACGAGCGCCGCACCGAGATAATGAACAATGTGGACGAGATAGACATCGAGGATCTCATCGAGGAGGAGGACAACATTATCACCCTCACCCACTTCGGCTATGTTAAGCGTGTCCCCACCTCCGTCTATCGCAGCCAGCACCGTGGCGGCCGTGGAATAAGCGGCCTCCAGACCCGTGAGGAGGACTATGTGGAGAAAATTTTCTCCTCATCCACTCACGACTTCGTGCTGTTCTTCACCAATCGGGGCAGAGTGTACCGGCTCAAGGCTTATCAGCTGCCCGAGGCCGGCCGTCAGGCCCGGGGCAGCGCCATCGTCAACCTGCTGCCCATTGAGAGCGGCGAGCAGATAACCGCCGTTATCCCCATTCGCACCTTTGACGACGGGGAGTATATCTTCATGTGTACCCGCAACGGCGTCGTGAAAAAGACGGCCCTTCAGGAGCTGAACACCTCCCGCAAGGGCGGCCTTATCGCCATCACCCTTGACGAGGGCGACGAACTTATTAAGGTGGAGCTTACCAACGGCAAGGACGATATTTTTGTTGGCACTCACGAGGGTATGGCCATCCGCTTCAGCGAGGAGGATGTACGCTCTCTGGGCCGCACCGCCCGGGGCGTCAAGGCCATCACTCTGCGGGAGGGCGACTTTGTGGTGGGTATGTGCGCCATGACCGAGGGCGGCGAGATACTGTCCGTCACCGAGAACGGCTACGGCAAGCGCACCTCTCCCGAGGCTTACCGCGTCCAGAGCCGGGGCGGCATGGGCCTGATCAATTACAAGATAAGCGAAAAAACCGGCAAGGTTGTTGGCATCGACAGCGTCACCGACAACGACGACCTGCTGATGATAACCAGCGAGGGCGTGGTGATCCGCATTTCCGCCGCGGATGTCAGCACTATCGGCCGCAGCACCGGCGGCGTAAAGCTCATGCGCCTTGATGAGGGCGTAAAAGTGGTTTCCGGCACCAAGACCGAACGGGAAAATGAAGAGCTTGGGAGCGGAGAGGATCAGGAGTAAAAAATTAGGAATTAGGAGTTAGGAATGAGGAATACTGACGGTACATTTACCTTGTTTGGCATGGCTGTACCGCATTGCCGTCAAACGTTTACGGCAACAACGATAAACGGTGTAATTATCACATTAATATTCCTCATTCCTCATTCCTAATTCCTAATTGAATTATGCGTTTTGCACAATTTACCACCCCCAATTTTGTATAATTTTTTAACTCCATCCCCATAAAAAACATTTGCATTTTACATTTAACTGTGTTATAATAATCATTGTTGAAAATGTGCTTGTAGCTCAGTTGGATAGAGTACATGGCTACGAACCATGGGGTCGGGGGTTCGAATCCCTTCAAGCACGCCATAAAAATACAAGGCAAGGTAGTATCTCAGATACTACCTTGTTCCATCTAACCGTCCGATAACCGTTTAAAGAAAGGGGAGGCGCACCGTGGCCGCTTTCAGAGTCAGCGAAAATTACATAACTCTGCCGCTCAGCTTTGTGACAGGCCCCATGACCGCCGCCCACGGCGCCTATGTCAAGGTTTACCTTTACGGTCTGGCCGCCGCCGCTCAGGGCCTTGAGGCCGACAACGGTTCCGTGGCCGAGGCCCTGCACATCCTTGTGGCCGATGTGGAAAACGCCTGGAAATACTGGGCCGAAAAGGGTCTTGTCCGGATCGACGGCGATGGCGTAACGTACGTTTCTCCCCCGGACAGGGACAAAGACAGTGACGCCGCGCCGGACAGGGCGCCCCAGGTGACTCCCCGGGAGATCGCCGAGGCTCTTAAGCTGGATCCGGGCATGAAGGACACCATCTCCGCCATCGAGCAACTTATGGGTAAGCCCCTTACCCGTCGGGAGATAACAGGCGTCTACAACTTCATGGAATGGTACGGTCTGGACAAGGACGTTGTGGTCATGCTCTTTGAATACTGCGTTTCCATGGATAAAAAGGGCTTTGCCTACATAGAAAAGACCGCTCAGAGCTGGAAGGAAAACAACATCAACGACGTCAAGAGCGCCGAGGCCCTCATAAAAAAGGCCAACGCCGAGCGGAAATTTCAGGCCCAGTGCAGAAAGCTCTTCGGCCTTGACCGGGCCTTTACCGCCGCCGAGCTGAAGTGCGTCAACTCCTGGAAGACCGACCTGGGCTTTTCCATGGCCATGATTTCCCAGGCCTACGAGCGGACGGTGAACAACACCGGCAGGCTGGCCATTCCCTATATGAATAAAATTTTAATCAACTGGCACCAGAAGGGCATCAAAAGCCCCGAGAAAATACAGGAAATGGATAAAAAGGCCCCTCAGGGCACAAAGATAGACGACATCGAGCTAATAGAGATGCGCAGAAGAATGAACATAAAGGATTAAGCGAGGTGAAGGGAAAATGATCAACATCAACGGCCGTATCAGGGAGCTGATACAGGAGCGCAAAGACCTCCGCCGTGACCGTCTGGAGCAAAGAAGGCAGGAGATATTCAGCCGCTTTCCCCGTGTTAAGGAGATCGAGGCCCGGCTGGACAGCACCGGCTTCAGCATGATGTCGCGGGTCATCGACGGCAGCGAAACCCCCGATTCCGCCGTGGAAAAAATCATGGCCGAGAACCGGGCCTTCGTTCGGGAGCGCACAGCCGTCCTCACCTCCGCCGGATATGCCGCCGACTATCTTGACGACAATCCCGTCTGCTCCGTCTGCGGGGATACCGGCTATATCGACGGCCGTCCCTGCTCCTGCGTCATGAACGAGCTGGACGGGGAACTGGCCGCCGACGCCAACCTCTCCGAAAAGCTGGCGGGCCAGACCTTTGCCGGCTTCCGGCTGGACTGCTACAGTCCCGTTCCCGATCCGGCTCTCGGCATATCTCCACGGGACAATATGCGCTCCGTCCTTGAAATCTGCCGCAAATTCGCCGACGGTTTCGATTCGCCCGGCGAGAGCCTGTTTTTCACCGGCGGCTGCGGTCTTGGCAAGACTTACCTTTCCTCCGCCATAGCCCACGAGCTGCTGCGCCGCGGTGTGGACGTCCTCTATGTCAGCGCCAACTCCCTCTTTTCCGTTCTGGAAGATATACACTTCAACAGGAACGTTTCCGAAAAAAGCCGTTATATTGCGGATCATGCTCTTGACGCCCGGCTGCTCATTCTTGACGACCTGGGCTCCGAATTCGTGACCCCCTTTACCTCCTCCGAGCTGTTCCGCATCGTCAATAACCGCCTTTTGGACGGCAAAAAAACCGTTATCTCCACCAATCTCAGCATCGACGAGACGGAAAAGCGCTATTCCGCCCGGCTCCACTCCCGCATCGTGGGCGGCTATACCATTATAAAGTTTTTCGGCGAGGATCTGCGCTGGAAGCTGAAAAACGAACTTCCGTCCGGAAAGGATAATTAGCTATGACTGAGATTTTGAATGTGCATATAGACAAGCTGGGCACCATCCTCCTGCTGTTCAAGACGGATCCACGCCGGGCAGCACGGGAGCTCGGCGCCGAAAAGCGCGCCCTTGAGGCGGATCAGGAGGGCGCCGACGAGATAACCGCCGCCGCACTGTACAACGCCCTTGCCACTATCCGCACCAGCCCCGAGCAGGAGCGCCCCGCCGGGCAGCTCATCGCCGCCATTTCCGACGCCCGGGACGAGCTGAGGATAATTAATGGAGCGGAAGATAAATGAGGAGTTAGGAATGAGGAATTAGGAATACTTCGTGCATTGAATTTATTTGTCGTTGTTAGCGTAAGCTTGTACGGATATAAAAATAACTGCCTTTTGACTAAACGGGCAGCTATTTTTTTGAATAAAGATCTCGGATTCCGTAAATCATAACAGCGAAGGGCGGTTGATTTATGGAGTTTCTGGTTTCTGTTTTTACCGTGGGATCGGTGTTCGGCTATCTGGCCGAAACCCTCTGGTGTCTGGGAATACACCACGTGCTGGAGTCCCGTCAGGGTATGGTTTTCGGCCCATTCAGTCAGGTCTATGGCCTCGGAGCCGTTATCCTGACCCTGATCATCGGCAAAAACAGTTCACCGGCCAGAATTTTCCTGATCAGCGCGGTTGTGGGCGGGGTTTACGAATACCTCTGCTCATATATTCAAGAGAAGGTTTTTGGCACCGTGTCCTGGGACTACGGTGACGGGCTCCTGAGCATTGGCGGAAGGACCCACCTCCTCTTCTGCCTGTTCTGGGGCCTTATGGGAATTTTGCTTATAAGGTTCGTAAACCCCGCCCTCTCGTCGTTTTTATCGAAGGTTCCGGCCGCCGCCGTGCCTGCCGCGGTAGTTGCCGTGTTCTTCATTCTGAATATGCAGCTCAGCTATATGGCCGTAAAACGCCAGTCGGGCCGGAGACTTGACCTTCCGCCGGCCACGGCTGTGGAGGAATGGCTGGACCTTCGGTTTAACGATGAGGTACTGAAACGGATCTACCCCAATATGCGGGTGGTCAGCAGCGCGAAAGGCGGCATAATAAATGAAGAGAAATAATGAAAGCAAAGAAAAGGAAGCCCTCCGCCGGTCCGAAAATCCGCCGAAGGCCAAGGAAACGGCTCAGGCCTTTGTCAGTGAGGACAACGCGGCCACCGACCCTTTGGGCAGTTGGACGGGCAGCCCCGCCGACCCCGGCGAGGCGCCTACTCAGGACGCGGACGACTTATAATATACTTTGCCCGGCCCGTGCCGGGCTTTTGTTGTGTATGTAATATACGGATTTCCACAACATATAGTGGGGGCTGGAGAAGGAGAAAAAATTTCAGAAAAATTTAGAAAAAAAGGCTTGACAAAGGGAAAAAATGATGATATAATAGCGAAGCACTTCACGGGAAGACAAAACCTTCCCACGAGGCATATCACGAAAAAGGAAGAAAAAGAGGATAAAAAAATTTTTAAAAAAAATTAAAAAAACCTCTTGACAAACTTCAAAATTTGTGGTAAACTAATTGAGCTGTCGGCG
>CANQRB010000011.1 GCA_947626145.1 uncultured Clostridia bacterium | reverse complement strand
CATCGTCAAACAGTGAGAACATAATATCATGCACCTCTCCTTCATGGCTTGACAAATATTCCTTTAACACATCTTCGCCTTTGCCGGAGAAATAATTTGTTATGCTTCAGACTGAAGCTTCGATATATATGCTTTGCGCTCGTTTTCAGGCACATTGGCCGCATTAATGGCCTGCTCGGCTGTCAGGTGCAGACTGCTCATCATGGCCCTGATAGTTTTAAGAATACCCTCCTCGCGGCCTTTTTTTACGCCCTTTTCCATGCCTTTTTTCTCATAGTCTCTAAGTGTGGCGTTTAAAATCTGCTCATCGTCAAACAGTGAGAACATAATATCATGCACCTCTCCTTCATGGCTTGACAAATATTCCTTTAACACATCTTCGTCTTTACAAATATTGATAGTTTCCTCGATGGCCTCACGGGTGCGGCCATACTTCTTAAGCTGTTCGGTATAGATTTTAGTGAATGTCACATATTGATTGATAATATCTCCTTGTTCGCCGTCGGTTATAACTCCGACCCTGACCTCAAGTGCCGACTGCTCGCCGCCGAAAAACTCCTCCGAAAGGGTTATATATCCTTCCTCAACCTTCTTCTCACCGGTGTAGATAACGTACAGCTCCGGCTTGGGAAGGGCCAGCTTTGAGCTTCCGTAGACGTTAAGCTGCTCCTTCTCAATATAGTCCTGATAAGTTTGCACAAGATACATGAGGCCACGGATGATAATGTTCACAGTCCACGTGCTCTGAGCCTCGACAAGAACAACAAGTCTGCCGTCCACGGTAAAGCCAAGGTCGTTATAAATACTGTCCGTGAGGATGTTTTTCAAGGTTACAATCTCTATTCTGTCCTCGGGAACAGCTCCCACCTCCGGATGCAGGGCTTCATAAAGCTGAGCCACATACTTTGGATGCTGAAACAGATTAGTGAACACGCTGTCCTTAACGTTGCGCTTTACAAGTGTACTCTTGGCCATGGCGTCACGCCCCCTCTATATTCAGTATACCACCGACGCGGAAAAATGTCAACAAAAAAATTGTCCGGCACGCAATCAGTCAGCGCAAAGCGCGCGCCACACAGGCACGCGCTTCACAGTATTTACTCAATTTTTATTTATTAGCGCTCTCGGCGATTATCTTCTGAGCGATATTGGCGGGAGCCTCCTCATAGCGCACGAACTCGAAGGTAAAGCTGCCCCGTCCCTGTGTCATGGAGCGCAGATCCGTGGCGTAGCGATCCATCTCGGCCATAGGCACCTCGGCCACGACCTTGCCCTTTCCGCCGCCCACGGGGGACATATCCAGAATACGGCCCCGGCGCTTATTCACGTCGCCGGTGACGTCGCCCATCTGATTCTCGGGCACGGACACCTCAAGGCGTCCCACGGGCTCGAGAAGCACGGGGCCGGCCTTTGGCAGGCCATCCTTATAGGCGGCCGCCGCCGCCAGCTTAAAGGCCATTTCGCTGGAATCCACGGGGTGATAGCTGCCGTCCACCAGCACGGCCTTGAGTCCGACCACGGGATAGCCGGCCAGCACGCCCTTGGCGATACACTCGCGCAGGCCCTTTTCAACGGCGGGGAAGTAGTTCTTGGGCACGGCGCCGCCGAACACGTTCTCCTCGAATATCAGGTCGTTGCCGTCGTGGGGCGAAAACTCGATCCACACGTCGCCGAACTGACCGTGACCGCCGGACTGCTTCTTGTGGCGACCCTGAACCTTCACGCTCTTGCGGATGGTCTCACGGTAAGGAATGGTGGGCGACTGAAGGGTAATGCCCGCGCCGAACTTATTCTGAAGCTTGGAGGATATGACCTCGAGGTGCATATCGCCCAAACCGCTGATAATGGTCTCCTTAGTTTCGTTGTTGGTCTCCACGCTGAAGGTGGGATCCTCCTCGCGGAGGCGGGCCAGACCGGAGTTGATCTTTTCCTCATCGCCCTTGCTCTTGGGCACAACGGCCATGGAAAGGTTGGGCTTTGGCAGGGTGATGCCGGTGAGGACAATCTTGGCGCTGGTGGTGCAGAGGGTGTCGCCGGTCTGAGTCTCGGCCAGCTTGGTCACGGCGCCGATGTCGCCGGCCCGCAGCTCGGTGACCTCGATCTGCTTCTTGCCCCGCAGCATATAGAGCTTGCCTATGCGCTCGTTGCAGTCGCGGATGGGGTTATATACAACCGAATCGGGGCGGATAACGCCGCTGTACACACGGAAAATTGACATTTTACCCACATAGGGGTCGGCCACGGTCTTAAATACCAGGGCGCTCATGGGGTCGGTGTTGAGGCTGTTGACCTCCCAGGGCTCCCCGTCCTTTTCCGCCAGCTCGGGCGGGCACTGGGTGGGAGTGGGCAGGTACTTGAGCATGGCGTCCATAAGGGAACGCACGGCAAAGGTGGTGCCGGTGGAAAAGCCGCCGTAAACGGGAGAAACCACGCCGCTGCGGACGGACTCCTTCAGTACGGAGCGCATCTCCTCGTCAGAGATGGTGTCGCCCTCCAGATAACGCTCCAAAAGCTCCTCGCTGCTCTCGGCGACGGCCTCCACAAGGAACTCGTGGTACTCGTTGTACTCGTCGGTCATGTCGTCGGGAATGGGGATCTCGGTCTCCACATCGTTATTTATTGTATAAGCCCGGCCGCTGACCACGTTGACATAGCCCTTTATCTTCTTGCCGTCCTTGATGGGGATACGGAAGGGGGCCACGCTCTTGCCGAATTTTTCCTTCAGCTCGGCAACGACCTTGGCGAAATCGGCGTATTCGTCGTCCATGTTGCTGACGAAGAACATCTTGGCCATGCCCTTTTGGGTGGCCATTTCAAAAGCCTGCTCGGTGCCCACCTGAACGCCGCTCTTGGCGTTGACAACGATGAGGGCGCTGCCGCAGACACGGACGCCGCAGGCCGCGTCGCCCACAAAGTCGAAGTACCCGGGGGTGTCCACCAGATTTACCTTAGTAAGGCCGATCTTGGGGGTCTTCCACTCGTAGGGCTCAACGGTGAGGTTGATGGAAATTTTTCTCTTAATTTCCTCGGGGTCATAGTCGGATACGGTGGTGCCGTCGGCGATCTTGCCGAAGCGGTCGCTGACGCCGGCCTTGTTCAGAATAGCCTCCACAAGGCTGGTCTTACCGCTGCCGCCGTGGCCCATAACGCAGATATTGCGGATATTCTCCGCACTGAATATGTTCATTTTCCTTTTCCTCCTTATTAGTGGGGTTTTATATACGCCTGTACTTATTTATTATACTATAAATTTCTGCCTATGAATACCCATAATTTTTCACAATTTTTTGTGCAATTTGTATACAATATTACCAAAAGGCTTTTCCCATCGAAAAAACGGGGAAGAAAAATCGCGCTAAGCCTTGACTTTTCGGCGGAAATATGTTACAATACAATATGCTGATATGCGATCGTAGCTCAGTTGGATAGAGCGTTGGACTCCGACTCCAAAGGCCAGAGGTTCGAATCCTCCCGGTCGCACCAGCAGCGTGCCGCTGCACTCTGTTCGCGCTCCGAACTCCGGGGCGTGATTTTTTTGTCTGCGCCCGCGTGGCGGCTTACGTTTTGTAATACCGGACGCACCACGTCAGAACAAAGGCTCGCGCCGCTATTCCTCCTTTTCCCACAAAGCCGGTGGCTTTGCGGGGGCCCCAATGTGACGTTGCACCCAAATCACGCCCCGAAGCTCGGGGCGTGATTTTTTGAGGGAAATGCTTTTGTCCCGCCGCCGCGAGCCTGCAAAAAAAGGTACATACAAAATATCCGGCTTGACAAGTCAATTAAAACATTGTATAATTATACTAACCCCAAATTAAAATCATAAATATGTGAGTTTATTACGGTAACAATGACAGATTAAAAAGGCTTCCCCTCGAGGGGAAGCTGTCGGCGAAGCTGACTGATGAGGTGTAGCCGCTGTGCGGCGTTAATGTTACCGTAAACGTATAACGGATGCTTCGCATCCTACACCTCATCCACCGCAAGCGGTCCCCCTTCCCCTCAAAGGGGAAGGCTTTATTAGACGCCTTTAATTGGGATTAGTATTAAATCAATATATAACGCTAAGGGAGGAAAGTGACAAAATGACAGATGCCGAGACCCGCGCCGCGGCGAAAAAATTTTCCGAATTCTGGAAGGACAAGGGCTACGAAAAGGGCGAAAGTCAGGTGTTCTGGCTCTCGCTGCTCCGTGATGTGCTGGGCGTGGAGGAGCCCCATAAGTTTATCTCCTTTGAGGAGCAGGTTCACCTTGACCACACCAGCTTTATTGACGGATACATCGACCAGACCAAGGTGCTTATCGAACAGAAAAGCATCGACAAGGATCTGAACAAGCCCATAAAGCAGTCCGACGGCACCCTGCTCAATCCCTTTCAGCAGGCCAAGCGTTATATAACCGAGCTGCCGCGGTCACAGCACCCCCGCTGGATCGTAACCTGCAACTTTAAGGAGTTCTATGTCTACGACATGGAGCGCCCCCACGGCGACCCTGAGATAATCGCCCTTGCCGATCTGGAGAAGGATTATTACCGGCTGCGCTTTCTCGTGGACGCCGGCGACGAAAATATCCGAAAGGAAATGGAGGTCTCCTTGCAGGCCGGCGAGTTAGTGGGCCTGCTGTACGACGAGCTGCTTAAACAGTATAAGGACCCCGAAAGTCCCGACACCCTCAGGAGCCTCAACGCCCTCTGCGTCCGGCTGGTGTTCTGTCTTTACGCCGAGGACGCCGGCATTTTCGGCGGCCACGGTATGTTCCACGACTACCTCCGCGACGTGCCCGTCAACGGTATGCGCCGGGCCCTGACGGAGCTTTTCAGAGTGCTTGACCAAAAGCCGGAACAGCGGGACAAGTACCTCGCCGACGACAATCCCCGTCTGGCGGCCTTTCCCTATGTGAACGGCGGCCTCTTTGCCGACGAAAGCGTTGAGGTGCCGCCCTTTACCGAGGAGCTGAAGAAACTCCTTCTCGACCGCGCCAGCGCCGACTTCAACTGGGCGGCCATCAGCCCCACGATTTTCGGCGCGGTGTTCGAGAGCACCCTCAACCCCGAGACCCGCCGCAGCGGCGGTATGCACTATACCTCCATCGAAAACATACACAAGGTCATTGACCCCCTTTTCCTTGACGGACTGCGGGCCGAGCTGGACGAAATAGAGGCCAACCCCGTCCCGTCCGCCCGCACAAAGGCCCTCAGGGCTTTTCAGACCAAACTGGCGTCCCTGACCTTTCTCGACCCCGCCTGCGGCAGCGGCAACTTTCTTACCGAGACCTACCTTTCCCTGCGCCGGCTGGAAAACGAGGCCCTGTCCCTGCTGTACAAGGGGCAGATAGTGTTTGACTTCGGCAGCCCCATAAAGGTGAGCATCGGCCAGTTTTACGGCATCGAGATAAACGACTTTGCCGTCACCGTGGCCAAGACCGCCCTGTGGATAGCCGAAAACCAGACGCTGAGGGAGACGGAGAAGGTCGTCCACATGAGCCTTGATTTTCTGCCCCTCAAGTCCTATGCCAACATCGCCGAGGGCAACGCCCTGCGGATGGATTGGGCGGACGTGGCGCCGAGGGAAAAGCTGAATTATATCATGGGCAACCCGCCGTTTGTGGGCTATTCCCTGCAGAGCAGGCAGCAGAAAGAAGATATTCTTTCTGTATATGTTGACGAAAAAGGCAAGCCTTACAAGTCAGCGGGGAAAATCGACTATGTTTCCGGCTGGTACTTCAAAGCGTCGGAACTTGTATTCGGCACAAACATTCACGCCGCCTTTGTTTCAACAAACTCTATCACTCAGGGCGAACAGACAGCCGGAGTTTGGAAACCGCTGTTTGAACGCTTTGGTATACAAATTGATTTTGCCCACCGAACCTTCCGCTGGGACAGCGAGGCCAGTATAAAGGCTCATGTACACTGTGTTATCGTTGGATTTTCCGCTTGCCATGAGACTGACACGGGGGCACGCGTTATTTATAACGAGGCCGGGAAGCCCCAAATCGCAAACAATATCAATCCCTACCTTGTTGACGCGGACAATGTGTTTATCGAGAGCAGGAATAAACCTATTTGCGGCGTACCTATTCTTCAAAACGGCGGAAAGCCTGCCGAGGGTGGTTTTTTAATTCTTACAAAAGAAGAGAAGGATGAACTTCTATCTTATGAACCGCAAGCTGAAATTTTTATTAGACCTTTTATGATGGGAAAAGATTTTATAGAACGCAAACCGAGGTATTGTTTGTGGATGGTTGGAGCCGACCCAAGTCAAATTAACAAATCTCCAAGAGTAAAGAAGAGAATTGAACAGGTAAGGGAGTATCGACTTGCAAGCCCGAAACCTGCTACAAGGAAAAAGGCTGATACGCCAATGCTGTTTGACGAAGTGCGTGAGTGCTTGTCAGACTATGTTGCAATTCCAAAAGTATCATCAGAAAATCGACGCTATATACCAATTGACTACTTACCATCAAACGTAATTGCCGGAGACAAAATCTTTATGATTCAAAATGCGACAACATACCATTTCGGCATATTAACGTCAAATGTTCATATGGCGTGGATGCGTGCCGTTTGCGGACGGCTGAAAAGTGATTATAGCTACTCCAACACAATCGTCTACAACAACTTCCCCTGGCCCGAGCCCACCGACGCCCAAAGGGCCAAAATCGAAAAGACCGCTCAGGCCATACTTGACGCCCGGGCCCTTTACCCGGACAGCTCCCTTGCCGACCTTTACGACGAAATCACCATGCCGGCGGAGCTCCGTCAGGCACATACCGAAAACGACCGGGCCGTCATGGACGCCTACGGCTTTGTGAAGGGGCATCCCGCCCGCACCTCCGAGAGCGCCTGCGTCGCCGAGCTGATGAAGCTGTATGTACAAAAACTCAATCAGGGTTAAATCAAGGACTGAACAGCTTAATTTAAGGCAAATTTGAGTGTTATATAATCACATACTCAGCAGCTGCCCCGCCAATATTCCTAATTCCTCATTCCTGACTCCTGATTTTTCTTGACTAACCGATCCCTTTGGGGTATAATTATGGCAAAGGGAGAGTGAAAACAATGAAAGAGTTCAACGAAATAATCAAAAATCACAACAGAATAGTGTTCTTCGGCGGAGCCGGAGTGTCCACCGAGAGCGGGATCCCCGACTTCCGCAGCGTGGACGGCCTCTACAACCAGAAGTACGACTTCCCGCCGGAGACCATACTGTCCCACAGCTTTTTCCGGCAGCACACGGAGGAGTTTTACCGGTTCTACCGCGACAAGATGCTCTGTCTGGACGCGAAGCCCAACGTGACCCACACCGCCCTGGCCCGTCTGGAGCAGGAGGGCAGGCTGCAGGCCGTGGTGACCCAGAACATCGACGGTCTGCACCAGATGGCCGGCAGCAAGCGGGTATACGAGCTCCACGGCAGCGTACACCGGAATTACTGTGTCAAGTGCGGCAAATTCCATGGGGTGGAGGCCATAGTGAACTCCGCCGGCGTCCCCCGCTGCGAGTGCGGCGGAGTGATTAAGCCGGACGTGGTGCTGTACGAGGAGCCGCTGGACGGGGACTGCGTGGACGGCGCGGTGAGGGCCATATCGGCGGCGGACGTGCTGATAGTGGGCGGCACCTCCCTGACGGTGTACCCCGCGTCGGGCCTGATACGCTACTTCAACGGCGACAAGCTGGTGCTCATCAACAAGTCGGCCACGGATTACGACCGCTCCGCCGACCTGCTCATCAATGACAGCCTCGGGAAGGTTTTCTCCGAGCTGGAGCAATAGGCGCACAAAACTAATCCCAAATTAAAATCATAATTATACGAGTTTATTATGGTAACAATGACAGATTAAAAAGGCTTCCCCTCCGAGGGGAAGCTGTCAGCGATAGCTGACTGATGAGGTGTAGCCGCCGGGCGGCGTTAATTTGTTTTGTTTTTTTAACGGATGCTTCGCATCCTACACCTCATCCACCGCAAGCGGTCCCCCTTCCCCCTCAAAGGGGAAGGCTTATTGTTTGTCATTGTTACTGTAAATTTGTACAGCGGCGCGCCGGGGAGACCTGTCTCGGCGGCGTCGCGCCCTACCGGTAATTTTGTAATTTTCAGCACAACAAAAGGGGCCGTAAAAACGGCCCCTGAATTTTTTGTTTTTTCGATTAGTTGGTGATAACGCGCTCGGTAGCCTTGTCGAAGATATGGATCTTCTCGGGGTCAAGGCAAACCTTGATCTCCATACCTCTCTCCGCGGTGCTGGTGGGCTTAACGCGGGCGGTGAAGGGAGTGCTGTCAACGCTGAGATACAGATAAGTCTCGGCGCCCATGTGCTCGGTAACCTCAACGGAAGCGGTGAAGGTGGTGTCCTTGAACTGGCTCAGGGACAGCTCGTCATCGTACATATCCTCGGGACGGATGCCCATGATAACTTCCTTGCCGATGTAATCCTTGCAGGCGTCGGCCTTCTTGGCGGTGAGCTTAACCTTCTTGCCCTCGCCGAACTCAACATAGGTGTCGCTGCCGTTCTTGGCCAGCTTGGCGGTGCAGAAGTTCATCTGGGGAGATCCGATGAAGCCGGCAACGAATACGTTGCAGGGATAGTTGTAAAGTACCTGAGGAGCATCAACCTGCTGAACGATACCGTCCTTCATAACAACGATACGGGTACCCATCGTCAAAGCCTCGGTCTGGTCATGGGTTACGTAGATGAAGGTGGTCTGAAGACGCTGATGGAGCTTGGTGATCTCGGTTCTCATCTGAACACGGAGCTTGGCATCCAGGTTGGACAGAGGTTCGTCCATAAGGAATACCTTGGGCTCACGAACGATGGCACGACCCAAAGCCACACGCTGACGCTGACCGCCGGAAAGAGCCTTGGGCTTTCTTTCAAGAAGGTGCTCAATGTCAAGAATACGGGCTGCCTCATGTACCCTCTTCTTTATCTCATCCTTGGGAGTCTTGCGGAGCTTAAGGCCGAAGGCCATGTTCTCGAACACGGACATATGGGGATACAGAGCGTAGTTCTGGAAAACCATCGCGATATCTCTGTCCTTGGGGGCAACGTCGTTAACAAGACGGTCGCCTATGTAAAGAGAACCTTCGGAAATCTCCTCAAGGCCGGCGATCATACGAAGAGTCGTGGACTTTCCGCAGCCGGAAGGGCCTACGAAGATGATGAACTCCTTATCCTTTATCTCAAGGTTGAAGTCCGTTACCGCGGTAACACCGCCGGGATACCTTTTGTAAATGTGCTGTAAGCTTAAACTTGCCATTGGTTAAACCCTCCTAATTAACAATAAATACATAACATTCTAAAATTATGTTACTATTATAATAACATAAATTTTAATAATTGCAAATTCGCTTATTGTACAAATATAAGCAAATTTATTTGTGACTATTGTATAGTGCGTAAAATCTTTTCTCTCTCTTTTGTGCAAAGTTCTCTATATTCACCGGGGCCCAAAGCCCCGTCGAGCTCCAGTCCGGCGAAGGATACGCGCTTAAGGGCCTCAACATGGTTGTCCACCGCCAGAAACATCCTTTTTACCTGGTGAAACTTGCCCTCGGTAATTGTGATTCTGGCGGTTTGGGGGTCCAGCAATTCCACCTTGCAGGGGCGGGTGACATAGCCGCCGATGTCCACACCCTTCTCTAAAATATATATTTTTTCCGGCGGCAGCTCCCGGCTCAAACGGGCGACGTAGGTCTTGCCAACCTTGTTTTTGGGCGAGAGCACGCCGTGGGCCAGAGCCCCGTCGTTGGTCAGCAGGAGAAAGCCCTCGGTGTCCTTGTCCAGCCGCCCCACGGGGAAAAGTCCGTACCTACCGTACCGCTCGGGCAGCAGATCAAGCACGGTCTTTTGGTTTTTGTCCTCGGTGGCGCTGAGGACGCCGGCGGGCTTGTTCATCATTATATAGACCATGCCGACGGGGGCGATGACCTCACCGTTATAGCGAACCTCCTCGCAGTCCACATGGGCGGCGGGAGCGGTCAGGGGCCGGCCGTCAACGGTGAAGCCCCCGCGCTTTATCAGCTCACGGGCCTCGCTGCGGGTGACGCCGAGGGCGTCGGACACGTATTTGTCAAATCTCACTGTACCACCCCTTTTTTAATTAGGAGTTAGGAATGAGGAATAAATAGTAATTAGTGGATAGTGTTTAGTGATGAGTAGGGAACGCCGCTGTATTATTGAATTGACAAACAGTGCCAAGGCTTCCCCTCGAGGGGAAGCTGTCAGCGTCAGCTGACTGATGAGGTGTAGCCGCCGGGCGGCGTTAGTTTTACCGTATGTGTATTATAACGGACGCTTCGCATCCTACACCTCATCCGGCCCTGCGGGCCACCTTCCCCTCAAAGGGGAAGGCTTTGTCCCTATCATTGATAAAGTAAGGCAGTGCTGCGGCGCGCCGGGGTCGTCGCGCCCTACCGGTTGTTTTGTCATTTTTAATTTATCGGTACACACAAGCAAACGCCGCAGCTGCCCCGTCAGTATTCCTCATTCCTCATTCCTAATTCCTAATTCCTAATTTCTCATTCCCAAACTTCCACACCTTATCCCGCTCCAACGGAAGCATAAAGCCGTCCAGCGCCACGGAGCAGATGTCGCCGCCGATGACGGCGCCGTTATACACCAGCACGTTGCCCCGGCCGCCCTGCTCCGGCAAAAGGTAGGTGTGGCGGGTGCATATCCTGCCCTTGTAGGGCCGCAGGTCAAAGCCGCCCTCCCGCTGAAGGGCGTTATATGTTTCATAGACCCCGTCCCACTCCTCCGGTATGGCCACCCGCACCCGCTCGAGCTCGCCGCCGCCGGGCTCAAAGCCCATGTTCCGCAGCACAAAGCTCCAGTCCCCGAATTTGCCGGGGAAAATCAGGGCGAAGGCCACCGCCAGAACAAAGCCCCTGAACATACGAAAACACCTCCCCGGAAATATATATTCCGGAGAGGCGCAAATTATTATTACTCCGCGGAGAACGGCAGGAGGGCGATGTGTCTCGCTCTCTTTATGGCAACGGTGAGCTGACGCTGATGCTTGGCGCAGGTGCCGGTGATTCTCCTGGGGAGGATCTTGGCCCGCTCGGAAACATAGCGGCGAAGCTTGGCCACGTCCTTATAGTCGATCTCCTGAATTTTATCAACACAGAACTGGCAAACCTTTTTCTTGGATTTGCGGCTTCTGTAAGGCCGTTCGGTCTTTTCTCTCTCCATCATGGCTAAAACTCCCTTCTTTTAAAATAGGCTCGGGAAGCTAATCAGAACGGCAGGTCGTCCTCGGTACCGATGGGTGAAATGGGGTCGCCCAGTCCGCCGAAGCTGCCGCTGTCGTAGGACGGGCCCTGGGCGGGAGGCGCCTGATTGTAGCCGCCGCCGTAGCCGCCGCCCTGCTGGCCGTAAGGCTGCTGGGGCTGGGACTGATTGTATGAGCCGCCGTAGCCGCCGTCATAGTCGCCGCCGCGGGCCTCGCGGGCGCTGCGGCTCTCGATAAAGTGGACGCGGTCCACAACGACGTCGGTGGCGTAATGTCTTTTACCCTCATTGTCATCCCAGGTACGGGTCTGGATGCTGCCTTCCAAAGCGATAAGGTTCCCCTTTTTGAAGTATCTGGATATAAGCTCCGCCGTCTGTCTCCACGCCACACAGCCGATGAAGTCCGCCTTGCGCTCCTCGCCCTGACGGACGAAGTTGCGGTCAACGGCTATGGTAAAGGAGCAGGTGCTCACCCCGCTGGGGGTGGTGCGAAGCTCGGGGTCGCGGGTAAATCTGCCGATCAGATTGACGGTGTTAAGCATATTTACTCCCCCTTACGCCTGTTTTTCGTCCTTGCGGACGGTCAGCGTCCGAAGAACGCCGTCTGTGATGCCGTAAACACGTTCGAGCTCCTTCGGAAATTCCGGATTGGAGCTGAAGTTTACGAGTACGTAGTAACCTTCTGTCTTGTAGTTGATGGGGTAGGCAAGTCTTCTCTTGCCCCATACATCCACACTCTCAACCGTGCCGTTGTCGGCGATAAGCTTCTGAAATCTGTCAGAAAGCGCGGTTATTCTCTCCTCGTCGAGAGCGGCGTCAAGAACAAAAATGGTTTCATACTTATTGATAATTTCAGCCATTTTTACACCTCCTTCTGGTCTTTTGGCCTCAGGTCAAGCCTGAAGCAAGGATACTCGTGTATTATACACCTAAATTTTGGATTTGTCAAGATTTTTTGCGAATTAATTTTTTGGGGCGGCGTAATCTTAATGAGGAGTTAGGAATGAGGAATACTGGAGGGGCAGATACTTTATTTGTCGTTTCTGTAGCGATGAAGCAGCCTCGATTTCGTTTTTGATTTTCGGCCCGCCCTGCTCAACCGTCCTGTTTTGGCCAATACTCAAGCTCAAGGGTGTCCAGATTGACTTTACATCTGCAATTCTGCCAGCCGTTTCTGCAGGCGTTGATATAGAGGTACCCATTATCAATTTCTATCTCGGGGGAATATATGTATTCGCGGCACTTGATGTAGCGCCCCGGAAGATTTTCCTCGACGCAGGGTTCGCTTATTTCATCGGCTTCACTTGCGGCCATTTTATAGCCAAAGTACCATTTGTCGCCGCTGTCAATAGCCGGTTTTTCCGCCTCGGCTTCTCCTTTTTGTATAAAAAGGCAGTTTGCATACGGCTCCATTATAGGTTGAACCCACCGATATGCATCGAGGATGAAAGTAGTAATTTGTATATCACCTGACACAATCTCTTCAGTTGAAACTTTGCCGGGATCTTTTACAAGAGAATAGAATCTGCTGTCGCAGCGCACCTTAATGCCGCTTTCCGGGTCATAGCTGAATTTTACGCCAAGCTGCTCGATACGCGTCCAATCCAAAGGCATATAAAGCATCTCGGCATATACGAGGAACGGGTATTCCTCGCTTTCCGACAAAATGCCGTTTATGTAAACCGAGCCCTCATATACATAGGCTTTGTCGGAGGAAAGGTCGGGCAGTTCCTCGGGTGGAATGTAGTCGGGGTTGGGCTGCGGCCCCGAGCCCATCGTATAGCTGACTTTTTCCGGAATCTCCCTTGTCCATAAATACGCACATTTAGCATATTCAAGCGGGTTTTCCCTTTTATAGATGTAGAGGGCTCCGCTGTCGTCAGCATCACGCTCAAAGGATAAAATATTAAGTACCGACTGATCCAACGGCAAATAAACAATGTTATTGTAAATGATCGGCGGCCACTCCATCGCGGACGTTAAATTATAATAATTTACTTGAACCTCTATCGGGCTCAGCTCAACGGAAACCTCGCTGGCCAAGCCGGTTTGGCAGCATCCAAGCAGAAGCACAAACAACATAACGGTAAACAGTTTTTTCATTATTTTCAGTTCCTTTCTATTTGCGGCACTTTGGTGCCTTTATAGTAATAGACGGAATTGGAAAGAAAAAAGTTCCGTGTTTTGAAAAAATTTTTTAAATTTTTTTATAAATATTGTATCGCTGTCATTGCCGTAACAATGAAAAATATAAAGTTTTCTGCTCAAAAACGCGCTTTATTCCACTCCCTCACGGCGCTTTCGACAGTCTCATAGAGGTACAGCGACCCGCAGATTACGGCAGGGCGGCCCATTTCCGAGGCCATTTTTACCGCAGTCACCAGGTCGGGAGCCTCATCGCCGAGGATACCGACGGAGGCCGCCAGCTCCCGCAGGGCGTGAGCCTTCATGGATCGGGGATTGCCGGCCACCTCGGTAAAGATGAAGCTCCGGCCCGGGCCGTCCAGCATTTTCAGCGACGGCAGCACCTCCTTATCCCCCATGCAGGCGAAAATCACCGTCCGCTCCTCTCCGGGGAAATACCGCTCCAGTGCGGCCTCAAGGGCCGCCACTCCGTTGGGGTTGTGGGCCCCGTCAAAAATAAGGCCGGGGGCGAGAGGCTCCAGCCGGGCGGGGTGACGGGCGTTTTCAACGCCGGAGCATATACTTTCGGCGTCAAGGCCCAGAACCTCGGCCGCGGCTATGGCCAGAGCCGCGTTCTCCAGCTGGTGAGGGCCGCCCAGCCCGCAGCGGAGTCTGCGGCCCTTATACTCAATGAACTCGTTCATGCCCTCAAAGCCCACGGGGGCGGGGGCCTTTGCCACGGTGAGGGGACAGCTCTTTTCGGCGGCCTTTTCCGCGATGACGGCGTTGACCCCGGGGAACTGCTCCACTGTCACAACGGGGCAGCCGGACTTGATAATGCCGCACTTGGTGCGGGCTATCTCCTCCACGGTATTGCCCAGATAGGCGCAGTGATCCAGATCTATCCGCGCCAGCACGGCGGCGGCGTTGGAACTTATAACGTTGGTGGCGTCGAACTCGCCGCCCATGCCCACCTCCAGCAGCACTATGTCGCAGCGTTGGGCCGCAAAATACTCAAAGGCGGCGGCGGTCCACACCTCAAACTGGGAGGGCATCTCGCCCAGCTTTTCCTCCACCCGGACGCAGCGCCGGCCCACCTCATCCAGAAGGGGGGTCAGATCGGCGTCGGATATGGGGACGCCATCCACGGCTATGCGCTCGTTGACCCGAACCAGATTGGGGGAGGTGTACTTCCCCACCCGCAGTCCGGCAGCCATGAGCATGGCCTCCAGAAAGGCGCAGACGGAGCCCTTGCCGTTGGTGCCGCCCACGTGTACGCAGCGACAGCCGTTCTGGGGGTTGCCGGACATATCGAGCAGAGCCGATATTCTCCCCAGGCTGAGGTTGATCACTGTCTGAAAGCTGTTGGCGTAGGCTTTGAAATCTCCCATAGGGGTCTCACGTTCCTTTTCGGTTCAGTTTGCGTATTTTTCCATGCTCCTGCCGCCGTAGCGCCAGAGCATATAAATCGAGATTATTTTTACGGGCACGAGTATGGCCGCCGGAACCAGCTTCGTTGCCACCACTGTCCAGTAGGTCAAAGTCTGGCCCATGATGAGCTTCATGTACAGCATATTCCACACGGGGGTTATCATCAGGTTTATCACCACGGTGGTCAGCGCCACGGCGAAGGAGACTCTGGCGAGAGTTTTTTCTTTTTTGTGGAGAATAAGGCCGTAAGCCACTCCGTAGAGAAATTCGCTGACCGTGAACAGGGGGAAGTAGGTCTTGCCCCCTCCGGCGATGAGCATACCCACCACGTCGGCCACGGCGAAGGTACAGCCTCCCCAGACGGGCCCGTAAAGTATGGCGGCGGCGGTCAGAGGCAGAAATCCGAAATTAAATTTGATAAGATCGGTGGTAACGCCCAAATACCGCACCAGCACAATGTTCATGGCCACCAGCATGGCGGTTATCACCAGCTTTTTCAGTGCGACGGTTTTTTTCATAAACAAAAACATCCTTTCTGTAATTATTACTACAAAAAGGATGTCCGGCACAGGGGACGGCTCCGCAAAGGAAGCTTCCCGAAGCGGGGCTCTGCGGCCATGCCCCCTCTTATTCTTTTCGTAGCAACGGAATGCGGGCCGCGCACCGCGAAAGCTCGCTGGCTCTCTTCGTAGAAAGGACAACTTCCCGTTCCTCTCTCACTTTACGCGCACGGTCCTACTTTGCATAGAAAAGAATAGCACATTTTTCAGCTTTTGTCAAGGGGATATTTAAAAAATGCCTCACCGGAAAACGGCGCCGTTCGTTTTTCCTGAGTACCGAGGCAAAGGAAAAAGCTCTCGGAAGCGGTGCTTCCAAGAGCTTTTTATCCCGCGCTCACGCTTTGGCGTATTCGGCCTTGAGCTGCATTAGGGTCTCGCGGGAAATGTCCAGCGTGTCCATTATATCCTCGTCGGATTTGTTCTTTCCGAGAAGGCGGAATACAAGCTTTTTTGTGTTTTCAAATATGCCCTCGGCGCGACCTTTCTTAACTCCTATACCAATGCCCTTTTCCATGCCCTTTTTCTCATAGTCTCTTAGCGTGGCGTTTAAAATTTGCTCATCGTCAAACAGTGAGAACATAATATCATGCACCTCTCCTTCATGGCTTGACAAATATTCCTTTAACACATCTTCGTCTTTACAAATATTTATGGTTTCCTCGATGGCCTCACGGGTGCGGCCATGCTTCTTAAGCTGTTCCGTATAGATTTTAGTAAATGTCACATATTGATTGATAATATCCCCTCGTTCGCCGTCGGTTATTACCCCGACTCTGACTTCAAGTGCCGACTGTTCACCGCCGAAAAACTCTTCCGAAAGGGTTATATACCCTTCCTCCACTTTCTTCTCGCCGGTGTAAATAACATACAATTCCGGCTTGGGAAGAGCCAGCTTTGAACTTCCGTAGACGTTAAGCTGTTCCTTCTCGATATAGTCCTGATAAGTCTGGACAAGATACATGAGGCCGCGAATGATTATGTTTACCGTCCATGTGCTCTGCGCTTCAACAAGAACCACCAGTCTGCCGTCCACGGTGAAGCCAAGATCGTTATAAATGCTGTCCGTGAGGATATTTTTTAATGTGACTATCTCTATTCTGTCCTCGGAGACGTCTCCCACCTCCGGGTGCAGAGCCTCATAGAGCTGAGCCACATACTTTGGATGCTGAAACAGATTGGTGAACACGCTGTCCTTTACGTTGCGCTTCACAAGCGTACTCTTAGCCATAGTATCACTTCCCCTCCATATTCAGTATACCACTAAAATATAAAAATGTCAACAGAAATATTGTCTGTCGAAAAAGTGAAGAAAAACGAAGAAAAGGTAAATATTAATAAATAATTTACAAATTTGTTTTAGAATTGTATACAATACAGTGTAAAATATGATATAGAAATCAAACAAAAAAGGACTGATACCCATGCGCAAAAAGCTGCTTTTGATAAACGGGCCCAACATGAATATGCTGGGCATACGCCAGCCGGAGATTTACGGCAGAGACACCCTTGAGACCGTGGAAAGCCTGACCGTGGAACGTGCCCGTGAGCTGGGCTACGAGTGCGAGTGCTTCCAGTCCAACTACGAGGGGGCCATTGTGGAAAAAATACATCAGGCCTACGGCAAGGTGGACGGCATCGTCATGAACCCCGCCGCCTTCACCCATTACAGCTATGCCGTGGCCGATGCCGTCAGCGCCGTGGCCATTCCCACCATCGAGATCCATATGTCCGACATCCACAGCAGGGAG
This sequence comes from uncultured Clostridia bacterium, assembly GCA_947626145.1. Classification (GTDB taxonomy): domain Bacteria; phylum Bacillota; class Clostridia; order UMGS1883; family UMGS1883; genus JAFLUQ01. Next base: position 45,805 of record CANQRB010000011.1, on the reverse strand, counting down.
AGCTTCCGCCACAACAGCGTTATCCTGCCCTACTGCATCGGTCAGGTGGCGGGCCTGGGCAAAGAGAGCTACGCCGTGGGAGTGGAAAGATTAGTTGACTATCTGGAGGGGAAAAGCCATGTATGAGGAAAGAGTGGAGCGGCTGCTGGCCGCGATGAATGCCCGCGGAGCGGATGCCGTACTGATAGCGTCGCGGGAAAACCGCATCTTTTTGAGCGGCTTCACCGGTGACACCGGAGCCATCCTCATCACCGAAAAGGGCCGCACCCTCTTTGTGGAGCCGCGCTATGCCCTTCAGGCCGCCATGGAGACCAGAGATTTCAACATAGTCAGCACCACCGGCGGGCTTTACAACAGCATCAACGACACCATCATCAACGACGGGGTCAAGAGGATAATCTACGAGGACCGCTATTTCACCGTGAACCAGTTCCGCTCCCTGGAAAAGCGGCTGCGCTATGAGGAGCTCATTCCCGCCGGAGACGTTATGCTCAGGCTCAGGGCGGTGAAGGACTCTTCCGAAATATCGGCCCTCACCGAGGCAGCGCGGATAACCGACGAAGGCATGGCCCGGGTGGAACAGCTGCTCAGGGTGGGCGTGACCGAAAAGGAGCTGGCACTTAAGGCCGAAATGCACCTCAGATCCCTGGATGCCGAGGGCTTTGCTTTCCCGCCGGTGATAGTGTCGGGTGTGCGGACGGCCATGCCCTCCGCCAATCCCGCGCCGAAGGAGGTCGCTTTCGGCGACATAGTCGTGGTAAATATGGGCATAATATATAAGGGCTACTGCACCGATTGCAGCCGAACCTACTTCATGGGCAGCGCCGATGAGGGCGCAAGGAATATGTACGGGGCGGTGCTGGCCGCCCGAAGCGAGGTACTGGCCGAGGCGAGGACGGGCAACCCCTGCCGAAACGTGGACGCAAAGGCCAGAGCGGTTCTAAACGAGCGGGGCTACGGCGACGGCTATCTCCACTGCGTTGGCCACGGAGTGGGACTTTCCAACAGAGAGCTGCCGATCATCAGCCTGCAAAGCTCCGATACCCTCTGTACCAATATGACGGTCAGCGCAGGCGTCGGAGCCTACAAGGGGGGCTACGGCGGGATAAGGATCACCGATACGGCGGTCGTCACTCCCGACGGCGCGGTCTGCCTGACAAAGACGCCGGACGAATTAAAAGTTATGTAATTTGGGGCGCCGGACGAAGAATGCTGCCGAATGTCCCGCCGCAGTCCGGCGCCAACTTTTGATACGTGCCCGGCGGCCTCCGGTAAATTTTTTCCAACTATTTTGAAAAAAGGCTTGATTATTTTCCTCTTTTGTAGTATTATAATGGTGACTGCTTTTTATTAAAACACGAAAGGAAGATATGAAATGATTTCCGCAGGCGAATTTAGAAACGGTGTGACCTTTGAACTTGACGGCAACGTTTATCAGGTTATAGAGTTCCAGCACGTTAAGCCCGGCAAGGGCGCGGCTTTTGTGCGGACGAAGATCAGGAACGTTATCTCCGGCGGCGTGGTCGAGCGCACCTTCAGCCCCACTGACAAGATGCCCAAGGCGCATATCGAGCGCAAGGATATGGAATACCTCTACAACGACGGGGATCTCTACTACTTCATGGATCCCGAAACCTACGAGCAGATACCTATCGGCAGCGACAAGCTGGGCGACGCACTTAAGTTTGTGAAGGAGAATATGCAGGTCAAGATACTGTCCTTCAAGGGCAACATCTTCGGCGTTGAGCCCCCCAACTTTGTGGAGCTTGTGGTCACCGATACCGAGCCCGGTTTTGCCGGCAACACCGCTCAGGGCGCTACAAAGCCCGCCACACTGGAAACGGGCGCACAGGTACAGGTGCCGCTGTTCATCAATCAGGGCGAGACTATCCGTATCGACACCCGCACTGGCGAGTATATGTCCAGAGCGTAAATTTTCAATCAATATTTTTAAGGAGGCGGCAGCATGAGTTATTTAACCGAAAGAGCGTCATACCTCAGGGGCCTTATGGAGGGCGCGGAGCTTGACCTCAGCACAAAGGAAGGCAAGATCCTCAAGGCGGTGATTGAGCTTGTGGGCGATATGTCCGACGAGATCGAGGCCCTGTCCGACACCGTGGAGGAGCTTCAGGATCTGGTGGACGAAATAGACGAGGCTCTCGAGGACGTTGAGGAAGATATGTACGGCGAGTGTGACTGCGACGAGTGTGACGACGATGACGACGACTGGGATTTTGACGAGGATGACGAGCTGACTGTCGAGTGCCCCCACTGCGGCGACACGATTTACCTCGACGCGTCGCTTTTGGAAAACAGGGAAAATTCCATCACCTGCCCGAACTGCAAGGAAGAGATCGAGATCGAGTTCACGGACGACGAGTGCGACTGTGACGGCGAACACGAATAATTAAAAACGTTATCCATCAAAAGGAAGCTTCGGCTTCCTTTTTTGCGGTCTTATCAAAATTGTAAACTTTTTTCAGCGCACATAGGTTGACAATTCAAATTAAAAATGTTATAATACAGAAAAACAAGCGGAGGTGTACCGTCATGTCCACAAAGGAAAAAGTGCTGGAGCTGCTGACCGCCGCTCCGGAGGGAATGAGCGGCGAGGTTCTGGCCCGAAAGCTTGGCGTCAGCCGCGCGGCCATATGGAAGGCCGTCCGGAGCCTGAAGGCCCAGGGCTGCAGCATAGAGGGAGTGTCCAACAGGGGCTACCGGCTGCTGTGGGGAGCGGACGAGCTGGACGCCGCCCTGATCACCGGAGCCTGCGGTCTGCCGACGGAGGTTTTTGAAACCCTGCCCTCAACGAACATCGTCGCCCGGGAGCGGGCGGCCGGAGGCGCCCCCCACGGCACGGTGATCGTCGCCAATACCCAGAGCTCTGGCCGGGGAAGACGGGGCCGGAGCTTTGTAAGCGGCGGACTGGGTATATATATGACCGTGGTGCTGCGGCCCAAAACGGAGGGCGCGGACGCGGCGCTGATAACCACGGCGGCGGCCGTGGCCGTAAGGGACGCCATTCTTGAGGTATGCGGCAGGGACTGCGGCATAAAGTGGGTTAACGACCTGTATTATAACGGAAAAAAGGTCTGCGGCATCCTCACCGAGGCGGCCACTGACCTTGAGAGCGGAGACATAAGCTCCGTGGCGGTGGGCATAGGCGTCAACTTTCGGGGGGTAGCCGCCGACTTTCCGCGGGAGCTGAGGGAGAAGGCGGGCTTTCTGTTCGAGCCCGGCGAGGGAGAGGTTCGGCGGGTCGGCCTCATAGCGAAAATCGCCTCCAACCTTCTGATCCGGGCGGAGCAGCTCAAAGGCCGTGAGTTCATGGACGAGTACCGGCGCCATAGCATAGTTTTGGGTCGTCGGGTGGAGTATGTCCGCGGCGGCAAAACCTTTGTCGCCACGGCTCTGGATATAGACCAGAACGGCGGCCTTGAGGTGCTTAGGGACGATGGCGTCCGCGAGACTGTCACCGCCGGAGAAGTGTCGGTGAGAATGTAATGTGAATGAGGAATGAGGAATATTATGCGGCAGTTACTTTATTTGTCGTTGCCGATGTAATTGGCATGATGATGATAAATGAGAAAATTATCGGCACACACAAAATGCCGTAACTGCCCCGCCAGTATTCCTAATTCCTAATTTTCCAGCATTCCTAATTCCACACCCCTCACATCCTCAGCGGCTCGCCGCAGTACAGCTTAACAAGCTCTCCCCAGCGGGTGGAATTTATGTCCCGTGTGGAAACGGCATAGACGTGCCGGGCACAAACGCTCTCCATAACGGAACGAAAAACCTCCGGCCCGCAGCGGAGCCGATCCACGTCCGCCAATATCACCAGCCCGTACCGAGACAGATACTCCGCCAGCCAAAGCTCGGTTTGCTCTCCCAACAGCGCCACGTCCAGCCCGCCGTTGGGCCGGCCGCTCCCGTCAACAATGAGAGCGGCCGCTCCGGCGTCCAGACCGAAAAATTCAATCAGCCGCCGGTGCCACCGGAGGGCGGAGCCCCGTTCCGTGGCCAGTATCAGGGTGGAACACCGGAGCCGATCCATGACTCCGAACATGAGCCCGGTCTTGCCGGCGCCCACCGGCGCGCAGATTATCGCCCGATCCAGCCCCAGCAAGGCCCCCGCCGCCGCCTTTATGCGGCCGTCAAGTGAACCGGCGGGCGGCAGAGCCAGCGGCTCAGGTCGGGGGCGGCTGTCGGTGAGCTTCAGCTCCGGCACGAGGGCGCGCAGACTGCCGACCAAGCCTCCGGGCAGACGGAGCAGGCCGTTGGAGCAGCCGAAGCACCAGATAAAGGCGGAAAGCTCCGGCCCGGACTCCGGCGACAGCCGAGGCTCGGATATCCGCGCCGGACGGCAGAGGGCGGCCAGCTCCGAAGCGGACAGACCGGCGGTCTTTATGTACACCTCGCCGCAGAGCTCGGCCTCAAGGCTTTTGGGCGGTCGGACGGGCAGCTCCGCGACCGTGAATGGGCCTGGGTCAAGGCTCTCAAGGGCGGTGAGGCCGTCCAGCGGCATGAAATCCTCGTCCACAAAGGCGGAGCCGCCGCCGAAAAGCGGCAGCATAACCGGCCTGCCGAAGCCCGAGCCCGCCACAGGCAGGGGACGGCCTATAATGTCCGAGGGCAGGCCCCCGGCGGCCACGGCGGCTCCGCTCATGAGAAGGGCGGCGTTTTCGGCGGCGAGCCGAACGGGAACGGGCTCGCCGTAAAACACCCACAGCCGGGCCAGTTCGGGCCCCAGCTCCCGCAGGCAGGTCAGGCCGAAGGTCCCGCACAGGGCGGAAAGGAGCCCCAGAGTGCGGCGGCGGTCGGGGCCCTCCGCTTCTATGACCGAAAAACGGCACAGGCCCTTTTTGTCGGCGGGATATATACCCAGAGGCAGACGGCCATCGAGGTGGGCGGCAAGAAGCTCCGGCGACAGGGGAACGGGCGCGGAGGAACGGCAGCCGCCGCAGTCGGGGAACAGGTTTTCAAGACAGCTCCGGGAAACAGCGGAACAGAGCCGCCGATGGCCCCGCTCCCCGTCGGGCGAGCGGAAGTGTACGGCGCAGGCGTCGTCCCGTCCGCCGAACACCCGGCGGAACAGAGCAAAAACCTCATCAGGCGTCACGTCAAATCCCTCCTTTTTACACAATTAATTTTACCATACCGCGAGAATATTGTCAAATTAAATGTTGACATTTTTTTCATTTTATGTTATCCTATATTTAATACGAAGGAGTGATTTTTCCGTGAACATGGATTTCTTGAGAAAGCTGCCAATACCGGCTGAAATAAAGGAGCAGTTTCCCATAAGCGAGGAGCTTCGCCTGCTGAAGGAAAAGCGGGACGCCGAAATAGCCAGGGTCTTTACCGGCGAGAGCGACAAGTTCCTGCTCATAATAGGCCCCTGCTCCGCTGACCGCGAGGACGCCGTGCTGGACTATACCAACCGCCTTGCGGGCCTTCAGGAGAGGGTGAAGGATAAAATTATCATCATCCCCCGCATCTACACCAACAAGCCCCGCACCACCGGTCAGGGCTACAAGGGCATGATACACCAGCCCGACCCCTCCCAGAAGCCCGATATGCTGGAGGGCATAATCGCCGTCCGCCGGCTCCACACCCGGGCCATTCAGGAGACGGGCCTCACCTGCGCCGACGAAATGCTCTATCCCGAAAACCACCGCTACCTCTCCGACCTGCTGTCCTATGTAGCCGTGGGCGCCCGCAGCGTGGAAAACCAGCAGCATCGGCTGACATCCAGCGGCCTGACCATTCCCGTTGGCATGAAGAACCCCACCGGCGGCGACTTTTCCGTAATGCTCAACGCCATTGTGGCCGCCCAGAGCTGCCACACCTTCCTGTACCGCGGGTGGGAGTGCTATTCCCACGGCAATCCCCTGTCCCACGCCATCCTTCGGGGCAGCAGCAACAAGCACGGCCAGTCCATACCAAACTACCACTATGAGGACATGGTCCGCCTGAAGGAGATGTACGAAAAGAAAAATCTCCAAAATATGGCTCTTGTCGTGGACGTGAACCACGCCAACTCCGACAAGAAGTATCTGGAACAGATACGCATCAGCAAGGAGATCATGCACAGCCGCCGGTACAATCCGGAGCTGACGGGCTTCATCAAGGGCCTCATGATCGAGAGCTATATCGAGGACGGCTGCCAAAAGGTGGAGGAGGGCGTTTACGGCCGCTCCATCACCGATCCCTGCCTTGGCTGGGAGAAGAGCGAGCGCCTTGTGCTGGACATCGCCGACAGCCTGTAAGAAACAAAATAACATAAAAACAACTGCCCCCTTTACAAAAGGCGGGCAGTTATTTTTATAACAAAATTACTTGGACAAGAGCATACGGTCGTTGTCAAGGGCGCTGCCGCTGAGGTCGGCGAACTTCTTAAGCAGGTCGTCCACGGTGAGGTTCTTCTTCTCCTCGCCGCTGACGTCGTAAATTATGCGGCCGTTGTCCATCATGATGAGGCGGTTGCCGTGGTGGATGGCGTCCCTCATGTTGTGGGTAATCATCATGGCGGTGAGCTTGCTCTCGTTGATGAACTTCTCGGAGAGGTTGAGCACGGTCTCGGCGGTCTTGGGGTCAAGAGCGGCGGTGTGCTCGTCCAGCAGCAGCAGCTTCGGCTGCTGCATAACGGCCATGAGCAGGGTCAGAGCCTGACGCTGGCCGCCGGAAAGGAGGCCCACCTTACTGGAGAGCCGATCTTCCAGTCCAAGTCCCAGCTGGGACAGCATGATGCGGTACTGGGAACGCTCCTTGTTGGTGATGGCCCATTTGAGCCCCCGGGACTTGCCCCGACGGAGGGCCAGGGACATATTCTCCTCGATCCACATATCGGCGGCGGTACCCATCATGGGGTCCTGGAACACCCGCCCCAGATATTTGGCCCGCTTGTGTTCCGGCAGCCGCGTCACGTCCTCGCCGTCAATTACGATAGTGCCGGTGTCCACGGGGAACACTCCGCAAATGCTGTTGAGAAGGGTGGACTTGCCCGCGCCGTTGCCGCCGATTATGGTGACAAAGTCGCCGGATTTCAGCTCCAGATTTATGCCGTTGAGGGCCTTTTTCTCATTGACGGTGCCCTTGTTGAAGGTCTTATAGACGTTGGTGACCTTAAGCATCGGCCTTCACCTCCCTGTTCGACTTGCGCTCCCGAAGTTTCTTCTGCCAATAGGGTATGCCAAGGAACACGGCCACCACCAGAGCGGAGAGCATCTTCAGGTCGTTGGCGTTGAGGCCCATCTGAAGAACCAGAGTGATAACGATATAGTAGATAATTCCGCCGAAAACCGCGGCCAGCAGCTTGAGGGCGAAATTCTTGAACACCTTGCCCAGCAGCACCTCGCCGATGATAACGGCGGCAAGGCCGATAACGATGGCGCCGCGGCCCATGTTGATGTCGGCGAAGCCCTGATACTGGGCCAGCAGAGCGCCGGACAGAGCCACAAGGCCGTTGGACAGCACGAGGCCGATTATTTTGTTGGTGTCGGTGTTGATGCCGTTGGCCCGGGCCATGTTCATATTGCAGCCGGTGGCCCTCAGGGAGTGGCCCAGCTCGGTGCCGAAGAACCAGTACATTACCGCTATAATGGCGGCGGCAAAGATCGCCCCCACCAGAATGGCCCGGCCCAGATTGCGCAGGGACAGGATGAGGTTATATCTGTCCACCGACAGGGGCACGTTGGAGCGCTGGCCGGTGATGCGCAGGTTGACCGAATAGAGTATGAGCTGGGTCAAAATTCCGGCCAGAATGGCGGGTATACCGAATTTTGTGTGGAAAAGGCCGGTCACAAGGCCCGCGGCGCAGCCCGCCAAAAAGGCGATAAGCATGGCGAGGCCCACATTCATGCCGCCGGCAACCAGCACCACCAGCGTCACGCCGCCGGTGCCCATGGTTCCGTCCACGGTCAGGTCGGCGATGTCCAATATACGGAATGTAATGTAAACGCCCATCGCCATTATGCCCCAGATTATGCCTTGGGCTATGGGGCCCGGCAACGAGCTGATAAATGTCAGCATAAAAATTTCCCCTTTAGTGGTGGAATATCACAGTGGGGCCACGAGGTCTACCCTCGCAGCCCCATTGCATTTGCGTATAAAACTATCGGAAAAGCTTATCCCGCGGGATTATTCCTCGATGGCGACATAGCCCTCGGGAGGAGTGATGCCGAACTGCTCCATACGGGAGGGAACATACTCCTTGGTAAGGCTGTCGGCGTAGCCGATTTCCATGGTGGAGGGATCGGCGCCGTTCACGAGAATGTCATAAGCCATGTCACCGGCAACGTGACCGATGTCATAGTAGGAAATGGACAGGGTAGCGATGCCGCAGCCCTTGCAGATGCCCTCCTCGCCGGCGATAACGGGAATGTTGGCGGGGATGGCAATGTTGTTGACGATCTCGGCATTGGAGGCAACGGTGTTGTCAGTGGGGATGTAGAGAGCGTCGCTGGCGGCGCAGGCGCTGGTGGTAACGGCGGCAACGTCGTTGGAGTCAGCGAAAGCGTACTTAACGGGAGTGTAGCCCAGCTTGGTGAGCTCATCGGCCACTACATCCACCTGATACTGGGAGTTAGCCTCGCCGGAGCAATAGAGCAGACCTATGGTCTTGGCGTCGGGCAGGAGCTCCTTGAACATGGCGGCCTGCTCGGCAAGGGGAGCCAGGTCGGCGGTACCGGTTACGTTCCGGCCGGTTACGCGGTTAGCCCAGTCGGGCTCCTCAAGAGCTACCTCGTAGCTGGTGATGGAGGTGCCGACGATGGGAATCTGATCGGTGGCGCTTACCGCGGCCTGAAGGGCGGGGGTAGCGTTGGCAAAGATCAGGTCAACGTCGGAGGAAACGAACTGGTTAACAATGGTGGTGCAGGTGTTGGGGTCGCCGGCGGCGTTCTGGAAATTGAAGCTTACGCCATCTTCGCCCAGCTTTTCGGTAAGGGCGTCGCGGAAGCCGTTGGTGGCGGCGTCAAGAGCCTCGTGCTGTACGAGCTGTACAAGGCCAATGTTGTAAACGACTTTTTCCTCGGGAGTCTGCTGCTGCTGTTGCTGGGGCTCAACTTCGGCTTCCTTCTTCTGGCAGCCGGCCATGGCGGTAACGGTAAGGCTGAGAGCCAGAGCCGAAACCAGAAGCTTTTTGAACTTCTTCATTTTAATCTACCTCTTTCTTTTATTTTTCGCCCCGCTCCGGGGGACGGGCGCACTATTCAAAATACGGACGGAAGGAGTTTCCAACCGTCCGTATTTGATTAGCTAAACACTAATGTTCAATTTTGGTTTTTCCGATTACTCGGTAACTTCGGCAAGGCGTCCCTGAGCTACAGGAGTACCAACGTCATCGCCGGCACCTTCGGTGAACAGCTTATTCCAGTCAATATCCTGTACAAGGGAGAATCTTACGTTGTCGCCCTCAACACCAGTGATCTGGAACTTGTTCGCAGCGGCGTTCTTGATGTCGGAAATGCTTGTGCCGCCCTGAGCTACACCGTGAACAACGGGGGTGTTGCCGTTCCATACGCTGTATACAAGGTATACGGGCTTGGTCTCGTCGATCTCGATGGTACCGGTGTAGTCCTCAACATACAGAACCTCAACGTCTACATCAAGACCACCGTTCGCAGCCTTGGTTACGGAGTTAACCTTGATAACGGCGGGAGTGTTGGCAACGTCAACTACGGTAGCCTTCATCTCAAGCTTGAAGTCGGGAGCCAAAGCGTATTTATCAGTGTCAACCTGAATCGTACCGGTAACTACGCCAAACTCGTCGGGCTCGGACCAGGTTACGGGGAAGGTTACGGTGCTGCCGTCGGCAAGCTTAACCTCAACCTCGGTGGGAAGCTCATCCCTGGTTTCAACCACAATGGGAATCTCATCGGCAGGAGCAACAACCTCGGGCTTTTCAACCTTGTTAACCTTTATGGTGAAGCTGAAGGTAGTGTCAATTCTGCTGTTCCTTAACTTGTAGCCGTCGGGAATTGTAACGGTACCGGTAACCTTAACATTGCCGGCCGCAGAGGTGTCTACCTCGGCGGGATCCCAAACGATCTCAAGCTCTTCTTCAGCGCCGTCAACGGTGGCAACTACGGTAGCGGGAAGCTCAACAGTGCTGTACTGATCAACCGTTGTGGGAACAACAGGCTTCTCAATAGCGGTTATGGTCTTCTCAACAGGCTCGGGCTCCTTCTCCTTAACGGTTACGGTGAAGTTGAACTCGGTCTCTACGCCCTCGGCTACAACATAGCCCTCGGGGATAGCAGCGGTAGCCTTAACGGTAGTCTCACCGACAGCGGTGGTATCTACGACAGCGGGCTCCCAGGTAAGATCAAGCGGTAAGGGCTCGGTCTCACCGTCAACGGTAGCATTTACCTGAGAGGGAAGCTCAACCATAGTGTCCTCATAAACCTCTGTCTCAATAACGGGGGCTTCGATAGCGGTTATGGTCTTCTCAACGGGAGGCTCGGGTTCCTTATCCTTAACGGTTACGGTGAACTCGAACTCGGTCTTTACGTTAGCGTCTACCTCGTAGCCGGTAGTATCAACAACGCCCTTAACGGCAACCTCGCCGGCCTTGGAGGTGTCTACGGAAGCGGGAGTCCAAGTGATGGGAAGCTCTACAGCCTCGGTCTTACCCTCAACGGTAGCATTTACTGTAGCGGGAAGCTTAACTTCATCGCCTACGGTTGCCTCGGTGGAAACAACGGGGGCCTCGATAGCGGTTATCTTGTCAACAACGGGGCCGGGCTCGTCGCCCTTAACAACGATGTCAACGGCTTCAACGCTAATAGCAGCCGTAACATTCTTGTCGCCGATAAACGCGCCGGTGGGTATAGCATTGGGAGCTTTTTCAAGAACCTTTATGCCGGTGTCACCGGTGCCAATAGCCTTGAATCTTACTACGTAAACATCAACGCTATCACTCTCAAGGGGATAGCCAATGCCGGCATATTGAGAATCGGTGCTCAAATAATACGAGCCGTCAAGATAGTTATCTTTAACAGTAACTACAGCCTGAAAAGCCTCATATCCATCACTGTCTTCCGTGGGGAGAAGACCTGTAACAAGCTGCTTTGCAGGCCAAGGCTTGCCATTGTTATCTGCAAGACCATTAACGTTTACAAGCTGAACAACTTCGGGATTCCATCCAAGTATAAGCTCGCAGGAAATGATCTGCTGGGGGTCAAGCTTGTTAAGCTTTACAACAACTTCAAATATATCGTCTTTCTGGATGTTCTGGGGATCACTGACGGCGCCTTCAGCTGTGGGGTTAGCGTTTACCACAGCTGTGGCGGTGGCAGACCCGGGCTCGGCGGCCAAAGCCGTCACGCCGCAAAGGGCGAACACCATCGAAAGCGCAAGGAGAAGAGAAACAAACTTTTTCATGTTAAATAACCTCGCTTTCATTTATGCAAATATTATATTTGCTTTTATATTAGTCTTCGTAATCAGCAGCGGCTATGCCATAGTCGTTGAGCAATATCTGAAGGTCAGGAAGGGAAACCAACCCATCATCGTTCAGATCGGCAATAGCATTGAATCCATCTTCGGATGCCGATATTCCGTAGGCATTCAACAAAGCCTGAAGGTCGCTAAGATTGACGTACGCCGGATCACTCTCAACCAAATCACCGGCAAGCAGAGCGGTCTCAGCAAGCTCAACGTCCTTGTCAGTAACCTGTACGTCCTTAAAGGTTCTGTACAGATAACCGGCGCGGCCAACTACAACCTCATAGGTGCCGGGAGCAACCTCAAGGGTGTATGTACCTGTTTCATCGGCGTTAACCTTGTTATCGCCAATAGCTGCGGTAACCTTCCTGGCGTCGGCGCCTTCAACGAGAGTTACCTTACCAACGATCTTAAAGTTGCCGGTAACTTCACCAGCGACGAGGTCAATGACGTCATCATCGGGGGCAGCGACGTCAGTACCACCGCACCATACGGTGTACTTTTTACCCGTCTCAAGAACAAATTCATAGGAGAACGCGCCGGAAGCGGCTGTCTCCTGATCAATGTACCTGATCTGAGCATCCTCAAGGGTCGCAAGGGAAGTACCTTCGGGAACTACAAGGATCGTTGATTCCGGAGATGCGGCATCAGCGGTAATGGTACCGGAAATGGTAACCTTACCGGTTTCCTTATCAGGGGTAACGGTGGTGATGGCGATCTCACTGGCCGCAAAAGCGTTGATACCGAGAGCCATAACCAGGCCGGCTGCTCCGACAAGGACTTTGCCGAACAAATTTTTCATTTAGAAAACTCCTTTCATAGAAAGATATGTAATTTTTTGCGATGTTCGTCAAGCGGAAACCCGCGCCGCCCCTCAAAGGCGCAGATTTTCCACTCAACCATTACATACTATAAGTATACCATAACTTTGAAATTTTGCAAGGGTTTTTTTCAATTCTTGCTGATTTTTTTTATTTTCGTCAGGTTGTACAAAATGTTTGTGACAAATTTATTAAATTTTACCCATGCGATAATTCAATGAGGAATGAGGAGTGAGGAATTAGGAATAATGCGGGCATCAAATTTATTTGTCGTTGGGAATGTGGGGCGGCGAAACAGGTATAAATGAGAAATAACCGGTAGGGCGCGACGACCCCGGCGCGCCGCTATGCAAATTTACGGCAAATATGACAAGTTGCTCCAAGGCTTCCCCTCCGAGGGGAAGCTGTCGGCGTCAGCCGACTGATGAGGTGTAGCCGCCGGGCGGCGTTAGTTTTAACATTTCGTTTTTTTATTTTAACGGACGCTATGCGTCCTACACCTCATCCGGCCCTTCGGGCCACCTTCCCCTCGAGGGGAAGGCTTCAACTGTGGTTTGTCATTGGTAACGTAAGGCGGTACTGCGGCGCGCCGGGGTCGTCGCGCCCTACGGAGGAATGGCTACATTACCGGCACACAAACGCTGTAAATGTACCGCCAGTATTCCTCATTCCTCATTCCTAATTCCTAATTTTAAAAATTACTCCTCCTCGGGGGCGTCGGCGGGCTCAGGCTCGGCGGGAGCCTCGGGCTCGGCCGGCTCGTCAGACTCCACGGCCTCGGTTTCGATAGGCTCGTCGGCGGCGGCCTCGGCCTCCTCATTCTCCTTCTCCTTGCTGAGGGACTTGGAGAGCTCCTCCATCTCGCCGAAAAGGCGCTGGATCTCGTCGCACTTCTCATTGATCACGGCGGAAACGTCCTCGCCGGAGCGGTTGGCCGTATAGGCGGACTTGCCCACCTCGCGGTAAAGCTTGTTGATATCCTTCTGGATATCGGAAATCTTCAGGCGCACCTTCGCGTCCCCATAGAGCTCGGTGGCCTTTTTACCGGCCTTGTCGGCAAGATCCATGACAGCGTCACGGGCCTCGTTCATGCGTTCGCCGGCTTTTTTCATCAGTTCGTCAAATTCTACCATAATAAATAACCTCCTTTTTTTATTGTTTAATATATATTGTAGCACTTTTTTTTGAAAATGTCCATAGTTTTTTGAAAAATATTTGACCGATGATTTATTATAATGAAAAATTTTCCCCTTTTCCCTCTTGACAAGCAGGGTTTTTAATGATATACTCTTTTGTGGCATACAGGCGTTACGCGCCTGTCCCGCGGCTATGAGCGGGGCGGCTCCAACCCCGTCCGCAGTCGCGCGGAGACTGTGCTAATATTTATCAGGAGGCATTTTTTATGCAGAAGGAACAGAAGCAGGCCATTATCGACGCCTACAAGCTTCACGAGGGCGACACGGGCTCTCCCGAGGTGCAGATCGCCATTCTCACCGAGAGGATCAACCACCTCAACGAACACCTTAAGGTGTACAAGAAGGATCACCACTCCCGCCGGGGTCTTCTTAAGATGGTCGGCCAGAGAAGGGGCCTTCTCAACTATCTCACTAAGGTTGACATTGAGCGCTACCGCGCCATTGTTGAAAAGCTTGGCCTGAGAAAGTAAGAGAAATGTGCGGGGGCGGCCTCCGGGCTGTCCCCGCAAAATTCGCTTGTCACGAGGGGCCGAGCTGCCACTTAGAAAAGGACGGAACGTCCTTCCGTCCTTTTCTAAGTGAAGCCCTGTCCCCTCCCAAAAATATTAAACGGAGGTATTTTTAATGTTCAAGGTATTTGAAACCGAATTCTGTGGCCGTCCGCTGACCGTCGAGACCGGAAAAATGGCCCAGCTGGCCGGCGGCGCCTGCCTTGTGCGCTACGGCGACACCGTGGTGCACGCCACCGCCACCGCCTCGGCCAAGCCCCGGGACGGCATCGACTTCTTCCCCCTGTCCGTGGATTTCGAGGAAAAGCTCTATTCCGTGGGAAAAATCCCCGGCAGCTATCTCAAGCGTGAGGGCCGTCCCTCCGAGAAGGCCATTCTGGCCTCCCGCTGCATCGACCGCCCCATCCGTCCCCTGTTCCCCAAGGATCTGCGCAACGACGTGAGCGTCGTCGCCACCGTAATGAGCGTGGATCAGGACAACGACCCCGTTATCACCGGCATGATCGGCGCTTCCATCGCCATATCAATCTCCAACATTCCCTTTGCCGGCCCCATCGCCGGAGCCACCGTGGGCCTTGTGGACGGCGAGATCGTGGTCAACCCCTCTCAGGAGCAGCGCCATCACAGCGATATGTTCCTGACCATAGCCGGCACCGAGGAAAAGGTGAACATGATCGAGGCCGGCGCCAATCAGGTGCCCGAGGAGAAGGTCTTTGAGGGCATAATGGCCGCCCACAAGGAAATTCAGAAAATCTGTAAATTCATCAAGGAAATACAGGCCGAAATCGGCAAGCCAAAGTTCGAGTACGAGTCCGTGGTGGTTCCCGAGGAGATGTACGAGGACGTGAAGGAAATCGCCATCGACATGGTGCGCGAGGCCCTGGACACCGACGACAAAAACGTCCGCGAGGAGAACCTGAAGGGTGTTTACGCCCATGTTTACGAGACCTTGGGCGAGAAATATCCCGAGCAGGAGGCCGTGCTGGACGAGGCCATATACAAGCTCCAGAAGTATGTTGTCCGCCGCTGGATTCTGGACGACGGCAAGCGCGTGGACGGACGCGGCCTTGAGGACATTCGTCCCCTCGCCGCCGAGGTTGGCATCCTGCCCCGCACCCACGGCAGCGGCCTGTTCACCCGTGGCCAGACCCAGGTGCTCACCACCGTTACTCTGGGCATGATAAGCGAGGAACAGCTCCTTGACGGCATCGACGAGGAGGAGTCCAAGCGTTATATCCATCAGTACAACTTCCCCTCCTACTCCGTGGGCGAGACCCGTCCCAGCCGCGGCCCCGGCCGCCGGGAGATAGGTCACGGCGCTCTGGCCGAGAAGGCTCTTGTGCCCGTTATTCCCGACAACGAGGAGTTCCCCTACACAATTCGCGTGGTTTCGGAGGTGCTTTCCTCCAACGGCTCCACCTCTCAGGGTAGCATCTGCGGCAGCACCCTCGCCCTTATGGACGCTGGCGTACCCATCAAGGCCCCCGTGGCCGGTATATCCTGCGGCCTTGTGACCGAGGGCGACCGGTATATAACCATGGTTGACATTCAGGGGCTTGAGGACTTCTTCGGCGACATGGACTTCAAGGTAGCCGGAACAAAGGAGGGCGTCACCGCCATTCAGGTGGACATCAAGATCGACGGCCTCACCCCCGAGATAATACACGAGGCCCTTATGAAGACGCGGGCCGCCCGGTTCAAGATACTTGACGAGTGCCTGCTGCCCTGCATTTCCGAGCCCCGGCCCGAGATAAGCAAGTACGCGCCCAAGATCGTTTCCACCGTTATCGACCCCGAGAAGATAAGCGAGGTCATTGGCAAGGGCGGCAAGATAATTCAGCGCATCACCGCCGAGACCGGCGTAAAGATAGACATCGAGGACGACGGCACGGTATACTTCGCCACCAACGACGCCGAAGCCGCCGCCAAGGCGGTCAAAATCGTCCGCGGCATAGCCGGAGACGTGAACATCGGCGACGTGTTCGAGGCCACGGTGACCCGTCTTATGGACTTCGGCTGCTTTGTGGAGTACCTGCCCGGCAAGGAGGGTCTTGTGCATATCTCCAAGCTGGATAAGAAGCGGGTCGAGAAGGTCAGCGACGTGGTTTCGGTGGGCGACCAGATAGCGGTCAAGCTCATCGAGGTGGATCGCATGGGACGGTACAACTTCTCGCGCAAGGACGCCCTGCCGCAGTAAGGGCAACGAAGTAAGTTAAAAAGGCTTCCCTCTCGCGGGGAAGCCTTTTTAACTTAGGAATTAGGAATGAGGAATATTGGTGGGGGAACGCCGCACAGCGGCTGCACCTCATCAGCCGGCTCACGCCGACAGCTTCCCCTCCGAGGGGGAGGCCTTAACACAATATGTCATATTTACCTTAAATCAACGCGGCGGCGCGCCGGGGTCGTCGCGCCCTACCGAATATTTTATGATTTTACCGTAAGATGGCACAGTGAAATTTGATTGACAATTTCGTTTATCATGGTCGCCGTAAACGTTTGATGGCGGACGACCGATGGTCGCCCCTACGGTGTCAAAATCGCGTTATCAATGACAAATAAAGTCAATGCGCATGATATTCCTCATTCCTAATTCCTCATTCCTAATTATAATTATAAACGGGCTGTAAAAAATCCCCGCCATCATACGATGGCGGGGATACTGCTTACAATTTTACCATGTGGCCTCGTCGCCTGCGGCGGGGTCGGTCACGGTCTGCTCGTTATCGGGGCTTGTGATCTCGCCGCTGAAGGTGATGTCGTCCATGACATTCCTCACCGGCGAAAGGTCGCGAAGCTCTATTTCGGGATAAACAAATTCTTTCATCATTAATTCCTCCTCAATCAAAGCTCGGGAATGAAGTCCGCCTCGGCGGTGATGTCGCCGCTGCCGCCGTCGGCCAGATCCGTCTCCACAAACTCAATATCCACGGACTCAAGGGCCAGGGTATCGGCCAGCTGAACCGTCGCCTTGTCGTTTATGCCCAGGCTCGCGGCCTTATCCTGAAGGGAGCCGTCCGCCTTGTAGAGCGTGGCCTTGGCCTCGCCGAGCAAGGGGAACTTGTCGTTGGATTTATCATTGCTGTTGGCGGCCACGAAGCTGATTATCTCGTTGGCGGCCTTGAGGCGGGCCTCGGGTATCTTTGTGCCCTCGGCGTTCATTATACTTTCAGTCAGCACGCCGTAAAGGGAGTCTATGTCGCCGATGCTGGATACTCCGAACGGAGTCCCAAAATTCAAAAATGCAATATAAGTACGGGCGGAATTGTTGTTGGAAATGCCATTTATGGTCAGGCGGTATTTTCCGTCCTCCGAAACGGGCATAACGGGGGTTGACTTTGATTTTTCATAGAACGCTTCGGACTCGAAGTCGGTGTAATTTCCGTCGCTGTCGGCCAGAGCCGCGCCGTAAGTGAATTGCACACCCGAGATCGCGTCATCCTCGGCCACTATTTCGATGTCGTAAGCTATACCGAAGGAGGCCTTGTCCTCTCCGTCATTGATGCGGAGACCGGAGGAAAATCTTAACTTGTAGGGCCGGAAATTATCCACGGCGAACAGGCCCGCGGCCACTTTGTCGCCGCCCCGGACATTGATACGGGAGAGGGCGCCCTCGGTTCTGTCGCGGAAGAAATAGGTATCGGCTATCATCGTCCATTTGTTCTCATCAGTAGAACTGGCGGCGTCGCAAACATACATATCGAATGTCTTTGCATCGGTGTTGGCGAAGATCTCCACAATGTAGGTCTTGCCCACCTCGACGGTGAAATCGTTTTCGGCCTTGAACCCCATTTCGCCCTCCGTACCGTCATACGCCTCAAACTTGCCCTCGGGGGTGGTGTGGAAGCCGATGTTGTATTTGCCCCAGTTGTCAAGGGTGAGATTTTCGGGGCCGATAGCCACGGTGGAGTCGGCGAGGGTATAGGGTATAAATTCCATGGCCAGCATAAGGTCGCCGTCCACGGGGGTGAACTCGTGCTGGGTCCAGTCTGCGGTGGAGGTCCACAGAGGGCCGCCGGCCTTTACGACTACCGTATATTCCTTAGTCTGGGTCTTACCGGCAAGGGCAAACTCACCGGTGAGGGTGACGGTCTTGTCCTCCTCGTTAAGGCCAGGACGGGTAACCTTGCCCTCGGCCGTGATGGCGGGATCGCTGCTGGTCCAGGTTATTTTGCTGCCCATGGCGCCCTCGGCGGGAAGGGTGATGTCCTCTCTGGTTTCGGCGGGGAGCTTGACAGCGTCCGCGTCGGCCTTGAGCATATCATCGATCGAAACGTTGGGATCGTAATCCTGAGCTATCTCGGCGGGAGAGAGGGCACGGTAGTAGAGCTTCACGTCGTCGAAGCTGCCCTTCATATACTTGTCATTGGGGAAGAAGGACTTGCCCAGATAGGCCACAAGGCCGTCCACACCAAGGTGAGAGGTTGTGAACTTGCCGCAGCCGTCGGCCACGAGAGCGTTGTTGTTCTCGGCGATGAGCTGACCGTCCTTGTAGATGGCCAGATAACCGGGCTTAACAACGAGGGCTATCCTTGCCCACTCTCCAGCGATGCCGTTATCTGTCACAACGGCGGCACGCTCGTTCTGCCAGCCGTAAACGGTTTCCGCTATGCGGAGCTGGCCGTGGCGTCCGCGGAAGAACAGGTAATGGTCGGTGTTGTCGCCCTGACCCAGAGCGAAGGTGAAGAAGTTGTCGCCGTCGGCCATGTCGCTCTTAACGTCCATGAGCAGGGTAAAGGTATCCTGACGGTCAAATGTGCCTTCGGGGAACTGGAAGTAAGAGCCTTCGGTTCCGTCAAGGGTGAGGACGTTGTTCTCGGGGTTGTCTTCATCGGGACCCAGAGCGGCGCCGCCCACAAGACCCTCGGTGGAGGACTCGAAATCGTACTCAAGAGCGGGTTCGCTGCCGTCAGCGGCGGGAGTCTCGGGGCCGTAGGCCTCCAGAAGGGCGTCATATTCCGCCTGAGTGATGGGGATCATGCCGCCGTGCTTGGAGCCGGTGGGCATGGTGACCTCGGCGGTGGCCTGGGTGAAGATGCCGCTGGCGATGTTGTCGGTCAGGTAGGGAATATACTTGCTGTAGTTGTCAATGCACAGGGCATACTGGGTGCTGCCGTTCACCTTATAGATAGCGGGGCCCTCGCCGCCGATGGGCTTAAAGGAGGTAACCTCCTCATAGGGGCCGGCGGCATGGTCGCTGACCATCATCCAAACTTCAGAGTTGTATTTTTTGTAGAACTGATAATACTTGCCGTCATCGGCACGGATTATTGTGGAGTCTATGGCGGCTACACGCTCACCCTTTTCGTTGTAGGGACGAACGAAATACTCAGGCTCACTGAAGGAATAGAAGTCCCGGGTGCGGGTCACATAAACGGTGTCGATGGCAGCGTCGCCAAGGGTGAGGTCCTTACCGGCGGCGTAAACCAGATACTCGCCGGTGTCCACGTCATATACGGACTCGGGAGCCCAGGCGCAGCCGATATCGTCGTTGGCGAACTTGACCATGCGCTGCTCGCCCCAGTTTACAAGATCCTCGGAGGCCCATACCATCAGGTACTTGCTGCCCGCAAGGCTCCAGGGGCCCCAGCCCTGACCGTCCTGAGTGTTCAGGTCGGTGGCGACCAGATAGAACTTGTCGCCGTAGCGGCTGCGGATTATGTAGGGGTCACGGAGGGACTTTGTGCCCATTGTGGACTCGATAACGGGGAAGTTGCCGTTGAGGTCGGTCCAGTTATAGCCGTCCTCACTGGTGGCAAAGTGGATGGAAAGACGCTCGTCCTCACCGTTGACGTTGCCGCGGAAGTAGGCATACAGATAAGCGACCTTTTCGTCCTCGGGCTTTTGGGCCTTAACAGTGAGGTTGTAGGTCTCGGTGTGGGTCTGTCCGCCGTAGGGGAAGGTGGCGGTAAGAGTGACCTTGACGTCCTCGGCACCGCGGGTCACGTAACCGGCGGGTATGGTATAGTCCCCGTTCCTGGTATCCGTGTCGGTCACCACGTCGGGATTAGAGGATGTCCATGTTATTTCCACTCCCTCGGCCTCTTTCACAAGGGTGACGGAGTCAAGAATGTTGTCAGTGTCGTTAATCTTGATGGTTTCCAGTATTTTCTGGAGCTGGCTCAGCACGGTTACCTTCACCTCGTAAGTTCCTTCATCGCCAACGTCGTTGGTTATGGAGGCGGTCAGGGTAACGACCGTGTCCTCTGCGGGACGGGTCACCTTGCCGTCGTCGGTGATAACGGACGTGTCGGAGGACTTCCACTTGATGGTCGCGCCCTTATACGCGGTGATAAGGTCAAGATCGCCGGTGACATTGTCGGGATCGGCAATGGCTATGGCGGCCTTTATCTCATCGATAGGTGTGGCGTACTTGGAAAGGCGAAGTATCTCGTCGGCGGTCAGGGCCCTGTCATAAACGCGCAGCTCGTCGATATAGCCCTTAAAGTCCTCGCCGTTATCGGTCCAGTTGCCACGGCCCAGCTGAACGTAGGACGTCGTGGAGAACAGGTCGGATATTTTGGATTTGCTATCGGTCTTACCGACGCTGACGCCGTCCACAAAGAGCTCGGTGTAAGTGTCGGTGAGGACTATGGCGATGTGCTTCCAGCCTGAAAGCAATTTGCCTACCACCTGAGAAGAGTTACCGTTTCCGCGGCCGCCAACATAGCGTTCAACGCGGAAAGCGTCATTGTCATAGAGACCGAAATAGTTCTCGGAATTGTAAACCTGCGCGGTGTTGTTCGGAGCCGCAAACAGGGGCCAGCGGCCGTCTTCTCTGTTTTCAAAGAAGGCGATTGTCACGGCTTCCTTCCCGACAAGCAGATTATTGCCGCCGTCGGCGTCGGTGACGGTCAGATAATTGCCGGTGCCCGAGGGGATATGTACGGCCTTGCCGCGGATGCCGTCGGTCACCTCGATGCCGCTGCCGTTCACGGTAATTTTACCGGTCTCGGCGGTAACAGTCTCGTCAAAGCTGGCGTAGACTATGAGGGAGCTGTCGGTTTCCCCCTCCGCTATCGCCGCGGGCATGACTGCGATAATCATTGCCAGCGCGACGACAAGAGAAATTACTTTTTTCATCTCATCATTTCCTTTCAAAAATTTTTTGGGACATTATCATTTTAGCACAGTTTTTTCAAAAAATCAATGTAGATATTAGTATAAAATGTACAAATTAGTTGCAAGTTTTGACGGCCGCAAACTCTTGCCAAAATTGCGCCATCCCCCTTTACAAATCGCAAAAACTGCTGTATAATGGAAACAAACCGAATTGGAGGAATGATTTATGGACAGAACCTTTCACATTGAAAACCGCAGGAGCCTTTACGCCAGGCTCCCCAAGGGCAGCCTCGCCGTGCTTTTCAGCGGGCGGCCGCCCCGCAAGACAGCCGACGAGTATTACCCGTTTTTTGCCGACAGGAGCTTTGTATATTTCACCGGAATCGAAAAGCAGGAGCTCATACTGCTGGCCCGCATAGACGAGGGCGGCGTCACCGAGACGCTCTTTATACTGCCCCCCGACCTGATAGCCGAGCGCTGGACGGGCGTCCGCATCAAGGCGGACGAGGTGCTGGAGAAGTCCGGCATCGGCGACTGCCGCTATGTGGCGGACTTTCCCGCCGAGCTGAAGCGTCTGGCCGAAAGCGGAAGCTATGAGAACCTTTATCTCGACCTGCACAAGCTCACCCCCGACGAGGCCCCAAGCCCCGCCTACGCGCTGGCCCGGGAGGCCGCCCGCCTGTATCCCTTCCTTAAAATAGGGAACCTCAACCACCACATTCGGGTGCTGCGCACCATAAAAAAGCCCTGCGAGATCGAGGCCATGCGCAAGGCCGAGGCCATCACCGCCGAGGGCATAACCGCCATGATGAAGGCCTCCAGGCCCGGAATGTACGAGTACCAGTACAAGGCCGTCTGGGACTACACTCTGGCCCAGCACGGAGTTTTAAGCCCCATGTTCCCCTCCATAATCTGCGCCGGAAAGAACAATTTCTGCATCCACTACTACGACTACCGCGGTCAGGCCCATGACGGGGACATGGTTCTCAACGACGTGGGCGCCGTGTGGGACAATGTGGGCACCGACGTTTCCCGCGGGTGGCCGGTGAACGGCAAATACAGCGAAAAACAGCGGCTGCTCTATCAGTGCGCGTATAACACCTCGAACTATATGTTCAGCATCATCAAGCCCGGTATGCTCATGGGCGAGGTGGACGCCACCGTCCGCAAATACAACTTCGGCCAGCTGAAGGAGCTGGGGCTCTGCGACCGGCTTGAGGACGTGGGCAAATACATATGGCACGGCGGGGCCCATCATGTGGGCTACGACACCCACGACGTGGTGTACTGCCCGGCGGATATGCCCATCGCCCCCAACATGGTGTTCTGCGTGGACGTGGGCATCTACTGCGAGGAGTGGGGCATAGGCTTCCGGCTGGAGGACAACTGCCTTGTCACCGAAAACGGCTGTGAGAACCTGTCCGTTGTGACGCCGCGCTCCATGGATGATATCGAGGCCGTGATGGGGAAATAGAGTGAAAAATTTCCCCTGCGATCAAGCACAAAACCGTCCTTACATGGGGACGGTTTTGTGCTTGACAAACGGCGGCGGCGGTGATATAATAGATGTATAAACGCGGATGTGATGAAATTGGCAGACATGCAAGATTTAGGTTCTTGTGTCTTTGACGTGCAGGTTCGAGCCCTGTCATCCGCACCAAACGCATATTTTTTTGAGAAACGGAGGAGTTCGATGAAAATTGCCGGAAGGGCCCTGCTCATCACAACCGCCATGCTTTTTCTGTTCGCGCTTATATCCGGCGCCGCCGGGGAAAAGGCGCTGTTTTACAAGTCGGAGAAGTTACGCTGCCAAAACGAGCCGTACTTTGAGGAAAACGGCGAGATATACCTCCCCATAAGGCCCGTAGCCGAGGCTCTGGGGATAAAAGTCGGTTGGAACCAGGGGGAAAATTCGGTAACGCTGGACAGCGAAAAGTACGCCCTCCCCAAATATGACGGCGCCGTGCCGCTCACCTCTTCCGGCGGAAGCGTCGGCCTGTATCTGGACGGCCAAAAAAGCGGTTATATAAAGGGCCGCGCCCTTGACGGCTCGGCATATTTCCCACTTTCGGCCCTCGAAAAGGCCTTCGGGATAAAAGCGAGAGTAAGCGAGGATTTTTCCAGGGTCGAATTTTATGAATTTAAGGATTACACCGCGGCGCGCACCCTCACGGAGGAAGAATATCGGTCCAACTTTTTGAGCGGCCATACCTCCGGCAGCAGCCATGCAAATCACGACCACAAGTATGAGCTGGCGTACAAGCTTTACGAGGAAAATAAAAACGATTTGAAATTCCTGACAAACTTCTTTTTCAACGAGTGGAGGTTTGACCCCGGAATGTTCGAGTTTTGGATGGAAAATGACGAGGTAAGGGCGTGGGCCGACACCAATACCGGATACGGCGCGTCACTGAACGAATGGTTTGTCAATAACGCCGGGGAAAACTTCAACGGAAATACAGACCGAAGCGTCACAGAGTTTATTCGCTCCGAAAAGGATGCGTATGACGCGCTTAAGAGAGTGTTGTCGGGGCCGGTCATAGCTTCGGTAAAAATTTCATTAAGTTTTGGCCCGTATAGCCCATATATTGAGGTCAACACCTCCTCGAACGCCTTTTACTCCAAAATTCAGGAGGTCACGCTGTTGTACAGTTATCCTCCGCGCCGAACACAATTTGACCGGCTGAACGACGGATGGACGTTTATCGACGGTTTGGGCGATGAGATACCGAGATCAGATGTTACCGACGAGGTGCGTGAAATGTATAATATTCCTTTGACGTATGATTCGCCTGAGCCGGACAAGCTAAGGCAGTAATGATAAAAAGGCTTTCCATTTGAAGGGAAGCCTTTTTCGTTTATCATTGTCGCTGTTCGTACCCTATTCAGTGACGACGCTCAGCCCATCCGAATCAAAGGTCATGCTCCACCCAAGGGCGGTGACGGCGTTCCAAGTCAGGGGCAGATAAACGACGCCGTCCCGGCTCACCGCCGGATAAGCGCCGTCGGTCAAAAGCCCGCCGTCAAAGCTAAGTCCAGCCACGGGGAACCCCGCCGCCTCAACCGCCGGGCCGGGCTCAGGAGCATAGACGCCGGCGCTTTGCGCGCGGGAAAGAACGAAATTCCCGTTAGTTCCCTCAAGGCTCAGGCCCAGAAAGCCGCAGTCGGCTGCGGTCAGAGGACAGTACACTATGTCACGGTAAAACATGGCCGGATACCGGCAGCCGCCTGTCGTGGCCGTTGGTGCTCATGATGTCCCCGGCCCGCAGCTCCTCCACCTCGCCCCGAGGTGTGTATGTCCCCCAGCCGCGTCCGGCAAAATCCGAGGCCATGAGGGTGGACGGCATGACGTAGCCCTCTCCGCCGCTCTGAGTGTTGAAGGTGTTATATACGGCCCAGCCCACATAGCCGGAGCAGTCCAGACCGCTGTGGATGAGGTAGCGGTATTCGTCGAAGTCATAGTCGGAGCCATGGCTGTCGTAAAATTCCCGCCATTCCTCGGATATGCCGATGGAAATGGCCTCGACTCCGGCGCCGTCGTCCGCCTCGTTCCATCCGCCGCCCCAGACGTAAAGGGTGCCGCCCACAGGGGCGAGGGCCGTGGCAAGCAGGTTAAAAATCGTCCGCTCGCCGGGCACGGGCGCGGGAATTTGCTCCGCCCAGGCGGGCATAGCCCCAGCGAACAGCGCAAGGGAAAGGGCCAGTGCAAAAATTCGTTTTTTCATAATTCTCCTCCGTAATTTATCGTCGTAATATTTATTGCAGTGTATCCAGCTTCAGGCTCGCGGCCTTGA
This sequence comes from uncultured Clostridia bacterium, assembly GCA_947626145.1. Taxonomy (GTDB): domain Bacteria; phylum Bacillota; class Clostridia; order UMGS1883; family UMGS1883; genus JAFLUQ01. The sequence goes on along the minus strand of CANQRB010000011.1, from coordinate 20,975 downwards.
CGGTGTTCTTCATCAGCATGGCGATGGTCATGGGGCCCACGCCGCCGGGCACGGGAGTTATGGCCGAGGCGATTTGGCTGACCTCGTCGAACTTGACGTCGCCGCAGAGCTTGCCGTCCACCCGGTTCATGCCAACGTCGATGACGATGGCGCCGGGCCTGACCATATCGGCTGTGATGAAATTGGCCTTGCCCACGGCCGCGACGAGGATGTCCGCCCGACGGCAAACCTCCGCCAGATTTTTTGTCTTGCTGTGACAGATGGTTACGGTGCCGTTCTGGTGGAGCAGAAGCATGGCCTGAGGCTTACCCACGATGTTGCTGCGGCCCACCACCACGCACTCTTTACCCGCCACCTCAATGCCGGTAAGGCGGATCAGCTCCATGACCCCCGCCGGAGTGCAGGGCAGGAAGTCGAAATTCCCGATCATTATCTTGCCCACGTTTACCGGATGGAAGGCGTCCACGTCCTTGCGGTAGTCGATGGCCAGCAGCACCTTTTGGCTGTCGATGTGCTTTGGCAGGGGCAGCTGTACCAAAATGCCGTGAATATCATCCCGCTTGTTCAGGGTGTCGACAAGGGCCAGCAGCTCCTCCTCGGCGGTATCGGCGGGGAGAGCGTATTCCTCGCTCATGATGGAGCAGGCCTCGCAGGCCTTTTTCTTGTTGTTGACGTAGACGCGGCTGGCGGGGTCGTCCCCCACTATCACCACGGCCAGACCGGGCTTAACACCCTTTGCGGCCAGAGCCTCGGCCTCGGCCTTGAGGCCCTCCTTTATTTTTGCGGACAGAGCCTTTCCGTCCAAGATCTGTGCTGCCATTTTTGTTTCTCCTTTCGCTTTCTCTGTTTATTTTCGGCCTTATCAGGCAATTTTCTCCATAGCCTATCAGCTCCCGGCGGTTGGCCTTTATCAGGGCCTCCCGAACCAGATCGTAATTTTCGGGCCTTGACCACTGGAGCAGGGCCCGCTGCATGGCCTTCTCATGGGGGTTGCGGGGGACGTAGACCCGCTTCATGGTGCGGGGATCAAGACCCGTGTGGAACATGGCCGTGCTAAGGGTGCCGGGAGTGGGATAAAAGTCCTGCACCTGTTCGGGGTGGATGTGATTTTTCTTGAGATAGAGCGCCAGCTCTATGGCGTCGTTCACCGTGCTGCCGGGGTGGCTGCTCATCAGATAGGGCACAAGGTACTGCTCCTTGCCTATCTCACGGCATATGCCGTAATATTTGTCCTTGAATTTGTTATAGACCTCCACGCCGGGCTTGCCCATATAGCGCAGGACGTTGTCGCTGATGTGCTCGGGGGCCACCTTGAGCTGGCCGCTGACGTGGTATTGGCACAGCTCCCGGAAAAAGGTGTCGTCCCTGTCGGCTATGCAGTAGTCGTAGCGGATGCCGCTGCGGACAAAGACCTTTTTTATCCCCGGAATGGCCCTCAGCTCCCGCAGCAGGGCCACATAGTCGCCGTGATCCACCCTGGCGTTGGGGCATATGTCGGGGTACAGACACTGACGGTGTTTGCAGGCCCCGCTCTTGAGCTGCTTTTCACAGGCGGGGGCACGGAAGTTGGCGGTGGGGCCGCCCACGTCGTGGATGTAGCCCTTGAAATCCTTGTCCCAGAGGAAATTTTGGGCCTCGTTTATGATGCTTTGATGGGAGCGGGACTGGATTATCCGCCCCTGATGGAAGGTTATGGCGCAGAAGGAGCAGCTGCCGAAGCAGCCCCGGCTGCTGGTGAGGGAAAACTTCACCTCGCTGTAGGCCGGTATGCCGCCCAGCGAGTCGTAGACGGGAGGCCAGGCCCGCTCGTAGGGCAGGGCGTAGATGCGGTCCATCTCGCTTTGGGTCAGGGGCGGGCTCATGGGATTTTGGACGAGGTACTTGTCCCCGTGCTTCTGAGCCAGAATCGCCCCCCTTATTGGATCCTGCTCCTCGTACTGTATGTTGGCGGCCAGAGCGTATTTTTCCTTATCGGCCTTAACCTCCTCGAAGCTTGGGAGGATTACGGCGTTTTTGGGCGGATTATCGGCGATATAGCAGGTACCCCGAATGCCCGTGAGCAGGTTCGCCGGCGTGCCCTCGGCCAGGGCGCGGGCAATTTCCACTATGCTCTTTTCTCCCATGCCGAAGGAGATCAGATCCGCCCGGCTGTCGAAAATTATGCTCCGACGCACGTTGTCGCCCCAGTAATCGTAGTGGGCGAAGCGGCGGAGGCTGGCCTCGGTGCCCCCGATTATCAGGGGAATTTTGCCGAAGGCCCGGCGCACAAGGTTGCCGTAGACTATCGTCGCCCTGTCGGGCCGGAGCCCAGCCCTCCCGCCGGGGGAATAAACGTCCTCGCTGCGGCGCTTTTTCGCCGCGGTGTAGTGGTTCACCATCGAGTCTATGACCCCGCCGGAAACCAGCACGCCCAGCCGGGGCCGTCCGTAGGCCGTCAGGGAGTCGGGAGTGCTCACGTCGGGCTGGGCGCAGACGGCCACCCGATAGCCCTCCGCCTCCAGCAGACGGCTGAGGATGGCCGTGCCAAAGGAGGGGTGATCGACGTAAGCGTCGGCGGAAATAAACAGAAAATCGTACCAATCCCAGCCCCGCTCCTCCATTTCGGCCTTAGTCATAGGCAAAAAGGCCATTGTGCCGCCCCCTTCGCTGTAAATTCGTTGTAAATTTGCCAAAATCGGTTATATTATAATTGTATACAAAATCAACGCAAATGTCAATAGCAAACCTGATGAAAGGGCGATAGTAATGTGGACTTTATTTTTTCGGACACTGATTTTATACCTGCTGGTCATAGCGGCGCTGCGTGTCATGGGCAAGCGCCAGCTTGGGGAGCTCCAGCCCTCGGAGCTGGTGGTGGCCATCATGATAAGCGATCTGGCGGCCATACCCATCGAGGACGGACGCCAGCCCATCTGGGACGGAATAATCCCCATACTGACCCTTGTGGCGGCGGAATTCATTCTTTCCACGCTGGTCATAAAGAGCGACTTCTGCCGCCGCATCATTACGGGGCGGCCCACCGTGGTCATCGAAAAGGGCCGGATAAAGCTGAAAACCCTGCGGCGGCTGAGGCTGAGCCTGGACGATCTGCTGGAGCAGCTGCGGCTCAAGGGCTACAGTCAGATAACGGAGGTGGACTCCGCCATGCTGGAGACAAACGGTCAGATCTCCGTGATACCAAAGGAAAAGAGCCGTCCCCTGACCTGTGAGGATATGGGACTGAATCCTTCACAGACCTACCTGCCCCACACCCTTATCGCCGACGGGGCCGTGCGGGAGAGCGGCCTTCGGGAGGCCGGCCTCAGCCGGGAGCAGCTCATGAAGCTGCTTAAGCGGCACGGCGTGTCCTCGCCGAAGGAGGTGTTTTATATGAACGTCACCGGCGGGGATAAGGTGTTTTTGCAGAAAAAAGACGAATAAAAATGGGGAATATTTTGAAATGAGGAATTAGGAATGAGGAATATTTAAAAATGAGGAATGAGGAATACTGACGGAGAAACTATGGCGTTTGTGTGTATCGAAACGTAGCCTTGATACCGTAGGGGCGCCCACCGGGCGTCCGCCATCAAACGTTTACGGCGGCAAAGATAAACGAAATTATAAATCAAATTTTTCTGTACCTTCTTACGGTGAACACGACAAATAAATTTATCATATAATTTATTCCTCATTCCTAATTTCCAACTATTCCTCATTTCCAACTGTTCCTCATTTTAACAAAACTATTGACGCGGGGCGGATTTTGCGGTATAATGTCATCGGAAAGGATGATTGCTATGAAAACCTTCACAAAAGCGGTGGCCGCGGGCCTTATGATCGATCTGGGCGTGGCGGTGTACCTGTCCTGCCCCAACAAAATCGCCGGGAGTCTGCTGTTCTCCGTGGCGCTGTTCTGCATATGCTCCTTTAAAATGAACCTTTTCACCGGAAAGATCGGCTACATATTACAAAACCGCAACGACCCCAACTGCCTGATAATCTGGCTGGGGAATTTTGTGGGCTGCGCCGGCGGAGCGGCCCTGCTCCGGCTGGCCAGGCCCCAGCTGTCCGAGGCGGCGGCGGAGCTCATGGCCGCCAAGCTCCGGCTGAGCTGGCCCTCGGTGGCCATACTGGGCTTTTTCTGCGGCCTGCTCATGTATCTTGCCGTGGAAAACTACGCCTCCAACCCCAGCGGCGCCGGCAAGGTGGCGGGCATCCTACTGTGCATTTCCACCTTCATACTTTCGGGCTTCGAGCACAGCATCGCCGACATCGGTTATGCGGCGCTGGCGGTTTCCGGCCCGGCCGAGGGCGCGCGGATGCTCCTTTTCGTGGTTGTCGTTTCCGTATTCAACGGCGTCGGCTCCGTATTCCTGCACAGCCTCAATAAGTTTGGGCGGCAGGAGTAGAGGTTGAAAATTAGGAATTAGGAATGAGGAATGAGGAATAAATTGTACGACAAATTTATTTGTCGTGTTTACCGTAAGACGGAACATAAATATTTGATTTGTAATTTCGTTTGCTATTGTCGCTGTAAACGTTTGATGGCGGACGCCCGATAGGCGCCCCTACGGTATCATTGTTACGTTTACGGTACAGTCACACAAACGCCGTATCTGCCCTGCCAATATTCCTAATTCCTCACTCCTCATTCCTCATTTCCAAATATTCCTAACTCCTCATTCGTAATTTTTCAAAAAAACTCTTTACAACCGGAAAAAAATGTGTTATACTGACTATGCGACACAATTTCATAATGAGCGCTGATTGCTAAGTGTACGTACGAAAAAAACGTATGCTGAGTTTGTCATTTCTTAGCAAATTAGCGTATAAACGGAAATGAAATTGTGTCGTAGCAATAGACTGAGGCATGCGTTTTTTTGTGCGCCGCTTTGGTCAAAAGCGGCGCATTTTTTGTATTGCCGCAATCACAAAGGATAAGGAAAATTTAACAGCATTTTCAAGGAGGAAAAAATATGAAAAAGCTCCAAAAACTTGCGGTCATTGTCCCGACCGCCGCCGCTCTGATGCTGACGGCGCTGTGCCTTTGTGCGTCGGCCGAACGCGATGGCCCCTTCAAGGAGGGACTGTACACCTACTATCAGGAAAACGGCGAGACCATTCTCACCGATTTCGACTGCCATAACATCGAAGAAATGCTCGATGTGGCAGTGCCCGACGAGATGGGCGGCTGTCCGGTGACCGTCATCGGGCGCGGCTGTTTTTACAACGGTATAAAGGTCCAATCCCTCGTTCTGCCCGAAACTTTGCGCTCCATAGAGGAAAGCGCCTTTGTCAACTGCTCCCATTTGACCGAGCTCAAGATCCCCGAAGGGGTCAAGACCATTGGCGACGAGGCCTTCGACAGCTGCCGCGCCCTTGTGAGCATCGACCTGGGCAAGGTGGAAAAAATCGGCGCCGAAGCCTTTAATGACTGTGATTCTCTGGAGACCCTCGTCCTGCCCGACACCGTCACCGAGCTGGGAAACAGGTGCATCGACCAGTTGATTGGGCTCAAAACCCTTGTGGTGGGCGACGGCCTCGCCGACATCGGCGGCATAGTTACGAATCTCGGCATAGAGAGCGTCACACTGGGCCGGAGCGTGACCTCGATTCCCGACAGGTTCTTGAACAGACGCGAAAATCTGCGTGAGCTGAAGCTGCTTGGCCCTGTCACTTATATCGGCAATGAGGCTCTGGCCGGAACCGGTCTGGGAACCATCGCCATTCCCGACACCGTTGAGGTCATTGGCGACGACGCCTTTACCGGCCTGACCGTTGAAAACCTGCCCTCCGCCCTCCGCCGGGTCGGGGCCAACGCCTTCGTAAAGATGGATCTGGCCGGCGCGGCGTGCCCCGAAAGCCTGGAGTACGTGGGCCAACGCGCCTTTTGCGCCTGTACCGGCCTTGAAAATTTTGATCTTTCCCGAGTTAAGACGATTGACTATGATGCCTTTAAGGGCTCCGATATCGGCTCCCAAAGCCTGGACTCCGCCGTTTCCGTTGGCAGCGACGCCTTTTCGAACTGCCGGAATTTGAAGGAGCTGACCCTCGGCGAGTCTTTGGAACGCGTGGACAACGCGTTCCGCGACGACAGCTTTGACAGCGTGACCCTTCTCTGCGGCGACGGTGTGCTGGGATCCTATACGTTCCAAAACTCAACCTGTGAACGGACGGTGATCGGCGACCTTATGACAAGCGTCTATGGCATCATTCTGGGCCGCGAGACAGTGTTTGGCGCGGGCATAAGCTTTGTTCCCTCCAGCTACAATTATATTGTCGAAAAGATGGAGCTTCGCGGCTCTATGGAGCTGCGCAAAAACGACTTCTCCGATATGCAGGTTCTGAAGGAGCTGAAAATAACCGGCGATGTTACATCCATCGAGTCCGGCGCCTTTGACGGCTGCGACTCTTTGAAATCGGTGGAAATGCGCACCACACTCACCGAGCTGCCCGCCGGAGCCTTTTATTCCTCCAACGCGGAGAGGATCGTTATCGACGGCAATATAACCTCCATCGGCGAGAGCGCCTTTAATCTTTGTTCGTCCCTGAAGGAACTGAGTATCAGCGGCGAGATCACCGCCGTGGGCAAATATGCCTTCTACTACTGCAGAAATCTTAAGACCTTCCCAGACCTTACCCATATTACCGAGGTGCCGGAAGGGATGTTTATGGGCTCAGCCATCGAGGAGATCGTCCTGCCCCGGCGTATGGACTCCATCGGCGACAAAGCTTTCAGCGACTGCGAAAATCTGCGCCGTGTGGTTCTCCCCGAAAATATCCGCTTTTTTGGCAACAGCGCTTTCAGTGACTGTTCGGCCCTCTCCGACATAAACCTGCCCGACACCATCGTTGAGCTGGGGGGCTACGCCTTTTCCGGCTGCAGCTCCATCACCGGACCGGTAAAGCTGGCCCGCGGTATGACGTATGTGCCCGACTACGCCTTCGACGGCTGCGCCTCCCTGACGTCCGTAGAAATACCCTTTACGGTCAAGAACATAGGCAGCGGCGCCTTCCGGGGCTGCGCCTCGGTGAGCGGCTTTGACCTGCCCGACGGTCTGGAATTCATCGGGAACGAAGCCTTTGCGGACTGTACCGGCATTAAGGAGTTCGTTCTGCCCGACGGTATAGCCTGGCTGAACGGGCGCGCGCTGGCCGGATGCTCATCGCTGAAAAGCCTGACCCTGTCTCCGGCGCTCCAAACCATAGACGAGGCGGCCCTGAAGGGCTGCGCCGCTCTGGAGCACGTAGAGCTGCCCAAGACCCTCAGCAGGATAGACAATGAAGCCTTTATGGACTGTACTTCTCTGAAGGAGATCGACCTTCCCTCCGGTTTGGGCTATCTTGGAGATTTCGCTTTCCGGAACTGCACCTCGCTGATAACCGTCGCTCTGCCCGCCGAAATGTATTTGTCGCCCATGGGCGTTTTTGCCGGCTGTACCTCTCTGACCTCGGTTGAGGCGGCTCCGGACGATACCGGTCTCCGGACGGTGGACGGAGTGCTGTACAACTCCCGGGGCGGACTTTCCGTCTATCCCGCCGGTCTTGCCGCGGAGGAGTTCACCGTTCCCGACGACGTGGTTTACATAGGCGAATACGCCTTTGACTCGGCGAAGCTGGACAGGCTCTATATCAGCGGAGTTGAGAAGATATACACCAACGCCTTCAACAACAGCGGTCTGACGGTCTATGCAGACGCCGACGCTCCCTGCGCCCAACAGCTCAGGAATATGATGAATCAGCACAGCGTGGACTGCTTCTTCATGAACAGCGGCGAGGCCAACCGCGGCGTCATCTTCGGCAAGTACAGCCGGGACGACAACGGCATAGTCTCCGTTTCGGTGGTCAACGACAGCGGGGCAGTGTTCACCGACGGTGTGCTGTATATGGCACATTACGACCGGCGCGGCAATCTGATAAGGGCCGAACGCAAGGAGTGCGGGAGTATAGAAAACCTTGATAAGGCCGTGTTCACCTTTGACTGTACGGAAGAAGAGCCTTGGAATTATAAGATTTTCCTTTGGGACGACACTATGTGGCCTTTGACTAAACCGCTGAAATTGTAAATGTATATATGCAAGAGGGCCGCTCCGAAGAGCGGCCCTTGTGTTGTGCCTGCGGTTTGCAGTAATTTAAAATCAGGAATGAGGAGTGAGGAATTAGGAATACTGACGGGACAGCTACTTTATTTTTCGTTGGCGGTGTAATACTAATCCTTGATTGCGGACACCCGATGGGCGCCCCTGCGGCGTCAAGGTTACGTTAGCAATGACAAATAAAATAAATGTGCATAATAATATTCCTCATTCCTAATTCCTCATTCCTCATTAAAAAAGCGGGCTCCCAACATCTGTTGGGAAAGCCCGTTTTTTATTCATGCCGCGACGGAGTTTGCGGTTTCGGCAGGTTCGGCGGCGTTGTCAGCGGGAAGCTGCCCGTCGTCCGCGTCCGCTCCATCCTCGGGAGGGGTCTCGTTTGCAGAGTCGGTGGCGGTGTCGGCGTCAGCGTCGGTCTGGGGCATCGTCACCTGAGCCCCGTAAATTACCTCGTCGGTGTAGCTCAGCACCTCTCGCTTACTGGAGGGCTGTCCCACCCGTATGGAGTCGCCCCGGGTCAGCTCTACCCCCGCAAGCGTCAGGCAGGAGGAGCTAAGCCGGCTGGTGCGGCTCATCTTTTCGCCGTTGATATAGATTATACTCTTGTCCGTGAAGCCGCTGCCGTGGACATAGAGGTTCTGTCCGATGAGGGTCACATAGTCCAGCGTTACCGGCACGGTGCCCATGCGCATATCCGTGGGCTGGTAATAGTCCGGCGTGGGCCAGCCGTAGTGCTCGCCGTAAAGGGAGTCGTATTGCAGCAGCTCCAGCTTCGACTGGTACTCCGGATCGTTGCCGCAGCTTTGATTAAAGCGGTTAATGGTGCCTATCTGGTAGCCCAGAATGGAGGTCACATAGCTGCTGAGGAAGTTGGACTCCATCTTTGTGTAGGGCTGGCGCTGGAGGCCGATATTGTCCCATATCACGTATTCGGTGGTGTAAACGTCCCCAAGCTCCAGCTCGTCGGCGGTGAAGTCCAGACTGGGCAGGTGGTCGCCGTAGAGGACGAGCACCGTGGGACGGCCCCGCTCCTCCAGCTTGGAGATAAGGTCGCCGACGAAGGCGTCCATTTCATAGACCATGTTGGAATAATATTCTATCATGGAGGTGCGCTCGTCGGAGAAGGTGCCCCGCTCCATGGTCACCGCCAAGTCGAGATCCTCGATTGGCTCGGAGGGGTACTTGCCGTGGCCCTGTACCGAAACGGCCCAGACGAACTTGTGCTCGTGATCCTGATCGGTGTCGATGGCTGTGAGGATCTCGTTGGTGAGTATTTTGTCCTTGCACCAGCCGTAGGCCGTGCGCTCGATGTTGTTCATGTATTCGATGGACTGGAAGCTGTCAAAGCCAAGATGGGGATAGACCTTGTCCCGGTCGTAGAAGTTGCCGGTGTGGTCGTGGATGGCATGGGTTCCGTAGCCCAGATCCTTAAGGTTGTAGGCCAGACTTTCGCAGGGAACCTTGAGCATGATGGTCTTGTACGGGTATTCTCCCGCGCCGAAGGCCTCCATGGTCATGCCGGTAAGCACCTCGAACTCGGAGTTGGCCGTGCCGCCGCCGTAGGAGGGCATATGCAGGGCCCCGCAGGTGTAATTTTCCTTGAGCCAGGTGAAGATGGGCGCGGGGTTTGTGCTGAACTTTGCGCCCTTTATCAGATTGGGGTCGAGGAAGGACTCCAGCTGCACCATAATGACGTCGGGCCGGTCGGCGTCCTCACGGGAAACCGAAACCTCGGGCAGGCTGTCGGTGACGGATTTTACCATTTCCTCGCTGTAGCCGGCGGGCTTGTCTATGCCGGTGTCCAGCACACTGGAGCTGAAGCAGTACACAAAGCCGTAATTGTTATATGCCCCCACCAGGTCGCCGAAGCGGTTGCCGAGGGCCTGGAAATTCAGGCCGATATTGGTGGATATTACCACCGCCGCCAGCAGGCCCACAATGGTGGCCACGTTGCGGCCGAAGTGTATTTTTCCGCTGACCTTCGGCCCCACTACCCACAGGACAACCACGGCGATGACCGCCAGAGCCGCCCCCACGTAAAGCATGATACGCTGGGCCTTGTTGAGATAGACGAGGATCAGGCTCATCTTGACTATCTGAAAGTCAATGGCCGCCAGCGGCGTCACGCGGTAGTTGAGAACCGCGTTGTTTATCAGGCCGCACAGCAGCCACGGCAGGGAAAACAGCACAATGCCGAACACCCGCCGCCGGAACAGCAGCGACAGGGAAAGGCAGAGCATGATTATCAGCGCGTTGTACAAAAAAACAACCGGATTTTCGATGAGGTATTTCACCGCGGCGCCAATTCCGCGGCGGCTGAGGGCCTCTATAATAAAATTCTCGAGCAGACTGAGAATGGCGCAGAATATGATGGTATGACGTTCAATAAAGCGAGACAGTCCCGAAAAGAAGGCGCGTATGCCCTTCCAGGCAGCTTTCAGGAAGCTTTTCAAAATGGCCTCACCCTCCTTTTCACTTATTTAACGAGAATATAACAGGCCTCGGCAAAGACTGCGGCCTCAGCCTGACCGTCGCAGCTCGTCACGGCCACCGCCGTACCGCCCGCCGCAACCGCCAGAGCGGCAATGATCGCGATTATTTTGCCGACAGGGCTCTTCTTCTTTTTTGCGTTACGGGGTTCCTCCTCGTGGAGAACGGCTCCGCAGCCGCTGCACTTTTCCCTGTCGTCAGGATTCATTTTTCCACATTTAGGGCAAAACATTGAGTCACCTCCAATATATAGTATATCGGGCTCAAAGTCCACTGTGTTATTATACAACATAAAACCCCGTTCGTCAATACGGAAATTATAAAATTCACAAAATTTATAATTTTGGGGCCGTAAAAAAATGGCGCAGACCGTTCAAGGGCATAGGAATTAATTTAAAACAAGCTTAAGTATTGGAACGTCAAATTTAAAAAGTTATATAGCCATAACTAATGTAGAAAAACCGCCGTTTTTTGAACCGGCGGTTTTTCTTTTTATCTTATGCCCTTGAACTACGAACGAAAATCACCCTCGGCGTACCTATGTACGCCGTCGGGAGGGCTTTCTCGGCGGCGTGAGCCGCCTGCGAGAGCTGATTTTCGTCCGTTCTGCACGATTTTTTCGACCGGCCCCATGCCTTTAAATTACAGAGCGAGTTTTTATAACCCCGCTGTTTCATCAGATTATCCGTTATAAAGTTTGCTGTTCCTGCGGGATCTGCTGTCCCTGTTGATCCTGAGGTCTCATTCCACGGCCGCCGCGGCCGCCGCCGAAGCCGCCCCATCCGCCGCCCTGGCCCAGCACGGTGGTCATTTCGGTCAGGGTCACAGTCTCGGTCTCTTCGCCGCCGGTGTACGCGCCGCCGGTGTGACAGCCGTTGATCTCGGCGCCGCCCACATAGCTGCCGCCCAGATATATTTTGTACTCCTCTCCCTGCTTCAAAGCGTCGGAAGAGAACACCAGATTCTGATAGGGCTTGGAGGACTCATAGGTCAGCACCTCGGCGCCCTGGGCGTCCTCGATCCGTACCAGCTCGCCGGCCTCCACGGTTCGGGGCAGATTGTACACAAGGGTGGGCTGGGCGCACTGATCCCCACGGGGATACTCGGCCATGCCGCTGGCGCCGGAGGCCGCCAGAAAACCGCCCGTCATAACCACGCTGCCGCCGCTGTCAAGGGCGCCGTTGCCGCTGTTGGTGGGGCCGTTGACAACGATGCTGCCGCCGTTTACATAAAGGAAGCCGTTGGCGTCAAGGCCGTCCCCCGCCGCGTCCACATAGACCGTGCCGCCGTTGAGGTACAGGGCGTGGCCGTTGGCGCCCGCGTCCCGACCGTCGGTGCCGCCGGCGTTGAGACCGTCGTCGCTGGCCGTCACGGAGATGCTGCCGCCGTTTATGGCGAAATTGCCCTTACTTTCAATCCCCTCGGTGGACTTCAGCACATTTATGCTGCCGCCGTCGATGCTCAGGCCCTGATGGGCGCTGATGCCCTTACCCTTCTGGGAGGTGAGGCTCAGCGTACCTTCATTTATATATATAATATCCTCGCTGTGCAGACAGTGGTCGGCGGAATTTACGGTTATATTCCCGCCCCGAATCAGAAGGTTCGTTTCCGCCTTGATGCCCTTGGTGGAGGGATAGTCCATGGTTTCCTGAGCTTCGGCGGCCTGTGGAACAAACTCCTCGGGCGGCTGACCGTCCATGGGCCGCTGTCCCTCGGGGAGCTCCGGAGGCTGCTGCCCGTCGGCCATCTGCGGGGGCTGACCACCGTCGAAGGGCTGGCCGCCCCAGTCACGTCGTCCGCCGCCCATGCCCCGGCCGCCAAAGCCGAACCGGTCGCCGGAGCTTTCCGCCACCTCGCCGGTGGTGGTGACGCTGATATTGCCGCCGGATATGTCCACATAGCCCTCGGACTGGATACCGTCGCCCTCGGCGGTGACACTTATGTCGCCGCCCTTTATCTCAATGCCGTCGTTGGCGTGGAGGCCGTCGCCCACAGCGGTCAGGCTGAGGGCGCCCTCCTCTATAGTGAGCTTGTCGTCGCAGGCTATGGCGTGGTTGACGGAGGAGACCACCGTCAGACTGCCGCCGCCCTTTATCTCAAGGTCGTCATTGCTGAACAGGGTACCCTTGGCGTCCACGCCGTAGGCTCCGCCGTCGGCAAGGCGGTTCTCGGTGCCCTTAGACAGGGTGATAAAGCCCTTATCGCAGTTCTCGAAGAATATAGCCGGGCCGTCGGTGTTAGTCAGATCAACTCCCGCCAGCCTGAGCTTGACACGGCTGTCGGTATTGACCCTTATCATGGCGTCCCCGTTGGTTCCGGTGACGGTGAAGTCCCCGCCGCCGGTTACCCAGACGGTCTTGCCGTCAACAGACAGGCCGGGGCCCTCAACGGTCATGGCGCTCAGGTCGATGCTGCCGGTGACGCTCTTCCACGTTTCGTCCGCCGGTTCGTCCTCATCGGTCATCACCACGGTGTAGTTTTCCTGATCCCAGGCCACGTCCACCCCCATGGCCTCGCTTACGACCCGCAGGGGAACGAGGGTGGTTCCGTTCTTTATGATCGGAGCCTGATCCAGCTCCACGGCCTCGCCGTTGATTCGGGCGGAGGTCGAGCCCACGGTGACAAAGGCGCTCCTGCCGTTTTTGACGGCGGTTACGGAGCTGTCGCCCCCGTTCCAGGACACATCTGTGCCCAGAGCCTCAAATATGGTTCTCATCGGCACCATAGTGGTACCGTCCACCGCCGTCGGCGGCTGAGAAAATTCCAGAACGGCGCCGTTGAGGGTCACCGTTATTTCCCTTTCGCTGGCCCTCCCGGGGAGGCAGGCCGTCCCCAGAGCCAGTATAGCGGCCGCCGAAGCGGCCAGGGCCCTTGCCGTGATCTTTTTCACACAGGTCACATCCTTACATTTATCTTTGATAATGCTATCATAGCAGGTCAATGTTTCAATTCTGTCGCAAGATTTTGAACAAATTATTATTTTTTCTCCCGAGGGGCAGGGAACGGGAAGGGATTGGCATAAAAATTTTCCTTGACAAACGGCGGGATTTGGGGTATTATATATAATACAGGAATTTGTGATTATACCCAAGGAGGCACAACAGTGAAAAAATTTATTTTGATTTTGACGGCGCTGCTGACCCTGAGCGTCACCGCGGCGGCGGCAAAAACGGTTACGATATACTCCGTGGACGGGAGCACCCGGGAGGTGGCCGAGGGTCTGGTGGCCATGTACTGCAATTCCGGCTGGAGCACCGAACCTCCGGTGGCCATGTTTACCGTTGACGGCCGGACCACCAGGGTTCGCGCCGACGAGGTGGAGGAGTACAAAAAGGTGGGCTGGTTTGTCGGCGCACCCATCACAATGTATTCCGCCGACGGCCGCACAATCACCGTTTCCTCTGATGAAGTGGGAGTCTATGAAAATCTGGGCTGGTTTACCGGCACGCCCGTTACCATGTACTCCGCCGACGGCCGGACGATAACGGTTTCCTCCGACAAGATATGGGATTACCGCAAGATCGACTGGTTCCCCGCCCCGCCGGTGGTAATGTTTTCTCTGGACGGCCGGAGTATGTACGTTTCCGGCGACGAGATCGACCTTTATAAGAGCGTGGGCTGGCTGACGGAAAAGCCGGTGGAAATATTCGCCGCCGACGGCCGCTCCATGATGGTGCCGCAGGATCAGGTGGAGACCTATAAGGGTCTGGGCTGGTATTCGGCCAAGCCCGTTACCATGTACTCCGCCGACGGCCGAACCTGCGTCGTGTCCGGCGACGAGATCGACCTTTACAAAAATCTGGGCTGGTACACCGCCCCGACTGTGACTCTCTATTCCGCCGACGGCCGCAGTATGCTGTTCTCCGGCGACGAGGTGGAAAAGTACAAGGCCCTTGGCTGGTTCAGGCAGCCTCCGGTGCGCCTCTATTCCAGCAACAGCCGCAGCATCTATGTTTCCGGCGATGAGGTGGACGCCTATCTGGCCGACAACTGGAGCTATAATCCACCCAAGTACCACAACAAAATGGCGGTGTTCGTGTACCACAGCGTCCGTCGGGATCCCTTCCCCACCAGCCCCGACATCTGCGTCCAGCCCGAGGAGTTTGAAAAGCAGCTCCAGCTTCTGGCAAGCGGCAACAGCATCGGCGTGTTCACCTCCGAGTTTGACTCGCTTAACTTCAATATGAACACCTATTTTGCCCTGACCATAGACGACGGCTACGACGACAACTACACCACCGTGTTCCCTCTGCTGAAGAAGTACGGCATCAAGGCCACCCTCTTTGTTGTGGGCGAAATGATAGGCAAGCCCGGCTATCTGACCCCCGAGCAGCTGAAGGAGATGTCCGACAGCGGCCTTGTGAGCATCCAGTCCCACACCATGACCCACGAGCCTTTGGCCGAAAACCTTATGGAGATCGAGGAGGCCACCTATGAGCTTGGCGTGAGCAAGCAGCTCATCGAGGGCATCACCGGCAAGACCGTGGACAGCCTGTCCTATCCCAATTCCAGCTTTGACGGCGCAGTGGCAAAGGTGGCCGAGAACTACTATAAGTTTGTGTTCTCCGACGCGTCCTACAGCGCCTATGACGCCGACGACTGGTATCATATAGGCCGTATATATGTGGGCCGCAGCACCACATATGAGCTGTTCCGCCAGTATTATGAGACGCACTGCCTTGTGTGAGTGCAAAATCGCGGGGAGCGGTCGATAAAAAAGCGCCGTTCCCAAGACAGCTCAAGGATATAAACTAAAAAACAAACCGCCTTTTTCCCGTAAAAAGGCGGTTTGTTTGTCCGGATTTTGTAGGGGCGCGCATTGCGCGTCCGCTTACACAAATTCACGGCAACAATTATATGATTTTACGGATATATTTTCGTAATAAAGTTCATAATCGCAGCCGTAAACGTTTGATGGCGGACGGCCGATGGCCGCCCCTACGATACCAAGGTTACGGCAAAGGTAAGGCAAAATAATGCCGCAATGCGGCGTGCCGGGGTCGTCGCGCCCTACGGGTGTTTTGCCATTGTTACCGTAAGACGGTACAGGGAGTTTTGATTTGTAATTTCGTTTATCGTTGCCGCCGTAAACGTTTGATGGTGGGAGCGCTATGCGCTCCCCTACGGAGTGCAGGTCCCATTTGCGGTACAGTCACGCCAAACAAGGTTACATTAACGGTACACACAAAAAAACGCCGCGGCTGTACCGTCAGTATTCCTCATTCCTAATTCCTCATTCCTCACTCCTAATTCCTAATTATACAAACAACAGCCCAAGAGAACACTCTCTTGAGCCGTTATTTGTATATGTATTTAGCCGTTTATAATTACCGTGCTTGTCTCGCCGTCCCAATCAACATTATAGCCGAGCTCCTCCGAAACAAAGCGAATGGGTATCAGCGTCCGGCCGTCGATGGCCATTGCGGGCTGTGCCATGGTCTTTTCAACGCCGTCCACGAGGGCCGTGGCGCTGCCAATAGTGAGAACTATGGTCTTGTCCCTTGCGGTTACGGTGACAGTCTGAGCTTCGCCGTCCCACACGAACTCCGCGCCCAAAGGCTCAAGGGCGTAACGCACCGGCAACATTGTCGTGCCGTCTATTGCCATGGGAGGCACGTCAAAGTCTATTTTGTTGCCGTTGACCGTGACTTTTATTTCCGGGGTCGGGCCTGTGCTGTTGAAGTGGATCGTGGCATTCAAAAGAGGTTCATTATCAACGCCAATAATGACATTCTCCCAATCTTCTACGCTGCCGGCATAGTATATGTCAGTGAGGCCAGTGCAGCCGTAAAACACTGCACCGCCAATTAGTGTAACACTGTCAGGGATGGTCACGCTGGTGAGACTAGTACAGAGAGCAAACATAGCCACATTAAAAAAAGTAATGTTATCAGGAATTGTTACGTTACGGAGATTGGTACAGCTGTCAAATAAACCGGCACCAGTTGCAGTGACGTTAATAGGAAGATTTACAGTAGTGAGACCAGTACAACCAACAAACACACAGTCGCCAATCTTTGTAACACCGTCGGGTATGGCTAAATTGGTGAGACCAGTGCAATCATGAAACGCATAGTTGCCAATTTCTGTAACACCGTCTGGTATGACTAAATTGGTGAGACCAGTGCAACCATAAAACGCATAGTCACCAATCTTTGTAACACCGTCAGGTAAAGTTAAATTGATGAGACTGGGGCAATTATAAAACATAGATTTGCTAATTTCGGAGGTGTTTTTTGACATAGTTACGCTGGTAAGGCCAGTGCAGTCATAAAACACACCCTCGCCGATTATTGAAACGCTATCAGGAATTTTTATGCTGGTAAGGCCAGTGCAACCGTAAAACGCACCATGATAAATTACCTCCACAGTGTCAGGTATGGTCACATCGGTTAGACCGATGCAGCCGGCAAACGCCCGAGAATTGATTACCGTTACACTGTTAGGAATATTTACTCTCGTTATGGTTTCGCAGTTCTCAAATACTTTACCACCGATTTCAGTAACGGGAAGCCCTTCAATTTCGGCTGGTATACTGACTTCAATCGCATTACCCGTGTAATTGGTAAGTTTCACATGATCGTCATACACCTCATACTCAAATCCATCGGCGGTCGTTTCCGCCAGCGCCACAACCGGCACCGCCGCCATTGCCATGGCCAAGCAAACCAGCAAAGCCAGACACTTCATGATTTTGTTCATTTGTTCTTCCTCCCTTTAAAAATTAAAAAATATTAAAAAATGCGCCGCACAGACCGGCGGCGCACAAAAAAACGCCTGCTTCGGTCTAATGCTGCGAGACAACCATTCCTTTTGAATTACTTTTGTAAGAAATGAACAACCAAGCATACGCTTTTTTACAAACGTATACTTACAAAAGTAATCTCAAAATATTCAGTTGTCCCGCAAAATCAGTATAACACATTTTTCCGCGGATGTAAAGAACTTTCGCGAAAATTTTCCGCCCCGGCCCGTCCATTTTTCAACAGGCACGCAAAAAACTGTTGACATTCTTTGAGAAATGCATTAAAATATAGGTAACAGTTATAAGTCAGCGGCCAAAGGCGGCCGCGTTGGGAGGAAATCAGCGTGAATTTAGAGCATCATTCCAGAAAGACCTTTTACCGCCGCCCATTCGGCGCGGTTCCCTGCGGCACCGCCATACGCATGAGGCTGGCGGTGGAGAGCTACGCTATTCCCTCCAAGGTGGAGTGCATAGTGGACAACCGGGCCATACCTATGTATTACGTCTCCGAGGTGAACCACAACCGCCTCTACGAGTGCCGCTTCAACGTCCCCGAGACCGAGGGCCTTGTGTGGTACTGCTTTCGGGCCGAGGCCGACGGCGAGATGGCCTATTACGGCAACAACAGCGAGTTCCTGGGCGGACGGGGCCAGATGTACCCCGAAAAGCCGCCGGTGCTCTTCCAGATAACGGTCTTTGACAGGGAATTCCACACCCCCGAGTGGCTGTGGGACGCCGTGGTATACCAGATTTTTCCCGACCGCTTCAATCGGGCGGGAGACACTCCCTTCCACGGAATTAAACGTGAGTGGGGCGAGCAGCCCTTCTACAAGGCCGAGCAGTTCGGCGGGGAGTACACCGCCGACGACTTCTTCGGCGGCAATCTGGAGGGAATAAGGCAGAAGCTGCCCTACCTGAAGGAGCTTGGCGTGGGGGCCGTGTACCTGAACCCCATTTTCAAGTCCCAGTCCAACCACCGCTACAACACCGGCGACTATGAGACCGTTGATCCCCTTCTGGGCACCAACGAGGACTTTGAGGCTTTGGCGAAGGAATTTAAGGAAAACGGCATCCGCCTCATTCTGGACGGAGTGTTTAGCCACACCGGCGACGACAGCCGCTACTTCAACAAGTGGGGCAGCTATGACAGCGTGGGGGCCTATCAGAGCAAGGACAGCCCCTATTACAACTGGTACGCCTTCCGCAGCTGGCCCGACGATTACGAGTCCTGGTGGGGCTTCACGACCCTGCCCAACACCCACGAGATGCACCCCGACTATCTGAATTACGTGATAAAGGACGACAACTCCATCATCCGCCGCTGGCTGAAGGCCGGAGCCTCCGGCTGGCGTCTGGACGTGGCCGACGAGCTGCCCGACGAGTTCATCAAGGAGCTGCGTGCCGCCGTGAAGGAGCAGGATCCCGAGGCCGCCGTCATCGGCGAGGTCTGGGAGGACGCCAGCCACAAGGTGAGCTACGGCTGTCAGCGCCAGTTTTTCTGGGGCAAGAGCCTTGACGCGGTGATGAACTACGTCACCCGCGGCGCCGTGCTGGATTTTCTGGTCTACGGCAACGCCCACCGTTTTGTGCGCCGCATCAGCTCAATGGTGGAAAATTATCCCAAGCCTGCCCTGTACACCAGCCTTAACCTTATCTCCAGCCACGATGTGCCCCGGGCGCTGACCGTCCTCAGCGGGGCTCCGCCGGTGGACGGCATGAGCCGCGAGCGTCAGGCCACCTGGGTCATTTCTCCCGAGGACAGGGAGCTGGCCATGCGGCGCATGGCTCTGGCCGTTGTGCTGCAAATGACTATCCCCGGCGCGCCCTGCATCTACTACGGCGACGAGGTCGGGGCCGAGGGCTACACCGACCCCTTCAATCGGGGCTGCTACCCCTGGGGCCGCGAAAATTTGGGGCTGCTGGATTTCCATAAAAAAATGACCGCTCTCTACAACAGCGAACTTACCCTCCGCACCGGCTATTTCGAGCCCCTCATGACCTACGAGGACACCACTGTTTACCTGCGCAGCCTCCGCTGCGGCAAGGACGTGTTCGGCCGTAAGGGCGAGAGCGAAGGCATAGTTGTGGCCGTCAACGCCGGCAGCCGCTCCGTTCGCCTGACCGTTGGGCTGGGCCGCTTCGGGGCCTATGACGCTGCCGACATTATCGAGGGCGACGGCCTGCCCCTTGTGGACACCAAGCTGGATCTGGACGTGGAGCCCATGAGCTTCCGCCTGATAAAAATAAAGCTGGGTCTTAACGACCCCACCGATTTTGACTGATATGAAAAACGATATTTTGACCGTGAACGTGACCGCCGTGGGCAGCGAGGGCGAGGGAATCGCCCGCCGCTCCGACGGTTACACCTACTTTGTGCCCGGCGCCCTCCCCGGCGACCGGGCCGAAATTCTTGTATTGAAGGAAAACAAGAGCTACGGTTACGGCAAGCTCCTGCACGTACTCGAGCCCTCGCCCCATCGGGTGGAGCCGGTCTGCGCCGTTTTCGGCCAGTGCGGCGGGTGCAGTCTGCTTTCTGCCGATTACGGCTTTCAGCTGGAGCTGAAAAGGCGGGCCGTGGCTGACGCCCTCCGGCGCATCGGCGGCTTCGACGGCGGCCTTACGGCTCCCTGCGTCCCCAGCGAGCCCTGCCTCGGCTACCGGAACAAGGCCCAATATCCCGTCGCTCCGGATCTAAGCTTTGGTTTTTACGCTCCGCGCAGCCACCGGGTGGTGCCTTGGGGCGAGTGCAGGCTTCAGGATCCGGAGCTGAACCGGGCGGCAGCCGAAATTTCCGCCTGGGCCAGAGAAAACGGCGTCTCCGCCTATGACGAGGCCAGCGGCAGGGGCTGCCTTAGGCACATCTATGTCCGCCGGGGAAAGACGGAGATGATCGCCGCCATAGTCGCGGCCTTCCGTCCGAAGGGCCTGGAGCTTCTGGCGGACAAGCTTTGGGCGGCCTTTCCCGCCATGGCGGGGCTGGTGCTGAACCTGAATGATAAAAAAACCAACACCATTTTGGGTGATAAGCAGGAGATAATTCGTGGTCGGGACTATATTCTGGACACCATTGGCGATATCAAATATAAGGTGAACTACCGCAGCTTCTATCAGGTGAACCCATACACCACAAAGCGGCTCTATGACAAGGTGCGGGAGGCCTGCGCCCTCACCGGCGGGGAGACTGTTTTTGACCTGTACTGCGGGGCCGGAACTATCGGTCTGTATCTGGCCTCCGGCGCCGCTTCCGTCGTCGGGGTGGAGGTGGTTCCCGAGGCCGTGGACAACGCCCGGGAGAACGCCGCCCTCAACGGCATAACCAACGCCGAATTTTTCTGCGGCAAAGCCGAGGAGCTGTGCCCCAAGATGGCCGCCGAGGGCCGTCGGGCCGACGTGGTTGTCCTTGACCCGCCCCGGAAGGGCTGTGAGCCGGCGCTGCTTCGGGCCGCCGCCGCTCTGGAGCCCCGACGGATAGTTTACGTTTCATGTAATCCATCCACCATGGCGCGAGACTGCGCCGTTTTGCGTGAGCTGGGGTATGGGCTTGCCGAGGCTGTGCCCTTCGACCAGTTCCCGCATACCGCGCACGTGGAGACGGTATGCTTATTGTCCAAACTCAATGTCAAGCAGCATATCGAAGTTGAACTCACCATGGACGAGATGGATTT
>CANQRB010000010.1 GCA_947626145.1 uncultured Clostridia bacterium | reverse complement strand
CAAGTCTAAATCCGCCTCGCTCTCTTTTCAACTCACACGCCCCATGCGGGGCGCGGCTAGCCGTAACAATTCTTTGCCAGCCGTTTTGCGCTTTTCAACTCACACGCCCCATGCGGGGCGCGGCGCTGTCGGCCCCTGCTTCGTGTGCCATTTTGATTTTTCAACTCACACGCCCCATGCGGGGCGCGGCCGAGGGGCCGATACGCAACATCACAATCAGAATGTTTTCAACTCACACGCCCCATGCGGGGCGCGGCCCTCGACGGCGGGGAGCAGCTTCTCCACGGCGGTTTTCAACTCACACGCCCCATGCGGGGCGCGGCGGGAGCAAATGACTACTGCCGAAACCAGAATAATTTTCAACTCACACGCCCCATGCGGGGCGCGGCTGGAGCGTCTTTTGCAGGGCGGATTTCTCAAAAATTTTCAACTCACACGCCCCATGCGGGGCGCGGTATATATGTTCCCCGTACAGGGGAAACGTCAAATTTTCAACTCACACGCCCCATGCGGGGCGCGGGTCCACAGCCGCTGGAAGTATGTCGTTACGTGGTTTTCAACTCACACGCCCCATGCGGGGCGCGGCCGGCATGGACAAGCTGATGGGGTACATACGGAATTTTCAACTCACACGCCCCGCATGGGGGCGCGGCGGCTGAAGCCAAACAGGCGGTGGAAAAATGAAAATTTCAACTCACACGCCCCGCATGGGGGCGCGGCACCTACACACCCGAACAGATGCGGGACGCCAAGATTTCAACTCACACGCCCCGCATGGGGGCGCGGCTATGCTTCACTATTTGGCTCCGGTTTGTGAAAAAATTTCAACTCACACGCCCCGCATGGGGGCGCGGCGCCATGTTCCAGGCACAATCCGCAACTATGGGAAATTTCAACTCACACGCCCCGCATGGGGGCGCGGCACAGCAACGCTGAGGCGCTGAAGCAGGTGACGGAGATTTCAACTCACACGCCCCGCATGGGGGCGCGGCAGTGATCGGCGCCATGGTTGATCATGTGCTGTTTGATTTCAACTCACACGCCCCGCATGGGGGCGCGGCGGCTGACGGTACGGTGGGCGTTGGCCGTGAGGCCGAATTTCAACTCACACGCCCCGCATGGGGGCGCGGCGCGAGTCTGTTATCACCGACAGCGGCGCCGAAGACGATTTCAACTCACACGCCCCGCATGGGGGCGCGGCGATATCTGATTGGCAACTTTACGCTAACTCCGCATTTCAACTCACACGCCCCGCATGGGGGCGCGGCCTCCTGCCCGTTTTCGTCCAAGTAGGGAATGCGCATTTCAACTCACACGCCCCGCATGGGGGCGCGGCCGGATATACCGGCACACCACACCAAACAATATATTTCAACTCACACGCCCCGCATGGGGGCGCGGCGGAAATGCTGTAATTACCCCGATTGTCAGGTTAAATTTCAACTCACACGCCCCGCATGGGGGCGCGGCTTCCGGAGATATCCGAACCGGAAAAGGGTAAAGTAATTTCAACTCACACGCCCCGCATGGGGGCGCGGCAAATTCCTTTAGGTTCCTTAAAAACGGCATCCAGATTTCAACTCACACGCCCCGCATGGGGGCGCGGCGAAGATGGACGGTGGAAAGGAAAAAGATAATGAATTTCAACTCACACGCCCCGCATGGGGGCGCGGCAAGTACAAGCTTCGACCGGGCACGGCGGGAGGCAATTTCAACTCACACGCCCCGCATGGGGGCGCGGCGAAATTCCCGGCGCATATTCTCCTCGCCAACAAATTTCAACTCACACGCCCCGCATGGGGGCGCGGCTTCTTTCGGCGACAAAGGGCCGACATAGGCTACCGCCATTTCAACTCACACGCCCCGCATGGGGGCGCGGCGTTGTCGCAATCCCTCGGGGTCAGCGCTTCGACATTTCAACTCACACGCCCCGCATGGGGGCGCGGCTCGACCGGGCCTGTAAAAAGAAAGGCGTCGTTTTGATTTCAACTCACACGCCCCGCATGGGGGCGCGGCCATCTGGCAGGCGCTGGAGGAAGCCGACGTCGAAATTTCAACTCACACGCCCCGCATGGGGGCGCGGCACAGGATGCGGAAATAACCCCTCGGACAGAGGTCATTTCAACTCACACGCCCCGCATGGGGGCGCGGCGATGGTAGGGCGCGGAACGTTGGCAGCTATGGGCATTTCAACTCACACGCCCCGCATGGGGGCGCGGCGTATGATGAACAAATTCAACCGGCTTTATAACGATTTCAACTCACACGCCCCGCATGGGGGCGCGGCTCACATTGTAACCAAAGAGGAATTAGAGACATTATTTCAACTCACACGCCCCGCATGGGGGCGCGGCCGGCATCCACTGTAGGTTGAGCGTCTATATAACATTTCAACTCACACGCCCCGCATGGGGGCGCGGCATTTAAGCATATCGTTTTTTGCCTTTGGCGTAGGCAATTTCAACTCACACGCCCCGCATGGGGGCGCGGCAAGCTTGACGATATGCTGACCGCCATTTTGAAAATTTCAACTCACACGCCCCGCATGGGGGCGCGGCGCAAAAGTTGGCGGGTATAAAAATTTTATTCTGGAATTTCAACTCACACGCCCCGCATGGGGGCGCGGCAGTCTCAGCTATCCGCTTGCTCAGGGCCTTTTTATTTCAACTCACACGCCCCGCATGGGGGCGCGGCGATTTCACTACAGGCGTGTGTTAACGCCGTACCAATTTCAACTCACACGCCCCGCATGGGGGCGCGGCTCCGGGATAAACACTTTGACAATCGCAACTTCAAATTTCAACTCACACGCCCCGCATGGGGGCGCGGCATAATAGTGTAAACAGGATAACGAATTTTCAAGATTTCAACTCACACGCCCCGCATGGGGGCGCGGCGATGTTGCAAAAATGTACGGTATCCCTTATAGTATTTCAACTCACACGCCCCGCATGGGGGCGCGGCGGCCGGTGACTATTTCAAGGGTCACATCATCAATGAATTTCAACTCACACGCCCCGCATGGGGGCGCGGCGTATATCACCGTCCGGCTCCAACGTGGGGAGGAATTTCAACTCACACGCCCCGCATGGGGGCGCGGCATGGAGTATGGAGATACCGGACTGCTCAATGCCTATATTTCAACTCACACGCCCCGCATGGGGGCGCGGCCGCCGCTTTTACGTTTACAGCCCCCGGCCAAGGGCATTTCAACTCACACGCCCCGCATGGGGGCGCGGCTCGACATATTGTATGCCGAGATACCGCGCCTACACAAAAGGGCGGACAAACATTCGTTATAATAATAACAATATGTTTTTTTAATAATATAACGCCGATTTTTTCTGCGAACGTCACGGCAAAATCGTATCACCGCAACTTCGCAGCTACAAAATCAGCACCCCTTCGGGGTCATAGGTTTCCTTTGCGCCTATGTGCTCAACTCGGTTTTTCCAATTGTTGCCAAGGTAATATATGCGTATGCTGTCACGTTCTTTGTCAATAATTTTCTCCAGCTCATTTTTCACTTTAAGAAAGGTGCCATAGTCAACATCTATCTCAAACACCGAATTCTGGACCCGCTGACCATAGTTGACACAAACCTTGGCCACCTTGCGCAGCCGCTTGCTGCCCAACGGATCAACGGTAGAAACGTCATAGCTGACAACTGCCATCATTTTTATCACCTACCTGACCAAAAAACAAGGATACTCGTCCAGCTCGCCACGGACATACCTGGCCATGAGCATACTCTGTACATACGGAAGCAGGCCCAGCTTTATCTTTTGCTTTAAATACGGATGAACCATATCGCTCCGCTTTTTTTCCTGCCATCTGGCAATCACCTTTTTTCTCCCGTCCTTATTGAGAAAGACCGCTCCGCTCACCTGCTCCTCAAAATCGTCGGCCTTGATTATCTTGAGATTTATCAAAGTAAGGGTAAACCTTTCAACTATGCACCTTGCCTCCTCGACAAGATCACAGGCAAGCGACTCACGTCCCGGACGGGGAGCGTGATAATAGCCCATATAGCTGTCCAGCCCGACGCTTGTAAGCGCCGATGCGTAGTCGTTGGTCATGACCGTATACAAAAACGACAAAAGGGCATTGACGCGGTCAAGAGGCGGCCGCTTGGTGCGTTGTATAAAGCGGAAATCCTCCTTTTGATTAAGAATAAGCCTGTTAAAAATCTCAAAATAAGCTTTTGCGCCGTTTCCCTCTATGCCCATTATGCCATCATAGGTGGTTTCGTTGTACACGTCGCCTATATAACCGGTCAGCCGTTCGGCGGCGGCGGTCAAGGCCCCGTCCCCGTCGGCCTGCGGATTGTCCCTTATTGTACGCCTGATCACGCTGCGGGTATTGGCCAGCTTTGCCGCAACGGTATTCTGCCGCAAATTTACCGGCGGGGCGGAAAAGAGTTCAAACTGACGCTTCCGCAGGAGAATGTTGCCGCGGGTCTTACCCTCTACTCTGGCGAGGAAATGCCCCTGCGGGGAAATAAAGCTTATGGGTATGCCGTAATCGGCGCACTTACCCATAAGCGCCGGAGAACAGCCGAGATAGCTGAAGCAGCATATCCCCTCGAGGTTGGAGAAGGGCAGACGGAGGCGAACCTCGTCCCCTTCGCGGCAAACCACGTTTTCCCCGTCAAGGGTGAGGTAAATGTTTTCATCCGTAATATACAGGGTGTTTAAAAGCTTTCGCATACGTCTTCCCCCTTTATCACAAGACTTTTCACGTCATATTTTACAGTCTTGGACAAGCAAAGGTTTTCGACCGAACAGCCGCCGCACTGCTGTCCCTGAGGCTTCGGCGGGATAAAACCGTTTTCAAGGCAGCTCCTCATCCCCGCCAAAAGTCCGGTCAACAGCGCATAATAGCGGTCAAAGTCAGTGTCAAACGGCAGCTTCACTCTTTTGCGGGTGTCTGAATAATAAAGCCATCCCTCGCTGTCGCAATGCCAGATACAGTCGGCGCAAAGCTTTTGGGCAAAGACCTGAATGGCGTCGGTCTCTCTTATTTCACCATCGCGGGGCTGTGTGGGCTTGTACTCCACCAATTTGACCTTATATCTGCCCTCGAGGCCGGGCACGGCGCAGCCGCCGGCTGACTTTTCAAATTCAACACAGTCGGCCACGCCATAAATATCCAGCTCATCATTATATAAAGCGACTGAGCTTTTTTCGATCTTCGATGATGATTTTACGTTGTGTCTGCCGGAGTGGACGTTTTCGTGCATGATATTGGCCATAACCACAAAGGCGTTCTCCGCCCAGTCTCCGTTGACCCTCATAAGCGCAAATCTCCGGGGACAGTACATATAGTGCTGTATGTCCCGGATATTTATTGTCACAGTTTTTCCTCCAGAGTGACGCCGGCTGGCATATTTCCGTCAACGGTAATTACGTAGTCCTCATAGCTCCTTGGAACTGTGACGCCGTCCTTTTTCACGATTTTAACCTTGTCGAACAGGACGCCGGATGGAGCGCAGCCGAGGGCATTGTCATGACGGAATACGATGAGCTTTCTCATGCACATCTTACCGCGGGCGGCGCTGTGATCGTGCTCAAACATATTGATTATCGCCGTCCACAAAAGCTCGAGATCCTCCTCGGAGAAGCCAGTAACCTTCTGGGCCAGCATGGCGGAAACATAACCCTCAGCCCTGTAAAGGCCGTAGGGGACTATGCTCTTGCGGCCCATTTCTGTCTGGCCGGTCTCCATTCTGTCCTCCGTCGTCCGGGCCTGACGGGTGATGGACACATCCTGTATGTATACAGGGTCGACGCTTTTTGCAAAGTTTATTTGCACCGGGCCGCGGACTATGCCGCAGGGATCGTCGCCGGTGCTCATGACTGCGCCAAAGGTTCTGACGTCATAATAGTTCTGACACGCAAACTTCCGGGCCTCGCGTACATCGTCCGCATTTTTGCCCTTCTGCTTTGTCTTAAGACCGTTTTCCTCATATAGAGCCGTAAATTTGGAGTTGAGGGACTTGTCGGGCTTGATAAGAATATTGCAGCCCGGTTCGCCTTCCTTGTAAATCTCCACAAAGTTGCGGATCTTGCGCTTGAGACAAACATCGGTCATAATACCCAGCGACGTCTCGGGGTCGATACGCGGCATATTGCCCGCATCGGGGTCTCCGTTGGGATTGCCGTTCTCCACGTCAAAAATCATTACGAATTCATACCGGTTTTCAATAGCTTTCATTTTCAAATCGTCCTTTCTTAATTATTATTATTTTCATTGGTTTCATTTTTTTCAACACTGTTACCAGACTTTTCATAAAAGTTCTGAACCTGCTGATAGTATCCGATTATGAATTTACCCTGTTCGGCCAGCGGCAGCGTCGAGGGGAAGCTGTCACCCAGCTTATCAATTATTTCGCCGATCAGCCGATTATTTCTTTCGGCATAGTCATCCTTCTTCATGTGATACTGAGCCAGACGCATAAGCTGAGTGAACACCGCCTGAGGCTTGGCGCAGGCCGAGGCGAAATACGAATCCTTGATCGTCTTGTTCAGTTCTCCCTCTGCGGCGTTCCTTTGTATTCTCTCCAGCACGGCAAAGAGCCTTCCGCAGAGGTAAGCCGGATTTGTGTTATTCTTATCCAGTGCCATTTTTATTTCCTCCTTTTCATTATTAAATCTCGACCTTCTGTTGACACAGGCCTTTATTATGCCGGCACGAACATAATTTACATTTTTATCAACCTTTACCCGGCGGACCGCCGTTTCCAGCAGACTGTCGGGATAACGGTAACCGTTGATTATTGCCGAGAACAGAGAAGCTATAAGCGGCGGCGAAACCTTGTCGTTCTTACTTTTAGGTGAAATCAGCTCTTTAAGAATTCTCCAAAGCGGTATCTGCCATTCGCCGCCCTCCTGCATCATGTCGGCCTGGTGGCCGGCAACATTTTTAAATACCTCGCCGAATTTGTCACGGTATATGAATTTTTGCGACACCCGAGCCACATTCGGCGCCAAGCCAACCACATAAAAAGTCACGTTCTCATCAACATCGTCAAAGGCCGATAAATCGACATTACGCCCCTGAGCTATTTCCTTCACAGCGGCCCGCAGCATGGCGTTTGTCTCATCGGCATCCATTTCGTCACCGTTCAGCAGAGCTCTAAAAATATCTGTTTCCGCCCCGTCATTCTCGGACTGAGCCCAAAACACCATAGTTAAATCCTCTACATACATACAATGCCCTTTATCCGAAATTAGCAGGTTAAGAGCCTCGGTATATCGCTTCATCACATTCTGAGAAATGGAGCTGTTATATGACTGTGACCTGCCGTAGGATTCCTCCGCCGGACTGTTGAAGCAAACTATGGCGGTTCCGGTAGCCTGTCCGCCACGCACACCCTTTATTTTGTCGTGTATTCTGGCTATGACCGCCGGTTCACCGCTGACGGCGCACACTCCGTCGGGTTCGGCCTCGCCGTACGACGCGGCTCTCCACTTTTCCAAAAGGCCTTTATCCCCGTGCAAGGTTATCTCGGGATGACCGTCAAGAGCAAAGCAGTAATTTCCGCCGGCGTAATCCTTATCAAGGGCGGTGAGCTTCGGATTTTCCGTTTCGTCCCCGGGCTTCCAATTTATCAGGAAATTCCTGAAAGCGGTTACTATTGGCGAAGTGAGGCCCTCGGTAAACTCAAGGTTGTATTCCACAAATTTTTTGTGCCTTTCCTCGGCCTTTTCTCCGTCGGGAGTCAGGCGCTTTTCGTTTTTGTCATAGCTGAGGCCGAAAATGTACAGGGGCCTGTGGTCGGCGAGATACGGCACAATAGCCGTGGTCGGCGGTCTTTCCGGGAAATCCATTTCCCGGAGTTCCTTCTTTGTTTTGCCCTTTGCGTCCGGCTGAGTTTCTTCGCGAACATCGTTGATGTTGCTGACCGTCCCGTCGGGCCGGAGCATTATCATATAGCTTATTTTCTGCCTGGTCATGCCGGGAGGGCTGACCTTCCCCGCGGCGGCCAGCTTGTCGTAGTATTCGTTCAGCGCGCTTATCAGCATCTCAATTCCTCCCTGTACTTCGCCACGTCGATAACTCCGTCCACCATGTGGGGCCGATAGAAGCTGGGCCTCGCCGAATCGGAAAACTTAGGCTCGTCCCAGTCGCCGTTCAGCGGACGGCCCTTATCCTCAAACTCCATGCGGTACAGCATGAAGCCTAAATCCCGGTCGCCTTTAAGGCTATCGTGTATTTTTTCGTAGGGGAACTCCTCCACGGGATATATCTCCCTTACCGAGAACTCACGGCAACCCAGCACAGGCTGACGGAAGCACTGGCCGTTTTCCAGCCTTCGCCGCAGAATATTGAAGTGCTTGGCCTCTCCCTCGTCCTCATGGTCGCTGCGCAGGCCCGTCAATTCAAAATGAAATCCCACGCCGTACAGCACGTCCCTGAGCACCATGCCCCCACGCTGGTTTATGCTTTCCTTCGTGTAAATTTCCGGCTCGCCGCCCTTGCCGTTCATGGCGCTTTTCACGGCGGAAAGGTTAACCTTGTCCTTTACCTCGTTCCGGCGTATGTTGATAAAATTGATCGGATTAAAGACCACAATTTCGTCTATTATGTATCTGATAGCTGGTTTCCAGTACAGGCACTTAATAAGACCCTCAAGCGCTCCGGGCGTCGGAACATCGTAGCTTACGCGCTCAACCTTCAACTCCGGACGGGTAAAGCAGGCGTAGTCGCCGCTGACCATGATCTTGAAGCCATAGCTTGTTGGCATAATTTGACCCTCCTTTTTCATATAAAAATTATAATATTATTTTATCACAATTTATCAAATATTGCAAGCAGTTTTTATCAAATTTACTGTATCTGTAAGTTACAAAATAAAGTTTGCTTCACGTTCCAGATCAAGGCCCACAAATTCCTTGTCGTAATATGCGGAATTGCTCAGCATCCACACTCCGCCGGGCAGCTGCTCGACTATTCCCATTTCCAGCATGGTCTTAAACTCATAGTGGCGCACCGAGGCACAATGCTTTTGCAGACGGCGCTTGACCGAAAGATTGCCCTGCCTCAAAGCTTCTATATCCTTCATCAGTTCGGCGTTTTCCTCGTCGGGAATGAGTATGCCTATGGTCTCGTTGTCGATGAGGCCGAAGCTCTCGGCGTAGCTGCGGAACGGAATGGCGTCAGGTTTGAGAACCATCATATCCTCTGTTATACTGTTCTTGGAAATCAGCTCGTCGTTCCAGGCAAAAAGGCGGCGGTAATATTCCTTTATGCAGTCCTCGCCGGTTATATTGCCGTACTCCTCGAAAAGGCTGCGTGTGATGTTTGCCTTGATCGCGACCTCGCCGTAGGCGCTGCCGGTCTCAAAGACTATTACGTCGCCCGACTCCATTTTTCCCTCGCGGTTGCAGCGGCCGCCCGCCTGAACTACGTTGTCGAGACCGGCGTTTTCCCGCATTACTGTTCGGAAATCGAGATCGACTCCAGCTTCTATAAGTGAGGTAGATATTACGGTCACATCTGCCCCGGCATCAAGCCGCGACCTTATTTCGCCTATCACCTTTGACCGGTGGGCCGGCGTCATGTAAGTGGAAAGATGATAGGCTTCGCCGTCCTCCCTGCA
The DNA here is from genome assembly GCA_947626145.1 of uncultured Clostridia bacterium. Classification (GTDB taxonomy): domain Bacteria; phylum Bacillota; class Clostridia; order UMGS1883; family UMGS1883; genus JAFLUQ01. The sequence goes on along the minus strand of CANQRB010000010.1, from coordinate 76,970 downwards.
CAAATTGAAGAGTCTTTTCGCCGTTTTGCGGGAGTTCACAATCACAAGTGTACTGCCGCGCTCGCCGGCCATGGCGGCAATTTCTTCAAGACTTTTCTGACCGACATAACTGTAGCGGCACTTTTCAAAGGCCCCGAAAAGGGATTTGTCCTCCACGGCGCCGGCAACGCTGCTGCCGGGCAGATATTTTTCCAAATAAGCGGAATAGTCCGGCATTGTGGCCGACATAATGAGAGCCGTGGAATGGAGATACTTAGTAATATAGCCCACCGCCCTGAGACAGGGTTGTATGTATTGGGTCGGGAGCATATGGAACTCATCAAAAACGATCACGCTGTCGGCCAGATTGTGGAGCTTGCGCAGCCGGCTGCCTTTATAGTGGTACATGGATTCAAAAAACTGAATGTTGGTGGTCACTATGAGATCGGCGTCCCAGTTTTCACAGGCCCGCTTCAGCTTATCGGCGGTGTTCTCGTCCTCGTTGGCCTCAGTGTCAAAGCTATAGTTGGAATGGTGCTGGAGCACCGGCAGCACATCGCCGAAAATATTCTCAAACACATCGGCGGTCTGCTCAATAATGCTGACATAGGGAATTATGTAAATAATTCTCTTCTTCTTTTCCCGAATGGCCGTTTCGAGGGCGGCCTTAAGGCTGCAAAGGGTTTTGCCGCTGCCGGTGGGCATATCAATGAAATACACATCCGCCCCATCGCGCATACGCCGGTAGACCTGAGACTGTATTTCGCTGCGGGCCTTTTGCAGCTTTGTCGTCGGTCGGAAGGAATCCAGCCTTTTATTCAGAAGCTCAAGGGCTTTTTCAAAGCTTCCGTGGACTCCCCTCTCCGCTCCGGGCGAAAAGAAACGCTCGGTATCAATAAAGTCCGCGTCGGTGAGGCATGAAAAGAGATACCGCGTCAGGAAAGCGTAGAGTTCGATTACGTCTTCGGCGGTCTTACATCCTTTCATGAACGAGGGCAGACTGTCCTTGGGCATAGTGAATTCAATCTCGTTCCTGTAGGCCGAGCAATCCTCTCTTTCCCGCTTTAAAAGGCCGTGGAGCGAGGCAATATCACTGTTGTCCGCCTTCGTTCCGCCGTCATGAAGGCCGCTGTGATGACCGGCGATGCAATACTCCACCATAGGCAAGTACGAGCCTTTACCCTTACCGTTGATCTCCTGCGCTCCGTAACGGGCGTGTTCAACCTGAATATTGGCGCCGTTTATCCGCTTCTGAAAGGACCTGGTGTACTTACCCAGATCGTGGAGCAGGCCGCATAGCCGGGCATAATCCTGAAGCTCGGGAATAGCGTATCCGGCGCACAGCTCGGAAACGTTTTCCAGGTGCTCCTTCAGAGTTTGAAATGTGTTGTTTGGACCGGTGTGAGCTTTGAACATAGTTATTATTTCTCCTTTTCCTTTTTCAATTTCTGTGCGGTATGACAGTCCGTGCCGTTGTTTTTGCAAAAAATATGTTCCTTATACAGTTATTATAGCATATTCACTGGGTGTTAAAACGGACTGTCATTTTTTTGTTGCTATGAACACGGACGCAATCTCCGCGCTGCGTTTGATTTCATTATAATACATCGCTCTCGAAATATCAAGATTATACAAAATTATTTATTAAATTTACACCTTCAGCAAAAAAGCAGGCCCGCTCAAGGCAAGCCTGCTTAAATATGCCGAACTATTTCGACAAGCTGTTTTTCTCAACAAACACGTCCGCCAAAGAGGCAAATTCCTCAATACTGAGTGTCTCGCCGCGGAGGCGAGGATCCTTGCCGATGGAGGAGATCGCGCCCTCTATGTCTTCCTTCGTCCCGAATTTACCGCTGTTGGCAAGACAGTTGAGCAGGGTCTTGCGCCGCTGAGAAAAGGCGGCCTTTATCAAAGCGAAGAAAAGCCGCTCGTCCTTAGGCTTTACGGCGGGTTCGTCCCTGAGCTCAAGAGAGATCACGGCGCTGTCCACCTTCGGGGCGGGAATAAAGCTTGAGGCCGGTACTATCTCAAGTATCTCCGGCCGGGTATAGTACAGAGCGGTCAGGGTCACGACCCCATAGTCCTTGCCGCCGGGAGAGGCGCAGAGCCTCTGGGCCACCTCTTTTTGAACCATGACGATAATGCGCTTGAAGGGATAGCGGTTCTCTATCAGGTTCATGAGGATGGGGGTTGTGATATAATACGGCAGATTTGCCGCCACACTGACGTTCATTCCGGTAAAACGGGTATTCAAAAGCTCATTAAAGTCCACCTTGAGACAGTCCTGCCAGATAATGTCGATATTTCCGAAGCCGGCCAGAGTCTCCTTCAGCACGGGTTCGAGCCGCCGATCCAGCTCAATGGCCGTGACCTTTTCCGCCCGCGAGGCCAGAGCCGCCGTAAGGCTGCCGAAGCCGGGGCCTATCTCGATCACGCCCTCGGCGCCATCCGTGGCTCTGGCGGCGATGTGTGCCAGCACCGAGGGATCGGTGATAAAATTCTGCCCCATGCTCTTTGAAAAGGTGAAGCCGAAACGGGTACAGAGGCTTTTTATTATCCTGGGGTCGGTGAGCTCATACAAGGAGACCGGCCTCCTTTTCGTCCACTATGAGGCCGACGGGGCAGTGGTCGCTGCCGTAAACGTCGGTGTATATCATGGCGTCAACGATTGGCATATTTTCGGAAACGCACCAGTAGTCAATACGCCAGCCCGCATTCTTTTCCCGCGCCTTGAAGCGGTAGGACCACCAGGAATAGATGTTTTCCATATCCGGATAGAGGGAGCGGAAGGTGTCCTTAAACCCGTTTTCCACCACGGCGGTGAATTTGGCCCTCTCCTCGTCGGTAAAGCCGGCGTTGTGACGGTTGGTTTTTGGGTTTTTCAGATCTATCTCCTTGTGGGCGACGTTCAAATCCCCGGCGAAGAGCACCTGCTTTTTGGCGTTGAGACCCTTAAGATAAGCCAGAAAATCGTCCTCCCACCTCATGCGGTAGTCCAGCCTTTTCAGCTCGTCCTGAGAGTTGGGGGTGTAGACGGTCACAACGTAAAAGCTCTCATACTCGAGGGTGATTACACGGCCCTCGTGGTCGTGCTCCTCAATGCCGATACCGTAGGTCACCGCCTTCGGCCGGTGCTTGGTGAAGATGGCCGTGCCGCTGTAGCCCTTTTTCTCGGCGTAATTCCAATAGCAGAGGTACCCCTCCGGCGCGAAGTCTATCTGCCCCTCCTGGAGCTTTGTCTCCTGAAGGCAGAAGAAGTCCGCGTCAGCCTGGGCGAAGAAATCGGCAAAGCCCTTGCTCATGCAGGCCCGAAGGCCGTTGACGTTCCATGATATGAATTTCATATTTTTGTCCTTTCCGGCAGTTAGAGCCGAAGTATTTTCCTTATTTTTATTCCCAGCACCGCCGCAGCGAGCCCCTTAACGCAGTCCAACAGTATAAAGGGCGCAAAGCAGGCCCCGAAAGCCGCGCCAAAGCCGGTTTCCATGACGAATTTGTACTGTACCGCCCCAAGAGAGTCGCACAGCGCGGCCCCGACGAAACAGGCGGCGATAACAATGGGAAGGCGGCAGCCGCCCTCCGCCCTGTCAGAAGCGAGGCCAACGATGAAGGCCATGGGTATGTATGACCATATAAAGCCGCCGGTGGGCCCGGCCAGCATACCGAGACCGCCCCTCATGCCACTGAATACCGGCAGGCCGACTGCCCCCAGCAATATAAACACCGCCGTGGCAATAACGGCACGTTTCCGGCCAAGAATCACCGCCGAAAGCAGCACTCCGAACACGCTCAGCGTCACTGATATAAAGCCCGTGGGAATGGTGAACATTGAGCAGACACACATCACCGCCGACATAAGAGCGCAGACGATGATGTCCCTTGTGGTGAATTTTTTCATATTGATGTCCTCCAAAAATTATATTGCCATAACAGTATACATTTTTGAGGAGGAAGTGTCAATACGAATTAGCAAAAAATTGTAAACACCAAATACAAGATGCGGTTAAGCGAAATCATTGTCAACTAAATACGGTTTTGATGGTTGACAATAGCCGTTCTCTCACAAAATTTCCCCGTTGGATTTGACAACATTTGCGTAAAACTCCGCCGAGTCCTTGGGGGTGCGTTCGCAGGTTTTATAGTCCACATACACCAGACCGAAGCGCTGGTTGTAGCCGTCAGCCCACTCGAAGTTGTCCAGCAGCGACCACTGGAAGTATCCCGCCACATCGATTCCCTCGGCGGCGGCCCGCTTCAGTCCGGCAAGGTGACCACGCAGATATTCAATGCGCTGGGAGTCGTGGCACTTGCCGTCGGGAGTTATTACGTCGTTGTTGGACATTCCGTTTTCGGTGACAATGACCGGCAGCTTATACCGCTCGTTGAGGAATTTTGCCGCCCAATACAGGCAGTCGGGCGTCACGGCCCAGTCCATGGACGTGCGGGTGTGGCCCTGCCCGTGTCCGGCGTTATAGGGCTTTCCGTCGCGGCCGGCGGCTATCTCCTCGGACTGATAAATATTTATGCCCACAAAATCCGGCCTTTCCGAAATTATCTTCACGTCCTCAGCTGTCGGCTCACCAAGCGTGCGGACAAGGGTCTCGGGATAGATGCCCAAGTACATGGGATCCATCCACAGCCTGTTGTCCCACATTCCGCAGCCGCCGAACATCCAATCCCGTGCGGCCTTTATGTCCGCCTCGGAATTTGTCTTTGGCATGGCGGTTCCGCCGCAGTTGGCAAAGCCGGTCACGGCTCCGTCCACCTCCGCCCGAAGGGCACGGATCGCCCTGCCGTTGGACAGAAGAACGTTGTGTATGCAGTGGGAAATATCCGGCTCGTCCAGCCTGAGTCCGGGAGCGTGAGTGCCGCTCTGATGGCCGAGACCAATGAAGCACTGGGGCTCGTTGAAGGGAATGAAGTGCTTAATGAGGTCGCCCATGCGGCGGCCCACAACGTCGGCGTACTCGCCGAACCACTTTGAGCTGTCGGGATTCATCCAGCCGCCGCGTAGGTACAGGCAGTAGGGATAATCCCAGTGAAACAGAGTGGCGTAAGGAGTTATGCCGTTTTTCAGCAGCTCCTCAGCAAGGCTCCGGTAATAGGCCACGCCCTCCTCGTTGACCTTACCGGTGCCCTCGGGGAGGATACGGTTCCACGAAATTGAGAAGCGGTAGGCGTTGACGCCCAGTTCCTTCATGAGGGCCACGTCCTCCCGCCACCGGTGATAGCTGTCACAGGCCACGTCGCCGGTGGCCCCTTCGCGGGTCTTGCCCCTCTGATGAGAGAAAACATCCCAAGTGGACGGGGTCCTTCCACCGTCAGCGGCCCCGCCCTCTATCTGATAGGCGGCAGTGGCCGTGCCCCAGACAAAGTCCTTTTTAAACATGATTTCAGCCTCCTTTTATTTGATTTTACTATATTTATCGGGAGTTGTCAAGGGAGAACCGCGGCCATGGCGGCTTTATGTAAAAATTTTTTTCGGATTTTTCACGAAAATTATTTTTTCGACTTGATTTTTGCGTGTTTTTATGATATAATATTTTAAAATTGATAAGAAAAGTGTGTATTGGCGGTGATTTTATGGAAAATATGCCTAAAATATGGGAAGATCTGATCAACTCCGAGGGCGGCCTGCCCATAGTCGTCCACTCGCTGCAAAGGATCATGGACGGCCGGTATCAGGTTGAGGCCAACAGCATTCACGACGAGTTCGAGCTGATCTACGTCCAGCACGCGTCCCGGGCTCACTTCGACATAAACGGCAAAATTGTGCCTATTCACAACCACGACCTGCTTCTGATAAAGCCCCACATTCCTCACAAGCTGGATATGGACAGCGGCAACCCCTGCCAGTTCTGGATACTGAAATTCTGCTTTGTAAAGAAATATGAGAGCAAGATCTCCACTGTCAGCCTGGACGAGTTCCTGAGCTTCATTTCCGACACGGACGCGGTGGGCTACTTTTCCCTGTCCAGCATATACCGGAGCAACATAGTGAGCATTATGCAGCAGATTATGCAGGAAACCAAGGACCCCGACGAGGCCAGCGAGTTTTTGGAGAGCCTGCTCATCATGGAGCTTTTCGTGTGGCTGAGCCGCAGCCTCAAGGCCCAGTGGGAGAGCTCACTCTCCTCCAAGGGCGACAAGCTCCACGAGCTGTTGGAGGCCGCCAAAAATTACATACTTGAAAACTATTATACAGATATTTCTCTCGATGATATATCCAATTACGTTTATATTTCCACCAGTCACTTTGCCCGCGCCTTCAAGAAGCACTACGGCATAAGCCCTATACAGTTCCTGCTCAGCGTCCGCATACAAAAGGCAAAGGTGCTGCTGGAGGAGACCAACAAAAAGATCGGCGACATCGCCATAGACGTGGGCTTCAGCGCCCAACAGAGGTTCAACGACATTTTCCGCAAGCAGATGGGAATGTCCCCCAGCGAGTACCGCCAGCAGTACAAGGAAAGCATCACAAATGTTCCGTCCTGACGATTTTGGCCTGACAATAAGAGTGACTCATAACATCATAAGAAATCCGCCCCACATAGGAGCGGATTTCCTTATTAATTCAATTATCCGGTCAGGCTATTTAATATACAACGAGCTTTCGCAAACCGGAGCAATACTCTCATCGTTCTCAAATATAAATGTCTTGACAACGATGCTGTTGTCGGAATCGACCAGACTTTCAAATCCGTCCAGCACGACCTCGCTCACTGCGTCCTCAGGCACGGTGCTGACCGCCTGGATAAGTCTGCTGTCACAGTATACCGCCGCAATAACACGCTTGCCAGCCACGTTGACGCCGCTTATCTCAACCTTTACCGAGCCGGAGACAAGACCGTTCTCAACGCTGAGGCCGCTGCCGTCAATGACCATCGAGGGTTCCTCTCCCTCAACGGTGTAGTAAAGCTCAAGCACATCGCTGACCACCGCTCCGGGAGCCGCCGCAACGGCGCGTATCCGTGTGGAGCCGGTAATCTCAATGGGGCCGGTGTACTGAGTACTGTCCACCGTCGGTATAGTACCGTCAAGGGTGTAGAATATTGTCGTATCCGTATCGGTTCCTGATACGGTCACCTTGTCCGACGAAAGTCTTACTTTGTCGCCGGCCTTCAGTACGCTGTTGGAGTCGATGTCCGCCTTGGGAACTCCGGTCTTGGGCAGAGATATGGTGTACTGCACCTTGTTGTTGCCTAATCCGGCCTTAGTGCCGAGCACGGTTATATAGTTCATCTGATCGGAAATGTGCAGCGGGCCGGTGTATATGCGGCTGGGAGATACGCTGCTGACGCTGCCGGCCTCAAGAGAGTAGTACAATGTCGCACCGGGAGTGAGCAGAGGTATCTCGACGGTTTCGCCGCCCATCACGGGAGTGCGGACAAGCTGTCTCACCGTGGGAAGTTCCACGCTCTCTTTTATTTCAATGGAGGTCTGGTACATATAGCTGGTCACATAGCCGCCCCTTGCCGCCACGGCCGTAAAGGTGCCGTTCTCGGCCACGGGTATCTGTGCGCACTTGAGGCCGGGATAATTTGCGTGTTCGCCGGTAGGCATTACGCTGTGCGTGGCGGGAGAATTGATGTTGGGAATACTGCCGTCAAGAGTGTAATAAACGGTTGCACCCGGCTCAACCGCCACAAGAATGATGGCTCCGTTGGAGGATTTGGCCGCCTTTGGAGTGGCAAGCCGTGTGAGCGTGACCGTGAAGTCCTGCTCCGGCCCGTCCTCCATGCCGCTCTTTATGGCTCTGGCACGGATACGGGTCTCACCTTCGGCGGTAACGCGAACCTTTTTCGTTTCATCATACAGCAGGCTGTCCGCCGTGGGCTCGGTGCCGTTGGTGGTGTAATAAATGGACGCTCCATCGGTAAGGGTTGTCAGATATACGAGCTTGCCGCCGATAACGTCCTCCATTTCCGGAATGACGATGCCGCAACGCTCCGCCTCCTCGGCGGAAAGTATTTCGGTCACCACATCGCTGGCCGCATAGCCGTCGGCTATTGCAATAACCTTAAGGGTAACTCCGCCCGGAACTACCGCCCTGCCGGAGGCTGCCTGACTGCTGCCCTCGTTAGGCGTTGTGCCGTCTGTGGTGTAATAAAATTTCGCATTCTTCGTGGCACAGGTAATGTCTACACGGTAGGTGCCGCCGCTGAGCCGGGTCGCATTGACCTTCGGCGTTGCGGTCTTTTCCTGAGCCGCGACAATACTGTAAGTTCTGTATGTATACTCATATCCGGGTCGGGCGGCCACAACATGGAGATAACCGTCGGCCGAGAAGGAAATGGGTTCACCGTCGTATGCCCTATCAGTCACGCCCGCCGTTCCGGAGGCGTTTGAATCGAAGGAATAGAATATGTCGGCGTCGGGATCCTCACAATCCAGAGTAACAGTCACGGTGCCGCCGTCATTTGTGCTCTGCATGGAGATATTGCCGACCGGCTCGGGAGCTATAGGCCCGCCGGGAATATCGGCATAGCCGCGGCTCATGCTGCTGACCTCGCCGTCCTCATTCACCGCCACCGCGGCGAGATAGGTGCTTTGGGTCAAGGTTATGGGATAAACATAAAGATTTTCCTCGGTCTGGGGAATCTCCGTTTCGGCGGTTATCTCCTCGGACGAAAGCATATAATATATCTTATTGCCGTTCACGGAGCTTAACCGTACTATTCTGATGCCGCTGGGCAGTATTTCGCTTAGCACGCCGGGGGCCGCCAGCGGGTCGATAATTTCAACAGTGATTTTTCCGTAGAAAAGCTCGCTGTACTCTCCGTCCCTGTAAGCTCTGGCCCAGATGTAAAATACTCCGTCCTCGTCAAGGACAATGGGCTCGGTATACCGTGTATCCTTTTCAGCGGTAGGCTCGTAACGAGTGGAGGACGTGGTGATCGCATAGTATATGTCGGCGTCATTGGGCGAGGTGAGGGTTATGGTTCTCACGCCGCTGGCCGCCCTGCTGCCGCTGTAAACAGGCTTTTCCAGCGGATCGCCGCCCTTGCCGGACACATTCACCGTTACAATGTCACTGCTGACGCTGCCCCTCTGCATGGCTGCAAACTTAAGGGTGTAATCCATACCGAAGGTACGCGGAGCGGTATATTTTTTGCTGCCCTCATTGGGGGTGGTGCCGTCGGTGGTGTAGAACACGTCGCAGCCGTCGGGAACGGTCACCGTGACGACCTTCAGGTTGCCGTTAACAGAGCTGTCCTCGACCTTCACGTCAGGCTCGGGGCATTTTGACACCGAAACTCTCATAAGGCTTGTGGGATCGCTGTCGAAATAGCCGTCCTTGCAGGCGTAGGCCTTGAGGTAATAGTCGCCCTCCGTCTCGATCCTGACCGTGCCGTCGCAGGCCTCGGTGTTGGTTTCATCCAGCATTAAGCCGTTGAACGAGGACGACGAGGTGCTCATTCTGTAACGGAAGCTGGCGCCCTCGGTATCGGACAGGAACCTTATGGTTTTTCCGCCGTAAAAGCTTTGGTTCTCCACGCTGACATCAGCCACGATGGGCCTGTTCTTCCACGCCTCCTGAGTGGCGTAGACCGTAAGCAGCTCCGGGGCGCACCCCATCTTGCAGATGAGCATACTTATATATGTGGGCTTGGATATGTAAAGCTTACTGTCGTTTATATTCGAAGCGTATATTGTGGGCCGGGTGGTGCGGCCGATAGTGTAGAAAACAGAATATCCGTCAAAATTCAGGAACTCCACCTGATACCTGCCGCCGCCGGCATTGGACACGCGGAGGGCGAGGCTGGTATCTTTTCTTGCTGCCTCAATGTCGTAACCGCAGGCCGCAAGGGTCATGTCATGGCCGGCAACGGAGCTTTTCTGCCCGTCCGTGACGGCGATTGCCCTTATTTTGTATTCGCCCTTGGTGTCAAGCACAAAGGGTGCGCTGTATCCCTGAGATCTCTCCGTGGGCGTGGTGCCGTCAAGAGTGTAGTATATGGCGGAACCGTACTCCGCCGTCATACTGATCTGCACACCGTTAAGGACATTGGTTTCCGTTATTACAGGCCCATCCACGGCGGCCATACAGACAGCCGGAACAATTATAAGCAGAGCCAGCGCCGCAAAAATTGCGATCAGATTTTTTGCGGTTTTACTATTCATGTTTCTCTTCCTTTCGATTCTTTAAATAAATTATATAAATAAATTATATTTAATTATATCAAAAATGGCCGCATTAGTCAACAGAATTTTTGTTAAATTTATATGAAAACTGACTTTGCGCAGTTTTTTCGCAAATTATTTTCCACGGCACTTGCAAAAACCTCAGGAACATGATATAATTATTTCAATAAAAAGTCGAAGGAGACCGTTTTATGAAAAAAGTCCTGATCGTTACATATATTTATCATGCCGTCTGCTTCGCCGCAATGCTGACGGGTCAGCTTGCCCGCATAGGGCAGCTCATCAGCACAGCCTGGATGGCGGATGTGGCCGGAGCCTTTGTGCTGCCTATCGCCATGGCCGCCGCCGCGATGATGTCCGCGCTGCACACCGGACAGCGGGTCATACGCCTGTTCCCCAACGCGGCCGCCGCGGTGGGCGTAACGGGTTTGGTCAGAGCGGCCCTGTTCTTTTTCGTGAACGGCAAAAACGGCTTCCTTGCGGCGATGATATATCTGCTCATATCCTTCCTGCTTCTCACGCTATGGTTCCTCATTTTTGAGGTATCATCCAATCTCATGAACAAAAGCACAAAAATTAACAGAAAATTTGGCGGAAAACGAAAGTAAAAACGGAGGTAATCCCATGAACAGACAGACAGTTTTAGTTATTGACTTCGGCGGCCAGTACAACCAGCTTATCGCCCGTCGTGTGCGGGAGCACAACGTTTACTGCGAGGTTCTGGCCTACACGCGGACCATTGAGGAGATTAAGGCCAAGGAGCCTGTGGGAATTATTTTCACCGGCGGGCCAAACAGCGTTTACGGCGAGGATGCGCCCTCCGTTTCAAAAGAAATATTTGAGCTCGGGATTCCGGTTTTGGGTATCTGCTACGGGGCCCAGCTCATGGCCCACCTGTTGGGCGGCAGGGTCAGCGGCGCCGAGACCCGGGAATACGGGAAAATTGAAGTGGAGCTCTCCAACAGCCTGATTTTCGAGGGCATCGAGGGCAAGGGCGTCTGCTGGATGAGCCATACCGATTACATCAGCGCCGTGCCCGAGGGCTTTAAAATCACGGCGTCCAGCGGCACCTGTCCCGTGGCCGCCTATGAAAACGCCGAAAAAAAGCTCTACGGCGTTCAGTTCCATCCGGAGGTAAATCACACTCTTTTCGGTGAGCGTATGCTCCGCAACTTCCTCTACAATGTCTGCGGCTGCACCGGCGACTGGAAAATGAGCGATTATGCCGCCGAGTACATAGCGATGGCCAAGGAAAAATACGCCGGCAAGAAGGTGCTCTGCGCCCTGAGCGGCGGCGTGGACAGCTCCGTCGCGGCGGTTCTCCTGTCCCGGGCGGTAGGCAAGAACCTCACCTGTATTTTCGTGGATCACGGTCTGCTCCGCAAGAACGAGGGCGACGAGGTGGAGGAAATTTTCACAAAGCAGTTCGATATCAACCTCATACGTGTTAACTGTGAGGAACGCTTCCTTACAAAGCTGGCCGGCGTGACCGAGCCAGAAAAAAAGCGCCGTATCATCGGCGAGGAGTTTATACGGGTATTCGAGGACGAGGCCAATAAGATCGGCGAGGTGGACTACCTTGTACAGGGCACCATTTATCCGGACGTGGTGGAAAGCGGCAGCGGCAAGAGCGCAACCATCAAGAGCCACCACAACGTCGGAGCCCTGCCCGATGTGATAAAATTCAAGGAGATCGTGGAGCCGTTGCGGCTCCTGTTCAAGGACGAGGTGCGCAAGCTGGGAACCGAGCTTGGCATACCGGACAACCTTGTGTGGCGCCAGCCCTTCCCCGGCCCCGGATTGGCAGTCCGTGTCATCGGCGAGATAACAAAAGAGCGCCTCGATATTCTTCGGGACGCCGACGCCATCTTCCGTCAGGAAATCGCCAACTGCGGTATGGATAGAACGATAAATCAGTATTTTGCCGTCATAACCGACATGAAGAGTGTGGGCGTCATGGGCGACGAGCGCACCTATGACTACACTATCGCCCTTCGGGCAGTGACCACCACCGACTTTATGACCGCCGACTGGGCCCGCATACCTTATGATGTGCTTGAGCGGGTCAGCAACAGGATAGTCAACGAGGTCAAGCACGTAAATCGAATTGTGTACGATATTACGAGCAAGCCGCCGGCAACTATCGAGTGGGAATAATGCAATGAATGTTCAATCGGTAATTAATAATATAAGTTTTCCTAAGACCTTAGATGAATTACGACACTTCGTCTTTGAAGTTGGCCACTTTGATATTGAGAATGTATTGCATAATCGCGAAGTTGAGTGGACGATGCCAAAGTGGGCTATACCAAATGATATTGTATTCTTCTATTATGCAAAATCGGTGATTGCGATTATTCGACAACTGGAGATTCAACTAAATCGGAAAGAAATAATGGACAATGATATTTTGCTGATGTCGCTGCAAAAAGCAAAGCAACTATATCAAAAATTTGGAGGAAAGATATTTGCGGTAGGCAAAGTTCTGAAACGGCCCTTTTTTGATAATTTTGCTGAAACAGAAGGAATGCATTGGGGTAGTAAAGTCTACGCGGCAATCGGAGAAATTTGTGTATTAAATAATCCGATTGATTTAAATGAGTTCTCTGAATTTATTTTTCTTTCCCGGCAAAGTGCGATTACGGCTGTTCTTGGAGACGATTTTGAAAGATTGAAAGAACTCGTTTTGAGGAAAAATTCTCTTCCAATTTATGTAATTCAAAGTCATGCCACCCCTATACCGTTAAAGAATATCAATTCTCATAATTGGTTAAACATTACACAATCATACCGACGCTCTTTCTTTTTGGAGATTCAATTTAGAAAATATTATGTGGATTATTTTCTAAAGTATATTGGAGATAAAAAAAGGATTTTTTCTGAATGTGCCTGTTATCGTGATGGGAAACTGACTGGGTATGCCGATAATTGTATATTGATAAACAAGAAACTATGCTTTGTTGAAGTAAAGTTAAATGTTCATACAGTAAATAAAATCGAGGTGCAGTTGGAAAAATACTGTTATCTTGATGAATTTTCATTAGATGGAGAAATACATAGTGCAAAACATTTGATTCCAAATCGAGTCATGGTAATTGACACGAAAAAACTATATTTTTTTGAGGCAGAGGATTCAAGATTTGTGGAGCTATTAAACCTAGACTGCCTAAAGTACAATGAAGATTTGATGAACGCAAGAAAAGCTATAATCCGATACCTCGGAGAGTAATTAAACATATACACAGCGTATTAAATGCAATAAAATTAAACTAAAAAATATGACCTGATATACAAAAACGTTTAGATGCAGCCACCATTTCGCAGCATTTCAAAATTATATCACACAGACCTTGGAGAGGGTCTATAAACACTACCACTTATAACACGGGGAGGTTACGGTGTTTGCATCCATAAACACCGGGGATGAAAATGGAAAAACAAAAGACAGTTTCCTTAAAATGTCTGAATGCGCTGGATTTGAAGCTGATCGCTATGGCGCTGATGCTGATCGATCATATATTTTATGTGCCTTTGCATGAACAGGCAAGTTTTCAGTGGATGGACTTTATCGGGCGGCTCGCTTTCCCTATTTTTGCGTTCCAGATCGCGGAAGGGTTTGTCCATACACATAATTTCAGGAAGTACCTGAGCCGTGTTTTCCTGTTTGCGCTGATTTCTGAAATTCCGTTTGATCTGGCGTTTTACGGCTCGTTTTTTTATACTGATCACCAAAACGTGATGTTCACCTTCTGCATCGCGCTGATTTTGCTGGCGATAATAGATAAGGCCCGCAAAAAAGGCCGGATCGCTTTTATCCTGACGACGGCCGTGTGTACCGTGTTGGGCTATCTGGTCGGCTATATTGCGATGGTTGATTATTACGGCGAAGGAATTTTGACGGTGATGCTGTTTTACTTTTTCCGCGATATGCGCTTCGGGTGGGTCGGACAGCTGGCGGGTATGCTTTTTGTCAATTTAGGCCTGTGTGGTTTCCACAATACGTCGCTTCAGTGGTTCTCCGTTGTCTTGTGTAGCTTTGATCCGCAGCTGTCCCAATGGCCCGCGTTAGGCAGTTATATGTTTGTGCTTCCGTTTTGTACGCCGAACATTAGCTGGGAACTGCGGGGACAGGCGCTTGCCGCGCTGGCGCTGATTCCTATATGGATGTATAACAGGAAACAAGGGCCGCACAATCGCGCGCTTCAGTATGCGTACTATGCTTTTTATCCGGGACACCTTTTTATTCTGTGGCTTTTGGCCAGGTTCGTTCTGGGTTGACACAGGCGGCGGAAATTCCGTATGCACAACATATACCCCAAAAGCAAAAGGCCACCGCACAAAAGCGATGGCCGTTTTAATTTTGCTTATTTGCCCAGATTGTACTTCTTCCTGAACTTCTCAACACGTCCGCCGGTATCAACAAGCTTCTGCTTACCGGTATAGAAAGGATGGCACTTGGCGCAAACCTCGACATTGATATTCTCCTTAGTGGAGCCGGTCTCAATCACATTGCCGCAGGCGCAGCGGATAACGGTCTGCGTGTACTTGGGATGAATACCCTCTTTCATATATCTCACCTCTTTCAAATCGTTCTTAACAAACAAAGTTATTATAGCATATCGTTAAAAAAAATGCAAGCCTTTTTTCCAAATATTTTTAATATTTTTTCTAAAGATGATAAAATTCTTTAATTCTTTTTGCCTTTTTATAAAAAAGGACTGGATTTTTCCGAAAAAAAGGAGCATAATATAGTAAACTGAAATGAAGGAGAGTACATAGTCATGAACATTTCCATCACAAAAACTACAAATCCCAAGGCCAAGCCCACCGACGAAAGCAAGCTGGGCTTCGGCACCATATACACCGATCATATGCTTGTCATAGACCACACCGAGGGCATCGGCTGGCACGACGCCCGCATAGTCCCCTATGAGCCCCTCGTACTGGATCCCGCCGCCATGGTGTTCCACTACGCAATGGAGTCCTTTGAGGGACTTAAGGCCTACCGTCAGCCCGACAACAGCATCAGGCTTTTCCGTCCGGAAAAGAACGCCGCCCGTATGATAAACACCAATCACCGTATGTGTCTGCCCGCTCTGCCCGAGGAGGACTTCGTACAGGCGGTCAAGGCCCTTGTTAAGATGGAGGAGGATTGGGTTCCCCACAGCGAGGGTACCTCTCTCTACATCCGCCCCTTCGTTATCGCCACCGAGCCCCACTTGGGTGTGCGCACCTCCAAGACTCACCAGTTCATCATCATCTGTTCTCCCGTCGGCGCCTATTACTCCACCGGCATCAACCCGGTAAAGATTTTTGTCGAGGACGAGTATACCCGCGCCTGCCCGGGCGGCACCGGCTTTACCAAGTGCGGCGGCAACTACGCCGCTTCCCTCATCTCTCAGGTAAAGGCCCACGACCTTGGCTATGAGCAGACCCTTTGGCTGGACGGCGTCGAGCACAAATATGTTGAAGAGGTTGGCAGCATGAACTGCTTCTTCAAAATAGACGGCAAAATCTACACCGCTCCCACGGTCGGCACCGTGCTCCCCGGCGTCACCCGTATGTCCTGCATCGAGCTTCTCAAGAAGTGGGGCTACGAGGTCAGCGAGGACAGACTGCCCATAGCCGACGTCATGAAGGCCTCTCAGGAAGGCAAGCTTGAGGAAGTGTTCGGCACCGGCACCGCCGCCGTCATCTCCCCCGTGGGCGAGCTTCGCTACGAGGATCAGGTGGCCTATATCAACAACGGCGAGATCGGCCCCGTCACTCACAAGCTCTATGACACCATCACCGGCATCCAGTGGGGCAAGCTGCCCGACGATATGGGCTGGACCACCGGACTTGAATAATATGAATTTATATATAGAAAATCCGCTCGTGATGAGCGGATTTTCTTCGTTATTGTGTCCTTAAAGTAAAAACCTACGCGTCCAAAATCACAGGCAAAATCACGGGCCGGCGGTGTGTGCCCTCATATACAAAGTCGCTGAGGGCGGACTTTACATTGGACTTAATGGTGCTCCAGTCGTGCTGCTTAGAGATCAGGGAGTCCTGAACGCTGGTCTGGGCTACCCGCCGCAGTTCTTCCATTATTGCCTCGTTGTCCCGCATATAGATGAAGCCACGGCTGATGATCTCCGGTCCGGAAACAAGCCTGTTATTCCGGCTGTCAATGGCCATTACCACCATAATTATACCGTTTTCGGCCAAATTCTTCCTGTCCTTGAGCACGATGTTGCCAACGTCGCCCACGCCGTAGCCGTCCACAAGAACCGCGCCGCTGGGCACGGTGCCCGAGATTTTGGCGCTGCTCCGATCCATTTCAAGAACCTGCCCTATCTCCATGCGGAAGATGTTCTTTTTGTCGATACCCATTTCCGCCCCTATTTCGGCGTGGCGCTTTAGGTGGCGCTCCTCGCCGTGGACGGGAATGAAATACTGGGGCTTGACAAGGCCGAGTATTATCTTCAATTCCTCCCGGCAGGCGTGTCCGGACACGTGTACCTCGGTTATGGACTGATGGATAACGTCCGCGCCTTTTTTGTACAGCTCATTTATAACGTTGGAAACCGTCTTTTCGTTGCCGGGAATGGGCGATGCTGAAATAATGACCAAGTCGCCCCGGGTGATCTCAATTTTCCTGTGGTCGGAATAAGCCATACGTGTCAGGGCGCTCATGGGCTCACCCTGACTGCCGGTGGTGATAATCACAAGCTGGTGATCGTGGTACTTTTTCACGTCCTCAATGGGAATAAGCGTGCCCTCGGGAATCTTCAGATAGCCCAAAATGGAGGCGACCTCTATGATATTGACCATGCTGCGGCCCGAAACCGCAACCTTACGCTTGTTGCGGACGGCGGCGTTTATTATCTGCTGAACCCTGTCAACGTTTGAGGCAAAGGTGGCGATAAAAATGCGCTGGCGGGTGTTGGCGAAGATTTCCTCGAATTTTTCGCCAACGGTGCGCTCGCTCATGGTATAGCCGGGGCGCTCGGCGTTGGTGCTGTCGCTCATGAGGGCAAGGACGCCGTTTTTACCCAGCTCGCCGAAGCGGGCAAGGTCGATCATGCTGCCAAGTATGGGCGTACAGTCTATCTTGAAGTCGCCGGTGTGAACCACCGTGCCGGCGGGAGTGGTTATCGCCATGCCGACCGCGTCGCTTATGCTGTGGTTGACCCGAATAAATTCCACGGTGAAATTATTGCTTATCTTTACCGTATCTCCGGCCTGTATGCGGTTCAGGTGAGAAATGCTCAGTATGCCGTATTCCTTCAGCTTCTGCTCGACCAGACCCAGAGTGAGCCTTGTGCCGTAGACAGGCACATTGATGCTGCGGAGCAGATAGGGAATGCTGCCGATGTGATCCTCATGTCCGTGAGTTATCACCACGGCCTTTACCTTTTCCTTATTGTTGATGAGATAGGTCATATCGGGTATGACGCTGTCAACCCCGGGCATGGTATCGTCCGGAAAGGCCATGCCGCAGTCCAGAACAAGTATCTCGCCGCCGTACTCAAAGACGGTGAGGTTTTTGCCTATCTCCTGCACTCCTCCCAGGGGAATGATTTTCAGTTTTGATTTTTTTGCCATATAAACCTCCGTTTTCGTAATAATGCAACACAAAACAAAGCGAAAATTATACTCAAATTTCCGCAAATATGCCGAGTTTAAATCTATATTCTATTGCCAGAACACATCACCTAAGTGTTATTATACCACAAATTTGTAAAAAGTCAACAAAAAAATTCGTCAAATTTTGTCGGTTATTTTGTGTACACCTTTGGGAATATAGCCAAGGAGCTCATCTTTTTCCAGATATAAGCAAATATTGTAAACGATAGAAAGCCACATCTCCGTGCCTTTAAGTGTCACCGGATCTTTTTCGGGAGCAAAGCCGAAGCCCGGCCTCCACAGCGGAATTATGCGGCGGAGAGTCTCAAGGGCCCAGGCCTGTCCCTCGGTGCGCCTGTAATCGGTTTGCAGGCCGCAGCGCCAGAGAGGGTAAATTATATCCAGCACGTTGCAGGCGTTGAACTCACAGCCGTTGTCCCTGTGCTCCAGCACGGAGTCAATAGTCCTTTCCGCATAAGGCAGCGGCAGACCGAATTGGCCGTAGCTGCCCCTGACCGTCCTGTACCAGCCGTTCACGCGGAGGTTCAGGCTGCCTCCGCCCCAGAGTCCGGTCTGCGGACAGATGTTCCGTCCCAGCCAGCCGAAGAGCCTGTCCTCCCGAACAGGCTTGTTGAACAGAGTTTTGTTAAAAAACATGGCCGTAGCCAAAATATCCGTATTATGTCCGGCGTCCCAAGGGTCGTCGGGCCACTTCAGGGACGAAAGCCATGTGTCAATATCAAGGCCGTCAATATAAGTGAACGGGCCGTTGAGCGAACCGCCCAGAGCATGCAAAGCGCAGCCAATGGACATGACTGTCTCATAGCTGTGGCGGTCCTCCTCCATTGAATGGAGCTTCTCAATATACCTTTCCCTACTCATAAAGGGCGGCTCACCGTCGAACATAGCGGCAATTTCGGCCCCGTCGCACCAGGGACGTATCTCCCCTGTCTCCAGCTCGGCCGCGCAATTCTCTGCCGCCGACCTCCACTGTTCACCGGCCGTCCTGCCAAAGTCAGAAATCAATTTTTCGGTTTCCGGACTGTCTTTAAGCGCCGCACGGCGGTCGCGTATCACACGGGCCGGATTGCCTCCGGCCAAAGCGTAGTCGGGGATATCCTTCACCACGACGGAGCCGGCGGCCAGCACAACATGGCTGCCCACCTTAACTCCGTCCACAATAACAACGTCCGCACCTATCCACACGTCGTCGCCGACAACTATCCCCTCACGGCGGTTGCCCTGACGCTTAAACGGGACGTCAATGCGGTCAAAATTGTGATTTTCTCCGAACAGCTTGGCCCCGGGGGCAATGCTGACACCGCTGCCCACAGTCACCTTGCCGTGAATGACGGCATAGGAGTTGACGGTACAGTCGTCACCCATGGTCAGCTCCAGCCGCCGGAGCAGGGCATGACTGGCTATTTTGACCCCGCGCCCGACCTGCGCCCGTTCTACCTCGTAGATGTGAGCCTCCGGCGAAACCACGCAGTCCTCGCCGAACACAAAGCCCGTCCGCCGGGTCAATTCCGCCTGAAAGCTTTTCTGCTCCTCCCGCTGGGCCTCTGTCAGGCCGTTCCACGGCAGGAAGTAATTTTCCTTTTCAAAATATCCGTCGCAGCACATTATCCCAGATTTCGTTCGATAAGCTCTTTGAGAGCCTTGGCCTCGGCGGCGATCTCCTCGGTGTTTTCGCCCTCTATCATCACCCGCACAAGGGGCTCGGTGCCGCTGGGCCTGATGAGTACACGGCCACGTCCGCGGAACTTGTTTTCAAGGCGCTCTATTTCGGCCGTTATCTCCGGATCGGAGGCGTAGCGGGTGTCGCCGCTCCTGGCTACCCTGGCGTTTTCCAGAACCTGGGGCAGGATAGTTATTATTTTACAGAGCTCATCGACCGGCTGTCCGCTCTCCTGCACCACCTGAGCGAAGTTCAGCGCGCTGACAAGGCCGTCGCCGGTGGTGTTATGCTCCAGAAAAATTATATGGCCGCTCTGCTCGCCGCCCAGAGAATAGCCGCTCTTGAGCATCTCCTCAAGGACATAGCGGTCGCCCACTTTGGTCTTGGGAATGTTTATGCCGCACTTCTCTCCCATAATGAACAGGCCCAGATTGCTCATAATTGTGGCGACGATGGCGTTGCCCCTGAGCCGTCCCTTCTGTTTGAGATAATTGCCGCAGACGGCCATGATAACGTCGCCGTCGATGAGGCCGCCGTTGTTGTCCACAGCCAGTACGCGGTCGGCGTCGCCGTCAAAGGCGAAGCCCAGATCGCAGCCGTTTTCCTTTACAAACCTTTGCAGCCCCTCGATATGCGTTGAGCCGCAGCCGTAATTTATGTTTACGCCGTCGGGGTCGTTGTTGATGACAAGCACCTCCGCTCCCATCCTGCGGAAGGCCGTGGGGCCGGTGACGGAGGACGCGCCGTTGGCGCAGTCAAGAGCGATCTTTTTGCCGGTCAAATCAACATTGACCGTGGAAACCGCAAAGTTTATGTATTCCTCAACCATGTGCTCCGCCCGACGGACGGTACCGATGCCGCCGTGAGTTGGCAGCTCGGGCATTTCCGTTTCGCCCAGAATGAGACGCTCTATCTCGTCCTCGGTCGCGTCGGGGAGCTTGTAGCCCTGACAGTTAAAAAACTTTATTCCGTTGAATTCGTAGCTGTTGTGGGACGCGGAAACCACAATCCCCGCGTCAAAGCCATGGGTTCGGGTGAGATAGGCCACCGCCGGCGTCGGGCACACGCCCAGACATACCACCTCGGCGCCCACGCTGCACACACCGGCCACAAGGGCGGCCTCCAGCATCGGGCCGCTGATACGGGTGTCCATGCCGATGAGAATTCTGGCACGGCCGTTCTTCTCTTTGCCGAGGACATAGGCCCCGGCCCTTCCTATTTTAAGCGCAAGCTCGGCGGTGAGCTCTTTGTTGGCCACGCCGCGCACGCCGTCGGTTCCGAACAATCTACCCATTATATTTTCCTCCTTGACGATTTATCGTTTTAAAAATATCCTCTTGTAAACAGTTCCGGGGCCTTGCCGCCATTCCTGTACATTTCGATTATTTCCCGCACACGGGCCGGACTTTCGTCTGTAAAGCTCAGCCGCAGCACCGATGCGCCGCAGGAGCGCAGTTTTTCCAGCCGATCGGCCATAAAGGTGGGCCGGGAGTTGTATACTGTATTTATGTGTGTCTCCGGGTCACCCCGTACGGGGAACTCCGCTCCGGTCTTGTCCCGGAGGGTCAGTGGGCGGCAGTCGCACTTTCCACGGATGCCCCTTATTATGCAGGCCCGGCTAACCATAAGGATCTGGCGGCCGTAGGCCAACACCTCCACCGGCACGGGAGATAAGCCGGCGACATTTTTTATCTCTCTCAGGCTCAGCTCCGGCGAAAGGGTCAGACTGACCGCCTCACGGCCAAGCAGATTTGCGGAGGCGGAATTGCTGATGTTAAGTCCGAAGTCCCCTCTCGCCCTCAGTCCGGCCTCATTTATCATACGCAGACCGCCAAGGGTCGAAGCGTAGACCTCGGTTCCCTTTGGAAGAGCCATGAGCCGCCGACGGACAGTCTCCCCATCCAAAACTATCTGCGGCAGTGAGGGAATATATTTTTCCTTAAAAGCCGTTTTTTCCAGCAAACTCAGGGGCAGGATCACGCGATCCGCCTCCATGGCGGCGGCAAGCTGTTCAAGAGACTCCACCGACGCATAAAGCTCCTGCTTTCCGGCGGAAGCACCGGCAAATTTCGGTTCATAGGAGTGTCTCTCAAAAGGTACAAAACTGCCCCGCACCTCATTCAGCTCTTCAAGACAAGCCCGGCGCAGGGCGTTCAGCTCCGAGGCCGGCGCAAAAAGTCCGTCTTCAATTTCCGGCTCAAAGCTCCGCACGTAATACGGCGTTCCGCCGGTCTTGGCAAGACTGCGGGCAGCGCTCTCAGCCGTCATGGGAGACTTCTGTGCCGGAGACGGTTCGCCGCCCTCCGCCCGTACCGAGTTGCCGTCAGCGTCCGTAACCTCAAGGGCCATATTTTTACCCACACAGGCGGAAAACCGCATATCAACGGCGACTCTACGGCGTTCGCTGCCCTCGCGGCAGGAATTGTGGGCCTCGGCCAGCAGCTCCTTGGGCACGTCGGCGGAAATATTGTCGTTTGAAATTCTTGTATTCATGATCTCCGGCGTGTTCAGGCCGGAAAAATACCCCTCGGTAAAGCCGTCGCCACGAGAGAATATGTCCGTCAGCCTTTTCATGTCCTCCGCCGTCACCCTCTCGCCGTCAAGAGCGCGGCGATAAACTCCGGTAACGGTGGCCACATACTCGGGGCTCTTCATCCGGCCCTCGATTTTGAAGCTGACGATGCCAGAACGCCTCATTTCGTCCAGACGCTTCACAAGGCAGAGGTCACGGGGGCTGAGATAGTAGCCCGTCTCTCCGCCGCAGGCATAGCGCTGGCGGCAGGGCTGGGCGCAGCAGCCGCGGTTCCCGCTGCGGCCGCCGATAAAGCTGCTCATAAGGCAGCGGCCCGAGAAGCTGACGCAGAGAGCCCCGTGGACGAAGGCCTCCAGTTCGCAGCCAGTCTCGTCATATATTTTCCCGATTTCCTCCGCCGAAAGCTCACGGCTCAGAACCACCCGGGAAAAGCCCTTTTCCATCAGTGAAAGCACGTCGGCGGAGCTGTGAGCGCTTAGCTGGGTGCTGGCGTGGCGGGCAAGGCCGGGATAAAGGCCGCGGGCAAGCTCCGCCACGCCCAAATCCTGAATTATCAGGCCGTCTATCCCGCTTTCCGCGGCGGCGGTCACCGCCTCCTCCACGGCCCCTTCCTCGCCCGGGCGCATAAGGGTGTTTAAGGTGAGGTAGGCCTTGGCGCCCCGGATATGGCAGTACCGCACGGCCTCCGCCAGCTCACTGTCCGAAAAATTCTCGGCGTTCTGTCTGGCGCTGAACCGCTTAAGGCCCAGATATACCGCGTCGGCGCCGTTCTGCACCGCCGCCCTCAAGGCCTCGGGGCCCCCGGCCGGAGACAGTAATTCGGTCAAATTTTCCTTCATCACTGCTTTTTTGCGTGCTTGAGCTCGGTCTCCAGCCGGGCGATGCTGATGCGCAGGGCCTGATTTTCGTTGGTGAGCTTGGTATTTTCAGCGGTGCGCTTATCCAGCAGGAGCTTGTTCTCCCCCGCCTCGTTCGCCAGCTCCACCAGCTTTTTTGACACCTCGTCGTGCTCGTCCCTGAGCTGGAACAGCTCGTCGGCAATATTGACGCAGGCCAGCACCGCGGCCATAGAAGTGGAAAGACGGCGGTCATGCTGTGTCATTTCCCGAATTTTTTTATCAACATAATACGACACGTTGCGCACATACTCCTCCGGAGCGGTGCTGACAATAGTATATTCGGCGTTGTTGATCTTTACCACCGTTTTTACTCTTTCATCTTTTCTCTCATCCATGGGTCTTCCCGCCTTATTACAAATTTACATTTTATATTATACTACAATCCGACACATAAATCAACAATTTTTTTAAAATCATGTTTGCTTTTTTTGCTAAGATGTGGTAGAATAGAAAAAGAAGCTGTAATTGAGGAGAGATTTTATGCTGCCGAAAGACCCAAATATTCTTTTCAGCCTGCTGAACACAAAGCTGAGGGACTTTTATCCCTCGCTTGACGCCCTCTGCGACGACCTTGAGGAGGACGCCCAGGAGCTGAAAGCCATAATGGAGCGGGCCGGATATAAGTACGACATCGAAAGCAACCGCTTTGTCAAGCGCTGACGGAGGTAACGACATGAAAATAGCAATGTTCACCGAATGCTACGAGCCTTACATCAACGGAGTAATAACCCATGTAAAGATCCTCACCCAGGGGCTGAGGTCGCTGGGTCACGAGGTAATGATAGTCACCGGCGACACCGAGTGCGCCCATCATTATGTGGACGAAAACAACGTGCTGCACTGTCCGGCGGCAAAAACAGGGCGGCGGCTCTACGGCTATCCCGTCCCCTCGCCCATCAGCCGCCACCGCCGTGACATTCTGCGTGAGTTCGGCCCCGACATAATACACATCCACACGGAATTCAGCATGGGACAGAGCGGCATCCGCATGGCAAAGCTGCTTAACGTGCCTATGGTATACACGATGCACACCATGTATGACGAGTATGTATACTACATAGCGCCAAAGACTCTTTCCCGCCCGGCCACAAAGCTGGCGAGGCAATACTTTCTGCTGGTGGCCGACCACGCTGACGCCATCACCGGCCCCAGTGAAAAGGTGGCACAGTACTGCCGGGAAATCGGGGTAAAAAAGCCCGTCACCGTAATCAACAACGCCGCCGAGCTGGACGCCTTCCGCCCCGGAGCCGTCAGCCAGGCCGAAAAAACCGCTCTCAGGAAAAGGCTGGGCATAGCCGACGACGAGACCGTGGCCATTTTTGTTGGACGGCTGGGCCGTGAAAAGAGCGTGGACGTGCTGCTTGGCTTCTGGAAGGAAACCGTGGTTCCGGAGGACAGGCTCAGGCTCATTATCATAGGCGACGGGCCGGTGAGGAGCGAGCTTGAACTCCAGGCCAAATATCTCGGCATAGACGACAAGGTGATTTTCACGGGCAAAGTCGCTCACGAGGATATGCCGCCTTATGTTGCCATCGGGGACATTTACGTTACGGCCTCTCTTTCCGACACAAACTCCATTTCCATGCTGGAGGGCATGGCCTCAGGCCTGCCGGTGCTGGCCCTGACCGACCCGCTCAACGCCGGTCAGGTAGTGGACGGAGTCAACGGCTATTCCTTCAACAACGCCGACGAGATGGGCAGCTATATGCGTAAAATCAGGGACATGAGCCCGGAGGAGCGGGCGGCCTTCAGCGACAGCGTGGTCAAGTCGGTGCGCACCAGCGGAGCCGAGGATCTGGCGAAAAAGCTGTTGGCGGTGTACACCGGCACCATGACCCGGGGCACCGAGCTCACCAACGCGGTACGGCTGCTGGCCATGGAATTTTGCCGCCAAAGCGGCTTTTCCGTGGAAAAGCTCACCCGCAGCAAGATATACAGGCTGTACGACAAATTCATCTTTGCCTCGGAGTTTGACGGGGACGACGAAGGGGAATTGGACAGCAATTACTTTATCAAGGCAAAGCCCACCCTCATTTACCACATGGATCTGGGCAGGTTCGAGTTTACCGAAAACGCTGCGGAAGAGTTGACGGACGGCAAATAATTGAAAATACCTATTGCATTTTAGAACAATTTGGTGTATAATTGATTTAAGAAATTATAAAAGGAGAGATACAACATGAAAATCGCACTTATCAACGAAAACAGTCAGGCTGCAAAGAACAGCATAATCGAGGCCACTCTGCGGAGTGTGGCCGAGCCCCTGGGCCATGAGGTGTTTAACTACGGAATGTACACCGCCGAGGACGCCGCCCAGCTCACCTATGTGCAGATAGGCATACTTGCCGGTATACTGCTCAACAGCGGCGCCGCCGACCTTGTTGTGACGGGTTGCGGCACAGGCGAGGGCGCAATGCTGGCCTGCAACGCCTTCCCCGGTGTGCTCTGCGGACATATTGTCGATCCCACCGACGCATATCAGTTCACTCAGGTGAACAACGGCAACGCCATCGCTCTTCCCTTTGCCAAGGGCTGGGGCTGGGGCGCCGAGCTGAATCTCAAGTACGTGTTTGAGAAGCTCTTCGTCGAAGAGTGGGGCGGCGGCTATCCCAAGGAGAGGGCCGTTCCCGAGCAGAGGAACAAGAAAATTCTGGACGAGGTCAAGAAGGTTACCCACACAGACATGATCACTATCCTCGAAAAGCTTGATCCCGAGCTTGTCAAGGGCGCGGTCGCCGGCGAAAAGTTCAGCGAGCTGTTCTTCGCCAACTGCAAGTGCGACAAGATGGCCGAAGCCGTCAAGAAAATACTTGCATAAATTATACACAAAAACTCCCGGAGCCTGCCTTGGCTTCGGGAGCTTTTATATATTTCATCCGGAAGGAGTGCGCTTTTCGGTTACAGTTCACGCGCGACTTCCGCTCCTATCAGCTTCCCGCCCAAATCGTTGGGATGCGTCCGGTCAAGAGGGCCGCCGGGCGGATGGTAGAACAGATTCTCCGCTTCTTCGCCCAGCTCACGGAACGTCCGCGTGGTAAAAGTATAGAGGTCAATGCAGCGCAGCCCCAGCTCCGCCGCCAGCTCACGGACGGCGGCGGCGTAATCGTCAAGATAGGTGTTCAGCTCCCCGTCCACATATATCAGCCGGTTTATAGGCGTGCAAAGAACGCACTCCGCCCCCTTTTCGCCAACCAGTTCGGCAATCTTCCGCAGATTGTCCTTATATCCGCCGAAGGGCCGGAGCCGGTCCTGCTTTTGGTCGTTGTGGCCGAACTGGACGAGGACTTTATCGTCGGGCCGTAGCTGGCGCAGCACCGGCGGCAGGTGACAGCTCAGGCAGTCGCCGGTGTGGGTTCCCTGCTCGGCGTGATTGCTGACGGCAAATCCGCTCCCAAGATACATGGGCAGGGTCTGGCCCCAGCCGCAGCAGCGCTCCATGGAACCGCCGCCGGCATAGGTCTGGTCACAGACGGTGGAGTCGCCGAGACAGTATATCACCGGCAGCTCCGCCTCCTCTATTTTTGCCTCAACCTCGCCGCCGGTGACGTTGAGGTTCACTTTTTCGTCACGGTAACAAGGCTGCTTCTGGAAGTCAGCCTCGCCCAAGGCGGCGGCAAAGGCGCCCGCAAAGGTCTCCCCCGCCTTGAGCTTAAGTCCGTTCACCAAAAAGCGGCGGTGATTGACAAAGGCGTCAACGGTCATATCACTTTCCGCACAAATTTTCAGCTCAATTCTGAAGGTTTTCACGCTGTCATCTCCTGCGGGGTATTAATGTGCAGGCCGCAGTGAGGGGCGACGGTCACCGTTTCACTGCCGCCGGCGTAAGTAAGGGTCACGTCCCTGCCGCCGTCGGAATTATTAAGAATATAGGCCTTTTCCCCGTTTACGAACAGATAGACGCCGTTGGTTATTTGAGTGACCTCGTAATAGCCGTCCGAGGCTATAAGGCCGCGCTCGTCGGCCTCGGCCGCAAACAGAGCGCATATCTCCTTAGCTCCGGCAAAGGAAATGTGGAGCTTGTCGGCCATCTCGTTTTTGGCGCTGTCCCAAAGCTGATAATTACGGCTCACATAATCCCGTCCCACCTGAGCAAAGTGCTGGCCCGCCAGAGCGTAAAGGTCAACATAAAGACAGCCGGTCTCATTGGCCACATCGGTCACCACGTCAAAGAAGCCGCCGTTGTTGCCGTTGGGGGCCTCGTTTTCGCCGGCGCTGCCCCAGGTGTAGCCCACGGAGGGCTGGGGCTTGACCAGAATGGGCGTAATGCCCTTTTGGGCGGCCTCGGTCACCATATATCTGAGGGCGTCGGC
Source organism: uncultured Clostridia bacterium (assembly GCA_947626145.1). Taxonomy (GTDB): domain Bacteria; phylum Bacillota; class Clostridia; order UMGS1883; family UMGS1883; genus JAFLUQ01. The sequence continues at coordinate 49,811 of CANQRB010000010.1, read as the reverse complement.
CATAGTTTCCTTTTTCTTGTCGTCACGGTTGCGGTCGTTGATGCCGAATTGTATGACGAGAATGTCGCCGGGGCGGCCCTGCGCCATAACTGTGGGAAAGATGTTGTCCTTCCAGTCACGGGCCCAGTCGCCGCTGGAGGCAAGATTTACCACCTCGTAGTCAGAGACGACGAACCTGTCAAGGAGCTGGGCCCAGCCGGTGCGGCGCTCCCCGGCGGGAATATCCGCCTCGACCACATCGGGAATTACGGGATAATAGTTGCAGAGAGTGGAGTCGCCGCCCACAAAAATACGGGTCTTGCGGCTGAAAATGGCGGGAGTTTTCACAGCCTCCACTTTGGCAAGGCGGGTGGTGCGCTGATCCACACGGACGGCGGCTCCGCCCTCCACGTCAAAGCCACGGAACACATGAACCGTACCATTAGGCACGCCCACGGTACCGTACATATCCACATTGGCCCCCACCAAAAGGGAGTTTATGTAAATGTTGCCCCGCTCGGTGTCCGACTTTGTGAAGTAAAAATCGTACGTGCCGTCAGGGATGTCAAGAGAATAATCCTCGGCGGCGTTTATGCCGCCCTCGGGAGCAAAGCTCCACACGGGGCTGACCTCCACGGTCACAGGGCCGGAGGCAGTGATATTAATTCTGCCGTCCACCGCGGCGGCACGGGTCATGAGCTCACTTTCGGCGGAATTTGGCGTCAAAACGGTATTTCCGTTTACCGTGACGGTGACGGGAGCACCTGTCCTGACGGCCACGCTGAACTCACGGGCAAAGCCGTACTGACGGACGTCGAAGCTATGCTCCCCTTCAAAAGAACCGGTCATGGCGTATCCGTCGGCCCGGCGCAGACGGAGATCGTCGATCTGCTCCAGACCCTCGGCGACGATTTTGGCAATTTCAAAGGCTCCGTACCAGGAATAGTGGGTGTTGTCGGCCACCCCGTCGGGATAATTGGCGTACTGTCCGGGGTCGGCATAGAGATGGAGCTTTTCGCTCTCTTTAGCTCCCATGGAATTCTCAAGGTCACGGCTGAGTTTGTTTACGTCGATAAAGGTCAGGTTCCAGCGCTCGGCGGCGTCCCGAAGAAGAGAATCATAGCTGACCGCGTCGGGGTCGGGCTCGCCGATCTTCCCGTCATCGCCGAACCTGTGGGACTGGGTGTGGGAGGCTATTATGGGGATAAGTCCCCTGTCAAGGGCGGGGCCTATATACTTTTCGTCCAGAAACGCCGGATAGTCCTCAAGGCTGATATAGCGCTCTGGCTTGTTCCACGCCCCATCGTTGTGGCCGAACTGAATAATGACATAATCGCCGGGCAGGGCGTCGTTAAGTATCGCGTCCCAGCGGCCGTCGTTGTAAAAGCTCTTAAGGCTGCGGCCGGCCAGGGCCCGGTTTTCCACAGTGACGCTGTCATTAAAGAAAAGGCCAAGCATCTGGCCCCAGCCCGCCTGAGGAGCGGCGCTTTCGCGGTATGTCTGGGCCGTGGAGTCACCGGCGATAAAAATCCTTTTGGGCTGACTGACGTCCACGGCCGCCGAAGCGGCCGTGGTTTCAATATTCATTGGCGTTACTGTCACGGGTAAGTCTCTCCTTCTGATAGTCACCTTTTGGGTCTCCTGTTCCCAGCCCACATCCATACCGAGGGCCTCGGACACGGTGCGGACGGGGACAAGAGTGCGCTCGTTCACCACAACGGGCGGGACGGACATGGTTCTTGCCTCGCCGTTAAGGGTGTAATCGGCGCTGCCTATGTTCATTATTACGGTGTCATTCCCGGCGGTGACCGTTATTACGCCGTTGTCATATTCCACCTTTGCGCCCAAAGCCTCGCCGATGAAGCGCAGGGGCACAAGGGTGCGGCCCTCCTCGGCATAGGGGGCGGCGTCCAGCCCGGCGGTCAGGCCGTTTATTTTGGCCGTGTCGGAACCGAGAGTCAGCTCCACAATGCCCGCCGGATAATAGCCAAGGTGGGGCGGCTGGTTGTAGGCGGAGTTCTGCCAAACGACGCCCATGCGGTAAACGTGGTCGGTCATCAGGGGCATGAGCGAAAATTCCGTAGGAACAGTGGTGGTGTACAGTCTCAGGCTCAGGCCGTCGGCGCTGCGGAGCAGCACCTCCTCGCGCCAGTCGCCAAGAATGTCCGCCTGAAGGCAGGGGTTGGACTTGGAGCCGTTGTTGGAGGCGCAGCCTGCGGCGCTGAAAATCAGCTCCTGCTTGCCCTCGCCGTTAATCTTGAAAATAGAGGTTCCGTCCAAAAGCTCCTCGTAGAGGTCGCCGTCCCAGAATATGCGGAAGTTCATTGAATTGAAATCGTAATTAAGATTTTCGCCCAGGGAGTTAATCTTCCCCGCGCCGCTGCCGGCCCAGGCAACATAAGTGCCGCCGAAGGGGCCGATATTGGCCATGACGCCACGGCCCGTGTCCTTGCCGGCCTCTCTCTTATGAAGTATCTCGCCGGTGGCAGCGTCAAAGACGGTGAAGCCGTACTTCTGGTCGGGAGAGGCGTGCTCGTGTACCACAAAATATTCCAACCCCGGTCTGTAGGGGTCATAATCTCCAAGGTGCATGGCGTCGCCGTGGCCCATGAAGGAGCACCACAGCACGCTGCCGTCGTCGTCCAGCGTCAGGGCGCCGGTAAGGATTTCATCCTTTCCGTCCCCGTCCACGTCGGCCACGGAAACATTGTGGTTGCCCTGACCGATATACTGCTCATTTCCGGCGTCCATGGTGTCGAAACGCCAGTATTTTTCAATATTGCCGTCTTTATAGCTGAAAGCGGCAATAACCGTCCTGCCGGGTCCTTTGCCCGACTGGCCCCCGTAGTAGCCCCGGAAAAACACCATATAGGGATTTACGCCGTCGAGATAGGCCACACAGGCGTTGTACCGCTCGGAGCGGTTGCCGTAGTCGTCGCCGAATATGGACGCTCCCGGTTCGGTGGTCTGAGGGTCGTAGGGAACGCTGGCCAAAGCTTTGCCCGTGGCGCCCTCAAAAACGGTTACCCAAAGTGGGCCCTCGAGGTTTTTGCCCGACCAGTTATCTGTCCAGAGGGCGTCCGGATCGCCGATAACCGTGTCCGCGCCGTCCACCGTGCCGTCGGCGGTGCGGAAGGCAACCTCGGCTTTTCCATCACCGTCCAAGTCGTAGACTATGAACTGTGTGTCATGGGCTCCGGCACGGATATTGGGGCCCAAATCTATGCGCCAAAGCCTTGTGCCGTTCAGCTCATAGGCATCAATATAGACCTTGCCGGTCCTCCCGTTTTGGGAGGCGTCCTTGGAGTCGCTGGGATCCCACTTGAGGACAATCTCGTACTCCCCGTCGCCGTCAAGATCGCCCACGGAGGCGTCGTTGGCGGTATAGACAACTTCGCCTTTTATGGCTTTTATGGCGGTCATTTCCGCCTCGGCTATGTCAAAATCAATGTCCGTCACCGTGAAAACCGAGGCGTCGGCCCGCTCCTGAAGGGTGACGGCCCCGTCGGCGGCCACGGCCAGATAGAGTTCGCTCTGCTTACCCTTTATAACATAGCCGCCGTCAGCGTCCTCAAGGTAGAACTTCTGGTTGTCGCCGTTGTTGAAAGCGTATGTGCCCACGCTGCCGCCAACCTCCTTGGACTGGGCATTGACATCCATAACAGCTCCGTCCTCACGAATGGGGACGACGGCCCCGTCCTCAAGGGGCGCAAGGTGCCACTTGGAGCCGATGTTCATCTCCGCAGCGGCCTTAAGCTCCACGGCCCGTATACCCTCGGTTATATCGCCAAGGTTCTGGGCGGGGGCTTCGATGGGTATTTCCAGATAGCCCTTATCCCACACGGAAACAGGGGCGTTGGAATCAATGTGATATTGGGCCGTGCCGTCGGCCTCGGCGTCCACATAGTTGGTGCCCGTAGTCGTAACGATGGCCTCGTCGCCCCGATAGAGGGTGTAACTTTCGGCGCCGGTCATGTTCCAGGACAGGTATACCCCGCCGTCGACCTTAACCGCCACAAGCCCGCCGGAGGCGTCGGCCAGCGCCGGAGCCGCCGTCAGCAGGATCAACGCAAGCGTGACCGCCGTGATCGTCAAAAGCTTTTTCATTTTCAACATCCTTTCTTTTACTAATTAGGAATGAGGAGTGAGGAATATTAATGCGGTGGCCGCGCTGTTTGTCATTGCCGCAGTAAACATCTGTCGGAGGAAGCGCAATACACTGCCAATGTCACAGTACGTCAATCCGGCTCACTTTTTCGGCAAACCACGCCTGTCAGAGCAACCGCGTTAATCACTATTTATTCCTAATTCCTAATTTCTAATTCCTCACTTTCCGCACTCCCCGCCCCAGTAGCGGGTATTGTTGTACAGCCGCTTCGGCTGGGGCAGCGGGCCGTCCGCGCCCTTGTCAAGATCAACGGGCACGGCGGAGTAAATGACCGCCTCGGTCTGGGAGTAGACTATGAGCTGGTTGGCTCCCGTCCCGACAAGATCGCCCCAGAGTACATAGCCGTCAAAGGGGAACTCAAAAACGGTGTTCAGGTACCCGTCATAGACCGCGTTGGGCAGCCCGCCACGGCGGTAGGCCAGAATATTATCCGTGTTCTTTCCGTCAAGGTTGTTTATCACGGTGCAGACGCTGCTCCAGCCGGGTACCGTTCTATGCTCCTTGTACAGGGATTTCCCCTCGGAGCTGACTATAAAAATGCCGTCAAGGCCCGGATTTCCCCGATCGATGCGGTCAAGGCCGCAGATCTCCAGTCCCGGCAGCTCCGGCCGAAGGTTGCCGATGGCCACGTTCTGGCTCTCCACGGTGTCCGTGAACCGCCACAGCAGCCGTCCGTCATTGGTGTAGGCGGTGATGTCGTCGCCGCCGATGACCGCCTCGGGTTTGCCGTCGCCGTTGATGTCCCCTATCCAGATGCAGTCGGCGTGATCCTTCATGTCGATTGTCCACAGGGGCTCACCCTTGCCGTTGAGCACGGTGTAACCGGCGATAAGCTCCTCCGCCCCGTCCCCGTCAAGGTCGTGGGGCCAGGGATAGTGACCCACGTTGCCCTCATGCTCCCACATAACGTTAAAATCCCTGTCAAGGGCCCAGAGCCTTTGATAGCGGTCCTTTACTATGATATTTTCCGCCCGTCCCCGGCCCTCAAGGTCGGCGATGATTATGCAGTCGTGGGCGTGGGGGTCGGGCAGGGAATGGGCGGACTTCAGCTTTCCCGTCTTTCCGTCATAGATGCGGAGCTCGTCGTCCATGGCGCAGATAAACTCAGGCTTCCCATCCCCGTCGATGTCGTATATCTGGGCGGGTATGTCGCTGCCGCTGGGCTTCGCGTCCGGATCGGGCGTCCCTATCTGCCAAAGCACTTTGCCGCCGAGGTCATAGGCCGTGGCGCAGCGGACGCTGTGGGGCCAGTATCGATCGTCAAAGCCTGAGTCCGGCTGAACCATGACTATCTCCATTCGTCCGTCCCCGTCGATGTCACCCAACCACATACGGCAATAGCGCCCCGCCGCCGAAATGTCGATTTTGCGTATTTCCTTAAGTTCCATAAGTCACCTCATATATCGCCAGAAGAACTATCCCTATCCCGTGGGTGTCGTTCGTCCTTGTCGTAAGCTCATATTTGTAGTAATCGGGCCGGAAAGCGAACTCCGAGCCACGGCACACGCCGTAAACGTTGCCCTCGCCGTCAGTGCAGTTTTCCACAATGGAGTTTACCGCCCGCCGGGCTCTTTCGGCATAATCCGGCTCCAGCAGGCCCATCCTCACCCCACGCATGAAAGCGCAGGCGAACATGGCGGTGCAGCTGGTCTCAAGATAAGCCTCCGGATCGTCCAGCACCTGGTGCCAGCGGCCGTCCTCACTCTGACGGGCGGCGTACCCGACGCAAAGCTCCTTAAACATGGCCTCCGTCTCCGGCCTGTGGGGGAAATCCCGCGGCATGGCCATGAGCAGCTCACTGAGGGAAAACAGCGTCCAGCCGTTGCCCCGTCCCCACGCCACGCCGTTGCGCAGCCCGTGGCGGAAGTCGTAAACATGGCTCATCAGCCCCTTATCATCCATGTAAAGCAGCTTTCTGTACTGCCTGAACTGGTTGGCGGCGTCGGTAAGGAAGCGTTCATCTCCGGTGATAAGATACCTGCGGCACAAAAAGGGCACGCTCATGTACAGATCATCCAGCCACATGGTGTCGTTGTGAAAGCTGTGGAGCTGATTTTTTCGGTAAAAAGCCCCGCCTTCCCGCCGGGGCTGGCGGTTCTCTATGTAGTCGGAAATATAAGCGCATATTTTTTCGGTATTTTCTACCCCCAGGGTCAAAGCCGCTTCTTCCACAAGCGCTCCGAAGGCCCCGCAGTCGTCAAGACTGTCGATGCTGCAAAGAAGGTTGTGCAGGCTTGCCGCGCCGCCGTGGCTGTCTTTGTCCCATAGAGCATAGTCAAAGGTGTTAAGGCACCGCTCTGCATGGGCGGCAACATAAGCCTTTATCTCCTTGTCGTTCAAAAGCTGGCCCAGCCGCAAAAGGCCGTACAGGGTTACGCCCAGAGGATAGCTCCACCGGCCGAAATTCCCCGCACCGTAACAGGGCCGCAGCCAAAGGTCTTTTTCCTTAAAGCGCCAGTAGGTTCCCTCAATGGGCCGGGCGAAAAGGTCGCCCCCATGCTCCTCCTTCAAAGGCCAAAGGCCCAGCCACGCCCCGTGACCCTCTATGCCGAACAGGTTTGAATAATTTTCGTCCGGCGGGAACTCTGCCTCCGTTTTACGCACCGTGACCGGGCCGTCCCCGTCCGACGCGACAAAAAGAGCATATTCGCCGGGCTTAAGCTCGACGTTCACCGGCTCGGGCTCCGGCAGCCATGGGCCGTCGTTCAGCCGGTACTGACAGCCCTCCGTTTCCGGATCGTCGGGCCGCATGAAGATATAGTCCCACTTCCCCAGCCATGTGCCGAAGATGCAGCCGAATCCAAGGGGAGTTTTTGTCAGTTCCAGCTCAAGCAGGTTTTCGCCGGGGTTCATATGTATATCCACACGGTTTTCCGTGTGATTATTTCGTTCGGTAAAAATGCTGGAGCGAAAGACCTCCGCCCCGTTCACCCTCAGTATCGCCGGGCCGAAAAGGGTTATTGTCAGGCCGATCTCTTCCTCACCGCCCGCCATATAAAGGCAGCGGACAAAGGCCTTATCCCCCATCTCCGCTTGCGGGAACAGCCTGTCCATATCCGCGTGATAGCGGTAGTCCGGGCCTCGGCGGACGCCGCCGTCATAGAAGGCCCTCATCTTAAGGGGAACGGGAGGATTTTCATCCATATACCTGCGGGCGATTTTTCGGGCCCGATCAAGAATGTCCATACTCTCACCTCACGTTTTAATGATACATTAAAAACCGTAAATTATCCATAAGAGTTTGTTATAAAAATATTGGATTTTGTGACATAAGTATTGACTTATCTCTCCAAAAATACTATAATTGTCCTGGGAGGTGAGCTTATGAGAAAAACCGTCATAAACAGATTTCGGGACTTTGTGGACTTCAACGCCATTCAGTACGGCCACGAGGACTGCCGGCCGAATTATTCCATCGGCAACTTTGTGCGCTCCAATCACCTCATTCACTATATCCACAGGGGGAAGGGCGTATATAAAACGGACGGCGGAGAGTTCGAGCTCGGGCCGGGGGACGCCTTTCTGATATATCCCAAGGATGTGACCTTTTACAAGGCGGACGGCAGCGATCCCTGGGAATATTCGTGGGTGGAGTTTTCGGGCTCGGCGGTGGAGGGCTATCTCAGCTCCACGGAATTTACCAGAGAAATCCCCGTTATCAGGAACAACACCGCCGCCGGCGAGGCCATGCTGCGTCTGGCCGAAACCGAAACCCTGAACCCCTACAAGGTATACGGCCGGCTTATGGACGCTCTGTCGGCCTTCGCGACAAAAAAGCCCCAGCCCATGACCATGGCCGAGGATTATGTAAAGTTCGCACTGAACTACATCCACACCTTCCACTATCACAGCGCCATAACCGTCAGCGAGCTCAGCGCTTATGTGGGAGTGAACCGGAGCTACCTCTGCCGCCTGTTCAAGGAAAAGCTTGGCGTCTCTCCCAAGCAGTACATCCGCACCTATCGGATGAACAACGCCGCCCGGCTGCTGACAGAGACAAACCTGCCAATCGGTCAGATAGCCCAGTCCTCGGGATATGAGGATCAGCTGTACTTTTCCACGGCCTTTCGCGAGTTTTTCGGCCACAGTCCAAGCGAACACCGCAAAATGGCCAACAAAAAGTGAGGGCTGTAAAAAAATGGCGCAGATCGTTCAAGGGCATAGGGATTAATTTAAAACAAACTTAAGTGTTGAAAAGTCAAATGACAAAAGTTAAATAGTTATGACTAATGTGGAAAAACCGCCGTTTTTTGAAACGGCGGTTTTTCTTTATAATTTATGCCCTTGAACTACGAACGAAAATCACCACTCGGCGTACCTGTGTACGCCGTCGGGAGGGCCTGCTCGGCGGCAGGGGCCGCCTGCGCGGGCTGATTTTCGTCCGTTCTGCACGATTTTTTGGACAGCCCCAGTGCCTCCGGATTACATTGTGAGTTTTTTTACGGCTCCGAACTTATATTTTTACTTATATATTATACCTTTCTGCACCGCAGAACGGCCACGGCCACGGCGATTAGCGCCACGCCAACGTCGGCGAACACCGCAAGCCACATATTCGCTATGCCCAGCGCCCCGAGTATCAAAACAAGGGCCTTGAAGCTCAAGGCAAAGACGATGTTGAAAACGGCAGTCTTATTCACTTTTCCGGCGATGCGCACCGCCAGCGGCACCTTTGAGGGCGCGTCATCCATTATAACCACGTCGGCGGCCTCCATTGCCGCCTCGCGGCCCATACCGCCCATGGCGATGCCTATGTCCGCTCCGCTCAGGGCCGGAGCGTCGTTGATGCCGTCGCCCACAAAGGCCACCGTGCCGTTGAGGCCCTTAATTATGCTGAGCTTTTCCTCGGGCAGCACCTGCGAATACACCTTGGCGACGCCGAGCCTCGCCGCTGTCTCATCCGCCGCGGAGGCGTTGTCGCCGGTTATCATGACCGGAGTAATCTTCATGCGTTTAAGCTCACTGACCGCCGACGCCGCATCCTCCCTCGGGGTGTCGGCCAGATAGACCGAGCCGATATACTCCCCGTCCCGCAGCACATGGACGGCGGTGTAGGGGCCGTCGTTCTCAACGCCGGTGAGAGCGGTATTGCCGGCCACAAGCTGTATACTGTTGACCTTGGCGGATATGCCGCCTGTGAGTTCGGTGAAATCCGTTACCTCACAGCTGTCGCAGGTGCCCTTTGCGGCTATGGCGGCGGCTATGGGGTGCTCCGACTTTGACTCGGCGTGGGCCGCCAGATGCAAAAGCTCCGCCTCGGTAAGGCCGGAAGCCGGACAGACTTTTACTATCTCCGGACGTCCAACGGTAAGGGTGCCCGTCTTGTCAAAGGCCACGGTATCAATACCGGCCAGACGCTCAAGGTAGGCCCCGCCCTTGAAAAGCACGCCGTTCCTCGAGGCAAGACCCATGCCCGCAAAATAGGTCAGGGGTACGCTCAGCACAATCGCGCAGGGGCAGGATGCCACAAGGAAGATCAGGCCGCGATGGAGCCATTCGGCAAAATTTCCCAGAAAAATCGGCGGGATAAAGGCCAGTAACGCCGCCGCGCCCACCACGGCGGGGGTGTATATCTTCGCAAAGCGGGTTATGAACCGTTCGCTGCGGCTCTTTTTTTCTCTGGCCTCCGTCACCATGCGGAAAATGCGCTCCGTGGAGGAGTCCTTGAGGGCGTGGGTGACCTTTATCAATATCTCGGACTTCATATTGATTATGCCCGAAATTATCTCGTCGCCCTCGGAGTAGTCCCGAGGAACACTCTCGCCGGTGACGGCCTGAGTGTCGGCTGTGGCGGCGGGAGAAAGGAGAACCCCGTCAAGGGGCACGCGCTCGCCTGGGGCAACGGCAATGACCTGACCCACCTTTACCTCGGAGGGGGAAACCACGGTTTTTACGCCGTTTTCGTAGATGGCCGCATGGTCGGGCCGCATACGTATAAGGGAATTAATGCTGCCGCTGCTCCTGTCCACGGCCAGATCCTGAATATACTCGCCAAGGCCGTAGAATATCATTACCGCCACGCCCTCGGTGAAGTCGCCGATGCAAAAGGCTCCCACCGTGGCCACGGTCATGAGGAAGCACTCGTCGAAGCCGTGTCCTTTGAGCAGTCCCCTGACCGCGCTTATGACCGTGTCATATCCGGCCACGGCGTATGCAATAATGTAAACGGGCAAAGTGAAATACCAGCTCACATGTTTCTCCAAAACCCATGCCACGGCCATCAGGATAAAAGCGATCAGGAGCCGGGGAAGAAGGAATTTGCTTTCATGCTCATCCTCGTGGCAGTGGTCACAGCCGCAGCAGCAGCCGTGCTCATGCTCATGCTCGTGTTCATGCTTGCTCACAGGCCCGCCCTCCTCTCGTTGATGTGGTTCATACCTATCTTTATTATATCGCCGATGTGCTCATCGTCGAGGGTGTAATAGCTTTCCTTGCCCACCTTTGTGGTCTTGACAAGCCTGTTTTGGCGAAGCAGCCGGAGCTGGTGGCTGACGCCGGACTGGCTGACCCCAACCACCGCCGAAATGTCACAGACGCACAGCTCGCTGCCGTTCAGGGTTTCAAGTATCTTTATCCTCGTGCTGTCGCCGAAGAGCTTGAAAAACTCGCTCAGCTCAAAAAGCATATCGTCGTCGGGCAGCAGACTTTTGGCCCGCTCCACCTTATCGCCATGGGTGACGGTCTCCTCGCAGCGGTCAACGTTGTTTTCTTCGAGATTGCTGTAATTATCCGTCATTTTAATTCCTCCTCTCATCATGTGAACAACTGTTCATATATTCATAGTATCACATATTCATACGTATGTCAATAGAAAAAGAGAAATTTTTTGCATAATTTTTGCAATAAAAAAACTTGCAATTTTGTGAAACCTGTGGTATAATTTTTTTCAAAGTGTGGAGATGGCGGTCACAAAGGGGTGAAGGCCGTTTCGGCGCGGCCCTGTCCGACAGTGAAGGCGGGCGGGGTAATCCATAAAACATAGTTGTTTTAGGAGGCACATCGTTATGAAAAACCAGTATCTCATCGACCTGCTGGAGCAGGTCAAGAAGCGCAACGCCGGCGAGCCCGAGTTCCATCAGGCCGTTGAGGAGGTTCTCGAGTCTCTCGAGCCCGTTGTTGAAAAGAACCCCAAGTATATCGAGAGCGGCGTCCTGGCCATGCTTGTCGAGCCCGAGCGCGTTATCAAGTTCCGCGTTCCCTGGGTGGACGACAAGGGCAACGTTCAGGTGAACAGGGGCTTCCGCGTTCAGTTCAACTCCGCCATCGGACCCTACAAGGGCGGTCTCCGCTTCCATCCCTCCGTATATGAAGGAATAATCAAGTTCCTCGGCTTTGAGCAGATCTTCAAGAATTCCCTCACCGGCCTCCCCATCGGCGGCGGCAAGGGCGGCAGTGACTTTGACCCCAAGGGCAAGAGCGACGCCGAGGTTATGCGTTTCTGCCAGAGCTTCATGACAGAGCTTTCCAAGCACATCGGCGCCGACACTGACGTACCCGCGGGCGACATCGGCGTGGGCGGCCGTGAGATAGGCTATATGTTCGGCCAGTACAAGAGACTGCGCAATGAGTTTGTCGGCGTGCTCACCGGCAAGGGTCTCACCTACGGCGGTTCTCTGGCCCGTACCGAGGCCACAGGCTACGGCCTCTGCTACTTCACCGACGAGATGCTCCGCGACAACGGCAAGAGCTTCGAGGGCGCGAAGGTAGTTATCAGCGGCAGCGGCAACGTCGCCATCTATGCCACCCAGAAGGCCACCCAGCTGGGCGCCACCGTTATCGCCCTGTCCGACTCCAACGGCTATATCGTTGACGAGAAGGGCATCGACCTTGACGCCGTTAAGGAGATCAAGGAAGTTAAGCGCGGCAGAATTAAAGAGTACCTCAACTACCATCCCGAAGCCAGGTACGTTGACGGCGGCTGCGTATGGGAGGTTAAGTGCGACATCGCCCTTCCCTGCGCCACCCAGAACGAGATCAACGAGGAAAGCGCCAAAAAACTCGTGGCCAACGGCTGCTTCTGCGTAGCCGAGGGCGCAAATATGCCCTCCACTCCCGAGGCCATTCATGTGTTCCAGTCCAACGGCGTGCTCTTCGGACCCGCCAAGGCTGCCAACGCCGGCGGCGTAGCCACCAGCGCCCTTGAAATGAGCCAGAACTCTCAGCGTTACTCCTGGACCTTCGACGAGGTAGACGCCAAGCTGAAGGACATCATGGTCAACATCTATCACAACTCCGCCAATGCCGCCAAGGAATACGGTATGCCCGGCAACATCGTGGCCGGCGCAAATATCGCCGGTTTCCTGAAGGTCGCCAACTCCATGCTGGCCTACGGCGTTTGCTAAATTTGCCATTAAAATAGGGGCTGTAAAAAAATGGCGCAGACCGTTCAAGGGCTGAAAGCCATTATATGAGCGAAATTTACGTGTTGTTAAGTCCGACAATAAAATTAAACCCATGAATTAATGTGGAAAAACCGCCGTTTTTCGAAACGACGGTTTTTCTTTTGTTTTTGTGCCCTTGAACTACGAACGAACATCACCTCTCGGCGTACCTTTGTACGCCGTCGGGAGGGCCTGCTCGGCGGCATGGGCCGCCTGCGCGGGCTGATTTTCGTCCGTTCTGCACGATTTTTTTGGACAGCCCCTGTGCCTCCAGATTACATTGCGAGTTTTTTACCCCCCATTTTACATTTTTCATTTTGCCGCATAAAGCTTCACATTCTCCACCACGCCAAGCTCCAAGGCCTCGCTGTGGGAGTACACCGGCATATCCAGCCGCCCAAGCTCACCAAGGGCCCGTCCGGTGTCCTGTATGATCAGGTGTTCCTCCTTACCGTCGGGATAAACCAGCACAACCTTGGTGCCGACGGGGTATTTTTCGAGCACGTCGGCGGGCACGGCCAGTGATTTGCCGGGGACAAGTCTGTCGCCCCCGCAGCCGTAGGCGGAATTGCCGCAAATATGGCTGCCGTTCCAGACCTCAAGGCAATAGTGACTCAGGTCAAAGGTGCCTATGTATTCTCCCCTGCCGCCGCAGCGGGTCACCGCCAAAGTCAGAACGGCCAGCGCGCCGAATATGGCCGCCATTTTCAAATGCCGGTTCTGTCCGGCGCTCCCGCGATAATTCGTCATGTTCCCGCCTCCTTATGCCATATTGTATTCAAACACAATGTGTAGTATACTAAACAACATCTTATATAGTAAAATATACAACATTTATTAAAAAAATCCTTCTCATTTTGGAAAAATTATGTTGCATTATTACCGTTTATATGATATAATACCTGTGGCGTTAACCGCCCAAATCAGTTAAAGCAGCACCTCACCGGAACCGCCCCCATACCGGGCACCGGTTTTATACGGTATTGTGTGATCGTCCTTTAAATTTCTTTAAATTACGGAAGCGTTTAAAGTAAATTACAGAGCGGCGATCGGCGGTCTTTGTGCGGTGTTGACTAAAAATGTAAAGGAGAAATGTATGTGAAAAAGACGAGACTTCTGGCATTAGTGATCTGTCTTGCCTTCGTGTTCACCATGGCGCCCATGGCGAGCTTTGCGGAGGAGGCGGCCCCCGAACCCGGTACCGGTACCGAGACTGTTGTGGAGTCTTACGGCACGATCACTGCCACGCTGAGATTTGACTACCCTCAGCGCACGGACTTAGTCAGCACCAAAAACATCAACGTTTTCCTTCGTGATGAAAATGGAACATTGCTTCGCGAGGCGAAAATCAACGGCAACACCTCAGCTGATACCGTTGTTACCCTCAAGAACACCGACGGTGTTCAGCTCACAACCGAGCAGGAAATCGGCTATATGGACGTACTGTTCAACAACCTGCCGGTCAACGAACCTGTCGCAGAAGGTGAAAAAGAGTCCTATTACGTGCTTGAGTACACCGGCGACGGGTATAAGAATTACACCTCTGAACCCATCGTAATTGACAAATATTCCAAGAGAGCCGTATTGGGTACGGACGGCAACACCTTCTCTCTCGGAGACGTTACCGGCGATGAGCTCATCGATCAGGCCGACATCGACGCCATAAGCAGCGCCCTTGGCAGCGAGACCGCCGAGGACATCGCCCTTTACGACCTGAACGGTGACGGCAAAATCGACATCGTTGACCTCATGTATGTCAACCATCAGGCCGCGCAGGAAAAGGGCGGCCCGGGCTTTGCAAACGAGCCCATCGAGATTTATGACACCAACCTTATCATGACAAAGGTCATAGAGGTTAAGAAAATTCAGGAAGAGATGGAGCAGACTTTGGACGTTTCCGGCGACGTGGCCAACCTCTTTGCCGAGAACAACGCCGAGACCATCGCTTTCAGCTCCAAGAATGACGAGCCTGTGGCCATCCCCATCACCTTTGAGGAGCCTGTGGAGATGGAGCAGATCGAGATCGTAAGCCCCTCCGTCACCGGCGCTATTACCGCCGGTCTGGCCAAGGTGGAGTGCGAGGATCTGGACACTAAGGAAACCTTCTTTGTGGAGGTTCCCTTCAACACCGAAACGCCCGAAGAGGTTCAGCCCCTTGCCGCCGACGGCGACACCGGCCGCAGCAACATCGTTATCAACCTTGGCCGCCGCGTGGCTGTCAAGAAGGTAACCATCAATGTTGAGAAGGTAGAGGGCGCCGACGGAAAGGCCACCTTCGCCGTAGTTCAGGAGATCAAGTTCCTTAAGGACATCGTTCCCGAGAACCCCGCCTCCCAGAACATGGCCGTGACCGGTCTCACCGCTGCCCCCGGCAACGAGAAGATAGACTTCACCTGGGACGCTTATCCCAACGTTACCGGCTACATAATCTACTACACCAACACGAAAAAGCCCGGTGAGGGTGAGAAGCAGGTATTCTTCGATACCAACAAGGGTACCGTTGACGGCCTGATCAACCTGACCCCCTACAACTTCTGCATCACAGCCGTAAGCGGCGACGAGGGTCCCGGACGTTGGGAGAGCATCCGCTCCGAAACGATAACCGCCATTCCTGAGCCCAGCGGCCCGCCCACTGAAAAGACGACCATGATCGTTGTTAAAAACAGCGAGGATGACAACACCGTCAAGAGCGGCGAGCTGAGCGTATCCTGGAAGGAAGTTGACAACACCTCCTTCTACCGCGTTTATTACAAGGATACCGGCGTGCTTACGGAAAATCCCTCTTACAGAAATGAGGACGAGCTCAAAGCTGCCGGTTACACGGCATACAGCCTCACCGGCGAGGAAGGCGCAACCGACGTGGCCACTCTCAGCGTGACCCTGACCGGCCTTACAAATGACAGCGAGCACAGCATCTTTGTCATCGTCGGCAACGACAAGGGCCTCGGCCCCGTGTCCGACCGTTATACCGGTACTCCTAAGGAAAGCAAGATCGAGTTCCCCAAGCTTCCCACCAAGGACAGACTGGACAAGAAAACCGCTATAACAAACGTATGGCTTGTGGACAGCAGCTATGACCCCAATGAGACCGCTGACGGCAAGACCTTTGACCCGAAAGTTCTGTATGATGACAATCCTCTTACCTATTGGCAGTCCATACAGTGGTGGCAGCACGGCGGCATAGCTTTCGAGTTTGACCAGCAGTATGAGATGAATTATCTCTTTGCTATCCCTCGTCTTGACGGCACATACCGTAACAACCACCGTCTGTACAGAGTCTGGACTTACGATGAGGCGGCATATAACGAAATTACAAGCTACATCGATCAGCTTAAGAGCGGCAATGCTCTCAACGAAGCTCAAAGGACAGCCATGCGCGCTTTGGCTACCACCTATACAGAAGGCAGCGTTAATGTATCCGACCGTATCAACGGTTACATGATTTTCCCCTTTGACAAGACAAACGTGAAATTCATGGTTGTTGATACCGAACAGGAAGCATACAATGTCCGCACCTTCTCTGACTTCTTCTTCTACGAGGGCAACACCCTTGCCGAAGATATAGCCGCTCTGTTCAAGGACGACGCCTTTACCGAGCTTACGGACGAGGCCAAGGCTAACGTGGACGAAACCAAGGGAAAGATAGCCAACTACCGTTCTCAGGCTAACAACTCCGACGGCTACTATGTTGACAAGGACAGCCTTCTTGATGAGCTTTCTCTTGCATCGCTTCTGTTAAACGGCAAGTCCACCGACGGCTATGTAAAGAGCGACTTCCGCTCTCGCAGCAACGGCAGAGATTCCAACAAGTTTGGCCAGAGCGCCAGCGACCTTCAGCCTCTCGGCGTGGCCTGCTGGTCCGGCCCCGACGCCATCCGTGCCGACCGCGGCAAACTGACCGACGGAGCGCTGGTAGTTTACGCCCAGCTTCCCGAGGATGCCGACACACACCCCGTGACCCTTGTTGGCACCCAGTATTACGGCGAGGCCAACGCATGGCAGACCTCCGTTCCTCTGAACAAAGGCCGCAACCGCATTAAGTTCCCCAATATGGGCGGCAACTCCACGGAGCGCGGCGGTTCGGTATACATCCGCTACGACGGCGAACATCCCGACCAGATCAAGCTCCATGTGCGCGGCAAAAACGCCACGATCATTCCCATGCTTGAGCTCCAGGATTGGAACACAATGAGCGTTGAGGCCCGCAAGGCCGCTATAAGCGCTTACGTAACCGAACTTAAGGACTATGTTACAACCCCTCCGTATATCAACAACAGTCTTGACTACAGAATTCTGAATTCCACCGAGATTTCCATGCCAAGCGTCCTGCTGTCCATGCCCGCTTCTCAGGTGAAGAACGCTATCTTCCCCACCGGCGCAAGCGACGACGAGGCCGCCGAGACCCTGTACAACAACGTACTCGCCTGGGAGGAGTTCATGCACGTTGTGAACGCCATCCAGGGCATCGACGAGATCACCTTTGACGCCGACAAGCCCAACGTTATGGAGAGCCGTCAGAACATCCGTTACATGAAGATGTTCGGCAAGGCCTTCATGTACGCCGCCGGCAACCATGTGGGCATTGGCTGGGGCTCCGTTGGCGGAGTTGTTACAGGACGGCCCACCTCCACCCTCACCGACACTGACGAGAGCAACGGCCTCTTCGGCTGGGGCATCGGTCACGAGGTCGGCCACAACATGGATAAGATAGGCCGCGCCGAGCTGACCAACAACATTTACTCCATCGCCCTTCAGGCTTATGACGGAGACAAGTCCACCAAGCTCAAGACCCGTCTCGAGCTCAGCGACAAGTACGCTCAGGTATATGACAAGGTAAGCGCCAGACGGCCCGGCACCTCCAACGACGTATTCGTTCAGCTGGCCATGTACTGGCAGCTCCATCTGGCGTATGATGAGGCCAATCCCTTTGATTTCTACAACAAATTCTTCACCGCCTGGAAGAAGGGCGATTATAAGGAGCGTACGGTAGGCGCCGAAACCGTTGCCTACACTCCCGACGAGCGCATTGCCCTTATTGCCAGCGACGTTGCCAATAAGAACCTCAGCGACTTCTTCTACAGCTGGGGCATGAGGCTCAGCGAGGACGTTGTTAAGGCTATCGAGGCCAAGCCCGCCGAGACCCGCTCCATCCAGTACCTGAACGACGAGTCCTACAGGCTCCGTCTTGCGGGTCACACCGTGGCTCCCGGCGCTACCACTGCCGCGGCAGACCTCCTCATCGACCTGCCCGAGGCTGAGCGCAAGCCCACTATGCCCGAGGTTGCCGAGGGCGAGACCGCTCCCGAGGTTCCCGAGTACGACATAGAAAAGACCGTGAAGATAACCTTCACCAATCCTTCCGCGGACGTACTTGGCTATGAGATCAAGCGCAACGGCGAAACCATCGCCTTTGTGACCGACGGCAACGAATACTTCGACGTTATCGGCTCCGCCAACAACATGGCCTTTGAGTATCAGGTAAAGGCCTATGACAACATGGGCGGCATCCTTGATGAAAATCTTGTTAACGCCGGTCAGGTGCGCGTGGCCTATGACAAAACAATACCCGAAACGGATTACACGCTGGAAACAGCCAACGGCACGGCCACCTTTACCATGAACGCCAAGACCGCTGTTTCCGGTATCAAGGTAACTCCCGCTCCCACAGAGGGAACCTTCAAGGTTGAGGTAACCCGCACGGTTGCGAAGGTTGACGAGGCCACCGGCAAGGCCGGGGAGCCTGAGACATTGACCCTCACCGCCAAGGAGGGCGCCTTCTCCGCTGATACCAATCTTGCGGATGCGGGCAAGGGCTATTACCTCACCTACTTCAACAAGCCCGGCGCCGACGCCGCCGACACCCGCATCTGGACATACGACGCCGAGACCGTAGCTGTGACCGGTGTTCCCGAGGGAAGCAAGGTCGAGCTCATCGGCTACCCCGGCGACAGAGTTGACTTCTACTCCGACGCCACCGTGGGCATACTCAGCGCCGACTACCAGTACGGCGAGGTTTACACCGAGGAAGAAAAGGCGGCCGATCCCACGCTTGAGGACGAGATCATTCCCGCCGGAAGCCTTGTAATCGTAGGCACCTATCGCGGCGACCCTGTTTATAACTTTGTACAGATAATGGGCCGCTTCGTCACCAACGACGACGCCAACACCACCACTCCTGAGTCCGTTGTGGAGCGTCCGGTTGACGGATACGGTCTGCTCTTCGCCGAGATACCCACCGACGGTGAGGTAAGCGACATCAGCGACGGTATGTTCATCTTCGTGCCCGACGTTCAGAAGGAGGCCGAGCTTCAGGATAAGGCCGGCAACAGCGACTGCGCCGCCGCCAGCCTGCTCCCCGCTCAGATGAAGGCCCAGTTCTACAGAACCGACGATCCCGAAAATGCGGAAAGCAAGCGTATGACCAGCGACACGATCTGGATTGACTCTCCCTCTTATGAGTCCATGCCCGCCATTGAGCTTGCTCACACTAACTAAAAGGAGGTCACAAGCATGAAAAACACGACTAAAAAGCTTATTTCAATTATAGCTTCGGCTTCCGTGGCTATGGCGGCAATGCCCGCCATAGCCGCCCCCTCGGTTCTTCTGTCCGGCAAGGGCAAGGATGTGGCCGTGTCCATAAAGGACGCCGGCACTCAGTTTTACGCCGCTCAGCTGGAGATAACCGTGGGTGAAAACACATACGAGCTGACCACCGCCGGGGACGACCTGGGCGTAATGAGATCACTGGACGGAACGCCCATCCCTCTGACTCTCTACATTGACTCCCTTGACCTCCGCGAGGCCGCCGGAGAAATGAAGCTGGGCGACATAAAGTCCGGCGCTGACATCGACTTTACCGGTATCAGCGACAAGGCTCAGGTAATACTTGTGGACCGTTCCTTCAAGCCCGTGGAACTGGCCGATGTGGACGTGATCGTTCCCCAAAGACTGGATCTCTTCGCTTCTCTGGGCTG
This sequence comes from uncultured Clostridia bacterium, assembly GCA_947626145.1. Taxonomy (GTDB): domain Bacteria; phylum Bacillota; class Clostridia; order UMGS1883; family UMGS1883; genus JAFLUQ01. The sequence goes on along the minus strand of CANQRB010000010.1, from coordinate 30,309 downwards.
GGACGGCGAAAACTTCACCATTGACTTCACCTACGGCGAGACTAAGGGCGAGTCCATTCGGGTCTATGCCGAGGACGACGAGACCGGAGTTTATACCCAGGCCGACCTCGACGAGGGCATGACCGGCGCGTCCTTCGCCACAGTCAACACCAACCGCCAGTATCAGGCCAAGGGCGTTTCGGGCGGCGTTGAAAGCCTTAACGCCACCGCACCCGTCAGCGTTTACAGCCTTGTTATGGAGGCCATAGCCGGTCTTGAGGAAAATACCCGCATCAGCGCCAATCAGCTTGTCAAGGTCAACGAGGTGCTCAAAAACGGTAAAATATTCATCGACAAGGATGGCAACCTCACCAAAGAGGCCCAGCTTGTAATGACAAAAACTGACAACGTGCTCAAGCTCACCGACAAGGCCGTCACCGCCGGTCTCGCCTTCACCGACGGCACCGGCGCCGAGGATCAGAGCGGCAAGTACAATATGCTCACCCTCAACGGCGACGGCACGGCCACTCTTTCCAACGGGGCGGAGGTATCCGTTGTTGAGGTACTCTCCCTCGACGCGGTAAACCTCGAGTTTGTTCCCACCGAAATCGCGGAATCCGAAGTGAACGACAGCGATCTCGATATGGACTTCACACCTGAATTATAAGGAGGTACCACAATGAAAAAGACATTTGTTATTCCTGCCGTTAACGCGGTTCGGCTCACCTCCTGCGAGGACATAATGGCTCTTCAGTCCGCCGATCTGGCCGTTACCAAAACCGGAACTGTCCAGACCAGCAGCAGCTTTGCCGACAGCACCGTCAATGACAAGTTCGGTTACTGGGGCGGCAAAAAGGAGAGCTGGGTAGAGTAATTAAAACAGCAGAGGAGGGGCTGCCGCATCTGCGGCGGCCCCTTTTGAATAGGGTGATTTAACATGAAACTGATACATTGCGCCGATCTGCACCTTGACTCCCGGATGAGGTTTCTGCCGCCGGGTAAGGCCCGTGAGCGGAACGCCGAGCTGAGGAACACGTTTTCACGAATGATACAATACGCGGCGGACAACGGCGTAAAAGGCATAATAATCGCGGGGGACCTTTTCGACACCAAAAACGTTTCTCAGGCCGCGAGGGATATCGTCACCTCGGCCATTTGCGGCAGTCCCGGCATCGAGTTTTACTATCTGCGGGGCAATCATGACGCGGACAGCTTTCTGGCCGGTCTCTCTCCCCTGCCGCCCAACCTTCGGCTCTTCGGCGACGAGTGGACGGGCTATGAGCTTGGCCGCACTGTAATCACCGGAGCGGAAATGACCGGCGGACACGGTCGGCTCTGCTCCTCCCTCAGGCTTGATCCGGAAAGGATAAACATCGTCGTCCTCCACGGACAGGCGGTGGAAAATTCACCTCAAAATCCGGAGGACATAGATATAAGGGAGCTTCGCGGCAAAGGCATCGACTATCTGGCCCTGGGCCACGTCCACGCCCGACGTGAGGAAAAGTTTGACGGTCGGGGCCGTTGGTGCTGTCCCGGCTGTCTTGAGGGCCGGGGCTTTGATGAGGCGGGCGAAAAGGGCTTTATGCTGCTGGACATCGACGAGACCTCGGGGACGGTGAGCAGTGAATTTGTTCCCTTCGCCCGCCGTCGGCTGTCCGAGCTGGAGGTGGACATAACCGGCCTGGACGGGCAGTCGGCGGTCACCGACGCCGTGCGCTCCTCCGCCAGTGGGCTGAACCCCGACGACCTGCTCCACATAATCCTCACCGGAGAAACCGACCCGGACTTTGAGCTTAACCTGACTCAGCTGGAGAAGGATTTTGAGGACAGCTTTTACTTTGTAAGGGTTTCCGACCGCTCCCGCCCGCGCATAGACTACTCCGCCTTTGAGCATGACCTCTCTCTGCGTGGCGAGTTCGTCAGAACCGTAAGGGCCCGGGACAATCTCTCCGAGGAGGACAAGGCGGCAATAATACGCTATGGCTTCAAAGCCCTGGCCGACGGGGAGGTGATCGAATGAGGCTCATAGACTGCCACATTGAAAACTTCGGCATACTCAACGGACAGGATCACAGCTTCAATTCCGGACTTAACCTCATTTGCCTGCCAAACGGCAGCGGCAAAAGCACGCTGGCCGCCTTCATCCGCGTGATGCTCTACGGCTTTGAGGAGAGCGCACGGGACGATTTCCGTAACGAGCGCAAACGCTACGCTCCGTGGCAGGGCGGCACCTACGGCGGAAGCCTGCGATTTGAGGTCGGCGGCGAAGTCTACATCCTTGAGCGCACCTTCGGGGCTACGGCGAAGAAGGACAGCTTTTCTCTGCGCTGCGAAAGAACCAATCTGGAATACGACGGCTTTTCGCCGGTGCCGGGCGAAGCCCTCTTCGGGCTTGACAACGCCTCGTTTAAGAGAACGGTTTTCATTTCACAGGCCGACTGTGTCACCGAATCCACCGACAGGATAAACTCGCGGCTTGGGAACCTGACGGCCATGTCCGGCGACATGGACAGATTTGAGGCCGCCGACGGAGCCCTCAATGATCTGCTCAACAAGCTCTCCCCCACCCGAAAAACCGGCTCTATCTACAAGTTAAAAGACGAGATCGACGAGCTGCAAAGGAAAGCGCAGGGCGGGGCGTCAGCAGACGCGGAGCTTGAGGTATGCAAGGCGGCCCTTGAACGGGAGGAAGGGGAGCTGGCAGAGCTCAAACGTCAGCAAAAGGCCTTACAGAACCGTCAGGACAAAGCCTCGGGCGTCAACAGTCTCATTGACCAAAAGGAAGACTACGTCGGGATAGCCGACGAGTACAGCTCCCGCCAAAGCGAGTATGAGAGCGTGCTCGGGCGTTTCCCCGCCGGTGTTCCAGACGCCGCGGAGCTCACCGAAGCGGAAAATAACCTCAGCCGCATAAACGAGCTGAGGCTGAAAGCCGCCGCGACGGAGCCGAGTCCCGAGGAGTACGCCGAGCTTGAGGAGCTGGAAAAGCACAGGCTGCCGAGCTCCGAGGAAATTGACAAAAAAATTGCACAATGGAGCCGCCGCACTCAGCTTTTATCGGACATAAGCGCCGCCGGGCCACAGCTCAGACAGGCGAGGCTCCTGTGCCCGGCCATAATTGCCGTGCTTACGGCCATACTGGCCGTTATCGCCTACTTTATCCTTGGCACCTCCGCTGCGGTCGTCTGCGCCGCGACAGGCGTCATTCTTGCCGCGGCAAGCCTTTTCATTCCCCAAAAAAGGCAATCAAAGTCAACGCGCCGTGACGGCACGGCCGAATTGGAGGAAATCGATCGGGAGCTTGAAGCCTTCTTCGCAGGGATGGGGCCGAACACCGACAGCGGGGACATACCCGACAGGCTTTACCGCATGAGGGCCGAGGCCGACAGACTGAACGCTCTTGCCGCCAAGCGCCGCAAATTTGAGGAGGAATTTCCAAGAGAAGAGCTTTCACGGGCCGAGGCATCACTGAAAGCATTTCTGAACAGGTACCTCCCCAACGGCTGTGACGGCGCCGGAGAGGGCCTGCGCACCCTCAGGCACGACCTCGACGAGCTCAACGTCCGCGGTCAGGAGCTGGAGCGTGCGCACCGCAAAAAGGAGGACTTTGAAGCTCGGGAGGACTTCGCCGCCATAGCCGCCGCCGATCCGGCGGAACGCATTGACATGACAGGGCTGATCTCTGAGCTGAGAGCAATCTCGGACAGGATCAGCGATGCGGGTTCGGACATAGACGCCCGGAAGCGGAAATTTACAGAGCTCTGCCGGGAAAAAGACGAAATTGACTCCGCCATTGAAGAGCTCCACGAAAAGAAAAACCTTCTCACACGGGAGACAAAGCGCTATGGCCTGCTTAAGGAGACACGCTCCATGCTCCGTCAGGCCCGTGAAAGCCTGACCTCCCGCTATATGAGCCCGCTGCTGGAGGGCTTCAGAAGGTATTATTCATTGATGAACGGCCAGCATCCGGAAGACTTCGACATCGACGCCAACATAAGCCTCGGCATACATGAATCCGGCCAGCGGCGGGAGCTGCGCTTCCAAAGCCAGGGCCGCAGGGATCTGGCGGGCATCTGCCTGAGAATGGCCATGATCGAGGCCATGTACCGGGAGGAAAAGCCCTTCGTCATATTTGACGACCCCTTCACCAACCTTGACGAGGCACGGACACGGGGCGGACTGGATTTTCTGAAGGAAATATCCGACGAATATCAGATACTGTATTTCACTTGCCATTCCAGCAGAGCAAAATGATATGCTGAAAATATAATACTAATCCTAATTAAAAGCGTCTAATAAAGCCTTCCCCTTTGAGGGGAAGGTGGCACGAAGTGCCGGATGAGGTGTAGGATGCGAAGCATCCGTTATACGTTTACGGTTACACTAACGCCGCACAGCGGCTACACCTCATCAGTCGGCCTTCGCCGACAGCTTCCCCTCGAGGGGAAGCCTTTTTAATCTGTCATTGTTACCATAATAAACCCGCATATTTATGATTTTAATTTTTGGATCAGTATAAGAACACAAAAAAGAAAATTCGCCCTTATGAGCGAATTTTCTTTTTACTATTGAGTGTTTTGCTTATTACTGTTGCTGCTTTGTCTTTGCGGAGCTGTCCTCCGAAAGAGTGAGCATGATCGTCAGGCGCTCGCCGTTGCGGTCGATAACCATTTCAACATTATCGCCGGCCTTATGCTTATCTCTCAAAGCGTTGAGCTCGGTGTTGGTACGAACCTCCTGCCCGTCAAAGGAGATAACTATGTCGCCGCGCTGGATACCGGCCTTTTCAGCCGCGCTGTCGGCGGTAACGCCCATTACATACAGGCCGTGATCAACAGGCAGATACAGGGCCATCTCGGTGGTTATGGGCTGAACGGTCAGACCGATAAGGGGCTTGCCGGTTACATAGCCGTAGTTGATAAGGTCATTGACAACGCTCTTTACCTCGTTGATGGGGATGGCGAAGCCCAGGCCCTCAACGGAGCCGGTGCTGGACATACCGCTGGAAATCTTTACACTGTTGATGCCGATAACCTCGCCGTAGGCGTTGATAAGGGCGCCGCCGCTGTTGCCGTTGTTGATGGCCGCGTCGGTCTGTATCAGTGTCATCTGTCGGTTGTCAACGGTAACGGTACGGTTCTTGCCGCTGATAATGCCCTGAGTGGTCGTGCCGAAAAGCTCGTCGCCAAGGGGATTGCCAATGGCGATAGCCCTGTCGCCCACCTCTACCAGATCGCTGTCGCCCATAACGGCCACGGTCATGCCGTCCACTGGATCGATCTTAAGTACCGCAAGGTCGGACTCCTCATCGCCGCCCACAAGAGTGGCGGGATATTCGTCGCCGTTGTTGAACTTTACCTTTATATCGCTGCCGCCGTCAATGACGTGGTAGTTTGTCACAATATGACCGGTGTCGCTGATTATGACGCCGCTGCCGCTGGAAACCGCCGTCTGAGTTCCGCCGCCAAAGAAATAGAAGTTATTCTGGTACTGAACAGTACAGGATATACCCACTACCGAGGGGCCGACCATTCTGGCGATCTCACGGGTGGTAAGCTCCTCGCCCTTGTCGTTGCCGATAACCGTGCTGACCTGAGTGGTGTTGACGACGTCGGCCTTGCGGTTGGACTCGAACATGGTGCCGCCGCTCTTACCGTTGATGGAAAAAGCGCCAAGCACAAGGGTGGTTGAGAGAAGACTGCCCGCCAGCGCGCCGCAGATAATTCCGATTGCGAGCCTCGCGCCGCCCTTTTTCTTCTTGCTGTTCTTTGGCCGAAGCACATTTTCGGTGTACAGCTGAGATGGGGCCGACTGAGGCTCAGCGACATGGCTTTCTTCTTCATTCCAATTGAATTCATTATAATCCGTCATAAAAAATCATCCTTTCATTTTTTTACAACCTGTTGATTATTTATTATGTGATTATTATAAAATACAATTATTACACAGATATGAACTTCATTTTAAACTTGTTTTAAAAAATATATCAAGACTTTTTAACTTTTCACGCCGGTTATGCCGGGCTTGTCGAGAGTGAAGGTAAACCTCGTGTACTCGCCCTCCTTGCTCTCGGCCCATATACGGTTGTTGTGCTGGTTGATTATGGTCTTTACCAGATAAAGGCCCAGCCCAACGCCCCGCTTATCCATGCCGCGGCTCTTGTCCGTTTTATAAAATCTCTCCCAGATATGGGCCAGATCCTTTTCGCTGATGCCGTCGCCGCTGTTTTCGATGCTGACCTCCACCTTGCGGACCGACTCGGAGGTCCGTACCTTTATATGTCCGCCCTCGGGGGCGTATTTTATGGCATTGTCCAGCAGGTTCATAACGACGCGGTATATGGAATCCTCATCGGCCACGGCGTAGCAGTTTTCACGCTTGAACTCCACTTCCACATCCAGCTTCTTTTCCGTAATGGCGTTTTCGTAGCTTATTACACCTTTGCGCAGCATTTCGTTTATATCGATCTGCTTCATCACCAGCTTGGCGGTGCCGCTCTCAAGGCGGCTGGTCTGGAGAAGGTCGTTGACAAGCCGTCCCAGGCGACGGGACTCGCTGAGGACTATGTTAAGGTACTTATCCCGCTCGTCCTCACCGATGGTGCCGTCGATTATGCCCTCAACAAAGCCGCTGATTATGGTCATGGGCGTCCGCAGCTCGTGGGCCACGTTGCTGACGAAGCTGCTCCTGGCCTCGTCTATCTCCTTCAGGGCCCCGGTCATATAGTTGAAGCTCGATATCAGCTCCCCTATCTCGTCCTTGGGCTGGTACTCGATTTTCTTGGTGAAGTCGCCGGAGGCCACGGCCTTGGCCGCGGAGTTGAGCTGGCTGACAGGACGCGAAATGCTCCTCGCCAGCAGGAAGCTGAACAGGAAGGCTATCATCAGGGCGATGGACTGAGATGTTATCAACAGTCCCATTACCTCGTTCCGGGCCTGCTGTATCTGGGGCATTGGCTTGCAGACCACCACGGCCCCCATAATCAGGGAGCCGCCGTTGTACTCGACGTAGATCGGCTCGGTACAAACGAAGGTGTTTTTGGCGATGCCCGCCTCATTGTCGGCTATCCCGCTTGTGGCCTCGCCCTTCAGCGCCTTGCTTATGAGGCTGCCGCTCAGTTTGTCCACGTCGATGTAATCGCTGCCGCCGGCCATGGTGACTATCTCGGCGTTGGTATTCATAACAAGCACGGTGCAGCGGTTATTCCGGCTCTGAGTCTCAATGTGTCTGAACAGCCACTTCTGAGCGGAGCTATCGTCAATGAACTGTCCGGTTATTTCAGCCACGCGCTCCGCCACGTCCTCCAGCTCCTCGCTTTCGGTTCTGATTATGTAGTTGCCCAGCTGACTGTAAAGCAGCGACGCCGACAGTATGCAGGACAGGAGGATAACCAGCACCGTGGTAAGGAACACGCGGGTGAACAAGGTCTTACCCAACAGGCTTCACCTCCGGCTTGACCTCGAACTTGTAGCCCACGCCCCAAACTGTCTTGAGGGACCAGCTGTCGTCATAGCCCTCCAGCTTTTCCCTGAGCCGCTTTACGTGGACGTCCACCGTCCGCGAGTCGCCGTAGTAGTCAAAGCCCCATACGTCCTCCAGCAGCTGCTCTCTGGTGAACACCCGGTTGGGGTGGCTGGCCAGGAAGTACAGCAGCTCCAGCTCCTTGGGCGGTATGTCAAAGGATTTGTCGCCCAGGGTGAGCTCGTAGTTGGTAAGGTTAATGACGATGTTTGGATAGCGGATTATCTTTTCCTCGCTCTCCTCCTTCTGAACCTCGCTGCGGCGGAGCACGGCCTTGACTCTGGCCACAAGCTCCTTGCCCTCAAAGGGCTTGACCATATAATCGTCGGCCCCAAGCTCCAGCCCGAGCACCTTGTCAAAGGTCTCTCCCTTGGCGGTGAGCATGATGATGGGCATATTGCTGGTCTTGCGGATCTCACGGCAGACCGTCATGCCGTCCACCTTCGGAAGCATTATGTCCAAAATCGCAAGATCCGGCTGCTCGGCGGCGAACTCCTCCAAAGCCTTTTCTCCGTTGGAGCAAATGACCGTCTCATAGCCCTCCTTTTTGAGGTACAGCCTCAACAGCTCGCAAATGTTGGCGTCGTCGTCGACCACCAGTATTTTCTGGGTCTTCTTCATTTTAATTATCCCCCTTCAGTTTATTGTTTTCATCTCAATGTTATTCACGGTCGCCGCCGGGCACGGCGTGTGCTCCGCCGACGGTTGTCTGCTAATACATCATATCACAAAAAAACGATTTTGTAAATCGTTTTTTATTGATATTATGAATTTAGCACAATATTATTTTCAATATTTGTTTTTTTTGTTAACAAATGTTGAATTTTGGCAAAAAAATTTGCTTTTGGCCGCTATGTTAAAAAAATTTTTCAAAAACCTCTTGACATTCGCTTCTACATAATGTATAATAAAAACAGATTGTAGAAGCGAAGGAGGAATTTTTATGAACATATCCGCCGCGGAAATGGAAATCATGCGCATAATCTGGGATCTGGGACGCCGGGTCACCACAAAGGAGCTGTGCGACCGGCTGCCGGGACGCAAGCTCACCACCGTATCGACCTTGGCGGGGCGGCTCATCGACAAGGGCGTGCTGAAAAGTGAAAAGATAGGCCGCTCCCACGTACATGAGTACGAGGCCCTGATCACCGAGGAAGAGTATCAGAAGACACAGACCGAGGAATTTGTTGGCAATATTTACCGGGGCAGCGCCATGAGCCTTGTTTCCGCTCTTGTAAAGGCCGACGACCTGACAAAGGGCGACATAGCCGAGCTGCGCAGGCTCCTTGACGAAAAGGGGGAATGACCGTGACGGAACGCCTTATCTCAATGACGCTGGCGGGAGGACTGGCCTGCCTGCTGATACTCATATTTAAAAGACTTCTGACCCGCCGGCCCGAGACCCTGTACTACGCCTGTCTGGCGGCGCTGATACTTTTTGCCGTCCCCTTCAGACCGGCGTGGAGTCCCGACTTCAGCCAAATCGACGTCAGGCCCAATATAACGGCGGCGCTGAAGAGTCCGACGTCCGACCGACAAAACGCCCCTACGGCGGGCAACGTTTCTCCCGAGGAGCAGGACGCTGCCGCTCCGCAGCGGACAGGCCCGTTTCCGTCGGATGAATTTCACCTTCGGGACATTCTGACCAGCCTGTCGCTGAGCATTGTATGGCTGACCGTGGCGGCCCTGATTTTCCTGAGATACATCATATCCTATCTGATTTTCCGTCGGAAAATACTGAAAGACGCCGTCCAAAACGAACGCATCGGCAAAGTGAGCGTCGTGGAGGGCTCCGCTCCCTCCCCCATGCTGGTTGGCTTTTTCCGTCCGGTGATAGTCATGCCTAAAACGGGGCTGCCGTCCGGAGACAGGGAGCTGGCAATATGCCACGAGCTGGCCCACTGGCGGCGGGGCGATCCGTGGATCAAGCTGCTGGCCGCCGCTGTGAACTCCCTCCACTGGTTCAACCCCCTGTCCTACGTGCTGGTGCGGACGCTGGACGAGGCCTGCGAATACGCCTGCGACAGCCGGGTGGTCAGGGACGGCGGCAGCCGGACGGGCTACGGCAATATGCTGCTGAATATGGCCTGCCAAAGCACACCCATTCTCACCGAAAATATGTCACGAAGCAAAAAGCAACTCAAAAGGAGGCTTGAATTGATAATGAAATTCAGCAAGAAAAACGTATTTATAAATGTACTTTCAATTTTATTGATATTGACGCTGGCCGCAGGAAGCACGGCTCTGGCCGCCGGAGCGGCGCCCATCCTGAGCTCGATGCTGGGATTGAGCGGCACGTCGGACGAACAAAGAACCGTCGGCATATTGGAGGAATATCTTTCCGGCGACTATGACGACGACACCGTTGTCACAAGGGCCGAGGCCGCGGCGCTGATGGTCCGGCTCAAGGGGTTGGAACCTACGTTCGCCACCGGCACGATATTCTCCGATGTGCCCGCCGACTACTGGGCCGCCGAAAGCATCGAAACAGCTTATCAGTGCGATATTGTGGACGGATGCGGCGACGGTGCCTTTTATCCGGACGACCCGCTGACATTTGAGCAGGCGGAAAAAATGATCGAATGTACCCTCGGTTACAGCCCGGCGGCAAGAGCCAAAGGCGGCTGGCCCGAAGGATATATGAGAATTGCGGCGGATCACGGTTTGACGTCCTCCGTCACCGGAAACGTCGGCGAGACGGTGACACGGCGCACCTTGGCGAAAATGGTATATAACGTTCTGGACGTGCCTTTTCTGGTGCAGACCGTTTGGGGCCCCGGCGGATTACAGGAATACGCCCCGTCGGATCACCTGACTATCAGATATTTGCTCGACAATGAATAAATGGGGCTGTAAAAAAATGGCGCAGACCGTTCAAGGGCTGTATATGGTTTGATTTAAAGCAATTTTAAGTATTGAAAAATAAAACGTTAAAAGTTAAATAGTTAACAATTAATGTGGAAAAACCGCCGTTTTTGAAACGGCGATTTTTCTTTTATCTTATGCCCTTGGACTGTGAACGATTTTTTTGGACAGCCCCCGCGCCTCCGGATTACATTGAGAGTTTTTTTACCGCCCCAAAATTTGTTTAAAATTAATGTTGCAAAATCCTCCGTCTTGTGCTACAATATGTATGTTATGCGAAAAATCTGACGGGAAGTGTACATACTATGGAAGCATACGAGATTTTCAGAGATCTGGCCATAATAATTCTGGCGGCAAAGGTGTTCGGCGTCATAGCCGGAAAGTTCCGCGCCCCGCAGGTTGTGGGTATGATCATCGCCGGAATAGTTATCGGCCCGAGCGTGCTGGGTTTGGTGAAGCAGAGCGATTTTATCCTCCAGATGGCGGAGATAGGCGTAATGCTGCTGATGTTCGTGGCCGGTCTGGACACCGACCTGAAGGAGCTTGTCAAAACCGGCCCGGCGGCCTTTGCCGTGGCCTGCGCCGGCGTTTTCGTGCCAATGGCGGGCGGCTGGCTGCTGTACAGCTGTATGTACGGCTTTTCGCCCCTCGGCAGCCTTGACTTCTACAAGGCGCTGTTCATCGGTGTAATAATGACGGCCACCTCCGTTTCCATCACGGTACAGGCCCTGATGGAGATGGGCAAGCTCCAGACCCGCGTCGGCACCCTGATACTCAGCGCCGCCATAATCGACGACGTTATCGGCATCATCGTCCTGACCTTCGTCATAGGCTTCCGCAACCCCGACTCCCACCCGGCCAGCGTCATTGTGAACACCCTGCTGTTTTTGGCCTTCTGCGCGGCCTTCGGCTTCGCCTTCTACTACCTGTTCAAATTCCTTGACTCCAGGTATGAGCACCGCCGCCGCATCCCGATACTGAGCCTTGCCATGTGCTTCGGCTTCTCTTATGTGGCGGAGCACTACTTTGGCATAGCCGACATAACCGGCGCCTATGTGGCCGGCATAGTGCTGTGCAATATCCGTGACAGCAAGTACATCGCCGAAAAAATGGACATAAGCAGCTATATGCTCTTCGGGCCCATATTCTTCACCAGCATCGGACTCAAAACCACACTTTCCGGCTTTGACACCGGCCTGCTCATATTCTCCATCGGCTTTGTGCTGGTGGCCATGATTGCCAAGATAATAGGCTGCGGCCTTATGAGCAAGGCCTTCGGCTACAGCTGGTCCGACTCGCTGAAGGTGGGCCTCGGCATGATGACCCGCGGAGAGGTGGCCCTCATTGTGGCGCAGAAGGGCCTCGCTCTGGGACTTTTGCAGGAAAAATATTTTACCGCCGTAATTTTACTCATCGTTATTTCGTCCGTTTCCGTGCCGATATTGCTTAAGCTTGTCTACCGGCACGACAGGAGATAGATGAGATAATAAAACGGACAGAGTAAGCAGAGAATATCCGCCGTTTTCACCGAAAGCGGCGGATATTTCTGTTTCGCCGTGACGAAATAAATAAAAAAGTTTTACAAAATCTCAAAAAAGACTTTACTTTTTTTGAAAATAGGCGCATAATTAAAGGAGAATGTAATTATGACGACCTCACAGGAAATGAGCCGGAATGATTAAGAGGTGATAATATGTATACGCAAGAAATGATGACTGATGCCATACAGAGTTTTTCGGAAAACCCATATTGGAAAGAGTATTACGATACGGCCCCTTCCGTGGCTTGCAAGACACGCATTGCATTTAACTTTTGTTCTACAGATTATGGAATAGAAGGTTATTTCGAGAGTAAAGAGGATTTTTGGGCAGAGCGCGACCGCCTTGAGGCCCAACTCGACCTTGCGGACTGGAAACACCTTTTGAAGTACTCCGGCAACAACCCATGGCGCGGGAAATGCAGGAAGAAAATCAAAGAGCTTGAAGAGGGGAGCAACAATGAAAGATAGAGCTGCCGTAATAAAAGAAATCCTTGAGCGGGAAGAATTTCAAGAGCTTCTTAAATATATCAGGACGATACCCGATACATACGAAGACCTTGAAGTTGGAGTATGCCTCGAAGCAAAAAGGCTTGGCAAAACGCAGGAGATAATTGACTACATAAAGGAAAACTCCCCCAGCTCTTCGGAACTCGCTCGATTTCTCGATGATATAGACCCCGACTGTCCAAAACCGTTCGAGGACTGATAACAGTGGAAATCGGCATGTGCTTTCGAGAAAGGAGAAATTGCAAATGACAGAAAAACATAAATGCCCTGTTTGCGGCGAGTTCGAGTTTGATGAATATTGCAGTCTTGAAATCTGCGAAGTTTGTGGATGGCAGGACGATGCCGTGCAGGAAAAAAGTCCTGACTACATAGGCGGAGCAAATTCCATCAGTTTAAATCAATCTATAGAAGTTTGGAAACAGACAAAAGATATTGATGCACTGCGAAATGCTAAAAACCGAAATAGGGAAAATATGGCTGTATTTGACGCTGACGGGAAGGTTATTTTAGAACAACAATGATGAAAAAGAGGTGCGCTAATGAAAGATAAAGCTACCGTGCTAAAAGAGATATTTGAAGCAGAAGAATTTCAGGAGCTCTTGAAGTGGGTCAGAACCATACCAGATACTTATGATGATTTTGAAGCAGGCGTGTGCATACAAGCAGAAAGACTTGGCAAGACGCAGGAAATCATTGACTACATAAAGGAAAACTCCCCCAGCTCTTCGGAACTCGCTCGATTTCTCGATGATATAGACCCCGACTGTCCGAAACCGTTCGAGGACTGATAAAACAAAAAAAGATTTACACTTGAGGCGGGTGCTTATGAAGATGAGTATCGATCGCAGAACCGTTATAAAAAGTATAAAAATAGCGCTGGGCAGCGCCGCGGCGATAGTGCTCTCGGGGCTTATCGGGCTGGACTACGCCACATCGGCGGGCATAATAACCCTGCTGACCATACAGGACACCAAGACCGACACTTTGCGGCTCTCGGTACACAGGCTGCTTTCCTTTGCCGTGAGCATGGCGGCGGCGTGGCTTATATGCAAAATTCCCGTACATAACACGGTACACTACTGCATTTATCTGCTTGTAGTGGTGGAAGTGAGCTACCTTATGAAATGGGACGGCTCCATATCCACAAACGCCGTGTTCGGCACCCATATATTTATTTCCAACGAGACAGCCCACGTGACGGCCCATGTGCTCATAAACGAGTCTGGACTGCTTATCATCGGAACCCTTATGGCCATGCTCATGAATTGGAAAATGCCCGATCTTGAAAGAGAGATAAAGGAAGACATAGAATATGTGGAAAAGGAGATAAAGCGGCTCTTCGGCAGCATCGTTCAACACCTGTCGGAAAAAAACGAGCTCGACAAGACCTATGACGACGTGCTTAAGCTTGCCGAACGTCTCGACGGGGCGGTCAATCTGGCGGCAAACAACATGAGCAATACCGAAAACGAGTATTCCCAGGTCTATCTTGACTATTTCCTCATGCGGAGGAACCAGTGCGCAATACTGCGGCACCTCATAAGGAGCTTTGAATCGATAGAGTCGATACCCGAGATACTTCGGCCCGCGGTGGATTTTCTCAACGAGCTGGCGTCAGGCTTCTCCGTCATGGCGGACGCCGACGAGCAGCTCTCCCGTCTTGAAACCGTCATGGGCGGCTTTAAGTCCTGCCCGCTGCCCGCCTCCCGGGAGGAGTTCGAGACCAGGGCGACGGTGTACCACATAATGAACGAGGCGGAGGAATTCATCAAGCTTAAGCGGAATTTCTGGCGTCAGACCGGGCCCGACAGGATAAGGCTGTTCAGCTCGTAAAATTCGGTATTTTATACTAATCCCAAATTAAAATCACCAATATGTGAGTTTATTATGGTAACAATGACAGATTAAAAAGGCTTCCCATCGAGGGGAAGCTGTCGGCGTTAGCCGACTGATGAGGTGTAGCCGCTGTGCGGCGTTAGTGTTACCGTAAACGTATAACGGATGCTCCGCATCCTACACCTCATCCGGCACTTCGTGCCACCTTCCCCTCGAAGGGGAAGGCTTTATTAGACGCTTTTAATTGGGATTAGTATTATGCTATAATAGCTATAATAACAGAAAAAGTTCCAACGGGTGAGATTTAATGACCGTCAAGACAAATGACTTTTCAAAGGGCTCGGTGAAAAAGCTGATAATAGCTCAGGCCCTTCCCCTTACGCTGGCGCAGACAGTCCAGCTTTTATACAACATAGTCGACCGCATATACATAGGCCATCTTAAGGACGTGGGCGACATGGCGCTGACCGGACTGGGGATAACCTTTCCGGTGATTGTGCTGATTGCGGCCTTCACCAACCTTTTCGGCGTGGGCGGCACGGCCCTGTTTTCCATTACCAGAGGCAAGGGGGACAACGAGGAGGCCGAAAGCATCCTTGGCAGCGCCTTTGTGATGCTGGCGGTTTCGTCAGTTGTGCTGTTTGGCTTCAGCTATTTATTCTGCCGGCCGATACTGTTTCTTTTCGGCGCCAGCGAGGAGTCCTACCTCTATGCGGGGCCGTACCTGAAAATCTATCTCTGGGGCACCTTTTTCTCGATGATGTCCACGGGGCTGAACGGCTATATCAACGCCCAGGGCTTCCCCGGGACGGGTATGCTGACCACGGTGATCGGCGCGGCGGTGAACATCGTCCTTGACCCCGTTTTTATTTTCGGCTTTAATATGGGCGTCAGCGGGGCGGCGCTTGCCACCGTGATAAGTCAGGGCGTTTCCGCCGTTTGGGTGCTGCGCTTCCTCACGGGCAAAAAGGCCATACTTCGCCTGCGCCCCGGCCGTATGCGGCTCTGCGCCGCACGCACCGGGAAGATGCTCGGCCTCGGACTGCCCGGCTTCGTGATGCAGGGCACCAACAGTCTTGTGCAGATAGTCTGCAACAATCAGCTCCAGCTCTACGGCGGCGAGCTGTATGTGGAGATCATGACCATAATCAATTCCGTGCGCGAAATATTGTCTCTGCCGATCAACGGCATAAGCTCCGGAGCTCAGCCGGTGCTGGGCTTTAATTACGGCGCCGGCAAAAACGAAAGGGTAAAGGAGGGCATACGCTTCACCGCCGTCCTCGGCGTGGGGTACACCGTCCTCGCATGGCTGGTCGTAATGCTCATACCGCGGCTGATGATAGGCATTTTTTCCGACAGCGCCGCAACCGTCGCCCTGGGGGCGGAAATGCTGAACATCTATTTCTTCGGCTTCTTTTTCATGGCCTTTCAGTTCGTCGGGCAGAGCAGCTTTCAGTCATTGGGTAAGGCAAGACAGGCGATTTTCTTCTCCCTGTTCCGCAAGGCAATCATCGTCGTTCCGCTCACGCTGGCGCTGCCGGCCATGGGGCTCGGGGTCAACGGCGTTTTCCTCGCCGAGCCCATATCCAACGCCATCGGCGGTCTGGCCTGCTTTATCACCATGTGGCTGACCGTTTACCGCAAACTGTAGCGATGTAAAGCTTCCTCTGTCTGCACAGCGGGGAACCGACCCGTTCACTTTACAAAAAATGGTTAAAGCTTCTGTCTTTCATTGACAAAAAAAGTACATTTTTTGTCAGGTAAGTATTGACAAATGGTGAAAAATGTAATATAATTTAGGCGCGGGGAGTCGGGCTGCGGCCCCCACAAAAAATAAAAATGAAAGCGAAGGTAACAGGTATGATTTGCAGACGTGTTGACAACATGGGACGTATAGTTATCCCTCAGGAGATGCGCAACAAGCTGGGTATAACCCACGAAACTGTCATTGACATCAACCTCAAGGGCAATAAGATCGAACTCAGGAAGTCCAACCTCAGCTGCTCGGTGTGCGGCGACACCGGCGATATGCTCGGCGACACCGGAGTTTGTGTGAGCTGCGCGAAAAAAATCGCCGCCAAACTGGCTCAGAGCGACGCGTCCAGGTAAGGGACTGACATTTATTCGGGAAACGAGGCTTTGCGGAACATGAACCTTATCCCCCAGGACTGTCTTGGGTCAATTCTGGAAATAACCCCTCAATACCTGAAGGAACGGGGCTTGGGCGGAGTTATCCTGGACATCGACAACACCCTTACCGGCCACAACGTCCCCCTACCCACCCCCGACGTCATGGCCCTCCTGTCGGAATACAGGGCCGCGGGCGTAAAAACGTGCGTTGTGTCCAACAACCGCCGCCCACGGGTGGCAGCCTTTTGTGAAAAAACAGGCATACACGATTTTGTGTGGGACGCTTTCAAGCCCGCCGCAAATGGCTACGTCAAGGCGGCCGAAATCATGGGCCTGCCGCCGGAGCGCACCGCCGCCGCCGGAGATCAGATCTTCACCGACGTATGGGGCGCCCGGCGGGCGGGCTGCTACGCCGTACTGCTCAAGCCGATACACAGGGGCGGCGAGGGGGCCTTTATCGCCTTTAAACGGTTACTCGAAAAGCCCATACTCTTATATCTGAAATTAAAAGGTATGATAAAATGAACATAACAGCAAAGACCTTGCCTCTGGGAGTTATCGGCCATCCGGTCGCCCACTCTGTCTCGCCGGAAATACACAATTTCATTCTTGACTGTCTGGAAATGAACTACTTTTACTGCGCCTATCATGTGCTTCCGGAAAATCTGCCGGACGCAATAAGGGGCGTTCGGGCGCTGGGCATCAGAGGACTGAATGTGACGATACCCCACAAGGAGGAGGTTCTCCGGCTCTGCGACGAGGTGGACAACTACGCCATGAAAACAGGCGCGGTAAACACCGTGGTCAACCGCGCCGGCCGGCTTATGGGCTACAACACCGACGCTCCCGGCTTTATCGCCAGCCTCGCCCGCAGCGGCGTAAGCGTCGGCGGTAAAAACGTGGTCATACTCGGCGCGGGGGGAGCCGCCCGGGGCGTCGCCAGCGCAGTGCTGGAAAACGGTGCGGCAAAGGTTGGGATAGTCAACCGAACTCGCTCCAGAGCGGAGCATCTGGCCAACTCCCTCCACGACTGCCGTATCAGTGCGGCGGACGGCGCCGAGGGCGCCCAGATACTCATCAACGCCACTTCGGTGGGCATGAAGTCCGACGCCACACCCTTTACGGACTTCGACTCGCTGGCTCCGGACTGCGTGGTCTGTGACATAGTTTTCTGTCCGAGAGAGACCGCCTTTTTGGGGCTTGCCGCCAAAAAGGGCTTTAAGACCGTCGGCGGCATCGGTATGCTCATCTATCAGGCGGTCATAGCCTTTGAGCTTTTCACCCAGACAAAGGTGAGCGACGACATAATCGAAAAGCTGTTCCGTCGGCTCGAGATGAACCGCAGCATAGTGCTGACGGGCTTCATGGGCTGCGGCAAAAGCGCCGTAGGCCGTGAGCTGGCCCAGATGACAGGCTGCGAGCTCATAGACTGCGACGACTACATCGTAAAAACCACCGGCATGACCATTCCGGAAATCTTCGACAAAGAAGGAGAATCCGGCTTCCGTGACATTGAGAGCCGCTGCATCCGTGAACTGAGCCGACTCAGGGGAGTTATAATCTCATTGGGCGGCGGGGCGGTGCTGCGTCGGGAGAATATCGACCTCCTGCGGGAGAGCTGCTATGTCTTCCGTCTGAAGGCCGACGTGGAAAAGATACTGCGCAACACGGCTGGCGATACCAACCGGCCTCTGCTCAAGGGCAAGTCCCGTCCGGAAATTGAGGCCATGCTGGACTATCGGGAGCCCTACTATTCAAACTGTGACTACACGATAGACGTGAGCAATATGTATCCCAACCAGAGCGCGAAAAAAATAATAGACACCGTTATGAATTCGGATAAATTTTGATATGTTTGTCAACCAAATAACAAAAAAGAGGGCACACGTGCCCTCTTTTAGTGTCTTTGCTTTAACTAATCCCAAATAAAAAACATAAATATGCGAGTTTATTATTGTAACAATGACAGATTAAAAAGGCTTCCCCTCGAGGGGAAGCTGTCGGCGAAGCCGACTGATGAGGTGTAGCCGCTGTGCGGCGTTAGTGTAATCGTAAACGTATAACGGATGCTTCGCATCCTACACCTCATCCGGCACTTCGTGCCACCTTCCCCTCAAAGGGGAAGGCTTTATGGCGTCTGTCATTGTTACCTTATACCAATTTCTAATTAAAATCATCAATTCGCGGCAGTCTTTTTGGCCCCTTCCTTGTTTGACACGAAAAAGGCCGTTGCGAATGTCCGGTTTTTACCAAGGATTAGTATAAATCATTATTCCGCCGCGTACATTATGGGCCGAATCGACTTCTTATCCCAAAGGAAGGCCTTGACCGTTGTGCCCTCGGGGGCGTCGGCCGTCAGCTCGGCGTTGAGGCCGCTCACGTCGGCAAGCTTCACCGAAACAAGGGCGCCGTCCTTATATACGGCCAGAATGAGCGCCGCACCGGGTCTTTCCTCCGCAAGGGAAAGAACAGCCCGGGCCGAATCGCCTTCACGGGTTATCACAAGGCTGTCGCCCGGACGGGCGGAGGAAGAATAATACCCTACCGCGTCGGAGGAACCGGCCATATCGGTCACGTTCTCAAAGCTTACCAGCTTGTATTCGCCCAGCGTCTCCGGGAAGGCAACGCCGCTGTATGCCGAAGGAACGTCGAGAGTATCGGCCGGCCGGATTTCGCTGCCGGTGTCGATGTCGATATATTTCTTCTGCGGAGTACGGGCCAGACGGGCGATCTCGTCCGCTGAAATCGCACTGTCATATATGCGGAAGTCGGCGATCTTTCCGTTGATGTCGGGGTTTTCGTTGGGATTTTCGTTAAAAGCGTACCACATGGTGCGGCCTATAAAGCTGCCGTTAGGGTTGAAGTAGTCCTCAATGAGCACGGGAGCGGAATTTCTGGAATCGTTGGCGGTTTCGGTAACCTTCTTCCCGTCAACATACAGGGTGAATTTTCCATCCTTGTACTGTGCGGCGATCGGGACCCAGACGCCGGTGCTCAGGCCCTTGCCCTGTGCCCGTACGGTTTCGCCGAATTTGGTGGCTGACGAAACCTTATCCGTGCCGGCCTCGCCGAAAACATTGGAGCGCTGATGACGCCCTATGTCAAAGAAACGGGTGTTGCTTTGAGAGCCGTTGAGGTTTACCCACGCCGTGACGGTGTATTCCTTCATGTGCTTTGTCAGACCGGCGGGCAGCTTTATCACGTTTCCGGGGGTCAGACCGGCCATGCCATCGGCGACCGTCGGACTGCCGACCGCTTCGCCGTCAAGGCCGTTGCCGGTAACGTCCGTAAGGCCGTCAGTAAAGCCGTAGCGCAGCAGCGGGAGCGTCACCGCAAAATCAACGTTCTCCTCAGTGTCGGTGAGGGTATACTCGCCGAGGGATGTTATTTTCGCCCGTAGCAGGCCGTCGCTGCCGGTCTCGCCAAGGAGGCTGCCGTCCCTGTAAAGCCGCTGTTTTTTGCCCTCCGACTTGACGATAAGGGTCATATCGCCGGTTATTTCCCCGCCAAGGGTGAGGACGTCGCCCTCCCTTTCGGCGGTGAATTTTGCACCGAGCGGCACATTGTCGTTGCTGCCGGTGAGGGTGTAATTCCCGTCCACGGCCTTATATACGCCGGGAGTGTACTCACGGTTTTTCTTCGCCAGCAGGTCAACGGCCCTGGCGTTGAAGTCCCCGGCGTCGGTAGTGGCGTTGTCCACCATCAGAACAGGCAAAAGCTCGCTCCACGCGTCGTAGTCCGGATCGGTGAGAATACTTATATTATTCTTTTTTGCGTCGTTGATGAGGTGCTCGCCTGTGGTCTGGGCCTGCATTATGCGGAGCTTGTAAAAATATTTGTCGCTGTTTTTTTGCAGCTCGTCGATCTCCTCCGCCAGCTTGGCGCGCATCTTGTCATAGCTGCTCTGCTGTGTCCAGTTGGAACGGAGATAGCCGTCCTCGTCGCGGCGGTTGATAAATCGGCTGTCCGCCCATGAGCCCGTGACCTGACCGAAGAGAACAATGGCCGGCTGTGTGCCGTTGCCGGTAAGGCCGCCGTAGGTCAGAGCGTTTATGCTGCCATTATTTGTATGTACATATTTGGCGATGCCGTCGGCGGTCAGCTTGCTCATGAGGTCGGTCCAGGACTTCTGAGTGGCGCCGCCGTTGTCGGACTGGATATCGAAAAGGCTCTGGAAGTCCAGCACGATAAGCTCGCCGGGGTGCTTTTCGGCCCACGCGGCAATTTTCCTCGCTATGCCGTCGGGGCCGGTGAATTTGTCCGAGATGCGCCCGTGAGTGGTGTAAAACTCCCCGTCGTCCTTATAGCGGGACAGGCGCACGTCAAAATAGCGGACACCGCTGTTCAGCATGGTTTCCACATCGGCCTCCTGAGCGCGGGAATAGACGACAAGCCCATATTCCCATAAAAAACTGCCGGCCGCCGTACTGCCATCATCGCCCAGCTTCATTCCCGCCGCGTCCGGATCGGAATTATCGTTCAGTCCGGCGGTAAAGGCGTCGTGGGCCCCAAGCATGTGCAGCTCAATGAGGCGGGCGTCGTTGTCAACGTTGTTTTTAAAGAACCATTCCCCGCTGCCCTCCGCGTGGGCGACGGCAAAGGTCAGCATGAGAACGGTCAATATCATCATGAATTTTGTTTTCATTTTATTCTCTCCTTACTTTAAAATCTGCATCCAATTACGCTTTCCGTATAGGAAAGGCTTTGTCAAGACCTATGGTCTTAGCCGCCTTTTCGTCTGCCAGACCCTCGCCAATGAGACCATAGAGCTCACGACGGCCGCACAAATTTTCGTATGCTTCTATGCTCATAATTGCCAAATCGCTTTTGCCGTTTCGTGTTATGAAAACCGGATCGGCACATCGATGACACAGATCTGAAATTTCGTTGTAATTCTTTCCGAGTTCCGCGCTTGGTCTGACGGTTGGCATAATAATACCTCCTCTAACTTGTATATATTATATCATTATTTTCAACTATTGTCAACACCGAAATTTTCTCTTGCCTTTTTAGTAAAGCTGTGGTAAAATAAAACGGAAGGGAGGGCCGGAGCGTGGTTTACAATGACGTTATCGAGGGAATTTTCCTGTCCCGTCCAAACAGATTTATCGCAAACGTGACGATCAGCGGCGAGCGGCAGGTCTGTCACGTGAAAAACACCGGACGGTGCAGGGAGCTGCTGACGCCCGGCTCGAGAGTCTTTCTCCAACGGGCGGAAAATCCGGCCCGCAAAACAAAATATGATTTGACAGCAGTATATAAAAATGATATATTGATAAATATGGACAGTCAGGCCCCTAACAGGGTCTTTGGCGAATGGGCCGCAAAGAGCGGGTTTTTCGGCGTTCCGAGCCTGATAAGGCCCGAGCGCCAGTACAAAAATTCCCGCTTCGACTTTTATATCGAGAGTGAGGGGCGGAAGATTTTTGTGGAGGTCAAGGGCGTGACCCTTGAGGACAACGGGGTCGTAATGTTCCCCGACGCACCCACGGAGCGGGGCTTAAAGCACCTGCGGGAGCTAATGGACTGTGCCGCCGAGGGCTATGAGGCCCATGTGTTCTTCGTGGCCCAGATGGAGCGGGCGCGGCTGTTCCGGCCCAACCGGACGACACACCCCGAATTTGCCGAAGCGTTGGCGCTGGCGGCAAAAAGCGGAGTACGGGTCTCCTGCGTGAAGTGCCGCGTCACTCCCGACACACTTGAAATTGACGATTTTATAGCGACAGAACTGGAGGAATGAACATGGCTGTAACCTTAAGAAAAGCCGGCTTTGACGATTGGGCGCTGCTCTACGATATGCAGATAAAAGCATTTGAAGCCCTTCTGGACAAGTATCACGATTACGAGTACAGTCCCGGCGCGGAAAAGCCCGAGCGCGTCAGGGCCCGGCTTTTGGAGCCCGGCTCGGACTATTATTTCATCTGCCTTGACGGCGAGCCCATAGGCGGCCTGCGCATATTCAACTACGGCGACCGCTGCAAGATAAAGCGGATATACATTCTTCCGGAGCATCAGCGGCAGGGTTACGGCCAGATGGCCATACGGCTGGCGGAAGCCAAATATCCGGCGGCCAGGACGTGGCAGGTGGACACCGTTCTTCAGGAGGACGGCCTGTGCCGCTTTTACGAGCGGCTGGGCTACGTTAAAACCGGACGGATCGACAATATAATGGATGGAATGGACATAGTTTATTATGCGAAGTGAGGGATAAAAATGACGGTCACATTGGGTAAAACAGGAATAACCTCGCCCAAAAACGCCTTCGGCGCCCTGCCGATACAGCGGGTGAGCGAGGAATACGCGGCCAAATTGCTGCGAAAGGCTTACGAAAACGGCATAACCTTTTTTGACACTGCCCGCTACTACTCCGACAGCGAAAAGAAAATCGGCCTTGCGCTCTCTGACGTGAGGGACAAAATTCACATCTCCACAAAGACCGGAGCCGCAACGCCGGAGGCCTTTTGGAGGGAGCTGGAGACCAGCCTTGAAATGCTGAAAACCGACTACATTGACATATACCAGTTCCACAATCCCGCCTTCTGTCCCAGGCCCGGCGACGGTTCGGGCCTTTACGAGGCCATGCTCGAGGCGAAGGAGCAGGGAAAGATACGTCACATCGGCATCACCAACCACCGCCTCAATGTGGCAGAGGAGGCCGTGCGCTCCGGCCTGTACGAGACACTGCAATTCCCCTTCTGCTACCTTGCGACAGACAGGGACATTGAGCTTGTAAAGCTGTGCAAAGAGAAAAACGTGGGCTTCATCGCCATGAAGGCCCTTTCCGGCGGCCTTATCACAAAGTCCGACGCGGCCTTCGCATGGCTGGATCAGTTCGGCAACGTTCTGCCTATCTGGGGCGTACAGCGGGAGAAGGAGCTTGACGAGTTTCTGAGCTATATGGACAGCCCGCCGCGGCTGACGCCGGAGCTCGGGGCGGTCATCGACAAGGACAGGAAGGAGCTTATAGGCAGCTTCTGCCGGGGCTGCGGCTACTGTATGCCCTGCCCGGCGGGAATAGAGATAAACAACTGCGCCCGTATGTCCCAGCTCATCCGCCGCAGTCCCTCCGCCGGCTGGCTGACCGAGGAGGCGCAGAAAAAGATGCTGAACATCGAAAACTGCCTTAACTGCGGCCGCTGCAGGACAAAATGTCCCTACGGGCTGGACACTCCGGCACTGCTCCGCCAAAACCTGGCCGACTATAAGGACATTCTGGCGGGAAGGGTAACCGTATAAAAAATGAAATTGCCATGCGAGATATTCCGAGAAAAGCAGAGCAAATCGAAGCAAAAGCGAGATAGCTCCCTTCACGTTAATTTTTTTCAAAAAAGGTATTGACAACAGGAAAACTTTGTATTATAATAACTCATGTTGAAAATGAAAAATTAACAGGAGGTAACATTCCATGAAGAGCACTATGGAAAAGGCCGGTCAGGTACAGAGAAAATGGTACGTTATTGACGCGGCCGGCAAGAGCGTCGGCAGGGTGGCCGCCGCCGCCGCCAGCATTCTTCGCGGCAAAACAAAGCCCACCTTCACGCCTCATGTGGACTGCGGCGATTACGTGATAATCCTTAACTGCGATAAGGCCGTGTTCACCGGCAACAAGCTCAACGAAAAGATGTACTACCGCCACAGCGGCTGGGTAGGCGGTCTCAAGTCCGTTTCCGCCAAAGAAATGATGGCTAAGCGCAGCGACCGCGCAATGTACATGGCCGTTAAGGGTATGCTTCCCGATACGACGATAGGCCGCTCCGCCCTCACCCGTCTTAAGGTTTACAAGGGCGAAGAGCATCGGCAGCAAGCACAGAAGCCTGAGGCTTGGACTCAGGAGATAAAGTAAGGGAGGTTGGACTTAAATGGCAGTAACACAGTATTACGGCACAGGCAGAAGAAAAAAGTCCGTCGCCAGGGTTCGCCTTGTTCCCGGCAGCGGTGAAATCAAGATAAACAACAGAAGCATCGACGACTATTTTGGTCTTGAAACTCTGAAGGTTATCCTTCGTCAGCCCCTTGTGGCCACCAAGACCGAGGGCAGCTTCGATGTTATCTGTAACGTCAAGGGCGGCGGCTTCACCGGTCAGGCCGGCGCTATCCGCCACGGCATCGCCCGCGCCCTTCTGAAGGTTGACGAGGAGGCTTACCGTCCCGTTCTCAAGCAGGCCGGTTACCTGACCCGTGACCCCAGAATGAAGGAGAGAAAGAAGTACGGTCTCAAAGCGGCCCGCCGCGCTCCTCAGTTCAGCAAGAGATAGTCTCTCCCCCACGGCGATTTTCCGCCGCGACAGCAAAAAAATCAGCGTCCCCGGAACGGTTGTTCCCGGGACGCTTTTTATATGTTTTACTTTTGGTTTATCTTTTTAATAAGCTCGCCCATATCAACGGGTTTTGTGATAAAGTCGTCCATGCCGCTGTCAAAGGCCCTTTCCCTGTCTGAGTCGCAGGCGTTGGCCGTACAGGCAAATATCCGCACGGTTCCGGCGTCGGGCCGGTCAAGGGCACGGATGGCCTCGGCGGCCTGAAAACCGTCCATCTCCGGCATGAGAAGATCCATCAGCACCAGACCGTAGAAGCCCGGCTCGGACTTGGAAAACATATCCAGAGCCACCCGTCCGTTTTCCGCCAGGTCGGCATCGTATCCGGCGTCGCTGAGCAGCTCAATGATTATCTCACCGTTGAGCTCGTTATCCTCGGCCACAAGTATCCTGATATGCTCCTGAGCGACCGGCTCATCCTCGTCC
This sequence comes from uncultured Clostridia bacterium, assembly GCA_947626145.1. Lineage (GTDB taxonomy): Bacteria > Bacillota > Clostridia > UMGS1883 > UMGS1883 > JAFLUQ01. The sequence continues at coordinate 5,190 of CANQRB010000010.1, read as the reverse complement.
TCCGACAGCTGGGACGGGTCGGCGGTAAAGGTGAACGTGAAGGCGCTGCCCTCTCCCCTTTCGCTCACAAAGGTTATGTCGCCGCCCATAAGCCGTGCCAGACGGCGGCTGATGGGCAGGCCCAGACCGGTGCCCTGATTGCCCTTGGACACGGTGTCAAGCTCCTGCGCAAAGACGTTGAATATGTGCTTCTGAAATTCCTCGCTCATTCCCCGGCCGTTATCGCGGACGGTGGCGGTGGTGACCACCTTGCCCTCCTCGTCCTGCGTCTGCCTGACCATCATGCTGACGGTCCCGCCCTCCTGGGTGAACTTCCGGGCGTTGTCCAGCAAATTAAGCAGCACCTGCTGTATGCGAACCTCGTCGCCCAGAACGCAGGGCCATTTTAAATCGGTACGGACATTATACTTGATGTTCTTGCCCGACATGGAATTTTCGGCGATCGTGCTGACGGTACTCACCACCAGCCGGAGGTCAACCGGTCGGAGCGTAAGCTTGATATTTTCGGTTTGAAGGCCGGACATATCCAGCATATCGTTAACAAGGGAAAGAAGGTAATTCGCGGTGACGGTGGACTGGCGAAGACTGTCCTTCAGCCGTTCCTTGTCGTCCAGCTTCTGAGACATAACGTAATTGAGACCGATAATGCCGTTGAGCGGCGTCCTTATCTCGTGGCTCATCGTGGAGAGGAAGCGCGACTTCACCTTCGCGTCGGCCTTATCCTCCGCTATCTTTATCTGCTGGCGGGCAAGGAGTATGACCAATATAAGTATGATGATAGTCGAAACGACGAAAACTCCCACAGCATAACGGTAACGGTACAGGAAATCGGACAGATTGTAGCGATACTGATTATCCATTACGGCCTGAATGGCATAGCTGCCCAGCTCGTCCTCGGTCATGGCGGCGATTGCCTTGTTCAGTATCCCTATGAGCAGCTGTCCTTCCTCCTCGGGAGTGCCGGGGCCGCCCTCGATGGACACCATGGCCGAAAAGCAGATCTCGTCATCGAGGCCCAGCACGGGGATGACCTTCAGCTTTTCGTAAATGGGCTTGGCGATCCAGTGCTCGACCACATACTGATTTTGTATCACAAGGTCGGCCCGCGAGGAGTTGACCGCGTCGAAGCAGGTCTTAACGTCCTCCAGCACCTCCACGTCAAAATTGGGGTAGGTCTGAGCCAGCACCTTTTCAATCGTCTGAGAGCCCGCGGGCACGGCCACGGACAGGTTGGCGTCATAGCTGAACTCCAGATTGTTGCGGCCCACAACGACCTTGCGGCTGGTAAAATAGGGATCGCTCATAACTATGCCACGGGCGTTGTGGTTTTCCTTATTCTGTTCCACGCCGGAAACCAGATCCAGCCTTTCGCTCATAATAAAATCATAGGTAACATCGCCGATGGGCAGAGGTATGTATTCAAACTTAAGGCCGGTGAGTCGGCTCACCCGGTCGAATATGTAGCGGCTGATACCGTCCAGCTCTCCCTTATCGTTGATGAAGGACACCGGCACACGGTCCTGTATATAGCCTATGCGAAGCGGCCCGTGAGTGGCGATATACTCCTCTTCCGTGTCAGTAAATGACAGTTTTTCCGTACCGGCCGCCAAAGCCGGCAGGGCGGGAGAATAAAACAATACCGTTAAAGCAGCGATTATGGCAGGCAAAAAACGGAACGGCCCGCGCATATCATCATCCCCTTTTGACGTCTGTACAGCGCAATTCGATAAAAAAGTTCCGAGATTATTCCACCGTGGTAAGCGCCAGTCAAATCACACTCACAGACATCTGCAAGACTTTGATCGGTTTTTATCCGGTTTACGCCGCGTCACGCCTGTACGTTCCGGCGGCGTTTCGTAATGGGCGGCGCTGAGGGAGCAGGCAGGACGGGCGCAAAGCTTCGGTTCGGCAACCCCCCGTTGGGTACCGCCTATATGTTATTTTACAACTTGTATGTCGATTTGTCAATAATCAAACAGGATTTTTTTGAGCCGTTTGCGCATTTTTTATTCAAATTTGGGTCAGAGGTTAAAGCAATCCGGCGGCGCAGGACAAATCCGCGCCCCAAAAAATCCGTTATGGTAAATTTTTTTAAAAAAACCCTTGACAACGGCGGCCCGTTGTGCTATAATATCAAAGTCAGCAATCGGCGCGTCGAAATGTGGAGAGGTGTCCGAGTGGTTTAAGGAGCCGGTCTTGAAAACCGGTGACTCGTAAGAGCCGTGGGTTCGAATCCCACCTTCTCCGCCATTTTTGCTGATATTATCGGAAGGCCAGGGCCGATATTAACTGATATTTGCTGATTTTAGCTGATAATTTCAGTTGATATTGGACAGTATCGGAAGGTCAAATCCAGAAAAGTAAAATTAAATATTGGGGAGCGATTGCTCCCGAACGGTGAACTTTACGTGCATGGAGAAGTACTCAAGCAGGTCGAAGAGGCGCCCCTGCTAAGGGCGTAGGTCGGGAAACCGGCGCGAGAGTTCGAATCTCTCCTTCTCCGCCATTCAGTCTCTCGCGCGAGGGATTGGCAGAACCCAAGCCAGAGGGCTTGGGTTTTTTGTTATTTGGAACAGAATAAATATTGCCACACAAAAGCCGAGGTGTTCCTATCATGAGCAAACTGTCATTTGAAATTTTTTGCATTGAAAATTACGCCGATAAGAAAAACAGGGAAAGCTGTCAGGTGTACCGCCAGTTCAAGAACGAAGGACTTCTTGACCTGCTCCGCTCGGACTATGAGGATCTGCACGGCATGGGAATGGAATATATGGTCGGCTTTTGCGAAGATTATCTGGGAGAGAAAACTGTATGATAGTTTATCACGGTTCCACGCTTAAAATTGAAAAGCCTCTCATCATTCGCTCTGAGTTTGGACGGGATTTCGGCTTTGCTTTCTATACCACCGATATTAAAGAGCAGGCCGAGCGATGGACCGTCCGCCGTGCCAAGTTGCAAGAGAGAAAGTTTAGCGGCGGCAAGGCCGTTGTGAACATATACGACTGAACAGAAAACCGTGAACTAAATGTTCATACGTTTGACGGAGCGTCGATGGAGTGGCTTGACATGGTGGTTAACTGTTGAAGCAATCCGTCGTACAATCACGGCTTTGACATTGTTGTCGGCAAGATAGCGAATGACAACGTGGGTGAAACGGTATCCTATGTTGTTCATGGTATTATGCGCAAAGAGGATGCCATCGAAAGGTTGAAATTTGAAAAGATAAACAATCAAATCGCATTTTGTACGGAAAAGGCTCTTGGCAGTCTCAGGTTTATAGACAGTTACGAAATCGTGCATTAAAAGGAGAATAAAAATGTCACACGGAACAATACGCACAGTATTACTTCCAAACGTCATAGAAATGATATGCAAACGCTTCGGCTGGGATGAGGAAACTGCCCTTGACAAATTCTACACCTCCGCCACCGGAGAAAGCTTCTCAGATGACGAGACCGGCCTTTACGGGCAGTCCGCTCTATATATTTACGGACTGTTCTGCGAAGAAATGAATGTTGAACCGATGTGAAAAAAGAAGCCCACAGCTCCTGCTGTGGGCTTTAACTTTCTCGCCGCAAATCCACCTCATACTTAAACACAAAAGGCTCACAGGGATTTTTGTCCTTGTGGGCCTTTGGCGGATCTCCGTCCGGGAGGATATTCAATTTTATCACGATCTTGTCTTGGTACACGTCCACCCTCTCGACAAAAAGGTCGATAAGCTGCTTTTCAGCGTCATTTGCTTAAAATATCGCCTATAATTTGCTTTATATGACACACTTGTTCATCCGACAAGCCCGTAACATCCAGAGTTTGTCGATCGTCAAGACCGAGCAGACAGTCAGTACTCACCGAAAAATATCTGGCCAGTTTAACAAGCATATCAACAGAGGGGAGAATGTTGTTATTTTCCCAGTTTGAAATACATTGCTTTGTGACGCCCAAATCCTGCGCCATGCGGACCTGACTTTTTCCAGTTCCCTGCCTGAAACGGCGAATCTGTTCTCCGAGCATTGTCCACACCTCCGTACATTATTTATATACTATTATATAAAAATATATTGACAAAATAAAAATACTATGGTATAGTAATAATTGACATCGGCCGCTTCGGTTTGTTTGCATTTTTTGTTTGCCGGCTATTATTGCAACAATCTCTCGGCGATATATAAAACTCATAAAATTAGTTGTTAATGACAACTGCAGGGGATGGTTTAGAAAAAACAAAGTGGCTAACGCACAATTTTTTCAAAAAAAGATAAAAAACACTTTACAACGGGAAGAAATTGTGGTATAGTTAATTTGCAACACTAATCGAATATTTTCAGGTATGTTTTGTGTAATCAAGGCATATTCTATTTGTGCGCATTTTTCATATGCGAAAAATGCTGACTCCCAAGCATGAATAGTTTGTGTCAAAAGCGCAATTAATCTTAACATGCCTATATTCGATTTGTGTTGCAGCAAACGCGGAGTTTTGCATTTTTGGTGCGTCGCTCCCGTTTGGGGCGGCGCATTTTTTATTTGGCGCAAAGCAATCGGGACTCCATCATCCCGTCATGCTTTCGGCCTACTGTTAAGCTGCGCCGCATAAAAATCAAAAGGAGGAATTGTAAATGTCGAAACTAAGGAAAGCTCTGGCCGTGCTGGTGTGCATGGCAATGGTAATGGCCGTTGTGCCGGGATTGGCGTTGGCGGCGGAGGAATCGGTCAGCTATGAAATAGCCGTGGACGAGACGTTTTCATTTGAGAATGCGGATATCCTTGCCCATGAAATAGCGGGGCTGAACCGCGACATTGATTATGTAATGTATTACAAAGACGGCAGCGTCAAGGAATACAATTGGAACTCACGCCCAAGCAAGCTTGAGGTGCCCGCGGGAGGAAAAGCGGTGATCACCTCCACCGAATCAAATATAAGCGTCGCCGTGGCCGATGAATACTTCCTTATCAAAAAGGAAACAAATCCCGTCATGGCTAAAATCACGCTTGGGGTGTATGAGAGCTGTACATTTAAAAATACAAACGATGTAGAGTATAATATCATGAGCGGAGGTAATAATTATTACGATTATGTTATACTTGACGCCGACGATAATGTTTCTTCGTATGGATGGAACACCACTGCCCGTGAGTTAAAAATTCCTGCGGGATACAGTGTAAAAATAACTTTAACAGAGCAATCGAGGA
>CANQRB010000009.1 GCA_947626145.1 uncultured Clostridia bacterium | reverse complement strand
CTTGACTGCATAAAAATAGCGTAGCAGTCAGCAAAACTACTACGCTATGAAAAGTCTAACTTTTTGGGGTCACATCATTTTACGACAAAAAGACGGTTTTTTGTATTTTATACCCTCAAACGGTCTGCGCGGCTTTGGGGACGGCCCCCGTTCTTCCAGATTTACACAGGGAATTTTTTCATCCTCTTTTTCATGCACAGAGACGGCGGCGGGGCAGAGCTATCCCCTCCGCGCCTTTCTCCACTTATAGGGAGAAATTCCAATTCTGGACCTGAACCTTTTTGAAAAGCTCAGCAGATCGTCATAGCCCACCAGTCGGGCGACGGTGGTAATGTCGTAATCCGTATCCAGCAGCAGGGACTGAGCGACCCGCAGACGGTAGCCGATCAGGTATTCCTGGGGAGAAACGTCCTCGTGCTCCTTAAAAAGCTTGCACAGGTAGCTGCGGTCTATATTTACCGCGGCCGCTATCTGGCTGACAGAAAGGGGCTCCATATAATGGGAATGTATATACGATTTCGCCCGGCGGATATGCCGGTTGGATGCGGGAATACGTCCCTGTGGCAGCGCGGCGGCGAAGTTCCAGAAGTCGCGCATAAGGCGGGCGTAGGATGTGACGCCGCCGTCCACTATTTTTTTCAGAGCCTCCCCGGCGGAACGGGACGCGTCGTCGGTCAGCACGGGATTGTCCACGCTCAGCCCCGCCGAACCGAGCAGCGCCTCGCAAAGCCCGCCGTCAAAGGCTATCCACCGGTAAAACCACGGTTTCTCCGCGTCGGCCTCGTAATATGTGAGCTGACCGGGAAAGATCAGGAACATCTGCCCCGCCTCGAGCCGGTATTCTCTGCCGCCGGCACGGAACAGCCCCCTCCCGCTGTACACATAATGGATAAAATATGTCTGGCGGATATACGGGCCGAAGCCGTAGCCGCCCTGGCACTGCTCCTCGCCGTATTCATAAATGCTGAAATCGCCGCTGATATTTTCAAAATCGGTAAAGTAGTCCCGCATACAGATCACCTCTCTCAAATAAAAATTATACCACATCAGGACATATTTTGTCAACATGGGGATATTACTTTATGTTGAACTTTGTGATAAAATAATAGACATAATAGGCATTAGTGTACGCATTTACCTTCGACCCGGAATAAGTGCGGCGCTGTGACAAATAACAAAAAAAGGAGAAACAGGTATGAAAAAGTTCATTTCAGTTGTGCTGGCCCTGACGGTCGCGCTGAGCGTGATGACATTCGCTCCGTTGGCGGCGTCGGCGGCAAACACCCCGACCCTGACGGTGGACATGACAGACAGGACAGGCCCCATGCGTCACGGCAGCGCGGGCTTCCTTTACGGGCTGGGCAGCCACGGCACGCCCAACCCCAACACCCTTACGCCCCTTAAGCCCGGCACCGCCGTGCAGAAGGCTCCCGACGGACTTCAGCACCCCACCGGCGACGTGCTGGACGTGGCCGAGACCTTTCTCGAGGCCGGCGGCGAACAGGTACAGATCTATCTTCAGGACATTTTCGCCCTGTGGAGCTACGAGTATACCACCATTGACGACTATCTGGACAGGATAAAAGAAATGGTGCCCAAGATCGTTGAGCTCCGTGAGAGCCGCCCCGACTTCGAGGGCAAGTTCGTTTACGTGCCATACAACGAGCCCGACGGCATCTGGTTCAATAATGTGAACAACGACACCGCTGTTCAGGACCGTTTCAACGACTATTGGCAGAAGGCTTACACCCTCATAAAGGAGCTGGATCCCGAGGCCCTCGTCGGCGGCGCAAGCTATGCCACATACCAGCCCAACGCCATGAAGAGCTGGATAAACTTCTGCGTAAAGAATAAATGTGAGCCCGACTACATAACCTGGCACGAGCTCCAGACCGACAAGCTGAACAGCTTCAAGTCCCATCTGGACGACTACCGGAATATAGAGAATGCCGCCGGAATGACGGAGCGTGAAATCATCATAAACGAGTACGCCCCTCAGGCGGACTGCTCCGTTCCCGGCAAGCTGGTTAACTGGATAGCCCTCTTTGAGGAAAACAAGGTCAGCGGCTGTCTGCCCTATTGGCACATGGCCGGCAACCTCAATGATATAGCCGCCGACAACAACGAGCCCAACGGCGCATGGTGGCTGTACAAATGGTACGGCGACATGAGCGGCGAGACCCTTAAGCTCACCACCTCCACCGCCCGCGAGCAGCTCTATGGCCTTGCATCCATCGACGACAACAAGAAGAGCGCCAACGTTATCTTCGGCGGAGTGGACGGCACTGCCGACATAGTTCTTGAAAACATAGCCGATACCGACGCCTTCAAGGGCGCAAAGGCGGTCAACGTCAAGATCGAGGCCACTTATTGGACGGCCTACCACGGCGTTGCGGCGGAACCCACTGTTATCCTCACCGGCACCTGCGCCGTTGAGGACGGCAAGGTAACCGTCGAGCTGGACGGCATGGAGGCTTCGGCGGCTTACAATATCACCGTTACGGCGGCGAGCGACGGCGACGTGCCCGGCACCGTGTTCCGGGGCCCCTGGCGCAAGACCTGGGAGGCCGAGAACGCCACATATGTGGGCAAAGTGTCTAAGAGCAACGACCCCACCACATATGCCTATTCCGGCGGTTACCGGCTCGGCGGCTTAAACACCCCCAACGACGGCGTTGACATAACGGTGGACGTTCCCGTGGACGGCTATTACCGTGCCGACATGGTTTACGGCAACGGATACGGCGTAAATACCGCCGCGCCCGCGTCCCACGACCCAAAAACCGTTTATCAAACCCGCTCGGTTGACGGCGGAGAGAGCGTCCGTCTCACTCTTGAAAACACCCTTGGCTGGAAAATGGCCGGTATGTACACCGACTATATAGAGCTCAGCGCCGGCGAACACACAATTTCCTACCGCGGCACGAGCGACACAACTCAGGGAGCGTCCATCGACTGCCTGAGCCTGACCTACGTGGGCGGGGAGATTCCCGAGTTCGACAGCCTTTACGAGGCGGAGCTGGGCGACTTCAACACCCTGTTTGACAACAAAGCCACGACCGTCACCACCGAAAATACCCTCGGCGGATACAGCGCCTCCGGTTATATCACCGGCCTTGACGAGGTCAGCGTTGAAAACGGCGGCGGCGTGCGCTTTACGGTGGTCGTTCCCGACAACGGAATGTACAATCTGACCCTCCGCTATGCGGCGGAGGCGGACGCTAAGGCAAATATCTACCTTGACAACACCGCTTTGACCCTTGACAACCTTCTGACAACTGTCGATCTGCCCGCAAGCGAGGGCTTCGCCTCCTCCGGCGCGGCGGTGTTCCTCCAGAAGGGTATCAATATCATCGACGTGGACACGGATGGGGCTATAGCCCTTGATTATCTGCGGGTACGGGCCGCCGACGCGGAGGCCGTCACCGTGGAGGCCGAGGACGGCGACCTCGCGGGCAGCGCGAAGGTCACTGACAACGCCTTTGCAGACGGCGGAAGGTACGTTTCCAACATTCAGGGCGGCACCGACGACGCCTTGGAGATAACCGTCAACGCCCCCAAGGCCGGGGAGTATAAGATGGTAATTCGCCATTCCAACGGCGAGCTCTTCGGCGCTCACGACTACAATGCCCAAGTTGTGGATCGCTATGCCAGCTTCACCGTAAACGGCGAAAACGCGGAGCGGCTGTACTTCAAGAACAGCTTCAGCACCGACAACTGGCGCACTGTGGCCGTGCCCGTGACCCTTGCCGCCGGAGACAACACTGTCAGATTTTTCAACGACAACTGGCGTGAGGTAAAGTGCGGCGTGCTTAAGTCCGGCACCACTGAGCACAAGCCCGAAAACATCGAGTATCAAACCCTTGTGAACTACGCCCCCAACCTTGACGGCTTCGAGTTCTATCCCGCCGTGGCCGGAGCGGCGCAGGTTGAGGAAAAGTACAAGGTCAGCGTTATGGCCACCGAGGGCGGAACAGTAAGCCTCGACAAGACCTCCGCCGCCCCCGGCGAGACCGTTACCCTCACCCTTAAGCACGACTGGCCGGATGGAACCTTCGCCGTTTCGGCCAACGGCAAAGACGTGTCCTCGCAGGTCAAAGACGGCGTTCTCTCCCTTGAAATAAACGAAAACACCGAAATAAGAGTAGAGTTTGTCCTTCCCGAAAACCTTGACGGGTATATAAGCAACAACTCCTTCGGCACCGGCGATTTGACCGGCTGGACAGCCGAAAATGTGGCCGTCGAGGGAACCGAGGGCGCTCATAGGGCGGCGCTTTCCGCCGGCGGCAGCCTCAGTCAGACCATAACCGACATTGCAGCCGGATACTACACCCTCGAGTTTGAGGCCGAGGGCGAAGGCACGGTAAGCTTCGGCGGCAAAGAGGCGGCGATCACCCCCCAAACCGCCGTCACCGCCTACGGCGAGGGAGAGCTTGAGCTCACCGTCACCGGCGACAGCCTCACCGTGGACAACTTCCGCATAACCAACTTCCTGCCCGTGGACACCGAGCTGCTGTACTTCGTGGACTGCGGCGACAGGGACGTCACCACCCTTTCCGAGGGGGATAAGCTGGGCGTGAACAACTCCGTAACTGAGCAGTTCTACGCCGCCGACCCCGTCACCGGCAAGGAATGGGGCGTTGCTGACACCTATGTAAAGAACGACACCTATCCCACCCTCCTCACCGGCAAGGACACCTGGCCCTATGAGCAGGGCGGCGCGGACGACGGCTGCGTCAAGGCCGCGTCCTATCGCTACGCCAAGGATCAGACCGACCACGTTGGCCCCGGCGTGACCTACAAGTTTGAGCTGGAGGACGGCGTTTACTCCTTCCAGGCCGGATTCTATACACCTTGGGATACCAAAAGTTACAACCGCAAATCCAGCCTGAAGATCAACGATAAGGTGATAGCCTCCGGCATAGTTCCCTCCATGAAGGTCGGCGAGCCCGTGACCCTTACCGGCATCGCCAATGTGACCGGCGGCACAGCCACGCTGAACCTCAATCTGGACAGCGACGGAAAGGGCGGCCCCATGATAAGCTACATCAAAATTTCCGCCGTTCCCTTCAAGCTCATCGACACTGCCGGCAAGTCCACGACCGACGGCGGCACATGGGAAGATAAGAACCATGCCGAAAACGCCTTTGACGGAAACGTGAACACCATGTTCGACGGCAACAGCGGCGGCTGGGCTCAAATAGACCTTGGCGAGGCCACTCCCATCGCTGCCATCGGCTTCATCCCCCGTCCCGATTATCCCGGACGGATGGTAAACACCGTCTTTTACGGTTCCAATGACGGCAGCCAGTGGACGGAGCTTTGCAAGGTGACTGAACGGCCTCCCGTATATCAGGAGACAAGAGCGGTGTTCGACGAAATGCAAAGCTGGCGTTATATCAAGTACCAGAACGGCAGCGACTACTGCAACGTAAACGAAATTTATCTTTACACCCTTGACGCTCCCGAAATTCCTGTCCTTACTCCCGCTCTCGGCTGGGACGGCAGCGACTTCACCATTGACTTCGTGGCCGAGGCCGTGACTCCCATCGACGGAGCGGAGTACGGCGTCACCGTGACCTCCGCCGACGGCAAGACCTTTGAGGCCGTTTACGACCCGGCCGCCGAGGACGGCGTCGGCATGAACACTCCCAACACCAACCTGACCTACACCGCCGTGCCCACGGTAACAGTCGCCGGCGTGGTATTCAAGGGCGCCGAGACCGCAAAGGAAGCCATTTACAGCCTTGTTATGCAGGCGGTGGCCGACAGCACCCTCACGGGCAAAATAAACGCGGCCCAGCTCGCCAAGGTGAACGAGGTGCTCAAAAACGGCGGCGTGTTCCTGGGCGAGGACGGCAGCCTCACAAAGGAAACGGCCCTTGTGATGACCAAAAAGGACAACGTCATAACTCTCACCGAAAAGGCCGTCAAGCTTGGCCTTGCTTTCACCGACGGCATGAGCTCCAACAAGTACAACAAGCTCACCGTCAACGCCGACGGCACCGTGACTCTTTCCGACGAGGCCACCGGCCAGCTGGCCGAGGTGCTCAGCCTTGACGCGGTGAATCTTGAGTTCGTACCCACCGAGATAAGCGAGACCGATGGCTCCGGCGCGGACGCCGACCTCGACTTCACGCCCGAGCTTTGATAAGGAGGAATATACCGTGAAAAAGACATTTGCATATCCCGAGGTAAAAGCCGTCCGCCTTTCCGCCACGGAGGCCGTCATGTCCTCTATGCTCAGGGAGAAGGGCGCCAACGGCAAAATCATCTATTCGATAATCGACTCGCCCCGCGAGGATCTTGAAAAGCAGAAATATTGGGCGGGCAAGTAAACGGATATAACAATAATTTAACGCGGCGGACGGGCATGGCTTTTTGACGCTCCTCTGCCGTCCGCCGCGACGATTTTATTTGGTATGGGACACAATTTTGTGTTCAAAAATAAATAAAAAGGAGAAATGTAAAATGAAATTCAAAACGCTTTTAGCCTCATCCGTGGCGTCGGTCATGGTACTGTTACCCCCCCCCGGTGGATTTTTGACAGCCTTCGCGGCCGATACCAGGGATAATGTAGACCCCGATTTGCTGTACTTTGTGGACTGCGGCGACAGGGACGTCACCACCCTTTCCAATAACGACAAATTCGGCATCTACAATTCCGTGACCGAGCAGTTCTTTAGAAAAGACCCGGTGACGGGCGCAATGTGGGGCATCGACGACACGCCTACGGAAGTCGATGGATATCCAGACCTTCTTACGGGTGAATACACCTGGCCTATGGAAAAAGATACTGTACAAAATAGAAGAATTTATGTAAATACGGAATATTGCCAAACGCCGACAGTGGTAGCCCCGTAATAGTTACCGCCCCCGCAGAAGTAACCGGCGGTTACGCGACCTTGAATTTGAAACTCACTGACGGCGGCAAGGGCGGCCCCATGATGAGTTACATAAAAATACGCCGTTCAAATCTCAGGCGCATCGACACAACGGGCATGGCCATGACCAACGGCAGCACATGGAATAATGAAAATGGTGCCGCCAATGCCTTTGACGGCAACGTGAACACCATGTTCGATGGCAACAGCGGCAGCTATCTCCGGATAGACCTGGGCGAGGCTATGCCCATCGCTGCCATCGGCTTCGTTCCCCGTCCCAATTACCCCGACCGTATGAAGGACACCGCTTTCTACGGCTCCAACGACGACAACGAGTGGACTGTGATTTACAAAGTGACCGAGCAGCCCCACGCATATCGGGAGACAAGAGCTGTGCTTAATGAAATACAAAGCTGGCGCTATATCAAGTATGAGAACACCAGCGACTACTGCAACGTCAACGAGATTTACCTCTACGAAAACTATACTCCCGCCATCGCTGAGGTTCCCACAGCTTTTCTCGGCTGGGATGCCGAAAACAACGGCTTTACCGTAAACTTCAGCGGGAAATCGAAGGACGCAACGGCCATACGGGTATACCACGAAAACGCCGAATCCGGAATAATGGAGCCGCTCGGCACATACACGGAACTTGACGACAACACGGGCGTCGCTGTATACACGCCCAACACTAACCGAATTTATTCCGCCGCGTTTTCCGACGGGACAAATGTTGGCACAGCCTCTGCAAAGACCAGCATTTACAGTCTTGTTATCGAAGAGATACTCAAATCTGATGGCGGTGAATCCGCCTCGGCGGCCCGCATAGCCGCGGCCAACAAGGTGATCTCCGCCGGCGGCGTATACCTTGACGACGGAAAACTCACCGCCGAGGCGTCAAAAATCATGAAATATGAGGGCGACACACTTTCCATGAACACCGAGGTTCTCAAAGGCCTTGAGATAGGCTTCACCGTCAAGGACGGGGTCATTTATCTGGGCAGCAATAATAGCGAACTTGTTGAGGCCACAGGAGGGGATACCGGAAAGGTATACAAAACTCTCAAGATAGACACTGTCAACAACACAATTACCTTCGGCGAGGCCTACGGCGATGCCGCATCGACCGAAGCCCTCACCCTCTCTCTCGACAGCGTGAACATTGAGTTTGTGGAAACACTTGTGCAGGAGCTGGAAGCCTCCGGTGCGGACGCCGTGGCCGACTTCCTCCCCGAGCTTTGATTGAAGGAGGGTTAAGAAATGAAAAAGGAATTTATCGCTCCCACCGTTGAGGCAAAGGCTTTCACCTCCCCCGAGGAAGTAATGTCAGGCGTTATGCTCACCAGCGCCGGACAGAACAACGGCTTTACACCCGTCACCGATGAAGACGTAAGCGACGGCTTCAAGCTTTGGAAGGGAACAGAATAAAATAACGCCGCTTTCAATATTATTAGTACGAAACAGGCTCCGGCATATGCCGGGGCCTGTTTGCGTGTATGGTAAAAAAACTCCTTTTACAAATTCGTGAAAAATATTGTAATCGTACTTGATTTTTCTCCGCAGTTGTGATATAATTTAGGGTAATACGAAGTCCGCCCCAAAGCTTTGCCTCCGTTTTGCCCCTGCCCGCACACTATCGCAGCAATTACGTCAAAAAAATTCCGCCGCAGAATGGACAAAGCGTTTACTCAGGCGGTATTGCATACAAAATATATCATCTGAAAGGGATGAGTTTCATGGAAAAAAAGACAGAGGCTCCAAAGACCGAAAACCTGAAGCCCGAAAAGCCGAAAACAGAAAAGCCGAAGGCCGCAAAACCAAAGGCCGATAAGCCCAAGACAGAGAAACCCAGGGCCGAGGCCGCAAAAAAGGACGCCGCAAAGACTGAAGCAGCAAAAAAGGAGGCCCCTAAGACCGACGCTCCAAAGGCCGACGCTCCCAAATACTTCGTCTACGACGGCAAGCCCATGGTGCGCCGGGGCGACGTGATCTATTACGGCGATCCCAAGGAGAAGTATATCATTATCTTCACCATCAATTCCAAAAAAACGGTGGGCGACCTTGAGGTGGCCGACTCGGTGACCATCGAGCTCAGCACGAACAACGGCCACGGCAAGGAAAAAATCATCCGCAAGGCCAAGCGAGAGGGTCTTTACAGCGCTTTCGACATCGGGGAGTTTTGGCTCAGGGACACCCTCGAAAATGCACAGGCGTAAAGCGAGGCGTTTTATATGACTGACTGGACAAAGGAACAGAACTTTACCATGCTGGCGGACTTCTATGAGTTCACCATGGCCAACGGCTATCTGGTCAACGGCATGGCGGACAAAATATGCTATTTTGATTTGTATTTCCGCAACATTCCCGACGGCGGCGGCTTCGCCATCATGGCCGGAACTCAGCAGGCTATCGAGTATCTGGACAACCTCCACTTTTCCGACAGCGACATCGAATACTTCCGCAGCCGGAACATTTTCAGTGAGGAATTTTTGAAATATCTGGCGGACTTCAAATTCTGCTGTGATGTTTGGGCCGTGCCGGAGGGCACTCCCGTGTTCCCTCACGAGCCCCTGATGATAATCCGGGGGCCCGCAATACAGGCCCAGATGGTGGAGACCATGCTGCTCCTCACCATCAACCACCAAACCCTTATCGCCACCAAGTCCAACCGCATTGTCCGCGCGGCGCAGGGCCGTGCGGTAATGGAATTCGGCTCCCGCAGGGCTCACGGCTACAGCAGCGCCATTCTCGGCGCCCGGGCGGCCTACATAGCGGGCTGCGCCGGCACCGCCTGCACCATCAGCGACAAATTTTTCGGCATTCCCGCACTGGGAACCATGGCCCACAGCTGGGTACAGATGTTCCCCAGCGAGTACGAGGCCTTCAAGGCCTACGCCGAGGTCTATCCCGACGACTGCACTCTGCTCATCGACACCTTCAATGTGCTCAAGAGCGGCGTTCCCAACGCCATAAGAGTGTTCGACGAGGTTCTTAAGCCGCTGGGCAAGCGGCCCAAGGGCGTCCGCATCGACAGCGGCGACATAACCTATCTGTCAAAAAAGACCAGAAAAATGCTGGACGAGGCCGGTTACCCCGACTGCAAAATCGTGGCCTCCAACTCATTGGACGAGTATATTATCCGCGACACCATCAGTCAGGGAGCCTGCATCGACTCCTTCGGCGTGGGCGAAAGGCTAATCACGGCGAAGAGCTCGCCCGTATTCGGCGGGGTATACAAGCTTGTGGCCGTGGAGGAGGAGGGGCGCATCGTCCCGAAAATCAAGATCAGCGAAAACATTCAAAAGATAACCATTCCCGACTTCAAGGAGATATACCGGCTTTACGACAACGAAACAGGCAAGGCCATCGCCGACGTGCTCACCAACCATGACGAGGAGATCGACGACACAAAGCCCTACGAGATATTTGATCCGGAGCACACCTGGAAGCGCAAGACCGTCACCAACTTTACCGCCAAGCGCCTGCTTGTGAAGGTTTTCGAAAACGGGAAGAAGATCTACACCTCTCCCGATTTGAAGGAAATACGGGATTACTGCGCCGCTCAGATCGAAACCATATGGGACGAGGTAAAGCGGTTTGAAAATCCCCACAAATACTATGTGGATCTTTCCTCCCGCCTTTGGATAATCCGCCACGGACTTTTGGAGAAGTATTCGGCCGGTTACAGTAACTAATGCGCTATAAAAATGTACAGCAAAAGGGGCCCTTATGGGTCCCTTTTAACGTAACGCTTTACTTCAATTAACCTCTCGCGGCCTCAAACTCGGCCTCGATCTCCTTGCTTGGGGCCCTGGTCAGCAGGCTGACAACAACAATGGCAACTATTCCCACTATAAAGGCGGGCAGCAGCTCATATATCGACCAAATTCCGCCCATGGGAGCGATGAGGTATTTCCAGATAAACACCATGGCGCCGCCGGCAACCATACCGGCCACCGCGCCGGGCAGGGTGGCGCGCTTCCAGAACAGGGAGCAGATCATCACCGGGCCAAAGCTGGCTCCGAAGCCCGCCCACGCGAAGGAGACTATGCCGAAAATCGAGCTGTCGGGGTCACGGGCGATGAAGATGCCCAAAACCGCAATTATTATGACCGTCACTCTGGCGGCGATCATGCTGCCCTTGGCGGAAAGCTTAAGGTGCATGACCTCCTGAAGTATGTTCTGAGACACGCTGGAGGAGGCGGCAAGCAGCTGAGAGTCGGAGGTGGACATTGTGCTTGCCAGGATACCCGCCAGAATAAGGCCGGCCATGAGAGCGGGCAACACTCCGTACTTTGAAAGCAGGTCGGCAATGCGTACGATGACCGTTTCGGTATTGCTGCCGGAAAGGGCCTCAATAAGGCCGGAGGCGCTGAGGGCTTTGCCCACAAGGCCGATAACCACAGCCATAGCCATGGCGATAACGACCCATATCGACGCAACGCGGCGGGAGAGCTTGAGCTTTTTCTCGTCCTCGATAGCCATGAAGCGCAGGAGGATGTGGGGCATACCGAAGTAACCCAGACCCCAAGCACAGGTGGACGCAATTTTAAGCGGCCCGTAGGGCTGGGCCCCCGCCTCGGTGTGAGTCGCGGTAAGGCTGAGATAGCCGGGCAGAGATTTGGCGTTTTCCATAACGGCACCGACGCCGCCCGCCATAGTCGTGGCGAAGACCAGCACAAAAATTATGGCGACCGTCATGATTATGCTCTGGATAAAGTCAGTGGTGGACGCGGCCATAAAGCCGCCCGCCGCCGTATAGCCCACGATCACGATGGCGGAAATTATCATCGCCGTCATGTAGTTCCAGCCGAAAAGCGAGGAGAACAGCTTGCCGCAGGCAGCGAAGCCGGAGGCGGTGTAGGGCACGAAGAACACTATGATAATGACGGCGGCGATAGCCGAAAGAATGCTTTTGTTATCGTGATAGCGCTTTGAGAAAAACTGCGGGATGGTGAACGAGTCGGTCACCTGAGTGTAGCGGCGCAGCCTTTTGGCGGTCAGCAGCCAGTTGAGATAGGTGCCCACGGCGAGACCGATAACCGTCCATCCCACGTCGGCAACGCCGGAAAGGTAAGCCAGTCCCGGCAGACCCATCAGCAGATAGCTGGACATATCCGAGGCCTCGGCGCTCATCGCCGTAACAAAGGGGCCGAGCTTCCTGCCGCCAAGGTAAAACTCCGAGCTCGACGAGGTCTTTCTCGCAAAGCGGAAGCCCACCGCCAGCACCAGCGCCAGATAGACGATAATAGTAATAAGTATGCAGATAGATTCCTGAGTCATTTTATCACCTCTGTAAATTGATATATTCTTATAATATCACATTATTTTAACTAATTCAAGACTTTTTTGCGTATATATTTTATCATTATTTGCCAAGTTTGATAAAACAGGGGCGCGCATTTTTGATACATTCGGTCAATGAAATGTACCAGAAATGCGCGTCCCCATCGGTCTAATTTGGCACTCCCAGCGCGAGTCGAACGCGCGACTAGCCCTTAGGAGGGGCTTATTATATCCACTTAACTATGGGAGCAGACAGAAACAAAACAGGCCGTATCCCGTCCGGACGTAAAGGGTCCGGACGGAGAATGCAGGCTTCCTTAATAATTTAGGCTTCCTTTTTGGCCACGACCTGAACACCCTTGTAATAGCCGCAGTGCTTGCATACTACATGGGGTTTGATAAGCTCGCCGCAGTTGGGGCACTTTACCATGCCGGGCACGCTGAGCTTCCAGTTAGCACGCCGAAGGTGCTTCCTCGCCTTTGAAGTTCTTCTCTTGGGAACTGCCATTTTTTAACACCTCGCTGTTAAATATTTGGTATAGAGCCGTTATCGCTCTTTATTGAATATAGCGAGCCGCGGGTCGTAAACCGTATGGTCGCAATTACAAACCGTTTCATTCAGGTCACAGCCGCATATGCTGCACAGACCCTTGCAATCCTCCCGGCACAACAGACGCATGGGAAGATTTTCCAACACCAGTGAGTTGATCAGGCCGGATATATCCAGCACGGTGCCGTTCAGTGAAAAGCACTCCGGATCGTAATCCTCGGTTTCGGAGTTCAGCGTCTCGTCAAAGTCAACGCTTATATCCCCTTCCACAGGCCTGCCGCACAGGTCACAGGCGGAGACGTAATGGCCGTTGATCTCTCCCCTGAGCTCCAACGTGCCGCCAATGCTCCTGACCCTGCCGGTAACACGGACGGGCTCCCGGAAGTCAAAGCCGGTACCCAGGTAGTCCAGCCTGCCGAAATCCACTCCGCTGTCTATGTTCAGCACCGAACCCTCGTTTTTCAGGACAGGGCCTATATTCAGCTTCATGTCCATCCCTCCAAAAGCTCTCCAAACATACTCATTAAGTATAATACAAAAAATGAATTTTGTCAATATTTTTTGAGAAAATTTTTTAAAGATTTGGCTTTGCCGCCCTTTTTACTAAAAAAATCGGGCGTCATGACAGTTCCGTCTTGCAAAATCGGCGGCACTGTGCTATACTGAAATTATTAAAGGAGGTATTACTATGACAAAGCTACTCTATCAGGGACACGGCAGCTTCCGCATGATTCTGGACAACGGCAGGACCGTTTACATCGACCCCTTTGCCGGCGAGGGCTACGACCTGCCGGCGGATCTCATACTGGTGACGCACCAGCACCACGACCACAACCGTATTGATCTGCCGCCGCACAAGGCGGGGTGCAGGGTAATACAAAACTCCGACGCCATCAGGGACGGAAAATATCAGTATTTTGATCCGGAGGGCATGCATATAGAGGCGGTCGAGGCCTACAACAAAAACCACGACAAATCGCAGTGCGTGGGCTACCTCATCACCGTAAACGGCAAGCTCCTCTATTTCGCCGGCGACACCTCAAAGACCGGACAAATGTCCGAGCTGGCGGGTCAGCACATCGACTGGGCCTTTCTGCCAACGGACGGGATATTCAACATGGACATTCCGGAGGCCATGGAGTGCGCCCGAATAATCGGAGCAAAGCACACCGTCCCGGTACACATGGCCCCGGGCAAGCTTTTCGACATGAAAAGGGCCGAGGAGTTTAAGGTTCCCGGCGCATACATACTTGAACCGGGGCAGGAGCTTGATATATGAAATACCTTTCCCTCCCCGGCCTCGCAAATCCGGTCTCACGGCTGATCTACGGCGCGTCCTCGGCCGCAATGAACGGCGGCCGGGGCGCGGACGGCGCACTTGACGCCGCCTTTGAATCGGGTGTGAACACCTTCGACACCGCCCGGGTCTACGGCGGGAGTGAGGAAAATCTGGGCCGATGGATAAAAAGCCGCCATATCCGCGGCGAGGTAAACATAATAACCAAGGGCTGCCACCATGACAGCGGCGGCAGCCGGGTCAATCCCGAGGCGCTGGCCGCCGACCTTGAGACCTCGCTGAAAGCCCTTGGAGTTGACCGCATCGACATTTACCTCCTCCACCGGGACGACGCCGCGGAACCGGTAGGGCCGCTTATAGACGCCCTCAACCAGCTCCGTATGGAAGGGAAAATTCTCTGCTTCGGCGCGTCAAACTGGACTCACGGGCGGATAGCCGAGGCCAACGCTTACGCCCGGCTCACCGGACAGGATGGCTTCAGCCTTTCCAGCGTGGGGCTCAGCGTTGTCAGGCGGGTGTTCGACCCCTGGGGCGGAAGCATAGATATTTCGGACAATAAGTCTGCGCAGGAATGGTATGCCGAAAACAATATGCCTATTTTCGCATATTCGTCATTGGCCAGAGGTTTTCTGGTCAACGGATCGGGGCCGGCGGAATATCTGTGTCCGGAAAACGCCGAGCGGCTGAGAGAGCTCAAGCTTGAGGCGCGTTCCTCGGGCCTGACAACAGCCCAGGCCGCGCTGAGGCGGCTGCTCGAAGGCAGGAACACCGTATGCCCCATCGTCGGCTCCGCCTCGCCGGAGCACATACGCTCGGCGGCAGCGGTATTTGATATGTGAATGTTTCCAGATATTAAACTTTAATTCAGCAACGGAGGATAACGATGCAGGATTTTACATTTAGGGAAATAGAGGGCGGTTTTTACGCCGCCTACGGTTACAGCGGCGATGAGGAGGATGTTTCCGTCCCCAACTACTGCGGAAAGCTGACGCTTATCTATGACGATCTGTTTAAGGGTCACAGGGAACTGAGGAAAGTAACCTTCCCGGAAACGGTCGCCGGGCTCGGCGGCTTTGTGTTCGACGGCTGCGAAAATCTTAAGTCGGTAGAGCTGCCGGAAAATTTGAACGAAATGTGGCAGTACGCCTTTGTGCGCAGCGGCATTGAAAGCGTCGACGTCCCCGGCAGCGTCAGGCTCATCGTGCCCTTCACCTTCAAGGACTGCAAAAATCTCAAAAGCGCGGTGTTCCACAGCGGCACGGTCGAAATTTCGGCCTGGGCCTTTCAGGGCTGCACCGCCCTTGAGACCGTGACCGTCCCGCCGGACACAAAAATTGACCCGAAGGCCTTTGAGGGCTGCGGGCCGGAACTGAAAATAATAAGGAGCGACGAAGGGTGAAGGTGCAAAGCTCGATACTCGACGGCAGAAGGGTGACGTTATACCTGACCGGCGACGCCGCTCCGGCGGTCTATGTGAATATGTATGAGGAGACCGGCGCGCAGGTGCTTGAGCAGTGCGGGGCGCTGGGCTGCCGGGCCTTCAATATGGTGTCCGTGTCCGGCCTGAACTGGAACGCCGACCTTTCGCCGTGGCCCGCCGAGCCAATATTTGACCGGGACGGCGGCTTCACCGGCGGGGCGGACGCTTACGTCCGGTGGATGGAGAATGTCCTTATCCCATATTCGGAAAATATTATCGGAAGTCCGACATCCAGAATTATTGCCGGATATTCCATGGCGGGGCTTTTCTCGCTGTACGCCCCATATATAACGGAGCTGTTCGACCGCGCTGTGTCCGCCTCGGGCTCGGTGTGGTACCCCGGCTTTGCGGAGCACGTCAAAGAGCACGGCTTTTTAAAACCTCCCGAAGCAATATACCTCTCCCTCGGGGACAGAGAGAGCCGTACAAAAAATCCGGTTTTCAGCAGGACGGAGGGGCTCACGAGGGAGCTGGGAGAAATATACGCCTCGATGGGAATAAATTCAATTTTTGAGCTCAATCCCGGCAATCACTTCCGTGACGCCGCTCTGCGTCTGGCGAAGGGAATATATTGGATATTAAATAACTGAATTCAAATGAGCCGCGGGGCAACAGCTCCGCGGCTCACGCCGTTTAAATTTTATGCCGTTTTACAACGGAGACTCGGGTTCCGGCCTTAATTTCCGTCTATAATCTGAGCGTCGTACGGGTTGATTATCTGAACGTAATTACCGGTAATCGCCACTAAAAACGGCCCGCAGCCGGGATCCGCCTTTAAGGCGGCGCTCAGATCCCCAAGACCGAGAGCCGCCGCACGATAGACCTTAAGCGCTTCGTTGGTCGTCTCTCTGACCGCGTCCGACATCACCTTGACGGCGTCGACCTTATAGTCAAATTCCGCCTTTTCCAGCACGTCCATAAGCTTCGCCATCTGGGCGGCCTGCCCTTCCATGAGCTTATCAACCTGATGCGATATTTCAACCGCGCTCATTGTCCGCGCCGCGTCGGGCACTGTATCCGGCATTTCGGCGGCCGCTTTTTTGACGGCCTCGTTTATCTTTTCCGCAAATTCCGTCGTTTCGTTTACTTCCTTTGCCATATTTTCCGTCCTTTCCGAGTGAAGGAGCGGAGCTGTGAGGCGGATCGCGCCGTCGTTCACAAACTCGGCCCTTCCGCTTTTTACAAGGCCCTTCGCCCTTTTCGGGTACGTCTGGCCTGTCAGATTTCCGTTTTTGTCCAAAACATCAATGTTTTTTGTCATGGGTGCCGTCCCCCTGTTTTGTTATTGGCCAACCGTTTTTTGTTATGGGTGCCGTCCCCGGCCATCTTCAGTATAGCACATTTTAACCGGAAAGTCAAGTATTTATTGAGGTGACTTTAAGCCTCACTCTTCCTCCAGCTCATCGGCGCCGTTACGGAGCAGGAACCGCTTTTCTCCGTCGGTGAACACAATACCCTCGTCGGTATCTTCCTCAAATTCGAGAGCCGAATCGTGGAGCACCCCCTGTTGGCCGTTGGCCAGATTGACGCGGTAAAGGCCGATGTTCTCGTAGTACAGCCATTCGCCCTTGCCGTAAATCGCCCGTCCCTTGCCGAAATCCTTTATTTTGCCGTTTTTGGGTGAAATATATTTTGTCCCTTCCTCCGTGTTGAAGTAGACCTTGCCGCCCAAAACGACGATTTTTTCCTCATCGGCGCCGATATTCTCCGCCAAAACCGCCCCGTTCCTCGTGACGGTCTGGCCACTGATGGCGTAAACGTCCTCGCCCACGGTGACCTCGGCGGTGGCGTTGTTTTGAACCGCCGCCGTATAGTCGGGCTTCTGCCCGCAGGCGCAGAGCAAAATCGCCGCCGCCAAAGGCACAATTACTTTTATGATTTTATTCATTTGTTTCCGCCTCGCTCATGCTGTAATTGCCGTAAATTGCCTCCTTAAGGGACTCCATGGCCTGACCGAACTCCACCCAGTCGCCGGAGGTGCGGGCCCGCTCCACCGCCTCATAGGCGGCGGCTATCTCCCCTATTTCTCCGGCGGGAGGCTGAGGCTGTGCCGGCGCCGTCTCCTCGGGCGGTTCACCCGCCGAGCCGTCCGGACTGCCAAACAGCTTATTCAGCGCGTCCTCAAGGGTGGGCTCCATGACAACGTCCTCGCCATAGGCCACGACCACACGCTTGACCTCGGGCAGGGCGGCGTTGTTGCTGGTCGTCAGGTAGATAGGCTCCACATAGAGCAGGCTGTTTTCGATGGGAATTACCAGCAGATTGCCCTTGATAACGTTGCTGCCGCCCTGATCCCAAAGGGAAATTTCCTTGGAGAACTCGTCGTTGGAGTCGATGCGGTTCTCTATATGGAGAGTACCGTAGACGGTCTTGCCCGTGGGGAACCTGTACAGCATCATTTCTCCGTTGCTGCGGGAGGCCAGCCATCCCACCAGATTCTCCTTGTTGGCGGGCACAAAGGGCTGCATGAGCACCAGCTCGGCGTCCTCGTCGCCGAAGCTCTTGAGCTGCATAAGGTTATAATAGGGCATGATCTCCGTGGTCTCGTTGTTCATGTATTTTTCCTTCGGAGTGGCCCAAAGGTCGGAGTTGCCGTAGAAATTGGCGGTGTCCGTCATGTGATAGCGGAGGAAAACGTTATACTGTATGCTGAACATGGCCTCGGGACAGCGGAGGTGCTCACTCAAATCAGCGGGGAACTCCCCGTCCGCAAAGGCGGAGGGATAGATCTTCTCGTAAGTCCTGATTATGGGATCCTCCGGATCGGTGATATAAACCTTCACGTCGCCGGTATAGGCGTCGATGACGGCCTTGGCGCTGTTGCGGATATAGTTGATGCCGTTATAGCTCTGGCTGTAGGGCATCTTGTCCGAGGTGGTGTAGAGATCCAGCACCCATTTGAGGCCGCCGCTGCCGTCCACAAGGATATAGGGGTCGTTGTCCTGAATGAGGAAGGGCACGGCCATCTCGACCCGCCTGAAGATGTTGCGGTTGATAAGCAGGCGGCTGCCGCTGTCGATATAGCCGGAAATCAGCAGCTTGTAGTCCAGATTGTCAAGGGCAAAGAGGAAACGGTTGAGACCGGTCATGGCAATGCCGCTGTCGCCGTTGTAGATTTTGCCGGTGAGCTCGTCGCCGGTGACGTAGTCCAGCTCGTCATAGCCGGTGTTTACGACGACGTAATTGTCCGTCTTTTCGCCGTAATAAATTCTTGGCTCGGTTATCTGGGGATAGCCCTCCGCACTGGTCACGGGCATATTGTCGATAACATAGATGGGCTGACCGTCCTCGGAAACCTGATTTATCTTGCTGGCCACTATACCGTAGCCGTGAGTGTAGCGCAGATGGAGATTGATATAGTTTTTCGAGGTCTCGGGCAGCTTTTCCGCGTCCAGCTCACGGGGGGCGATATTAAGCGCGCTTTTCTGTCCGTTGACGGTGTAGGGAACTATATCCGAATCGGTAAAGGTGTAGTAGTCACGGATGCTTTTGGACGAGTTGGACACCGACAGGGTGGAGGGCAGGTCGGTTATGCGGATGTTCTCGATGGTTTCCGCATTGTTGGCGATGTCGTCGGCGGTGAGATTTTCCGTCACGGGGAAGGTGCGCTCCTCGATGTTGTCCAGCTTGAAGCCCATTTTGGTGTATTTGATGTTGCTCTCGATATAGGGCTCCTCCATGGCGACCTCCTTGGGGGCCACAATGAAGTTGTCGGTGAAGGCCCCAACAAGGTACATAACCGCCAGCAGCGCCGGAAAAATGAGAGCAGTGATTATCACGGGCTTGATCTTCCCCTTAAAAAGGAAGAACAGGCCCACTATGAGCAAAACGCAGATGATATAGGGCGCCGCCGTGTAGAATGGGAGACGTATCTTAACGTCGGTGTAGCCCGCGCCGGTGACGCCGGCTGTCCTGGCGTAAACCAGTCCCTCGGCGGTGAAGCGGTAGGTCAGGGCCTTTACCGCGCCCATGAGGAACACCAGCGCCGCACAGTGTCCGAACACGGCACGGCTGCGGAAAACCCTGACGGGCGAACCTTCCGCCTCGCCGAAGACATACATTGCCAGATAGGCGACGACGGTGTAAATCAGCAGTATCACCAGTATCATTACAAAAATCTCGGCCATGGAGATATAAAAGTCACGGCGGAGCAGGAAATAGCTGATGTCTTTGCCGAACAGGGGATCGTCCGCGCCGTAATCCACGGCGTTTTTCCAAAGCAGGAATTTTTCGCCCATTCCCGAGGAGCAGCCCAGGGCCACAAAGACGGAAACTATGGCTCCGACGCCAAAGAGATATTTACGCTTCAATATCCATGTCAGCTCTCCGCGGGCAGTCGCGGTACGCCGGAGGATTGCCCCGTTGATCAGGAACAAAATAAGGGTCATAAGGAGCAGGGCCCCGCCGAAAAAGAGCTTGGCTCCCAGCCGGGTGAAGAACACGGCCACATACTCCGCGCCCACCTCGTTTACTTTGAGGTAATCCATATAAAGGCCGAAGCCCACGGCAATAAGAGCCACGGCGGCGATTACGAGAATTACCCTCAAGATCCTTTTGAACACGGCCTCGCCGTTAAGAAGGTTTTCCCACATAAGGAACCATCCTTTCAATAAAGCGGTTTATTCTTCGGGGAACAGTGCCGCGGCAAAGTCCTCGGCGTTAAACACCTGCAAATCGTTTATACCCTCGCCCACGCCCACGAATTTGACGGGGATGCCCAGCTTCTGGATTATCTGTATCACTATGCCGCCCTTTGCCGTCCCGTCCAGCTTTGTGAGGACTATACCGGTTATTCCGGCGGCCCTGTTGAACTCCTCGGCCTGATTTACGGCGTTCTGGCCGGTGGTGGCGTCCAGGACAAGCAGGACCTCCTTCCGGGCATCGGGGAGCTCACGCTCGATCACCCGATGTATCTTTTTAAGCTCCTCCATCAGGTTTTTCTTGTTGTGCAGGCGGCCGGCGGTGTCACAGATGAGCACGTCCGCTCCGCGCTTTTTGGCGGCGGTGCAGCCGTCGAAAATTACTGCGGCGGGATCGGCCCCCTCGGTGAGACGCACTATCTGGACGCCGTTGCGCTCGGCCCATATCTCCAGCTGGTCGGCGGCGGCGGCACGGAAGGTGTCGGCGGCGGCCAGAACCACCATCTTGCCCTCACGCTTCAGCTTATTGGTAAGCTTGCCGATAGTGGTGGTCTTGCCCACGCCGTTGACGCCGATCACAAGCACCACGGTGGGCTTTGTGTCAAGGTACAGCTCGCTGTCGCCGCTGCTCAGTATCTCGGCGATTATGGCCTTAAGCTCCTCCTTGGCCTCGCTGCCGTCGGTAATATGCTTTTCTTTGACCCTTTCGCGAAGGGTCTCGACTATCTCCATGGAGGTCTGGCCGCCTATGTCGGCAAGGATCAGCGCCTCCTCCAGCTCGTCATAGAGGTCGTCGTCAATCTTGGTAAAGGCCTTAAAGACATTGTCTACCTTGCTGGTAAAGGCACCTCTGGTCTTGCCGAGGCCTTCCTTAAGACGGCTGAACAAGCCTTTTTTTGTGGGCTTTTCTTCATACTCCGGTTCCGGTGCTGGCTCCCCGGCAGGAACCGTCGCTCCCTGTGGCGGCAGATTCTCGGGCGCCTCGACGGGCTCGGCCTCGGTCAGCACTTCCTCAAGGGCTTCTCCCGCATCGTCCAGCGCCGCGTCCAATTCGGCCAGCTCATCCTCATCCGGCCCGTAGACGCCAGTCTCAGAACGCTCAGGCTCCTGAGCCTCCTCATCCGTCTGCTTCTTTTTCTTGAAAAAATCAAATAGTGCCATGGTAATTTCTCCTGTCAGTTAAATTCTTCATCAGCGGCTATCTCGTCCAGCTTCATGGACAGCAGGCGGCTGACGCCCTTTTCCTGCATGGTCACGCCGTAGAGTATGTCGGCGGCCTCCATAGTGCCGCGGCGGTGGGTTATCAACACAAATTGGGTGTCTTTATTGTAGTTTTTGATGTAATCCGCAAAGCGGTACACATTCTCCTCGTCGAGGGCGGCCTCTATCTCGTCCAGAACAATAAAGGGCGAGGGAGTGGCCCTGAGCAGGGCAAATAGCAGGGCGATGGCCGTCAGTGCGTGTTCGCCGCCGGAAAACAGCGATATGCTCTGGAGCCGCTTGCCAGGCGGCTGCACCTCGATCTCGATGCCGCTTTCCAGCACGTCGTTCGGGTCGGCAAGACGCACCTCCGCACGGCCGCCGCCGAACAGCTCGGCAAAGATCTCGCCGAAGCTCCTGTTTATCATTTCAAATTTTTCCCTGAACTGGCTTTTCATAACCGTCATCATTTCGGAAATGAGCTTTTCCAGGTTTTTCTTGCCCTCCTCCAGGTCGCTGACCTGAGCGGTCATGAACTCATAGCGCTGCTTTACGTCCTTATACTCCTCTATGGCGTCCACGTTTATATTGCCGAGAGCCTTTATCTGGCCTTTCAGCTCGCCTATGCGCCGGTTGGCGGCGGTTATGGAGCCGATATCCTTTTTTAACGGCAGAGCGGTGTTGTATGTCAGCTCATAGTCGTCCCACAGCCGGTTCGTCGCGGTTTCGTGGTCGTTTTCCAGCCGTGTCTTTTTGGTTTCCAGCCGGACAGCCTCCTCCTGAGCGGTGAAAATCGTATCGCTCAGGGTCTTTATTTTCTCCCTGATCTCGTCCAGTCGGACATTGGTTCCGGTTTTTTCGGTCATCAGAGCGTCCAGCTCGGCACGGGCGGCGGCCACGACGGTTTCCTGCTGGGCAAAGCCGCGGCGGTTTTCGGCCAGCTGTTCGTTAAGCTCGTCGATTTTTTTCCGCAATTCATCCGCGGCGGCGAGCCGTAGGCGGTAATCGGCGTCGGAGCTCTCGAGCCTCGACTTCAGTTCTTCGATGCGCTGAAGGGATATTTCAAGATCCTTTTGGGCGCTCCCGATTTCCAGCACCTTATCCGTTACGGCCTTAGACGCAGCCTCACGGGCCTCCACCGCACTGTCAAGGGCCTGCTGACAGGCGCTCACTCCCTCATCGGCCCCGGACATAAGCCCGCCGGTGCCGTTCAGCAAATCGTTGAGCTCTCTCCTGTCATGCTCCGCGCCCAGGACAAGAGCAGTGAGTTCCTCTTTCTCCTTTTCCAGCCTGCCGATTCGTTCATTGGCGGCGCCGATAAGGCTTTGCTTGAGCTGAACGGCGGCTTCAAGGCCGGACAGCCTTTTTTCCGCGTCGTTCAAGGCGGCACGAATGGAGTCAACTTCCTCACCGGCCTCGGCCAGACTTTCGTTCAGGTCTTCGATTTTTGCCTCTATCTTTTCGGCGGCCTTATCCATGGCGGCACATTCTTTTTCAAGGGAGTTTATTTCCTCCGCTCTGCGAAGCAGGGCCTGACTTTTGTTTATGCTGCCGCCGGTTATGCTGCCGCCGGGCTGGAGCAGCTCGCCGTCAAGGGTGACGATCTTAATCCTGTAACGGTTCTCTCTGGCTATTTCGTTGGCGTTGTCCACATTGTCAACCACAATTGTGCGCCCCAGCAGCGACTCGACCACATTCCTTATTTCCGGCTCGCACTCCACCAGATCCGAGGCCACGGCAATGACGCCCTTACGGCTCATGAGCCGGGCCTCATTGTCCAAACGGCGTCCCTCCTGAGTGGTAATGGGCAGGAAGGTCACCCGCCCCATGCGGTTGGCCTTGAGATATTCAATGGCCTCTTTGGCGTCGGCCTCATCCTTTACAACGATATTCTGCATGGCGCCGCCGAGGGCTATCTCTATGGCGGTAATGAATTTGCCGTCGGTCTTTATCAGCTTACTGAGCACACCCACCATATGGCCGCGGTACTTGCGGCTGCGGTGGTCGTTCATCAGCTCGCGGACGCTGCGGGCGTAGCCCTCGAGGCTGCGCTCCATATCCTTGAGCATATTCAGTCTTGCCCGCTTTTCGCCAAGACTTGAAACGATGTTATTATATTCGTCCTTTTCGGCCTGTATTTCGTCGGTTAATGCCGCGACTCCTGCGGAGCCCAGAACCAGTCTTTCGTAAAGCTTCGCGCGTTCATCGGCGACGGTCTCCCTGTCCGTTTCGATCTGTTTGGCCTCGGCGGTAAGCCGCTCTATTTCGGCTTCGGCTTCGGCTGTCTCGCCGTCTATGGCGGCGCTCCTCGCGCCGTAGGTCTGCTGAAGGGTTTCTATGCCCTCCAGCCTCGTCCGGGCCTCCGCCTTCTTCTGCTTGAGCGCGGCCGCGCGGCCGCGGGCCTGCTCAAGCTCATTGTTGCGGAGGGCCATCTCCCGGGTGGCCTCGCTGAGCCGTGCCTTTGCGGCCTCATGCTCCTCACGCAGGGCCGCAAGCCTGTTTTCCAGCCGCTCACGCTCAGAATTTTCGGTGGAAAGTCCGGCGTTCAGGCCCTCGGTCTGCTTGCCGTGATTTTCCAGCTCCTGCTCTGTATGCAGGAGGTTTCCCTTTGTATTGATTATATTATTTTCAATAAGCGTTTTTTCATTATCAATAGAGGTTGCCCGACCCTCCGCCTTAGAAAGGGCGTCCCGCGCCCTGTCGATTTCTCCGTCCTTTTCCTTGACCTGACGGAAAAGCTCCTCGCTGCCGGCATTTGCGGCGTCATGCTCGGCCTTGACCGCCTCGAGCTGAGCGACGGCTGTTTCATAATTTTTCGCGGCCTCGTCGGCCTGAGTCCTCTTTGAATCTATAATATTCAACAGGGCGCTGACCTCGATGCCCTTCAGCTCCTCACGCAGATCCAGAAATTTCAGCGCCTTTTCGCTCTGGCGGCGGAGCGGCTCCACCCGGGTCTCAAGCTCGGCAAGGATGTCCCTCACCCGCACAAGGTTGTCCTCGGTGCGGCTGAGCTTATGCTCGGCCTCCTGCTTGCGCCAGCGGTACTTGCTGATGCCGGCGGCTTCCTCGAAAACGCCCCGGCGCTCGTCGCTCTTCTGTGAGACTATCTCGGCGATCTTGCCCTGCCCTATAATGGAATAACCGTCGCGGCCCATTCCCGTGTCCATAAAGAGCTCGTGTATGTCCCGTAACCGGCAGGGGGCGCGGTTGATCAGATACTCGCTCTCGCCGCTGCGGAACACCCGACGGGTTATCTCTACCTCGGCGTACTCGCTGGCGAGAAAGCCGTTGGTGTTGTCGAATATCATGGTCACCTCGGCAAAGCCCAGGGGGCGGCGCTTTTGGGTGCCGTTGAATATGACGTCCTCCATCTTTCCGCCACGGAGGGCCTTGGCGCTCTGTTCGCCCAGCACCCAGCGGATGGCGTCGGAAATATTGCTCTTGCCGCTGCCGTTGGGGCCGACTATGCCGGTTATGCCCTGATGCATATCTATCACAGTCTTGTCGGCAAAGGACTTGAAGCCCTGGAGCTCTATGCGCTTAAGATACAAACATCTCACCTCTTAAAGTACAACTATATTTTATTATAGCATAAAAGGAAATAAAATGCAACGTCAAAATAAAAAAATATGAGCCTCGCAAACGCTCGACACGTTTGCGAGGCCTTGAATCATATTCTTCGCTTTATTCCGCGGGAACCTCTGCCGTGGGCACGTCGCCGCCTTCAGCGGCGGCATCGGGTGCGGCGGCGTCAGGCGCCGTATCGACTGTTCCGTCGGTCTCGGGCGCTGCGGCGTCAGTATCAGTGGAACCGGCGGCCTGCTGCTGGGCGGCCTGCTGAGCCTGCTGCTCCATGGCGGCCTGCTGCTCGGCCTCAAGCTCCTCCTGCTGAGACGCAAGGGCCTCGTCAAGGACATCGTCGTATATCTTGGTGGACGCGGTCTCTACCCACTGCTCCATGGCGTCGCTGAACTTCCTGGCAACAAGATTGGACTCGGCCTCGTCATAGCCGTCAACGCCCTTGGTCAGCGGATAGCGGTAAATCACATGATAGCCGTAATCGGTCTTGACGGGGGTCCTGGTGTATTCGTTGGGGCCAAGGGCCTTTGTGCCCTGATAGAACTCGTCTACCATTTCGCCCTCGGTAAACACATAATAATCCTGCTGCTCCATGCCGGGATCCTCGCCGTACTCCTCAATGAGCTTGGCCATGTCCTCGCCGGCATCCAGCTTGGCGACCACCTCGTTGGCCTTGGCAAGGGCCTGCTCGTCGGTGGTGTCGTCATCCACGAGAATAAGTACGTGACTGGCCTTGAGATACTGGTCGTCAACCTCGTCCTCGGTCACGGCGCAGATCTCGCCCTCCTGAGAGAGACGGTCCATGAGCTCCATAATGACCTGGGAACGCTGCATATATTTTTCCACCGTATAATCGCTGATAAAGCAATAATCGAGGTAATTTTTGTATTCTTCCTCATCGCCGCCAAAGTTCTGGCTGATGAGGCTCTGTTTCTGCTTGTCGGCGGCCTCAACCACATCGTCGTCCACGAGGATGTCGTATTCCTTGGCCTTCTGCTGGGCAACTATGAACTGGGACATCTGGTCAACGGTCACCTGACGGACAACCTCGCCGTAATTCTTGCCGGCATATTTCTCATCATCGCCGACATACTGCTGGTTTTCCCAGTCGTATATGCCCATGGAGGCATAATTGTACTGAATTTGGGCCGCGTTGTTGTAATACATAAAGTTGAAATCGGCAAGGGTCATATCCTGTCCGTTGACCTCGGCCACAACAGTCTCGTCGTATTTGTTGCTTTCGGCGTCGCTGATAACTCCGTCCTCGTTGGGCTTGCCCACAAAATGACAGCCGCTCAGGGCCATGGCTCCGCTCACGGCCAGGGCGGCCAGAGCTTTGAATTTACTGTTCATTGGTTTTCCTCCCATTTTATTTTAATTACTTTTTATTATACACTATATAATTTTATTTTGCAAGCCCAAATATTACTTTTTTATTACTTTTTTAATTTTATTTTTTAGCCGCCGGACTGACCGGCGGCTTCATATCAATATTCTTTCGCATCTCACTGTTCCGGCTTTTCGGTAAGGGTCAGGGTCACCTCGCGAAGGCTGTCGTCCCGCAAAAAGGAGACGGTCATGGTCTCGCCGGGCTGGTGGGTGAACAGCAGACAGCGAAAAGCCAGCATTGAATTGACCTCCCTCCCGTCGGCGTAAACTATGATGTCGCCGTACCGCAGCCCCGCCTCAAAGGCCGGGCCGGCGGCGTCCAGCTGGGCCACATACAGTCCCCGGCTGAAGCCCTCCACGTTCTTAATGTAGCGGGCCGCCTCGGAGGTGTAGGCGTAAAGTCCGGCGTACGGAGTCCTGAACCGGCCGAGATTTTTAATGCGGGCAATCACGGGCCGGCAAAGGTCTATCGGAATGGCGAAACCCATCCCCTCCGCCGCCGAGACCTTGACGGTGTTGATGCCAACCACCTGACCGGCGGAGTTTATCAGCGGACCGCCGCTGTTGCCGGGATTTATGGACGCGTCGGTCTGGATAAGATCCTCCATGGTGCCGGGGACTCCGCCGTTGTCCACCGTTATGGTGCGGCCGGTGGCGCTGACGATGCCGGCGGTGACCGTCCGCTCAAACTGCATACTCAAGGGGTTGCCGATGGCGACCACGCTCTCTCCCACACGGAGTTTTTCGGCCTCGCCAAGCTCGGCGGCGGTGAAGCGTTCGCCGTCTATCTTAATGACCGCCAGATCAAGGGCGCTGTCGCTCCAGATCATGCGGGCCTTGCGGGTAGCGCCATTGTAAAGAGTGACCACGATCTCATCCGAACCGCCCACGACGTGCTGATTGGTGATAATATAGCCGTTTTCGGTGGCGACAACGCCGCTGCCCATGTTCCATGCGGAGGCGTCCCCGCCTGCGGCTCCGGATATACCCACAACGGAAGGCATGACAGACTCTATCATGTCCTCAAGGCCGCCGGTTTTTTCCTCCTCCACGACGGGAGGTATCTCGTCAGTCTGGGCGGCCAGCCGCTGCCCCTCCCGGGCGGCTTCGCCGACACGTTCGCTGAACGACAGATACAGTCCGCCCGCCGTAATTCCCGCCGCCATAAGCAGCCCGAAGGAAAATATGACCCAAAAGCACACCTTCGCAATTTTTTTCATCGTCCACACCCCGCTCACAAAACATTGTGAGTTTATACTGCCCCGGGAGCGAAGATTTTATTCTGATCCTTATATAACCAATCTCGGCATAAAACGGGTATGTAATCCTTTCACAAAAAAATGAACGTACGGTAAACACCGCAAAAAACCACTTGCAATTTTTTCACGGATAATGTATAATAAAATTGAGGAAAAATGAACGGAAGTGAAAAAAATGAAAAAAGCCACAGTTGCGGCGGCCGCGTTCGTGCTGCTGATAATGACGGCCCTTGCCGCCGACGTACCGGCAGTTCCGTCCTTTTCGGTGCCGGGCGGCGTTTACGGAGAGGCTTTCACGCTCGCTCTCAGCGGCGAGGGAAATATATACTACACCACCGACGGATCAGTTCCCACCGCCTCGTCTTACCTTTACACGGCCCCGATCCCCATTTCCGCCGCCTCATCGGTCATTAACAACGACCCCCGCGGAGGAAGCCAGACCAACATACCGTCCGGCACGGTGATCCGCGCCGTGTCCATCGTTGGCGGCCAGAGCAGCGAGGCGGCGACCGAGGTCTATTTTGTGGGTAGCGACCTTCAAAGCTATTTTGGCAATCTGCCCATGGTCAACCTTACGATCGCCCCGAAGGACCTTTGGGACAGGGAAAACGGAATTTATTCCAACTATAACTACGAGCATAAGGTTCCGGGCTCCTTCCAATATTGCGGCGCCATGGGCGCCCGCGACATCAACCGCGCCATAGAGGTCAAGGTCAGCGGTCACGGTTCCCGCTCCAACCCAAAGAAGTCCCTGCGGATATACTTCAAGAATACCGACCCGGCGCAGGGCAAATATCTGGATTATCCGCTCATACCCGAAAACTACGACCGGAGCGGCCGCCTGATAACACAGTATTCCAAGGTCACCATGCGAGTATCGGACGCTCAGTACACCGATCTGCGCGACGTTGTGGCTCAGAAGCTGGGTGAGCGCGGCAGGGCGGACACCGCCGCCAGCACTCCCGTGGCGCTGTTCCTGAACGGAGAATACTGGGGTATGTACGAGTGCCGCGAGCAGTATGACGACGACTACGTGGCCTCGCATTACGGCACGGACAATGACAACATCGTCTTTTTCGACAGAGACTGGACCCTGCCTCCCTCCTATGACGCCCTGTCCGACAACGGAACGGTCTACGTGGACAAAATCGAGTATTCCTCCGGGCCAAAGGACGGCAACGACAAGGGAGAGCTGGGCGAAAGCTACTACCGCGACCAATGGAGGTACATACAGGATCTCTGTATAGCCAAAGACATAACCGACCCCAATGTGTATGCGGAGTTTTGCGCCAATGTGGACGTGGACAATCTGATAGATTACATGATAGTCTATATCTACTCCGCCAACGACGACTGGCCGGGCAACAATATGAAGTTCTGGCGCATCACGGAGGAAAAAACCGACGAAAGCAAATACGGCCTTGACGGCAAGTGGCGGTTCATGATACATGATTTTGACATAGCCTTCGAGAGCTCGTGGCACGACACCCTGAGGCTCAGCCTTTTGGGCACGGAGCCGGACACCGAGGCCCGCCATCCCCTGTACGCCACGCGGTTCTTTGCCGGTCTCATGAAAAACGAGACCTTCCGCAGCCGCTTTGCACAGAGGACAATGGCCTATATCAACACGACAATGAACGCGGACGGCATAAAGAACATAGTTGACGGCCTTGTGGCCGGACGCGTTGATGGCAAGACGGCCGACCTGCTCCGCTGGGGCTGGGGGCCGGTCGAAAGCAGGGTTGACGGCTGGCTCCGAAACACCGACAGCTACAGGAAATTCGCCGCCGACCGCCAAGATCAGATAATAAAGCAGTACACAAACGTACTCAACAACAGCTTTAACGCCGGAATAACCGGTCAGGCCCGCATCCAGCTCGTCACGGCTCCCACCGGAGGCAGCGCCGAGATAAACTACAGCATAAGCGGCGCGGCCGCGGGCATCGGCGGAGGAAAGATATACACCGTATTTTCCGGCATTCCCGTCACTGTGAGCGCCGTTTCCACCGACGGAACGCCCGTTCAGGTAAGCGTAAGCCACAGGGGCACGGTGACCAGCGGCATGGGTCAGGTAACATTTACTCCGCAGCTCAACGAACCCTATACGGTGACCGCCGCGGCAGCCGAACCAACGGAGGAAACGCCCGTTGTTCCCCTGGGAATTGGCCGGGCTTCCCGATTTGCCGGCATGACCGTCGGCGAGACCCTTCCCCTTTTCCTTGTGGGCCCCGAGGGACAGCGGCTTAAAGCCGAGGCGACGGTTTCCGGCGACTGCGTAAGCGTGGAAAACGGAATGGTCAAAGCGCTGGCCCCCGGCACGGCGGTTCTGACCGCACAGTACAAAGGCTTTACCTATCTGACAAACGTGAGCGTAAGCCAGCCGTAAATTTGAAAAGAGGCCGCGATCCCGACCGTTTGGGGTCACGGCCTTTCTTCGTGTAATTATCCGGCGGAAGGGATAATTACAGCTAAAAAACTTGAATTTATAATTTAATCGGAAAAACTATTGAAAAAATAAATCCGCTGTGTTATACTTATATAAGCTGTATTTTTCTAACAAGCAAGATAAAGAATCGCAAAGGAGATATGATATAAAATGAAATTAGGCATAGTAGGCCTGCCCAACGTGGGCAAAAGCACACTTTTCAACGCGATAACCCAGGCCGGAGCCGAGAGCGCCAACTACCCCTTCTGCACAATAGAGCCCAACGTAGGCATCGTCGCTGTCCCCGACGAGAGGCTTGACGTGCTGGCGAAAATGTAC
Organism: uncultured Clostridia bacterium; assembly: GCA_947626145.1. Classification (GTDB taxonomy): domain Bacteria; phylum Bacillota; class Clostridia; order UMGS1883; family UMGS1883; genus JAFLUQ01. The sequence goes on along the minus strand of CANQRB010000009.1, from coordinate 75,956 downwards.
AATCCCGAAAAGGTCACCCCTGCGATAGTGGAATTTGTGGACATAGCCGGTCTTGTAAAGGGCGCCAGCCGCGGCGAGGGACTGGGTAATAAGTTCCTGTCACACATCCGCGAGGTGGACGCCATTGTACACGTGGTGCGCTGCTTTGACGACAGCAACATCATACACGTGGACGGCAGCGTGGATCCACGGCGCGACATCGAAACGATAGACCTGGAGCTGATCTTCGCCGACCTTGAAAGCGTGGAAAAGCGCATCGAGCGCGTTGGCAAGGCCATGAAGTCCGGCGACAAAAAGTACGCCGCCGAAAGAGACCTCTGGCAGCGCTTTAAGGACGCCCTCGAAGCCGGTAAGAGCGCCCGCACCGTGCCCGTCAGCGAGGAGGAAGCCGCCATTGTGAAGGAGCTTTCGCTCCTGACCATGAAGCCCGTGCTCTACGCCGCAAACGTGGGCGAGAACGACTTTGCCGACGGTATCGAAAACAATCCCTACGTAAAGGTAGTGGAGGAGATCGCCGCCGCCGAGGGCTCGGAGGTGCTGCCCATCTCCGCCCGCATAGAGGAGGAGATAAGCGGCCTCGACCCCGAGGAAAAGCAAATGTTCCTTGAGGAGATGGGCCTCAGCGAGTCCGGTCTGGACCGCCTTGTAAAGAAGAGCTACAAGCTGCTGGGCCTCATAAGCTATCTGACCGCCGGCGCTCCCGAGGTCAGGGCCTGGACCATAACCAACGGCACAAAGGCGCCTCAGGCCGCCGGCAAGATACACACCGACTTTGAGCGCGGCTTTATCCGTGCCGAGGTTGTGGCCTACGACGACCTCATAGCCTGCGGCTCCATGAACGCCGCCAAGGAAAAGGGACTTGTCCGCAGCGAGGGCAAGGAGTACGTAATGAAGGACGGAGACATTGTTCTGTTCCGGTTTAATGTTTAAAAAGTTTACAAAATGTTCACAATTTTTTTGAACATTTGTTTGCATTTTTGAAAAAACTGTGCTATAATGGACATAAAGAATCCCAAGGGGGCGTATGTTCATGTCGAACACGGGCAAACAGCAGGAAATTCTCGCATACATAGAGCAGTATTCAAGGAAAAAGGGCTATCCCCCCACCGTCCGTGAGATCGGCGAAGCGGTGGGTCTTTGCTCCACCTCCACCGTTCACGGTTATCTGAAGCGGCTGGAAAGGGACGGCAAGCTTGAAAAAACCGAGGGAAGCTCGAGAGCGCTTAGGCTCAAAAACAGCGTGTCGGTGAACATTCCGCCTATGGAGAAGGAATTTCTTGAGGTTCCCATAATCGGCCGTGTCGCCGCCGGTCAGCCAATCCTCGCCGAGGAAAATTACGAGGGCACCTTTCCTCTGCCCATGGACTTCGCCCAAAACGCCGATCTGTTTATGCTGAAGGTTCAGGGCGAAAGCATGATAAACGCAGGCATTTTCGACGGCGACTATGTGATCGTACGTCAGCAGCCGGTGGCCCGCAACGGCGATACGGTGGTGGCGCTTGTGGAGGACAGCGCCACGGTCAAGACCTTCTACAAAGAGAACGGACATTTCCGCCTCCAGCCCGAAAACGACGAGATGGATCCCATAATCGTTGACAGCGTCAGCATCATCGGCCTTGTGGTTGGCGTATTCCGGAGTCTGATATAAAATTGTATAAAAAACGGTCTGCCATACGGCAGGCCGTTTTTTCCATTTATGATTTTTTACTGCGGGCGAACCGTGTTCAAGGTACCGCAGGGGCAAAGTGGCTCAAGCTTTGAATTTACTACTATGGCCTTAAAGTTCACTATACCGTCCTCCGGTGCGTTCACGCTGACGTCCACCGATACCTTTTCGGCGGAGGAAACATCAACGCCGCTTATGCTCAGGAGCCGCTCCTCCGCGGCATCAAAGGCGGCCACGTAGACCTTTACCTCGTCCTCGGGCTTTATCTCAAGCCGTGGGTCAAGGGTGACGGAAACAGTACCCTTCACGGCGGAGCCGTCCCACTGAGGCTCGTCGGAGAACTTAATTTCAGCCGCCCTGACGGGGCCCTCACCCACGCTCACCCAAACGGGGTTGGAGTAAAAGCTGAGGCTGGAATAGTTGTAGTCGTTCATAGTGTCGAAGCGGGTATTGTTGTCGGTGATGCGGTTGTGCATGGGATCGGGTACCGGATCGCCGTTGGCGTCCACTTCGGCCGTGGACACGCCGCGGAGACGGATATACATATCCGCGTCGACAGGCAGCTCACAGCTCAGACGGTAAACTCCGTCCCCGCCCTTTGCGGCGGCAAGCTCCTCCTTTGTAAATGTGCGGACGATTTTGGCGTCGGTGTTGGAGGTGCCGGTGTACTGGCTCTCGTCCACCTTGCCGGTGACGTGGCCCATTATAACGTCAATATGGTCAATGTCGGGCACATTGTCCACATCTATGCCGGTATTCGTGCCGGCAATTTTTTCATAGTTGTTGTTGGCGGGCACCGTAAAAGAAATATTGACTTCCGCACTGTCCCCGCCGCCCACAGCGGTCTCGCCGCCCATGGGCGCGCCGTTAACGGTAAATTCCAAGTCGGATATGAGGTTGCCGTACACGGAATATGAATTGCCGGAGCGCAGACCCCTGACCACGTCGCCGTAGTCAAGCTTACCGTCCTCGCCGGGCTCCACATACACATAGTTGGCGGAATATTCATCGGGCCAGTAGCCGCTGGAGAACCGACCGTCGGTGCTGACCTTGAAGTGGAAATCAGAGTTGGTAAAGTTGTAGAACCTCCGTCCCTCGGATAGCATGGCGTCCCATACGCCGCCGGTGACGGCGATCATTTCGTCCGCTCCGGCCCTGATGTCGCCCTCGGGCAGCTCGCCCCGGCCCTCGCCGGACATATGGTTGCCGGGCATACCCTCAAAGCCGAAAACAATGCTTGGCGCGGCATCGTTCAGCCGGCGCAGATGCTCGATGCGAACCTCGCCGTTCTGACCGTTATGGCGCGAGGGGTGGTTGGGCAGCAAATAGCTGCCGGGGTAGTTTTCTTCCAGCCAACGGGCGGCCTCATATGTGGCCTCAACGGAGCCGTTGTTCCGGCGGCCGCCGTAAACGGCCTGCTCGTCAAGGTCGTCGTTGAGCGCTCCGCCGCCGGAATTGTACTTGCTCACGTCGTAAAGGTCGTTGCTGTCGTCGCCGACAGGGGCAAAAAGCCACTCAAAGGCGTGGATGCCCTGAACGGACTGATTGCCCTTACTGTCCAGCACGCCGACGCTGGCGTGGTCAAGGCCGGGCATATCCCACTCAAAGCCGGAGCTGACGATCTTGTCGCCGTACAGGCCCTTGACCTGCATCTTCTCAATCTCCCGCATCTGAGTCTGTACGGCAACGTAAAAGGCGGTGTCGTAATGGCCGTTGCCCTGACCGTCCACTCCGTTGTAGGAGACTCTCAGATGGTCGGCCAGCGCAAGGAAGTCAAAAGGGCGGCCATATTTAATATTTGAAAATTTCGCCGCCGAATTGGCGCCGCTTTGGAGCACATCCTCATTGTGGAAGGCCGCCGCGAGGCTGTTGGCAAGGCTCATGTAATTTGTGGTGGCGTCCTTGGACTGACCGGTGTGGGTGTGATACTCTCCGGCCAGATATTTGCCCTCGGAGATTCCCTCAACACGCTTGGCCTCCATACCGGCGAAGCGCTCCTTAAACTTAAGGTCGATTTCGCCCTCATTGCCCTTGCCGGTCATAAAGTTGACGTCAAAGAAGGTGCGCTCATCCTGATCAAGAGCCGCGGCGTAGGGAGAGTATGTGGAGAAATATATCTTGTCGGCGTTCTCGTCAAACTCGAGGTAACGGAAAAAGCCGTTGCCGCCGTTGTAGGCGAACTGATAGTCCGCCAGCATACTGATAACGTCTTTGCCGGCGTCGTTCTTGAGGATCTCAACGCCGCTGCCGTGGCTGTGACCGCCAACCATCATGAACACCTGAGGATATTTTTTGACGATGTTCCACAGTCCCCAGCCGTTGTTGCTGAGCTGTACGGCGGAGGGGTCGGTGGGCGAACAGTTTTGAAGGTCATGGGTGGTAACGATGGTCGGGCAGTTGGGATACTCCCTGAGCACGCTTTCAAGCCAGGCCTCGTCCTCCTTCAGCCAGGTGACATTTCCCAGCCCGCCCGAGGGGCTGCCCGTACAGGAAAGAGAGATAACAAGGTAATCGTAATTTCCCGCCCGAAGGAACATATAGGAGCTGTTCTGGTCTCCGTTGGGAGAATTTGTCAGATACCAGCCCGCCCGGCGCTTAAAAGCGGTACTCTTGCCGCTGAAGCTGTTCCAGTAATTATGGATGCCGCCGCTCCAGCCGTCGTGGTTGCCCTGCTGGACAAGGAATTTTATTCCGGCGTCGGGTATTTTGTAGAATGCCTCACGGGCGTTGATATACTGCTGATCGTCGTCATTGTCGTCCACCACGTCGCCCAGATGGATAACGCCCACGGTGTTAAAGTCGTCGGCCTCGGCTATAAGCCGGTCTATAGCCTTATTCATAACGTCGGGCCGATACTCCACGGTGTTCTGTGTGTCGGGCAGGAGGATCATGGTATAGTTGTCGGGATCACGGAGCTCGTAAGCCCGGTTGTCGCCGTATTCGCCCAAATATTTTTCGGGCTCGGGAACGAGCCAGTCCTTCTTTTCAAGAGGCTGAGCGGTGATGCGCACCTCCTGAAGACTGCCCTGAAGGAACTTGTCGATACCGTTCCACCAGGACGTGCCGATGTGGAAATGTCCGTCGTTGGGGTCGGCGTACATACCCTTCATGGCGGAGGATGCATAGTCGCGGAAGGCCTCGCAGCCGTTGACATAGGTGCTTATCTCGTTTCCGTCGGAAACGACGGCTATGTGGTACCATATACCGCCCTCGTCCATGGAAACTGACCAGGCTGCGCTGCCCATCCAATGATTATCGTCGGCGTTGGCGGTTACGAACTGTATCTCCTTACAATTCGAGACGGCGGTGTACATGGTGCCCTGCTCGCCCTCGGGAATATTTCTCGCGCTGCCGCTCCGGCGGGAAAGGCACATCCATCTGTCCTCGGTGGTCCAGTCCGTCGGGAAATAATACAGATACTCCATAGTGTAGCCGTTGCGGAAGGTTTCCTTATTTATGGGCGCGCCGTCCACGGTGACGAAAGCTGCGCCGGTTTTGGACTTGCTGTCGCCGTCGAAAATCATGCTGCCGCCCTGGCCGGTCATGCTGTCGTCGGAAAATTGCAGCGACTTATCCCAGTCTCCGCTGCCGAAGGTCTCCATTTTAAGATCGTTGCCGTTGCCGCTTTGATCCTCGATAATAAGACTGGCGTCACTTATATTGCCGGACTTGACGCCCTCGCGGCCGAATTTCCAGTAAGCTGTCACATTCGGCTCCCCCTCCGCGGCCAGAGCCGGCACAGCGCTAATTGCCATTGCCGCCGCCACAAGGCCGCTGAAAAATTTCTTGAATTTCATCCTTCTTCCTCCTATTTATTCAATCTGTAATAAACCTCGTTGTACATGAGCTCCTTTTTGAACTCTGGTATGGTGGTATTCTCGTCAATAACAAGGAACTCGATGCCGGCTATCTCGGCGAAATCCCGAAGGTTTTCCACCGTCAAAGCGTTGGAAAGACAGGTGTGGTGCGCCCCGCCGGCCAGGATCCACGCCTCGGCGGCGGTGGCCAGGTCGGGTATCGGCTTCCAAAGCACTCTCGCAACGGGTAGCTTGGGCATCTTCTTCTTTATCTTCGCCAGCTCCACAACGGAGCAGACCATGCGGAACCGGTCGCCCATATCAAGCAGTGTCACGGCCACGGCCTTGCCCTGCTGACCGTCGAACACCAGACGGGCGGGATCCTCTCTGTCGCCTATGCCAAGGGGATGCACCTCGATTTTGGGCTTTGCGGCGGCAATGGTCGGGCATACCTCCAGCATATGGGCGCCAAGGATCATTTCCTTGCCCTGCTCCAAATGATATGTATAGTCCTCCATAAAGACCGTGCCGCCCTGAAGGCCCTTCGCCATATACTTCATGACCGCCGTCAGAGCCGAGGTCTTCCAGTCGCCCTCGGCGCCGAAGCCGTAACCGTCGGCCAGCAGATTTTGTACGGCCAGACCCGGCAGCTGGCGCAGGCCGTGGAGATCCTCGAAGGTATCGGTAAAGGCCCCAAAGCCGCCGTCCTCAAGGAACTTTCTTATGCCGCACTCGTATTTTGCCTGAATCCGCACGGCGTCCGTATTGTCGGTGTTGAATTCGTACTTTTCGGCGTACTCCTTCATTTTGGCGTCCACCTCGGCGTCAGTCACAGCGTCGATGACCTCCACAAGGTCGCCCATTCCGTAGCCGTTGACGCTCCAGCCCAGCTTTATCTGAGCCTCTACCTTATCGCCCTCGGTGACGGCCACCTCCCGCATATTGTCGCCAAAGCGGGCCACCTTAAGGCTGTTGCTGTAGTCCCACGCGGCAGCCGCCCGCATCCAGGAATCGATTTTTTTGATAACGTCCTCATTCTGCCAATGACCCACCACAACCTTGCGGCGAATGCCCATACGGCTGACGATGAAGCCGTGCTCCCGATCGCCGTGGGCCGACTGATTTAGATTCATAAAGTCCATGTCGATGGTGTCCCACGGAATTTCCCGATTAAACTGGGTGTGAAGGTGGAGCATGGGCTTCCGCAGAGCCTTAAGTCCGGCTATCCACATTTTGGACGGCGAGAATACGTGCATCCACATGATCACGCCAAGGCAGTTTTTGTCGTAGTTGGCCTCGTTGATAACGTCGCTGATCTCGTCGGGCAGAGTCACCAGTCCCTTGGAGACCACCTTAAACGGCAGCTTCGAGCTGAGATGCTGGCTTATGGCCTCGCTGTGGGCCCGCATCTCCGTGAAAGCGTCGGTGCCGTAGAGGTGCTGACCGCCTGTAATGAACCAAAATTCCTTGTTATTCATAAATATCGCTCCTTTTTTAAGACAATTGTACAATTGGCAATACCGCACAAAGACCGCTTTAGTAAACACTGATTAAATACAGTGCGGTATTGCCAAATATATTTTACCACTGTTTTATAAATTTTGCAACCATTATTTTTTATCTGTCAAATTTTTTGAAATTCTGTGACCTTATTACATTTTTTCGAGTCTCTATATATGAGTGCTCAAAAAAGTGTAAAGCTAAAGCGCGCGCTTCATATAAAATAGAAAGGAAATAAATATGAAGCAAAAAATTTTCAAATGTCTGGCGGCCGCCATGGCAGCGGTCTGCCTCACCGCGTTTCCGTCCTCTGCCGCCGATGTGCTGCAAGGCTTTTTCAACGGCAGGACAAATCTGCTGGTTCCCTACACCACCGGCAAAACCAAAACCGTCAGCGACGGGCGGCTGGCCGTGACCGTGGAACAGGCCCTCGTCTCCAAAGAACAGGCCATAATAGTTTTTTCCCTGCAAATTTACGACAACACAAAAGCGGATTGGCTAAGCGAGCTTATGCCCTACAATCTTGGCGTTGAATGTAAGCTGAAAGGGGGAGGCACAATTTCCTCATTCAACATATTTGACATTCCCGACCTGGATAATTTCTATATCCGCCACTGGGCCGTCGTCGCCGCGGGCGTAAACAATTCTCAGCTTGAGCCCATGGAATTCAGCCTCGGTATAATCGACCTGCCGGAAAGCGAACGGACAATCGAGATCGAGGCCAAGGCCGAGCTTGAAACTCTGCAATTCAAGCTTTCCACAGAGGGCTGCCGTGTCGCCGTCAACCCCATAGGCATTAGGGCCATCCTTCCCTTGCCGGCCGACGGACTTGTGCCCAGCAGCCTCAATCCCGGCATTTACTTCCGGATGAGCGACGGGCAGATCAAATCCTACAACCAGCTTTTCAGCAAATGCCGCACGGAGGGTAAAGTTGACGCGAGCGGCCAAAGGTACGAGATCGGCGCCATACCAAAGGAGCCCATGCTGCTCAGTGATTTTAAGAGCGTCATAGTAGACGGCGTGGAATACGATAAGTACGGCAGCATCTCCGAGGCGGAGATACCCGAAAATCTTATGCGGCAGACCTTTACCCTGAGCTACTGTCAGTATACTCAAAGCCGAGACGACCTCGACGTCGCCGATCTGTTCACCCGCCTTGGGGCAAAAATGAGCTGGGGCCCCAACAAACGCTATTTCAGTGTGGAATACAACGGAATTGAGGCCAAAATATATGTGGGAGGGAAGCGCGTCATTCTCGGCGACGGCTCCCATGTGGATCTCGCCCACAGCGCCCATATGATAAACGGCCGCCTGATGGTGGACTCGGGCTTTATTTACAGGGTGATACCGCTCAATGTCGTGGTTGAGACCGAGATCGGCCCCGGCTCGGAGGGCGAGGCCTTTTCCCTCCGTGAGGTGTTTGCGGTCTATCCTTGATTATAAGCTAAATTATAAGCCAGATTTTATCAGCTGACTCTCCCCTAAAAAATTCATTAAAAGGCGCGCCACGGTTTTCGCCGGGGCGCGCCATAATAGTTTTACTTTGCCAATACCTTTACCTCATAAATTTGAGGCGGATAGTTGTTTTCGTCGGGATGACTGCGGGGCTTGGCGTTTTCCACGGTTATCCTGAGGAAACGGGCGTTGCCGGAAAGTTGGTCAACGGTGAAGCCGTAATCGGTGTAGCCCTCGGTGTTATCCACTATCGTCCTGTAATCGCGGCCCGAAATTCCGCTCTCTACCTTGTACTGATAGTAGGGCTCGGAGCCGTTCCATATGAGCCACGATATTTGGAGCTCGGTGAGGCTGCGCACCTCGCCAAGGTCTATCTCCCAGACATACGGCCACTCGCTGTCTACTCCGTCAAGGCTGCCGGCGGTCCAGATAGTCTGATAATTGCCGTCGTTGGCAAGGCCGCTGTCGCCCAACAGAGAGTCGGAAAGCACGGGCATATCCTGAGAAACTATGCGTCCGTTCTGCACGGGCACAAGGTCGTCGTTATCCCAGTTGTACAAAAGCTCGTCATAAAAATCATAGAAGGCAAAGCCGTTGGACACGGTCACCGGATAGCGGCGGTTGGTGGTGCGCTTTACAACCGCATCCTGCCAGAAATACATCCAGCGGTAGGTGCTCATGTAGTAGTTTTCGCTCTCAGGCTTAAGACGGAACACCGTGCCGGACTGAGAGGAGAAGGTGGAGGTGTTGCCCACAGCTCTCAACGGCGACCACGGGCCGTCAATGGTGGGAGCTGTGTTGTACATACCCTGAGTGGGGTACCAGCCGGCGGTGCCGGAGGTGAACAGGTAGTACATACCGTCAACCTTCATCATGCTGGGCAGCTCACGCCAGCTGTTGTGGTTCACGATGCAGACGAGGCGCTTTACGTCCGTCCAGCCCTCGTTAAGCTCATAAAGGGCCAGGTCGGCGTTGACGTTGATGGCGGCGATGAGATAGGCCTTATTGTCGTCGTCAACATAGACGTTCAGGTCGCGGGTGTCGCCGCCCTCGGGACGGATAGCCCGATGGAAGGTCCAGCGCTCGCCGGGCTTGCCGGAGGCAAAAGCGGTCATCGCCGTGCCATAGCCGCCGTCGGCCTCAAGGTGAGCGATAAACACAAACTCATTTGTCACGGGATTGTAGATGAAGTTCTGGCTCTCAAAGCGAACCGTGTCAAAATTCTGACAGGTCTCATTGGCCAGTATTTCCTGATAGTTCAGAACCTCCACGGGTTCGCTGTAGGTTATGTCGTCGGTGGAGGTGCTCATCATAAGCTGGCCGAAGCCGCCGTTGGGGCCGCCGCCCCAGGCGGAAAAGCTGTAGTACACGCCGTCCACATACAGGGAGTTGGGCCGGTCAAGGCCGGACTCCTCAAGGTTGGAGCTGGACTTTAAATCGGCGGGCAGATCATAGGGAACCACGGGCTTGGTCACAGCGTGGTCGATGAGGCTGCCGTTTTCGTCCAGAGCGTAAACGTCATAGGTGTAGCTGCGGCCCACCTCGAGGTCATAATCGTCAACAGACTTGCCGGTGAGCGAAGCCATAAGAGTGTAGTCCCCGCCGTCAACACTGCGGTAAACGTCAAATCTGGCGGCGTTGGTGAAGGTGCCCCACTGTACCTTAGCGTTGGTGACCTTGTCCTCGCCCTTGAGCAGGAAAAGCGTGGCCGCCGCGCCGATGATGCGGTCGTCGCTCTCCCCCGCCTCGTTGAGGATAAAGGTCTGGTGTCCGGTAGCGCCCATAACCTCCTGAGTGAACACTCCGTCATTTTCGGTCAGGTAAAGTCCGGAATTTTTGTTTCTCAGATAATACGAACCGACACCGGAGGGTTCAAGAATGAATATCTGGTTATTGCCATAATTGGTGTCATACTGTGTCACGGAGGCCCCCGGCTCAATGCTGCCGCCGGGAATGTCCATGCTGCGGCGGCTGGCCTTATTTGTGATTATATAGCTGTTGCTGCCCTGAGTAACGAAATCCCAAAGCTGCACGTCGCTGTCGTTGGGGGTAACGCCCACTATCGCCGCGCTGTTTGCGACAGAGCCTTCGGCGGTGGAAATCACTCTGCTTGTGCCGGAAATGCTTACGCGGTAGAAATTGCCGCCCACGGTCTCCTGACCGTAGATGTCGGGGGTCATATAGGCGGTTTCGTCTATCCACACCCGGCCGTACTCTATGTCGGCGCTGTCGGAAAGAGCAAGCCTGTCGCCGTTTTCTGCTATGACATACTGGCCGGTGGCCACATTTCTGAGGCCGTCATATCTGTCTAATCCGCTGCTATACGTTTCTACATACTCGAAGGCCTGATTTGTGGAAAGAGAGGGCTCCTCCATTACAAGGGCGCTGTCCTTTACCGCAAGGGCCAGACCGCTTTCGTTGTTAACGAACTGATAGCGGTTATTTCCCCTTGCGACCGCCTTCCATACGGCGCTGCGCTCAGGGGCCGACTTAATCTCGCCAACAGCGTCTCCAAGCTCAAAAGGTGAAAGTCCAAGACTCTCTCCGTCGGCGGAAATTATTCCGTAACTGGAATCGTGGCCGGAAACCATATGTATATTCACAAGCTTTCCGTTGAGTTTGTCATAGTCGGTAATTACAGGGCTGCCGCCGCCGGACGAAACGTCAGCGGTCACGGGTATCTCCCGCAGCTCAAAGATCTGAGTGTCGTCGCCCGCAAGGACATTCTGGGCGATAACGCCGTCGGAACGCTCGGTCAGATACAGCTCGCCGTCGTGGGCGCACTGGAGCAGATAAGTTCCGTCGCCACGGCTGACCGGACGAATCCACTGATTGGTGCCGTCGGTGATGCCGTAAATTATCAGGTTCAGCTCTATATCGCTGCGTCCGTTTGGTATATCAAAGGAACGCAGAGCCTTTTTATTGGTAACCGCATAGCGACCGTCCCCACGGGTGACGAACTTCCACACCTGTCTGTCGTCGGTGGGATCAGCCTCGCCCAGCACGATGCGAACGCCGTCGCCCAAATTGCCGTTTTCAAGGGTAAAGGCTTTGCCGCTGCTCTTCTGGACGATCTGATAATACTTGCCGCTCATAAAATCAAAGGTTATCTCTACCCTGTCGCCGTTCACAACGGCGCTGCCGCCGAAGGCGGAAACAGCGTCGGCTGGTATGAACAGGCCGTCGCCGATATTTGACACGGGGGCGGATATGGTCACGGGCTTACCGTTGACCTTTACGTCCGAGGCCATGTTCTCAATTCGTATAACCGTCTCTCCCCTTACGGCAACAGCCGTGCCGTTGTCGTCGGACAGACTGTAGCCCAAAAGGCCGCACACATCTGACAGAGCGAGGTACACGGTCCCGCCCTCAGCCACGGGGGCATGAACAAGCGTCACCGGCTCGCCGCCGTTGACAGTAACGGTATACTCCGCCGCCGAAGCGGTCAGCGGCATACCGGCCACGGCCGTGACAAGCATGGCCAAAGCCAGTACAACGCCGAGAACCTTTTTCGTTTTCATCATTTCCACATCTCCTTACGTTTTTTAGTATTACTGACAGGCTGCACCTGCACAGATTATACCTTTATTGTTAATTATACTATATCATTTGAAAAAAGGCAATAGTTTTTGTGCAAATTTTACAAAAAAAGAACCGGTATTTATTTCAGGAACGCGTACACAAACGGTTTCACTAAAAATTGCGCAGCAAAACCGAGATCTTGAAGCGCATCGCGTCGGGTACAGGAGCATTAACCGGATATTATTTATGTCCCGTTAGCGAAACAGCGGGCAACTCACAGCATAGATTTATGCGAAAAACAGGCCTCGGCATGAACCGAAGCCTGTTTTGTAAATTTTTTTGGATTTTGGACAGCCCTGTGCCTTCAGATTACATAGTGAGTTTTTTGCCTCCCCTGACGCCGCCGGACGAACCGGCGGCGTCTTGATTTTTGGGAGTCAAACCGTCAACGTCATTCGGCTGTTTCAATCCTGAGCCAGCTTTCTCCGTTACCGTCCTTCACAAACTTGTGAGCATTTGTGGCTTCAACGATTTCACCGTAAGCCCAATAGTCTTCCTTAAGGTCGGAGAAGCTTCTGAGTTCATCCGTATGCCAGCGCATATAGGACAAATCAGCTTTTCTGCCAAGCATACGGTTGATTATAGCTGTAACCTCGGCACGGCTGATCTCGTTATCAGGTCTGAAGCTTCCGTCTTCATAACCGTTTATCCAGCCCATTTCCGCCGCGAGAGCGATACTGTCGTTATACCACTTTCCTTCCTCAACGTCGGTAAAGCCGCCGTTTCCGGTTACGGTAACGTCAGAGGTGTCGCCAAAGAAACGTATTGCCATGGTGACAAGCTCCGCGCGGGTGATATTGCGATCGGGTGCGAACTGACCCTCCGCAACGCCACGAATGGTTCCAATAGCCGCAAGAGTGTTGACAGCCACCGCATACCACGCGTCATCGGGTACATCGTCGAACTGCTCGGTATATTCTACGTCCTTATTCCTGAGGAGATTGTAGAACATCTGTGCAGCCTCTGCCCGGGTCATGTGATCATCAGGGCCGAACAATCCTCCGGGATAGCCGTTCAGATAGGCTATGTGATCGGTAACAAACAGTCTGCCGGATTCACCGTCAGCTTCGTTGGTCTTATCATCCGCCTTTGCATCCGCAAACACGACTTTAATTGTGTGGTTATCGGTAACATCGGTGAACGTATAGCTTTCAACCACGCCTATGCTGGAACCGTCAATTATTACATCGGCTACAACCTTGCCCTCATCGGGTGTAAAGATATAGTTAACGTTTTCATGCAGGTTAGCTATGTAACGTTCCGCAAGATTTATCTTTCCGCCTTCACCCACATCAGATGTGAGAGTGTAGTAAACGGAACCGCCTGTACCGCCGCCTGAGCCGCCGCTTCCGCCGCTGCTTCTGGTCCATCTGCCGTAAAGGGTAATATCGGCAGTCAGGACTCCGTTCACATACTTTTCGGTACATTCACGGTCAGTATACCATCCGCGGAAGGTGTATCTGCCGCTGTTTTTTACATTGGCAGGTTCAAAGCTCATGCCGTCGGCAGCCGTTTCGGCCGAGGGAACGTCAACGTTCGTCGGCGCTGATTCGGCGTCGGCCCACTCATATGTAACCGTATATGTCACATAATCGGGAACGCCGTTTTCATTCTCATCAACGGCCCATACGGCATAAACCGTTATATCGCCGTTGACAACAATGGTGCCTATTACAACTCCGTCTTCGGGAGCTGCGGTAAATATCTCATGTTCATCAGCACTCCAGCCAAGGAATACGGCCTTTTCTCTTGTGGGCACCGCGCCGTCGGCGGGATTCCAAAGAGTTATTGCAGTTCCTTCGGGATATGTGCCGGTGAATTCCTCGGGAACCGTACCCTCACCGCCGTTTAAGCTGTACTCAACGGCATATTCGGGAACGGGCTCGGACTCAAGATAATCGGCAGTACCGTTCTCGTTTTCGTCAACGGCCCATACCGCATATACCTCAACTCCGTCTTCTGTCATTGTAATGCCGTACTCGTCAATAAGTATTCCTTCTTCGGGTTCAGCATCGAATACGTCTTGCTTTTCAAGGCTCCAGCCAAGGAATACGGCCTTTGTCATGGTCAGCTCACCCGCCGCAGGTTTCCAAAGCTCAGCTTCGGAACCGACAGGCCAGGTTCTGTCAAATTCTTCTGGGACTGTACCTTCGCCGCCATTCATGTCATACATGACTGCGTACTCAGGAACGGGTTCGGGCTCAAGATAATCCTCTTCCCCGTTTTCGTTTTCATCGACCGCCCATACCGCGTAAACAGTGATGTTCCCGTCACCGACAACGACCGTGTCGATCAGCTCGATTTCATCTCCGGGCTTCTCGGTGAATATTTCCGTCTTCTCAAGGCTCCAGCCCAGGAATACAGCCTTTTCCATCTTAATACCGGCGATATCGGCAGCCATAAGTTCAATCTCCGTACCGGACAAATAGAACGCGGGATCAATATGTATCTCTTCGTCATGGGCAAAAGTTCCGCCATTGCCGTCGTACAGCAGATTATGGCTGTTTTCGGCATAATCCGGCTTTCCGTTGCCGTTCACATCCTCTGCCCATACCGCATAGAGAACAATATCGTCTTCAACAACTACCGATGTACCTGCAACGATGACCTCCGCGGCTGCATCCAGGTCTGTAAATGCCTCCTCATGGGCTTCCAGGCTCCATCCCGCGAAAACATCCGTCAACTCTTCCTCACCGACTATGCGAATCCTTACAAGACCCGCACCGGTCCTGATCAGAGCAGTTTCTCCGGGCAAATATGCCTTTGAGTCAACAGGTACATTACCGTCAGTATTGCCGTTGCCGTCATAGATCACCTCATATTTATCCTCCGTATAATCGGGCTTGCCGTTATTGTTGCCATCAACAGCCCATACGGCGTATACATCTATACCGGCTTCATCCATAATAACACTGGTCACATAATCCTTTGGATCCGGTGCCTTATCGATATAAATATTTCTCTCGTCAAGGCTCCAGCCAAGGAATGTGGCGTTCTTCCTGACAACGTCGCCCTCGGAGGGTATCCAGAGCTCCACCTCATCGCCGGGCAGGTATCTCACATTTGTTATTGTGGGAAGCTCGCCCTCGCCGCCGTTGAGATGATAGGTTACCGGATGTCCGATCTCTCCGTAATCAGGCAAATTATTACCGTTTTCATCCACAGCCCATACAGCATATACGGTGATGTCGCCATCCATTACGGTTACCATATTAATGATCGTTCCCGCCTCGGGAGCCGCCGTAAATACGTCATGCTTTTCAGCGCTCCATCCAAGCTGGACCGCTCCGGCTCTGGTGAGTCCGTCAACGGGAGCCTTTGCCAGCTTGGCCGATGTACCGGACAGTATACCTGTCACGTCCACAGGAAGTCTGGAATCTCCATCACAACCGTTTCCGTCATAATGAAGGGTAAAGCTGTCGTTGCTGTAGTCGGGCTTACCATTACCGTTGAAGTCCACGGCCCATACCGCATACACAATCGGATCAGTAGTTGTTATTTCAAGCTCAGTGATGATAACACCATCGTCAGGCTCAAATTCAAATACGTCATGTTTCCTTTCACTCCAGCCAAGGAATACAGCGCCGTCCTTTGTCACGTCCGCTACTTCCGCAGGCCAAAGCTTCGCCTTTTCACCCATCGCATACTCGGCGTCAAGATACTCGGCGGGCACCTTGCCCTCGCCGCCGTTCATGCTGTAATGCACTTTGTATGTGTCTCCGGGAGTGGGTTCTGTTGTTTCGTCATAATCCGGTACGCCGTTTCCGTTTTCGTCCACAGCCCATACCGCATATACAACAGGATTGGTGCCGGTTATTTCAAGCTCGGTGATAAGTGTTCCCTCATCGGGCTCGAACTCGAATATGTCAAGCTTCTTCGCGCTCCAGCCAAGGAATACAGCGCCGTCCTTTGTTACGTCCGCCGCTTCCGCAGGCCAAAGCTTCGCCTTTTCTCCCATCGCATACTCGGCGTCAAGATACTCGGCGGGCACCTTGCCCTCGCCGCCGTTCATGCTGTAATGTACTGTGTATTTGTCCTCGGGAGTGGGTACTACCTCTTCATTGTAGTCGGGAATACCGTTGTTGTTCTCATCCACAGCGTAAACCGCATATACGATATGATCGTTGTTTCCGATAACAACACTGTCCACAAGAACTCCGTCAGCGGGTTTGTTCTGGAATGCCGACTGACGGCTCTCACTCCAGCCGAGGAATACGAAATCCTTCATTCCGGGAGCCTCGCTGCTGTCAGCCGGCTGCCAGAGCTCGGCGGTGTCGCCGGGAAGGTATATCGCGTCGTCGGGTACGGCAGTCTTTCCGTCACTGAAGCTTCCGCCAACAAGGAAGTAAAGCACCTTGAAGCGGTCCTCTCTGTAATCGGGCATACCGCTGGCGTTTTCGTCAACGGCCCAAACCGCGTAAACCTTGCCGTTGCCTGTAATGTCATCAGGCAGAACAAGCTCATCAAGCAGCTCGACAGCCTGTTCGTCCTCAAGAGATTCAAGCAGATCCGCAGGCTCCGCGCTCCAGCCAAGGAATACAGCGCCGTCACGGTAGATAATGCTTGCGCCGTCACCATATAGACCGGCAGCCTCGCCGGGGATATGGTAATGCGGGCAGGTATAGAACATACCGTCAGAATCAGGCTCGTGTATACCACTGTGCTCGTCTTCAAGCGCCTCAGGCTTCACCTGACCGCCATTGACATAATACTCAACGTGGACAGGATCCGTTATCTGATAGTCCGGTCTGCCGTCACCGTTCACATCGGTAGAATATACCGCATAAAGCGTGTAGGTTCTGTCATCGGGGTCGGCAGGCTCTACCTTGAAAGTATACTCGTTGTCACCGCCGAGGAGCAGCGCCTCAACTTCGGCGGGATCGGCGGATGCATCGAAGGATTCCTCAATCAGTGTGAGACTCCAGCCTACGAATACATCATCGCCGCGTTTCATCCTCCATGCGCCGGCGGGGAATCTTACCTCGGAGCCACGGACGTATTCCGCGGGTGCGGGCAGAATAGGATTGGCGCCGGTACCGCCGTTCGCGTCAAAGGTAACCGTAATAAGCTCGTCATGATCGCCAAGATAATCGGCCCAGCCGTTATTATTGCGGTCAAAAGCCCATACGGCATAAACCGTGACATTTTCATTGTCAAGAGTAACGCTGTCAACAAGCTCGATCGTCTCATCATCCACAGTTATGATGCTGCCATCCTGAGTCGCCGTAGCGGGAAGAGAAGATTCGCGCTTAGTCAGGCTCCAGCCTACAAATACCGCCTTGGTGGAATTTATAGTGCCGTTCCTCTTGCCCCAAATCACACCCTCGGGCTGCTGCCAAAGAGTTACCGTCTCACCGGGGATAAGCGCGGACCGGTTTCTGGGAAGAGTAAGTCCCTCGGTTGTAAGCGTCGTACCGCCGTTAAGATTGTAATCGTATCTGAGACTCAGGCCATCCTCGTTGTAGTCGGGTGTGCCGTTTTCATTTTCATCGGCTGCCCAGACAGCATAAATCGTTACATTTTCAGTGTCCGTTGTGGAGTCAACATTGGGAGCGGTCCACGTCACATCGAGTCTCTCGGGAAGATCCTCGATATGAGCGGCGGGAACATCCTGCTTTTCGGTGCTCCAGCCCACATGGACGGCCTTTTCCTTTGTGAGGCCGGCCAGAGGTACGCCGGGCAGCTCAACGCTGTGTCCGGGCAGGACATTGTCAACTCCCGCGGGAACGTAGTCCTCATCGCCTCCGTTGCCGTCATACTTCACATTGTATGTGTGTTCAAAGAAGTCGGCTATATCATTGTCATTTGCGTCAATGCCCCATACGGCATAGACGGTAACATCCTCGTCGCCGAACTCGACGCTTGAAACTATGACTCCGTCCTCAGGAGCCTCGGTCAGGACACCGTCCTGCTTTACAAGACTCCAGCCGGCAAAGGCCGCGTCATTGACAAGAAGCTTAACATCGTCCTTCTTCACAAGCTCAACGGTTTCGCCCCTGAGATTGCCCGTTTCGGCGGGAACCTCGGGACCGTTGCCGCCGTTTGGATCGTAGGTCAGTGTGTGCTCGTTGTAGTCGGCCACGCCGTTATTGTTATCGTCAATGGCCCATACCGCATAAGCAAACTGGTCTCTGTCGTCTACGATAAGCCGCTTGTATATGCCGGTTTCGGTATCAAGTCGGCCATGGCTGTCAGTGGGATTATCCTCTGTCACACCAAAGCCGATGACCCAGGCCGCCTCATCGGCGGGACTGGTGGCGGCGCGGTGAGAATACTCACTCCAGCCAACCTGAACATAACGGTGTACTATATTTTCGTCCGTATGCTCGCTGTCCGCATCCGTCCTGTACAGAACCGCTCTGTGAAGGAAGTTGCTGTCCTCAAAGAGCTGCCCCTCCGTGGGGAATTCGATCTCGCTGCCCGGCACAATATTGATTGTGGGATCGGGCATCGGCTGCGTCAGGCGGATTGTTATGGTTGAGGCTGAAATCGGATCGCCATTCTCATCTCTGAGAGGCAGGGTCGGCTCATTAATGCTGTCGGAAGCGCGCTCACTAAGCTGCTCATTGTTGAACAAAGTATGAGTAAGCATAACCTCCCTGTAGTCTCTGAGACCGTTATTATTCGCATCGATCGCCCATACCGCATAAACCCTGGCATTTTCATCATCAGGTATGTTGACTTCGGTGATAATATTGGTCTCCTCTTCCGCGATGCTGGCTATCGGAGTCGCATCTTTGTCGTTCCACTTCGGATCGGCGCTCCAGCCTACAAGAACCGCACGATCCTTATTTATCATCATAGCGCCGCTGGCGGCGGAAATAAGCGTTGCCGAAGTGCCGGGCTCATGATGATCGTTGCAAGTATAGAATCTGCCGTCGCCGTCTATCGTGTAACCGGGCTGGGCAACCGCTCCGGGAGCATAGTAGTCTACATGGTAGTATCCTTGGTCAAAGCCCGGATTGCCCTCATTATCCGCCTCGGCGTAAACCGCATACAGATATACATATCCGCTGCCGGCAGCAGGTGCGGGAATGGTGTAGGGGCTGGTAACAAGGTCGATAACAAAGCTTTCGTCATTTCCGGCGGTAAACTCAACTCTGCTTACATTGTTGCCGATTCCGTCAACAGCGAGCGTCAGCTTCGCGTCACTGGGAATTACGGCATCATCGGACACGGGAGTTGTGCTCCAGCCGGCAAATACCGCGCTGCCCTTCCTGAGGTCGCATTCGGTGACAAGCGGATAAGAACCGCCCACAAGCACGTTCTCCATGTTTTCGGGAGCGGTGCCGGTGCCGCCGTTTGTCTGATATACGAGCGTAACGGGAGTCTCCGCATAGTCGGCCACAAGGTTATTGTTGATGTCTGGAGCCCATACCGCATAAACCTTGGGCGATACGGTTTCGTCCTCGGCTATTGTTACGGAAGTAATGAGCTCGATCTCGGCCGCCCTGTCCGCGGTGACGGGATCCTCGCCGGCATTTGTCATGCTCCAGCCAAGGAATACCGCCTGCCCTGCGGGGGTGGACTTAATCCAATGGTTATTGATTACATTTTCCTGATTTTCAACGGTCTCGTTGGCGGGCGTCCAAAGCTCGACGGTCTCGCCCTGCATATGGGTCCTCTTCGCGGCGGCGATAAGCTCAGCCGGGAAGGTGCCGCCGTTGGCCGTGTAATCAATGGTCAAACCGCCGCGTACCATGCCGCATACAGAGCACTGTTCAACACCGCTGTCGCCTACAGGCTGCCAGCTGTGGGCCTTGGCCATGGCTATCTCGGTGTCGGTCTCACCGCAGGTCTCGCAGGTACGGGTCTGAGTGGTATCGTCGGTACAATACCGTCTGCTCGCCTCGTCAATTACCCACTCGCCCCAAGTATGTCCGAAAGCGGGAATCGGCACGGTGGTTTCGTCGATATATTCCTCACAGCCGTCATTCAAGCAGTATCTGCGGGTAATATAGTGTCCGTCGGCCGTACAGGTGGCTTCAACACGTGAGCCTTCCACCTCAGTGACCTCGGCGCTGTAGTTGTGCGCGGTCGCGGGTATCGTTATATAAAGCCTCTGTCCGCATTCTACACACTCGAAATAGGCCGAGCCTTCCGAATGGCAGGTTGCGTTAACTTCCGGTGTCGGATCGTCTGGGAAAACATGTGCCGTCGCACCGATGGACAGCATGGGAATGGTAACGGTTTCGGTATAGTCACAATTCTCGCACTCTAATACAAAGCTGCCGTCGGAAACGGTTGTGGGGGCCACATAGGAATCGGGATTACGCCTGAGCGTATGTCCGGTAGGCGATCCGCTGAGAACAACCTCGGTATACGTACAGCCGGAATTTGCGCAGGCAAATACGGTCTTACCGGGTTCCGTACAGGACGGTCCTACCGAATCGTTGTGACTCTGCTGAAGGTTATGATTCGTCATCGGCAGTTCCTCATAATTATACTGTTCGTTACAGCCGGTGCAGACATAGTAGTCATAACCTACGCGGTAGCAGGTCGCGTCACGGTGATAGTGCCTCGTTGCGTCATGCTCATGAAGCACATACTCAATTTCGTCCGCCTGAATATTGGAATCCCGCAGAATATCCTCAAAGCGCTGTCTATCCTGCTCGTCCTTATATTCAACGGTTATCTTGCCCTTTACAATGCCGGGCAGGCTGGGATCGTTGGTGCGCAGCTCGCTGCCCGGGTAGAGATGTACCGAGCCCTCGATGTAGCCGCCGCCGTCAAGTACGACCTCGCCGTTTGTCTTGACGTCAACATCGCCCTTGATATGGCCGCTGTTGAATACTATGGCGTCATTTGTCACCTCGAGGTTACCCTCGATCTCACCCTGGTTGGTAAAGTTGCCCTGACCAACTTCACCGGCGGTCGTCGCACCCTCAACATGGACGCTGCCCTTAATGGTGCCGTCCGGCCCATTGGTCACATCCGCGCCGTTTTGGAGATAGAGCTCGCCGTCAATGGAGCCGTGGTTCTGGAAGGATGTATTGTAGCTGTCGCTGCCGTGGCCCATAACCTCGATGCTGCCCTTCATTTCTCCGTAGTTCGTAAGGGTACCGGCCTCGTTTACAACTACATTTTCATCAAGCTGCATATCCGGGCCAATGGTGGCGTCGCTGAGGAGGTAAATATCATCGTTTACTTCCGTGCGCTCACCGTTGGAGGCTCCGGCATAAGTCATACTCTTGTTGCCATACATACTGCCGCCGTTAAGCTGTATATGCTTTGAACCCGGCTGCTGATATATTGTGCTTGTGCCGTGGCCGATATTATTGTCGACCGTGCCGCCGTTCATTTCGAATTCGCTGCTGCCATAGATATACAGCGTCATACCGTGGCCGTTGTTGGAGCCGCCGGGGCCGAAATTGTGGTGGATGCGGCCGCCGTTGATCTCAAGCTTTCCGCCGTAGTCCATTATTATGCTGCCGTTACAGTTGTAGGCCAGCACATTGAAGAGCTCGGCATTGTCGTTGATGGTAACGGTGGAGTTAGTTCTCATATCTATAAGGCCGCCGTTGCCGCCGTCGGTATAGAATTCATGAACCTTGGCGTTATCGTTGAAGTTTACGGTGGTATTGTTCATGCCGCGCACAAGGGCGTTGGCATTGGCCTCAACGTGGTTGATATCGGTGCCGCTGTTCAGATTGATTACAGCGCCGGCATCAGTCACGCCAAACACACCGTAGCCGCCGTAACGGTTATTAGTCTCGTCATAGGTGCTCATGTACTTAATCTCGGTGTTTTCCAGATTGATAGTACCGCCCACCTGAATAAGGTTATTGGTGGATGTAATGTTGGGGCCTACTCTGGTCAGGGCCATAAGCGCTATGCCCGCCCCGGGGTCATAGGGCTCATCGCTCTGGAAGTATTCCATATCGTCGAGGGGCATATCCTCAAAGAGGCGGTCGTCCTCATCCGTAGACGTGCTGCTGCTGCCGTATACGATAGGCTTCTTCGCGCCGTAAGCAAGGGAATTGCTGGGCCAGGATGTACCGCCGCCGGGCTGCTTTACGCCATAGGTGGAGATCTGGATCATCTTGGCGACCTCGTCATGATTCCAGCCCCAGTTGCCGCCCGCGTCAATGGTCACATTCTTAAGGGTTATTTCGCTGCCCTTATCGACCTTGAACAGGGAACCCGTGTAGGTCACTCCGCCGGAGTTTGCACGGAAAATGGTATGGTTCCGGCCGTCGATGGTAACGTGCTTATCACCGGCTACCTCGGCCATATAGCCTATTCTGATATCGTCGGTAAGGTAAATGGTGCCGCCGTTTTCAACGGCGCCCATGGCCTTGGGCATACTGGAGTAGTGAGTGCCCGTTTCCGCCGTCTCGCCGGAATTGGCCACAACAATCGCTCCCCCCTCATCGCCCGCATCAGCCGCATAGTTCGTAAACGGGGTATTGACAGGGATAATAACATAGTTGCCGCTCTTATCAAGATATCTTATCTGTGCCGCAGAGTCGGTAACGATGGCTCCGTAAGAAACACGGAAGGTACCGAACACATAGTTCTCACCTATCTTGCCGCGCAGATAAGCCGTGCCGGCCTCCTCGTCGCCCAACGCGGCAAGGTAGTATTCGCCGCCGTCGGGGGTGGTAAGGGTGTAGGTGGTCTTGCCGCCGGCAGTCTTGACCTCTATCTTGTACTGCTCGTCGGCGGTCTCGTAGATACCGTCGGGCACAATGGGCCCGGCAACGCCATTGGCGCCGCTGAACATATAACGGAAGTTACCGTTGATGGAAATCGCGGCTTCGTTTTGCGAGCCCTCGTTGTCCTTGTACAGAGTTGCTCCGCCGGCGAAGCTGTGATAAGTCAGCTCCTCCGTGGCATTGCGGTTATAGTTGTTCCAAGTAATGTCGCCGCGCTGTGTGGGCGAATACTGGTTTACAACCTCGGTTAGATCATTGGCCGCACTGCGGTAGCCGTTGTACCACAGGTATACCGACTTGGGCAGGTGGGTGCCATCCTCGGCGAGGGTGACGTTGTCACTGTTGAAGGCCACGTCGGAAGCGAGAAGCTTCTTCTCGGCAATCGTCCCGGCATTGACCTCAACGTCAGCGTCCGTCCAATAAATATCGCCTTCGTCGGTTACGGTAATCTTGTATTCGCCGTTCGGGTCGTCAAGGGTGTAGGTGCCGGCGTAATCCTTGAAATACGTCCTGGCCCTCTCCTTATTCTCGTCGGAATAAGCCCTGTCCACGCCGTACAGCTTGGTGAAGGTCTTATTGTAGTTGGGGCTGCCGTTCGTTGTTACCGTCCATTCTTCGTCGCCGTTTTTGGCGTCGTAAAGCATGGTATTGGCGGCATAGATGTAGCCCGTTTCGTCGCCCAGCACCGGAGCCTGACCGTTTATAGTACCGGCGCCGAAGGAGACCTTCTGAAGCTGCTCAACGGCCTGCAAAGTGCTATTGTTCTGGGTGGCGCGGGCGTTGGGGAACATCACGCTGAAGCCGCTTACGCCGCCGGCCACGTGGGTCGTGTCGTTCAACTCGGCTCTGAGGGTGATGTGGGGGCGTATCTTCTTATACTGAATATTGCCGGCCTCATCATTGCCGTTGTCAACATAGAAGTATACGCTGCCGTCGTCCTCGACCTCGGCATACCACTTGTCGGTCATGCGGGGACGGTAGACGCCCTTATACTTATTCTGACTGAGCCACTGCTTTGCGTTCTCATAGTCATGCTCGGACGCAAGATCTATGGTGCTGATAGTCATGTGCTCGGCCTGGTCGCCGGTCTGGCCGTCCGCACCGGGCCGATATACAACAGCGGCGTTCATGGTGAAATAGTTATTGATATAGTCCTGATTTGCGCCCGTCTGCGTCAGGAAAGCTGACAAAGTCAGCATGGCGTTCTGGGTACACTCGGTGTTGGAATACCAGCCGGGCAGATTAATGGTGATCGATGAAACATATCTGCCATAGGTGGCGTTTTCGGTAAAGGTGGGCGCAACGGAGACCTCGGTATAGTTTTCTTCCTTGTCCTCGTCGTCGTTAAACTTAACCAAAACTTTGCCGTCTTTGGTCACCTTCATCTTCCAGTTAGAGCCGTCGTTGGCATAATATTCGCCGGCGTACATGGACATATAACTGGACTCCTCGTCACTTTCGCCGTCGGCCACAAAGCGGGCGGTACCGCTTAGTACGACCTTGTCATGGGCCGTTTCTTCGCCGGGCTTATGATAGAGTGTTCCGCCGGCGGTGAAATAGTGAGTGGTGATCGCGGCGCTGTTGCCATTGGCCCAGGTCAGCGTTATGAAAGCGGGCTGAGTGGCGGCCGCGTCGTTATAGTGCTTGGGCACCTCTATGAGAAGAGTGCTCAAATAGCGGCCGTTAAGGCCGTATTCGGGATGGGTGGCATTATAGCCAAAGACAGGTCTGGGGCTTACGGGAACGAAATTGTTCGACTCATCGTCAAAGTCGACCTCGACGTCGCCGTCCCTGGTTATACGGAGACCCCAGTCGATGGTGTTGTCATTAAAGGAATATTCGGTGTATTCGTTGCTGCCGTCCTCATCATCGGGAATATAGGCGAACGTCTTCAAATACTCCTTCATCTCGGCAAGGGAGGCCTTATAGGCGTCGCTATCGGCAGGCGCACCGTCGCCGGGATAGGTGTAGGTCATACTACCTGAGAAATAATGGAGAAGCTCGGTCTGCTCCATAGGCAGCCAGCTGCCGTCATCGCCCTTTTGCTGTTGGGCGTAGACCGCCGCATTGGGCGCAGTGAAGCGCCGGGCGTTGGTGAAGTTGGCCGTCTGGTCGTTTGCCCAAGTGAAAGCATAGGTGGCGGGATAAATGTTTGCCGTAGATTCGTTATCCGCGCGGTTATACCAATCGTAGTCGGTAAATACGACGGAGGAAGGATAAACGGTCTCGTCGCCCATAACATATTTATTCACGTCGCTCATGTTTACAAAGATGAGCTCGTGATCCTCTCCGTCAAAGGCGTGATAAACGGGGGTGCCGTCGTCCCTGATCTCTATGTACTCCTCGCTGCCGGGGCTGTTGATGGGATATACGCCCGCGTACTGCTTGTAGTAGTTCTTGTACCAGTTCATGTAATCGGTATGCATGAAGTACAGGGTCGGCGCCTTAAATTTTTCGGCCTGTCCGTCGCCGTCGGCATCGGGCTGGTAGAAGTAGCCGCCGCCGGCCGTGAAATACTTGTAAGCGTCGCCGCGATGATCCTGGGCCGCCGCATTGTTGTTTATATTCCATGTCAGCGTCAGATACGCGGGCGAGGTGCAGTTAACATCCGAGTAATAACCGGGCAGATAAACGTACATTTGGCTTACGGAAGGCACATAGGTGTCGGCCACCACGTTGCCCTCGGCGTCCTGGAACTGTACGCGGTTGGCGTTGGCGATCACAGCCTTATAAACGCCGTTGGTTCCCTCGTCAACGGTTACGCTGCCGTACTCGTCAACTTCTATCTTCCAGTTCCTGTACATTGAGTTGTAGTTGGCGCCAAAACCGGGAGCCAACTCATAAGTACCCTGATAGCCCTTGAAGTACTCGTTTGTATATCCGCCGTCGGCGGTAAACATACTCAAATTATTGGTGAAAACCTTCAGCCTCTGGTCGTGAATCTTTGGACTGCCGTCCTCATCGACCTCGGGAGAGCCCTTCCAAAGGGTGGCGTTGGTATTGAACACATAGCGCTCAAAGCCCTCCGGGCTCTCCG
Organism: uncultured Clostridia bacterium; assembly: GCA_947626145.1. Taxonomy (GTDB): domain Bacteria; phylum Bacillota; class Clostridia; order UMGS1883; family UMGS1883; genus JAFLUQ01. Next base: position 50,261 of record CANQRB010000009.1, on the reverse strand, counting down.
GCGAGGTGGCCGATGGGCTCACATACCGGCTCCAAGTCGGGCTGAGGGTTTGATAGTTCTGCGTTCCGGCCTGATTGTACCAGTCGGAGCTGGTGAAGATAAAGCCGGAAAAAGCGGTCTTGACATAGGGGAATACGGTCCTATCCTCTACGTACGAAACATACTTTATCTTGATATTCCCGGCGGTCATAATGTCGCCATCGGTAAGGGCGGGTTGACCGTTGGCGTCTATGCTTATTTTCCAGCCGGAATTATCGTTAAGAGCATATTCCTTGGGCATACCGTTAAGGAATTCGTTGACCTTATCGAAACGGATATACCGCTCACGGTCAGTGCCGCCGTTGCCAACTCCGGATGCGTTAAAGGTACGAATGAGCTTGCCGGGGGCGTCGCCGTTCTTGGCGGAATAAATTTGGTAGTTCCCCGGGGCAGTGAAATTTTCGTACTCAAAGTTGAAGCCCATGGTAACAGTAGTCCTGGCATCGGCAGTAGTGCTGTTATCGTTGGCATACCAGTCGCCGTCGGCAAAAATAACGCCGCTTACCTGCCACGGGTTAGTATACGTAGCTTCACCGTTGATATAGTTGTATACAGAGTTGTTACTACCGCTAATGTTAAAGTTTACAATATTATAATGTACGGGTGTACGCTTGTGAAGAGTGGTACCGTCGGACCAGTACCAGTTAACGGAGCCGTCGCCGGTTATCTCCATATACTCGCCAACGGCGTCGGCATAGTTATAGTAGTAGGTGCCGGCGTAGTTTTTGAGGAAGCTCTTGGCCATGCCGATATACCTTTCGGTGTGGTCGGCATAGATCAAAGGCGTTCTGAGGGTCTCCGCCGTTCCGTCGGCTCCGGCCCTGTACAGGTTGGCGGCGGGGATTTCAAATCTCCATCTGCCTTGGCCCACACTGGCATTTTGGGCGGTGTCATTAATGTACCAGTTAAGGGCAAGGTAGGCCGGCTTGGTCATGGCCGCATCGGAATAGTAGCCGGGTACATAAACGTACATCGCGGACGGATACTGGAAATCGACCGGATCGCCTCCATCCGCGGTGACAAGCGCCCTGTTAGCCACGGTGGTCAATGTGGCCTTATACTTGGGGCCGTCGGCGGCATACTGCATGGTAACGTTGCCGTTTTCGTCGATCTCAAGCTTCCAGTCCTTGAACTCGGGGTCATAATATGTGCCGTAGTCCGCCGAGATTTCATAAGTACCGGAGTAATTCTTGAAATACTCCTGATCGAAAGTCTCCACGTCAACGGGCGTAAACATGGAATTACCGTTAAAGCCCTTGAGCAAAGTTCCGTCCGCATTATAAAATGTTGAATTGCTCGCATAAAATACATCGCGCAAAAAGCCCTCGGGCTTATCCGTTGCTATATTCGGATTCACATACTGCGACGGAGACAGTATAATTGTCTGGTATCCCATGCCCGCAGCGGTGCGCCAGTCGGAGCTGGTAAAGGTAAAGCTGGAAAGCCCTGTCTTAACCGCGGGATAGCCAGCCGAGGCGTCAGTCGTATAGGTGACGTCCACGACTTTAATATTCCCGGCCGTCGCTTCGTCTCCATTGGTAAGCGTCGGCCGTCCGTCGTCAGCAATGCTCAGCTTCCAACCGGATTGGTCGTCAAGAGTATATTCCGCCGGCATATTCATGCTCTTAAGGAACTCACTTGCCTTATTAAAGCGAATATAGCTCTCACGGTTAGCGCCGCCGTTGGCGGAATCATATGCATTATATGTACGCAGAGCAGGGCCGGCCTCGTCGCCAACCTTCGCGCCGTATACAGTATAATTATTAAGATTTGGCCTGAAGCGCTCATGTGTCACGTCAAAGTTCATCGTCAGCGTAACTCTGTCGTTGGCAGTAGTCTTCTGGTTACTGTCATACCAATTACCGTCCGTAAAGTACATACTGCCGACAGTCCACTGATTTTCAAGCGTCGGCTCATCGCTTTGAAGATAGCTGTAATTAGTATTGTTCGCATTGGCAAAGTTGTAGTGTGTGGGCGTGCGTTCAACAATTTTCTCGCCGTCATAGTAGTCCCACGTCACGTCGCCCTGGGCTGAAATCTCTATGATCTCGCCTGTGTCGCCGGCATAGTTATAGTAGTAGGTGCCGGCATAGTTCGCGAGAAAATTTTTAGCCTTTGCCACGTACTGTGTTTCATGGTCGGCATAGATCGTCGGCGTACGAAGAAGCTCCGCCTCGCCGTTTACGTTCTTGTACAGCGTTGCGTTGGCGAACGTGAAGTAACCGGCGGGCTCGCCCTCGTCGAGCCATTTGTCACCATTGAGGATATTCCACGTAAGGGTCAAATACGCGGGAATGGTGCAAGCCTCGTCCGTATAGTAACCCGGCAGATAAACATACATTGTGGCAACGGAATCGCGCCACTCCTCGCTCTCCGTTGTCAAAAGATGCTTTTCGTTGCGGGCGGACACAAACGACGCCTTGTATGGGCCCTGGCCGCCGTATGTCACATATACTCCGCCGTCTTCCCTTACCTCGACAGACCATCCCGCGAGGTCGGCTGCGTAATTTTTACCGTAATCATCGGAAATAATATATTTACCGCTGTATTCATCGGCAATACCTTTAAAATATTCCGTGGAATAGTCACCCTTATCGGGCGTGAACAGGGTGTAAGTATTTCTGAAATATTTCAGTATGGTTTTATCCGTATTATACATGGTTCCGTTGGGCATAAAGGCGTTACGCACAAAACCGTCGGCACGCGACCCGGTATCGGTCGTACCGTTTGCGTTCACGCCAAATTTTGCTCCCCAAGTTACGGTCAAACCATTATAATTATTTGTACCGCCGTTGGCGTTATACCAATTCGCACTGGAAAATACAATAGAGGTAACATTCTCATATGTATTGACCGCGTTGCCGAAGTTGACATAATCCACAAAGATATCGTCAATTTCATCGCCATCGGTCATCTTAAGATCACCGTTCTCGTCAACGGTTATCTTCCAGCCGGAATTGTCGTTTATGGTGTAGGTATCGGCAAGCCCTTTAAAGAACTCCCGTGTCTTGGTCTGGTTGTACATACGAACCTGACTGGAGAACTTATATTGCTCCTTTGCGCCGTCACTGTCTCTGTCCCACCAAAAACTTAAGCCGTTATTAGGGAATGAGATCCAACCGGCGGCGTTCCATCCAAATACAAGGGTGGCTTTTGCGGTGTTGTCCTTACCTGTAGTCCACTTGGACGTGCCATCCTCATTGTTAAGCTCAAAGGTAAAGCTGACAGGTGCGCCGGTTGTGGCGTTCGCATTACCAAAATTGGTAACGACCGCACCGGTATCAACGCCGTCATAGAGCAGCTTAATGTTGACACCGTAGTCGGTGTTGGAACTGTCTTCAGTAATCTCTATTGTCCAAAGGTTACCCTCATAGGTGTTGTCACCGTTTACATAATTCTTCTCGGTAACATAGGTACCCGTGTGGGCAAGAAGATACTCCTTCATGGTCGTTGGCGATGCCGACCCATGTGTGGCTCCATCCCCTATTGACATCAGCTCCACGCCAAAATCGCCCGCATCCTCTGCGAGCGTACCGTCAGCGTTATCAAGCTGATCCGACGTTTCTTCCGCCGGCTCTGTTTCGCCGTCCGCGCCTGTCCCGGCGCCTGCGGCGTCCTCATTCAGGGTATTAGTACCCCCCCCCAATTAATTTCGGGGTCAAGTTGTGTTTCATTCTGAACGGCCGCTTCCGCCGGACCGGTTTCGTCCGCGGCAAAAGCCAGCTGGCCCATGCTGGTGAACAGCATACACAAGCTGATAACGACCGCAAGAAGTCTGCAACTTCGTGAGTTGGTCTTCATGTCTTTTCCTCCCGTTTCAGTGTCTTTTGATACGCCCACAGCTGTCCGTCACTTTATCAAAAATACCGGTGGGCTTCGGCAATCATGCCGTCCCCGCTATCGCCCGCAGGGAACGACACATACCTTATTGAATATATCATACAATATTTTTACGGTGATGTCAATATTTTTTGTGAAATTTTTTTGAATTTTTTTACGCAAAGCAAATAAAAACGGTAGCTTTTCATTAAAACGGTACCGCACAAAGCCTTAAAACGGTTTTGTGCGGTACCGCGCTTATAACCGATCAAACCACGCTATGGCCCGATCATATGGGATGAACCTTGTCCGTCTTATCCGCCAGCTCGGCGTCAACCTTATACTTCCCCGCCTGACGGAACCGGAAGAACTTGGTGGCCACCTGACCGAAGAGGGCATAGCTGAGCACATCCTCGTCCTGCTCGATATATTCCTTTATCTCGCTGCGGAACTTGTTGAGCTCCTTGGGGATACTGTCGGCGGGACGGCCGGTTATCTGCTTTTCGTCGCCGATGATCTGCTTCACAAACTCGGGCCTGATGGGTACGGGGGTTTTGCCGTACTCGCCTTTTACAAGGCCGCGGAATTCCTTGGTCACGTTCTTATAACGCTCGCCGAGAACCACGTTGAACACCGCCTGAGAGCCAACTATCTGGCTTGTGGGAGTTACCAGAGGGGGATAACCGGCATCCTCGCGGACGCGGGGAACCTCCTTGAGCACCTCCTGGAACTTATCCTCGGCCCCAAGCTGCTTGAGCTGGGAAAGGAGGTTGCTGAGCATTCCGCCGGGCACCTGATATTTCAGAGTGTTCACGTCCACGGCCAGGGACTTGGGATTGAGAAGTCCTTCCTTAATATACTTTTCGCGGAGGGGACGGAAGTAGTCGGCCAGATCGCTGAGAAGGTTAAGGTCATAGCCCGTGTCGTAATCCGTATCCTTGAGGGTGGCCACAAGGGACTCCGTGGGAGGCTGTGATGTACCCATGGCAAGGGGCGACAGGGCGCAGTCCACAATGTCCACGCCGGCCTCGATGGCCTTGAGATAGGTCATTGAAGCCACGCCGCTGGTGTAATGGGTGTGGAGCTCGATGGGTATCTTTACGGCCTTCTTCATTTCGGTGACAAGGTCGTAGGCGTTATACGGAGTCAGCAGACCGGCCATATCCTTGATGCAGATGGAGTTGGCACCCATCTCCTCAAGCTGTTTGGCCAGCTTCACAAAGGACTCGTTGTTGTGTACGGGACTGATGGTGTAGGATATGGCCGCCTGAACATGGCCCTTTTCCTTAATTGTGGCGTTGATGGCGGTCTTTAGGTTGCGGACGTCGTTGAGGGCGTCAAAAATTCTGATTATATCAATGCCGTTGGCGATGGACTTCTGCACGAAATACTCCACCACGTCGTCGGCGTAATGGCGGTAGCCGAGGATGTTCTGGCCCCGGAACAGCATTTGCAGCGGGGTCTTTTTGGCCTTGGCCTTGATCTTCCTCAGTCTCTCCCAGGGATCCTCGTTCAGGAACCGGAGGCAGCTGTCAAAAGTGGCTCCGCCCCAGGCCTCCAGCGCGTTGTAGCCCACGTTGTCCAGCATTTCCACCGCGCCGAGTATTTCCTCCGTTGTCATACGGGTGGCGATCAGGGACTGATGGGCGTCACGAAGTATTGTTTCCGTTATCTTAACAGGTTTAGCCATAATTATTTCCTCCTTTAAAGGTTGTGCGTGGCCGCTTTACGCAAACAGGGCCAGGAATACACCGGCGGCCACGGCGCTGCCGATAACTCCGGCAACGTTGGGGCCCATGGCGTGCATGAGCAGGAAGTTGGCGGGATTTTCCTCCTGTCCCACCTTCTGAGACATACGGGCCGCCATGGGAACGGCGCTGACGCCGGCGCTGCCGATGAGGGGATTTACCTTGCCGCCGGTGACCTTGCACATTATCTTGCCGAAGATCAGTCCTCCGGCGGTGCTGACACTGAAGGCCACAAGACCTAGAACGATGATGAGTATGGTCTTTGCGGTCAGGAAGGTCTCGGCCTTGGCGGTTGCGCCCACGGTGACGCCCAGGAAGATGGTAACTATGTTCATCAGCTCGTTCTGGGCGGTTTTGCACAGACGGTCAGCCACGCCGCTTTCCTTGATAAGGTTGCCAAGCATGAGCATACCCACCAGCGGAGCCGCGTCGGGAACGATGAGCACTACCACGAGAGTAACGATGATGGGGAAAAGTATCTTCTCCTTTTGCGTCACGGGGCGGAGCTGCTCCATAACTATCTGGCGCTCCTGCTTTGTGGTGAGAGCCTTCATGATGGGAGGCTGGATAACGGGGATGAGGGCCATATAGGAATAAGCGGCGATGGCGATGGCGCTCAGCAGCCCCGGAGCGAGGGTCTTGGTGACGTAAATGGCCGTGGGGCCGTCGGCGCCGCCAATGATGCCGATAGAGGCCGCCTCTTTAAATATGGTTTCGGCGGTGCCGTCGGCTCCAAAGCCGCCGATGCCGAACACGCCCAGCAAAATGGCGCCGATAAAGGTTATGAACACGCCCAGCTGAGCCGCCGCGCCCAAAAGTATGCTCCTGGGGTTGGAGATCAGGGGGCCGAAGTCCGTCATACATCCGATGCCCAGGAAGATAAGGGGCGGATAAATACCCAGCTTGACGCCCAGATACAGCAGATCGAGCAGGCCGCCCTTGTGGAAGATCAGGTTCATATCCAGATCGTGACCGTCAATGAGGTAGGCCGGATCAATGAAGTACTCCGGATGCATTACCTCCCCAAGGGGCAGATTTGCCAGCAGCATACCGAAGGCTATGGGCAGCAGCAGCAGAGGCTCGTATTTCTTCACAATGGCAAGGTAAAGGAGCACACAGGCTATGGCCAGCATTATCAGGGTCTTATAGCCGTTCTCGGCAAAAAATCCCCCGAAGATCTCGGCCACGCCGGTCTTGGCAAAGAAGGCTCCGAAACCTTCCAGCAAATTATTCAGCAACTTAATTCAACTCCTTTAATATGTTCTTGCATCGAGCTTAGGCAATAGTGACAAGAACATCGCCGGTGTTGACCGTGGAGCCCTTGGCGGCCACTACGGTCACAACTCCGGCCTGAGGAGCCTTGATCTCGTTCTCCATCTTCATGGCCTCGAGTATCACGAGAGTGTCGCCGGCCTTGACCGTCGCGCCGTTGGCGACCTTGATGTCAAGCACGTTGCCGGGCATGGGGGCCTTGACGGGAGTACCGTTGCCCACAGGGGCGGCGGCCTTCTTTGGAGCGGCCGCAGGGGCGGCCTTGGGGGCGGTGACGGGAGCGGAGGCGCCCGCCTCTACCTCCTCGACCTCGACTTCATAGGAATTACCGTTAACATTTACAATGAATTTTCTCATGACTTAAATCCTCCTTAAAATCTGTTGTCAAGAACTTCCCGGCGGCCGGCCCTGTTCCAGGCTCCGCCGTCCAGCTTTTTATAAGAACGTATCTGTACGGACGAGGCGCTTGTGCCCATGGCGGCGGCCACGGCGGCGGTTATCACCGCGATCAGCTCAAGACTGTCCTCCTCAGGCTCCGGCTCGGGAGTGGTCTCCGCAGTGGTCACCGCGGCGGCTTCCCCGGCCGGCTTTTCCGCCGAGAACAGAGCCATGGCCTTGATAACGAACATTATGATTATCAGTATCAGGAACACTATGCACAAGCCCATTACGGTGTAAGCCAGACCCTCGCCGATAAGCTCGGCGGGTACGAAATCTACATATCTTCCCATAGCGTTCACCTCTTACAGGGGCATATTGTCATGCTTGCGGGGCACGCCGCTGACGCGCTTGCCGGCAAGCATTTCAAGAGCGGCGGCCAGACGGGGGCGGGTCTCGGCGGGTTCGATAACGTCGTCGATGACGCCCATGGCGGCGGCCATCAGGGGCGAAGCGTCGGCCTCCTTATAGGCCTTTTCAAGCTCCTCCCTCTTTTTGCCCTGATGGAGCTTATCCTCATAGAGAAGCTGCACTCCGGTTTTGGAAGGAAGGGGCGCTATCTCCGCCTGGGGCCAGGCGAGAACGACGTCGGCTCCAAGCTCCTTGGAGTTCATGGCGCTGTAGCTGCTGCCGCAGGCCTTGCCAACGATGATGTTTACCTTGGGAACGGTGGCCTCGGCAAAGGCATAGAGCAGTCGGGCGCCCTTTCTGGCAAGGCCCCACTCCTCCTCGGAGGCAGCAACGGCAAAGCCGTCAACGTCGGTAAAGGTCACCACAGGGATATTGAAGCAGTCACAGAACCGCACGAAGCGGGCCAGCTTTTCGGCGGCCTGACCGGTGAGAACGCCGCCCCCGACCGAGGGCTGATTGGCGGCGATACCCACGGCGGCGCCGTTGATACGGGCGAAGCCGGCCACGGCGCTCTTGGCGTAGGCGGACTGAACCTCAAGGAAAGCTCCGTCGTCCACGACCTCGGCTATTACCGCGCGCATATCGTAATCGCCGCTTATGCTCTCCAGCGCGGCGCTTGTGCGGTTAAGGTCGTCGGCGCAGTCCAGCACGGCCGGGTCGGACAGATTGTTTGAGGGAAGGTAGCTCAGCAGCAGCCTTGCGGTCTCGATGCAGAGCTCATCGCTTGCGGCGGCAAAATGGGCGTTGCCGCTGACGGCGAAATTCCCCTTGCCGTCCACGGCGGCCTTTTTGCCGGTGGAAGCCTCGATTACCGAGGGGCCGTTGACGAAAAGACGGCCGGTCTTTTCATTTATTATCACGAAGTCGCTCATTTCGGCGGCAAGAGCCGCGCCGCCCGCACAGTTGCCAAGCACAAGGCTGATATTGGGGACAACGCCGCTGATATTGGCGACGGCGGCAAAGAGCTTGCCGGCGGCGGCCTGAGCGGCCACGCCCTCACCTATCCTCGCGCCGCAGGAATCCAAAATTCCCACAACGGGGGCGCCCATCCTGGCGGCCATGGCGTATATCTTGCATATCTTGTCCACGTTCATTTCTCCGATCGCCCCGCCCATAACGGTGGGATCCTGAGAATAGACGTAAACCAGCCGTCCGTCCACGGTGCCGTAGCCCGTGACAACTCCGTCGGCGGCGGTGTAACCGTTCCGGGCGGAGACCAGAGCCCCAAGCTCCACGAAGCTGCCGCCGTCAAGCAGCGCCTCGGCCCGCTCCCTTGCGGTGAGGCCGCCGGACTTCCTCTGCCCGCTCTCTCCGCCGCCCTGGGCCGCCTTGGCCTTGGCTTCACGGAGGAGCTTAAGCTTTTCCATTGTGTCCATGTATTTACCTCCTTACGAATTAAAAAACCATTTTAACCCATTATAGCAATAGTATACATGAAACGCCCATGTAATGCAAGTGTTATTTTTGCCGTATAATAAAAAAATCTGACAGTGTTTTTTGTCAGATTTTTTTAGATTTAAAGCGCCCCGGAAAGCGGGCGGCTCTCCGGGGCGCATATATTCAGCCGTTTATTATTACCGTGTTGGTTTCGCTGTCCCACTGAACGTCGTAGCCGAGCTCCTCCGAAACAAAGCGGATGGGGATAAGCGTCCGTCCGTCATTGGCCATGGCGGGCTGGGCCATGGTCTTTTCAACTCCGTCCACGAGAGCCGTTGCGCTGCCGATGGTGAGGACTATGGTCTTGCCCTTCGCGGTGATTGTGACGGTTCGAGCTTCGCCGTCCCACACGAACTCCGCGCCCAAAGGCTCGAGGGCGTAACGCACCGGAAGCATTGTTGTTCCGTCTATTGCCATGGGCGGCACATCAAAGTCTATGGGCGCGCCGTTGACCGTGACTTTTATTTCCGGGGACGGGCCTGTGCTGTTGAAATGAATATTGGCGTTCAAAAGTATGGCGTTGCCGGGGTAAATATCAATATTCGTCCAATCATCTTCGCTCCCGGCGTAATATACATCAGTGAGGTTGGTACAGAAGGAAAACGCTTGGATATTAATGTTTATGACGCCATCAGGTATTATAATGCTTTTAAGTTGACGGCAGTTAAGGAATGCAAAATCTTCAATATTAACTACGCTGTTGGGTATTGTTATGCTTTGGGCGTTACATCCTAGAAAAGCACCTTTTCTGATGTCGGTAACGCTGGGACTGATGTTATATGATTCCCTTTCATTACCGCCGGGATATTGGACTAATACAGTCATTAATTTATTAAATAAAACACCGTCTTGACTTGTGTACGAAGGATTGTTATTTGCAACATTTATTTCGATCAAACTGTCACAGTCAGCAAATGCTTCATTGCCAATTTTAATAACACTATCCGGAATCGTAACACTGATAAGATAGTCACAACCATAAAAGGCCTCTTCTTCAATGGCCGTAACGTTTGGGCTAATGTTATAAGATTCCTGCATTTTACCAGAAGGATATTGAATTATTTTTGTCATTGATTTATTAAATAAAATTCCATTCTGACTCGCATAGGAAGTATTATTATTTTCGACATTTATGTCTGTAAGTTGTAGGCAATTACCAAACGCTTTATCCCCAATTTCAATAACACTGCTTGGGATTGTCACTTCTGTGAGGTTTTGGCAATGATAAAAAGCCATGTCATCAATGACCGTAATTGGTTTACCTTCTATCTCAACTGGAATATTTACTTTAGTGATGTCACCCGAATATCCGGTAATCTTCACATGGTTGTCATACACTTCATACTCCAGTCCGTCGGCGGTCACTCCTTCCTCCGCCAAAGCCACGCCCGGCATTACTGCCAGAACCATTGCCGCGCACACGAGCACGGCGAGACATTTTTTGATTTTGCTCATTTGTTTTTCCTCCTTAACAATAATTATACATTTATTATAGCACGAACGGCCATAAAATGCAAGCAAAAATTAAATATATTTATGAATATTAATTCGCATATATAACTGACTGTTATTTTGTGATATAATAATCTCAACGAAAGGCGGGGTCACAATGGATTTTATTATAAAAAAGCAGAAAAGCTCCAACAGAACGATCAGAATGCCTGACGATCTTTATGAAAAAATGAGCAAAATCGCCTTTGAAGAAGACATTTCATTTAATCAGCTTGTCGTACAGTGCTGTGAGTTTGCCCTCGACCATTTAAAAGGGAACGGCGGGGCAAAAGACAACGATACCGATTAGCGCAGATAAACTGTGAAGTAAAACAGCGCCGTCCGCCATGGGCGGCCTTTTTGATTGTCTATCATGTTTATGTTATTAATTATAACATATAATAAACCTGTTTGTCAATATATAATTTTAACTGAGGTGAAATATATGGAGAACAAACTGGTAATAAATAAAAAATCACTGCGAGGAGAGGACGGTTACAAAACCTTTTCCGTCCGGCTCAAGGACGAAACGGTTCAAAGCCTCGACGCCCTGTCAAATGACACCAACCGCTCCCGAAACGAGCTGATAAACATTCTGCTTGACTTTGCGATAAAAAACTGTGAGGTCAAATAACGCCGTCCGCCATGGGCGGCTTTTTTATCGCTTGATTTAAGGATAGTATATCATATTTGGTTTTTTAAGTCAATAATATTGCTCAAAAATTGCCAAAATATTTTTCACACCAGCCGCTCCAGCTCGCCGAAGCTTTCGATTTTTTTCCAGTATTCGCTCACTTGGCCGAAGCCGTAGGCCGCGTACACAAAGGGAACCCCCGCCAGAAGGCTGGCGTCGGCGTCGCCCTGAGTGTCGCCGACATACACGGGGGCCTCCATGCCGCGCCTTTCAATGAGGAGCCTCATTGTCTCGCCCTTCGGGGCCAGAGTGTCGCCGTAGCAGAGGAAATCGGTCACGCACTCCCCAAGGCCGCTGTTGGCGAGAAAGGCCTCTATATACCCCTTTTGACAGTTGCTGACAATGTACAGGGGCAGCCTGCGCGACAAGCGGCGGAGGGTCTCCTCCACTCCGTCAAAGAGGGGCACCTTTTCCGCGTCGAGGAAGCGGCTTTCGTATTCGCAGCACTTCACCGCCAGAGCGTCCCGCGCCTCGGGGGTCAATCCGGGGAAAAGGGCGGCAAAAATCACGTTCATGGGCTTGCCGAACAGGCCCTTGAGCAGCTCCGCCGTAAGGCCCGGCTCAACATCCGAGTTGTCCCTTATGGCGGCGTTCCACGCCCGGGCGCATATATCCGTGGTGTCCCAGAGGGTGCCGTCCACGTCAAGAATTATATCAGTGATCTTCAATGTTATCTACCTCCTCAGTTGAAGGACCTTCCCTCGGCACGGCAAAGCAGGGCGGCCAGAGGGCATATCAGAAGGCCGCAGAAGAAATTGCTGACCCCGTGCACAAAGTCGAAGGGCAGCCCCGCCGCAATCCACGCCAGCGTCCCCTTGAAGCTCAGGCCGAAAAGCAGAGCCTGAACCGGAGCGTACAGTGTTCCGTACAAAAAGCCGTGGGCGGCGGAAAGAGCCATGCAGCACAGAGGTTTTATCTTCGGCGAAAGGCTCCGGGGCAGAAGCATAGTCCCACCCCAGAGAGGGAGCCAGATATAGAGATAAGGCACCCACCAGGCGGCGAAGCCGGAAAACAACCCCGTTATCAGCACAAAAACATAAATGGGGTACAGTGCCTTTTTCCGGTACACCAAAGTGAGGGCCACCGTAAAGCAGCCAAGGAGGTGAACGTTCGGCAAAACCTCCATTATCAGCTTGGAGGCATACATCACCGCCCCCAGCATACCGAATACGACTACCTCTTTTATGCTGGGCTTCATGCCTTTTCTACCTTAAGGGCATAGCTGTCGCCCTCGACAATATCGGTCATGTCCACGCCGGCCGAGGAATACTCGCCGTTTACGTAAAAGGCCCAATAGCTGCCGTCCTTGTCATAGTCGGCGGTTATACCGTTGACCGTCTTGACATAAAGGCCGTAAACGCCCGCCTCTCCGTCAATGAGCTCCAGATCCATCAGGGCCTCGCCCACGGTGGTCTTGTCGGTGTGTATCTCGAACCTTGACTCGCTGCCGTCCAGGTCGCTGACCGTCAGGTCGAATACCTTTTCACCCTCGCCCATCACCACGGTCTCGCCGCCGGACGAGCCTTCGGCGTCGGTCTTATTATCCTTGCCGCAGCCGGCCGCCATGACAAGTACCGCTGTCAGCAGTAGGCAGAGCAGCAGTGTAAGCACCCGTCTCTTATGCATTTCGTATCACTCCTTAAATTTGTTATCATGTAAATATTAACACAATCGGAATAAAAATTCAAGTACTAATTTATCCTTTGGCATACTTCCGGCATAATATGCATTAGTGGTGTAATAGTACACCACCGCTTTTCAGTCATTTCGGATTAAAGGAGGTAATGAAATGTGCTGAATTGCTTCTTTAAAAACAACTACGAACGGAGAAAGCGGTATTTCAGAAACGCGGAGAGCGAAATAACTCTGAAAAATCTTCAAACCCTTAAGCTCCTGAGTATTATCGAGGTAGTTATGCTGCCTCTGACAATGATAACGGCAAATCTCATCATAAGCGGTTGGCAAATGACCGTGTTCCACCTTGCCTTTCTACCCGCGTCGGCCCTGCTGTGCCTGACGATTTTGCTCTACTGCCACGGGGGCGGCGGCAGCCGGAACGCGGTAATGACGCTGTGCCTCGCCTTTTGGTCGGTGATCTTCATTTTTGTGATACTGATAGACGTTTTCAGCGGCGCCGCGGCCCAAAGCTGCTTTATGCCCCTCCTGTGCGTGGCTCTGCCGGTGAACTTTATCATGCCAATGGGACTGACCTTCGGCGTGGTCGGAGCCTTCGAGGCCGTCTATATCATCGGGCTTGTGCTTTTCAAGGAGCCCGCCGTGGGACAGCTCGACGTGTTCTGCGCCGTATACGCCTTTGTTATCGCGGCGGTGGTGTATTACTGCGTCATTATGCTCCGCTCACGGGACTATGAAAACTGCGCCAAATACGAACACCTCAGCACCCGTGACACACTCGTTCCCGGCCTGTACAACAAGCAGAACGGCCAGGAACTGATCATTCAGTACCTTGAAATGAACAGTCCGTCGGTAAGCTGCGCCCTTATCATGCTGGATGTGGACGACTTCAAGAAAATAAACGACACCTATGGCCACTATACCGGCGACAGAACTCTGTGTCACGTGGGGGAGGTTCTACAGAGGGTCTTTCGTTCAACGGATATTGTGGCCCGTTTCGGCGGCGACGAGTTCATTGCCTTCACCAAGGGACACAGCGAGGACGTCGATATTACCGCCAAGTGCGAATCCATCAGCGCCGCCCTGAAAGAGGCTCCGGCGGAGGATGCCGGTATGCCGGTATTTTGCAGCATCGGCGCGGTCACCGTTAACCGTCGGCGGGCGGTGGATTTTGACGAGCTGTTCCGCCAGACGGACAAGGCTCTGTACGAGGCGAAAAATTTCGGGAAGAACCGCTGTGTGCTGCGGCATTATCATTAATTTTATGTATTGAAATCCGCCTTTTTTGTAAAAAGGCGGATTTATTTTTATCCTATTTTTTTGTTGATCTTCCTGGCTTTGTGCTTTCCGTCGAGATAAATTACTCCGCCGATAATGAGATACATCACAAAAAAGGCCGGCAAAACATAAACAAACCAGAAGGGCCAGGGCTCAAAAACCTTGAACAGTCCCGCGGCCCAGCTCGCAACAAAGGTCGTCGCGATACAGCCCGCAAGATGTATTCCAATGGACAGAGCCAAAGGCAGCTCCGTGTCGTAAATCAAGGATATAAGACTGTAAACCACCGAGGCCGCCAGCCACACGGTGTACATCCTCATCACCGACAGTCCCGTGGCCTGCCATGCTCCAAATATCCACATGCAGGCCGTAGTCACAGGATAGCCGACTGCCAATCCCACGCCTATGTGGGAAAAAATCTTTCTCAGCATATCAATAAACCTCCATAATATATTTTCTGAACGCTCTGACGTATTTGCGGGAAATTACCAGCCGCCGCCCATCTTTCATATTTGCGGTGTAGTTTCCGGAAAATTCCGCCTCAACCGAGGAAATGTGCTCTACATTGACTATAACTCCCTTGCTTATTCTGACAAATCCCTTTGCCGACAGCGTGGTCTCCAGCTCGTAAAGCCTCCCTCTGGCTTCGTAGCACTCGCCGCCGATCCGTGCGGTGATTTTTCCTCCGTCCGTCTCGAAGCAGGCTGCCTCTTTCAAATCAAAGAGGTATTCTCTGCCGTTTTTCAGGAAGAACATTTTTTGAGGACTTTGCGAGCTGTTGAGCAATCCCATGATATTCCTCACCTGTCCGCTGTCCGGACGGCCCCGGACTATGACCTCGGGCTCCGGCAGATCTGCGGGTTCAAGCCTGACCTTCATGACATTCACTCCTTTCAACGGTAATATAGCATATTTTGTTTTTTAAGGCAAGAGTTATCGTGTAAAAGGTATGTAATGACCGATGAGGCGCAAAAAAACCGGCATAAAAAAGCCGCGCGAACCGGGGCATCGCAAGCTCATCCGTTCCGCGCGATTTTTTCAACGGCCGCCGCACACGGCCAAATCACAGATCATTTGTCGGGCTCATCAACGATCTGCGCGTCGTACACATTACCCGGCTCATCCTTCGGCCGATCGGGCAAAACAAGGGCGGCTATTATGTAGATCAAAACTCCCGTGCCGAAAAACACCACCAAAATCGCCCATATAAGCCTAACTATGGTGGGGTCTATCCCAAAATATTCCGCGAGGCCTCCGCAGACGCCGCAGATTTTTTTATCGGTGGAAGATTTATATAACCTTTTCATTATGTATTCCCCTTTCATATTTGCGTTAATTATATTATATCACTCTATATATTTTTTGTCAAATTAATTTTAAGGCGATTGACATTTTCCAATGCGAGGTGTATAATGGTAAAAAATACGAAAGGAATGTTTATATTGAAAAAGCTTATCAAAACCGCCGCCGTGCTGCTTGCGCTGGCTATGATGCTGGTCGGATGCGTAAAGGTCGATGTGACCGGCAATGAGGAAAAGCCCGGCGAGGCCGAAACTACCGAGAACAACGCGGACACAGGAACCGAGGCCGACGGCGCTTCCCTTGAGGAACTGACCGCTAACACCATAAACGGAACTATAACGCTCGAAACCGGCGAGACTATCAACTTCGAGCTTTATCCCGATCTGGCCCCCAGGACGGTGGAAAACTTCGTTAAGCTGGCCGACGAGGGCTTTTACGAGGGCACGATCTTCCACCGTGTGATGAGCGGCTTTATGATACAGGGCGGCGGATATGACGCTGATCTTAACGCGAAGGAAGCCGACAGTATCGTGGGCGAGTTCACCGAAAACGGCTTCACCAACGAGCTGCTCCACACTCGGGGCGTAATGTCCATGGCCCGCACAAACGATCCGGACAGCGCATCTTCACAATTCTTTATCATGCACGCCGACGCTCCCCATTTGGACGGACTGTATGCGGCCTTCGGCAAAGTGACCGACGAGGAAAGCCTGGCCGTGGTGGACAGCATCGCCGCCGCCGAGACCGAAACCGTCATTCCCGGAGCTTTCGAGGATGTGCCCGTAACGCCCATCGTTATAAAATCCGTCACAATAGACGAGGAATAACAGCTTTAAACTGGCCGTAAAGCGAAAGAGAAAAATCCGCCCGTTAGAGCGAATTTTTCTCTTTTTATTTTGGTGTCACAAGCCTATTTTATTTATTGTTAACTCTTATCACCGTCACGGACTGAGCGGGGAAATCAACAGTCAGCCCTCCTCTGGCGGCGGAAAAATCCTTCTCCACCGGAGTTATCTCATTTTCAAAGGTGTTTTCGTCCTCAAGCTTGCCCGAAAGGATCCACATCTTACCCTTCCACGCTCCGCCGCCAAGCTCAAGCCGGGCCCGGAACCGTTTGGGGTTGAGGTTCACGGCCTTAAACACCACCTCGCCTGTGTCCTTTATCTTACCGGCGGTATAGTAAAGGTCACGTATTTCGGGAATTTTATCCTCGCAGCGGTTTACGATGGCGCCGTTCACAAGAGTTGTTATCCTGCGGCCCTGTACCCTCAGGCATAAATCATATTCCCTCCCGCCCTCAAGAGTGAAGAGAACCTGATCCAGACAGGTGCCCCGGCCGTCCACCGTGGAGGTGATCATGCAGTCCTGATTTTGCCAGCCGCCGATGTCCCAGCACACACGGTTCTTTTCGTCCTTCATGCCAAAATTCACCTGTATGCCTCTGTTCCACTCGCCACCCGTCTTAATGAACCTGAAGCGGAACTCGCAGTCCGGCAGGTTTATCTCGCTCAGCACGCGCCTTGTGTCGGCTTTGAGCTCCATCTCCCCGAAGGACACGGTGTCGCCGTTGTCAAGATTTATCACCCGGGCGTCTTTGATATAGCCCTCGGCTCCGCAGCTGCCTATTTCAAGCTTGCCGAGGATCGGCATGACAACCGGAGCGGAAACACCCACTCCCTCGGCGGTCACAGGCAATAGGCTGTCGGGCTGGTTGTTGGCGAACAGCTTTTGGACATAGTAGCTCAGGCTCCGGCATACTCTGCGGCTGTCGAAATAGATCAGGTCGGGGGTCCAGTTTTTATAGTCCACATTACAGAACAGCGGGGCGTAACAGGTCATTGACACGGCGTGAGCGGCGTTTTCAAGACCGGTCATATAGGCCGCCTCGGACAGGGCGTTGAACATGGTGCTGCCCCAGGAGGCGTATTCGCCCAGGAACACCTTGGGCCTGCGGGACGAAAATCCGGCGTACCGGTCAACATTTGCCAGCATCCACTGGGGAGATGTGTAGTAATGCTCGTCAATGAGATCCGCTCCGGCCTTGCGGGCCGCCGTCCAGCCCCGCTTATATTCACTGCCGGCCGGGAACGGGCCGGCGCTGTGAATAAGCTTTATTTTGGGATATTTTTCCCTCACGGCCTTGGCGATGAGCTCATACCTCGGCGGGAACTCCTCCCCCACCTCCTCGTTGCCTATGGCCATGTATTTCAGGCCGAAGGGCCTGGGATGGCCCAGCTCTGCGCGAACCTTGCCCCACACCGTGCCGGTATCGCCGTTGGCGAACTCAACCAGATCAAGGGCGTCGTTTATCCACGTGTCCATGTCATACTCGGGACAGGCCGCCCTGCGATGGGGGT
This sequence comes from uncultured Clostridia bacterium, assembly GCA_947626145.1. Classification (GTDB taxonomy): domain Bacteria; phylum Bacillota; class Clostridia; order UMGS1883; family UMGS1883; genus JAFLUQ01. Next base: position 32,340 of record CANQRB010000009.1, on the reverse strand, counting down.
TCCAGCCCGCCGGCAGCACGGGCAGGGGCTCGCATCCCAGCTTTTCACAAAGCAGGAAATACTCGTAATATCCCAGACCGAGGGTCTGATTGTAGCCCCAGTTGTTCCGTCGGGTGCCTCTGGCCTCGGGAGCGCCGAGGGTGTTCTTCCAGCAGTAGCACGAAGTACGGCTTTCGGGGTCGAGGTCCCCGTCATGCACAAGGCAGCCTCCGGGGAAACGCATAAACCGCGGGGTCAGCTCCTTCAGCGCCTCCAGAAGGTCGGGGCGGAATATGCCGTCCGACTCGACCGGCAGCATTATCATTGCGTCAAGGGCTATGCGGCCGTCCTCAAGCAGACGGAAGCAAAGCCGTCCCTCGGCGGAGGTTTCGGCGGACTTGAGCACTACCTCGTATCTGGCCCACTCGTCGGTGAGCTGAAGCTCCCCGCGGCCGAGCTCGCCGCCTTCGGCGTCCCCGAGGGTGACGGCGACCTTAATGGCTCCCTTTGCGAAAAACGAGAGCCTGTATTCCTTATCCTTTTCAAAATACATTCCCTTGTAGCCGGAATTTGCCAGTCCGCAGCCGGCTTCGCCGGCAAGCTCGGCATACCAGGGGTTCTTCTCAAACAGTCCGCCTATTTTTTTGAAGCGGACGTCCGCTCCGCCAAGGGCGGTCCATGCGGTGGAATTGTCATAATTGGGATTGTCCATTTTCCCGAACTCAAAGGACGGGTTCTGTATCATCTGCGCGTAAAGCCCTCCGTCGGCGGCATGGTTGAGATCCTCGAAAAATATTCCGTAAAAATCCCCAAGAGCGGCGCCCTTGCCGTTGACATCGACGGAGATGACAGGTGTTTTATTTTTCATCATTGTACATCCTCCTGACGGTTTAATTCATTGTTGCCGTGTGCTGACTGAAGCTGGACGTGAAAATATGGCTTCCGTCCTGCTTTGCTTCGTCTGTATGGTAAAATAAATATTCATGAGCTTCGGGATTCATGGCAGCCTCGAGAGATTTTTCTCCGGGATTGCATATGGGGCCAACGGGAAGGCCGTAATTTTTATAAATATTGTATGGCGAGTCAACCTCAAGATCCTTATACAGAACCCGGTCAACGTCATACATTCCGTCGCTGATGGCGTAGATAACCGCCGCGTCCACCTGGAGCCGCATATCAATGGCCAGGCGGTTTTCTATCACGCCGGCTATTGTCGGCCGCTCACTGTCCACCTTGGCCTCCCGCTCCACAAGGGAAGCGATGGTCACCGTTTCGAACAGGCTGTGGCCGCTGTTGTTTTCCATGCCCTCATACCGGCGGACAAACTCGCCGAGCATGGTGTCGATGACCTCATGAGGCGTGGCGTCGGCGTATATCTCGTAGGTGTCGGGGAAAAGAAAGCCCTGGAGCCTGTACTTTATGTTTTCGTCGTCAGGTATTGAGGACAGCACCTCATAGTCAAAGCTGCCGTTGTTCACCTCATCGAGGAACTCCTGAGCCGTAAACAGCCCCATTTCCTCCAGCCTCGCAGCGATCTGCTCCACACTGAAGCCCTCCGGCACGGTCAGCGTGGCGGTGGGCCGCTGCTCGCCGCCCGTGGCAAGGCTTTCGATAATATCGTCTATGCACATTCCCTTGTGCAGAACAAAGGTGCCGCTCCTGAGCCGTCCGGCGTAGTCGCTGTTCCTCAGACGGAGGATGAAGGCTGTCTTAAAGCGGATAAGTCCGTTGTCCTTGAGTATGCCGGCCATGGCTTTACCGGCGGCGCCCTCAGGTATGACCACGGTAACTGTCTCGCCGTCGCTGCTGGTGGTGTCAAGATATTCCGTGAGGAACAGTGAAGCCGCGGCGGCCGCAGCAAGAAGCGCGGCGACTATAATAAGAATGATTATTTTCTTCATAACTTTCATTTGTATCAGCCCCTTTGCTTTTTTCCAAAACCTATTTTAACACATAATTTATAAAATTTCAACATATTTCTTTCACCAGTTTAAGAAATTCCTGAAAATTAATTCCAAACCTGACCGGCAAAGAATAATATGTATGTATAAGCAGCGTTTTTCCGGGCAACAATAACACAAACAAAGCTCCGAGGAGGGTTGAGCCGTGGCGTTTTTCTGGTTTATGGCAGGCTGCATATTCGGCACCGTGGTGATGGCGATTGTCTCCGTCAGCGACTGATCCCTGACGCTTCCGCTGCCCGCAGTCTGAAAAAATTCAACAAAAGGTATTGCATTTGGCGTCCGTTTCTGATAAAATAGAGGAATAAAAGAGGTGCTGAATGTGAAAAAAATTTTTATTCTCCTGCTGTCCGTGATGCTCATTCCCTTCAGCGCGGCGGCGGTTGCCGGGGAGCCGCCGGTCAGGGGCGTGTGGGTTGCTTCGGTAAGCAACATCGACTATCCCTCGGCTCCCGGTCTCAGCGATGAACAGCTGCGTCAGGAGGCTGACAGCATCATCGCCAACTGTGTGGCCACTGGCATGAACGTAATATATTTTCAGGTCAGGCCCTGCGCCGACGCCCTGTACAATTCCGCAATCTTTCCGAAAAGCCGGTATCTCACCGGCGGCGGGAACGGCTATCTCACCTTTGACCCGCTGGCCTACATGACCGAGCAGGCCCACGCCAACGGAATCCAGCTCCACGCGTGGCTTAATCCGTACCGGGTGACGAAGCTCCGCGGCAGCGAGCTCGACCTCTTCCCCGCCGACAGTCCTCAGCGGCTCCATCCCGAATACCTCATGCGGGCCGAGGACGGGAACTACTTTTTCAATCCCGCCCTTCAGGAGGTCAGAGACCTGATAACCGCCGGCGTGGTGGAAATTTTGGATAATTACAAGGTGGACGGAATCCACTTTGACGACTATTTCTATCCCGACACCCCCTTCGATGACAGCGCGCAGTTTGCCGCGTCGGGACAAAGCGACCTGGCCCAGTGGAGGACGGAAAACGTGAACGCCCTTGTGAAGCAGGTCAGCGAGGCCGTACACGCCAGAGGCTCTGTTTTCGGCATCAGTCCCCGCGGAATATGGGCCAACGCTAACGAAAACGCCCGGGGCAGCGCCACCAACGGCGGCGGCAGCCTTAACTCGATCTACTGTGACAGCCTGAGATTTATAAGCGAGGGCTGGGTGGACTACATCTGCCCACAAATTTACTGGAATATCGGCTTTGAACCGGCGGACTATGCCATTCTTGTGCCTTGGTGGTGCGAAGCCGTAAAGGACACAAACGTCGATCTTTACATAGGCATGGCCGACTACCGCATACCGGACGCCAAGACCGGCAGCGCATGGTACGGCACCGCCGAGCTGGCCCGCCAGCTTGAGCTCAACAAGGCTTATCCAGCCGTGAAGGGCGACGTCCACTTCAGCTATAACTCCATAGCTCAAAATCCGGATATATTCAACTTTTACGCCTCGATAAAGCCCGCTTCTCCCCTGCCGGTACAGACGGCGGCGCTCAACACCGGCGCCATGCTGCGAAAAAATATGGTCAGGGTCGTAAAAAGTCTGATTTTCGATTAATTCAGTAAAAAATTCGCTAAAATAATATGCCCCTCCAAAAGTCAAGTGCTTCTGGAGGGGCATTATTTGACTTAAATCTGCTGATATTCCGCCTCACAGCTGCGCATGGCGAGAATGGTCCGGCTGATAAGGTCGTCCAGATCCCAGCCCAGCATTTCGGCGCCCTTCTGTATCACATCACGGGAACATCCCGCCGCAAAGCTGGGAGTTTTGAATTTCTTCTTTACCGACTTCAGCTCAAGGTCGGACACGCTCTTCGACGGCCTCATTATCGCCACGGCCCCGATGAGGCCGGTGAGCTCGTCCACGGCGTACAGCACCTTTTCCATCTCATGCTCCGGACGGATATCCACGGTCAGGCCGTAGCCGTGGCTGGCGACGGCGTGGATGAGCCGTTCGTCAGCGCCGAAGTCCCGCAGCATCTCCTGCTCCTTTACGCAGTGCTCCTCCGGAAAGGCTTCAAAATCCAAGTCGTGGAGCAGTCCGACTATACCCCAAAAATCCTCCTCGTCACCGTAGCCCAGCTCACGGGCGAAATACCGCATCACTCCCTCGACCGTGACGGCGTGCCTGCGGTGGAACTGCTCCTTGTTCCACTGGCAGAACAGCTCCCAGGCCTCGTCCCTTGTAATCGGCTTTGACATACATATACCCTCTTTCTTATGTTTGTCAACATTATAACACATACCGCGGCAAAAAACAAGGATTTTATTTCAAGCGGCCCTTGACAAGGAGCTGTTTTTATGTTATATTGATACTGAAAACCGAATATGGCACGGGTGTCGGGCGTCCGGAGGAATATCCGGAAGGGGCCCGATGAAAAGGGAAACAGGTGCAAATCCTGTACGAACTCGTCACTGTAATTACGGAGCGTTAAGGAATATGTCACTGGCCGCCAGGCCGGGAAGGCCCTTATTTCGCGACGATGTATAAGCCAGGAGACCTGCCCGGGGCCGGTACATGGGGCGTTGTGCCCCGAGTCACGAGTAATTGACTGTACAAAAATCCTTAACGGACACCTGTTCGTCTGTTTTTTGTGCGCCTTGCTTTTGTGGCAAAGGCGCATTTTTTGTCGTCATTACGAAAGCCGTCCCGAGCCGCCATATCTTGCGGTATCGCATATAATTATGCCGCCTCGCGGCGGAGAAACGGATGATTGAAATGAACGAGATCAAGGACGGAAGCTACACCGTGGAGGTGTCACTCTCCGGCGGCAGCGGACGGGCGTCCGTGAAGTCCCCGGCCGAGCTGACTGTTGAGGACGGCAAAATGCGCGCCGAAATAGAATGGAGCAGCCCGGACTACGATTACATGGAGGTCGAAGGCAGGGAATATTACCCCGAACAAACTGACGGCAATTCACGCTTTGTTATCGACGTTCCGGCTCTGGACGAGGAAATCCCCGTAAAGGCCGAGACCGTGGCCATGAGCGAGCCACATATGATAGAGTATTCGCTGTACTTCGACTCGTCCACCGTCCGCGGCGGCGGCATAAATTACCTTTACATCCTGCCCGGCACGCTGGCGCTCCTGATCTTTTCGGCGGCCATGGGCTTTTATCTGAGGAGAAAGCATGAAAAATAAACTGATTTCAATACTGTTCGCCCTGCTGCTGCTGGCCGGTTGCGGCGCCGGGCCGCCGGCTCTGCCCGAGGCGGCGGAAAGTCTCGCCGGAATGAAACTGACGGAGCGGGTGGAGCTGAAATATGCCGAGCGTTTCACGATCGACCGCTACGAGGGTGGCTTCTCACTTATCTCCGTGGCCGACGGGAGCCGTTACCTGACCGTGCCCGAGGGTACGGAGCCGCCGGAGGGTCTTGACAAAGACATCCGCGTCATTCAAAGGCCGCCGAATAAAATTTATCTGGCCGCCACGGCCGTCATGTGCTTTTTCGACGCCATGGATCGCTGTGACGCGGTGCGGTTTTCTTCCTTAGAGCCGGACGGCTGGTACATCGACGGAGCGCGGGAGGCCATGGAGCGCGGCGACATGGTCTACGCCGGAAAATACCGTGAGCCGGACTACGAGCTGCTCCTGTCAGAGGGCTGCGGCCTGTCGATACAGTCCACTATGATAGGCCACTCTCCCCAGGTTCGGGAGAAGCTGGAGGAGCTTGGGATAACGGTTTTTGTTGACAACTCCAGTTACGAAAGCCATCCCCTTGGCCGAAGCGAATGGGTGAAGGTCTACGGGGAGTTGCTGGGCGAAAGTGAAAGGGCGAAGGAGCTCTTTGAAGAACAGGCCGCCTACCTTGACGGGCTGACCGAGCCGAAGGGCGAAAAAAAGACCGTTGTCTGCTTCTACATAAGCGGGGCGGGAAAAATCGTCACCCGCAAGTCCGGCGACTACATATCAAAAATGATCGGGCTGGCCGGCGGCAGGAACCTTTTGTCGGAAAAGGGCGAGGACAACGCCGTCGCCACCGTTACCATGGAGCCGGAGGAGTTTTACACCAAGGCCCGGAACGCCGACATTCTCATATATAACGGCGCAGTCAGCGGCGAGGTGGACAGTCTCGCGGCCCTCACCGCAAAAAATTCCCTTCTGGCGGACTTCAAGGCGGTGAAAAACGGCGACGTCTGGTGTACCAAAAAGAACTTCTTTCAGGAGACACTCAGTCTTGGCGCGGTCATCGGCGACTTCGGCAAGATAATTTCGGGCGGCGGCGGTGAGCTGAAATATCTGTTCAGGCTGGGTGATGCGCGGTGAAAAACGAAAAACTGAGATTTACCGTTGTGTTCGCCGCCCTTGCCGTCCTTGCCATCGCCGCCCTTGCAGCCGGGCTTACGGTCGGCAGCTCCGAACTTACCGCCGCCGAGGCCGTAAACGGGATTTTCCACGGCGGCGGACTGGAGGGAGACATTATGTGGAAAATACGCATACCACGAGCTATGGCCGCCATGCTGCTGGGCGGAGCTCTGGCCCTGTCGGGCTATCTGCTCCAGACCTTCTTCCACAATCCCATCGCCGGGCCTTTTGTTCTGGGCATCTCGTCGGGAGCGAAGCTCGTGGTGGCTCTGACGATGATAGCCGCCGCCCGGACTGTCGGACGGCTCGGCTCCATTTCCCTTATTCTGGCGGCTTTCGCCGGAGCCATGCTGTCCCTGTGCATGATTTTGCCGGTATCCCAGCGGGTCAGCAGCGGGGCCATGCTGGTGGTCTGCGGAGTTATGACCGGCTATATCTGCTCGGCCGTCACCGACCTTGCGGTGACCTTTGCCGACGATGCCGACATCGTAAACCTGCGCGACTGGTCAATGGGCACCTTCTCGGGCATGAAAACGGAAAGTCTCGGAGTGATCGCGGCAGTGACGCTCGGCGGCGGCCTCTGCACCTTCCTGCTGTCCAAGCCTCTTGGCGCGTATCGGCTGGGAGAGGACTTTGCCGCCGGTGTGGGAGTAAGGGTAAAGCTGCTGCGGGCCGCCATCATACTGTTGTCGGGACTGCTGTCCGCCTGTGTGACGGCCTTCGCCGGGCCAATATCCTTCGTCGGCATAGCCGCGCCCCACATCGTGGGCGTGCTGCTGGGAACGTCAAAGCCCATTGCGCTCATTCCGGCCTGTTTCCTCTGCGGGGGAATATTCTGCTCGTTCTGCGACATCGCGGCCCGGACGGTATTCGCCCCGACGGAACTGAGCATAAGCTCGGTGACCGCCGTTTTTGGCGCGCCGGTCGTAATCGCGGTAATGCTCAGGAAAAGGAGGGGTGAGCCGTGAACGCCGTCATTTCGGCGGAGGGCCTCACCGCCGGATACGGCGGGCCCGTTATGAGAAACCTGACCTTCTCGGTAAAAAGCGGTGAAATTCTCGTCCTTATCGGGCCCAACGGCGGCGGAAAATCCACGCTGCTAAAAACACTGGCCGGTGAGCTGAAAAGCCTTGGCGGCAAGGTTCTCCTCTGCGGAGAGGACATCGGCCGCCTCTCTCCCAACGCACGGGCAAAAAGGCTGTCCGTTCTGCTTACCAATCCCCTGCGGCCCGGAATGATGACCTGCCGCGAGGTAGTGGAAACGGGCCGACATCCCTACACCGGGCCCTTCGGCCGACTAACCGCCACCGACCGAAAGGCCGTGGACAGAGCCGTGGCGCTGACGGGCGTGGGAGATTATATCGAAAGGGATTTTTCGGCGGTCAGCGACGGCCAGCGCCAGAGAGTGCTGCTGGCCCGGGCGATATGTCAGGAGCCCGATGCGCTGCTGCTCGACGAGCCGACCTCATATCTGGACATACGCCACAAGGTTCTGTTTCTCGAGACGCTCCGCTCCCTTGCCCATGAAAACGGTCTTGCGGTGGCGCTGTCCATGCACGAGCCCGAGCTTGCGGCGAAAATCGCCGACCATGTCCTCTGTGTGCGCGAAGGGAAAATCTTCCGGGCCGGGCGGCCGGAGGATATTTTCAGGGAGGAGGTGCTCCGAAAGTTATATGACATTCCGGAGGAGCTTTACAACAAATATTTTATTCAAGAAAGGAATTGACATCATGAAAAAAAGAACGATTTTAGCCGCGGCCCTGACCGCAATACTGGCCCTCACGGGCTGCGTGTCCACAAAGACAGCCGACAACCCGGAGCAAAAACCCGAACCCGTCGCCGACGCCAAGCCCGTCATACTTGTGGTGAGCTTCGGAACCAGCTACAACGACAACCGCGAAAAGACAATCGGCGCCATTGAGAACGCCATCGCCGAAAGAAATCCCGACTATGAGGTTCGCAGAGCCTTTACCAGCCAGATCATCATTGACAAGCTGAAAGAAAGGGACGGCCTTGAAATAGATAACGTGGAGGAAGCCCTTGACCGGCTTGTGGCCGACGGCGTTAAGAAGCTGGTCGTTCAGCCCACCCACGTCATGAGCGGCTACGAATACGACGATCTGGCCGCCGCGGTGGAGGAGCGCAGGGCAGATTTTGACGCCGTGGCCATGGGTCAGCCCCTGCTCACCGATGACGAGGACTATGCAAGGGTCACCGCCGCCCTGTTAAACGCCACCGCCGAATATAACTCCGAGGATACGGCGGTAGTGTTCATGGGCCACGGCACCGAGCACGAGTCCAACGCCGTCTATACCAAGCTTCAGGAGAACTTCTCCGAAGCCGAAGCACACAATTATTTCATAGGCACGGTGGAAGCCACGCCCACTCTTGAGGACGTGCTTTCCGGCGTGATGCTCGGCAACTATTCCAAGGTCGTTCTCGAGCCTCTCATGGTTGTCGCCGGAGACCATGCCAACAACGATATGGCCGGAGACGAGGAGGATTCGTGGAAGTCGGTAATGGAGTCCTCCGGATTAGAGGTCGAATGTCTGCTCAGAGGCATGGGCGAAATTCCGGAAATACAGCAGATTTATGCCGATCACGCCGCTGCCGCCGTTGCCGAGATCGAGTAAGCCATGAAAAGAACGGCGTCAATCATTTTTATACTGCTCCTGCTGGGGACGGCGGCTTTCGCCGTCCCGCAGGGCGCTCCGGTATACGGAAAGAATCTCAAAAACGGCACATATAAAATAGATGTCGGCTCCAGCTCGTCCATGTTCCGCATTGTGGACTGTGACCTGACTGTCGCCGACGGAGAAATGTCCGCCGTGATCACCCTGAGCGGCACAGGCTACGAAAAGCTTTTCATGGGCACGGGCGACGAGGCCCTTACCGCTCCGGAGAGCGAGTACATTTATTTTGAGGAAAACCCAGAGGGCAAGTACACATACGCCCTGCCTGTGGCGGCGCTGGACACGGACATCGAATGTGCGGCCTTCAGCATAAGGAAGCAGACCTGGTACGACCGGACCCTCGTTTTCGAGTCCGGCACACTGCCGGAGGGAGCCTTCTCAAAAGGCGCGCCGAGGCCCTTGATATTATCGGCGGCGGCAATATGCGCGGCTGCGGTGGCCGTGCTGATATATTATTTCAGAAAAAAGAGGGTAAAGTAAATGGACAAAAAGCTTATCCTCCCCGCCGACATCGAACGGCGGAGCATGGAAATAATCGAACTCGAGCTGGGGCCGACTCCCCGGCTCACCCAGAGCGAGCGAACCGTTTTGAAGCGGGTCATTCACGCCACGGCGGACTTCGACTACAGAATTAACCTCGTCTTTTCGGAGAACGCCGTGGAAAAGGTACTTGACGCCCTTAAGTCCGGCGCGGTCATCGTGACGGACACGAACATGGCGCTTTCCGGCATAAGCAAGCCCGCGCTGGCTGAATTGGGCTGCGAGGCAAAATGCCTCATGGCCGATCCGGAGATCGTCTCAACGGCACGGGCGGAGGGAACCACACGGGCTGTGGCGGCGATGGATATGGCGGCGGAAAAATATGCCGATAAAAAGCTCATTTTCGCCATCGGCAACGCGCCCACGGCCCTGCTGCGGCTCTGTGAGCTGACCATGAGCGGCAGGCTCGCTCCGGCCCTGATAATCGGCGCGCCAGTGGGCTTTGTCAACGTCATACAGTCCAAGGAAAGACTCACGAGGCTACAAACTCCCCATATTGCCGCCATGGGCCGCAAGGGCGGCAGCACCGTAGCGGCGGCGATATGCAACTCCCTGCTGTATATGCTCTACGACAGGAATTGAGTCCGTGGACAGGTACGTATACAACGGCGGCAGACGGCTGCGTCTGGGCTACACCACCGGTTCATGCGCGGCGGCGGGCGCCAAGGCCGCGACGGAGCTGCTGCTCGGCGAAGGGTCCGTCAGCGACGTCCGGCTGCTGACCCCCGGCGGTATAGAACTCCGACTTAAGGCGCTTGAGCCGGAGAAGGGCGAAAATTACGCCGCCTGCTCGATAAAAAAGGACGCCGGCGACGACCCCGACGTGACGGACGGGATTTTCGTAAGAGTACGGGCGGAAAAAATCCCCTCCGGAATTGAAATACTTGGCGGAGAAGGCGTCGGCACGGTAACCAGACCCGGACTGGATCAGCCGGTGGGGGCGCCGGCCATAAACTCCGTTCCCAGAAGGATGATAACCGGAGTCGTCACGGAGGTCTGCGAGACCGAAGGCTACGGGGGCGGAATAAAAATCACCGTTTCCGTCCCCGGGGGCCGGGAGCTGGCAAAAAAGACTTATAACCCGAGAATGGGCATAGAGGGCGGTATTTCCATCATAGGCACCACCGGCATAGTGGAGCCCATGAGCACCGCCGCCCTGATCGAGACGACACGCGCGGAAATGCGGATGCGCTGGGCCGAGGGGAAGAAAACCCTGCTGCTGACGGTGGGCAATTACGGCAAAAGCTTTTTGGCCCGAGAGCTGCCCTTTGCCCTTGATGGCAGCGTCAAGTGCGGCAATTTCATAGGCGAGGCCATAGACTCGGCCATAGAGCTGGGCTTTGAGGGGCTGCTGCTGGTGGGCCACGCCGGTAAGCTTGTAAAGCTCGGAGCCGGAATAATGAACACCCATTCCGCTCAGGCCGACGGGCGCATGGAGGTGCTGGTCACCTGCGGACTGCTGGCCGGAACCGAGGCCGACGTGTTGAAAAGGCTGACGGACTGCGTCACGGTGGACGGCGCTCTGGCCCTGCTCACGGCCGCTGGTACGGCGGAGAAAACCGCCGCAATACTGATGAAAAAGATTCAATTTTATCTTGACGCCAGAACAAAGGGCGCCATCAAAGCCGGAGCGGTGGTATTTTCGGACAAATACGGCATAATAGGCCGTACAGCCGCCGCCGATGAGCTCACCGAAAAAATCGTGGAGGAGTACAATGATTAATTTTGTGGGAGCGGGCTGCGGAGCCCCCGACCTGATAACCGTCCGCGGAGCGAGGTTGCTCTCGGAGGCGGACGTGATAATCTACGCCGGATCGCTGGTGAACAAGGAGCTGCTGAAATATGCCAGGGAAGGCTGCGAGATCCACGACAGCGCCCTGCTAAACCTTGATGAAATTATCGAAATCATGGCGGCCGCCGATGCGGAGGGAAAAAACACCGTCAGGCTTCACAGCGGCGACCCAAGCCTTTACGGAGCCATAAAAGAACAAACGGACAGGCTGAGGGAGCTGGGCATTCCCTTTGAAATTTGTCCCGGAGTCAGCTCCCTCTGCGGAGCGGCGGCGGCGCTGGGGGTCGAATACACCGTGCCGGGAGTGAGCCAGACCGTCATTATCTCCCGCATGGCCGGACGGACTCCCGTTCCCGACAGGGAGAATATAGCCGCCCTTGCCGCCCACGGCGCGACTATGGTTATCTTCCTCAGCGCCGGTATGCTCGGCGGGCTGTCGGCGGAGCTGATGCGAGGCGGCTACGGCGCGGACACTCCCGCCGCCGTGGTATATAAGGCAAGCTGGCCCGACGAGAGGGTCATACGCTGCACCGTGGGGACGCTGGCATCCGCCGCCGAAGGTATAAAAAGGACGGCTCTGGTATGCGTGGGGAACTTCCTTGACGGCGGCGGCGAACCGTCACGGCTATACGACGTCACCTTTGAAACCGGTTACAGAAAGGCGAAGCCATGAGGTATGCGATAATTTCCCTCACAAGAAAGGGAAACGCCCTTTCCCGTGAAATAGCGGCGGCCCTTGAGTGCGACCGGTACGCCTTCGAGAAGCACCCCGAGAGCGGCGCGGTTTCCTTCCGCTCACTGAGCGGACTTATCACGGAAATTTTCGGCAAATACGACGGCCTGATCTTTATTTCCGCGGTGGGAATAGCCGTCCGTGTCACAGCGCCCCACATACGCTCCAAATTCACCGATCCGGCGGTGGTCGCCGTGGACGAGGGCGGGAAATTTTCCGTTTCCGTTTTATCCGGCCATGTGGGAGGGGCCAACGCCCTCGCAGAAAAAATCGCCGAAATTACCGGCGCCGTCCCCGTTATAACCACCGCCACCGACGTGGGGAGAAGCTTTTCTCCGGACAGCTTTGCCGCTGCCAACGGACTTTGCGTCCTCGAGCCGGAACTGGCAAAGGAAATTGCCGCCGCCGTGACCGACGGCGGGGCCGTGGGTTTTTACAGCGACTACGAGGTCAGGAATCTGCCCGACGGCGTATTTACAGACGGCGAGCTTGGGGTCTGCGTTTCGGGAGAAATGAAAGCTCCCTTCCCCCGAACCCTGCATCTGGCACCCGCAAATATCGTCATAGGGATAGGCTGCAAAAAAGGGGTAGAAACCGAGGCCCTGTCATCGTTCATTACCGAAACGCTGAAAAAGGCCGGAATACACCCCAGCCGCGTCGCCGAGGCGGCCACGATCGACCTTAAGCGGGATGAAAAGGCCATACTTGAATACTGTAAGGCCAACGGCCTGCCCCTCAGATTTTACACCGCCGAGGAGCTGATGGCCGTCGAGGGGGACTTCGCCCGCTCGGATTTCGTCATGGCCATGACCGGCGCGGACAACGTCTGCGAGAGGAGCGCCGCCTTGGGCGGGAACAGGCTGATTTTGCGGCGTACGGCGCTTAACGGCATGACACTGGCCGCCGCCGAGCGGGAAATCGACCTCGACTACGAAAGGAGACCGCTATGAAGCTATACATCGTGGGCTTTGGGCCGGGCGGCGAGGCCGGCATGACACTGGCCGCCCGGGAGGCTTTGGCTAACAGTGAGCTTATTGTAGGTTATACCGCTTACGTGGAGCTGATAAAACAGATCTTTCCGGAAAAGATCTTTGTCTCGACACCCATGCGCCACGAAAAGGAGCGTGTGACCCTTGCCCTCAGCGAAGCGGCAAAAGGCAGGGACACAGCGCTCATATGCAGCGGCGACAGCGGGATTTACGGGCTGGCATCGCTTGCCATCGAGCTGTCCCCCTCATGGCCCGGCGTTGAATTAGAGATAATTCCCGGGGTGACGGCCGCTCTCAGCGGCGGGGCGGTTCTGGGTTCGCCGCTGACCTGCGATTTTGCGGCGATAAGCCTTTCCGACCTGCTGACGCCCTGGGAAAAAATAGAAAAGCGCCTCGACATGGCGGCGGCGGCCGACTTCGCCATAGTTCTGTACAACCCCGCCTCACACAGGCGGACGGATCGGCTGGCGAGGGCCTGCGGCATAATCCTCCGCCACAGAAGTCCGGACACGGTCTGCGGCTTCGTGCGCGGCATCGGCCGGAGCGGTCAGGAAAGTCGCATCCTTACCCTGAGCGAGCTGAGGGACACGCAGACGGATATGCTTACCACCGTTTTTGTCGGCAGCAGCGAGACAAAGGTCGTGAACGGCAGGATGGTGACCCCGAGGGGCTATCGGAATGTTTAGTGTTCTGATCTTCGGCGGCACCACCGAGGGCCGTGAGCTGGCCGAGTTCTGCGCCGCCAAATCCATACCGGCCTATGTGAGCGTCACTACCGGCTATGGGGCCGCGTTGCTGAACGGGGCAGACGTACTTACTGGAAAAATGGACGAGGGCGAGATGCTCGATTTCATAGGGAAGCGCCGCATCGGGCTGGTAATAGACGCCACTCACCCTTATGCCGCCGAGGCCACCGAAAATATTGCCCGGGCCTGTGCCAAGGCCGGTCTAAGTCCCATAAGAGTGATTCGTGAAAAGAGCGATACTGCCGGAAGAGGGATTTATTTCACCGACGCCGACGGGGCGGCGGAATACCTGAACACGGTGTCCGGCCCGGCTCTCATAACCACCGGAGCCAAGGAACTGGACTCATTCCTCCGTGTGAAGGACTACCGCAGGCGGCTGGCCGTGCGGGTGCTGCCCGTCGATGATGCTGTCCGCCGCTGCATCGGACTGGGATTTGATCCGGAACGCATAGTGTCGGCCCGAGGGCCCTTCTCGGTGGAGGAAAATCTCGAACAGCTCCGCCGGTTCGACGCCCGTTATCTGGTGACGAAGGACGGCGGCAGGGTGGGCGGCTTCGAGGAAAAGCTGAAGGCGGCCGAAATCTGCGGCGCAATTCCGCTCATAATCCGCCGTCCCGAGGAAACGGGCCTTTCGCTGGGCGAAGTAAAAGAAATTCTAATAAAGCAATACGGAGGGCGTGATTTGTGAATAAAACCGTTTACATAATAGGCGTCGGGATGGACGGAGCCTCGACCCTCACCGCCGAAGCCTCGGCTGCCGTCAGAGACGCGGAGGTCTGCATAGGCGCGGGACGGGTATTGAGCCTTTTCGACCTTGGAGACAAGCCGTCGCTGGTCTCCTACGACAGCGCGGAGATCGCCGCCTATATAAAAGCAAGCCCCTGCGGGCGCTGCGCAGTGCTTATGTCGGGGGACTGCGGCTTTTACAGCGGGGCTAAAAGGCTCCTGCCCCTGCTTGACGGGCTCGACACACGGGTAATATGCGGCATCTCGACCCCGGTCTACCTCTGCTCAAGGCTGAAAACGCAGTGGGAGGGTCTGTATTTCGTCAGCCTGCACGGCCGTGACGGGAACATCGCCCGCGCCGTGGCTTCACATGAAAGAACCTTTTTTCTGCTGGGCGGCGGAATGACTGTCGGAACGGTGTGCCGCCGTCTGACCGACTACGGTCTGGGCGGGACAAAAATCAGCGTGGGCGAAAATCTGGCCCTTGAAAACGAAAGGATAACCGCAGGCTATGCGGAGGAGCTGTGCGGCGCCGAAGCCTCGACCCTCAGCGCGGTAATCGCGGAAAACCCAAATTGGCAAAGCCCCCGGAGCTGCATTCCCGACGGAGAATTTATCCGTGGGGACGTGCCAATGACCAAGGCCGAAGTGCGCTGCGTAAGCACGGCAAAGCTGGACATTTCCCCCGCTCACGTCTGCTGGGACGTGGGAGCGGGCACAGGCTCCGTTTCGGTGGAAATGGCCCTCCGCTGCGGCGAGGGAAGGGTGTACGCCGTCGAACGCAATCCCGACGCGGCGGAGCTTGTTGACCGCAACCGCAGGAAATTTGCCTGCGACAACATTGAAATCGTCACCGGTGCCGCGCCGGAGGCTCTGCGTTCCCTCCCCGCCCCTGACAGGGTGTTCATTGGCGGGAGCGGGGGCAGACTTGAAGGAATCGTCGCCGCGGCACGGGAGAAAAATCCGGCATCGATAATAGTCGCAAACGCCGTTTCCCTCGAGACACTGAACCGCTGCGTTTCCGTTTTCGGCAAAAACAGCGAAGTGACCCAGCTGGCGGTGACCCGTGCCCGGCCCGTGGGCGCTCACAGTCTTATGACGGCAGAAAATCCCGTTTTTATTGTCAGGAGCGACCCGAGATGAAACGTTTTATGATAGCCGGAACCTCCAGCGGCTGCGGCAAGACCACCGTCACCTGCGCCATACTTCAGGCCCTCGTCAGCCGGAGAGCCGGCGTGTCGGCCTTCAAGTGCGGGCCGGACTATATCGATCCCATGTTCCACAGCCGTATTATCGGCGTGCCGTCCCGCAATCTTGACTCATGGTTCTGCGACGCAAATACCGTAAATTTTCTTTTGCAGAAACATTCGGCCGGGATTTCGGTCATTGAGGGAGTTATGGGCTTTTACGACGGAGCGGCCGAGGCCGGCTCGTCCCACAGCCTTTCTCTGGAAACGGGGACTCCCGCCATAATCGTGGTGAACTGCCGGGGCATGAGCCTTTCCGTCGGAGCGGTGATAAAGGGCTTCCTGACCTTCCGCAATCCAAACAACATAGCCGGATTTATCTTTAACCGCCTGCCCGACAGCCTTGTGTCGCAGACGAGGGAGCTGTGCTCGCAGCTGGGCGCCGAATATCTGGGCAGACTGCCCGTCAGGCCCGACTGCGCGTTCAAAAGCCGTCACCTTGGCCTTGTCACGGCGGACGAGGCAGCTGATTTAAAGGAAAAAGTGGCCCGGCTGGGTGAACTGGCGGAGGAGCATATCAGCATCGACCGCATACTTGAGCTGGCCGAAGCTGGGCCGTGCAGACAGTCCTCTCCCCCGGAAATACCCAAAATCTCCGGCGCTCCGCCGAGGATTGCCGTGGCGAGGGACAACGCCTTTTGCTTTTACTATGAGGACAATCTCGACCTCCTGCGGGAGCTGGGCTGTGATACGGCGGAGTTTTCTCCACTTTGCGATCGCTCCCTGCCCGACGGCGCGGACGGACTGATTTTGGGCGGCGGCTATCCGGAGCTTTACGCCCGGCGGCTTTCCGCCAACAGGCCCATGCTCGAGGACATCCGCTCCAAAATCGCCGCCGGACTGCCCACGATAGCCGAGTGCGGCGGCTTCATGTACCTGCACGCCTCGATGGAGGACGGCGATGGCAACGATTGGCCGATGGTGGGCGCCATTGAGGGCAAAGCCTTCAAAACCGACAGCCTGCGGCGCTTCGGCTACGTCACACTTACGGCGGAAAACGGCTGTATGCTGGCGGACAGGGGGAAAAAAATCAAGGCCCACGAGTTTCATTACTGGGACAGCACCTCCCCCGGCGGCAGCATGACGGCGGAAAAGGCCGACGGCAGGACTTACCGCTGCGCCCACTGCGGGCCTTCTCTCTACGCCGGATTTCCGCACCTGTATTTTTATTCCGCTCCGGAAACGGCCGTGAACTTTATCAAAAAATGTCAGGAGTACAGAAATGAAGCGCATAAAATCGATCCGTCCCGGTGACGATGGGGCCGCTCAAAGGGCCAGGGAAAGGTGGAACGGCGTGGCCAAGCCAATACACGGCTTGGGACTGCTGGAGGACGCCGTTACAAAAATCGCTGCCATTTACGGCAGCGAAAGCTTTGACCTCGACAGTCGGACGGCGGTCGTGCTATGTGCCGACAACGGCGTAACGGCCGAGGGCGTGACCCAGTCGGGCAGCGAGGTTACGGCCATAGTGGCCGCCGCCCTCGCCGCCGGCACCTCCAGCATAAACGTGATGGCAAGAACCTTCGGGACAAACGTCCTGCCGGTGGACATTGGCATGAACTCCCCTGTTCCGGGCGTCCTTGACCGGCGGATAAGGGCCGGCACCGGCAATATCGCCCTTGGGCCCGCCATGACGGAGGCCCAGGCCTCCGCCGCAGTTTCCGTCGGCATGGATCTGGTAAGAGATCTGAAAAGGCAGGGCTGCAAAATCATAGTTGCAGGAGAAATGGGCATAGGCAACACCACCACCGCCGCCGCCCTCGCATCGGCGCTGTTGGATCTGCCGCCCGAGGTAACGGCGGGACGCGGGGCCGGACTGGACGACGGCGGTCTCCGCCGTAAAGTCAGCGCCATTCGTCGGGCTCTGTCCGTCAACAGGCCGGACAAAGCCGATCCGATGGGGCTGCTGGCCGGGCCGGGCGGGCTCGACATCGCCGGAATGGCCGGGCTTTTCCTTGGCGGAGCGGTGTACCGGCTGCCGGTAATAATCGACGGCCTGATTTCAGCGGCGGCGGCGGTAATTGCCGCCGAAATCGAGCCGATGGCCAAAGACTTCATGCTCTGCTCCCACGTTTCGGGGGAACCGGCGGGCAGACCGCTTTTGGCGCGCCTTGGCCTTAAGCCCATAATCACAGCGGAGCTGGCCCTCGGCGAGGGCACCGGCGGAATTCTGCTCCTGCCGCTGCTTGACGGGGCGCTGGCGGTCTACAATTCCGCCCACAGGTTTGAGGATCTGAACATGGAAAGGTACGTAAATTATGATGACACTGATAACCGGCGGCAGTAAGAGCGGTAAATCCGCCGCCGCCGAGTCGTTGGCGGCGGAGCTTCCCGGCAAAAAATTTTACATAGCCACAATGGAGCCCTTCGGCGCCGAAGCCGAGGCGGCCATCACCCGTCACCGACGCCAAAGGGAGGGCAAGGGCTTTGTCACGGTGGAGCGGTACACCGACGTCGCCCGCGCTCCGATTTCACCTGGCAGCGTGGTTTTGCTGGAATGCGTGGCCAATCTCTGCGCCAACGAAACCTTTTCCGCCAAAGTGGCCGATCCGGTGGAAAAAATCGCGGCCGACATAGCGGAACTGAACAGGCGGGCGGGTGAGCTCATTGTCGTCACGTCCCAGGTAGGCGGCGACGGTTTTTTCTATCCGCCCGAAACCGCCGAATATATACGAAATATAGGGCGTATTAACGGAAAATTGGCTGAAATGGCCGACAGAGTGATAGAAACCGTCTGCGGAATACCGGTCATTCTCAAAGGAGGGAGCCTGTGAAGCTGATAAATTCTCTTTTTTCGGCCTTTCTCATGTACTCGCGTATTCCCGTGCCCAATGTGGAGTGGAAAGAGGAAAACCGCCAATGGGCCCTGTGCTTCTTTCCCCTCGTGGGAGCCGTAATCGGGGGCGTGCTGCTGCTCTGGCTGCGCCTCGGCAGCGCCCTTGGAGTGAACGGCCTCCTCCTCGGGGCGGTGGCCGCCGCCGTGCCGGTGCTGATAACCGGCGGCATACACCTCGACGGCTACTGCGACGTCTGTGACGCTCTGGCCTGCTGGGGCACAAGGGAAAAAATGCTGGAGGTCATGGATGACCCGCACATAGGCTCCTTTGCGGCAGTCAGGCTCGGACTTTATCTGCTGATACAGGCGGGGCTGTTCTCGCAGCTCAAAAACCAACGCATGATTACGGTCTGCTCCCTGATCTTTATACAGTCAAGGGCCCTCAGCGGTCTTGGAGCGGTGACCCTGAGATGCGCCAAAAAAGACGGGGCGCTGCAAAGCTTCCGCCGTCCCGCTCACAAAAGGGCGGTCGTCATAAGCGTGCTTGCGATTTTGTCGCTGACACTTGTCCTGTCACTTTTAGCCGATCCGCTCCCGGGTCTCTGCGCCTTTGCCGCCGAAGTCCTGAGCTTCGCCCATTACCGCCGTATGTCATACAAAAAATTCGGCGGCGTCACCGGAGATCTGGCGGGATATTTCCTGCAAACCTGTGAGCTTGCCGCATTAGCCGCCTCGGTCGGGGCCGATTTGATCAGGGGGTATGTACTGTGAGACTTATAGTAGGAGGGGCCTGTCAGGGCAAGACCCGTTACGCCATGGAAAGGTACGGGAGCTGCGTTGGCGGCTTCCATTTGAAAATAAGGGAATGGATGGCCGACGGACTTGACCCGCTGGCCGAGACGGAGCGATTTGCGAATGAAAATCCGGACGCGGTAATCGTCATGGACGAGATAGGCTGCGGCATTATCCCGCTGGACAGGTTCGACCGCATGTGGCGGGAGCAGGTGGGTCGGGCAGGCTGTCTGCTGGCGGCGAGGGCAGTAACCGTGGAGCGGGTGACCTGCGGTATTCCGACAGTGATAAAAGGAGAGGTAAAATGAAGCTGATTTTTATACGCCACGGCAGAACCGCCGGAAATCTTGAGGGCAGATACATAGGCCGTACCGACGAACCGCTTTGCTCCGCGGGACGGGCGGAGCTGGAGCGAAAGTCCTATCCCGCGGCCGACACCGTTGTGACGAGTCCCCTGCTCCGCTGCACCGAGACCGCCAGGCTCATCTATCCCGACAGGGAACCAATCATTTGCGACGGCCTGAGAGAGTGTGATTTCGGAGAATTTGAGGGCCGCAGCTATGACGAGCTCAACGGCACGCCAGCCTATCAGAGCTGGATAGACAGCGGCGGAGAGATGGCCTTCCCCGGCGGAGAATCGAAGCGGGGCTTCTGCGAACGCTGCGCCGCCGCCTTTGAGGCTCTCCTCCCCACTCTTTCCGGCGCGACGGCCCTTGTGGCGCACGGTGGAACAATAATGGCAATTCTGGAACGCTATGCCGTCCCCAAAAAGGAATTTTATGAATATCATGTAGAGAACGGCGGCGGCTACATAACCGAATGGGACGGCGTTCTGAGGATAACGGAGAGGCTATGAGAGAGGGATTTTTTGCGGCGCTGCCGCTGATGCTGGGCTTTGCGCTGGACGCTCTGGTGGGCGACCCGCACTTTCTCCCCCATCCGGTGCGGCTCATGGGCAAAATGATAACCGGACTGGAAAAGCCGCTTCGGCGGCTGATGCCGGCTCGGGCGGCGGGTGCGGCGCTGACCGCCATAATGCTTTTGACGTGGACATTGGCCCCGGCGGCGGCGCTTGTGGTTTTTTACAAAGCCAACCTGTGGCTGGGTATGGCGGCGGAAAGCGTAATGTGCTGTTATATGCTGGCGGCACGCTGCCTGAGGGATGAGAGCATGAAGGTCTGCCAAGGGCTTGAAAAAGGCGATGTGGAGGAAGCCCGGCGGGCCGTCTCGATGATAGTGGGGCGCGACACGGACTGCCTCGGCAGGGACGGCATAACCCGTGCGGCCGTTGAAACCGTGGCGGAAAACACCTCGGACGGTGTCACCGCACCGCTGTTCTGGATGGCTGTCGGGGGTGCGCCGCTGGGATTTTTTTACAAGGCGGCCAACACAATGGATTCAATGATAGGCTACAAAAACGAGAGATATATCGACTTTGGCAAAGCGGCCGCAAGGCTGGACGATATCCTCAACCTCATACCTTCGCGGTTGACCGCCCTGACTATGATATTTTCCGCAAAAATCGCCGGTCTTGACCGAAAAAACGCCTTCCGTATATGGAGGAGGGATAGGCTGAAGCATGACAGCCCCAACTCCGCCCAGACCGAGGCCGTCATGGCGGGGGCCCTGGGTGTGGAGCTGGCCGGGGACGCCAGATATTTCGGCGTCACGCACAAAAAGCCGGTCATCGGCGACGGACTTCGGCCCATCGAAGCCGGGGACATACGCCGGGCCAACCGCCTAATGTACGTGACCTCTGTACTGACCCTAATCGCTGCCGTCATTTTCAGAGCGCTGATTGCGGGGGTGATGTCGTGAGCCACGGCGGAGACATCTATTCACGGGAAATCTCCCTTGATTTTTCTGCGAACATCAACCCTCTCGGTATGCCGGAGGCCGCCCAGGACGCCCTGAGGGCCCATATTGCGGACTTTGAAGCCTACCCCGACCCCAACTGTCGGGCGCTGCGGCGGGCGCTGGCGGAGAAGGAGGGTGTCGGGCCCGAAAATATAGTCTGCGGCAACGGAGCGGCGGATGTAATTTACCGGCTTGCGGCGGCCATAAGGCCCGAAACAGTCCTTGTGACTGCGCCGACCTTTTCCGAGTACGAGAAAGCGGCCCTTGAGGCGGGAGCTGAAATCTGCCGCTATCACCTCCGCGAGGAGGCGGGCTTTCGTACCGACGCCGGAATTTTGGAGCGCATTCCTCCCCGCGGAGCGGTTTTTCTTGCCAGTCCCAACAATCCCGATGGCGGAATCTTGGATGAGGGTTTGTTGAAAAGGATAGACGAAAGGTGCCGCCGACTGGGCACAGTGCTGATACTCGACGGCTGCTTTGGGGACTTTGCGGAAACCCCGCTCCGGATAAGGCCCCAGGTCGTGATAAAGGCCTTCACAAAAAATTACGCCATGGCGGGGCTTCGGCTGGGATACGCAGTCTGCGAGGACAGGATTCTTGCGGAAAAAACCGCCGCCCGGGGGCCGTGCTGGAGCGTTTCCACCCCTGCCCAGATCGCCGGTCTGGCGGCTCTCGGGGACGGAGATTTCATTTTGAGGACAAGGCGTCTCGTGGCCCGGGAACGGGGCTTCCTGAGCGCCGCGCTGGAGGGGCTAGGATTCAAGGTGTACCCCTCGAAGGCAAACTTCCTCCTGTTTAGGGGGCCCGTCGGTCTGGACGAGGCCTTGCTGCAAAGAAAGATCGCCATACGCTGCTGCTCGGACTACCACGGTCTCGGGCCGGAATACTACCGCGCCGCCGTCCGCACAAGGGAAGAAAACCAAAGGCTCATAGACGCGGTTTCCGAAATTCTGAGGGAGGGAATGTAAATGTCAAGCTCAATCATGCTCCAGGGCACCATGTCAAACGTGGGAAAAAGCCTGCTGACAGCAGCCCTCTGCCGGATATTCCGTGAGGACGGGTACAGTGTGGCGCCCTTTAAAAGCCAGAATATGGCCCTCAACTCCTTCGTGACGCCGGACGGACTGGAAATAGGCCGTGCCCAGGCCATGCAGGCCGAGGCCGCCGGAACCGAGCCCAGCGCCCTCATGAACCCCATACTGCTCAAGCCCGGCACCGACATGGGTTCTCAGGTAATCGTAAACGGCAGGGTGCGTGGCAATATGCGGGCGGTGGATTATTTTAAGTATAAGAAAGATTTAATCCACGAAATTATGGACGCATACAGGCAGCTCGCCCGAGCCTACGACCTTATCGTCATCGAGGGGGCCGGCAGTCCGGTGGAGCTGAACCTGAAGAAGGACGACATCGTCAACATGGGTCTCGCAAAGCTAACCGGCTCACCGGTGCTGCTGGTGGGCGACATAGACAGGGGCGGAGTTTTCGCTCAGCTTTTAGGTACGCTCATGCTTCTGGAGCCGGAAGAAAGACAGCGGGTTAAGGCCCTTATCGTTAACAAGTTCCGCGGCGACCGGAGTCTCTTCGACAGCGGGGTAAACATCCTCGAGGAACGAAGCGGCAAGCCTGTGGCCGGCGTCGTGCCATGGATAGAGACCGGACTCGAGGACGAGGACAGTCTAAGCGAAAAGCTGACGCAAAACAGGGACGGCCTCATAGACATAGCGGTGATACGGCTGCCCAGAATATCCAATTTCACCGACTTCGACGTATTTTTCCAGTTTGACGGCGTGGGTCTCCGGTTCGTGAGCCGCCCCTCCGGCCTGGGTGAACCCGACCTTCTCATCCTACCAGGCACAAAGAGCACAGTTTCCGACATGAACTGGCTGCGAGAGACGGGCTTCGCGCCCGCTATCCAAAGGCTAGTCTCGGTGGGGACGCCGGTTTTCGGCATCTGCGGCGGTTATCAGCTGCTGGGCAGAAAAATTTCCGATCTGGAAGCCGCCGAGGGAGGGGGCGAGACCGCCGGTCTCGGGCTGTTGAACATTGAGACAAGGCTTCGGGGCGAAAAGCTCTGCGCCCGAACACGTGGGCGTTTTTCCGTTGAGGAAGGCTTTTTCTCCTGCCTTAATGGAGCCATGACCGAGGGCTATGAGATCCATATGGGCGAAACGCGCTCAGACGAAAAAGGACTTTTGATTTTGGAAAACGGCCGAACGGACGGAGTGGTCAGGGGCAGCGTCTGCGGCACATATCTTCACGGGGTCTTTGACCGTGCGGACGTTTCCGGAGCCCTCGTCAAAGCGCTGTTCGGGCGCAAGGGCCTGAAATACACCGGCAAGGCCGTCGATCGCCGGGTTTTCAGGGAGTCAAAGTACAAACTGCTGGCCGCCGAGGTGAGGCGGAGTCTGGACATGGATATGATATATAAAATCATACGGGAGGGAGCCTGATGGGACTTATCCACATTTACTGCGGCGACGGAAAGGGAAAGACGACCGCCGCTCTGGGACTGGCAGTAAGGGCGGCGGGGGCCGGAATGAGAGTACACATAGTCCAACTGATGAAGGGACGGTTTTCCTCCGAGCTCAACTCCCTACCCATCATTCCGGGGATCACGGTGGAGCGCTGTGACAGGGATTACGGCTTTCCCGCCAAAATGACGGAGGCCGACAGGGCGGGGATAACCTTATGCCACAACGGCCTCCTCCGCCGAGCGGAGACCCTCCTGCCTGAACGCGATATGCTCATACTTGACGAGTTCAATTCCGCGTACCGCCACGGCCTGATTGACCGGGAGCTTGCCGGGCGGCTCGTGCTGCAAAAGCCGCCGGAGCTTGAGCTTGTGCTCACCGGCAGGGGCCCGGACGCGGCCTTTCTCGCCGCCGCCGACTACGTAAGCGAGATCAACGCCATAAAACACCCTTATCACGGCGGTATCTCCGCCAGATTAGGCATAGAATATTAATAAACAATGGGCGCGCCTCCGATGAGAGACGCGCCCTTTACATTTTATTTTTACTTAAGTAAGTCGCTGAGATAATCAGTCACAGCATCCTCACAACCGTAGAACACAGCCCGCTTATGGCTTATGACGGTGACGCCGTTCCAAACGGTCGCATAGCGGTCCATAGCCGCCGCCAGCGAATCGGCGGGAGCGTAGAGATCGCCGTTCCTGTCCACGACGTCCTCAACGGCCTTCGTTCCGCCGTTTACCTCATCGGTAAGATTGCATCCGCCGCCGGAGCTAACGGCATTGAAGCCCAGCTTTTCGGCTGTCTCAATCACCGGCAGATAAAGAGTGCCGCCCTCGACAAAGGCGCCGCTGTCGGCAGTCTCGCCGTCAAAGTACATTTTTCCGCCGCTGAAAGCGATCGCGTTCCGGAGCCGACGCTTAAGGTAATCGGCGTTGTTTTCCTCAACGCCGCCCACCCAGCGGGATACCTCGCAGCCCGCAAGGAGGAAAGCGCCGTAACCGAAGGACTGTTCGGAGGACTGGGCCGTGGCCTGAGTGGCGTTGGAGCCGATGGCCTGTGTATAGCCCACCTTGCCGCTGTCCTGAAGAGCCACCTCGGAAAGGTACTTCCAGCCGCGCAGCGCGGGTTCAAGATATTTACCCTCGTCCAGCAGGCCGCTGTTGAGGCCCCAGAACAGGCCGTAGGTGAAGAAGGCCGTTCCGCTGGTCTCGTAGCCCCAGCTGTTGCCGTTCTGACCCTTGGGATAATCCTGAAGCATTGACTGGGTCCAGAAGCCCCGTCCCTCATCGTCCTGCCGCTGGCA
Source organism: uncultured Clostridia bacterium (assembly GCA_947626145.1). GTDB lineage: Bacteria > Bacillota > Clostridia > UMGS1883 > UMGS1883 > JAFLUQ01. The sequence continues at coordinate 7,416 of CANQRB010000009.1, read as the reverse complement.
GGCGATAATGGCCGCCGCCATTTCTCTGTACAGATTTACAAAGTAAGGATAGCTTTCGTGGCTCTCGGGAAGGTCGGTGAGTATCTTTGCCAGTCCGGCGAACACCCAGCCGTTGCCCCTGGCCCAGAAGTTCTTTTCGCCCTCGTGGCCGGAGTTGGCGTTTAAGGGATATACATAGTTGGAATCCCGATAGAACAGGTTTGCATAATTGTCCGGATTGGAGAAGGCGCTGCCGTTCTTCTTATAGCTTTCCGCAGAGGTGGTATATTCCTCGCCCTTGACAAATTCGGAGGTTCCTCTGTTGGGTATGCCGCAGTCGCCGTCGTACATGAGTTCGGCAGAGAACCGATAGTAGTCATAGAGCTTGTCTATATAGGTAATGTCGCCGGTGTTAAGGTACATCTTCGTCAATATGGGTGGCACCATGTACAGAGCGTCGGCCCACCACCAGTAATCGTCGTCCTCCTTGGTTATCTGATAGCCCATGACTTCCTCAACGCGGCTGATATTGGCCCTATCGGGTTCGACGAGATACAGGTCAAGGAAGGTCTGGAAGCATATCTGCCAGTCGCCGAAGAGCACATCGGTGGTATTGTCGCTGTCGCCGGAGGGATAGTTCCATGTCCACTGCTCCTTGGGAGTGGAAGTGTTGCGGTTACCCATCCAGTTTCTGGAATTTGCCCATTCAAAGGAGTAGTCGAGATAATTATCGCCGCCAAAGGTGAAATACGTCTCCATATTACCGGTGTGATAGGCCGCTATATCCCAGAAGGTGCGGGCGTTGGCGCCGTTGTGCGCCTGATAGTAGTCATTGGCCCGGAGCACATTTTCCTTTACATCGCCGTATTCGGGAATGAGCCCGGCAACATCGGCGATATGAAGCTCCGAGGCCAGAATGACCTCGCTCAGGGGCCGTGCCTCGGCAAGGCTCCAGACGTAAATCCTCAAATCTTCTTCGGTCTCTCTGTTATAGTCAAATTTACAGCTCAGCTCCTCGCGGCCGGTCATGCCGGCATTGAGTGAAACTTTATCAGTGTCAACTCCCACGAGCTTGCCGCTGCCGTCATATCTGGCGGCGATCACGGCGACTGCGCCCGGCTCGTCGGAAACATTGGCCGCGGTGCCGGTGACATTCAGTGTGTATGCGGACGGGTCGTCGCCTTCCAAGTATGCGCCGGCGTCGGCGCTGACGCCGTCTTTCAGCTCACCGGTGACCGTTACCGTCTGATAGGGTTCGGTGATCCGGTTGTCCCCGTCAACACCGGCATTTTCAAGCTGGGGATAGTAATTGATAAGATCGGCGCTGATCGAACTGCCGGTGAGCAGCTGCTCCACTTCAACGGGATTCGCCTCATAGCCGCCGTCGGCCGAAAGGTATCTTATCTTTACCTTGCTGGCGTAGCCAAGAAGATCGCCGTTTTCGTTATAATACCGGCCATAGGCCTTGACCGTCGCCGGTACGTCGAGACCTTCCGCAACGCCCGTAACCTCGAACACTCCGACCTGGCCCATGACTATCTGATCAAATACCACGGGCAGCTCCAAGCTGTAGTCCCCCGTCTTGAGAACGGCGGTGCCGGGCAGCGGAGCGGCCTCGTCATAGTAGGCGCTGGCCGTTATGTCCTCAAAGCCGTAATCATCGGTTTCCTTCATAATTATCGTCATGACGCTGTGCTCCTCGTCCACCTTATCCATGGACGCGCCGGAGCCGTAAACGTATACCTTGCCGTCCTTTGCGATAAGGTTCCGCCGACCGTCATAGGTGAACGTCTGTCCCTTTGGCGCGGGCACCGTCTCGGTCAGGAGCGTCGTACCGTCGGCCATGTAATTCACCGTCACAAGCTGTCCCTCGGACAAATAGGAGATAGTGGGAGGATTTTCACCGTTCTCACGGGAATAAATATAGGTCGCGCAGGTGTCGCATGAGATGTAAAAGCTGTAGTATTCCCGACCGGGATTGTTCCGCAGATATTCGGAAATATCGAACTCAAGCCACTCGCCCTTTACGCTCGGGCTCAGTCCGGCGGTGGCAATCTCTGTGGAGTTGTTTACGATATCGCCCTGATTGCTCCACTTGAGACCGTATTCGTTCCATTCCGCGTATTCCTTATCAATGGCGTGAAGGGTATAAGTGGTGTAGCGGTTGTTTTCTATCTTGTCCACAAACACCTTGAGGCTGCCGCCGAAAATATATCCGTCGCTGCCCGGGAAACGAATGAAAGCGTAACGGTCATACGAAGCCTTGCCGTCGCCCCCTGTGGAGGTGACGCGAAGATCGTCGTTACCGTAATTGTCGTTGCCGTTGTTCTGTGTCGAGGTGTAAGTGTCGGCCACGGCGGCCTTTTCAAAGGACGCGGTCTTGACCGTGTACACAACGGTAACGGAGCGATCCGTGTCGTCAACGTTTTCTATGGTCAGATCGGAAAGCTCTTTCAGCAGATAATACACCTTTCCGCCATAGGTATAGGTTTCCTCGGGCTTATCCGTGTAACGGCTGTTCTCCCAGCCGTCAACAGTTTCGGAGGTGTTGTATATCTCCCTTCCGTCGGCGTCCAACACGCTTATATTCCTTGTTATTACGGCCTTTTTCTGAGGATTGGTCGCGTTGTAGAGGGCCTCGACCTCTGCCTCTCCAAGGCTGCGGCCGTAAATACGAATATTGTCCATCTGGCCCTTAAAGTCCGGATTTGAGTCGAGTATCTGGTTTGACCAGATATTGCGGCCGATGTACAGGCCGTTGGAATTGTCGTTGAGGGATCCGAGCCCGTCAAGGCCCCGGGGCATATTCTCTATAGTCTCAATTTTTTCTCCGTTCACATAAACGTCTGCCTTCTTTGAGGCGTAATCATAAGAGACAGTCAGCATTCCCCACCTGTCGGTGAAGGGCCCCTCGCCGTTAAAGTAGTGTTCGACGCCCGCCCGATTGTTGTCCCGATAGTCGTAAACGTCCAAACGGTCCTGCTTAAGGAAATAGGCGGCGTAAATGCTGTCGTCCAGGTCTCCGCCGCGGTTGCCGAAGTCAAAGAGCCGCTGGTACCTGTCGGCGTAAATATACTCGCTGTCGGCCTTGACCCACATGGAAACAGTGTAGCTGTTAACGCCGCGGTTGAAGTCATTGGGGAGTTGGAGGGCCGCTCCGGCGTCCGTGCCGTCGGCCTCGCCCCACCAGTTTGTATGCTCCGTGCAGCCGGGGAACACCGCCGCGCCGTTAGCAACGGTTATATGGTTATCGACTGTACCTTCAAAGAAATCATTTCTTACGTTGTTGAGGACAAGGGCGTCGTTGCCGCTGCCGCTCACATCCTTTATGACCGTGGGCTCGGAGCCGTCACCGTCAAAGGTATAGCTGGCTATCAGGCCGCTCTTGATGCTGTCCTCGGGCTCACTCACCACGTGAACGGTCACCTGTACGCTTATAGCGGTGCCTTTCACTGTACCGTTGACAGTAAAGGTTCCCACGGCGGCGTACTTGCCGGCGGCAACGTCTTCCCATATTACCTCGGCATACTCCTCGGAGCCGTTGGCGAGAGTCACCTTTACCGTGGCGGGCAGGGCCGGGGCCACGCCCGCAAGGGTATAAACATCGTCCGGAGCAGCGGCCCCGGTGACCGTCTTGTCCCCTTCGGGATTGGTGGTCTTATACAGCTCCATTACCTCGTCCGCGCCGAGGGTACGGCGGTATATGCGCACGTCGTCCATCAGGCCCTTGTATTCGGGATTGTTGGCCTTTTCCCCGTCGTTGTACCACATTGTGCGGCCCAGATACATGCCGTAGGTCTGGTCTGAAAGGGCGGAAATGTCGCCGATGCTGCGGCGGAGACCGGTCTTGCTCATAAGCTCCTCGCCGTTCACGTAGACGGTGGCCTTCTGTTCGTTTTTACTGTAAACAACAGTGAGCAGGGCCCACTTGTCGACCATATCGTTCACGCCGGTCTGCTGAGCGTAGCTGGCCGTATCGTCCTTGCCGGAGGCGATGCCCCTGTCCTGGAAGCGAAGCTCACCGCTGCTCAGCTGGTAACGCAGGAAAATACTGTCGGTCGTGCTTACGCCGAAGTCAAAGAACCGCTGAGGCACCCCGCTGAAGGAATACTCCCCATCGGCCTTGACCCACATGGACACCGTGTAATCGCCAAGGCCGCTGCGGGCCGCCTCGGGTATCTTTATGGCGGCGCCGTTAACATAGGTTCCCCGCCAGCCGGAGCTGACATTTTCGGAACCGGGGAACACGGCGGCGCCGTTTTCCACCGTTATTTGCTTTGTGACGGTCTGCTGGCTGCCCTGACCGGGGCGTCCGCCGCCTACCTGCTGGCTGACGTTGACGACAACGCCGTTAAAATTGTTGCCGCTGACGTCCTTCACCGTGGAAGGGGCCGCGCCGTCAGAATCAAAGGTATAGCGCAGCACAAGGCCGTCGCTGAGGCTGTCCTCAGCCGCGACGCCCGCAGCCGGCACAACCGCCAGCAGCATTATCGCCGCGAGTACCAAAGCCGTAAATTTCTTCATAAATAATCTCTCCTCATGTAAAAGGATTGTGTGACATGATGTCCGTCAATTCAAAAAGTCAATGTAATTATATCATCACTGACGGTCAATTTCAAGTGTCTGGAATGTTAAATTCTTGTTAACTGTAAAATTTTTTGAAAAAATTTTTGAAAAACACTTGCAATTTTAAAATTCCATGTTATAATAGAAGCACAATCGAACACAAATAATCAAAGACTGTGAAAAGGAGTAGTAAGATTCCGGAAGTTTTCAGAGAGCCGGCGGGCGGTGTGAGCCGGTGACGGAAAGAGTCCGAACTCGCCTTGGAGTCGCTTGCTGAACCCCGGCGCGCCGGGTCATAGGTCAAGACGGAGGCCGACCGTTACAGCGGCAGGATATGTACGTATCCGTAAAGTGCGCCTTTATGGCGAAATAGAGTGGTACCGCGGAGCAGCCCGGCTTCGTCTCTATGTGGAGACGGAGCCTTTATTTGTGGAAATCAAAAATGTTGAAAGGAGCAACGGTTATGAAAAATTACCAAAAGTATCAAAGGGGCTACTTTATGCCTCCTGTCAATGAATTGAAATGGGCGAAAAAGGAGTACATCGACCACGCCCCCGTATGGTGCAGCGTTGACCTGCGGGACGGCAATCAGGCCCTTGTGGTGCCCATGAGTCTTGAGGAAAAGCTTGAATTCTTCCAGCTTCTCGTCGAGGTGGGCTTCAAGGAGATAGAGGTGGGCTTCCCCGCCGCAAGCGAGACGGAGTACGAATTTGTCCGCGCCCTTATCGAAAAGAACCTCATTCCCGAGGACGTCACCATCCAGGTTCTGACCCAGTCACGGGAACACATAATCAGAAAGACCTTTGAATCCCTGAAGGGCTGCAAGACCCCCGTCATAGTACACCTTTACAACTCCACGAGCGTGGCCCAGCGCGAACAGGTCTTTAAAAAGAGCAAGGAAGAAATAACCGAAATAGCCGTTTCCGGCGCAAAGCTGCTGAAGGAGATCGCCTCCGAAATGGAGGGAAACTTCCTCTTTGAATACTCTCCCGAAAGCTTCACCGGCACCGAGCCCGAGTACGCCCTCGAGGTCTGCAACGCCGTTATAGATGTATGGCAACCCACTCCCGACCGCAAGGTGATTATCAATCTGCCCGTGACCGTGGAGATGTCTCTCCCCCACGTTTACGCCAGCCAGATAGAGTACATGAGCGACAACATGAACCGCCGTGACAGCGTGGTTCTGTCCCTGCACCCTCACAACGACCGTGGCTGCGGCGTGGCGGACAGCGAGCTGGGCCTGCTGGCCGGCGGAGACCGCATTGAGGGAACGCTCTTCGGCAACGGTGAGCGCACCGGCAACGTTGACATCGTAACTCTTGCCCTGAATATGTTCAGCCACGGCGTTGATCCCAAGTTAAATCTTGAAAATCTGCCCTTCATCGTGGCAGCCTATGAGCGCCTCACTGGCATGACCGTTGGCGAGCGCAGTCCCTACGCCGGACGGCTGGTGTTCGCGGCTTTCAGCGGCTCCCATCAGGACGCCATCGCCAAGGGCATGAACTGGCGGGAGGAAAAGCACCTTGACGGCTGGTCGGTGCCCTATCTGCCCATCGACCCCCACGACGTGGGCCGTGAGTACGAGAGCGACGTTATCCGCATCAACAGCCAGAGCGGCAAGGGCGGCATCGGCTATCTGATGGAGAAGCAGTTCGGCTACGATCTTCCCCCCAAGATGCGGGAGGTATTCGGTTACGCGGTGAAGTCCGTATCCGACCATCTGCACAAGGAGCTGTCTCCCGATGAGGTACTGGACATCTTCCTCAAGGACTTCATCAACGTTTCCGACCCAATGAAGCTGATGGAATGTCACTACGTACAGCGCAACGGCATCGAGGCCGAGGTTACCATCGAAATGAACGGCGACACTCTTGTGCTGGCCGGTCACGGCAACGGCCGTCTTGACGCCGTGTGCAACGCCCTGTGCGACCGCTACCACCCGGGCTTCTCGGTGGTCACCTACAAAGAACACGCCCTTGAAAAGGGCAGCAAGAGCCGCGCCATCTCCTATATTGAGATAAGCGACGGCAAGACCTCCTCCTGGGGCGCGGGAAGGAACACCGACATTATGACCTCCTCGGTTTACGCCCTCATCAGCGCCATCAACCGTCTGGAAAAGGCCTCCAAATAATGAATACCCTATCCCTGAACGACAAGCTGTTCCGTGAGTCCGTGCCGGAGGGCGGCCTGTGCATCGACGCCACCGCCGGCAACGGGCATGACACGGCAAAATTATGCGGTCTTGTGGGGCCGGACGGACGGGTGAAAGCCTTCGACATCCAGCCCCAAGCCGTGGAAAATACCAAAAAGCGGCTGAAAGAGCTGGGAATGGATAATGCCGAGGTCATCCTCGACAGTCACGCAAACATGGACAAATACGCCGGGCCGGGCACGGTTGACTTTATCGTGTTCAATCTTGGCTGGCTCCCCGGCGGAGACCACTCGGTCTTTACTCACGCCGACAGCACGACAGCCGCCATCGAGGCGGGGCTGAGGCTGCTCCGTGACGGCGGCAAAATCTCCCTTTCCATATATTACGGCGGCCGCAGCGGATACGGGGAGCGGGACGCCCTGCTGGAATATCTGGCCGGTTTAGACCCGAACAGGTACACCGTGCTGCTGACCCGCTTTTACAACCGAACTGGAGATGTGCCCATTTCGGCTGTAATAATAAAAGGAATATAAAGTCACTTTTGACGTCAAATGTACGACAGCTCACACAAATTTATATTACGCGCTTCGGTGCGCCCAGGCAAAACGGGCGCACCTTTTCTTTTGTACGTTTATTTTATAGGGCTCTATGTCAAGAATAGTGGTGTAAAATCCTGGAAAGAATTTACGAAACAGGTTTCGGTCCAAGCCGAGGCCTGT
>CANQRB010000008.1 GCA_947626145.1 uncultured Clostridia bacterium | reverse complement strand
ACGAATGAAAACACAAACGATATTCTGAGGTTTTTCTTCCCTAAGGGCTATGATTTTCGTCAATTAACGCAGGCGCAACTTGATGTGGTGGTTGATTTAATAAATAACCGCCCCCGTAAGTGCCTTAACTGGAAATCACCCGCTGAAATTTATGTTGCACTTGCTTGACTTTTTGCCCCTTAATAGTGTGCCAGTTACAGACCTTGGTAACAATGACAAAGCCAAAACTCATATATTTATGATTTTAATTTAGGATTAGCATAATTATTCCCTGCCGTTCCAGCAATAGGTGCATAACTTGTCAGGGTCGATGCCAACGGATTTTATCATGTCGTCCAGCCGGTGATAGCGCAGGGTGGTGAAGTGGAGCTTTTCGCATATCCAGTCCACCATGGCCCGGTACTTGTCGGTGTTGGGGTCGGCGTATTCCTCCAGAGTGGCCCGGTCGGGATCCTGTCCCTCCAAGGCGGTCACCGCCCGGCGGCCTATGAGCTCCATTTCGGAGGTGGAGCGGGAAAAATTAAGGTATTTGCAGCCGAAGAGCAGGGGAGGGCAGCCGGTGCGGATGTGTACCTCGCTGGCTCCGCTGTTGTACAGGAACTCGGTGGTTTCCCTCAGCTGGGTGCCGCGGACGATAGAGTCGTCTATCATCAGCAGCTTTTTGCCGTCGATCAGGTCGTGTATGGGTATGAGCTTCATCTTGGCTATCAGGTCGCGCCTGCTTTGATGAGTTGGCATGAAGGATCGGGGCCAGGTTGGGGTGTACTTCACAAATGGGCGGGAGAACTTCACGCCGGACTCGTTGGCGTAGCCTATGGCGTGGGCCGTGCCCGAGTCGGGTATGCCCGCCACCAGGTCGGGGTCGATCTTGCCCTCGTCCCTTCGGGCCAGATACTTGCCGCAGTTGTAGCGCATTTCCTCCACGGTGGTGCCCTCATAAGAGGAGGAGGGATAGCCGTAATACACCCAAAGGAAGGTGCATATCCTCATTTTGTCGCCGGGAGCCACAAGGGTGCGCTCGCTTTCGGCGTCGATAACGGCGATCTCGCCGGGGCCAAGCTCCCTGACCGGGGTGTAGCCCAGATTGAGATAGGCGAAGCTTTCAAAGCTGGCGCAGTAGCCGTCCTCCTTTTTGCCGATGGATATAGGCGTCCGGCCCAGCCGGTCACGGGCGGCGTATACCCCCCGTGAGGTGAGGATGAGGATGCTCATGCTGCCGTCGATTATCTCCTGCGCATACTTTATGCCGTCAATAAAATTTTCCTTTTGGTTGATTATCGCGGCCACAAGCTCGGTCTGATTTATTTCGCCGTTCTGCATTTCAAAGAAGTGGGCGTTTTTGTCAATGATGTTGCGCGTTATTTCCTCGGAGTTGTTTATCTTGCCTACGGTCGCCACCGCAAAGGTGCCGTGGTGCGAACGGACAAGTATGGGCTGGGCCTCAAAGTCGGAAATACAGCCGATGCCGAGAGTGCCCCGCATATGCCGGGACTCCTCCTCGAACTTGGTGCGGAAGGGGGCGTTTTCGATGTTATGGATGGCCTTGTCGAAGCCGTCCTCGGGGCTGTAGACCGCCATGCCCGCCCTTCTGGTGCCGAGATGGGAATGATAATCAATGCCGTAGAATAAGTCAAACACACAGTCGTTTTTCGATGCCGCGCCAAAGAAACCGCCCATAATCATTACCCCTTTGCAAAATTCAATTACCCTGTGACGACCGTCACAGGGTAATTATACCACAATATATTACAATTTTCAATAGCAAATTTTACATATTTTTGCCGTGATCGGGGCGGGTTTTATACTAAGCCCTATTTAAAAGCTATTAGTATGGTTGTTAATCTGCAAACATGGGGGTGGACAAGTAGCGCTCGCCGGTGTCAGGCAGTATGACTACGATGTTTTTGCCCTTGTTTTCGGGACGCTTGGCAAGCTGAGTCGCCGCCCAGACGGCCGCTCCGGAGGAAATACCCACCAGAACGCCCTCGGCCCGGCCGATGGCCTTGCCAACGGCAAAAGCGTCGTCATTCTCCACCTTGATTATCTCGTCATATATTTCGGTGTTCAGAGTGTCGGGAACGAAGCCCGCGCCTATGCCCTGAATTTTGTGGGAACCGCTCCGGCCCTCGGAGAGGACGGGAGATGAGGCGGGTTCCACGGCGACTACCTTTATGTCGGGGTTCTTGGACTTCAGGAACTCGCCCACGCCGGAGAGAGTGCCGCCGGTACCCACGCCGGCCACGAAAATATCAACCTGACCGTCGGTATCCTCCCAGATCTCCGGACCCGTGGTGGCCTTGTGGCAGGCAGGATTGGCGGGGTTGGAGAACTGGCTGGGAATGAAGCTGTTGGGGATCTCCGCCGCCAGCTCCTCGGCCTTGGCTATGGCGCCCTTCATGCCCTTGGAGCCCTCGGTGAGCACCAGCTCGGCCCCGTAGGCCTTCATCAGGTTGCGCCGCTCGACGCTCATGGTTTCGGGCATGGTGATGATTATACGGTAGCCCCGGGCGGTGGCAACGGAGGACAGGCCGATACCGGTGTTGCCGGAGGTTGGCTCGATTATCACCGAGCCGGGCTTGAGCCTGCCGCTTGCTTCGGCATCGTCAACCATGGCCTTGGCGATGCGGTCCTTCACGCTGCCCGCGGGGTTGAAGTACTCCAGCTTGGCTATTATTTTCGCCTCAAGGCCGTTGGCCCTTTCATAGTTGACCAGCTCCAAAAGGGGAGTTTTGCCGATAAGGTCAGTTATTTTTTGATATATCCTGGACATAGGAATTCCTTCTTTCAATATAATTTAATTTCATTTTACGGCCGCAAAGGCGTCGTCCAGCGCCGCTATGAGGTCGTCAACGTTTTCGGTGCCTATGGAAAGGCGGATGGTGTTGGGCTTTATACCCTGTTCCGCCAGCTCCTGCTCGCTGCACTGGGAGTGGGTTGTGGTGGCGGGGTGTATCACAAGGGACTTGGAGTCCGCCACATTTGCCAGCAGAGAGAATATCTCCAGATTGTCGATGAACTTATGGGCCTCGGCCTGACCGCCCTTTATCTCAAAGGTAAAGATGCTGCCGCCGCCGTTGGGGAAGTATTTCTTATACAGCTCGTGGCTTGGCTCGGTGGGCAGGGAGGGATGGTGTACGGCCTCCACCTGGGGATGGCCGTTCAGATACTCCACGATCTTCAAAGCGTTGGACACGTGCCGCTCCACCCGAAGGGACAGGGTTTCCAGCCCCTGAAGGAAAATGAAGGCGTGGAAGGGAGAAAGGGTCGCGCCGGTATCACGGAGGAGAATTGCTCTTATGTAGGTGACGAAGGCTACAGGCCCAACCGCTTCGGTAAAGCTCACGCCGTGATATGAGGGGTTCGGCTCCACAAACTGCGGGAATTTGCCGCTTGCCGCCCAGTCGAAGGTTCCGCCGTCCACAATAACGCCGCCGATGGCAGTGCCGTGTCCGCCGATGAACTTGGTTGCGCTGTGAACAACGATGTCGGCGCCGTACTCGATGGGGCGCACCAGATAGGGAGTGGCGAAGGTGGAATCAACAACCAGAGGGATGCTGTGGCTGTGGGCAATCTTAGCCACTTTCTCGATGTCGATGATGTTGGAGTTGGGATTGCCGAGAGTTTCGATAAACACGGCCCTGGTCTTATCGGTTATTGCCGCCTCGAAGGCCCCCTCCTCGTCGGGATCCACAAAGGTGGTGGAAATGCCGAAATTTGGCAGTGTGTGTTCGAGAAAATTGTAAGTGCCGCCGTAAATTGTTTTGGATGCCACGATATGGCCGCCGTTCTGGGCCAGCGCCTGGAAGGTATATGTAAGGGCGGCGGCTCCGGAGGCCACGCCCAGAGCGCCGGCTCCGCCCTCAAGGGCGGCCATACGCTGTTCAAAAATGTCCTGTGTCGGATTTGTCAGTCTGCCGTAGATGTTGCCCGCATCCCTGAGACCGAAACGGTCGGCCGCGTGTTGGGAATTGTGGAAAACATAGCTGGTGGTGGCGTAAATAGGCACCGCCCGGGAGTCCGTTACCGGATCGGCCTTTTCCTGTCCCACGTGGAGCTGTTTCGTTTCAAATTTCCATTCTCTTTTAGCCATAATGCATAACCTCTTTTCAAATTACGTTGTCCTATCGGATTACTGTGATTTATAGTATAGCACAAAATTTTCATTTGTCAAGAGGTTTTTTTAAGATTTTCGGAAATTTTTCACAGGCTTTTTCTCAGGCGTTCGATGGCGCTCTTTTCGATGCGGCTTACCTGAGCCTGACTTATGCCTATTTCTCCGGCCACCTCGGTCTGTGTTCTGCCCTTGAAGAACCGCAGGTCAATGATGTCGTGCTCCTTTTGGGGCAGCTTTTCCAGCGCCTCCCGAAGAGAAATCTGTTCTATCCACACCTCGTCCAGATTTTTGTCGTCGCTGACCTGATCCATGACGAAAACCGTATCGCCCCCGTCGTGGTACACCGGCTCAAAGAGGGAGATTGGCTCCTGTACGGCGTCCAGAGCCATGACCACGTCGGCCTTTGGCAGGTCAAGCTCCTTGGCGATCTCCTCTATTCCGGGTTCCCGCTGGGTTCGGCTGATGATTTTTTCCTTTACGCACAGGGCCTTGTAGGCAATATCCCGAAGGGAGCGGCTGACCCGAACGGAATTGTTGTCCCGCAGATAACGGCGTATCTCGCCGATTATCATGGGTACCGCGTAGGTGGAAAACTGTACGTTCTGGCTCAGGTCAAAGTTGTCTATGGCCTTTATCAGCCCGACGCAGCCCACCTGGAACAGGTCGTCCACATACTCGCCCCGGTTGTTGAAGCGGCCTATTATGCTCAGCACCAGCCGCAGATTGCCGTTGATGAATCTGTCACGGGCGGCCATATCCCCGGCCTTTATTTTGGGAAAGAGCTCGCGCTTTTCCTCCGCCGTCAGGGTTGGCAGCCGTGAGGTGTTCACCCCGCATATTTCGACCTTGCTCGTCATCAAAGCTATTACCCCCTTGTGTAACATTATTATGTACACAGGAAGGGTGAAATATACTCTGACAGCTATGCTCCGTGATTAACCTGTTCCCTTAATTTGCGAACAGAGGCTCAAAGGAAAATTTGCACTCGTCCCCGCTCACGGTGAACCTGAGCACAGAGGCCGTGTCAACAGAATTGGCGGCGCTGCTGTAGCCGGCGGCGTCGGCAAGGGTGATGAGGTGAACTCTGTTGCGCATATTCGAGCCATTCACAAGGCCGGGTTGGACTATAAAGACGTTCATTTCCCGGGAAATCATATCCATATAATCATAGAAGAGCTGAACGTCCGCGTCGGTGCGGCCGCTTGGAGCAGTGTTGGTGAGAATTATCACGTTTTTGCTCTGAGCCGTGGCCAAAGCGCTGTCCATGGCCGCCCAGTCGGAGCTCGAGAGCCGTCCGTCCGACGGCAGGGATATTATCAGCGCAAAGCCCTTGTCAATGGCGCTGAAGCTGTTGGCCTGGATTGGCACCCGTATACCGGCGGGAAGGCTGTCGGGCCGGTACAGACCGAGAAAGCCGTAGCTGGTGGATTGGGCCAGCCGCCGCAGTCCGATCGAGTAGAGCAGGGAGTCATACAGTGTGTTACGTTGGCCGGTGCAGGCAAAGACGCTGAAGCTGTCGCCGCCCCAGACCTCTCCCCGGGCCGGGTCGGCCACCGTATTCTCCGGGAGAGCGGGGGCGGGATCGGCGGGACCGCCCACCTTTACCAATGTGTTCGATGTGACGCCGTCACGGCTGAGGGTCAGCACCGTATAGCCGGGGGCCAGAGCGGTGAGAGTGCCGCCGGACACCGAAGCCACGGAAGAATTGTCGACAGTCGGGGAGAGCAGAGTGGGATTGTTGACCGCTGCGGTATAGGTTCCGTCTGACACGTCGGGAGTGAGCCAGAGACTTTCGCCAACGGCCAGCTCGATCTCCTGCGGCATACCGATGAAGCTTATCCCGTCCATGACGTGGACGTTCAGAGTTTCTGAGGGCACCTCTGCTATAATTTCGGGCTTCTCATACAGACCGACCAGGGCTCTGCCCTCGGCCTCCCTGCCGGTGATTGGATAGAGGGCCGTTATGGCCGCATCCCCGCCGGAGAGAGGAGTTATCTCCACCGCCCGGCTGTACTTCCCTGTGGCGTAGCTGTCGCCGACCTGAGCCTCTATGCCCTCCACGTTAAAGTCGGCGGGGAAGAGATTAAGGTCGGCGTCCATGCCGCTGCTGTCGTAATATTTCAGCTCAATGGGTATAATGTCGCCCACCAGAGCGGCCTTGACGGATGTCCTTATTTTTGCGCCCACGGCCCAGACGGTCTCGTCGTCCGAAGTCCGTTCGCGCTTGCCTGTGGTTATTGCCACGGCGTTGATGACCTTGCGGTTCTCGGTGGGCAGGTTGACCACCGCCGGGCCGCCTTCGGCCCAGAAGGTGTCCGCCATCAGACGGGTGCTGCCGCCGCCGTCAAGATTGAGGGCGTTGGCGCAGCCCAGCTCAAGGGCTATGTCCGCCAGCTCCTCCTGGGTGACGCCGACCGACTCGTACTGCCGGCCGTCCACTGTGATTATGTAAACCACAGTTCCGTCGGCGTTGGTGCCAACACAGGTTCGGGGCTGATTGCCGTAGGATACATGGGTGAACTCCGTCCGCTGTCCGTCCTTAAGCAGCAGCGTCCCGCCGCCGAAGGCCGCCTCGATGCCCTCGAGGGAGGGTGTGGCGGCGACGGTCAGCTCGACGCGGTCGCCCACGGCGAAGTTGTTGGCCAGGAACATATTGACACCCTCGCTGACCGCAAGCACATAGCCGTCCTCGGGGATGGGTACAGGCTCCATGTTACGCCGAAATTCCGTTACCGTGTCGTTCCGCACCACCATCTCCACCACCTCGCCGCCGGGAGCGGGGGAGTAGCCGTTGTTCCAGTCGGAGGTGTACATCAGCAGGTCGCCGTAGTAGTCGGTGTGCTTGTTGAGGTGGCGCACCGTTTCGGTCTGTCCGTTGGGAGCGGTGACGGTCATGGACATGGTCATGTAGCTCAGATCCAGCCGCTCCCCGTCATAAAAGGCGGCGGCCATGCTTTCGTCTATCTGGGACTGGAGCAGCTTGCCGTCCTTTATCTCGATACCCATGGAAAAGCCCTGTGAGTAGGCGGGGCGGGTGTTGTCGAAGAAGTCCGCGTTGGCGGCGGCCATGACCCGGTTTGCCGAGCCGCCGGACACAAGGCCGCTCATACTGGTCAGGCTGTCGGCGTCGGCCCCTTTCAGCAGCTCAAGCTTCACGTTGGGTTCCTTAAGGTCGGCGATAACGGCGTTGATGTTCAGCCAGCCGTCGGCGTCGTAGCGCCTTATGTGCCGGAGCAGGACTCCGTTCATTATGTCCTCGGTCTCGTCGTATGTATATATCTCCGCATATGCGGCGGGAGCTATACATAATATACCGATTAAAAACAACAAAATAAACCTTTTCACGGGTATCAGTCCTTTCATGACCTATTTTACACTAAAAAAATAAAAAAGGCAACAGGTAAATCGAAAAGTTTCTGAGAAAAAATGTTGACTAAAATTAATTTGTGTTGTATAATAAAATTATCTTACTATGGGATGTGGTAGTTTGAGCCTGACATATATTCTGATGGTGGCGGGAATACTGCTGGCCAAGGGACTGGGCTTCTTCAGGGACATAATTTTCGCCCGCACCTTTGGCGCCACTGAGCTGACGGACATATATTTCAACATATTCACGGTGGTAAATCTGGTTTTCACCGGCATTGGCACCGCCATGCAGACACTGGTCATAAAGCACATGAACCGGGGAGACAATCCCCTGCGGAAAAAGGAGTTCGCCCTGGGCTTTATCCGCAGGACGACCCTGATACTTGCGGCGGCCACGGCTCTGCTCTATGTGTTCGCCAAGCCGCTGACAAGGTTTTTGGTGCCGGAGGTTTCGCCGGAGAACTTCGGTCTGGCGCTTAATATTACCTATGTAATGCTCCCCAGCCTGATCTTCGTGGTCGTGGCCTACATCATGTCCGGCATACTCCAGAACAACAGGGTCTTTTTCATCACATCCATCATGAGCCTGCCCTTCAACGTAATACTCATCGCGGCTCTGTTTTTCCCAAATGTGGATATTTTCACCCTCAGCGTTGTGACGACCGTGGGCTGGTTCCTGCATATAGTTGTGCAGATGCCCAGCTTCTACCGTCTCGGCTTCCGGCTGTATATAGGCAAGGGGAGCTCCGGCGGCAGCTATGGCGGCAACACCGAGGTGCTGTGGGTCTTTATATCAAATATGATGTTCCAGTTCTGCTTCCTGCTGGATAAGATAGCCGTAAGCGGGGAGGAGGGAGCCGCCACCACGGTGAATTACGCCTCCAACCTCTTTGTCACCATAGCCAGCGTCTTTGTGGTGGCCATGAGCAGCGTGGTTTTCCCGTCCATCAGCCAGAACTTAGAGGAAGGGAAGATAGATTACGTCCGGCGGCTGGTTCAGTACATCATTACCACCATGCTGGCCATATTTGTGCCCTTTGTGCTGACGGTGACCTGCTACGGGGAAAACGTCATCGGCCTTCTTTACGAGAGGGGAGAGTTCACCCACGGGCTGACGGTGCAGACGGCAATGCTCTTCGGCGTTTACACCCTTGGCGTGCTTGGCTATATGGCTCAGGAGCTGTTTAATAAGGTTCTGTACCTCGATTCAAAGTACGGATATACCGTGATCGGAACGGTGTCGGTGGTGGTGCTGAAGTATGTGATAAACAGACTGGTCGTGCCAATTTGGGGCGTTAAGGCCGCCGCCGTTTCCACCACAGTGCTGTTCACCCTCTATGCGGTGAACGTGGCCGTGGGCATGAGCCGTGTCATCGGCCGCTTCCTTGACAGGGAGGAGCTGGTGAGGATAGGCAAAATTCTTTTGTCGGGAGGGCTGGCGCTGGGGGCGTTCTTCGTGACGCGGCTGCTGATGCCCGGCCTTTCGGCGGGAAAAATAACCTTCGTTGTACCTCTTGCGATATGCGGAGCGGTATACATAGCGGCCATGGCCGCTTTCGGGATGGTCAGGGAGCTGGCCGCAAAGCCCGAGACCAATACAAACCCCAGTAAAAAACATATGGAGGAACTCGTATGAACAAAAAGAAAATCGGCTACAACATTGTGAAGATCGTTATCGCACTGGCAATGATAGCCACCATCCTGCCCTCGGTTTTTACAAGGATAAGCAACGAAAACCGGAACAACAGCGTCGTTGTTTCCCTGCTTTACAACGACATCCGGATGAAACTCTCGGAGGCCGATCTGGACAGTGAGCTCCGCAAATACAAGCGGGCCGGCGTCACCACCATGACCGTGCAGGAGGAGGATCTTAACGCTCTGATAAACAGCGGTACCATCACCTGTATCAAGTACAATGTCCTCAAGCATAAGTATGACGACGAGAGCGAGGATATGATAAAGCAGATCGACGGTCTGAAAAACATCAACAACGACAGCTACATCCTCGTGACCAAGCGTGACGAGAGCAAGCAGTTCCTGAGCGAGTGGATACCCAAAAAGTACACGGACGACGAGTACTATGTGTGCGAGACGGCTCTTGGCGCGGATATGTATGTGCTGTACGACGGCCTCGCCTATCCCTATCAGATAAGCGTCGGCTATAAGGAGTCCGAGCTGGCGTACATCAAGAGCCTCGGCTTTGAGATTTCTCTCGACACCCGTATAAACAATTACAGCAACCTCGATTACCTTGACGAGTACGACAGGCTCATCAAGAAGTATGACGTGAAGTTCCTTGCCATCCGTGACAATGCCCGCCACCTCAAGGACGAGACCGAGGCCAAAGCTAATTACATGGGCATAAGCAAGCTCATACAGGACAATGACCTGACCCTTGTCCTCACCGAGGACTGGGCCACTCAGCTGGGCAACGAGGAGCCCATGGGCTACGACTATATCTTCAAGCACAATATGAACCGGGTCATCCGTTCATACGAGACTTTCGTTGTACAGCCCGACCCAACCGAGTATATGTTCCGCTACCAGCAGTGCTTTAACTCTACCATCGACCGGAGCATACGCTTCATAAATGCCACACAGATAGTTCAGGCCACGGGCACATATCTTGACCACAGCAAGCTGACCCAAAAGGCCATCAAGGAATATGTGGACAAGATGAAGTCTTTGGGCTTCAACACAGAGACCTACGACTTCAGATATGACTATGAAGTAAACCGTCCCCGCACCAGTGCGGCGGCCCTTGTGCTCATCGGTCTCATGCTGCTGACTATGGTGGAATGGCTCATGGGCCGCACCTTCCGTCCGCTGACCATTATCGCGGCGGTGTGCTGTGTGCTGGGCGCGGCGGTGACCTTCTTCCTGCCGCAAAGCCTGTTGCAGTACTATCCAAGTCTCTTTGCGGTGGTATCGCCCTGCTTCTGTCTGACGGCGGTGTTCAAGTTTGCCGAAAAGACCGTGAACAAGCTTGGCAAGTTCCCCTTCTTCGCCGGCGTTATGCTGCTGTCCCTTGTGCTTCTGGTTATCTGCGGAACCATGCAGGGCGGCCTTCTCAGCGGTATTGATTATTATGTAAACTACAGCATATTCCACGGCACCAAGGCCACGCTCTACGCTCCGGTGGTATACAGCATGGTGGCCTACTATATGCTGTTCGTCAAGCGCTTTGACGTTATCAAGGAAAACGTCATGAAGTGGCTGAACGTGAACATCATCGAGGATGTTAAGCGCTTCATGGTGTCCGACATCAAGGTTTACTGGGTACTGATCGCGGCGGCCTTCTTCCTGGTAGTGAGAATTTATATCCGCCGCAGCGGCAACGTCAACGTGATAAGCGGACTTGAGACCTTTATCCGCAATTCCATAACCGAGCAGTTCACCGCGCGGCCCAGAATGAAGGAATTTGTGGCCTGGCCCTGTCTGATGCTCTTCGCTTACTATCTCAAGGTGCGGCCCATAAAGCTGGTGTCCTTTGCCTTCGGCGTTGGCGGCTCCATCGTCTTTGCGTCCATCATCAACAGCTTCTGCCATGTGTTCACCAATATGAGCATCATTTACAGCCGTGTATTTATCGGCGCTTTCCTGAGCATCTTCACCTGCATCTTCGCCTATATTCTCAACATCTTTGCCATCAGGCTTGTGGAATGGGTGATCCGTATGGAGAAGAAGATATTCAGCGAGCTTAAGGGTAAAGGAATTGAAATTTTTGGCAAATGATAACATTATAATGATCGGTATGCCCGGCTCGGGCAAGAGTACCGTGGGCGTGGTGCTGGCAAAAATGCTGGGCATGGACTTTGTGGACGTGGATCTTGTTATCTGCCGCCGCTGCGGGGGCAGCCTTCAGGAGATAGTTGACAGGAACAGCCATTCCGACTTCCTGCGCATTGAGGCCGAGGCTGCCCGCTCCCTGACCTGCCGCCGCAGCGTCATAGCCACCGGCGGCAGCATGGTGCTGAGCCCCGACGCCATGGAATACCTTAAGTCTATGGGCACGGCGGTTTATATACGGGTGCCCCTTGAGGATATAAAAAAGCGGGTCCGCAATTTGGACAGCCGGGGCATAGCCTTTCTTCCGGGGGAGACTCTGGACGATATTTACGCCCAAAGGACGCCCCTCTATGAGAGGTGGGCCGACATCACCGCAGACAGCGGCGGCGGCGATTCCATTGAGGATGTGGCCATGAGAATTAAGAGTGATTTGAATGGAAAATAACTTCATTACCGGCCAGAGGGCACTGGAAAGACTGCTGACGGACGTGAAAAATGGAACCGTCAGCCACGCCTATATTCTGGAAGGGCCCAAGGGCATCGGCAAGCGGACCGCAGCGGACATTTTCGCCCGGGCGGTTCACTGCACCGGCGCCGATAAGCCCTGCGGCCGGTGCCCGGCCTGTAAGATGCACCGCGCGGGCACTCATCCCGACATTTTGTGGGTCGAGCCCGAGGAGAATGGCTCGGTAAAGATCGAGGCCGTGCGGCGGGCGGCGGACGAGCTCTATATGCGGCCCAAGCTGGCCGAGAGGAAAATACTCGTCATCGACGGGGCCGACGGCATGACCGACGCCGCCGAGAACGCCCTTTTGAAATCCTTCGAGGAGCCGCCGTCCTACGGCACGGTTATGCTGCTTTCCGAGAATATACAAAACCTCCTGCCAACTATCCGTTCCCGTGGGATAAAGCTGTTGATGGAGCCCTTCACGGCGGACAAGATAAAAGACTTCGTGGAGGCGCAGTATCCCGAGATGAGGGAGAAAAGCGGCTTTGTCGCCAATTACAGCGGCGGCAATGTGGGCCGTGCCATAGAGCTTTGCGAGGACGGAGAGTTTTTTGAGCTGAGGAACAGTCTCATAGAGGCGGCCGCCGGTCTGGCCGGAGGCAAAAGCGGCATTCTGGCCGCCGCCGAGGTCTTTGGCGTGGGACGGCAGAAGGTGGACGCGGAATACCGGCAGACCTGCTTTGATATTCTGCTCTCGTGGCTGGGCGATACCGTCCTGCTGAAACAGGGCGGCAGGATAGTGAATACCGACTGTGAGGACAGGCTTCGGGCCTTTGCGGCGAAGGTGACCGCAAGCGGTGCGCTGGCCGCTCTGGAGGACGTGGAGGAGACCGTGAGGGGGCTCAACCCGTCCATGAAATACGACCTTTGGATTATGAATATGCTTATAAAGTGCTGGAGGGATATACATGGTTACAGTAGTAGGAGTTAAGTTCCGGATGGGCGGCAAGGTCTATTATTTCGCCCCCGGCAGCTTTGAGCTGAAGCTGGGCGACAACGTCATTGTTGAGACGGCGAGAGGAGTGGAATTCGGCACTATTGCCATGGAGCGCCGTGATATACCCGAGGAAAACGTGGTCGCCCCCCTGAAGGAGGTCATCCGCGTGGCTACCGAGGAGGACAGGGCGCGGCTCGAGGAAAACAAGAAAAAGGAAAAGGAAGCCTTCCGCATTTGTGAGGAAAAGATAAAGAAGCACAACCTTGGCATGAAGCTGGTTGAGGCTGAATACACCTTCGACAACAACAAGATACTGTTTTACTTTACCGCCGACGGGCGGGTGGACTTCCGCGAGCTGGTCAAGGATCTGGCCTCGGTGTTCCGCACCCGCATCGAGCTGCGGCAAATAGGCATCAGGGACGAGGCCAAAATGCTGGGCGGACTGGGTATCTGCGGCCGCAATCTTTGCTGCGCCGCCTACCTTGACGATTTCCACCCCGTGTCCATCCGCATGGCAAAGGAACAGGGCCTCAGCCTGAACCCCACCAAGATAAGCGGATCCTGCGGCCGCCTCATGTGCTGCCTGAAATATGAGCAGGACTGCTATGAGGAGCTGCTCAAGGTGACCCCCGGAGTGGGCTCACAGGTCAAGACCCCCGACGGCGTAGGCGTCGTCCAAAGCGTTTCCCTGCTCAAGGGCCTTGTAAAGGTGAAGCTGGACAAGGGCGACGAAAAGGAGCTGGACGAATATCCGGCGGAGGAGCTTCAGGTGCTTAAGAGCGGCCATGTGCGGCCCAAAAATATTGACGGCGAGGCTCCGGCGGACGAAAAGGAACTGAAAAAGCTGGAGGGAAAATAATTGAAGGTGGTCATTCTTGACGGCGCGACCATGGGCGCCGACATTGATTTCAGCCCTATTTCCCGCCGCTTCGTCACGGTTATCTATCCCCGCACCGCTCCGGAGGAAAGGGCCGAAAGGCTGAGGGACGCCGACGTTGTGGTTGTGAACAAGGTCGTCATTGACCGTGAGGCCTTGAAATGGGCTGATAATATCCGGCTTGTCTGCGTCTTTGCCGTGGGATATAACAATATTGATATAGAGTATTGCAGGAGCCGGGGCATCCGCGTCAGGAATGTCCCGGCCTACTGCGTGGACAGCGTGGCACAGCACACCTTTGCCATACTGTTCCAGCTTATGGAAAGCCTTAACTATTACGACAGCTTTGTGAAGGACGGGAGCTATACCGCCGGCGGTCTGGCCAATCATCTGGGCCGCCCCTTTCGTGAGATAGCCGGCAAAAGCTGGGGCATAATCGGCATGGGGGCCATAGGCCGGCGGGTGGCGGATATTGCCTCCGCTTTCGGCGCACGTGTCAGCTATGCCAGTCTCAGCGGCGCGGTTCGTGAGGAGAGGTTCCCGCGGGTCAGCCCGGAGGAGCTGCTGAAAAACAGCGACATTATATCAATTCACGCCCCGCTGAACGAAAAGACGGAAAATTTTATCAACGAAAGCACCCTCGCTCTGATGAAGCCCACGGCGGTCATAGTCAATGTGGGCCGGGGCGGCATCATTAATTCCGCCCATCTTGCAGCGGCCATTGACGGCGGCGCTATCGCCGGAGCGGCAATCGACGTTTTCCCCACAGAGCCGCCCGCGGCGGAGGATCCGCTGCTGAATGTAAGGAACCGTGACAGGCTTGTCCTGACGCCCCACATAGCCTGGTCGAGCGTGGAGGCACGGGCCCGCTGCGTTGAGATAACAGCCGACAACATCGCTGCCCTTGAGGCCGGAGAGGAGCATAACGACGTATGGAAGAACACAAAATAAAGGCCGTCATTTTTGATTTGGACGGCACACTGATAGACACTATTTACGAGCTGGCAAACGCCGGCAACTACGCCCTTACCCGTATGGGCTGCCCGACGTGGACGGTGCAGGATTACCGCACCTTTGTGGGCAACGGGATAACCCGCCTTCTGCTAAGGAGCCTGCCCGAGGACCGCCGGGCCGAGATAGACGCCGCACGGGCCTATTTTGACGAGTATTATGACCGTCACGTGCTGGACACCACACCGGTCTATGACGGAATACCGGAGCTGCTGAGCGAGCTTAAAAGCCGGGGCATACATCTGGCGGTGAACAGCAACAAGGCCCACCACTTCGCACAGCGGCTCATAGACAGCATTTTTCCCGGAGTTTTTGAGCGGGTAATCGGCGAAAAGATTGGCTATCCCCGCAAGCCCGAGCCTGACGCCGCCCTCGCTCTGGCGGAAATGTTCGGCGTAAGACCGGAGGAGTGCATATTCGCCGGGGACAGCGGGGTCGACCTGAACACCGCCAAAAACGCCGGCATGGTCAGCGTTCTCTGCTCTTGGGGCTTTGTGTACAAGAGCGTACTTATGGAAATGGATTATGAGTACATGATTGACCGTCCGGCGGAAATGCTGAAGCTTAATTTGATATGAAACAAAAAATGCTCCTGAGGTGCTCCTTCGGAGCATTTTTTCCCAAGAAAAAAATTTTTTTAAAAATTTTTAAAAAATTTAAAAAAATCGGGAACTTTTTTGCGGTTTCTTTCGTCTATACTATATAAGCCATAATTCTGCCATATTTTTTAAAGGAGGTAAAAACATGAAAATCACAAAAAAATTCATTGTCAGCCTGTTCGCGCTGGCGCTGATGAGCGTTCCGGCTCTGGCCTTTGAGGCGAAGGTGCCGGACTACGACGTGTACTGCGATTTTTACAAGCTGGAAAAGGAGACCTTTTATCCGCCGCTGGTGTACAAGGACATCACCTATTTTCCCATGACCTATGACTATGTCCGTATGCTGGGCCTAACCAGCTCCTGGGTGGACGGCGTCTTTTACCTCAGCGACAGTCCCGCCATGGCAAGGGTTCCCGAAACGGTGGAGCAGGCCCCGGCGGTGGAGTCGCTGGAGGCTCAAATCGCTCAATATCCCATTTACATCAACGGCAGGCTCCTTGACAACTCAAAGGAGGAGTACCCTCTTATCAACGCCCGTGACATAACCTACTTCCCCATGACCAACCGTTTTGTACGGGAGGAGTTCGGGCTGGACATAAACTGGGACGGCAGCGGCCTCACCGTCGCCGCGGGCATACACTATGTCAATCCCGGCCCCCTCGGCGGCATCTCCGGCGCGGGAGACGGCAAAATCTGGCTCCGGCGGGACGGCTTTGAGGCGATATTCGGCGGCACCGGCAATGTGAGCTATCATTCGGGCACCTACGGTCAGCGTCTCCTGATTTTTGACTCCGCCGCCGGAACCTTCACCGAGACGGAGGATCAGGACGGGTTCAATGACGGCCTTCCGCCGAAGAGCGCCGAATATGAGTATTTGAATGAGGAAAAGGGCTTCCGTGTGGAGGAGGACGGCTCCCTGATGTTCGGGGATCTGTATCTTGAGGATATGTCAGCCTTCATGGCCGAAAGTCCAAACCTTAACAAGGATGTCCACGGCTGTCTGTATGATCTGGGCGGCGGACTGCGGTTCCTTTCCGTATATGCCCGTCATGTGCCTCCGGTGCCGGTGGTTCACGACGATTACCGCCGGAGCAATTATATCCTCACTGCTGACGGAAAGGCTGTGCCCTTCGACGGGGAGAATATGGAATATTTTTCCGGCCGGTATGCCGGCGGCGTTTCGTGGCTCTGCATGGAGGAAACCGAGGATTCCCACTTAATGCGGACGGTTTATCGCCTGTATAAGGTGAACGCCGACGGAACGGCGGTTCCGTATGAGGATCCGGATCACGGCAGCATAAAGCTCATAGGCGGCGACGGCGGCAGGCTGACAGTGCTTGCCACCTGGCTTGGGGAGCGGGACGGGGTCTCCGCCGTGAACGACGGGTACTTCTATATCGAGCCCGACGGAAGCATGACGAAAATTTATCCCTATGTTTACGCCGACGATATGACCGTTATGGACGGCCACCTCTACCTGCTGTTCTGGCGGAACAACACCCTTGTTGACGCCTGCTGCGGCAAAGAGTACAGCTTTTGATTTAATTTAAGGAGGTAAAAATTCATGAAAAAGTTTATCGTAACACTGTTCGCCCTGGTAATTATGAGCGTCCCGGCCTTTGCCTTTGAGGTTAAGGTGCCGGACTTCGACGTCAACATTTCCGGCAAAATATTTGACTACAAGGCCACCGAATACCCCCTGCTGGTGTACAAGGACATCACCTATTTCCCCATGACCTACGGCTATATCCATATGCTGGGCCTCACCAGCTCCTGGGTGGACGGCGCCTTTTATCTGAGCTACTGCCCGCCGGACTATCAGTGGAGCGACGAACCCGCCCCCGCCGGACAGCCCGTGGACGCTCTCGACGCCCAGATCGCCCAATATCCCATATATATCAACGGAAAGCTCCTTGACAACTCCAAGGAGGAGTACCCGGTGCTGAACGCCCGTGACATCACCTACTTCCCAATGACATGGCGCTTCGCCGTGGACGAGTTCGGCATGAGATACGACTGGAACGGCACCCTGTATCTTGACGGCACCAGCGGCCAAAGCGGACATCCGCTTCTCCACGTCGAGGACGGAAAGATATATTTCGACAGTTCGATTACCGAGAACAGGCGCACCGAGGAAGGCTATTGGGGCTTCAGTACCGTTGGCAGCAAAAATTATGTCTTTGACACTGCGTCCGGCACCTTCAGCGAGATCGACAGTCTGCCATACTATAAGCCCTGGCTCGATGACCGTGTGGACGAAAAAATGAGCATTGACGGCAATATGCTCATGTATGAGGACATAGCTCTGGAGGATATTTCCGATTATCTGGACACCGAAAGGCAGCGGGAAGATACCGAAGGCGTACAAACCTTCTGCACCGAGTACCGGCTGGGCTGCGGAAAGCTGCTGCTGCACGTGGAAATGGACTACGCATCCAAGTACGCCAATCCCCATGCCATAGGCCTCAGATACAGCCATTTCATCATTGACGCCGACCGCTCCGTAACCAAACTGCCGGAGCCCGAGACGGGACTGGTATATTATATTGACAGCCATGAGTACGCCGGCGGCAGGCAGTATATCGGCCTCAGGACGCTGAGGTCCATCGGCGGCGGCAGCCATATGCTGCAAAGCTATAACGTGTTTGTCCTCAACGACGACAACAGCCTTACTCCCATTACGGACGCCGACCACGGGAGCATAATGCTTCTGGGTCAGATAAACGGCAGGCCCGTGGCGCTGGCCACCTGGAAAATTGAATATGAGGGCGTTTCGGCGGTTAACGATGGCTATTTCTATATCGAACCCGACGGCAGCCTTACCAAATTTTATCCCTATGTTTACGCCGAAGAAATGGCCGTGGCGGACAATCACCTTTACCTGCTCATCAGGCGGAACAACACCCTTGTGGACGCCTGCTGCGGGAAGGAATACAGCTTTTAACGGAGGTAAAGCTCATGAAAAAATTCATCACCGCACTGTTCGCTCTGGCGCTTATGAGCGTACCGGCCTTCGCCTTCGAGGCGGCGGTGCCGGATTTCGATGTGTACATCGACGGCAACAAGATCGAATATAAGGAAACGAAATATCCTCTCCTGACCTATAAGGATATTACCTATTTCCCCATGACCTATCACTATGTCCATATGCTGGGCCTCACCAGCTCATGGACGGACGGGGCATTTTACCTGAGCTACTGCCCCATTGCCAACGGCCAGCCCGCCGAGGAGGAATGGGCTCCGGCGGTGGACTCGCTGGAGGCCCAAATCGCGCAATATCCCATTTATATCAACGGAAAGCTCCTTGACAACTCCAAGGAGGAGTATCCGGTGCTGAGCGCCCGGGACATCACATATTTTCCCCTGACATGGCGGTTCGCCACTCAGGAGTTCGGCCATCTCACCAACTGGGACGGAAGCCTGTCCATCGCCGGCAATGATAAGAAAGGCAGCTATATAGGCCCCGGCAGCAGCTTTGACTATATTGAGGGAGACAAGGCGTGGTTCTCGGTCGGTAAAAGCGGGGTGACCTTCGGCGAGAACGGTCAGGTTACCTGGTCCGGCAGTACCGACACCGCCGAAAGCTATGTCTTTGACGCCGTCACCGAAACCGTGACCCCCTACGGCGGCGAAAGAATGTACAATAACTACGGAACCGCCGTGGGCGAGAAGGACGGCCTGCGCATTGAGGGAAACTACGCGATGTACGGCGACGCCGTGCTGGAGGACATGACTGATTATCTGGCGGCCGACGCCGCCGGAGAAAATCTGGGCGTCAGTTTTTACGGCAATTTGTACGACCTGGGCGGGGGCTACAGCTATCTCAGCACCAGCGCCGTCCATGCCAGCAAATTCCCGGCTCCACACCGTTACCGCCGCAGCAGAGATTACATCGTTCACGACGGAGCCGCCTCGCCGATAATGGTATTCCCGCCGGAGAGCTCCACGGGCGACGCCCAGTACAAGACCTCGGAGCTCATCAACGGCGTTCCCTGGCTCTGCTTGCAGGTTGAGCCGGACGCCGTCCCCGGCTGGACGAACAGTGACCCCTGGTATTATCTGTACACCACAAACCCCGAGGGGAATTTGGTACAGATAGGCGACGCGGATCACGGCAGCCTTGAGCTTATCGGCCAGATAGACGGCAAGCCCGTGATAAAGGCCACATGGCTCAGCGAGTTCGCCGATGTTTCCGCCGTGAACGACGGATATTTCGTCATCGATCCCGAGATAGGCATGACGAAGATATATCCCTATGTGTATTCCGACGCCTCCGCCGTGCTGAACAATCACCTCTATCTCCTCGTGTGGCGGAACAGAACCATAATCGACGCCTGCTGCGGGGAGGAGATACGGTTTTAAAACGATTGCGGCGTTACGGTAAAAATGATAAATAAAAGGCTTCCCCTTGAGGGGAAGCTGTCGGCGGAGCCGACTGATGAGGTGTAGCCGCTTTGCGGCGTTGCTTAAAACCATAACTGCATAACGGATGCTTCGCACCCTACACCTCATCCGGCCCTGCGGGCCACCTTCTCCTCAAGGAGAAGGCTTGGCATCGTCTGTCATATTTACTGTAAACCGCCACAGCGGCGCGCCGGGGTCGTCGCGCCCTACGGGGACTTTGTCATATTTACCGTAAGATAGCGAATGGTCGTTTGCCGTCCATACAAAAGCCAACTCACTTCATTGCAAACTGTCGGCCCGTATGGTCGATAGTATAGCCGTCCCGATATATCAGCTCTCCCACGGGACAGAAGGTATAACCCTCTTTTTCAAGACGGGTCAGTATGTCCGGCAGGGCGGCGGCGGTATTCTTCGTGCCCATGTGGAAGAGGAGTATGCTCCCCTTACGTACCCTGGACATTATCCTCTCCTCCATTTGGGCCGGGGTCAGGTCACGGTAGTCCAGACTGTCCGCGTCCCACTGTATGCAGTGGCGGCCCGAGCCTTGGACGGCGTTTATGACGCTGTCGTTGTAGTCTCCGGCCGGCACCCGAAAAAGGTCGGCGGCCCGGCCCGGTACCTGACCGATGGCGGCGTCGCATTTGTCCATGTCCGCCGCTATCTCCTCCGGCGAAAGCTGAGTATAGTAAGTGTGGTCGTAGCTGTGGCCGGCTATCTCGTGACCGGCGTCGCCCAGCTTCTTTATCACGTCGGGATATTTTTCGGCCCAGGAGCCCAGCACGAAAAAGGTGGCCCGGCAGTTGTGCTCCGCTAGGGCGGCGATAATGGCGTCCGCGTCCTCGGCTCCCCAGGCGCAGTCGAAGGTGACGGAGATCATGCTGTCCGGCCGCTCCACGCTGTAGATGGGCAGCGGCCTATCCGATGACGCGGTCTCCACCGCCAGCCGGCTAAGAGGCACTGCGGCGATTATTAAGGCTATTACCAGCGCCGCAGTCATTACGGTATACTTATCTGTCACAAAAATTTTCATATATCGCTCACCCTTTCCTGAATACTCCGGTAATACTCCACTATCCCGTCACAGATGGCCCCGGCCAGCCGCTCCTGATAGGTCTTATCCTTCAACAGCTTCTCCTCCTCGGGATTGGAGAGGAAGCCGCACTCCACCAGCACCGCCGGTATTTCGGCGTTTTTCAGCAGGTAGATGCCGCCGTCGGCCTTTTTTGCCTGCCGTGTCTGATTTTCCGGATCTATGGCCTTCAGCTCGGCCTGAATGAGCTCCGCCAGCAGTGGCGAGTTTTCAAACTTTTCGGAATAAAGCACCTCGGCGCCCCGGTATTTTTCGCTCTGGAACAAATTCATGTGGATGCTGACGAATATGTCCGCCCCGGAGGAATTGACCAGCTCCAGCCGCTTCTCCATGTCCTCGCGCTTTTTCTGCCTGATGGACTTGGCCCCCTCGGAGTGGATGCCGTTCTTGGTCTCACGGGTCATTATCACCGTGTATCCCCGGGAAACGAGCTGCTTTTCCAGCAGCTTCGCCACGGACAGATTGAGGTCGCTCTCCACCGTGCCCCGGGAGCTGACCGCTCCGCCGTCCGGATCCCCGTGACCCGCGTCCAGCACGATTATCCTCCCGTTGGTCTTTGAAAAAATCGGCACGTCCTTCCGCGCGAAGGACAGTCCCGCCACCGCCGCCGAAACCGCTATCAGTCCGGCGAGTATTACCGTTCGTTTCCTGAGAACCACAAGCATAACCAACACCTCATGTAATTATATATGCCGTGGTTTTTGCCTGTATTCGTGTTTTTATTGGAATATACCGGTTTTTCCCATAATATAATGTTTTTAGAAAAGCGCGCATGAATGATACATAAAGGAGTTGTAAACAGTGGAAAATAATAATATATCGGTCATAGGCTACGTAGAGGGAGAACCGGCATTCAGCCATCGGGTGATGGACGAGGACTTTTACAGGTTTATGGTGAGGGTGCCCCGGCTCAGTCAGGTGGACGACGTGCTTCCGGTGACTATTTCGGAAAAGCTCATCTGTCCGTGGCTGCGGGACGGGGTTAAGGTAAAGGTGGTTGGCCAGCTGCGTTCCTATAACAAGTTCAGCGAAAACGGCACTCATCTGGTGCTTACCATATTTGTGAAGTTTATCGATCTTGCCGAGGTGGGTACCGGTGAAAACCCCAATGAGATTTTCATCAACGGCTTTATCTGCAAGGATCCCGTCTACCGCAAGACCCCCTTCGGGCGGGAAATAACCGACCTCATTGTGGCGGTGAACCGGGCCTTCAACCGCTCGGACTACATTCCGGCCATAGCCTGGGGGCGCAACGCCGTATACGCCGAAAAGCTGGAGGTGGGCTCCAACGTACAGATCTGGGGACGGCTCCAGTCCCGCGAGTATGTGAAGCGGGTCAGCGACACCGAAAGCGAAACCCGGGTGGCCTATGAGCTGTCGATAACAAAAATTGAAAAAATTGCGTGATTGAAAGAATAAAAAAAGCGGCTTCCGCTCATAATAGTGTTGTAACCCAAAACTTTTTAAAGTAAGGAGAAAACAAAAATGAGCAGAAACAACAAAAATCTCGTACCCGAGGCCAAGCAGGCCATGGATAAGTTCAAGATGGAGGCCGCTCAGGAGGTTGGCGTAAACCTTAAGGAAGGCTACAACGGCGACAAGACCTCCAAGGAAAACGGCAGTGTCGGCGGTCAGATGGTCAAGAAAATGATCAGCGACATGGAAAACCAGATGAAGTAAAAAAACAATGGCTTAAAAAAGCCGCGAAGCGCTGCCTCGCGGCTTTTTTGTACGTCGGCCGTCCACGCAAAACGTGTAACCAAAACAGGCCCTCCCTCATAAAATGTAGAGGAAAGGGATGATTTTAAATGTTGGCAACTGTTCCGTCCCGGACGTCGGCGTCAAGGCTGAAAAAAAGTCTGGCCGCCGTGGGGATAAAAACCAATATAACACAGACGCCCTCGGTGCTGACAAAGGAAGGGTGCGGCTACAGTCTGCGGTTTGACGAGGAGTTCCGTCCCCAGGTCCAAAGCGCGGCCCGGGAGCTGAAAATAAATATCAGGGCATTTTTCGCCGAGGAAAACGGAGGTTATGTAAAGCGATGATATATCTGGACAATGCCGCCACCACCTATCCCAAGCCTCCGGCGGTGATAAAGGCCGTGGCGGAGTTCATGGAGAGCTCCGGCGGCAACCCCGGACGCGGAGGACACGAGCTTTCGCGCAGGGCGGGGGACACGGTCTACTGCTGCCGTGAGGAGCTGGCCCGACTGTTCAACATCGACAACCCCGAGCGCATAGCCTTCGCAAAAAACGCCACCGAGGCCCTCAACACCGCCATAAACGGGGTGATCCGCGAGGGGGACGAGATTTTGATCTCGGCCATGGAGCATAACAGCGTCCTTCGCCCGGCAGTGGAGGCGGAGCGTCTGGGCGCAAGGCTGAAGATAGTGCCTGCCGACAGGGACGGGCGTGTGACGCCGCAGGCCATAGAGCCTTTGATGAGCCATAAGACAAAGCTGGTCTGTGTAATCCACGCCTCAAACGTGGTTGGTACGGTCAACGACATAGCCGCCATAAACGAGCTTGTACACAGCCGTGGGGCTCTGACGCTTTTTGACGCGGCCCAGACCGCCGGTCTGCTGCCGATTGACGCCTCGGACTTTGATTTTCTGGCCTTTGCCGGGCACAAGGGCCTCTACGGCCCCACGGGCACCGGCGGTCTTTACGTCAGGGAGGGACTGACGGTGAAGCCCCTGACTTTCGGCGGCACCGGCAGCGTTTCCGAAAGCGCCCTCATGCCGGACATCTTTCCCGACAGGCTGGAGGCCGGCACCGTCAACGCCGCCGGCATAGCCGGACTGCTGGAGGGCGTGCGCTTTGTAATGAATGAAGCCCCCGGCGGCCGTGAGTGTTTAATGGCGCGGAGGCTGGCGGAAAAGCTTGGTTCCATAAAAAACGTGGAGATACTTGGCGACAACGGAGTCAACGTCGTGGGCGTCCGGCTAAGAGGTGTGGACTGCGTGGACGCGGCCGCCGCTCTTGACAGCGAATACGGCATAGCCGCCCGCGGCGGGCTCCACTGCGCCCCTCTGGCCCACAGGAGCCTTGGCACCATAGGCGCGGGCCTGCTAAGGTTCTCCACCGGAGCCTTCACCACAGAGGACGATGTAGACGCGGCCGCCTCGGCGCTGGAAGAGATAATGGAAGGTTAGGAAAGTATATCGGAACGCCCGTTGTTTATTGCCACCCCGTACAATTCGCCGATCCTTTCGTCCCAGTCGTCGCTGGCCGCTATCTCCCGCTGAAGCGGGAGTGGCGCCATGGGTATGGGCACCTCCTCCAGCATCCAGCGCAGCCATTTTCGGGCGGCAAAGGATTTTTCCAGAAAAAAGCCCACGGCGGAGGAGTTCAGCACGGCGGTCAGGTAGTCCGTATCCAGTCCCTCGATGCGGGGAATGATGATGTTGCAGCTGTTCAAGGTCAGGCGGCCCTGTCTGTCCACGGCGAAAACCGGTCTTTTGCCTATGAAGCGGTAAACGATCTTCTCCGGGGCGGAGTATACCTCGGCGGGGGCCCACTGCTGGCATCGGGTGACGTCACAGGTCAGAAAGGCCGACGGCTCCCTTATCTCAAAGGGGCTTATGTCCGTGCCCCTGATCAGGGGCCGGCCGGAGCTATTGGAGATGACGCCCCCGTTGCCGCCGGTCACGATGCCCAGGGCAAAAACGGCGTTCCCCTTCAGGTAGACGGCGTTTTTCGTTCGCCGCATTTTTGTCAGCAGCCCGTATTCCTCGTCGGTGACGTCCAGATTAAGACAGCGGAGATCCGGCTCTCTGCGGCCAATGGTAAATTCGGAGTTGACCACGCAGCCCCCCAGCCCCGGCCGGGAGCATTTTTCGGCCGTCAGCAGCACCGAGGGGCAGTATACCCCGTCAAAGCCGTCGGTTTTCAGATAGTCCGCCGAAACAAGGCGGGCCCGCTCCAGCAGCTCACGCCGGACGGGAGCGTGCATTTTCGTGGTCAGCAGGGACTGGGGCAGCACAAAGGCCAGCCGTCCGCCCTCGTTCAGCAGCCCCAGAGCGTGGGTGAGGAAGGCTCCCGACCGTTCCGGTCTGCCGCCCCAGGGCGGATTGCCGATAATGGCGTTCCAATGCCTTTTTTCGTCAAAAAAACTCTGCTCTCTTATGCTTTCGTACAAATATTCCGTCCCGTATTCGGGATAACGTATGTACAGATTCAGCCTGGCCAGCCGTACGGCGGTCGGATCGATGTCAGTCCCGTAAAGCCCCAGGGGAGAGCCAAGGGCCTCGGCGGTGGCCAGCAGAAAGCTGCCGGAGCCGCAGCAGGGGTCAAAAACCGGCCCCTTCAGTCCGAGCCGTTCCACCGCCATCCGTGCTATCCTTGCGCCGGTGTAGTAGGCGCCGAGGGCGCGGCGGCGGTTCAGTGGCAGGAGGGACATATATATCAGGCCGAGGGTGTCGCCGCCGTCACCGGCCTCCCACTGTGCGGAGGTGATTTTTTTTGTGCTTTCGGTGGGACGGGCTTCGCCCAGAAGGTCGTGTATCAGCTTTTCTCCGCCGAAATTCAGTCCGCCGCTCAAAAAGGCGTCCAGCCGGTCAACGCCGGAGCTTACCGCGCGGAGGGCGGCTTCAGCCAGAAGCACCGGAAGTTCGCTTTCGCCGAGGCCGTTCCTCAGCAGCTTTTTCAGCTCCGTGTGCCCCTTTACGTAGTGGGAACAGGGAGCGGCGGCGGTCAGGTTTGACTTGTTGCGACGGCTTTGGAGCAGATGGGACTCCTTGAGAGCTTCGGCATCGGACACCAAAACAAGGCCGTCTCCTCCGCGGAGCCGGCCTAATCTGAGCCAATTTTTGACTGTGGCGGCGGTGACCTCGAGGATCGCCGCCGCCTCATTGATATTAATGTATTTTTCAGCCCTGTCCATCGGGCAGCACCTCATTGGTGTTTTCGTTTTTCAGCTTTTTCACGTTGACGGTTATCTCCACGGCGTTGCCGTCGTTTTGCAGACGCAGGCCCTCGGGCACGTTGAGGCTTACGCTTAAAATGTCGCCGTTTTCCGCTCCGGACACGTCCAGGGGCGCGGAGGTCAGAGCGTCAATTCCCGCGAGGGCGTCGGCGCTGCCGTAGACCTTGATGGTGGTGGGGGAGTAGGTCACGTCCTTGTCGTAGGGAATATTTGAGAGAGAAATCTTCAGCGGCACGGTCTTTTCCCGCAGTACATTGTAGCTGACCTCCACGGTGGAGGGCTCGAAGGTCACGCCGGAAATGCTGTTGCCTTCGGCGTCATAGGCGGTAAGCCCTACGGAAACGGAACCGCTCTGGGTCACGCCGCTGACGCTGACGCTCTTCGTGGCGACGGATGCAACCGTGCTGGCTATGCTCTTGGGGCCGCGGACGGTAATCTCGTTGTTGGACAGTACCGTGTCAAATACGCTGTAGCCCTCCGCAGGGGAGCCTACTACCCTGACGCTGATCGGGTATATGTCGGTGACTATCTCCTCGGCGGAAACGGTCACCGTGCCGTAACGGGTGGATACCACGTCGATGTTGTTTGGAGAGGCGCTCACCTCGCAGACCACCGCCGTATCTCCCTCGCGGTGGATGTCCGAAACGTCAAGGGTGACGCTTATGTCGTCAGTCTCCACACGGGAAAGTGCGGTGCGGTTGCCCCTGAGTTTAACGTCGATGGAGGTGCGGCTGGTGCCGGTAACATAAAATCCCGCTTCGGAAAGTGCGTCGCTGCCGATGACGGTTATCGGTATATCCCTGAACCAGCCGGTCCGTTCGGTGTCGTCCTGGTAGGCCACAAAGGCCCAAAGGGCGATGGCCAGCAGCAGGGATGCTATCTTGGGCATGGTATTGGAGCCCTTTTTCTTTACTTTTTCCATGGCTTGATACCTCCCAACCAGCTGAGAACGTTTTCGGAGGGATTGGCCTCGTCGGCGCTGAGGACCTTATTTAAAGCCTTTTTCAGGGTCTCCTCGGTGTAGTTGCGGCTCATGCCGCCCTCTGATGCGATGCTGATTTTTCCGGTTTCCTCGCTGACCACCACAACTATGGCGTCGCTGCTCTCCGTGAGGCCGATGGCCGCCCGGTGCCGGGTGCCGAGCTCGCTGCTCAGGGACTCGTTGCGGGTCAGGGGCAGTATGCACCTGGCCGCCAGAATTTTGCCGTCGCGGATAACGACCGCCCCGTCGTGAAGAGGGGTGTTGGGTATGAAAATATTGATCAGAATATCTCTCGAAACCTCGCCGTTGATGGTGCAGCCGGTGCGGATTATGTCGCCTATTTTTGTGGAACGCTCCAGCACTATGAGCGCGCCTATGCGCTGGGCGCTCATTTCGGCGCAGGCGGCGGCCACCTCGGCGGCCACGTCGGCGGCGCCGCTGTCGTCCTCATGATTGAAAAGGTTTGAAAATTTGGTGCGGCCCAGCCTTTCAAGGGCGCTGCGCAGCTCCGGCTGGAAAATGATGAGTATGGCTATCATGCCTATCTGCATGACGTGGCGGAGTATGTAGTTTATGGTGTTCAGGTGCAGCCAGCCGCTGACCAGTGTGGCCGCGATAAACAGGAGTATGGCCTTGAATATAGGGTTGGCCCTTGTTTCTCTGGCTATTATTATTGCGCGGTAGAGCACAAAGGCGATGATAAGTATGTCTATCACGTCCATGACTCCGAACAGGGTAAAAAAGCTCCTGACGGCATCCGAAATGTCATTTATTATCGTCACCTTAGTCACCCCCGTCAAGAATATATTACATATTTATTATACAGTAAAAGCCGTTAAAAAGGAAGAGCAGATATAAAAATGAAACACAAATTTAACATTTACACTGAGCCGTCAATAAAACCGGGGCCGTCCCTTTTGAGCGGGACAG
The DNA here is from genome assembly GCA_947626145.1 of uncultured Clostridia bacterium. Taxonomy (GTDB): domain Bacteria; phylum Bacillota; class Clostridia; order UMGS1883; family UMGS1883; genus JAFLUQ01. The sequence goes on along the minus strand of CANQRB010000008.1, from coordinate 97,477 downwards.
CCCCGGAGCTTGCTTGTGTTTAATTTGTGCAGTGCGTGCAACTGTTTGCTTCGGTCAAACTATCCTCCACAGATCGGGGAATATCTCCAGACTGCGCTTGAGTATGCCGTGCATATAGGCGATAGCCACGCCGTAGTTGGTTATAGGCACGTTTTGATCCACGGCGCACTTCATGCGGTATTTTACCTCCCGCTCGGTGAGCATACAGCCCCCGCAGTGTATGACGAGGGCGTAGGGGCTAAGATCCTCGGGAAATTCCCGGCCGGAGGTGAAGCGCAGGTCAAGTTCCTTGCCCGTGTGCTCTCTGAGCCAACGGGGAATTTTCACCGTTCCGATGTCGTCGCACTGGCGGTGGTGGCTGCATCCCTCGGAGATGAGCACTCTGTCCCCGTCTTTCAGCCCGTCGATGGCGGCGGCTCCCCTGACGGCGGTGTCCAGCAGGCCCTTGTACCGTGCCATCAGTATGGAAAAAGATGTCAGCTTTATGCTGCCCGGCGTCTGCGCGGCGGCCAGAGAAAAGGCCTGACTGTCGGTTATGACCAGAGCGGGCTTCTTTGCCAGCGCACCGAGGACGCTACGGTATTCCGTTTCACGCACCACAACGGCGGCGGCGCCGGCCTCCAGCACGTCCCTTATGGTCTGCTGCTGGGGCAGAATGAGCCGGCCCTTGGGGGCGGCGGAATCTATGGGCGTGATGAGCACCACAAGGTCGTCGGGGTTGATGAGGTCGCCCACTATGTGCAGCTTTTCCTCGTCAGTCCTGACCAGCACCGCCAGCCTTTCCTTCAGCTCGCGGACGCCCTCGCCGGTGAGGGCGCTGACGGCCATAACGTTGTCGCCCGCAACCGCCGAAGGGCCGAGATCGCTCTTGTTTGCGGCGATGATGTAGGGCACGGCCTTCTTTTTGAAGGCGTCGATCAGCTCCCGATCCGTGTCGCCGAGGCCCTCGGCCACGTCAACCACCAGAACGGCGATGTCCACCTTGTTCATAACCTGTATGGCCTTTTTCACACGAAGGCGGCCCAGCTCTCCCTCGTCGTCGATGCCGGGGGTGTCCACTATCATCACCGGGCCCAGGGGCAGCAGCTCCATGGCCTTGTAGACCGGGTCGGTGGTGGTGCCCTTGATGTCGGAGACCACGGCCAGCTCCTGACCGGTCACGGCGTTGACAAGGCTGGATTTACCGGCGTTGCGCCGGCCGAAAAAGCCTATGTGTATTCTTTCCGCTGATGGTGTGTCATTGAGTCCCATCTTTATCATTCCTTTTTCGTTTTATTGCCAGCCACGCCATTGTGGCCGCGAAAGCGGCAAGTCCGACCGGTATCGGCCAGAGGGTCGCCTTTTTTTCCGTGTAGATTTCCCCGCAGTCCGTGCATACGGCTCTCAGCACCGTTCCGCCGAGGCCGCGGCTTACGACGGTCTTTTCGCCGAAGCGGTGGCCGTGGGCGGGTATGGTGTCCTCCTCGCTGTCGCCGCAGGTCAGGCACTGCCGGATACGGAGGCCCGGCTCGTCGCAGCCCGGTTCCGTCTCGGTATGCCACTCCCCGAAGGTGTGCCCCTCCACCCGGTACGGCTCGTCGCGGCTGCCGTCGCCGGAAATGAAGGCCGCCGTGTCCATATTCAGGTAAAAGGCCGGACGGACTCCGCAGGACGAACGGCAGGCCGGTATGGAGTGTATCCATCCGTCGAGGGTCACGGCCCGAACGTTGCAGTTAACATCGGCGTCCGCGTCCCTGAGCCACCACATGGCCGAAATGTCGGCGGAAAGTCCGTCCGTGGCCGCCTCGTTCAGATTGACGGCGGCGGCGGTGGGGCTCGCGGTCAGGAAGTTGCCGAAGTCGGACTTGACCTGGCTGGCCTCCTCCATGCTCAGGAGAAAGACCGTGTCAAAGGTGTATGAGGAGTAGGCGGAGGAGTAATTCCCGCGGTGGTTCACGTTCCGCAGGGAGGTCATGGGCTCGGTGCCTACGGTATTTTCGTCAATGTCGGCGGTGCTGATAACGGTTTTTAGGCTGACAGGGCGGATGAGCCGCCTTTCCTCGGGGGCAAAGGCCGTCAGGAAGCCTTTTTCGGCGGAATAGCCGTTGCTGCCCTCGCAGCGGTCTGAGGTGGGGGCGTTGCCGCAGGGCCATTCCTTTGGTCCCTGTCCCTCGGCAGAATTGAGCCAGTATCGGATGTTGGACATCGCCCAGCTGCCGCTGCCGTTCTTATCCCGGTTGTCGTCGCCGTGGTCGCCTGTCGCGTCGAAGGATTTGAAGCTTATTATCCGTTCGCTGAGCATGAGCGGGCCGTTGGCGTTGACATCCACACAGCGCCAAAGTATATCCGCCCCGTTGTATCTGCCCATTATCAAATAATCTCCCTCCGTGACGGTGGCGCTTGGGCCGCTGACGGAGGCGCGGCTGGCGGCGCTGAGGGGGCTGCCTGTCGGCAGGGGGCCTGTTAAAATCTCGTCGGTCACGGCATAGGGAGTTTTTTTGAAGCCTGTGCCGCTGACGATGGGAATTTCGGAAGAAATGTACAGGGCCGGACGAACGCCTATGGAGCTCTCGAATGAGTCGGCAAAGAGCAGCCGCCCGTCGGGATAGACACAGCGCACCGACTCGGTAAATTCGGCGTTGCCCAGACTGTCCCGCAGCCAATAGTAGCTGTTGCTCAGACTCTCAAAGTTCTTTATGCTGCCGGTCTGGTTCAGGGCCGCCTCGGTGGGGGCGGCGATAAATTCCGAGGGGTAGTTGGCCATGACCAGCTCCATCTGGGTTATGTTGGGGCAGAACACCGTATCCTCGGTGGTAATGCCGTAGGCGTTTTCGTAGTTCTGGACGGATTTCAGAAACTGGCCCGTGGAGTTGTAAAGGTGAACCTCAACGCCTCCGTCCGCGGCGGCGATGTCCGACTCGTTGAGCACGCTCTTGTTCAGCGCCGGTCTTATGAGGGCCTTTTCCTCGGCGGTAAAGCCCGTGAGGAAGCCGGGTTCGGCGGCGTAGGCGTTGCCGTCGGAATGTGCGGTGTCGGGAGGGACGCCGATCCAGTCGACATTTTCGCTGTCGCTGTTGAGCCAGGCCCGAAGCCACGACCTGTCCCAGCGGGACGAGCCGGCGGAATAGGCCTTGAAGCAGAGAATATCGTCGCTGATAAGGAGCAGACCGTTTTCGTCCTGTCCGACGCAGCGCCAGATTATCGGCTCGCCCATGTAGCTCCCCAGCCTGACATAGCGGCCCGGCTGAAGGTATACGGCCTTTGCGGAGGCGGGCACGGAAAAAATACCGGCTGTGAGAAGGACGGTCAGCAGTATTGCGGCGGCTTTTTTCATGGACGCTCCTCCTTTGTGTCCGATGGCAGGCTGTCAATGCAGCCGGCGGCATCCCCGATTTCTTATTATTATACACCTTTCCGCCGTTCATGTCAAGGTTTTTACGAGTATAAGGTCCTCGCCGATTTTATATATGTTGTCCCAGGGGATGCGCACATCCTCGCCGGAGCCGAAGATGCCGAAGAACCTGCTGGGCCCCGGAATGATTATGGATTCTATGACGCCCCGCTCAAAATCTATTTCAACGTCGCTTACGAAGCCCAGCCGCTTTCCCTCCGTTATGCTTATGACCTCCTTCTGTCTGAAATCCGAACTGCGTTTAGCCACAGAGTCCACCTCGTCCTCATAATTTTAAAGAAAAGTCTTTACAACCTTAAAAATTTATGTTATACTACTATAATAACCACAACTGTTTGTACGAAAGGAGTGAGGACCGTGACGCCCCTGACCGTAGCCGACATACTTGTGCGGTCGGCAGAAAAATTTCCGGAAAATACCGCTTTCATCGAGCGGGGCGGGGAGGCGTACACCTTTGTCCGGCTCCTTAAGGACTCACGCACAGCCGCCTCCGTGCTGAAAAGACTGGAGGTTGAGGGCCGTCCCGCCGCCATCTGCGGCGAGGTGAGCTATGTCGGTCTTGCCGCCATGTTCGGCAGCTTTATGGCCGGCTGTCCCTTTATACCCCTTGGCGCCGGACTTTCCGAATCGGAAATTTGCGGCCTGACGGCCGAATACGAGGCCGGGGTGCTCTTTCTTCCGACAAAGTATGCCGAGGCGGCGGCTTACATCCGTGAGCGTATGCCGCTGCTTAAGATAGTGACCGGTCTGGAGCTGCTGGCGGAAATTCCCGAGGGGGAGGACGCCGGCTACGGGGAGCCCGTGGATCCGGCCTCTCCGGCCTGCCTTTTCCGCACTCCGGAGGGAGAAGCGGTTATGCTCTCTCACAAAAATATATGCTCGTCGCTGGCCTCAGTTTCCGATTCCGTCGAGGCGGGCTCATACACTTTTCTCTGTCCCTCCGTGTGGGGTGACGCATTTGACTGCGTAATGGGACTGCTGCTGCCGCTGTCGGCGGGCTGCGGCCTTATCCGCCGGGGCGAAAAGAGGGGCGTCACAAAGATTATCGCCGAATCCGGCGCCACGGCCATCACCTGCACTCCTCAGCGGCTGAGGAACCTTGAGCGGTCGCTTCGCTTCCGCTCGGAGCAAAATCTCAGCAAGGCCGCCATAACCGTGTACGGCCTCTTTGACAGGCTGGGACGGGTTCTGGGACTCGACCTTGGCAAGCGGATGCACCGGCGGGTGCGGCGGCTCATAGGCGACAGACTGCGGCTCATACTCTGCGGGGGCGGCTATCCCGAGCGGGACAGCGCCATGAGGTTCACGGACTGGGGCATGGAGGTAAGGAGCTATTACTTCACCGCCGAGTGCGGCCCTCTGGCAGTCAGCGATCTGGCGTGGAAAAAGCTGCTTCCTTTGGCCGAGCTCAGCGTGCCCTCTCCGATTTCCGGCGCCATGGGCGAGCTCTTTGTCAGCGGCGATCGGGTGCCCATAGGGTATTTTAACGGAAAAACCGACTTCGACGGGGGCTTCCCCACGGGGGACGTGGGCTCCCTGTCCGAGGACGGAACCCTTGAGCTTCGGGGCAGGAAAAAGACCATGCTCTGCGGCAGGGACGGGCTGCCCATATTTCCCGAGGAGCTGGCCGAGGTTGTGCGCCGCAGCCGTTATGTGGCCGACTGCACCATAACGGGCCGCTTCGACACAAAGACCGCCGATACCATAATAACGGCCCATCTGGCTCCCGATTTCAGAGAGGTAAATTCCGTTTTGGGTGAAAAATATTCCGACAACCGCCTTAAGCTGTTTTTTGACAGGGAAATGGCGAAGCTGGCGCCCGCGCTGCCGAGGAAGATAGACGAGTTCCGGCTGCCAAGGGTGATAAACGAGGTTTAACAAATGAAAGACAACAATTATGCGATGTTCATGGTCACGCGGATGATGGTATCTCTTCTGCCGCTGCTGCTGGGGCTGCCCATGCTGTCCTTCTGCTTCTGCGTCCAGAATATGGTGATGAACACCGTGATTAAGGGCGAGATCTACGGCGGGGTGTCCATACTCGTGACTTCGGCGATAGGCGGGCTGGTCTGTGCTTTTTGCGGCTACGGAGCGGCTTACGGCGGCTTTTTTGCCCTCCAGCTGGCTTTGGCGGCGGCTCTCTGCACCTTTGCGGCCGTGACACGGCGGAGCTTTCCCACCGGACTGCTGCTGACGTCGTTCGGATACGGACTGGGAAATATCCTGCAGCTGGGCTATGCGGCAAACGACGCCGGTCTCAGCGTGGTTGACTATATGTTCTCCGGCGTTCAGGAGGAGCTGGATCGGATGACCGCATCCTATGAGACCCAGCTGGCCGCGTCGGGGGTCAGTGTTGACGTGTCGAAATTCATGGATATGCTGAGCAACGGACTCAGGAGCTGCGTTCCCGCCTATATCGTGATAAACTGTATTCTGGCCGGCTATCTGGCAATGTGGATGGTTTCCTGCGCCTTAAGGCGGACGCCGCTGAACAACGGCCACTCCTTCGCCTATATTCGGCTGAGCGTCCCCTCCGTCTGCTTCGGCGCCGTAATGCTGGCTCTGATATTCGTTCCTTCGGATATGGTGCGGCTGGTGGGCGTCAACGGCTTTATAGTTTTTGGGGCGCTGGCCTTTGCCGCCGGAATGAGCCTGATGGAGTTCCTGCTCAGGCGTAAGGTGCGCGGCTTATTTGCCAGAGCGGTCATACACGCGCTTATAATCTTCGGCGGCATGGCCCTGTCGGCCTTCCTGCCCTTTGCCAATATATTCATTCTGTATGCCATTTTGGGCATTGTGGACTGCTTTGCCTCTATCAGGAAGAAGGTGACCGCGGCGTCATGAAAAAAAACGATAAATATCTGGGCTCGGTTGCAAGGATATTCCCCTACATTTATATAGCCGTGGTGTTGATATGCGCGGTCTTTACCCTGCGCGAAAGTCTGCTGGCGGGCTGCGTGCTTTTTGCCAGCTCCATTGCCATGCTGGTTCACCACCTGTTGGAGCGTTACAGCATGGTTCAGAAAATGAAGCGGTATTTTGAGCAGTTTTCCGACGAGGCTCTTGCCCAGAGCAGCCAGCTCATGTTCAACATTCCGGATCCAATCGCCGGAGTGAAGATAGACGGCAGCTTCGCCTGGTACAATACGCCCTTTAACGAGGCTTTTTACCGGGGAGACTTCGGTAAAAAGCTCAGCGACATTTTCCCCGAGGTAAGCGTGGAGAGCATAATGGCCGATAAGGGGGCGCACTCCATCAGCGTCAGCCACAACGGCATGGAGTATAAGATAATTTCCACCATAGTCAGCGAGACCGACCCCGATAAACCGGCGCTGATACTGTACTTTGAGAACGTCACCGACATGAACCGCCTTAAGCAGCTCTCCCGCGGGGTGCGGCCGGTGATAATGAACATTACCATTGACAATTACGGCGAGACCGTGGCCGAGGCCGGAGAAAACGAACAGCTTGAGCTCACCGCCTCCATCGACCGCATCCTTGTGGGCTGGGTCAACGGCCACGGCGGCCTTATCCGTAAGCTGGAGCGGGATCGCTATGTGGCGGTGCTGTCTAACGACAGTCTGAATAAAATTGAGGACGAGCGCTTTTCCGTGCTGAACGACCTGAAAAACATAAACCTTGTTGCCATGGCCCCGCCCACTTTGAGCATAGGCGTGGGACTGGGCGGCGAGACCGTGGCCGAATCCGACAATTACGCCCGTATGGCGCTGGATATGGCCCTTGGCAGGGGCGGTGATCAGGCGGCGGTCTGTGACGGCGGCAAATTTACCTACTTCGGCGGTACCGCCAAGGAAGTCGAAAAGCGCACCCGTGTCAAGGCGAGGGTCATGGCCACCGCCCTTAAGGAGCACATACTGTCCTCGGAAAAGGTCCTTATTATGGGCCATCAGGAGGCGGATGCCGATGCCGTTGGCGCGGCGATAGGTCTTTCCGCGGCGGCGGCACACCTTAACAGGGATTGCAGGATACTGCTGAACACCGGTGACTCCGCCGTCAGGGCCATCATCGACACCATCGACCGCAATCACTACCACGACGGCCTCTTTATCAACAGGAGTCAGGCCCGGGACTATATGACCGAGAACACTCTGCTGATAATCTGCGACACCCACCGTACCTCGCTGACGGAAATGCCCGATCTGGTGGACGCGGCAAAGCACAAGGTGCTGCTGGATCACCACCGCAGGAGCGAGGGCTTCATTGACGGCTGCGAGCTGATATATCACGAACCGGCGGCCTCATCGACCTGTGAAATGGTGACGGAGATACTCATGTATATGGACGGCGGACTGAACCTGTCCACCATTGACGCCACGGCCCTCTATTCCGGCATAGTGCTGGACACCAAGGGCTTTGTGCTTAAGACCGGCTCCCGCACCTTTGAGGCGGCGGCCTATCTGCGCAACGCCGGTGTGGACACAATGAAGGTGAAGCAGTTCTTCCGTGAAAGCCTCGAGGCCTATCGGATAAGGACCGAGCTTATACAGGCGGCCAAGATCGACGGGCGGGGCGTCTGTGTTTCCGTCAGCTTTGAGGAGGTGCCCGTCAGCATCGTGGCTCAGGCGGCGGATTCCCTGCTGGACATTGAGGGCGTAAAGGCCACGTTTGTGGTGTGCAGGGACGGCGACGACGCCCGCATAAGCTGCCGCAGCCTGGGCGAAATAAATGTCCAGCTCATAGCCGAGGCTCTGGGCGGCGGCGGCCACGCTCTTGCGGCGGCGGCGAAGATGAAGCGTATGTTCGTTGGCAACGCCGTTTCCCGCCTGAACAGGGCGATAGATGAATATTTTGAAAAACAGTCCTGATTTTTAATCAGGTACGCCGGCGGTACGGCCGTCAAAGCAGACGGCGCCGCACATGAAGGATATGTTGAAAGGATGATAATAAATGAAGGTTGTACTTTTAGCCGACGTTAAGGGTCACGGGAAAAAGGGCGAGCTGGTCGAGGCCAGCGACGGCTACGCCCGTAACTTTCTGCTGCCCCGGGGACTGGCCAAGGAGGCCACCAAGGGCGTGATAAACGAGCTCAAGGGCAAGAACGACGCCGCGGCTTATCATAAGGAACAGGAGAAGCAGGCGGCGCTGAACGCCAAGGCCGCGTTGGAAAGCGGTAAGGTCGTCCTCACCGCCAAGGCCGGCGAGGGCGGCAAGCTCTTTGGCAAGATAACCTCTCAGGATGTGGCTCTGGCCATAAAAATGCAGCTCCATCAGGTGGTGGATAAGAAAAAGGTTGTCCTTCCCGACGGCATCAAGACCATAGGCGACCGCACCGTTGAGGTCAAGCTTTATCCCGAAATTTCGGCCAAGGTCACCGTGACCGTAACACCTGAATAAATAAACATTTTCACATCGGAGGTGAGAGTGATGGACTCTCCCATAGGCATAAGTATGCCCTACAGTCTTGAGGCCGAACAGGCCGTGCTGGCCAGCGCCATGCTGAGTGAAAGCGCGCTCAGCTCCGTAATGGAGGCCCTTGCGGAGGACGATTTCTACGTCACGGCTCATAAGGCGGTCTTTAAAGCCATATACGACCTGTTTTCCACCGGCCGTCCTGTTGATCTTGTGACGGTATCCGGCGAGCTGGGCGAAAAGCTGGACAGCATAGGCGGCATAAGCTACCTCACAAAGATAATGCAGGGCGTCTATACCACCGAAAATCTCAGACACTATATAGAAATAATCCGGTCAAAGACTCTTCTCCGCCGCCTTATCGAGGCGGGCAGCGCCATTGTGGACATGAGCTCGAAGGACGAGGAAGAGGCCGGCGTCATACTGGACCGAAGCGAACAGCTCATCTTTGAAATAAGCGAAAACCGCGGCGTGCGGGGCTTTTACCACATAGGCGAGGTGGTCAGGAGCGCCATGGCCATCCTTGAGGATTTGAAAAAGCGCAACGGCAAGGTCACCGGTGTGCCCACCGGTTTTTCCGGACTGGACGGCTACACCGCCGGCCTTCAGAACAGCGATTTAATAATTATCGCCGCCCGTCCGGGCGTGGGCAAGACCAGTCTGGCTCTGAATATGGTGGAGAACGCGTCCATAAGGAACAGGGTGACCTCGGCGGTTTTCTCCATGGAAATGAGCAAGGAACAGCTGGTGAACCGCATACTGTCCAGCGAGGCCCTTGTGGAGCTGGGCAAGCTGCGCATAGGTAATGTTAATGCTGAGGAAATGAGCCGGCTTTCCCACGCTTTGCAGGACATTGTCACCGCTCCGATTTACATTGACGACACCGTCGGCATCAAAGTGTCCGAGATAATGGCCAAGTGCCGCCGGCTGAAAATGGAAAAGGGGCTTGGGCTGGTTGTCATAGACTATTTACAGCTCATGAACAGCGGCCGGCCGGAAAACAACCGCGCCACCGAGGTGGGCAAGATTTCCCGTTCGCTTAAGATTATGGCCAAGGAGCTGAACGTGCCGGTTGTGACCCTGTCCCAGCTGAACCGTGCGGCGGAAAGCGAAAAGCGCCGGCCGAGGATCAGCGACCTTCGTGAGAGCGGATCCATCGAGCAGGACGCGGATATAGTGCTGCTTTTATACAACCCCGCCACCGACGGCGACGAGGGCCCGGCGGAGGCCGCCAACATTTTGGAGTGCATAGTGGCCAAGAACCGCTCCGGCTCGGTGGGTTCCGTCAAGCTGGCCTGGAGGGGCGAATATACCAAGTTTACCGATTTGGCAATGGAATAACCGTCCTTTGCGGACGGGAGATAAGCGCAGGAAAGGGGCCCGTCATGCTGTACGAAAAGGTCAGGAAAACAATAGAAGAGCACGGCCTCCTTCAGAGAGGCGACACGGTCATCTGTGCCGTCAGCGGCGGGGCGGACTCCATGTGTCTGCTGACGCTGATGAACAGGCTTGCGGCCGAAATGGGCCTTAAGGTGGCGGCCGCCAACCTAAACCACTGTCTCCGCGGCAGTGAAAGCGACGGCGATTCCCAGTTTGTGGAAACCGTATGCGAGATAAAGGGCATACCCTTCTACGGAAAAAGGGTGGACGTGGGCCTTATTGCAAAGGCCCGGGGCCAGAGCCTTGAGGAGGCCGGCCGCGAGGAGCGGTACAGGTTTTTTGAGGAGCTGTCCGCTCGGCTGGGCGGAGCCGTGGTGGCAACTGGACATAACCTCAGCGACAATGCCGAGACCATACTTTTCCGGCTGGCAAGGGGCAGCGGAGCCAAGGGTCTCTGCGGCATCCGCTACAAGCGGGGGAATATAATCCGCCCTCTGCTGGACGCCACAAGGAAGGAGATCGAGGAATATCTGGTGGACAACGCCGTCATGTGGCGGGAGGACAGCTCAAATTCCCAGCTGTGCTATTCCCGCAACAAGATACGCCACACCGTTATCCCGAGACTGGAGGAGATACAGCCCTCCGCCGTGGAAAAAATCGTCAGCTGCGGCAGGAGCATAGCCGAGGATGAGGAGTACCTTTCCTCTCTGGCGGCAAAGCTGCTGTCCTCGGCCTATGTGGATGTGGACGAATACTCCACCTCGGCCATACTGGGCGCCCCGACCCCCATAGCCCGCCGCGCGGCGGCAAAGCTGCTGGAGGATTGGGGAGCAAAGGATATAACTCAGGAAAAAATACTAGCCTTTCTGGAGCTTTGCGCCAAGCCCTCGGGCAAGCGCATGGATCTGAACGGCGACGCCTATGTGCTGCGGAGCTTTTACACCGTCCTCCGTCAGAGCCACACGACGGAGAGGGGCTTTTCTTACTCCTTGAAAATGGGCCAGACCCTGTGCCATGACAACTGGGAGCTGTCCATAGGCCTCTCCGACAAATATCCCGTGCGGACAGACGGGCGGGTCGCGGTCTTTGACCCCAATCAGCTTTTCGGCACCTTTACCGTCCGCTCACGGCGGGACGGGGATAAGATAAAGCTGCGGAGCGGCGGCAGCAAAAAGCTTCAGGATCTGTTTACCGAGCAGAAAATACCCCTTTCGCAGCGCAGCCGGGTGCCCGTGGTGACGAAGGGCGAGGAGATAATCTTCGTGCCGCCGTACCGCAAAAGCCCGCGTTATCAGGCTGATCCGGGAGCGAAAAGCTTCCTTGTGATAAAATACCGAGAGATAAATAATGAAGGAGAATGAGAACAATGGAAGAATTTGAAAACGTCAACAGTGTCATTGAGCGGGTTCTCATAACCGAGGACGAAATCAGGTCCAAGGTCACCGAGATAGGCGCGAGGATAAGCGACGAGTATCGGGGACGGGAGCCCCTTATGCTCTGCGTCCTCAGCGGGAGCTTCATGTTTGCCTCCGATCTGATGAGGGCCATAACCATTCCTGTGGGTATCAGCTTCATCTACGCGTCAAGCTACGGCGACGCCTCGGTTTCCAGCGGCGAGGTGGACATCCGCACCGGCAAGGGCGAGCTGGACGTTAAGGACAGAGACGTGATAATCGTGGAGGACATAGTAGATACGGGCCGCACTCTAACCGCCGTGAAGAAGTACCTTGAGGACAAGGGCGCAAAGTCCGTGGAGATATGCAGCTTTCTGGATAAGCCGGAACGCCGCGTCTTTCCTCTGGAAGTGAAGTATATGTGCTTCGACATACCAAACGAGTTCGTGGTGGGCTACGGCCTGGACTATGGCTATAAATACCGCCAGCTGCCCTTTGTGGGTGTACTTAAGCCCGAAATATACACCAAATAAGGAGGTTTACACCTTTGAAGAAAACCGTCAGGAGCATAAGTCTCTATCTAATAATAACTCTGCTGCTCATAGGGGTCTGCGTATATATGTTCCGCGCTCCGGAGCAGCCGAAAATGAAGTTTTCCCAGCTGGTGACCGAGATCAAGGCCGGCCGGGTGACCGAGCTGGAGATCAACGATTCCAGCTGTGTGGCCACCATCGACGGCGTCAAGCGTGAGGTGGAGGCCAAACGGGATATGCTTTACTATGCCTGCGGCGACGATATAACCGCCCAGATAGAAAAAGGCCTCGTGGTCACCACTCCCGAGCCCGACAACAGCAGCTGGTGGCTGAGCTTCGTCGGCTATATTCTTGTGGGACTGCTGCCCTTGGGATTTTTATTCTATTTTATGCACCAGATGAACGGCCGGAACGGCATCGGCGGCTTCGGCAAGAGCCGCGCCAGAGCGGAAGGGGACGGCAACGCTCCCCGGGTGACCTTTGAGGATGTGGCCGGGGCCGACGAGGAAAAGCAGGAGCTTCAGGAGATCGTGGAATTCCTGAAAAACCCCCGCAAGTTTATTGACCTTGGCGCCCGCATACCCAAGGGCGTGCTGCTGGTGGGCCCTCCCGGCACGGGCAAGACCCTGCTGGCCAAGGCTGTTGCCGGCGAGGCAAAGGTGCCCTTCTTCTCCATTTCCGGCTCCGACTTTGTGGAGATGTTCGTGGGCGTTGGCGCCAGCCGCGTCCGTGACCTGTTCGAGCAGGCCCGCAAATCTCTGCCGGCCATAATCTTCATTGACGAGATAGACGCCGTGGGCCGTCAGAGGGGCGCCGGATTGGGCGGCGGCCACGATGAGCGCGAACAGACCCTCAACCAGCTCCTGGTGGAAATGGACGGCTTCGCCCCCAACGAGGGCATAATCATGATAGCCGCCACCAACCGTCCCGACATCCTCGACCCGGCTCTTATGCGTCCCGGACGCTTCGACCGTCAGGTCGTGGTCAACTATCCCGACCAGAAGGGCCGCGAGGCTATCCTCAGGGTACATTCCAAAAACAAGCCCATCGACGAGAACAGCGTTTCGCTGGAAAAAATTGCCAAAACCACCTACGGATTCACCGGCGCCGATCTTGAAAACCTGCTGAATGAGGCCGCGATTCTTGCCGCCCGGGCCGGCAAGGCCAAGATAACCATGACCGAAATGGACGAGGCCATGCTTAAAACCGTCATAGGCCCCGAGAAGAAGTCCAGCAAGCACACCGAAAAGGACAAGAAGCAGACCGCCTATCACGAGGCCGGTCATGCCGTTGTCACCCGGTTGCTGCCGACGCAGGATCCGGTGCATCAGGTGTCCATCATTCCCCGCGGCCGTGCCGGCGGCTTTACTCTGAATCTGCCCGACCATGACAAGGCCTATATTAACAAGGAAACCATGCTTGACAGCATAGTGGTGAGCCTTGCGGGCCGCGCGGCGGAAAAGATAGTTTTCGGCGAGATAAATACCGGCGCTTCCAGCGACCTGACCCATGCCACAAATACCGCCCGCAAGATGGTAATGCAGTACGGCATGAGCGACGAGCTGGGCTATGTGAGCTTCGACGACGGCAACCACAATGTGTTTCTCGGCCGTGATTTCAGCGAGGGCCGGAGCTACAGCGAGGCGGTTGCCGCAAGGATAGACGCGGAGATAAAGCGCATTATCGACGAGTGCTACAAGCGCTGTGAGGAGCTGCTCAACACCAATATGGCCAAGCTGGAAAACGTGGCTCAGGCTCTGTTGGATGAGGAAAAGCTGGACGGCGACGAGTTCGAGAAGGCCTTTATGAAGGATGAGGAGCCAAAAACCGAAGAACTGTAAACCGAATATGATGAAAATATGGAGCCGCCATGAATGGCGGCTCCATATTTTTATTGTTATTATTATATTGGATATTCCTCATCACTTTTTCGGTATCTGCCGCACGGAAAGGGAGATATTCAGGTTCCCGTTGCGGACGCGGAGCTCGTTCAAAAGATCATGCTCGTTCTGTCCGGGATCCATGGTCAGGTGATAGCAGAGCTCGAAGAGGGAGCCCAGATCGGTGGTCTTTATCCGGTAAAGGGAGTAGCTCCTGGAGTACCGCTTCAATATCTCATCAAAGGCGCCCTCGTAATTCAGATCCTCGGGCACGGTTATTTTCAAAGTCTTTTGCACGGTCTTTTTCTCGAACAAATTCAGCTTTTCGGTTATGAGCAGCCCCGCGCAGAGGATTATCACAAAAAGTGCGCCGTAGCCGTAAAGTCCCACGCCGCAGGACAGGCCGGCGGCTATGTCAAAGAAGATAAAGCCTATATCCTTTGGGTCGCCGGGGGCGCTCCTGAAACGGATTATGGACAGGGTGCCCGCCATGCTGAAGGCCCGGGCTATGTTGCTGCCGATGAAGAGGATAATGACGGACATTATCACGGGCAGCATCATCAGCGTCACCGCAAAGCTGCGCTGGAACATGGCCTCGTCCTGGGTCAGATAATATGTAAAGGCTATGGCAAGACCCATCAGCACCGCCGCCAATATGGTTATGAGCGCCGAGACCACCGTTATTTCCGAGGATACGTTGGTCAAAATTTCGTTAAACAATACATTCATTCGCTTTGTTTCCTTTCCTTCAGCCCGCGGCTGAACCGTTGATATACTGACGGAACTCCGTTCCGTATTTGGAGAACCGGATTCGCTTTATGTCCAGCTCGTTGAGCATATGTGCCAGCCACAGCGGCATTGCCGTATAGGTCTTTATCTCCATGAGATAAACGTCCCCCTCCAGCAGCCTCTCGCCGTGAGTGCCGGCCTCGAGCCGCACGTCGGTGCGGCGGGTGCGGATGTTCATGTCGAATGAAATTCGCAGATCCGGATTGCCCTTTTCGTGATAAGCCACCCGGTCATAGGCCAGATAGACCTTGGGCCTGAGCTTGTTTATGCTGAGAAAATATGCCATTTCCTTCAGCACCTGTCTGTTCATGTAGTCCCTGAACTCCGGAATCACGCCGGTCTCCACGAATTTATATGCCTCGCCGAGCCGAAGCACGGTCCTTCGCTTGTTTACAAGCCCGCGAAATTTCTTCTTCATTTCGAGAAACACCTTTGAGTCCTCGTCCGGAACGCCGTAGGCCCTCAGCCTCAGTTTTTCCTTGTAAATCGGCTTTGAGAGCGAGTGCCTTATCAGGTGGTCGTCCTCGGTGTCGAAATAGATGTTGGCTATCTGATAGGGTTCGTGATTTTCGTTGTGAGAATCCAGCTCCATGTGCTCATCCATTATCGACAGCACCTTTTCATAGGTGGCCCGATCGAGGAGATACTTGTGCTCATATCTGTTGAAAACTTCTATTGCCATGAAAAATCTTCCTTAATCACTGCGTTACAGTTATTTCCTTTCCGTCGCTCTTTACGCTGATGTCGCCGTTGCTGGTGAGATAGACCTCGCTGCCGACAACCTTAAGGGCGTCGAGAGTCTGCTCCTCCGCCGGATTTTTGTCGCTGCAGGTTATGACGGCATATGTGGGATCGACTGTCTCAAAGAACTTTTTGGAGTTGTGGTTGTACTTGCCGTGGTGGGGCACCTTGAGGAAGTCGTGCTTTGTGTAGCCCGTCTGCTCCATTATCTCCGACAGTCTCATGGACTCGGCGTCGCCGGTAAAGAGGAAGGTGTTTTCGCCGTGGGTCACGTCAATGGCGATGGAGAAATCGTTGTCGTCCTCGGCGTAACTGCTCCTCTGGGGGGCAAAGACCTCGAACAGCACATCGTCGAGGGTAAAGCTGAAGTCCTTGGTAATGGCCTCAGGCTCAAAGCCGTTTTCCTCAACGTACTCGGCATAGTGCTCGTATTCGTCGCAGGTGCCCTCATATTTGGGGGTGATTATCCGGTCCACCTCAACGCCGCTGCCCAGCACCTCGGGCACGCCGCCGACGTGATCCTTGTCAAAGTGGGTTATAAACAGATAGTCCACCCTTTCAATACCGTTGTCGGCGAGGTAATCCACAACCTCGTCGCCGTCGTCGGTCTCGCCGCAGTCGATAATGACGCTGTGGTTTTCAGTTTTGAGTATTATCGCGTCGGCCTGACCGACCTTAAGGACGGAAAAATCGAACTCGCCGGTGACCTCCGGCGCGGCGGGCCGCTCCTGCTTATGTCCGTCGCAGGCGCAGAGCGACAAAACGGCCAGGGCCGCCGCCAGCATTGTCCGGCCCCGCTTTATCACATTTTTTTTCATAGCGTATTCTCCTTACCCTGCCAATTATATTAAAGCAACATCAAGATCACATTAAATATAAATTAAATTTTCGTGAACTTTGGGGGATAAACCCGGCCCTGTTTTTTTGCAATATGTTATATTATAACACATTAATTTACAAATGTAAAGTGCAGTTTATGCAAAAATAAAGTATTTACATGAAAAAAATTATATGAAACCTGATACATGAGAGGTATTTTTATGAAAAAGAATATTGACAATAAAAGTGAGGTTTGATATAATATTTTTATATTTAATTAATATGTAAGGAGGACACACATCATGAAATTAAAGAAGCTTATGGCATTGCTCCTGAGCCTGACAGTGGCGCTGATTCCCGCAATGGGACTTACCGCCATGGCCGCCGACGGGCAGGTACACTATGTTGAGCACACCTTTGACGGCCCCTATTATACCGGCGGCATAATGCCCGGTGTTCAGGACGTTTCTCTTCAGGCCGACGACGCGGTGGAGGCTGCGGCGGCAACGCTTCGCGAAGCCATGAGGAAGCGCCAGACCACCGTGGAGGTCACTGTACCCGGCCATGGCACATCGGAAAGCCAGACTATGTTCAACGATCTGCTCAACATGGCCATGGCTCACACCGGAGTTCCGGACGAGGGCGACTATATCAGAACCATATACGCGGGTGCTGATGGCAAAACCAGCAGCACGTCCTCAAGACTTAACATTACATACAATATCAAATACCGCACCACCGCCGAGCAGGAAAAGGAAGTTGACGCCGCGGTGGACGCCCTGCTGGCGCAACTCAATGTGGACGGCATGGACGATTTCCACAAGGTATGGACCATATATAACTGGATGTGTGACAACATCGTATACGACTATGAACATCTGGAGGACAAATCGTATCAGCTGATGTATTCGCCCTATGCGGCTCTTATCAATCGCACCGCCGTCTGCCAGGGCTATGCCGGTCTGCTCTACCGCCTGCTCCTTGAGGTTGGCGTGGACTGCCGTTACGTATCCGGCCTCGGCAACGGCGGCGACCACGGTTGGAACATTGTAGAGCTGGACGGAAAATATTACAATTTGGACTCCACTTGGGATTCCAGCGGTTGGGAGTATAAGTATTTTTTGAAAAGCAATGAAAATTTCACAGGTCATGTGCGCGGCAGCGAATATGAGACAGCCGAATTTAACGCCGCTTATCCCATGGACACAGCGGATTACAAGGTTCCGGCTCCGGAGGTTCCTGTGACCGGCGTTAAGCTGGATAAAACAAAGCTGACGCTCAGCGCGGGCCAGACGGCCGAATTGAAGGCGACCGTTTTGCCGCAAAACGCCAGCAATCAGTCTATAGTATGGCATATAAACAGTGATGAGAGCAGTGTAGCCAAGGTCAGGAACGGCGTTGTGACCGCCCTCAGCCCCGGAGAAGTGACGGTTTATGCCATATCCAGGGAAAATTCCGATAACGCCGATGTCTGCCATATAACAGTGACTGAGGCTGCGGCACCCGTTGAGAGCGTGACCCTCGACAGGACGGAGCTTTCCCTCACTACCGGTGATACGGAGCTGCTCACCGCCACCGTGCTTCCCGATGACGCAGGCAATAAAAATGTGGTATGGACCTCTGATGACGAGGACGTGGCCACAGTTAAGAACGGCCTTGTCACCGCTATGGGACCCGGCGAGACGGTTGTGCGCGCCGCATCCGAAGAGAACGCCGGTATTTTCGCTCAGTGTACCGTTAAGGTGGCCGCTCCGGCTGTTCACGTGTACGATATAACTCTCGACAGTAACGAGCTGACCCTTACCGCCGGAGATACGGCGGAGCTCACCGCCACTGTTCTGCCCGAAAACGCCGACAATAAAAATGTGGTCTGGTCCTCCGACAATGAGGACGTGGCCGTCGTTGATAACGGCACCGTTACCGCCGTCAGCGCGGGTCAGGCGAACATAACCGCTGCAAGTCAGGAAAATCCCGATATAAGCGCGGTTTGCGCCGTCACGGTGGAGGAGCCGGAGTATGTTCCCGTTGAGGGAATATCTCTGGAAAGTGAAAAAATAGTGATGAAGGTTGGCGAAAAGGCAGCTATAAACGCCACGGTCCTTCCCGAAAACGCCACAAACAAAAAGCTGTACTGGGCTTCCGCCGACGAGGATGTCGCAACCGTCGAGGACGGCGTTGTGACCGCGCTGTCTGAGGGAATAGCGGTTATCATCGTATATCCTGATGATAACGGCGATATCATAGAGGGCTGCTCTGTCATTGTGACGAACGGTGAATACGTGCCCGCCGAGAGCATTAGCTTCGGCCGGGATGAGCTTGTACTTAACGTCGGCGATCAGTTTACCGTCGATCCTATCGTGATGCCCGAAGATGCCACGTATGGAGACGTGCTGTTCTGGGGTTCCTACAACAGTAATGTGGTTACCGTTGAGGACGGCGTTGTGACCGCCTTAAGAGAAGGTCAGGCCGGTATATATGTATACTGCGTGGAAGATCCCAATGTTATTGCAATCTGCAATGTTATTGTAAAGAGCGGCACGGATGTTCCTGTTCCCGAGGAACCTAAGGACTACACCGTCCTCAGTCTTAAGGGAGACGTTCCTCAGAGCGGCACATTCTACGCCGAGGTTGAGATGGTCAAGAACAGCGACCGCGCGGAAAAGGACACCCTGATAATAGCCGTTTATAAGGACGGCGCACTTGTGGACATGACGTATATGAAGGCTCAGTTCCTTCAGGGCCAGACCGTGACCTTCGGCGGACGGCTCACCGCCATGGAGGGCTGTACTCTCAAGGCCTTTGTCTGGGACAGCCTTGACGGGATGCAGAGCCTGAGCAACACTCTGGAGAAATAAACTGAAAAACCAAAACGCCTGTGCCGATACGGCACAGGCGCTTTGATTCTGCTTGATTAACCTAAGTAAAAATCAGTCCTGGGGATGACCGTAAAGGTTCAGCTTGAACAGACGGCTCTCGTCCTCGGGATCCTTGCACTCAATAGTGGCCTTGCTGAGTTTTCCGCCCTCGACAATCTTCATGATGCCGATTACACGGCAAAACGCGGACTGAAGGTTGATGGAATCGCCCTCGGGAGTTGTCATGATGACCTCGCCCTTACAGTTGTTGAGCTCCTTGACAAAAGCCGCCACGTCAAGGTCGTGGATTTCAAATTTTGCCATTGTGAAAACCTCCTTACAGTATTTTTTTCGGCGGGCATATTTGTCCCACCTCTCTTATCTTACACCAAAAAACGGGAAATGTCAAGGGCTGTTACAGTATTGTCAGAAAAATTTTACTTTTGGGGGCTGTAAAAAAAGCCGCGCAGACCGTTCAAGGGATGAAAGCGTTTATTTAGGCCAAATTCATGTTTTGATAACCCGGTCAATAAAATCAAAACTATGAGTAATGTGGAAAAACCGCCGTTTTTTGAAACGGCGATTTTTCTCTTTAATTTATGCCCTTGAACTACGCTTGTGATATAATAGGACTAAATCAGTTAAACCCGCATTACAAAAGGGTTTCACCGATATAGTCCTATTTTTTTGCGCCCTTTTTTAGGTGTGCCGAAAGGAAGTGATAGCTTTAGGCAAAATTTTTTACACCAATCAAAAGGGCAAGAGATACCGAAAAAATACAAATCAAGGAGGAGAAATTTTATGAGTGTTGTTTTAAGTATGCTTAATCTAAAAGGCGGCGTCGGCAAGACGGTTTCATGCATCAATATCGCCGCCGCACTTGCCGAGCACGGTAAAAGCGTCGTTATTGTAGACTCAGACAGTCAAGGGAACATCGCCACCTCGCTGGGACTGGTTCCCGACGAGTTGTCCCCTACCCTTGCCGATCTTATGCTTGAAGCAATTGACGGCGATGTTTCGTCTAGGAGAATTGTCGAATGTATCCACACATCGGGAAATATTGATATACTTCCGTCCAATTCTCTGCTCGCCGGCATCGACTACAGACTGTCAACCGCTCTCAGCCGGGAAACGGTTCTCAAATCCATTATTGATAAGCTTCGCGGTTCCTACGATTACATAATCATTGACTGTCCGCCCTCTCTTGGTCTCATCGTCATAAACGCCCTTGCGGCGTCGGACTTCACGATGATTCCTGTCGAAGCCCACTACCTCAGCCTCGAGAGCTTAAAAGTGATGTTGGACACAGTAGAAATGGTCAGGCTGAAAATCAACCCGAAACTGAAGGTGGCCGGAGTATTTTTGACGATGTATCAGCAAAGGACAAACCTGTGCAGGGCCATAAGAGAAAGGATAGTAGAATCCTACGGCAAGAACGTCAAGGTGTTTGACGAAAGCGTACCCTACTCAATAAAGGCCGCCGAACAGACGCTGTACGGCAAAAGCCTCATTGAAATGCTTCCCTCAAATCCTGTGTCAGAGGCATATAAAAGAATTGCAAAGGAGTTGATAACCTGTGGCAGGCTCTGAAATGAACAGGCTTTTAACGGAAAGGAGCCGTGACGGCAAATCCGTATTGGGAAGCATGGCGAATATGTTCGGCTTGACCGACGCCAATATAACCGAGCTTCCAATCGAAAGGCTCCACGAAAACGCCAAGCATCCTTTTAGGTGCGAGAGGATGAGGCTCTTGCCGCTCTATCCGAAAGTATTAAGGCCGACGGACTAATCCAGCCCATCATTGTCAGACCGATAACCAACGGATATGAGATACTGTCCGGCCACAGGCGCACAAGGGCGTCAAAAATGCTCGGCAAAATATCCGTAAAGGCAATCGTGGTCAACGCGGACGACGAGGAGGCCGATAAGATACTCATTGATACAAACTTCCGTCAACGGGACGTTCTGCTTCCCTCCGAGATAGCCCGGTCATATAAATTGAGATACGACGATTTGAAGAAGTCCCGACAAAATTCCGACGGTCGGAATTTTGGAAAGATAGACGAAATACTTGCGGAGGAGTTTCACTGCTCCAAGTCCAGCATATATATGTACCTTCATTTCCTCGAACTCAGAGAGGAACTCCTCGATCTTCTGGACGACAGAAAACTAAAGCAGAAGGTCGCCGAGGAACTGTCATACCTTTCTTATGAGGAACAGGGCCATGTTTATGACTTGGTTTTCAGGCAGAAAGTCTGCGCCCTTGACGTTAAAGGAGCCGCCCGGCTTAGGGAAGCACATGAGAACGGCCCGCTTGGGCGGGCGGACGTTATGGATATACTTGCCGAAAAACCTGCCCCGACAAAGACCGGCAGATATTTCGCAAAGGGCGAGCTGGACAGATACAGAGGGAAATTTTCCTCTGCGGAGGCGATGGAAAAAGCCATCATCAATTTTTTAGAACACTACGAAAGCGGGTAAGACATGAGGAAAATTTACGCATATACAAACGACGGCGAGTGTCAGGTCAAGGATTTCTTCAATCGCGCCGAGGAAAAGGCCGTGGACAAGCTGATGTTTCAGCTGGAGATAATACGCGACGAAAGGAACGGATTTTTCGAGCCGCATATCAAGCATTTCTCGATTGAGCGCTACCGTCGGCTGTACGAATTCCGCTTTAAGGCTTACAACTTGAGAGTAAGGGTCATCTTTTATGAACATAACGGTGAACTGATCCTGTTATACGCCTTTGTCAAGCGGGATAGAAAGGATACCGAAAAGGCGCTGGAAACGGCGATTAAAATACTTTGCCGTATAACGGAGCCGGACGGAGAGGTAAAGGATAAATATAAGAAGGAGTTGATTTTTGGTGATTAACATAGTAACATGGCTCAGCGACGAGGGTCGCAACGAGGAATTGGCGGCCTTTTGCGCCGGTGAGGATATACGCATAGCGGCGGACAGTTTTCAGGGAACGGAGGATTTTCTCGAAAAGTTCAGCAACCTTGACGTAAATGTTGACGTGGTAGTTTTGAACGATAAAATTCTCGGCGAGGGCGATAAAAAGTCGTTCTTTGAAAATATTCGGGCTATTGAGCCAAACGTCCGGGTCATAGTCATTTTTCCCGGCTACCGCAATCAGTATGTGGAGGACCAGATAAAAGAGTACAAGGAGCGTTACGGAGTTTCCGACATCATTTTTGAGGGGCGCAGTCTTGACCTTGACAGCTTCGCCGAGGTCATAAAAAAGGGATACATATTCGACTATGACATGAACGTGTTTGACGATCAGGAGCTTTCCCGTCCTGTATCGCGAAAAAAGCGGCCTTGCGTGACCGTTGGCGTCATGGGCCTCACAAGGGGCTGCGGCGTCACGAATATGGCGGTGAGCGCCGCCACATATATCGCGCTGACCGAAAACCTGCCGGTGCGAGTCGTGGACTTTACCGAAACTGGGAACTTGCGTTTCGCGACAAAAGCCAAAGGCGTCACATATATCGTCAGCAGGGACGTTGACGTGGCCCGGTTAAAGAACGCCAGCCGCGTGGTGGTCTTCGACTTCGGCGCGCCGTACAACATATCCCCAAAGGGCCGACTGCTTTCCACTGCCGGAAGCTTTAACGACAAAAGAATGGAGCTTATGCGGAGCTGCGATCTTAAGATATTCATGGGCCTTGCGGATCCATGGCATCGGGATAAACTAAAGTTTCTGCTGCGTGACGGAAAATGGAAACATTCCCTTGAGGACGGCTGCCTGTTCTTGTTTGACAGCGTAAATGACGAGCTTCGGGCGCGGTATCCACACGTTAGGCTGAACGGCAGGGGCGACAAGTCCGTTTCCAGCGCGGTAAGGGCTTTGTTTAGCAGCGGCAAGGGAGGCGATTAAAAGCAAACATGGATATGCATTCTCAAAAAAATATAAAGGAGTTGAAAACCAAGGTGAAAAAGTCAATAATATTGGCGCTGGCTCTAATGTTCGTCGCGGTCAGCGCCAATGCGGAGATCGAACCTACAGAGGTGGTTCACAGAGAAGGCGAACAGAGGTCGATCGAAAAGGTTTATGTCCTGCCGTTAGACGAGCCGGATGAACCGATACCGACGGACGGATTTGCGGAGGACGGCGTCCAATACGAGTTTGCGGAACTCCTGCGGGAGGACAACATGACGGACGACATAAAGGATTACAGCGAGAACGCAAGCGTTAAGTCGAGCACCGACGACACTCAAGCCATAATAGCGATGTTTGAACCCGCAAAGGACGTTGAGACAGAGGACGGATATACCGGCACTATCGAAGCGGATTTTTCCACACTCAGCGTTAAGTCCGCCGGCACCGGCTCACAGAGCTATACGATAACCGAGCGCCGGAGCTATCCCAATATGAATAGTGCGGACACCTCAGCAGTGCCGAAAAGCATTGACAAAAACGGGGCTACGCTGGAGCTTACGGATATCGAATGGGTCAGCGCCGAAAATGACAGCATAGACGGGCAGAACCTTGCGGTTAGATACACCGCCAACGCCGTATATACCGGCACCGGCACACGGTCATACTCAAAGGGATATAACGCCACCGTGGAGTACAAGGGCCAAATAACCAAAAAAGTCGTTGGCACGGTAACTTACACGGCGGTGTTCCGTGAGGCCATAGAACAGTCTCCGTCAGAGATTGAGGACCCTGTGGTCGAGCCTCCGGCGGATGAGGCGACCAAGCAACCGAAATCTGAAAAAGAGGTTAAACAAGAAACGCCGAAAAAGAAGGCCAATCCTCTCCTTTATTTGCTGTACATACCCGGGTTTGCCGCGCTTGCGGCCGGTGGATATGTGGTGTACAGGATGGTGCGGAAGAAAAGGCAGGGATTTTAACATTTGTGTTTAATTAGCGGAAAGGAGTTAAGCATGATAAAGAAGATATTGACGGCCTTGGCTTTGGTTTCGGTTCTGGCTTCCAACGCATTCGCCGCCGAATACACGGTGGAGTCGTCCTCTCCCTTCGTGATGGGCGAACCCACGTCAATTGCGGTGACGGTGGAAGACGACGGATTTAACGAGACCATGGTTGACAGGAGCAAAAACAGCGCCCTCATACCTCCGGCGTTCGGCTCAAAGACCGCCGACCTTCGCGGGAGCGGCGAGCCGCTTACCCCCAATCTCGCCTCGCCGTACATAGAAAAGCCGGACAGTGTGCTTGTGACGTACAGCTCGGCCACGGTCCCGCCTTTGGGCAGCTCATTTTCAACCGACGTATATATCCCCGGAATTGACGGCACAAGCGGCGGCCTGTACTATGGGAATGAGATTTTCACGCCGGTCACCGAGGATATGTACTACCCGGCCGGCTACCTCGGTAAAATCGAGATACCCGTTATCGGGGTGACCGCCAGAATATACGAAGGTACCACCAACGATATGCTGGCCAAGGGCGCCGGACATTTTGTGGACACCTCAATATGGAACGGCAATGTATGTATCGCCGCGCATAACCGCGGCACCAACGCATATTTCGGCGACATACACACCCTCAAAAGCGGCGACGAGATTATCCTTACCACCAAGCGCGGGACGAGGACGTACCGGGTGTTCAACGTGGAGAAAATATCGGTGAACGACACCTCCAATCTTCAAGCCACGAGAGACAATATCATCACCCTCATCACCTGCGTTAGAGGGCAGGCCGACTATTACCGCTGGTGCGTTCAGGCTTCGGCCATAAATTAAAATATTTGCTGAAAACTTTAAAAGGAGTGGAGCTATATGAAAAAGACTTTGACTTTTGTGGCGGGCGTTCTTTGCGGAGCGGTTCTGTTTGGTGGCGGAGCTGCGCTGGCCAGTTCCGGCGTCCTTGCAACGCTGACAAGGCAGGTGTTCTACTACAACGGAGACAGGATAAGTCTTGAGGCTTACTCCATTGACGGATATAACTACATAAAACTCCGTGACGCGGCCGAGCTGTTCGGTGTACCCATCGAATACGATGAGGCAACCGACAGCGTGTATCTCGGAGAAAAGCCGGTGCAGACCGTTCCCACGGCTCCCAAGATTGCCGACGGCAACGCCTATGCCCGAGCGGACTTTTCAACCGAGGCAAATCTGGCGGTGTTCAATGAAGTCTACACCCGCGAGGCATACAACGCCATACGCCAGTCGATAGTTGATCGGGACGTTATCGTTGCAGGTAATGACGCCAACGGATACAATGCGGCATACGGTTACGCCCACTTTGTTGATTCCACCATGACCTTTGGAAGCACCGGCAGAACGTATCAAGCCATGAACTCGGTTCTTGGTGCCATGAACGGGTACTACTTCTATCTCCTCGGCTCGGAGCCGGGACTGAAGGACTACTACAAATACCCCGGCTATGCGGTCTGCAAGCCGACCGTTCACGGATACTTCGCCGAGGCAAACCGGGCCACGGACGGCTTTATCGCCGGGCTTTCCGGCTTGAGCGACAAAGAAAAGGTGAAGCGCATTTGTGAGTATATCAGTGACCGTATCGATTACGACTATGACCCTTCTGGCGGCATAAACGAGATGTTTACCTCTGCCGTACCCATAAAAGGCAACTGCGGCACCTACTCCTCGGCGTTTGTATATCTCGGCCAGCGGGCCGGCCTTAACTGCCTGTGGGAAAAGGACGATGACCACGGCTGGAACGAGGTATATGTTGACGGCGAATGGAGAACCGTCGATGTGGGATATTACGACACGGCCCTCACCGAGGCCGCGGTGTTCCCCGCAAGTATACCCCATACGGACGCCGACCCGCAAAAGACGAACTTCGTAAAAGAGCTGCTTGTTCCCGGCTCGACTAAATAGAATAACTTTTAAGGACACGCTTTTTGTGTGTCCTTTTTCTGTGAAAGGATATGATAAAATTGTCTAATTGTATCAAAGGGCTCATAGCTATAACGCTTGTAATGAGTCTCATAATTTCTCTTGTACCGACCGCCCTCGCCAAGTCTATCTCCGACGGCGGCAGCTCCACCGTTAAGGTAGTGGGAGGTACATATAAACGGCTGATGGAGACTACCGATGGCAACAAAATTGGCGCCCGTGCATGGACATATACCACTAACGACGGCATAGAGGGCCCGGCATACTGCGTCAATCACGGGCTTTCGCCGGCCAGCTCCACAAGGCGTCTGGCAATAACCGGCCTGTTTACTTCCAGTCCACAAACCGCCGGGGCTTTCGCCAACGGCTATCCTCAGCGAAGCCTGGCAGATTTTAAAGAGATATATCTCCCGGACAATCCCATACTTGAAAACCTTACCGAGGAAGAGTTTGCTCACGCGACGCAATTTGCGGTCTGGGCCACCTTGGGCCAGCTTGCCATCGAGGGTACTCCTTTCGACCAAAACGGCCGTGAGACTATTCCCGCCAAGAGCGGAGAGGGTCAAGAGGCAAGGATTTATCGGGCTATTCAGATAATCCTCGACAGCGCCCAGTGGTGGGATGGCATCGCCCAGCCCGGAATGACCGTCCGCCTTGAAATGGACGAACTTGGTGGGAATTTGAATATTGAAATGTCTAACGGAATTGAAGAAGCCGCAAATCAGGGCGCTTACGGTATAAGGCGCGAAACAATCAACGGCGTTGAGTATTACACCCGCTCCTTTGTGGCCGCTTCCGTTACCTCTACATGGAAGAACGACTATTTCATAGAAGTCTGGGCAGAGGCCGCTCCCGAGGGGACTATCTTTACCGACCTGAACAATAAAGAGCTCGAAAGAGCTGAAAACGGCGGCCGATACAAGGTGCCGTCGGTAATAAAGGTAACTAATCTCAACTCCAACGGCAGCGAGTATCATGGTGAGTTCAAGCTTTGCATGCCTGTCCGCGCCACGCCCGAGTCCGGCGCGGTAGGAATTTATGCCTACTCTCAGGTGGCACAGTACAATCTTTATCTTGCCCAGAATGACGTGGCGACCGAGCAGAGCTATATAATCGCAGACCCGCCATATACAGAGGTGGTCGGCGGCGCGGCCATGAAATGGAACAAGGTAGTTTCTCCATACGGCCGCCTTATCGTCAATAAGGTCAACGACAACGGCGCTCCCCTTGCCGGGGCCATATTCAAACTGACAGGCAGCGACGGAAGCACCTACAACGGCACCAGCGGCGCCAACGGAGAGATAGTGTGGGAAAACCTGAACCCCGACATAATGTACACCCTTGAGGAAGTCCAGGCCCCGGAGGGATATATCAAGGTGGAGCCTCAAAACGTCAGCGTCATATCGGGACAGACCACAACCGTGACCGTACAGAACAACAGTACAAGGAAATTCCTCATTAAGAAAATAGACGCTCAGAGCGGCGCGTCTCTCAAGGGAGCCACCTTCCGCTTCGAGCAGGTTGACGGCGGGTACAGCACGGAGGCCACGACAAGCCACGACGGAGCCATAGAGTTCATCGGCAATAACCTGCCCTTTGGCACATACAAGGTGTATGAGGTGCAGGCTCCGGCGGGCTATGAAAAAGACTCCTCCGTCCAGACCGTGACCTGGGACGGCACTAAGGATTTGACTTTGACCTTCAAAAACGTGCGTCAGCCCAGCATCGTTATCATAAAGACGGACGCAGACACAAATGAGTCTTTGGAGGGAGCGGTCTTTAATGTCTACCGGGACGGCAGCTTTATCACCTCCGTTACCACCGACAACGCCGGTTACGCCAGAATTTCCGGTGTGTCCGAGGGGTACTATGAGGTCGAGGAAATACAGGCGCCGGAGGGCTACGTCCTTGACAGTGCCCGCCACGGCATATATGTGGACCCCTACGACCCGGCCATAGACGACGACCCGATCATAGTGATACAGAACAGACGCAAGCCGAGGCTGGTCATTGAAAAGCTGGACTTTGATACGCAGGAGCCAATGAAGGGAACGAAGTTTGCGGTGTACCGTGAGACAACCCTCATAGGCGAGTTCACCACAGACCGTGACGGCCTAATCGAGCTTGAGGACGTCGAACCCGGAACCTACACCGTAAAAGAAGTCGCCACCGACAGCGACCATATCGTACAGGGCTGCCCTCAGTCAATCGAGGTGGTTGCCGGAGAATACCGGCTAATCTTCTACAACAAGACCAAACCCGGAATGAACATCAGGAAAATAGACTCCGAAACGAGGGAACCGCTTGAGGGAGCCGTTTTTCGCATAAAGCAGGTAGACGGCAGCTTTGAGCGGGAATACACCACCGACCGCTACGGTGAGATAGATTTAAGTAAATTGGAGCCCGGAACCTACTCCGTAACGGAAATATCCGCTCCCGATGGCTATGTCATAGACCATGCCGAAAGGATATTTGAAGCCGAGCCGGGCGGCAGCGTGGAGCTGGTGTTTACCAACACCCGCAAGCCCGAGCTTAAGCTCATCAAAATTGACGCCGACACCGGCGAGCCTCTGGAGGGAGCGTCATTCCGCATCGCCATGGTGGGCGACGGAACAAGGTATCTCGACCGCACCACCGACAGGGACGGGGAAATCGTGATCGACGACTTGCTCCCCGGTGTGTACTCCGTAAAGGAGATCGCCGCGCCGGACGGATACCTTATAAATCCCACCGAGTATCACGCTGAGACTATCCCCGGCAAAACAAGTCAAATCATTATCAGTGACCGTATCAAGCCGTCACTTCGGATAATCAAGTACGACAGCAAGACCGGCGAAACCCTGCCCGGCACGCACTTCGCCGTTTACAGGGACACCGAGCTGATCGGCGAGTACACTACCGACTTTAACGGTGAAGTCAATCTTACCGACCTGAAGCCCGGAACATATACGGTGCAGGAGATCGGCACAGACTACGGCCATATCGTGAACTCCACCCCACAGCAGGTAGAGATAAGGGCCGACAGCAAAGACACGGCGGTGCTGGTTTTTCTCAACGACCAAAAGCCGTATATCCGTCTTGTGAAGTTGGACAGCGAAACAAAGGAACCTCTCTCCGGTGCGGTGTTCAGCATCAAAAGCGTGGGTGACAGCTTTGAGCAGGAGTATACCACCGACACCGACGGTGAGATACGCCTTGACGAGCTTGACCCCGGAGCGTACACCGTAACAGAAATATCTGCCCCCGACGGTTATGTTATCGACCGTTCCGAACGGGTGATACAGATAAACGGCAACGAATACGGAACCTTTGTGTTTACAGACACACGGAAGCCGTCGTTAAAGGTAGTAAAGGTTGACGCTTCCACCGGCGAACGTCTGCCCGGCGCTGTTATCCGCATAAGCAACGCTTCAGGAACGGAGGTTTATGAGAAAACCACCGATGCCAAGGGCGAAATAACTCTTGACGATCTCAAAGAGGATGTCTACACGGTCAAAGAGATAACCGCTCCCGACGGATATCTGCTCAGCGATGACGAAAAGCAATTTACCGCCATAGCCGGAAACACTTACGAGATTACCTTAAGGGATTATATGAAGCCCAGCCTGAAAATCATCAAGTACGACAGTAAGACCGGCAAGGCTTTGCCGGACACACTGTTCTCAGTATTCCGTGACGGCGAGCTTTTGGGTACATATTCCACCGATGAAAAAGGTGAGATTTTACTCTACGACCTCCGGCCCGGCACATATACCGTAGAAGAAAAGGCCACGGACGAAAGCCATATCGTCAATTCCACTCCCCAGACAATTAAGATAACAGAGGACTCGGGCGATACGGCGGTGCTTGTGTTCCTTAACGACCAGAAGCCTTGCGTCCGCATAGTCAAGCTGGACTCCCAGTCCTTGAAGCCTCTGCCCGGCGCCATGTTTGAAATTTGGAGCGTGGGCGGCAATTTCAAGGGCACATATACCACGGATCAGAACGGCGAAATAACCATAGAAAACATGGAAGAGGGCACATATTCCGTGACGGAGATACGCGCCCCTGAAGGTTACGTTATGGACAGCGCCGGACGAACTATAAAGGTAAGCGGCAACGAATATGCTACCTTTGTTTTCACCGACACCCGAAAGCCCAACCTCAAGGTGATAAAGGTTGACGCGTCAACCGGCAAGCGCTTGCCTGGAGCAACTTTTCAAATCGAGAACGTCACCAACGCCGTCAAAAAGGTCACTGACGAAAACGGCGAGATAGTTCTTGAGGAAATTGAGGAAGGCGTTTACTCCGTCAAGGAGCTTGCCCCGCCGGGCGGTTACCTCCTCAACGAGGAAAAATATACCCTCAATGTTGATGCCGGGAATGAATATGAGGTGCTTGTACGAAACACCAAAAGACCAAGCCTTAAAATCATCAAGCTTTCCAGTCTTGACGGCAGCCCCATGGCGGGGACTACCTTTGAGGTGTACCGCGACGCGGCTATGATAGGCTCATACGTCACGGATAAAAACGGTGAGATAGCCCTCTCCGATCTGCTGCCGGGGACATACACGGTCAAGGAGGTTGCCACTGACGCCGACCATGTAGTGAACAGTACGCCCCAAACCATTGAGATAACCGGCGACGCCGGAGATACGGCAATGCTTGTCTTTATCAACGAGCAGAAGCCGTATATCCGCATACTTAAAATCGACAGCGAAACCATGAAGCCGCTGGCAGGAGCGGTGTTTGAGGTAAAGGCCGCCGATGGCAGCTTTGTCCGTGAGTACACCACTGACGCCGACGGCGAAATACGCCTTGACCGGCTGGACGAGGGCGTATACACCATCCGTGAAACCAAAGCCCCGGACGGCTATGTGATGGACGCGGCCGAACGTATCGTGGAGGTAAAAGGCGACGAGTATGCCACCTTTGTGTTCACGAACACCGTAAAGCCCAAACTTCGCATTACCAAAATCGACGCAGCTACCGGCGAAAAGCTGGGTGGGGCGGTGTTCCGGATTGAAAGTCTTTCCGGCACGGAGATTATTGAAAAAACCACAGACAGCAAGGGCATGATTTCCATGGACGACCTAAGTGAGGGCGTATACTCCGTAAGGGAAATAACCCCGCCCGAGGGCTATCTTCTCAACACCGAAGAATACCATGTTGAGCTGAAAGCCGGGGAAACCTATGAATTGACCGTGCCGAATACCCGCAAGCCCAGCCTGCGTATCAGAAAGTACGACAGTCTTAACGGCAGCGCCATGCCCGGAGCCACGTTTGAAGTCTACCATGATACCGTTTTAGTAGGCAAATATACCACTGACCAGAACGGAGAAATCCTGCTCTATGATTTGGCTCCCGGCACATATACCGTGAAGGAAATAGCTGTTGATGATGCCCATATTGTCAACACTACGCCTCAGTCTATCGAAATCACTGAAAACTCCGCTGACACGGCAACTCTGATTTTCTTCAACGACCAGAAGCCATATTTGAGAATATTAAAGATTGACAGCCAGACTATGCAGCCTTTGGCGGGCGCGGTGTTTGGAGTGTCGAGCGTTGGCGGAAATTTTAAACAGGAATACACCACCGACGCAAGCGGCGAAATTCGTCTTGACAAGCTGGAGGCAGATACCTACCTCATTAAAGAGACCAAAGCCCCTGAAGGGTACGTTATGGACAGCCCCGGACGGGTGGTAGAGGTAAACGGCAATGAAAATGCCACTTTCGTATTTACAAATACCGTTAAGCCATCTATCCGCATAATCAAGGTTGACGCCGAAACCGGCGAAAGATTATCGGGCGCGGCATTCCACATCGAAAACCTCAACGGCAGCGACAGCTTTGACCGCACCACTGACGGCAACGGTGAAATCCTCATCGAAAAAGTCGGTGAAGGTGTCTACACCGTGCAGGAAGTCACTCCCCCGGAGGGCTATCAGCTTAACGGTGAGATTTATCACGTTGAGGCCAAGGCCGGGGCCGTGTCCGAGCTTGTTGTGCCTAATACGAAAAAGCCTAACCTGCGTATCATAAAATATGACAGCAAGAACGGCAAGCCCATTCCTAACACCACCTTTGAGGTTTACCTTGACGCCACCCACATAGGCACATATACCACAGACAAAAACGGAGAGATAAACCTTTACAGTTTGAAACCCGGAACTTACACGGTCAAAGAGGTTGGCACGGACGCCGACCATGTTCCCAGCTCCACACCTCAGCAGATAGAAATTTTTGCTGACAGTGGGCGGACAGCCGTGTTGGTGTTTTTGAACGATCAAAAGCCTTATGCACGGCTCGTCAAAATCGACAGTGAGAGCAAAAAGCCCCTTTCAGGCGCGGTGTTTCAATTCAAGGGTGTGGACAACGACCTGCTCCGTGAGTACACCACCGACGAAAACGGCGAGATCCGTATCGACGGCCTTGACGGGGGCAGCTATATCGTCACCGAGGTACAATCCCCGGACGGTTATGTGATCGACAGTGCGGAAAGAGTTATCGAAATCAAAGGGAACGAACACGCGACCTTTGTGTTCACGAACATCGTAAAGCCCAAGCTGCGCATCACCAAAATCGACGCAGTCACCGGTGAAAAGCTGGGTGGGGCGGTATTCCGCATAGAAAACCTGAACGGGACAGAAATTCTTGAAAAGACCACTGACGACAAGGGCACGATTTCAGTAGAGGACCTGAACGAGGGTGTATACTCCGTAAGGGAAATAACCCCGCCCGAGGGCTATCTTCTCAACACCGAGGAATACCATGTCGAGATGAAAGCCGGAGGAACCTACGAGCTAACCGTACCGAATACCCGCAAGCCCAGCCTGCGTATCAGAAAGTACGATAGTCTTAACGGCAGCGCCATGCCCGGAGCCACGTTTGAAGTCTACCGCGATACTACTTTGGTAGGCTCCTACACCACCGATCAGAACGGAGAAATACTGCTATATGATTTGTCACCCGGCACATACACGGTCAAGGAAGTGGCGGTAGACGATGCTCACATCGTCAACACTACGCCTCAATCTATCGAGATAACTGAAAATTCCGCTGACACGGCAACTTTGATCTTCTTCAACGACCAAAAGCCATATTTACGGATACTTAAAATTGACAGTAAGACTATGCAGCCTTTGGCTGGTGCGGTATTTGAAGTCTCCAGCGTTGGCGGGAATTTCAAACAGGAATACACCACCGATGCCAGCGGCGAAATTCGCCTCGACAAGCTGGAGGAAGATACCTACCTCATTAAAGAGACTAAGGCTCCCGATGGCTACGTTATGGACGCTCCTGCCCGCGTAGTAGAGGTCAAGGGCAATGAAAACGCCACTTTTGTATTTACAAATACCGTTAAGCCGTCTATCCGCATCATTAAGGTTGACTCCGAAACCGGCGAAAGATTATCGGGCGCGGTATTCCACATCGAAAACCTTAATGGGAGCGACAGCTTCGACCGGACAACTGACGGCAATGGAGAAATCCTCATCGAAAAAGTCGGCGAAGGTGTCTACACCGTGCAGGAAACCTCTCCACCGGAGGGCTATCAGCTTAACGGTGAGCTTTATCACGTTGAGGCCAAGGCCGGTGCCGTGTCCGAGCTTATCGTTCAAGACACCAAGCGGCCCAGCCTGCGGATAAAGAAGTACGACAGCAAGACCGGCGAGGCCATGCCCGGCGTTACTTTTGAGGTCTACTGTGACACCGTTCTGATCGGCGAGTACAAAACCGATGAAAACGGTGAAATCCTGCTGTACGGTCTGACCCCCGGCACCTACACCGTCAAAGAAATCTCTGTTGACGATGGGCATATTGTAAATTCCACGCCCCAGTCCATAGAGATAACCGAAAACTCCGGCGACACGGCTACGTTGATTTTCCTCAACGAACAGAAACCCTATCTTAGACTTGTGAAGCTCGACAGCCAGACCATGCAAGCGCTGCCCGGCGCGGTATTCGTCATAAGGGAAATCGGCGGCAGCTACGAAAAGGAATATACAACTGATGAAAACGGCGAGATACGCCTTGACAAGCTGCCCGCCGGCGCATACACCGTCACCGAGACCAAGGCCCCGGACGGCTATCTGATAGACGCCGCTGAGCGCACAATCGAGATAAACGGCAACGAATTCGCCACCTTTGTTTTTACGGACACTAAAAAGCCTACGCTTAAGGTAATTAAGAAAGACGCCAAAACAGGCGAATGTCTGTCGGGCGCCTCCTTCCGCATCGCAAAAATCGAGGACGGCAGCAGATACCTCGACAGGACAACGGACACCAACGGAAATATTTTTATTGATGGACTTGAACCCGGAGTGTATTCCATTAAGGAAATCGAGGCCCCCGACGGATATATCCTTAACGAGCGTGAGTATCATGTGGAGCTTTTCCCCGGAAAAGAGAGCCAAATCGTAATACTTAACTCCGAAAAGCCCTCCCTCAAAATTGTCAAGACCGACGCTCTGACCGGCAAGCCCATAGCGGGCGTGGGCTTCCTTGTACGGCTGGCGGACGGGAGTACGGAAAACACCGTCGTCATCGATGAGAACGGCGAGGCGTGGCTCGCTCATCTGAATGAGGGCGTGTATGAGGTTATAGAGAAGTCCGTGCCCGCGGGCTATCTGATAGACACAAACTCCAAGCTCGTAACCCTCGAAACGGGCCGAACCTCCGTCGTCCACTTTGAGAATTACCCCATGCCCAGCCTTGTGATAAACAAGGTGGACAGCATAACCGGCAACCCCCTAAAGGGCGCAAGGTTCAGCGTGTCCTACAACAGTGACAAGACCGACACCGGCGAAAAGACTGACCTTGGCTCTTATATGACAGACGAAAACGGACGCATTCATCTGTATGACCTAAAAACCGGCTGGTACAAAATCACCGAAACCGAGGCCCCGGCGGGATATATGCTCTCCGAGCAGGACGTACAGGAGATATATATTAAGGCCGGAGAAAACAGGGAATTCACCTTTGCGAACACACCAAAATCGGCGCTGATAATCAAGAAGGTAGATGCGGTTACCGGCGCCGTATTGCAGGGCGCAAAGTTTAGACTCCGCTACTTTGAGGGAGTCAGCGGAACGGGAGGCACCGTTATCGGCGAATATATGACTTCCGTCAACGGCACGGTAGTCATTACCGGCCTTGCGGCGGGGACGTATATCGTCGAGGAAACACAGGCCCCCTCCGGCTACGAGATAACCGAGCCGGAAAAGACCGTGTACATCTCAGGCGAGGAGCAGGCCAACATTGAGGTTGAGTTTGCGGATAAGCCAAGCGGACAGGTAATTGTCCAGAAGCTGGACAGCGTATCAAAGCAGCCTCTTGCCGGTGCGGAGTTCCTCATCACCACCGCTGATGGGGCATACGTCGCCAACGACGGCGGGACGGTAAGCTCCAACGGGTACTATGTCACAGACGAGTACGGGCAAATCGTATTGACCGGTGTGAAGCCCGGCACGGTTTTGGTAATAACTGAGACAAAAGCTCCGGAAGGATATGTGATGGAAACGACATCTCAGACTGTGGAGGTTTCGGCTAACGATACGCAGACCATAACCTTCTTTAACAAGCCAAGCGGACAGGTCATAGTCCAAAAGCTGGACAGCGAGACCAAAGAACCTCTTGCCGGTGCGGAGTTCCTCATCACCACCGCTGACGGAGCATACGTCGCTAACGACGGCGGGACGGTAAGCTCCAACGGGTACTATGTCACAGACGAGTACGGGCAAATCATATTGACCGGCGTGAAGCCGGGGACGGTTCTTGTTATAACCGAAACAAAAGCCCCCGAGGGATACGAGCTTGAAACCAACTCCCAAACCGTGGAGGTCGGCTCCAACGATACTCAAACGATAACTTTCTTCAACAAGCCCATGGGCGGCTTGATCATCAACAAGCTGGACGCTCACACGGGCAAGCCTCTTCGCGGTGCGGTATTTAGAATAACCGACAGCGACGGCAGCGTGGTCGGCGAGGAAAACGGCAAGTTCACAACGGATAAGGAGGGCGTCATAGCTCTCTATGGCCTTCCAACAGGTACATACGTTGTCACGGAGACCAAGGCCCCATCAGGCTATACCCTTGACCCCACTCCGCAGACCATAGAAGTCAAGTCCGGCAAAATCTATGAATTGACCTTCTACAACGAGCCCATCGGCGGCCTCCGCATAACAAAAATCGACGATGAGACGCGCCAGCCCATCAAAAACGTGGAGTTCGATGTTGAGTACATGGACGGCAAGCGCATTGGCACTTACCGCACGGACGCGGACGGTGAAATCAACATCGACGACCTGCCCAACGGCTGGTACACAGTCATTGAGAAAAAGGCCGCGAAGGGATATATCCTTGATTCCGAGCCTCATGACGTCGAGGTAAAGGACGGCAAGATAACCCGCGTCACCTTTACCAACCGCAAAAATTCCAGCTTCCTCATCCACAAGGTTGACAGCGTAACGGGCAAAGGCATTTACGGCGTTACCTTCCTCATTTCGGATCGTAACGGAACGCCCGTGGCCCAGTACACCACCGACCAAAACGGCTATGTGTACACCGATGACAGGGACTTCCCGGACGGAAAATACTATATCCGTGAAATCAGCGTCCCACAGGGCTATGCCATAGACCCGGAAATCAAGACTTTCTACGTCGAGTACGGCCAGACCACGGGCATTACATGGTACAACACCCCGACGCTGGCTCAAATACAGATAACCAAGAAATCCGCCGACGACAATCAGATAAACGGCCTCCCCGCCGGAAGTCTGCTGGAGGGCGCGGTCTTTGAGATTTACGACCGCGGCGGCAACGTGGTTGACATAATTCAGACTGACGCCAACGGCCGCGCCAGCTCCAAGGCTCTCGCTCTCGGGGTATACACCGTTCGTGAGACAAAAGCTCCGGCTTACTACTCCGTAAACGATACGGTTATGACCGCAAATCTTGAGTTTGCCGGTCAGATTGTTTCCTTCGAGGTGGCGGACAAGTCCGTACACACAGGGGTATCCATCATCAAAACGGGCTACAACGAGGTGATGCCCGATAACCCGGTGGTCTACAGCTTCAAGGACATCGGCAACACCTCAAACGTGCCTCTTGACAGCTTCTACTGGCGTGATACCGTTTCTTCCGCTATCCGCTGCGAGAAGCTGGTGACCGGTACATACAATCAGGCACTGTCCTACAAGATAGTCTGCCGCACCAATCTTTCCGGCGAGGAGTACCGGACTATCAACGACAATCTTTCCACAAGCCGGAACTACGCTTTGGATATTTCCCCCGCGGCGCTGGGCCTTGCCTCCGGCGAGTACATCACGGAGATAATGTTCGTGTTCGGACGCGTGGGCGCGGGATTCAGTCAAGTAGAGGATCCTTATATGTACGCCAAGACTATCCCCGGACTGCCCAACGGCTCCGAAGTCGTAAATCAATCCGACGTCGGCGGCGTGTACGACGGTCAGTGGATAACCTCCGTATCAAGATGGGTGACCAAAATTTACAGCTATACGCATATTGATATGCCCAGAACGGGATATTGATAAATGCAAAAAACAGAGGCCGCTGTGGAATAACTGCGGCGGCTTCGCACTTAAGAAAGGATGGACAGCATGATAAAAAAACTTAAAAAATATCTCCCCCGCGTATTGCCGCTCACGCTCTGTATATTGCTCATTGCGGCTCCGGCGTTTGCCGTAGACGACGATGGCGTAAGGGATATGTGGACGGTGGCAAATGAAATAATCATTGACGTATATAACAAGATTGCCGGAATCAGCACGGTTTTGGCCGGTCTAATGACCGCCGTGTGCGTTGTGGGAATGAAGCTTTCCAACAACCAGCAAAAGGTTGACCAGAGCGTGGACTGGCTTAAACGAATATGGATAGCATGGGCTATCATCAACGGCATCGGCGCTTTCATTGCCTATGTTCGTCCTCTGCTCAACGGCCTTGCAACTATCGAATAAAGGAGCGCGGAAATGTTAGAGCCAATTCTAAAAGGCTTGGTAGAGTGGATCTACGCGCTCATGGTGGAGATCATGTCTTACGCCTCCGGCGAACTGCTGGGCGTGCTTTCAATGAATTTGGACTACTTCGAGGACACCGCTCCCGTAATCTCGGAGATCGTAAATGTCTTTGTGGCCCTCGGCTGGGCCTTGCTCATCGGCAATATGGTATTTCAGCTGGTGAAGTCCATGGCGTCGGGGCTGGGTTTTGAGGCGGAAGATCCAAAGATAATATTTTTAAGAACATTTGTGTTTTCATTCCTGCTGATGGCCTCACGGCAGATCTGCGATATTGGGCTTTCCATAACCGGCAGGGTCATAGACCTTCTGGAAATGCCAAGCTCAATAGAGATAGTGACGCCGGACGAAAGTATGTTCAGTTTGGGCGGCGAGGCAAAGTGGCTTCTGGTTATCATCGTCGGCGTAGTGCTGATGGTGCAGATGGTGAAGCTGCTTTTTGAGATTGGCGAGCGCTATGTCATAACCTCCGTGCTGACATTCTTTTCGCCTTTAGCCTTTGCCATGGGCGGCAGCAGGAACACAAACGACATCTTCAAGGGCTGGTGCCGTATGTACGGCTCCATGATGATATTGATGATAATGAATATCGTGTTCCTGAAGCTGATAATGTCGGCCATGTCGCAGATTTCGAGCGGCGGTGTGCTAATCTGGCTGGTGTTTGTGGTGGCGCTTACCCGTGTAGCTCGGAAAATCGACAGCCATATAGGCAAGCTCGGCCTCAATCCCGCACATACCGGCGACGGCTTAGGATCAAGGATACCCGGCATGATGACGGTCATGGCGGCAAGAGCTTTGGGTTCCACCGTCAGCCGCAGCATCAGAGGGGCTTCTTCCGCGGCGTCTTCTTCCGGCGCTTCGGGCGGACAAAAGAACCGCAGCGGTGCGACGCACGCCCACAGGCAGCCCAATCCTTATGAAAACCGACCCTCTCCTGTTCGCAGAGATGCCGCGGGCGGGCTTGGCGGCGCT
Source organism: uncultured Clostridia bacterium (assembly GCA_947626145.1). Classification (GTDB taxonomy): domain Bacteria; phylum Bacillota; class Clostridia; order UMGS1883; family UMGS1883; genus JAFLUQ01. Next base: position 58,502 of record CANQRB010000008.1, on the reverse strand, counting down.
TCGTACTATATGGGAGAAGGCTCGCCCTCGGAAAGCAGTACAAGCACGTCGAGCGTCGGCGGCGCCGTTGTAACCGGCGGCACTACCTTTGTCGGCGGCGCAAGTGCGGGCGGGCACGGCGGCTCAAATATGAGCAGTTCGACCGTTAACGGCGGAAGCTCCGAGCTGCTAAACAGTCAATCGAGTATGGCGGGCGACGTTCAGACTTCAGGTACGCCTCCGATCGCGTCTGCCGAGCATAGGCCGCAGGGAACGTCCGGCGGTCAGCCCCCATTGCAGAGAAAAACGTCGGCCGGCAAAGCACCCACCGGAATTCCCTCAGGACGCGGGAACACGGGCGCTCAGCCTACAAACGGCGGAACCGAAATCCGAAATGCGGAGTCGGCCGCAAATACAAGCCTTGCGGATATACACGGCTCCGAGGCGGCGGCAATGCGGCAAGGCAGCTCCGTGCCTCTGCCGAAAAGTGATGCTCCTACAGCCGCGCAGCCCGGTAAGAGTCAAAGCGGCGGAGCTGTCAGTCAGAGTTCTAATGCCGCCTCATCACAGCACAGCAGTCTTGAAAGCCACGGAGGCGGCGCGACTTTGCCGAGAGCGGGCGCACCGTCGGAGGCCGCGGCTCCCGGTAGAGATACCGTTTCCGTTCAAGGTACAGGCGTTCATAGCGCAACGGCTCCCTTGCCAAAAGCGGAAGCCTCACAATCGGGGCCGACGCGGGACGGACAGTCGGCAACTGCCCAGTTTACCGGCTCTCAGTCCGGCAGTTCCCGAGCCGAAACATCTCGTGGGGAAATACCGAACAACGGGCACGGCGCTGTGCCTCTTCCGAAGGACGGCAATGTACACGGAAGCTCGACTTCTGCCGCGGCTTCATCGCAAGTATCGGGCGCTAATACCGATGTTGTTCATAACCGAAACGGTACGGCTCATCTACCTAAAGCGGAAAGCGGCGGCGCAAGTCCAACGGCTCAAAAGCCTGACGGCACCTCTCGGTCTGCTGTTCCGAAAAACACCGGCACTGTTCCTGCCGGAAATCAGGCAGGCGGGCAGACTCAGCAAAAAAGTTCAGCTCCGGCTTCTCTGCCTAAGTCCGGCGGCTCTGCCGGTGCCACGGCAATGCCTGCCAATGGCGGGGTATCTGTTCGGGCCTCGGAAAACAGCTCCGTCAATGTCTCCAATGTGCAGAAAAGCACGGCTGATCACGGTGCGGTTGGCGCGCAGCCTCAGCCCGCTTCGGGCGGAGAAAAGCCGCATAACAGCTCCGACGGCCGTACCGCCGCACATCAGGACGCCGCTCCGCGACCCAAAATTCAGTCAACACATGAAAACACAGGCAAAACCGGCGCTGTGGCCGCAGGTTCGGGCGCTCAAAATATCGCCCAGCAAGGACAGCACGGTTCTCAGAGCGGCATGAGTAATGCTGCCCGTGAAAAGTCATCGGCTCTCGGAGGCTCCCCGATTTCGGCGGGAAAGGAAAGCACGGTTATCAATAATGGCGCTTCCGCTCCCTCGGCAACCGGGAATACAGTTGTAAACAAGAGTACACAGCCCTCCGACGCCGGTCACGGCGACAAGGGACAAGCGAGCAAAGTGACAAGCTTTGAGCGCGGCGGCGATACCAATATCGAGAGCCGTAACTATACCGCTCCCGAAAGAACCGTTGAAAAGGAGGTCAAGCCCGAATACGGCAAAGATGAGCATTTGGCTGATAAAAAGTCCGACAGGCCCGGCAAGGCTCCCGGCGTTCACGCCAATACGACCTTCAGCCGAAACCGCGGCCCGGCCGAAAACGGCGAACGTATCAACCATGACTATACCCACGGCAAGTATGACCCCGCCGCTAACAATCATAAAACCGACAATCAGTTCTTTGTAAAGGAGACGCTGAGAGGCAGCCGGATAAAGCGTGAGCGTATGAAGTCAAAGCGTGTATTAAAGCGAGGTGGGAAAAATGGCTCAGGCAAACAGTGAGAGAACCCCATTGGACACCGCCGCGCGCGGCGGTGAGGTCGTAGGAGGCATAGTCAAGATCGCCCGCGGAATAGCCACGGGCGATTATGTGGCCGTGGCACAGGGAGCCGCGGCCGTCGCGCCGCCGAAGGTCATCGCCATAATCGTTCTTACGGCTGCCGTCATGCTGCTTATACCCATAATCATCATAATCGTCATACCGCAGATGCTTTTTTCATGGGGAACGGTGCAGGACCCGGAGCTTCTCGAACGGAACGCTTATGCCGGAGAGCTTGTAAGTACCTTTGAGAGCGTCATCGCATCACAGGAGGAAGGCGTTAATCCCGACATATACTGGCTTGTGGTCATTGAATGCGTCCGGGCAAAGCAGGACATAGCCTCAATATCGCGGACGGACGTTACAAATGCCGTGAAAAGGAGCTTTGTCAAAAACAGCGAGACAGGCGAAATACGCAACAAATCTCCCGATGAGATAATGGACGGGCTTGGATTTACCGACGAACAAAAGAACTGGGCAAATCTCATGCACGAGGGTCTTGAATATCAGTTCGTTGACCCCACGAGCGAATACGGCGACGCCGGCGGTCTTGAAAACTATGACGGAGTAACGCTTGGCGGAGCCGGAGAAACTCAGGTGGTTTACTTTAACCAGCTTGACCCACAGTGGGCCAATACCATGTACGGTCGTTCAAGCACCATCGGCAAAGCCGGCTGCGGCCCCACTTCGCTTGCCATAGCCGTCTCCACGCTTACAGGACGTACCGTTACGCCGGTGCAGGTGGCAAACTGGTCTGTGGCCAACGGGTACAGGTGCGAGGGTAACGGCAGCTATCATTCCCTCATACCCGAGGGAGCGAAGCACTACGGCTTGAAAGTGGAAATGCTTGGCCGATCAAGCGCGGCACAGCTCCGTGAGCATCTGTCAAGCGGAAAGCTGGTCATAGCGATAATGGCAAAGGGGCACTTCACGTCCAGCGGTCATTTTATCGTCCTGCGGGGCGTGACCGCTGACGGAAAGGTGCTTGTTGCCGACCCGGCCAGCTACAAACGAAGTTCTCAAGCTTGGGATATGTCGATCATCCTTAACGAGGCCAGAGGCACCGCCTCTGCCGGCGGCCCGTTTTGGAGTTTGTCGAAATAACGGTCGAGTTTGGCCGATATATATTGAGTGGTAAAGTAGCGGTAAAAGTAGCGATAAAGCAATTATCAAGTTATAAAAAGGCTTGCAGGCACAAAACCCGCAAGCCTTTTTAAATTAAATTTTTCAACTAAAAATGAAGGGAGGGAAAAAATCATGTCAGCAGGAATTATCGGGTTTGCATTAGGTTTAATGTTAGGAACTTGGTTCGGAGTCGGCATCGCGGGCTGCCTTGCGGCGGCCGGAGCTGAGGAGCGGGCTTTAGAGAATTTAAGGAATGTAGAAAAAAGAAAGGACGATGACAATGAATGAGTTCTATATCCCCGCAAATTTTGAGGACAGCGGGAAGCTCATGGGTATGTTCGAGCTTAGGAACGTGGTAGAGGCGGCGCTTTTATCACTGCCGTTTATATATGTGATTTTTGTGTTTCTGAGCGTGGGCCTGACGTGGAAGATAATCCTCTCGGCTGTGTTCGCGGTACCAATAGCCGGTTTTTCCATAATCGGCGTTAACGACGACCCGCTGACGGTGTTTGCTTCAACATGGTGGAAGTGGTTTAAGAGCAGAAAAATAATCGAATACAGAGGAGAAACAAAATGAAAAACATCTTTTCAAAAAAGCAGCCCCATATAGGGAAGTATTATGAAAACAGCACGCAGGCATGGCTCCCCATCGAGGATATACAGGGCGGCGTGGTGCTGCTTAAGGACGGGCGGTATGTCAAAATTCTTGAGGTACTGCCCGTAAACTTTTACCTAAAAAGCTCGGTCGAGCAGGAAAACATCATTTTTTACTTCGCCTCGTACTTGAAAATTGCCCCGGACAATATGCAGATAAGGGTGATGACCCAGCGGGCGGACATCTCCGACTACCTTATACGCCTTGACAGGCTTGGCGAGAACGAGTACAACGACCAATGCAGGAACATGATCTATGACGAGATGGAGTTCGTTAGGGGTCTTTCCGAAAATGTTGCCGTGAAAAAGCGTTTCTTCATAATTTTTGAGTATACGCCCAAACTCGCTTACGATGGACATAAGGAAGATTTTTTCGACATAAAGAAGGGACTGGCCGATGAGGCGTATAAAGCCCAGCGGTATTTGTCACGCTGCGGGCTTGAGGTGCCGAATATCAGCGACGACGGCTTTTTGATCGACCTCATTTACGGGATCATAAACAAACGAACGTCCAGATATGTAGCTCCCGGAAATTTCGCGGGCGGTATGCTGGACGAAATACACTCTTATGAAGGAGGAAACAGGGATGAATAGCAGAGAGGATATTAGGAAAAGAACATTCGGAAGATTTGAGGAGGACAGCTATGAAAAAGAAAGCCCCGCCGTGGGCCGTCAGACCGGCGAAAAGGACGGCGAAGCCACAGCCGCCCAGTCTGCGTCCACGGAGAAGAAGGTGGAAAGCAAGAAGCAAACCTTTTTAGAGCGGTTTAAGAAAAAGAACCCGAAGCTCCAGCCGGAGACTACACCGGAGCTTTGGACGGGCCAGACATCGGTTTTGGATATTCTCGCTCCCTCGTCCGTGGATAACGGCAGCCGAGACTACATAGTGGTTGACGGAGTGTATCACGCCTACCTTTACGTCGCGGGATACGGCTACCGCACCAAAAACGAGGCGGCTTGGCTCTCCCCGCTGGTGGAGGCCGGAGACAATATTGGCATCAGCTTCACGTTCAGAAAAATGCCGAAGGATAAGATACTTTCCCGCATAGCCCAGAAAACTATGCTTAACCGCAGCCGCATGAGAGAAGTCGGCGATACCCGCCGGGACTTTGAAGAAATAGATAACGCTATCGCCGCCGGATTTTACCTTAAAGACGGCATAAACCGTGCAAATCAGGACTTCTACTACATGACGACGGTAATCGAGATAACCGCCGATAACGTGGAGGAACTGGAGTCGCGAGTGAACGAGGTTCTCACTCTCTGCGCGTCTATGAGCATGGTCTGCAAGCGCGCAGACTACAAGCACGAACAGTGCTTCTTATCTTCTTTGCCCATACTCTCAGTGGATCCGGACATAGAGCGAAAGGGACGGCGGAACGTGCTGACGGACTCCCTCGCGGCGTCTTTCCCGTTTTCGTCTTTTGAGATATATGACCCGGAGGGGATATTCCTCGGACTCAACAAGTACAACTATTCCGTCGCCATACTCGACATCTTTGACAGCGACAAGTATTCCAACGCCAACGGCTGTATACTTGGGATGTCCGGCGCGGGCAAGACCTTTCTGCTTCAGCTCATGGCTCTGCGGCTCCGTCAGCAGGGAACGCAGGTGTTCATACTTGCGCCGTTAAAGGGACATGAATTTGCCGACGCCTGTTACATGGTTGGCGGGAAATATATTCGCATAGCTCCGTCCTCAAAGGACTGTATCAATATTATGGAGATACGCAAAACGTCTCTTTCCACCGACTATGAGATCAAAGGCGACACCCGCGAAGACTCCATACTCGCCGAGAAACTCCAAAAGCTGATGATATTTTTCAGTCTTGTAAAAAACGACATTACCAACAATGAGTTGAACCTCATTGACGGAGCGGTGATAAGGACGTACAACAAGTTTGGCATAACCTTTGAAAACAAATCCCTTTTCAAGGAAACCGGCGGCTTTAAGGAGATGCCGACGCTTAAGGACTTGTACGAGGAACTGCTTTCGAGGGAGGAAACTAAGCCTCTCGCCCTCATAATCGAAAAGTTTGCCGTAGGCTCGCTCTCGGCTTTCGGTGGTCAGACTAATGTTGACTTAAACAACAAGTATATCGTTTTGGACATATCAGAGATGACCGACCACATGAAACCGCTGGGAATGTTCATGGCGCTGGACTTTGTGTGGGACAAGGCTAAGGAAAGCCGGATACAGAAGAAGATAATCTTCCTTGACGAGCTTTGGACCCTTATCGGCGCAAGCTCAAACCGTATGGCTGCGGACTATGTGCTTGAAATATTCAAGGTCATACGCGGCTACGGCGGGGCGGCGTTCGCGGCGACGCAGGATATTGGCGACTTTTTCTCACTGGACGACGGCAAATACGGGAAAGGCGTCATAAACAATTCCCGCATCAAGTTCATACTCCAGCTTGAGGAAGAAGAGGCTTTCGCAGTGCAAAAGTATTTGGGCCTTTCTGACGAGGAAACAATGCAGGTGATCCGCAATCAGCGGGGCGAGGCCCTGCTCTGCGCCAACAGGAACAAGGTGTGTATTGAGATAAAGGCGTCGCCGCTGATGTACGACTTGCTCACGACCAAACGCAGCGACCTTGAAAAAAGGAGGCTGTCCGATGGATGATTTAAAAAGTACGCTTAACGATTTACAGCTTGACAATATACATGTACTCCAATGTCTGTCAAGAGCCGTTATGTGCGACGGCGTTTCCGAGCAGGCAATGTCGGCAAAGCTCGGGGCTTATCTCTGCGAGCTTGAACGCCTGTGCGTGAAGTCGAGGGCGGCGCTTGACAAATATCTGGTCGATGAAGCCCTGCCCTCTATGCCGGACGGAGAGCCGATAGATATTGCGGGAAACCTTGAGGTTACGGCCGAGGGATGGCTTCGCATAACGCTCAATACCCTTTTGCCAAATTGTCGCCGGAAAAACAGCGGATATATCGGCGACACCGTGTCCCGACTCGTAAAAGGCTGCGGTTATGATCTGCCGTATTTTGAAAGGGCTTTCATGGCTATTGTGGAATACTGCGGCGAGAAAAACCACAACGCCCTCGACAACGACAACAAGGGCTGGAAGATGATACCCAACGCCCTCAAGGGCGCGGTGATAGAGGACGACAGCCAGTTTGTACTCAGCATAGGTCTGTTCAGCAAGCGTTCCGATATTCCCCGGTGCGAAATATATGTTTTGCCGCCGGAGGACGGAGCGGAGTTTATGGCCAAACTGTCAGAAAATGTTATTTGAACCCAGTTGCTAAGGCGTTTTTTATGGGTGGTAAACCATGCCCCTAAAAAATGCCGTGAGCAATTGGGTTGCACGGCTGTTATCCCTGATATTAACGGCGTTTTTTTGCTGTGATTTTTCTTTGAAACCAAGACCATTGTATAGTTATAGGAACGGAGTTGCTGCAATATGTTTTTTGATTGTCTTGAAATAGAATTTATGAAGCTTTGCGGCCTTTGCAGATATATACCCGACGATGTGAACCGGAGGTTCAGGGCCCCGGTTTTTAGCAGAAGCGTAACAGCCAATTTGCAGATACTCGGGCTGATAAAGCAGCAAAGCGACGGTTCAAGCTGTAAGCTCACAAGGGCGGGAGAGGATGTGCTTGCGGATATAGGTTATGTTTTCCCGTCGGACATAAGGACGCTAATAAAGACAAAGGGATACAGGCGCAAACTCATAAGCGCCAAGTGGAGCGTCCTTCTTTACCTTGCGGGAATTAACGTGTTCTTAAAGTCGTCACGGGAGCTTGCGGATAGTGAAACAGGATATGTGAGCAGTCTTATATTAAGAGCCGACAGTAACATAAAAGTCCTTGCAGGAACAAGGTTCCACGGATTGCTGCGGATGCGCGACACGGTATATATCCCGTATCACATTGAAGGAACGAGCGACTGGATAATTCCCGGCCACGAAAAGGAGGTGTTTGCCGGGCAGGTCGCATCACTGCGAGGGATAAAAAGGCTTCGTCTAATACTGTTCGCGAACACCTTGGAGGAATTATGGGCATATATCCATCCTGAAAATGAAAGTGACCCCCTTACTTACGGTCGGTATTGCTTTGATATAGCCTTGAAGGAAATGGGCTGTGAGGCTCTTATGGTACCGCTTGACGGCAACGGGGTCATGCAAGTAAAAGTCCTCGCCGTAAGGGGGTACCGTAAAAGGATAGCGCGGGCGCTCGGCTGTCTTGACTCTGTCCCTGAAAAATACAGCAGATGCGACGGTATGCTTGAAGATAGGCCATGTATTGTGGCGATAGACTTAAACGCAGAACGTATACAGTCGGCTCTTTATCAAATATGTTTGGGCGACCCGACCATTATGCCCAAGGTAGTATGTTTCTCGTTTCAAAAACCGACGTTGCTCAACATTTTAAGATATTACGGCTGTCAAAAATGCACGGTGGTAACGCTTAGGGAAAGCGACCTTTACAGAATTTTTCCCGAATGCAATATTCCGCCAATGAAAAGGCAGCCGTTTGTGAAAAAGGACGGTGAATTGATAAGTGTCAAAGAAAGAAATTATTTGCTTCGTCGAAAAAATACTGAAGAAGAATGACAAGCTCTACGCTATATACGGACGTATACGGGCGCACCCTTGGTACTATCTCGGCTTTACGCTGTTGTTTTTGTATCTCTACGGCATGGCTGTAAACTCGTTTCTTACTGCGTCGCACAACTTCCGCACAGGAGACGAGCTTAAAACCCTTTCGCTTAATCCGTTTAAGTGTTTTTCCGCCGTGTTCACGCCTCAATCGCTGGGAATGCTGTTCTTCATAGCCGCCATGTACTTCCTCATAACCGGCAAGCTGATGCCCTTCATAACCGGCGTTAAGGTCACAAAGGACGAGAGAAATTTTTATGTGTCTAACGAGGGAACTCACGGCACCTCCGGCTGGATGGACAAGGCCGAGCGACAAAAGGTGCTTGTCACCGACAAGGCCGACGCCCTGCCCTGTCCAATACTCGGACGGCTGAAAAGCTCTCCCTACGACGGCTATTCGGATTACATAGGCCTTCGTAAGGACAGCGGGCTGAACAAGCACGTTATGGTTTACGGGGCCTCCGGCGCCGGCAAGTCCAGAGGCTTTGTCAAGCCCTTCATACTCAAAACTGCTTCTCTCCGCCAGAGCATGGTTATAGTCGATCCCAAGGCCGAGTTTTTTGAACAGATGTCCGGCTACTTAAAGGATCAAGGCTATGTGGTTAAGGCCTTTAACCTGCTGGACATGGAAAATTCCGACGGGTGGAACTGCATCGGCGAAACCGAGGGCGACGTTGATATGGTGCAGTCCGTGGCCGAGGTCATTATCCGCAACACCTCCGGCGACGGACAGAAGGCGGACTTCTGGGACAAGTCGGAGCAAAACCTGCTCATTGCCCTGATACTGTACGTCCAGTCCATGCGCGATCCTGTGACGAACGAACTGCTGCCCATACACGAGCGTTCCCTCGGCACCATATACAGGATGCTGTCCACCGAGGGGGCCAGAAGCCTTGACGCAAAGTTTCAGCGCCTTCCGCTGGATCATCCGGCCCGCGCTCCATACGGTATTTTTAAACAGGCGGCCAGCAATCTATGGGGAAATATTTTTATCGGTCTTGGCTCAAGGCTGAATGTCTTCCAGAATAAGCTGGTGGACACCATAACCAAGTATCACGATATAGACCTTGAACTGCCGGGCAAAAAGCCTTGCGCCTATTTCTGTATCATATCGGATCAGGACTCCAGCTATGAATTTCTTTCGTCGCTGTTCTTCTCGCTTCTCTTTAAAAAACTTTCGGACTATGCCCGCAAACACGGCGACGAGCGGGGCCGCCTGCCGGTGGAGGTCAATTTTGTTCTTGACGAGTTCTGCAACATAGGGCGAATACTCGACTTTAAAAAGACCATATCTACTGTCCGTTCAAGGGGCATAAACTGTCAGATCATAATCCAAAGCATAGCCCAGCTCGCCGACCGTTATCCCATAAAGGAATGGGAAGAAATCGTCGGCAACTGCGATACTCAGCTTTTTTTGGGCTGTAACGACACCATGACCAGCGAGTTTATCTCCAAACGGTGCGGCAACATCACTATCCAGCTAACCAACAGTATGTCGCCCCAAACGCCTATGTTTTCGCCCATAACAAGGGAGATAACGGGTTACCGTCAGACCAAAAGCAACAATACCCGTCCGCTTATGTATCCGGAGGAGGTACTTCAGCTCGACAACAGGGAGTGTCTTTTGCTTATCAGAGGTCACAAGCCGCTGAAAGCCTTTAAAATAGTACCCGAGGAGCTTACCGCCTACGGCGAGCTTGAATATTCAAGGGTAGATGAATATATCCCCGATTGGCGTCACAAGGAGGAACTGCTTGAAAAGGAAAGGCGGGCCGATGCTAAAATGAAAAAAGACATCGAAAAGCTTGTACCAATTTTTGGCACCAAAATGCCGGAGGAACCAACCAAAGAAGAAAACATTCGGGTGGATGACCCGGAAGAAATGGATTTTGACCCTAACCTTACCAAGACAAACGCGAAAGATATATTAAAGGATTGAAAACGATTGGAGGAATTATCAAGTGAATGTTTACAAAATAAATGATATACTAAGCTGCGACTTTCTCAAAATACCAAAGGCAATGTTTGTCAGCTCCGTCTGCCGGAGGCTTTCATCGGATGCAAAGCTGGCCTACGCTCTGCTCTATGACCGGCTCTCCCTTTCCAAGCTGAACGGTTGGATAAACGATCGCGACGAGGTGTACCTTATCTACACCCGCGAGGAGATAGCTGAGGACTTAGGCATTACATACAAAAAGGCCATATCGGCGTTCAAGGAACTCCTTGCCGCCGGCCTCATTGCCGAGCAGCGGTGCGGACGGGGCGCCCCGAACAAAATATATATCGTTAAACTGGAGCTTACCCCCGACGCCGCTCGGGGATATGTCAACAGAGAAAACTCAAGAACTGCCGAAAAGGCACATCTTGTTTCGCCGCCGGAAGCTGAGATATGCCAAACCGGCACATCTGAAAGAGCTTATGATATGCCGGATCGGGATGTCTTGAACTGCCAAAACGGCACGTCTGCATATCCCGAAACGGCACGTCAAGAACTGCCAAAACCGCACCCTAATAAGACTAATATTAATCAAACTAATATTAATCATTCTTACATCAGTCCGTCTGTCAGTCTTGACGAGCAGTACGATTTTGAAAAAATTATTGACGGCTGTCAGCTTGAGAGCTTTGATGAGGAGGAGCGAAAGATACTCTATGACGCCATAGAACGGCTGTTCTATTCCGAGAGCTTCCGTATAGGCAATGCCGTTTTACCGAGAGCGAAGGTCAGAAGCCGGCTTTGCGAACTTGACGCATCTGTTCTGCAAAGCGCTATGGAGCGTCTGCACTCCAACCGTGACAGGCCGGTGAAGAACCTGACCCGCTATGTCATGAGCGTTATCTTCAACAGTCTGACCGAGGACTATACCCTTGTCCATGTTGACCCGTATCTTAATTCCATGAGGGGGTGCGTGGGATGTACTTAAACCTGTATCAGAGGTGCATCAAAGTGCTTTTGGACGAGTTCGGCCCTTTGTATCAGCGTCAGCTTGAGGCGCTGGTACGGCGCAAGGTCAACGGATATTTTAAAAATCTGGACGGATATATAGACCAGATGTGCCGTTATGGGGACTATGAAAAGCTGGAATTGGTTGGCGAAGCTCTCATTTCGCCCGCAAAGGCGGCACCGGACGGCGATATGCTCCGCTGCATGGACGTTATGCTCAGTTTTGTGGACAGTGTCACGGCCTTCTGCGTGGGCGCGCCCCCGGTAAAGCTCAAATTTTTTGTCAGGGACGACGAAACCGAGAAGGAAATCTGCGTTATCCCTGTTCATATTGGCGGCGAACAGCCCATAGCCGCCTATGTTGACGGGCCGGACAGCGGAGAAACCTTAATTTTACTGCTTGCCGTCAAGGGCCAGATCAGAAGCATAAAAACGCGGCGGCCTTGTAAATTTGCCGTGATCGAGGGCCAAAGCGTGATATTTTACACAAAAAATCAATAACAGGAGGAATGAACCATGGAATTCAACGAACTCAATTTATCTAAGTTGGACAAAGACCTAACGCCGGAAGAACGCGACGAATGGCAGGGAATTTACGCTTCATACCGGAGCCAATCCGTTATAAGCGGCGAGGTGTCCGGCGTGGACATGTACGACTTCGGTAATATTGCCGGAGAGGTCGCCCGGCGTAAGGTCAGATGCCTCATAGTCATCAAATACCGCATAAAAATTATCATTCCGGAACATGAGGTGTTCCTTGATGAACGTGATTACGGCTATCATGTTCTCCACTCTATGTGCGGCGCAAGAGTGAACTATGTGGTAACTTACATTGACCGTGAGGCGGGCTTTGCCGTGGCCTCGCGCAAAGTTGCCCTAAAAAAGCTTCAAGAGGCCAACAACTGGCATATCCGCGAGGGGCAGACCGTGGATGTGGACGTGCTTTCCGTTGGCAGAGGCGTGTGTACGGTGTCATACCTCGGCTACGACGTTGTACTCCCTCAGAGGGAAATAAGCTACAACGTGGTTCCCGACCTTCGGGAAGTAATTCACCCCGGAGAGACGAAAAAAGCTCTTGTCAAGCAGTTTGACGCGAATACCGGCGTCCTTAAGCTGTCCGTAAAGGAGACTATGCCTCACCCCTTTGACGGCATTGAAACCCGTCACCCCGAGGGCTCTATCCGTATCGCTACCATCGTCGGGAAGTACGGCGGAGGCGTGTTCTGTCGGCTGTACGATAAAATGACGGACGTGCTTTGCTCTTATGAGTCCATGCACTACGACGGTGATTTCAAGATCGGCGACAGTGTGGAGGTACTGATAACCCGGCTGAACATGGAGAAGAAGCTGGTGTATGGTAAGATTTTGAGGAAGGTTAGGTAAAGTAATCGGCCGTGCCGCACTTAATGGCACGGCCGATTCTATGCTTGTGGAGAGAATAAAAAAACCTGACCCAAAACTTAATCTTTTGGGCCAGATAAAATTTATGGCTTTATTACGGCATTTTTAGTTAATCGTGCAAATTTTGACACAATTTTATATAATAGATTATATCACTTTGATAACGCGCTGTCAAGCCATTCTACAGCTTTTAGGCGAATTTTCAAGAAAAAATTCGCCGTCAAAATCACAGTCAGAAAGGGGACTTTAACTATGGCGAGAAGAGGAGAAAACATATATAAACGAAAAGATGGACGGTACGAGGGGCGATATATCAGAACCCGCAACGAGAACGGCAAGGCGATATACGGTTATGTCTATGCCCGCAGTTATACGGACGTAAAGGAAAAGCTGGCCGAATACAAGGCCGTAAAAAAGAAAAAGCCCACCGGCTCAAGCGATACGCTGAGCCAGTGGTTGGATTTTTGGCTTGACAATGCCGGCAATCTCAAGGAGACGACGCGGCAGATTTACAGGGGACACATAAGGAATTATATTCTCCCCAAGCTCGGCAAGGTGCGGCTGAAAAAGCTGACAACACAAACGCTGCAAGCTTTTGTATCATCGTTAAAACTTTCGCCGTCAACCGTTAAGGTGATATTTTGTGTGCTGAAGTCGGCTCTCATTTTTGCCGAGGAGCGCGGACAGATCATGAATATTTGGTCGCGGGTCAAGCTCCCGAAAAAGGCCAAAACCGAGGTGAGCATACTGACGCTTACCGAGCAGAAGCGGTTGGAAAGGGTCTTGTCGCGGGAAAATGATATAGGGGTTCTTCTATGTCTGTACACCGGCCTGCGCATCGGCGAGCTTTGCGCTCTTAAATGGAGCGACATTGACTTTGAAAAGTCAGTACTTCACGTCAACGGAACGCAGGCCCGCGTTGGCGGCACCGTGAAAATCCTGCCGCCAAAGAGTAAAACCTCACTCCGAACCATCCCTGTACCGGGGTTTATTATGGAAAAGCTGAAAAATCAACGCAGGGACGGCGCCTTTGTGCTGTCGGCGAATGGCCGGTATGTAAATGTCCGCACCTATCGCCGTCAGTTCAAGCGGCTGCTTGAGGAGGCACAGCTCCCTGACATCAAGTTTCACGCTCTTCGGCACACCTTTTCCACCCGCGCCCTTGAGGTGGGCATGGACTTTAAGACGCTCAGCGAAATCCTCGGCCACTCCACGGTAGCGATTACTCTCGACCTCTATGTTCATTCATTGGACGAGCATAAAAGGTCACAGATGAACAAGCTCAGTGAAATCTATTCGCCGTCAAACTGAGCAGTCAAAAAAAGGCGCGGAACGCCTTAAATAAAGACATTCCGCGCCGACTTTCCCAAAAGATTAAGTTTTGGGTCAGTCAATCGCGGCAACTCTACAATTATAATACCACAAAATTTTTAAAGAATTCATTTGCGCAGGTGCTGCGTAATGAAAATATATTATTTTACAGGAGGTTTTATCAATGAACAAAACAGTAAAGGGCTATGCTATCGGCGTTATGTCGGCTTTGATAGCGGTAGGAGGGGTGGCCTATGCCACAAGCGGTCAGCGAAATATTGATGTGACCTATGACAACTATAAGGTGTACATCGACAACACGCTCGCTGACCTTACGGACGCCAACGGAACGACCGTTGAACCGTTTGTTTACAATGGAACAACCTATCTTCCCGTTCGCGGCGTGGCTCAAGCCATGGGTGCACAGGTAACGTATGACGGAGCATCAAGGAGTGTATACATTTGGGATAAGATGGTTCCGGGCGAAACAATGATGATGGATGTTTGTCCGCCATATGAAGGTGGCAGTGTATATTCATCTTCAGAAGGCAGAACCTTTGAAATGGACGGCAAAAAGCGATCGAACGGAATAACCTTTGGTTGGGGAGGAAATGCATTATTTAACCTCGATGGCAGATATAACTCCTTGAGCTTTGATATAGGTCATACAGATTCTCTTGGCTATGAAAAAACGGTAACATTTATCGTCGATGGCAAAACTGTAAAAACTGTGACACTTGACCCAGAACAGTTAGCAGAACATATTACTATTCCGTTAAACTATGGGTTGCAGTTGAAAATTGTGACTGAAAACGAGAGTATTGGCCTTGCAGATATGATTGTGGAGTAAACACAATATATTCATGGTAAGCTGCGGAGCGGCTGACAATCAAAGCATATTGTCGCCGCTCTGCTTAGAACTAAATAAAGCATTGCCAATGGTATAGTTGCGAACTATGTTGTAATCAATTACACTAATATATTCCCTATCGCTGAAAATTTTATTATACAGACATTTGTTGTATAGCAAAAAAATGCTGAGAAAATGACATTTTTTAATATTAAATATGTTTGCGATGTAAGTATGTGAAAGCATATAGTTATATTGGACTAAAGGGTTAAGATTTAAGATATCGTAATAGAAGAGTGTGTTAAAGCTCAAGTAACTTAGATTAATCTGATGATTATAAAAATGATGATTTGAACCTCGAAGATAAGTATGAGGATTGGGGAGAAGTATGTTAAGAAGGCCATCGACCTTGATAGAGCTTCTTTGTGGCCGATAAAGACTATTACTATTGTATAGCAACATTGTTATGAGGGGGTTGTTTTTCATGTGTAAAAATTCAAAAAAGGAATTAAAGGGAGAGCAATTACAGAAACGTAAATCAATTTTTTCTTTTCTTGTGGTATTTTTACTATGCTTTGGGTTAGTTCATGTTGCTGCTGGGGCATCCAGTCCTGTCTGGCCTGTAGGAGGAAATGGTGGAACTGACCTAAAGAATTGGCATAAATACTCAAATGGAAATTATCATTCGGGAACAGATATTTCTGCTCCTAGAAATACCCCAATATATGCATCTCATGATGGTACTGTATATTCCGTAAAAAGTATGACAACTAGTTACGGTAATCATGTTATAATAAAATGTAAAGTAAATTCTGAAACAGTTTACATTTATTATTGTCACATGGAGAAATATGTTGTAAAAGCAAAAGATAAAGTTACAGCAGGTCAGTTGATAGGTTATGTTGGTGATTCTGGGAATGCAACAGGCTGTCATCTTCACTATGAAGTTAGAGATAAAAATAGAACATATGGAAGTAATAAGAGTCCTAATTTAGATCCACATAAATTTTTACCGAGCAAAAATGCGGCAACAAAGCCAGCCAAGCCAACGATATCCTCAGCCGATCCAGACAGTGACACTCAGATAACGGTCAAGTGGAAAGCCGTCAACGGTGCGACAAGTTACAGAGTCGGCCTAAGAAGAAAAGATGTAAAGGACTATTCGGATAAAACGACAACCAGCACTTCGTACACCTTCAAAAACTTGACTCCCGGTTCTACATACTACTTTCGGCTTTATGCGGTAAACAAAAAAGGCGATTCCGATAGGTCAGCAACTTACATGACTTATACGATGCCATCACCTCCAGAACAGCCAACGATTACCTGTGACAGTGAAACTCAACTCACGATTTCGTGGAAAAAGGTTTCCGGTGCCAGTAAATATGAGATAGAATACCATAAAGCTACAGACAAAGATTGGAAATCATTGGCAAAGAATCTAACCGGTACTAGTTTTACTCATACTGGACTGAATGAAGCGACAAAGTACAATTATCGGGTAAGAGCAATACGAGAAGGAGAACTCGGCCCTGACGGCAATCGAAAGAATAAGCAGATCAAATCTAAGTATTCAAAGACTAAAACAAAGTTTACCCGTCTCCCCAGTCCCGGCAACACGGTTGATAACAATAACGTAAACCATGTAGTTATCAAAGAATGGTCAGCGGCAAAGGGTGATGGTAAATATACATACAGCATAGTGCGTAAGGCTCCGAATGAGGGCGGCTTTAAAGAAGTGGGTAGAACGACAGCCCGCACATATACAGATACAACAGGCACGCCCGGAACAATTTATGCTTATCAAATAAAGATATTGAACCAAAATTCCGACGGCTCGTTCAGTACGGTTGGCGGAACAAGTACATTCTATGCCGGACCCAAAATAACAAAGGAGATCGTACTTACTCCCTTAAACGCCACATCTATGCAAATAAGCTGGGAAAAGCCCATAACAGAAACCGGCTTGACGTATACTGTACAGAAATGGTCGGACAGCAAGAACGATTATGAACCATATGCGACCACAAACAATACATATTTTGTGGATAATAATTTAGCAACCGGCGGAACATATAGATACTATATACAAGTTCGGGATAGTGCCGGTAAATACCTGACCAGTACATTTGGTAAGTCTGCGGTGCTTGAAATACCACCGACCGGAATAGTTCTTGACAAAACTGCATTAACCATGAAAACCGGGGAAACCGTAATGCTTAATGCGGTCGTAACTCCCGACAACAGCACTAACAAGTCATTGACATGGACATCATCAAACGGTGCGATAGCATCAGTGTCAAATGGAACCGTAACGGCAACGGGAGTCGGTGAGGCGGATATATATGCAAGTGCTGTCAACGGGAAAAAAGCTGTATGTCATGTAGTTGTAAGTCCAAAAGAGTGCGTTCACACATACGGAGATTGGATAATCACAAAGGAAGCCACCTGTGAGACAGAAGGGGAACAACACAGGATATGCAGCCAATGTCATCAGGCTGAGGAAAAAGCGCCCATTCCCGCCAAGGGACACAGTTACGACGGTGAATGGACGGTAATAAAAAATGCTGGTTGTATTGAAGACGGCATGAAGGCTCATGTATGTACGGTCTGCGGGAAGAATGCCGACGAAACGGTTATCGAGGCCACAGGTCATGAATTTGACGAGAATTGGCAGGTTGAAAAGGCCGGCAACTGTCGTGATGAAGGGATAGAGTACCGCACCTGCAAGAAGTGTGGAGAACGGGAAACCAGAACGACTGATACGACAGCGCATGAATATGAGCTGACAAAGGAGACGGAAACCACTCCCGACGGCCCCGGATACAAGACCTATACCTGTAAGATATGTGGCGACAGTTATTCGGAGGAAAACGTGCCGGAAATCGTAGAAGGAACAATTGAGATCGGGGCAGGAGCGCCAAAGGCCGGCGGACTTGTGACCTTGCCTGTGACGATAAGCGAGAACCCCGGCATAGCAGGCTTTGCCTTTACGGTAAGATATGATAAGTCTGCGCTGACTCCCAAAACCATAACCAGGGGAAAGCTTCTCAGCTCAGGAACCTTCACATCGAACCTTGAGCAAGGAATACCGGCCTCCGAGCTGGAGGAGGTAGCCGTTTACTGGGGAGACTCTCAAAACATGACAGAGAACGGCGAACTGTTCAACATCACCTTTGACGTGTCCGGAGAAGTTCCTGACGGGGTATATGCGGTAACGCTTGACTATGAAAAGGGAGATGTAACAGATCAAGATTTCAACGATGTGATGCCCAACATTATCGACAATTTGATAACGGTAGCGGATGTAATAAAGGGCGACGTAAATCAGGACAGGATAGTAGACTCACAGGATGGACTGTTGTTGTCGAGATACATAGCGAAGTGGAAGATTGATCTTAACGATAACCAGTTGACGGCGGCAAATGTATTCAACGATACAAAGGTAAATGCGAAGGACGGCGTAAGGCTGTCGCAGATACTTGCGGGATATGAAATGAGCGAAGCCGAAGGAGTGAGCCTCATGTCAACGAACGAGGTAAAGCTCGCTATGGAAGAGATAGAAGCCGGAGCCGGAGAGATAGTAACAGTGCCTGTGACGATAAGTGATAATGAAGGAATAGCGGGCTTCAACTTCCGGTTGGACTATGACAGGAACTATCTCACTCCGATTTCGGTAACAAAGGGAGAGTTGCTGCTCGATGGAAGCTTCACGACAAATCTGACGGAGGAAACAGACGGCGAGGAATTGGAATACATAACGGCGTACTGGAACAGTGCGGACAATATGTATGACGACGGGGAGCTGTTCGTTGTAGAGTTTATGGTGAAGGATACTGCGGAAGTCGGAGAGAAGCTGCCGTTGACGCTGAGTTACGAAGACGATGATTTATGCGACTACTACCTTAATGATGTAAGCGGTGTTACGACTCAAGGTGCAGTAATGGTTGTAGATACAAATGAAGTTATAGATACCACAAATCCGTATTACATCAATAATGCTTATTTGTGTGCGGCTGATGATAATGTATGTGAAAGTATTCCAGAGGACGGAGACTTCTATGTTATAGTAGAATTGCTGAAAACAAACGAAAATGTTCCTCCGGCAAATGTTATCGTAGCTGTTTATGGAGAAGATGGTTCACTTGCAACAGTTAAGCATAACAATGTTACAGAAGAAATATTTGAAGAAGGTATGTGTAGCGTATATATACCGCAATGCACAGAAAAGATTGGTGAGGTCAAGGTATTCGTCTGGGGCGACGGAGATAATATAACGCCTTTAGCGAAAGGAATTTCGATCACTGATTAAAATTTTATAGGGGAAATGTAGCGGTGACATTATATATTTTACTGAATAATAATGCGTACATTTCCCCTACCTTGCTTATGGAAGGGGTTATGTCATGAAGAAGAAATTATTATCCTTAATTACGGTAATTAGTGTTATGGTATCCACTTTTACTTTGAGTACTCCTGCACACGCAGACGAATGGATATTAGCTTCGCAGCTTCCCGCTTGCGCAGAGGTTACCTCTAGAAAATGGACATATACACTGACGTCCTATAAAACTTCCAGCGAATCTTCACTGCCCGGCTGGGAGAAATATGATACAAAATGGGTATGGGGCCCTTGGAGTTCTTGGAGTTCCTGGAGCGATACAAAGGTGACCGAAACAGAGTCCCGCCAAGTGGAAACAAGAAAGGTTACGGACAAGTATAACTATTATAGGTACGCTTCATCCAAGAATGCTTCAACGGGCAGTTACAAAAAATCATCAAGTTATCCCAATAAATACAAATATGCAATTAAGGACAAATTGGGAAAATCATCCACTACATCAAATCCACAGTCATACAAATTGTATCACGACAAAAACGGAAATTATGATAAAAATGGCACAAGTTACCATTCCGTTTGGCAAGACGATCCGTTTGAAACTAAAAAAACGCAATATCGTTACCGCACAAGGAGTAAGGTTTACACCTATTATTACAGAAAAAATGACAATTTAGAATCTTACAGTTATCCAAGCGGAAATAATATTTCTAATATTACCGAGTGGGTCACATATAGATATAAATCATTTGTTCTTGATTTGAATGGAATGCTGGACGACGTATATAGTGGCGCCATAAACGGCTTCGGAACGGCAGACGTTTACGTTAATGGCAAACTTGTGGCAGATGATGTCACGGATTATTATGCATCTCATACATGCGGTTCGTCATATGAGATTAAAGATATTAAACCTCTATATGGACATTCATATGATGGAACGTATGCCAGCAGTGCATCTGGAGTAATATATGACAACACATCCGTTATTTTAAAGTTCCATACAAATTCATATCAAGTGAACGTGGAAACTGAAGATAATAACAAAGGTACTGTGTTTGGCAGTGGAACGTATTTGTATGGGTCTAATATAGAAATAAGCGCGCAGTCTAATCCCGGCTATCATTTTAAAAATTGGAGCGGCGGAATCTTCGCGTCACGTTATACTGTTAATGTTACTGAACCGTCAACGTATACGGCGTATTTTGAACCAAATTCATATACAGTAACATTTGTACCAAATGGCGGCGAAGTTGAACAGTCAAGCAAATCCGTAACATTTAATGAGCCATATGGGTCATTGCCTATACCCTTGAGGGAAAATTATAAGTTTGATGGCTGGTTCACAGCGGAAACAGGCGGAACAAAAATTGAAGATGCAATGATTTTTTCCACTACTGATAACCAGACTTTATATGCGCAATGGTCTGAAATAAAACATAGCTATCCTAATGGATGGGTTATAGATACAGCGCCAACGTGCGAAAACGAAGGCAGCCAACACAGAGTTTGCAGCGAATGCGGGGAAACTGAAACTGTTAAAATTCCTGCTACCGGACATAAGTACTCTGTAGATTGGATTGAAACAAAAAAGCCTACTTGCACACAAGAGGGCGAAAAAGCACATATCTGTACATCCTGCGGTACTGTAAAGGACAGAATGACTATAGGAAAAACGGATCACAGCTATGGAGATTGGCAGGTGGAAAAAGAGGCCACATGTACTGAAAAAGGTTTGAAATATAGGACTTGCTCTGTATGCAAATATAAAGACACTCAAGAAACAGAAATGATAGAGCATGATTTTATTTTGGTAAATGATATTCCGCCTACGCCGCTTAAATCAGGGGAAAGAATATACCGGTGCAGCAGAAAAGAATGTATGAAAGCATACAACGAATATTATAGAGAAAGGATATATAATGGCGTTATTGCTGTTGAAAGTACAACCGCAATAGTTGGCGGTATAGCGACCGTTACTGCAAAGTTGGTTGATAATCCCGGATTTGTGAGGTTTAATTTAAAAGTAAATTATGATAAGGAAATATTTACGCCTAAGTCAATTACTGTAGGTGAAACTCTAAGAAATAAAGGTGGTAAACTCACCTCAAATTTAGATCAAGTCATGGCCGGCAGTATTTCGGCATCGAGCTTGGATGCGGTCACAGCCGTATGGGAGCATAGAGATTTGGAAAAAGATGTTGATGACCGCGAAGCCGAGCTTTTCACCGTTACATTTGATGTTAGCAGCAATGCGCCGGAAGGCGACTATGCGATTTCCGTGTCATACGACGATATAGATCAGACGTATGTACGAACAGTTATTATTGACTGTGAAGGACATGAAATTTTGCCGAGTGTTATTGAGGGCATTGTTACCACCAAAATAAACGTGATAAAAGGCGATGCAAACTTGGACATGGTTGTTGACAGTCATGACAGCACATATTTATCACGAAAAATTGTCGGATGGCTTGATCTGCCGTGGAGCGATTATCATCAGAAGGCTGCGGATCTGTTTGCTGATGGAAAAATAACTCCAAAGGACGGAACAAGACTTGCTCAGCTTTTGGCGGGGTATGTAGATGTAAATGATGCGACCGTTCAATCGCGTAATGAAGTCTCTCTTTTGGCCGACGAAAGTACTCAAGGGAGAATATACGTCGCAAACGTCAAAGGAGTTCCTGGCGAAGAAATTGACGTTCCTGTATTAATTGAAAACAACCCCGGACTTTCTGGATTTAATCTTAAGTTAATTTACGACAATAATAGTTTAACTCCTCTCGCCTTTGTAGACGGAGATTTGTACGAAGGTGGTGCGATATCTAATATCCAGCAAAAGAATTTGATCATTTCAGATATTGAAAACGTCAACGTATGCTGGGCAAGTAACGGCAATATAGTCGGAAATGGAGTTTTATTTACAGTTAGATTTAAGATTAACGAGAATCTTAAGGCTGGTTCGGTGGTTCCAATAAGCTTGGAGTATACAAACGATGATATGTGTAAGGTTGATAGAAGTAATATAATGGATGTGGATATCAAAAGCGCAGATGGTCTTGTTGAGGTGGTTAAGAAGTCTCCCTATCCATTTGAAATTTCTGAAGTGACAATCGCACAAAATGGAATTCAATGCGACTCCATTCCACAAAATGGCGACTTTGACGTTAATGTTGAAATAAGCAGATTAAAAGAATATGTTGGAAGCGCTGAAGTAATCGTTGCAACATACGATGAAGATGACAAGCTTATTAAAATTTACACTGTTAAAGCCGACGATAATAGTAGATGCCAAATTTATGTGGAAAAGTGCGACTTGACTGTATCAAAAATTAAAGCGTTTTTGTGGGAATCTGTAAACACCGAGAAGCCATTAGCGGAAAATTATACTTTGAAATAAAGGAGGAAGATTAGAGATGAAAAAAATTGTAAGCATAATGTTATTACTATCCGTTATTTTTTCAGTTAGTCCCACTATTGTCTTAGCCAATGATGATGAATCATTTGAGGAATCTACTATATATGAAGAAATTGATTGGACATATATAGATGAAAATATTGATACAGATGAAGCAACGGTTAATTTAATGTCCGCTTCCGACTACCCAACTGATTTATCGTCTATGAGGGCTCGGGCAGACGCCATTGTAAATTACAAATGGACGCCGGCAAAAGATATTAAGACGTGGAACGGTAATAAGTACAACGGAACAACAACTTTTAAAAAAGGGTCTACTGTAAAAGGTATGCCATACACATTGTTTACTGATGAAGTTGTATCGGACAGTCTCTTATCTTTAAAACAATATAAAAATAAGGTTTCCTCAAACTATTCTACTACAAAATACTGTAAATCGGTTAGTGAAACAAGAACTGGTCCTGTTTATGGGTCGTGTTGTGCCACTTTTGTTAGCGAGGTCTTTGGCGGAAGTCTTATGAGTGGAGATAGCCCCGTACATGATAGTTGCATAAAACTTATTAATTCTAAATATACAAAATCATTTACAGGTAATGTATCAGAAATAAAACCTGGGGATGCTCTTGTAAACTCTGGTAGAAGCCATGTTATATGGGTTTATGATATTACAGATAAAGATATTGTAATTTGTGAACAAACCCCTCCTGTAGCGAGAAAAAAGACAATATCAAAGCCTTCTGGAGGAAAGACTTTATATTATGAGGGTGCGTCATATCCGAATATTGTTAGACCGACCCAGCTTAAAGACGCAACAAAGCCAGCCAAGCCAACGATATCCTCAGCCGATCCAGACAGTGACACTCAGATAACTGTCAAGTGGAAAGCCGTCAACGGTGCGACAAGTTACAGAGTCGGCCTAAGAAGAAAAGATGTAAAGGACTATTCGGATAAAACGACAACCAGCACTTCGTACACCTTCAAAAACTTGACTCCCGGTTCTACATACTACTTTCGGCTTTATGCGGTAAACAAAAAAGGCGATTCCGATAGGTCAGCAACTTACATGACTTATACGATGCCATCACCTCCAGAACAGCCAACGATTACCTGTGACAGTGAAACTCAACTCACGATTTCGTGGAAAAAGGTTTCCGGTGCCAGTAAATATGAGATAGAATACCATAAAGCTACAGACAAAGATTGGAAATCATTGGCAAAGAATCTAACCGGTACTAGTTTTACTCATACTGGACTGAATGAAGCGACAAAGTACAATTATCGGGTAAGAGCAATACGAGAAGGAGAACTCGGCCCTGACGGCAATCGAAAGAATAAGCAGATCAAATCTAAGTATTCAAAGACCAAAACAAAGTTTACCCGTCTCTCAAGCCCTGAAACAAATAGAGACAATGAAAATGTGACCCATATCAAAATTAAGAAATGGAAGGAAGCCAAAGGCGATGGCAAATATACATACAGTATTGTACGTAAAGCCCCGAACGAAAGTGGGTTTAAAGAGGTTGGAAGAACAACGGATTTGACTTATGTAGATAAGACCGGTACGCCGGGAACGATATATGCTTATCAAATAAAGATTTTGAACCAAAATGAAGATGGTTCATTCAGTACGGTTGGAGGAACAAGCACATTCTATGGCGCTCCGAAGATAACAAAGGGAATCGCGCTTACTCCCTTAAGCGCCACATCTATGCAGGTAAGCTGGGAAAAGCCGATGACGGAAATCGGTCTGACGTATATTGTGAAGAAATGGTCGGACAGCAAGAACGATTATGAAACATATGCGACCACAAACAATACATATTTTGTGGATAATAATTTGGTAACTGGCAAAACATATAAGTACTACATACAAGTTCGGGATAACTCCGACAGATACTTGACAAGTACATTTGATAAAGCTGCAGTGCTTGAAATACCCCCGACCGGAATAGTTCTCGACAAAACTGCATTAACCATGAAAACTGGGGAAACCGTAATGCTTAATGCGGTCGTAACTCCTGACAACAGCACTAACAAGTCCTTGACATGGACATCATCAAACAGTGCGATAGCATCAGTGTCAAATGGAACCGTAACGGCAACGGGAGTCGGTGAGGCGGATATATATGCAAGTACTGTCAACGGAAAAAAAGCTGTATGTCATGTAGTTGTAAGTCCAAAAGAGTGCGTTCACACATACGGAGATTGGATAATCACAAAGGAAGCCACCTGTGAGACAGAAGGGGAACAACACAGGATATGCAGCCAATGTCATCAGGCTGAGGAAAAAGCGCCCATTCCCGCCAAGGGACACAGTTACGACGGTGAATGGACGGTAATAAAAAATGCTGGTTGTATTGAAGACGGCATGAAGGCTCATGTATGTACGGTCTGCGGGAAGAATGCCGACGAAACGGTTATCGAGGCCACAGGTCATGAATTTGACGAGAATTGGCAGGTTGAAAAGGCCGGCAACTGTCGTGATGAAGGGATAGAGTACCGCACCTGCAAGAAGTGTGGAGAACGGGAAACCAGAACGACTGATACGACAGCGCATGAATATGAGCTGACAAAGGAGACGGAAACCACTCCCGACGGCCCCGGATACAAGACCTATACCTGTAAGATATGTGGCGACAGTTATTCGGAGGAAAACGTGCCGGAAATCGTAGAAGGAACAATTGAGATCGGGGCAGGAGCGCCAAAGGCCGGCGGACTTGTGACCTTGCCTGTGACGATAAGCGAGAACCCCGGCATAGCAGGCTTTGCCTTTACGGTAAGATATGATAAGTCTGCGCTGACTCCCAAAACCATAACCAGGGGAAAGCTTCTCAGCTCAGGAACCTTCACATCGAACCTTGAGCAAGGAATACCGGCCTCCGAGCTGGAGGAGGTAGCCGTTTACTGGGGAGACTCTCAAAACATGACAGAGAACGGCGAACTGTTCAACATCACCTTTGACGTGTCCGGAGAAGTTCCTGACGGGGTATATGCGGTAACGCTTGACTATGAAAAGGGAGATGTAACAGATCAAGATTTCAACGATGTGATGCCCAACATTATCGACAATTTGATAACGGTAGCGGATGTAATAAAGGGCGACGTAAATCAGGACAGGATAGTAGACTCACAGGATGGACTGTTGTTGTCGAGATACATAGCGAAGTGGAAGATTGATCTTAACGATAACCAGTTGACGGCGGCAAATGTATTCAACGATACAAAGGTAAATGCGAAGGACGGCGTAAGGCTGTCGCAGATACTTGCGGGATATGAAATGAGCGAAGCCGAAGGAGTGAGCCTCATGTCAACGAACGAGGTAAAGCTCGCTATGGAAGAGATAGAAGCCGGAGCCGGAGAGATAGTAACAGTGCCTGTGACGATAAGTGATAATGAAGGAATAGCGGGCTTCAACTTCCGGTTGGACTATGACAGGAACTATCTCACTCCGATTTCGGTAACAAAGGGAGAGTTGCTGCTCGATGGAAGCTTCACGACAAATCTGACGGAGGAAACAGACGGCGAGGAATTGGAATACATAACGGCGTATTGGAACAGTGCGGACAATATGTATGACGACGGGGAGCTGTTCGTTGTAGAGTTTATGGTGAAGGATACTGCGGAAATCGGAGAGAAGCTGCCGCTGACGCTGAGTTACGAAGACGACGATTTATGCGACTACTACCTTAATGATGTAAACGGTGTTACTACTCAAGGCTTGATTACCGTGACGGAATCAGAATATGATGAAACTGACAGAGATTTAAGCATGGGGTATTATTTTAGTGATATAACTATGAAATCCGCTGAAGGACTTCCTTATAATGAAATTCCTGTGAATGGTAATTTTGATTTAGAAGTGGGCTTTATGGCTATATATGTAACAGCAAGAGATATATTGCCCGCAAAATTAATAGTTGCAGCCTATAATGACAACGGTGAAATGATCTCAATAAAAACTAAAGATATCACGGCAGATGATATAGATGCTGAGGTATGCAAAGTTCATGTTGACACTTGCGACAGAGATATATCATATTTAAAGATATTTATATGGGATTTTACTGACGCAATGAGGCCGTTGGGAGATAACTGTTATGTGGGAGCAAGCACTGATTAAAGCAATTACGCTATAAAAGGCTGAAATTTCATCAGTTGTTTCAACTGCCTAATGATTGGCAGCATCCAAAAATTAGAGGGAGTCATCCCCTTTATGTATATAGCGCCCCCGATGTGTCAGACAATGTCTGATCCCTCACACATCGGGGGTTGCAAATGAGAATTAACATAAACTGTCACAATTAAAATTTTCCTATAAAAAAACAGCAACTGGGATTGCGAACAAAAAGGAAGTGTGATACAATAAATCCATAAAGATGGTAAGCAGTTAAGATGGTAAGCAGTTAAGACGGTTAAGCGCGAGTTCCCTACTCATGGGGAAAGTCTGCCTTGACCGTCTGTTTTTGTTTAAGGGCGTAAAAATTAAATACAGGATACAAACCACACAGCGTAGCCTTTTGGGCGAACTGTGTGGTTTTTGTATAAAAATTTTTTAAGGAGGCGGTTCCGTTGGGACATTAAAATGGCAAAATGGACAATAAAACGAAAAGGAAGTTTAAATGTTCAGGGTAAAAAGAAAGTCACGAGGAGGTAAGAACAAATGTGGAAAATGAAGTCGCTGGCTCCTATCAGGTACAGTGACACGGAAAGGTCGATACTGCTGGAGTGTTATGCCGACACTTTGGTGTATCGGAAGGACAAAGGCGGAAGGACGCTCACCGCTATTCGCTTCGGCGGGTATCCGGAACAGGTTAGAGGTTTCAGCGACGCGATAAAAAGCGGTATACGCTTCAGCGCGCTCATTGACGGTCAGGCGGTGACGGTTTTCACGGATGCGAAAAAATACCGAGATAAGGTAACTCATGACGGTATTTACGCGGAGTCCACGGTCATCATCAAGGACGACGAGGCCGGGGAAATCGAAAACAATTCGGCCTCGGAGGTCAGCAATCCCGATGTTAGGAGGAAAATGTATATCTTCTGTCCGGAAGGAGACAGCGACGCTCTGTATGAGGAGCTTGACAGAAAAACGTCGGTTCCGCTAATACCCGAGTTTAAGGACTACATTCTCAAAGAGTGTGTGAACAAGGGCGTCCTTGTCCCCCTTGAGGTAGTGACTGCCGGCGGCACAAGGTTTGACGCCTATCAAATCGCCATGTACGGTGACGACAGGGAAATGTTCGATATTGTAGGTGACGGAATAAAGTCGGGTCAGATCGCCATTCCCGGCGCATGGCCCGGCGGCTTCGAGAATATCGAAAGCGTAACGCAGTATCTTGAAGCTTACGGCGTCACGGTGGCGAACCGTATCAAAAGCTCTTTCAGTCCGCTTTTTGACCCGGCCTCCGAGGAGATATGCGAAAGTATCAAGGATATAAACGGGCATATCTACAGGAACGTGGGCTACAGCCTCTATCCGGCCCAGCTTGCCGTGGCCGAAGCGTTAAAGCGTAGGCTTGACAAGTCCAAGGTCGGGATAGTGGTGGCCGAGTGCGGCAGCGGAAAGACTAAGATAGGCTCAGTGGCAATGGCGGCGCATCAAAATCTTAAAAAGAGTTTTAACGCCGTGCTTTGCCCCTCTCACCTAACGAAAAAGTGGGTGCGGGAAATCGAGGAAACTCTGCCGAATACCAAGGCGGCCATAGTTCGCAGCCTCGCCGACATTGACGCCGTGTATGCGGACTATCTTCGGGGAAAGAAAAGCGTTTACCTCATTCTTTCCAAGGAACGTGCCCGCGACGGATATATGAGAAGGCCGGCGGCGGTGTACTCAAAGTCAAAGCGGGCTTACGTCTGCCCATCCTGCGGAGAAATAATTGAAATGGAGGTCAAGGACGACGGTGCCCTATACTGGGTTAGGGCCGATCAGTTTTTCTTCATGAGGGAAAACTCGCAGAACCATAAATGCGAACATTGCGGTGCGCCTCTGTGGACGGCCTGCAACCCCAATGACGGCAATATCCGCCATAACAAGTGGGTCAAGATAGGCGGCTACGGCTTCGTGTACCGCGACTTCGCCGAGAACCATATCGAGAAAGCGAAAAACAAAACCGTCATTGAAAAGATAATCAAGATAGCCGATAACCCAAAACAAGTTATGCACCCGGTTGGCGCCTGTGTCCGCTATCCCATGAGCGAATACATTGCCCGGCAAATCAAGAGCCTTGACGGCGTGATACTTGACGAGCTGCACCTGTATAAGGGCGACAGTGGTCAGGGCGGAGCCATGGAGACTCTCGCGGGTTGCGCCAAAAAGGTCATCGGCATGACGGCAACGCTCATTAACGGCTATTCCAGCGGCTTGTTTTATCTTCTTTACCGTATCGCGCCGGCGCTTATGCTGGCCGACAACAAGAAATTTAAGGATCAGGCCGCGTTCAACTCGGAGTACGGAGTTACGGAGAGCGTGTTTCAGGTGGAGGACGACGAGTATAACGCCAACAGCCGCACTAAAAGGCGAAAGATCCGTGACAGACTGCTCCCCGGAGTGTCGCCTTTGGTGTATTCCCGCTTCCTCATCGACAGCGCGGTGTTTTTGTCCCTTAACGATATGGGCAAAAATCTGCCGGACTATGAGGAGATACCTGTGGAGCTGAACTTGCGCGAGGATATTATGGACGAATATAAACTCATCCAGAAATCCTTTCGGGATAATGTCGGGCCTCGCAGGCAGAATGCGAGAAAACTTATGTCAAAGTACCTTAGCCTGCTCACGACATACTCGGATCAACCTTATGGGGCGGAGCCGATATGTGAACCGGGCAATCCCGATTCTGTGCTGATAGCCCCTAAAGACCTTTCGACCATAGACGAGCTGCACGAAAAAGATACGGCGGTGCTTGACATAGTTGAAAAAAAGGTCAATAAGGGCGACCGTGTGCTTATCTACACCAGCTGGGTCGGCATCGACTCACAGGAAAAGCTCGTAAAACTCCTTTCGGAAAAGGGGTACAGAGTTGCGGTGCTTGAACAAAACGTAAAGCCGGAAAAGCGGGAGGAATGGGTACGGTCAAAGGTCGAAGGCGGTCTTGACGTCCTCATAACCAATCCCTCTCTTGTGGAGACGGGACTGGATTTGAACGATTTTACTACCCTTGTTTTCTATAACATAGGGTATAACCTGTTCACCTTCCGTCAGTCGTCACGCCGGTCATGGCGAATAAACCAGACCGCTCCAAGGATCGAGGTCTACATCATGTACTACAAGGGAACCATGCAGGCGCGGGCCATAAAGCTTATGGCATCAAAGCTCGCGGCGGCAACCTTGGTTGAGGGGAACTTCTCCGAAGAAGGGCTGGCTGCAATGAGCGACTGCCGCGACATGACTTCTCAACTGGCAAAGGAGCTGACCCTCGGCATCAGGGATGAGGTCGAGGACGTGGCCGAAATGTTTAAGAAAATGGCGATAATCAATGACCGCGGCGGCAAAACGGAGGATATGTCGAAGTATATGAACCTTCCGGAGGAAAGGCCGGAAGAAAAACAGGAATCCGACAAACCCGAGATTATCCGTATGCCGGCTATTGAGGTTAAGCCGATCAAGCTTTATGAAACGGTGAGCGGACAGCTAACGCTGTTTGATATTGCCGTATAAAAGAAAGGTGTTGTTTGTTTTTATGAAGTTTACTGTTGACAGAAAAATCTTTTATGAAATGCTTAAATCCATGATAAAGGTCGTTCCCGTGACAAGCGTGATAAACGAATTGATGTGCTTTAAGCTGGAGGCCAACGAGGACGACGGCTGCGTTTATCTGACAGCCAACAATTTGGAGTGCGCCATACAGCGAAAGTACAAGACCAATATCGAAGAAGGCGGAAGTACACTTCTTCGTGCCCGTCAGCTTTTTCAGATAGTCGAAAGGCTCGGCGGAGAGAATGTTACAGTCAGCGTCAGCGGCAAATCGCCGGTACATTTACAGTGCGGAACCACGGAGTACGATCTTGGCTGTATGGATGTTAAGGGCTTTCCCGAAACGGTGATACCCTTCCCCGACGAAACAGTGAAGATCACAGGACTGAAGCGGCTTTATGAACGCACAGGCTTTGCAGTGTCAACGGACAAGAATAGTCCGGTACTCTGCGGTCTGCATCTGAAGGCAGACGGTAAAAAAGTGCGGATGACGGCCTGTGACACAAGGCGTATGTCCGTTGCGGAAGCCAAACGCGAAGGAACGGGAGATTTGGACGTCATACTTCCCAAGGGCAATATATCCAATCTCGTCAGCGCAATAACCTATGACGACGAGCTTGAAGTCGGCAGCTGCGGCACAAGAGTGGTCTTTATGAAGGAAGGTCTGCTGTTCAGCGCCTGCCGGATACCGGGAACGTATATTGACACGGACAAGCTGCTTAGCTCCATAAAGCCCGTATTTGTCGCCAAAGTGGACAACGAAAATCTCAAGGCCCACGCCGACCGCATAGCCGACATGGCGGCTATGGGCGAACGGACTTCTACCGTAAAGATGGAGCTGACGGGCAGTTCTATCCGTCTATCCACCGAAAATGAGGTGAGCCGCGGCAGAGAGGAAATCGACGCCGTTGTTATTGAACACGGCGGCGATATGACCTTTTACTACTCGCCGAAGGAGATTAAGGAAATGTTCAAGGCTGTGACAGGAGAAACGATAATATCCGTCTCCGACATGGGCTATCTCCTTGCCATGGACGAATGTACCCGGTATATGGCGTCGCCAAAGATAAAGCCCGCCGAGGTAAAGCTCGGCTCGTCAACAAAAAAGGAAAAGAAGAAGAAGCCCGCCGAGGCAGCTTGATGAAAGGACGGTAAAGCATTATGGCAAACTATTGCCGATATGAAATGAAGATCAAAGGAACGCGTGAAAGCTGTGAACAATGGTTTGAAAGAATGTGTCACGATGATGACCCAAAACATTTCTGCCGGTTGTTTGAACCGGTAAACATTGACGAACAAGGCGGCTCGGAGTCCGAATACTATATGATATTATCCGGCGACTGCGCATGGTCCTTAGAAACCTGCTGCAGAAAGTCAGGATATTCTAGCGGCAAAGATTTGTTTGCGGAAAACTCAAGAGAGCTTCATATCACCATGGAAGCCTATTCGTCAGAACCCGGCATCGGATTTCAGGAACACTATATTTACCAAAACGGTGAATGTATTGCGGATAAATGTGTGGACTGGATAGAGTGGTATTGGGATAAAACCGAATATCCCACTTTTGAGTTGTTCAAGCGGGATGTTAATTTACCGGACTCCGTGACCGAAAATGATTTCGACGACGGTGTTTATCAAGTCGGAGGCTTTCAAGACTGGGGCGCGTTTGCCATTTAACCGTGAAAGGAGCGAAACTATGAAGGACAAAAGCTGTAGGTTTTATGTCATAAAAGACAATGAGTTGATGGCCGAAACATTAACCCGCGAGGCGGCCGTTGATCTTATCAGAAGTTATCAAGAGCTTGAAACGCATTATCTTCTCCGTGCTGAATTTTCTATTATAGAGGGTTCTCGGCAGGAGTTCATAGCTTATCCCGGCAAAAATCGTTCGGCAAAAAAAGAAAGGGAGTAAAAAATGTACATAGAAGTAAAAGATTTAGGAAACGGCGGCGAGGCCGCAACGGCGTTCTTCCTCTACCTTAACACCTATAGCTCGGTGAACGTGGCGTTTTGCAACGAAATGATGTTGCGCGGCAGCGACATAAAACAAAACTTCACCCTTCTTTGCGTTGAATGGCTGAAAGCCCTCGCCGGTCAGAATGTGTTCGACGACCGTAACGAGGCGTCCGTCATATACGCAAGAAATATTGGCGAGCTTTTGGATGACAGCGATATGCCGGCCCGAAAGGAGCTTAGTGCGAGATATGCGCCCAAGGAGTTTGCCTTTTCGCCGGACGATCATGCCGGAGCGGCGGAGTTTATGGAGCATTATCTGAGGCGCTGCAAAACCAATGATGATTTCATAAATGCCGCTCTGCGAAGCCACCGAACCCTGCAGCAGGCTTTTACAAGACTGTGCTGTAAATGGTTCAGTATGTTTGCGGAAGTAAGCAGCAGGAAAAAGTACGTCAAGCTTGCAAAGAAGGTAGATACCCTCCGCCGCGGCTTCCCGTTCATATAAGGGGGCGAAGACATGAATAGTCAGAAAATGCTCGACATAATGGCCGAGGTAAACCGCGACGCCGCCGAGCGCGAGGAGCTTGTGGAGTGCATAGCCATTGCTCTCCTCACCGGCAAAAACCTTTTCATTTTGGGCGATACCGGTCAAGCCAAAAGCTACTGCGTCAACCAATTCCGCAAGCGGATAACCGGCGCACGTCAGTTTGAGCGGCTCATGTCCAAGCAGACCGACGAGGAGCAGCTCTTCGGCCGGCTGGATCTTTCAAGTCTTATTCCCGGCAGTATGCCGAGAGATGAGCTGATGAGGGATCCGATATATGCCGAACTCTACAATAAGGTCGAGGAACGGTATCGGGACTATATCGCGGACAAAGACGATATGTCTCTCATCGAAGCCTCCGAAACGGCGAACAAGCTGGAGAACGTGAAGCGCATACTCTGCCACCTCAAGGCGAGTACGCCCAAAGTCGTGACGGACGGGAAAATACCCGACAGCGACATTGTTTTCCTTGACGAGATATTCAAGGCCAACGACGGTATACTCAACTCCCTGCTCACGGCGCTTAACGAGCGCGTCTACACCAACGAGGGGCAGACGGTGAATATACCCGTCATATCGTTTTTTTCGGCGTCAAACGAGATACCCGATTTCTCAGACCCCGCCCAGCAGATATTGAAGCCGCTCTATGACCGTTTCGAGCTTAAAGTTCTGACCAATTATGTGACGGACAAGACAAACCGAATGGAGGTGCTTGAGCGCAAGCAGAACGGTCAAAGCGGTGAAATATCAACCACGGTAACGCTCGCGGAGCTTAATGAGATGCAGCGCGAGGTTGCGGCGGTAAAGATACCGCCGGCGATAAACGAGCTTATGGACTCTGTGCTTTGCGAGCTAAGAAAAGCCGGTATCCACGTTTCGGACAGAAGATTTTTCGGCTTCTACCCTGTGGCGCAGGCTAAAGCATGGCTCAGAGGCGCGGCCGAGGTTTCGTCAAAGGACTTGCTCGTTCTCAAAAACTATTTTTGGAACAAGCCGGAGGAAATACAGAAAATCGCTCAGATTTTGTTTGACCTCTGCGAAAATCCCATCGGCGCGGAAATAGACAACATACTGAGCATGGCGTATGAGTGCAAAAACTCGTTTGACAACGACTTCGCGGCCGAACCGGAAAGCTTCAAGTCTTATGTGAAGTTCAGCACGGAAATTTTGAGGATATATATCAAGGCCACGGAGCTTCGCGCCGACGATATGCCCGAAAGCGATGAAAATGCCCTTGATGACTGCCTCACAAAGCTGGAGGACTTAAGCGTGGAAGTTGATGATACCGTACATTCCGAACACGTTACGTTACAAAACAGAAAAAGGCTAAGCGCCTGAAAATACAGAAAGGATGGAAAATATGTTGAACAAAATTGTTATGATCGGAAGGCTCACCAAGGATCCCGAGACAAAGACGGTTGGAGAGGCCCTCAAGGCCGGCTTTACTTTGGCCGTCGATCGCCCGTACAAGAGCGAAAAAGGCCCAAACGCCGATTTCTTTCCAATTACCGCCTGGCGTAAGAGCGCCGAGTTTGTCCAAAAGTATTTTACCAAGGGCAAGCAGGTGTATGTAGTGGGACGGCTTGAAACGTATGTCTACGAGGTTGACGGGCAGCGGCGCTACGGTTTCCGTGTAAACGCCGAGGAAGTCGGCTTTGCCGACACAAAGCACGGCGGTGACGTTGAACCTTTAAGCGCCGGAGATTTGCCCTTATCCGCAGAAGACGACCTTCCCTTCTGATAATTGACCGGCCCGGCGGGAGAGGCGGCAATACCCCTCCCGCCTCCGGCTCCAAAAGGAGAATTTGAATGTATAAAAATATATATGAGGTTTTTAACGGCGGCCTGATGAGCAGGCTTGATTCCCTCGCCGACGCAAACAAGGGAAACAGGGTGCTCAGATCCACCAAAATTGAGCAGGAGATTTTTGACGAACTCCACGCGGACAGCAACACGCTTTCGGATATGGAAGCCATTGGCGAAAAGAAGCTCAACACCTTCGGCAGCCTTACCAACGACATCTTTCAATCGTTTTACGGGCTTGGCATGAAGTATGTACCTGACGGAGAGCTGTCAACTACGGCAAAAACGCTGAACAAGCGCATCCTGTCCGAGGTGACGGCCGACGAGCAGTACGGAGCCGTTAAGGCGGTATGCGAGGGCAAGGAGCTGCCGTCTATCGGGGCCACCGAGGAGTTTTCGGAAACCGTGCTTGAACAGCTCGACATGATGCTTGAGGCGGCCACCGGCGGCAAGGGAAAGATAAACGCCATGAGCGAACTGGAACAGGCGGCGGAAAAGCTTTCGGCGGAGCTTCGGGATAAGCTTGACGAATACCAAGACCTGCCCGAGGAGCGGCGCGAAAAGGCCGAAAAAGAAGTTGTGAAGCTGGCAAACCGCCTTGAGAGTAAGCTCGAACAGTCGGAAATGTACGGCAGACTTATAGAGGAAAATATGGCCCGCAAAAAATCTCAGATAAAAGCGGTCATATCGGCTTCTGTGGAAAAAGCGAGAATGCGGAGCGAGGAAGTCAAGGCTATCATCTCGGCTTGGGGTGACGGCGACGGAGAAATGCGGCGTACGCCGCTGAACGCGGAGATATTACGGCGTGTGTCCGCTTCCTATAAGTTGAAATACATAGCAAAATTCCTCGGCCGGTTTAAGGAAATGCTCACCGCGAAAAGGACAAGCGGCTTTACATACGGCCGCGGAGAGATATATGACGTTTCACGGGGGAGCGGCCTTCACGGGGCGCTTACGTCGGAACTGTCATATCTCGCCCGACCCGAACTCATTCCTTTGTTCTTTAAGAAAATGCAGCGCGGGCAGATAAAGCAATATCGCAAGCGCGAACTTGAGCGCAAGGGTCATGGCGACGTCATAGTCTGCCTTGACGAGTCAGGCTCCACCTTCGGTGAAAACAACGCTTGGGGCATGGCGGTTGCTATGCTGCTCCTTGAGATGTGCGTGATTGGAAAGCGCAGTTTTGCTCTCGTGCATTTTTCGAGAGATACAAAGACTGAGATATTCCCCGCAAGCGAAAAGCCCGACGCCGAGAAAATCATGACGGCGGCGGAAACTTTTCTGAACGGCGGCACGAACTTTGAAAAGCCGCTTAGGGAGTGTATGCGGATATATGAGGAAAACTCGCTTAACAAGCCGGACATTGTGTTTATCACCGACGGTCAATGCAATGTCTCCGACAGCCTTGTTTCTGACTTTGCCGAATTTAAGGCAAGGACTAAGACTACGCTCACGGGAATATTGCTTGACAGGGGCAAAAGTTTTGAATTTTCGCTTGAAAAGTTCGCGGATGCGGTATACCGCACAAGCGAGCTTTGCGAAGACGAGATTGTTAACAGCCTGATAGAAAAAAGATTGTAGGAGGACGAGAATGAAAAAGACGAAAATTAAATACAGATATGCCGGCAGGGTGATGGTACCTGTTCGCCCGGGCATGAGGGCTATTGTGGAAATTGAAGGAGAGCCTGTAATGACTTCCAAAGTCATTAGGGTAAAGAAACAGAATGACAGAAAAATCGTCTTTGAAACGGAAAACTCCGTCTATGAGATATTTTTTCTGAATGACGCGGCGGTTAAAGCCGCGTAAAACTATTAAGCTGCTGCGGTCGGATATTCGGCTGCGGCAGCTTTTTTATATACAGAGGCTTGAATTTTTCTGCAAAAGGCGATATAATATGACTGTCAAATAAATCAAAAGTTACGGGGATTGATAACAGTGAACGCCCAAGCACTCAGTTTTGACGAAAGCAGTAAAGCTGCGCATCGATATGAAAAAAATATGCTGCCTCCGGAGATAGAGAAAATAGTAAAAGGACTGCCCTATACCGAAAACAGCGTCGGTATGTCCGGCGCCGCCGTTCGTATGTATGAAGATATGGTGCTGAAAATCCAACCGTCCGCCCCGTGGACGGAGCGGGAAGCGGTGATGCTGAGGTGGCTTAGCGGTAAAGTGCCCGCGCCGGAGGTAATAGCCTGCGTAAAGCAGGATGGAAAGGAATATTTGCTGATGAGCCGAATAAAGGGAAAAATGGCGTGCGATGAAGCTTTCCTTGACAAGCCTGAGCTTCTGATTGAGCGCCTCGCAGAGGCAATGCGTATGCTGTGGAATACGGATGCTTCAGACTGCCCGGCTTTGCGGGATCAGGAAACGGAGCTTGCTGAAGCCAAAATTAGGGTGGAGCAGGGATTGGTGGATACAAATAATGTAGAACCCACTACCTTCGGCCCCGGAGGATTTAAGAATCCCGAGGCGCTGCTTTACTGGCTGGAACGCAACCGACCTTCCTACGAGCCCGTGCTGTCCCACGGCGATTTCTGCTTGCCGAATATATTCCTGACAGAAACCGGCATCGGCGGCTTTATCGATTTGGGTGACGCGGGCGTGGGCGACCGGTGGCGGGACATTGCACTCTGTCACCGCAGCCTGCGGCACAATATGGACGGGAAATATGCGTCAAGGGTACGTCAGGCGGATTCCGACCGGCTGTTTGACGCGCTGGAACTCAAGCCGGATCCGGAAAAGCTGAGATGGTATCTGCTGCTTGACGAATTGTTCTGACGCAAATCGAGATTTGAGGAGGGAAAATTCCATGAAACAATACATTGTTGATGCGTTTACGAATAAAGTTTTCAGCGGCAATCCGGCTGCCGTATGCGTTATGGACACTTGGCCGGATGAACACTGGATGATGCAGGTGGCCGGGGAGAATAATCTCTCTGAAACGGCGTTTATTGTAAAGGAAACGGCAGGATACCATCTACGCTGGTTCACACCCGGTACTGAGGTTGAATTGTGCGGTCATGCGACGCTGGCGTCCGCATTCGTTATTCTGAATTATTATGAAAAAGAGACCGATAAGGTAGAATTTTATACTATGAGCGGCAAACTTGTAGTCGTTCGTCGGGGCGGTCTGTACGAGATGGATTTCCCGACCTATGAATTGAAAGAAATCCCTGTCACGGATGCTATGGAGCGGGCTTTCGGAGTTCGCCCGGTCAAGGCGGTTCTGGGCCTTGACCTGATATGCGTATTTGAAAACGAGCAGATTGTTCGGAAAATGACACCTGATCAGGCGCTTCTTGCATCCATAGAAGGGCGTATCCAGAACGCCACGGCCCGGGGAATTGATACAGACTGTGTATCCCGGAGTTTTTGCCCAAAGCTGACCATTCCGGAGGACCCTGTCTGCGGCTCGGCACACTGCCAGATTGCGGATTATTGGTCGAACGTGCTAATGAAACAGGATATTGTGGCATATCAGGCATCAAAGCGAGGCGGCACGTTGCACTGCCATCTGACAGGCAATGGTCGGGTGAAAATCAGCGGCGAGGCGGCACTGTTCGCAATTTCCGAAATACAATAGCAACTGAGTTTCATATATCAGTTTACAGTTTTCATCGAGGTGTTTCTATGAATGACCCGCGCAAGCTCCCGACGCTGCCGGATATGAAATCGCATCGCAAAGAGGCGACGGAACTTCTGACCGAAGAGATGTACGGCCGGACGGGCAAATATAAATTTGAATATGACAGAAAAAGAGAAGCCGAAGGGTTTGAAAAATTCACTGTCCGCGTCACCGGCGAGGGAGGAGCGCACAGCTTCGGCTTCACGCTTATGCTGCCCAAAAGCGGCCAAGGGAGAGTCCCCGCGATAGTTTATTTGACAAATCCTCACGACCATGTTCCTACCGCCATGCTTATGACGAACGGCTATGCGATTGCGATTTGCTATGCGGATGAAATTGAGCCCGATAATGCCGCCGGCTTTCCCCGCGGGCTTGCAAGAGCCTTGGGTGGAACCATATGTGCACTGGCTGCATGGGCCGAGGGACTTGGTATAATCGGCAAAATCCTCGGAAATCACGAATGCATTGACGTAAAACGCTTGACCGTGGCCGGCTGTTCACGCTACGGCAAGGCGGCGCTTTGGGCAGGGGCAAAGTTTGAAATCTTCTCTACCGTGGCGAGCTTTGACTCCGGCTGCGGCGGCGCGGCCATAAACCGCGGCAAAAAAGACGAACGCATATCCGACATGGTGAGGAATTTTCCCCATTGGCTTTCTCCTAACATGAAAAAATACATAGATAACGAGGACGATATGCCCTTCGACCAACACTTCCTGTTGGGACTGATAGCTCCCCGAAATCTGCTTGTCACCAGCAGTACCAAAGACCCGTATTGCGACCCCTACTCCGAATTTATCGGACTGGCCTGCGCATCGAAAGCATACGATTATTACGGACGAAAGGGTATCGGCACATGGGAGCAGCCCGAGCCGGGAAAGCTCCTGATCGGCGACGGAGCGGCTTATTACCTACGTGAGGGTGATCACGGCGTGGAGCTGGGCGATTGGCTGGCGTTGATGAACTTTGATAATCAAAACATAAAAATTCCGGAAAAGTAGGTAATAGTGTTCTGCCCGGTGAAGCGGTTTGAATTTCTGGCGCACACCGTCAACAAGGTGTGCGTCTTTTTTATGTATTATTAAATTCCTTTCGGTAAACAATAAATAAAAAACGGAGGAATTACCATGGCTGCTGTTATGAAGGGAGCTATTTCTTTCGGTTTGCTCCACGTTCCCGTTGCGCTCCATACCGCAACACAGGATAACGACATTCGCTTTAATCAGCTTTGCCGGGAGGACGGCTCAAGAGTAAAATACAAGAAGGTTTGCGCCAAGTGCGGCAAGGAGGTGTCCAACGAGGATATTGTCAAAGGCTTTGAAATTGAGCCGGACAAGTATATCACACTTACAGATGATGACTTTGAAAAGGCTAAGTCCAAAAAGGACAAAACCATTCAAATACTGCACTTTGCCGATCTCTCTGATATTCGGCCCATTTACTACGACAAAACCTATCACGCCATTCCCGAAGCCGGCGGCGACAAGGCATACGAGCTGCTGCGCCGCTGTATGCTGGAGGAAAACTGCGTTGCCATAGCTAAGGGCGTTATTGCCCAGTCGGAGCATCTTATAGCCATAATACCAACCGAAACCGGACTGTTGGCCGAAACACTGTTCTTTAACGACGAGGTCAAGGCCATGCCAAAGGAGCCTGCCAAGCCTGAACTGACCGAGCAGGAGCTGTCCATGGGTAAGACCATAATCGGCAGCATGAAGGAAACCTTTGATCCTTCAAAGTATCACGACGAGTACCAGCAGCGGTTGTGGGATATAATTCAGGCCAAGGCCAACAATCAAGAAATCATCGCCTCTCCCGAAGCCGAGCAGCCCACGGTCATAAATATGATGGATGCTCTTCAGAAGATGCTGGATCAAACTAAAAAACCAAAGTCTAAGCCACGCAAAAAGGTGACAGCCTAATGGGAGATTTGTTTGATGAGAAGCAGATAGCACCCATGCTAATCGCTGAAAATATGCCGCCCTTTTCCGATGAGGCGTATATTTACGAAATGAAGTGGGACGGCGAACGCTGCATAGCTTATCTTGACCCCAAAAAAGGCACGGAGCTGAGAAACAAGCGCAATGTTCGTATGCTGCCAAAGGTGCCGGAGCTTGCGGGCATTCACACGCAGGTGAAAAAGCGGTGTATCTTGGACGGTGAACTGATATGTCTTGTGGACGGCAAGCCCAGTTTTGAAACCATACAGCGCCGGAGCCTTATGGGCAACGCGCGGAAAATCAGTTTGGAGGCCGGTCGCTTTCCGGCGACCTTCGTGGCGTTCGACTGCCTGTATTATGACGGTGCCGACCTCTGCATGAAGCCTCTGACTGAGCGGAAAATCTATCTCCGGCGGGCGATATCCGAATCTGAGAGACTTGCAATTTCCCGAACCTATGACTATACAAACGCGGAGGCCCTGTCCCGGATAGCAAAGGGACAGGGCCTTGAAGGCATTGTGGCGAAGCGCCGTGACAGCTTATATTTCCAGGGTAAACGGACAAAAACGTGGATAAAAATGAAAAATCTCATGGACGACGATTTTGTGGTTTGCGGATTTATCCGCAAGGAAAACAATATGTCCAGCATAGTTTTGGGTCAGTACCGAAACGAAAAGCTGATCTACAAGGGTCATGTCACCCTTGGTGTTGGAGGAAAGTCTTTCGCAAAAATCAAATCTCACGCTAAGGCTGAACGCTCACCCTTCGATGAGCTGCCTCCCGGCAATGAAAACGCGGTGTGGCTCAGGCCGGATTTAGTCTGCGTGGTGGAGTTCATGCACCGTACAAAAAACGGAGGGATGCGCCAACCGGTCTTTAAGGGGCTGAGGGACGACAAGCCAGTTGAGGAATGCGTAGAGCATACGGAATAAAGGCGTTTTCCTCAATGCAACAAAAAATTTACACAAAATACTTGAACAGCCCGCTAAAATGTGATATAATATATATTACAACAAAGGAGATGATGCCGGTGAAAGACCTTGACACGCTTTCAAAGGGATA
The DNA here is from genome assembly GCA_947626145.1 of uncultured Clostridia bacterium. Taxonomy (GTDB): domain Bacteria; phylum Bacillota; class Clostridia; order UMGS1883; family UMGS1883; genus JAFLUQ01. Next base: position 17,221 of record CANQRB010000008.1, on the reverse strand, counting down.
TATGTCCCAAAACGATATTTTTGCGGACGCTTTTAACTATTTAATATACGACGGACAGCAGGTCATCAAGCCCGAGCAGCTCAGCCCGCTCGACACGACCGAACTTGCGGCCCCATACGGCGCCGGCGGCGAGGCGGAGCCCGTGCAGAAATTACGCGACGTTTTGAAGTATGTTACTGCAATGACGGACGACAGTACAGCGTATCTTGTGTTGGGCATAGAAAATCAGCAAAATGTTCATCTTGCCATGCCGGTGCGGAATATGCTCTATGACGCCTTGGAATACAGCCGGCAGGTCAGTGAGGCCGCGAGCCGCCATAGACAGAACAAAGAACACGGAAGCAGAGAGGAATTCCTCTCCGGATTTCACCGTGGAGATCGGCTCATTCCCGTTATAACACTTGTCGTGTACTTTTCCAGCGATAAGTGGGACGGCCCGAGAAGACTGTTCGATATGATGGAGATTAAGGACGACAAAATTAGGGCTTTGACGAACGACTATAAGATACACCTGCTTGCTCCGGCTGAAATGAGCGATGATGAGTTTGATAAGCTCCGGTCCGAGCTGGGCAGGATAATGAAGTATATCCAATGTTCGACGGATAAAAATAGGCTCTCACAGCTTGTTGAGGCGGACGAGAGATATACCCACATCAGTAAAGCGGGAGCGCTGCTTTTAAACGAGTGTACAAAATCGGAAATACATATTGACGACAGTAAGGAGGATGTAGATATGTGCCAGGCGATAAAGGATATTAAGGCTGATAGCATGGCCGAGGGCGTGGCGAAGGGCCGAGCCGAAGGCCGAGCCGAAGGCGTAGCCGAGGGTGTTATCAAAACCATAAAGGCCATAATGAAAAGTATGAACTGGACAGCCGAGCAGGCCGTTGCCGCGGCCGGTGTGCCCGAAAACGAACGTAAAGCATATATATCAAAGCTTCAGTCTTAAGCGTAATATTTCACTGCAGAGAAAGCCGCACTGTGCGGCTTTTTCCATTTAACGACAGCATTTATATTTAGACTTCAAATTATTTTTTCATTTTTAAAAAAATCACTGGACAATGATCGAAAATGGTGTTATAATTATGGTGCTACGTAATTTCATATCTTCGCCTCAATGTGTAGGCTTTTTGCCTATGCAAAAAATTTGTATAAAAACTATACGATAGGGCATTTTTACCTTTGGTAAAAATGTGAACTCACTTATAGTCCTATGTGTAGTTTTATACATTGGGGTATATGAAATTACGTAGCGGTAATGAGCTTCGCATTTTTCGGTGCGCGGCTCAAACCGCGCACTTTTTTATTCCGTATAAATGTCGTGCGCAGGATCGGAGCGGCGCCATTAAATGCGGGACATCAAATTGGGTCATTGGGCAGAGCTATACACACATAGCGTCAGTGCGAGAAGTCTGTGAAAAAGCCGGTTTCAGAAACGATTGAATAATGGCCTTTCACGCTTGCTCATTCTTACTGTATCATGATAGCATCTTGCCAATGATAGATCGCCTCGGAGCCACTCCGGGGCGATTTTTTATTTTGAACCCAGAGATGAAAGATATGTTGAACACGTTTACGGTCAGTCTTTTTGGTCACAGGGAGATAAACCGGCTCAATTACGTAGAAGAAAAACTTGAAGAAATCGTTCACGGCTTGATTTCCAACAACGAATATGTAGAATTTCTCATTGGTCGGGAAGGCGACTTTGACATAATCGCTGCGTCGGTAATTCGGAGGGTAGTCAAAAAGTGCGGCTTTAACAACTCGTCTCTCGTCCTTGTGCTGCCGTATGCCAAGGCGGAAGTATATAGAAATGAAAAATATTTTTATGATTACTATGATGAAATCGAAGTCTGCCCGGAGTCCGAAAAAGCTTTTTTTAAAGCCGCGATACAGACCCGCAACAGGGCAATGATTGACCGCTCCGATTTGGCGGTGTTTTATGTTGAGAAAGAAAACGGCGGGGCGTTCCAAACCATGCAATATGCCGTTTCAAAAGGTTGCGGAATAATTAATATTGCCAAAATGAAGTGAATAAAAATACGGAAAAATTGAAACGGCGGCGGATTTTACGCCGCCGCCATTTTAACTCTCCATCTTTTCAAGGCCGGAAAGGTACGCGTTATCTATTGAAAAAATATTATCGAAAAGCACTTTTGATCTGTCGGCAAAAACCAGACAACGCTCAAACTCGTCTATTTTCTTCAAAATTTTGGTGGCCGTCACATATTCCCCGCCCTCCTTAAGCTCATCCGGCTTAAAGTAGGTGACGGTCACCTCCGGCCGCTCGGATATTTTCTCGGCCAAGGCGCTTATTTTGCGATTGAGTTCGCCCAATTCATCATCACTTAAACTGATTTTGCTGCCGGTCAGGCGGGCGGTCTCCTCCACCGCGTCGTCATAGCCCACGAGAGCCGCGAATGGCGAAAATTGCGCCGCCCTGTTGTGCGCGGACATATGCGGATGCGTCTCGGAGCGGTGGTGCGGCAGGTTTATTATCCCGTCGTAACGGTGTTTGTCTCCGTTATTCATGCGGTTTCCCTCCCTTACTCGTGGTGTCCGCCGATCTGTGCGTTCCTTTGGGCGGCGGTGGCTCCGTCCTCCAAGTTCATGCCCTTAAGTACGGCGTTTTTGCCGTACTTTTTCTTTATTCCCAAAACCGCGCGCTGGAGCTTTTTCTCCCTTTCGAGGGCCTCGCCGCCCGATGCGTCCAAGTCCGAAAGAAAGCTGAGCTGCTCCCCGGCAGCGGCCTCACTCTCCGGCACGACGTTGCAGGCGGTGACGTTTAACCTCCGCACCGACAGCCGCTTGTCCACGATTTTGTCGAAAAGCTCCGTAACGGCGGCGGTAATGAGCTTTGTTGACGAAGTCTGCTTTTTTAAATTTACCGTGCCGTGGGCGTGCTTGGGTACCTTTCTGCCGTAACGGTCGGTTGTCACTTCGCCGCCGTACGCCTTGGCAAGCTGCGGATTTTTGAGGTTTTCAATGTCATAGCCCACGGTCAGCACCATTTGGTCGGTGACAAGGCCCTTTTCCACCAAGTCCAGCACGAGCAAATCCGTCATCTCCTTGACGACCAGCCGCGCCTTGTCGAAGGGATAAGGCTCTTGAAGCACTTGACCGGAGCTTATGCTGTTGGTCTCGGGGCGGTAGGCCTTCACCTCGGCGATGGTCGTCGGCTCCCAGCCCCAAGCGTGGTCTATCAAAAGCTCCGCGTTCACGCCGAAATGCCTGTACAAAAGCTCCTCGTTGTAGTAATCCCTCGGCCCGCCTACGGAACAGAGCGCCACATCGCCCATGGTGAAAAGCCCCAGCTCTTCCAACTTTTTCGCACTGCCCCGCCCCACCCGCCAAAAGTCCGTCAGCGGCCGATGGCCCCAAAGCTCCCGTCGGTAGCTCATCTCGTCCAGCTCCGCGATGCGAACGCCGTTTTTGTCGGCGGGGATGTGCTTGGCGCGGATGTCCATGGCCACCTTGGCCAAATACATATTCGTCCCGATGCCGGCGGTGGCGGTTATGCCGGTATTTTTCAGCACGTCGAGGATAATTTTCATCGCAAGCTCCCGGGGCGACAGGCCGTAAAGCGTGAGATAATCGGTTACGTCCATGAAAACCTCGTCTATAGAGTAGGCGCAAATGTCCTCCGGCGCCACATATTTCAAATAAATGCCGTAAATTTTTGTGCTATATTTGATGTACAGCGCCATCCTCGGCGGCGCGACGATATAGTCGAGGGCGACGGCCGGGCGGGAACGTATCTCGTCGGCGTTACAGGATTTTTCGGTGAACAAGTCGCCCTTCAGCCTGCGCAGACGTTCGTCGTTTATGGCCTTAACCCTTTGAACTACCTCGAACAGGCGAGGCCGCCCCGGCACGCCGAAGCCCTTGAGCGCCGGAGAGACCGCGAGGCAGATCGTCTTTTCGGTGCGGCTTTCGTCCGCGACAACAAGGTTTGTAACGAGAGGATCGAGGCCGCGCTCAACGCACTCCACCGAGGCATAAAACGATTTTAAGTCGATGGCGAGATAATATCTTTGTTTTTCACTCATAGCCGGCCCTCCTCTCCTGTTTCTATCTCTATTATATTTCCCCGTTTTGCACATGTCAATATATAAAATATTTTCTCATAAAAAAACAGCAACTGGGATTGCGAACGAAAGAAAAGCGTGATACAATAAATCCATAAAGACGGTAAGCAGTTAAGATGGTAAGCAGTTAAGACGGTTAAGCGCGAGTTCCCTGTACATGGGGAAAGTCTGCCTTGACCGTCTGTTTTTGTTTAAGGGCGGAAAATCAAATACGGAATACAAAACACACAGATATTCTTTAACGGAAAGCTGTGTGTTTTTTGTATAACCTAAGCGCAGATGTCCCCGCCTCATAATCGGCGGGTCCCATTTCAGAATTTCAGCGAGGGGATATAATCCCCCCGCTAAAATTCTGAGGAGCTAACGCTCCCTGCGCTGGTTGCAATCGGTCGCAAGCTCTGCCCCTTGCAAGCAAGGCAGAGCATTGCTCCGATTTAAAAAAATTTTTAAAGGAGGCGGAAATCAAATGTATGATTTCACGTTAACGGAAAACCAACAGAAGCTTGCCACGGAGAAACACAATGTCCTCATTTCGTTTTTGGAGAGAAACAAGCTCCCCATGGACGAGTATTACGACATTGTGGTGTTCGATTTTCTCCGGGCCGTGCGGATATACGATGCTCATAGTGAAGCTAATGCCCACTTTGAGCAACTCGCCAACATCTGCATGGCGCAGACAATCCAAAACTATCGCATCGAGGAAGGGCGCAAACGTGAGGCTGAAATATTCAGTCTCGATGATCCCTCCGTAATTGGCGGCAAGGCTTGGGCAGAGTTCCTCGCGGATCCCACGGATCTGTGCGGACTGATCTGCGACAGGCTTTGCACGGCGCCGAACGGAGAGGCCGGGATTTCACATACATCATACCGTAACCGCAGACTTAATGCCGCGGCTGTGTAAGGAGGCGGTGAAATTCAGGGAAGCTTGCTTGTGAACCCAACCCAAAATCAAATTAGGAGGAAAAACTTTATGACGGAAAACAATTTTGACAGTTTCATGGACGAAAACATTCTGGATCTCGGCAGCTCCGGCGAGGCGGCGTTCGACCCTTTCGCCGAGCCGCCAAAAGAAACAAACGCACAGGAAACGACAATCAAGGAGGACGAAAAAACTGATGAGAAAGCAAAACCCGTGGAAAAACCCGATGATAAACAGGAGCCCGCAAAACAGCAGCCTGTATCGGGCGCCGATGAAGAGCCGAACTATTTCCAAAAGGCTCTCGCGGCAGCCGAGACAAAGCAGGCGGAGGACACAAAGGCCGGCCTGCTGAGTAAGCCGCCGGTGTTTTCCTACGCCGGCGCGGACGAGGAGATCATCGATCCCTCCGTCACCTTCGACAAGCTCAGAAACGATAAGTCCGAGGACTTTCCAGAGCTTGACGACGCCGTGAGCGTGAGCTGGAAAATGACCTACGGCACTATTGTCAAAACGGTAGCGACGCCCAAAAAGACCACCGTCGCCGGGCTTAAAAAGGAAATCGAGGAGTCAAAGGACTTTCTGGGCTCCCTTAAAAAGGCTAAAGGCGAGATCGTTTGCAAGGTCACTCCAACCGTGGCGGCCAAGAAAAAGGGCGTCTGCGAGTACAAGGGAGTATATGAAACCGTGGAGGACGCCGTTACGAGCGGCAAAGTTATCGCCTTCGTTCCCGCGAGCGACGGTCATGTGTATGAGGTTCGGCATAACAGGATCGGGACTTTTGTTTCCCAAACGGAAAGGGCCGACGTTTTGCCGAGGGTCAGAGCCGGGTTTATCCCGGCCTTTCCCCCGGTGCCTTACGGGCAGCTTGAGGAGATCATCGCCTTTTTCAGAAAAATGCTCCCCATGGAGGCTGCGGCCGTCATATACCGTTCCCTTGCCGACGGCAGGTATTGCACATACATTCCCCGTCAGACGGTGAGCGCCGCCGAAGTGGACTTCACCCTGCCGGATATGGACAGGGAAAAATTCCTCCCCTTTTTGGAGATACACTCCCATAACACGATGGGCGCGTTTTTCTCCGAAACGGACGACAAGGACGAAAAGGCCACCGGCATTTATGCCGTGGTCGGAAGGCTTGACCGGCTGTTCCCCGAGATAAAGGCGAGAATATCCGTTGGCGGGAAGTTTGTGGATATAGCCCCGGAGGAGATATTCGCCATGCCCGCTTGGGACTGTCCAGAGGATTGGGACAGCGCCGTGGACGGGAGGAACGATAATGAAGCTCGCTAAAAACAGGCCGGTGAAGATAGTCATTCTCGGAGCCGGCGGCACGGGCGGATATGTCGTGCCGCATCTCTACCGCATAGCCTCCGTCTGCGGGAGGCCGGTGCGGATAATCGTGGCGGACGGCGACGTTGTGGAGGATAAAAACCTTGTGCGCCAAAACTTCGCCTCGTTCGATGTGGGCGACAATAAGGCGAGGCTCCTTGCCGAAAGGTACGCCTCGGCTTTTGGTATCGAAACGGAATTTATCCCGGACTTTATCGAAAGCGAAGAGGAACTGAAAAGTCTGCTGTCTGTGACTACGGAGAATTGGAGATATTCCGGCGGCGCAAAACCCATTTCCATACTCATCGGAGCCGTGGACAACAACCGCACCAGAGTCATGTGCAACAATGTCTTCAATAAAATGGATGATTTGATATACATTGACTCCGGGAACGGCGAGTACACCGGACAGGTAGTGTGCGGAATGAAGCAGAGCGGGCGGGTGCTTAACGCTCCCGTGGCGAGGTATTACCCCGACATACTGAATGATACGGAAAAATTTCCGTCGGAGCTGTCCTGCGCCGAAAGAGCCGTGTCGGCCCCGCAAAGCATAGCCGCGAACCTATTTGCCGCTACGGCCATAACCACCATGCTCTACTACCTTTTGATAGAGGGCGAGCTGGCCGCGCCGAAAATGACCTTTTCCTCCCGTAGACTTCTGATGAAGCCCATTACAAGGAGGGCCGCGTGATGGATGAGACATATTACGTCATTGAAAGGTTCGGCGAACAGTTAAAGACAGTGAAGAGCGCCATGGAGGCCATGCCGCTTAAGAGAAAGGCCGTGGACGCTTATCGTGCTAAGAATAACCTTGAAAAAGCAAAGGACGTATACGAGGAGCTTAAAGCCTTTAAAGGAAAGCTGCTCGACGCGGTGCTGAACCTGCGGCTGCTGTTCGCAGAAAGCGAGATGCCAAAGGAAGCGGAATTTTGCGGAAAACTGCATGGCAGCGTTAAAGTCTTTAATCTGATGACTCCCGACTATGGGAAGCTCATAAAGGCTCTGAGAATGTTAATGACGGCAGTTCCGCAGAGCGAGACCGCCAACGCCAAGGTCATAGGCCGGCTGATGAACAATGTCAGAATGGGATATTACCCAACCGACCTTGAACATGTGGGAATGATAAAAAAGGCGCTGGTCTTTCCCGGCGGCAGAGTCAATATCCTTGACCCCTGCTGCGGCTGCGGGCAGGCCCTCGAACGGCTCACACAGGACGAGAGCGCCGAAACCTACGGCGCGGAGATAGACGAGTCGCGGGCGGCGGACGCGGAAACCAGACTTGACCGCGTAGCCTACGGAAGCTTTTTCTATTCCCGAATGAGCCACGAAGCATTCCACGCTTTATTCCTTAACCCGCCGTATCTGTCGGTATTGTCCGAGGGCGGCTTAAAGACCCGGAGCGAAAAGCGATTTTTGGTAGAGAGCCTTTATCATCTGATGCAGGGCGGCGTCCTTATCTACATAGTGCCGTACTATCGGCTGACAAAGGATATATGCCGGATAATCTGCGACAATTTTGAGCAGGTCTCACTGTATCGGTTCATGGATAAGGAGTTTTCAAGGTTTCATCAGATCGTGCTGTTCGGCGTGAGAAAAAAGAAGGAGGACGGCTCGGAAGCCGCCGAAAGACTGTCGCTCTATGCCTCAAACCCGGAAAGGATACCCCTAATCGACACTCTGCCCGAAGGAAAATACTTCCTTCCCTCAAAGGAGAAAAAGGTGGATTTGTTCAAAGGGGCGGTCTTTAATCTGGGAGAGCTTGAACGACAGCTCAAAAGGTCAAAGTCCCTTGACGCGCTCTTTGAAAAAAGCGCGCTTGACTCCATGGAAAAGCGCCCCCTTCTCCCGCTGAACGTGGGACAGGTGGGCCTTATCGGCGGCAGCGGCCTTATCAACGGCTATGTGGACTGCGACAGGCCCCATGTCATTAAGGGGCGCATCGTCAAGGAGATAAAGCGCAGCGAAAACGAGCTTGAGGGCACCGTGACCGAAACAAGGGTAAACCGTATGGTGTTCAATATTCTGACGCCTGACGGGATAAAGAAATTAGCGTGAGGAGTGAAAATTATGCAAATAGATATGCCGTTAATGGTGCGGCATTTGCAAAGCTGTGCCGCGGCAAACCGACAAAACGGCCCGAAGGAATACATCAGGAAACTTCTCGGCAGATGCGTCTCCGAGGATATTTGCTTTTCGGAAATAGACTGTGAGGCGTTCGACGAGGAGGATCTTGATGCGTTTATGAAAGACAACGCCATGGAAAGGGTCGAAAGAATTGTGGATGTTATAGACAGTATAAAACCGGCCCACGCCGGAAAAAGAATGTTCTTCTGAGGCGACGCGGTGAGAATTTGCAGAGAATATGGCCCGATACTTGAGCTTATCTATCTTTACAAAGTCCTTTACGACCATGGGAATAAAGAACTGCTGGACTCGTTTTATATTTGCGAAGACGACTACTACGACGCCATATATAGGACAATATTTGACGCGGCCGATATGACGGATAATAGCGAAAACGTATATAAAAGGCACGGCTACAGCCAAGACGGCGATGTGTATGTCGTTTCCTACAGCAGTAAGGAAATGAGGGACTACTTCAAAATAGCCCGCAAGCTCCACCGTCTCCATGGCGGAGGCAGAGATAACCCGTATATACAGACGGTTCGTGACAAGGCGTATGAATTGTTGAATTTCGATTCGTACTGCTTTGACTGGCTTTTTGTGAAAAAGAATAGAGTTGTCTCATTGGACGTGCTTTGGAGTTATGAGTTTACTTTTGAACTTTGGCTGGTAGTTTGGGTCGTTCGCGTGATGGATATGTTCAAGGAAGAGCTTGCGAACATCAAGACTGAATACAGAAAGGCGCGGCGTGAAAAGCGCTGCCGTCCGAAGGGAGGCAAGGTCAATGCCGCGTAAGGATGAGCTTGTCATAAGGATAAGGCCGGATTTCACCGTTGTTGTTGAGGATACCGAAAACGGGACAGTGTCTTGCAAGGAGATAACTCCCGACAGCCTTCTTGAGTGTATAGAGGCGTCGGTCAAGCTTGGCGCGGTAAGCAGCGGAGTATTGCCCCAAGGCTGTGTGTCATATTCCAAGGGCGAAGCCGGCGTAAAGATATGCGTTGAGTATCCGAGCAGGCGCTGCGATATCCGGTACGAAAAAACAGTTTATCCGAATTTTCCGCTGCCGAGGCTCATATTCGGTTTCAATATCCGTGACGGCGGACAAATATCCGGCGTGGATCTATGCGTAGCAGGTGAAGGAATGTTGACGCCGAAAACGCCGCTTTACGTCTATCCGTTTTCAAACGTGTTTGGGTTCAGCCTGTGCTGCGGCACTAATCGGCTGCCGCCGGTGAAGTCGCCGCATCAGCTTATGGGGGTAATGCACTTCATTATGTCAATGCCTAACAACAATGACCACTATTCCCCGGATAATTCAAAGCTCGGACTGGAATACAGACATCTATTGGAAACGCTTAAGGATAAGGAACCAAGCTTCTACTACAGCGACGTTCTTATCCCAAGCGGTAAAACCTTAAACGATTTTATTTAAGTGAAAGGAAAGAAACTATGAATGCAAACAAATATTCAGAGGCTTTGGGCAAGCCCTTTGACGCCAAAGACGTGAGCTGGAGGCTCCAATATATTGACAAGGAAAAGCTGCAGGGCTTTGCCGTGCCGTATCTTGACGCGAGGGCCATATCCGAACGGCTGGACAGCGTTGTCGGTCAGCTTCGCTGGAAGGACTCCTACACTCCTTGGCACAGCGCCGATAAGAAAAGCTCTCAGCTCTGTACCATTTTCATCTATGATGATGAGCTTAAGGAGTGGATCGGTAAGACCGACGGAGCGGAGAACTCGGACATCGAGCCGGTAAAGGGCGGTCTGTCCGACGCTTTTAAGCGGGCGGCCGTGAAGTGGAACATCGGCCGGTATATGTACAGCTTTGAGGCGGTATGGGTAAAAGCCCAAAAGAAGGGCGGCAGTTATATTGTTGACCCCGGCGAAAAGGCCAGACTTGAAGAAATATATACACGTACGGTCGCAGAGATATTCGGAACCAAGCCCGCTCAAAATGGGAAAAAGCCGGCGAAACCGGCGGACGAACCGAAGCCGGCTCCCGCTAAGCCGGAGCAGCCCGTTCAGCCGCCGACGCCTCCTGTGTATGAGGTCAAAAGCGTGACAATACAGAACGGGCAGAGCGGCAGAAACAGCGTCCTCACACTGTCTCACGGCGGCAAGGACTACCGCGCGTATATGCGAGGCGTTGACGAGAGGCTCCAATCCGGGGCAAAGCTCAAAAATCTTCAAGTGAAGCAGCTTAATAACAGCTACGGTAAATTCAATATGCTTGACGGCTACGAGATAGCCGCGTAACCGAAAGGAGGATAGTTTTATGGAGCAAATAAAGGAATTTACCGTTCTGAGCGTCGAGATGGAGGGCTTCAAGCGCTTCTCACGCCCATTTTCGGTGGAGCTGGGGCCGACGAGCTACATCATCGGCGCAAACGGTCAGGGAAAAACAGCCGTTGCCGACGCCATAGCCTACGCTTTCTGTGGTACGCCCTTGTGGGGCGAAAAAAACTGCGACAGGCTCATCAATCACGACTGCAAAAAAATGAGCGTCACGGTCAGACTCGTGGACGGCGACGGTGAACTTCACACTTTAACCCGGAGCAGAAACGGCAAAAGCTCGGATATAATTCTTGACAACTGCCCGGTACGCCAGACCGATATGGTACAGAGGTTTGCGGACAGGGACATCTTCCTTTCCATTTTCAATCCCCTTTACTTCGTTGAGAAGATCGCCGACGACGGCGGGGAGCTGCTTAAGCGGCTCCTTCCGCCGGTCAGCCGGGAGAGCGTTATGGCTCAGCTCAGCGAAAATCTCAGAGGAATACTTGCAGATAAGGATATTCCCGACCCCGTGAGCTACATAAGGTCCATCCGCGAGGAAATACGAGGTATTGATGAGCTTAACGCCCGCACGGAGGGACAGCTTGACCTGCTTTCGTCGCAGGGCAAAGAGGCGACCGCCTCCGCTGAAACTCTCGAAAAAGAAAAAGCCGAATTAACAAAGCGGATGGATGTGTTGGAGCAAAAGCAGTTCTATGGCCTTGACATTGAGGCTCTGAAAAGGCGCAAAAATGAAATTGTCGGCAAAAGAGCCGAACAGTTGGCCGCTCTTACGGAGAAAAAGGCGGCGCTGAAAACAAAGGTGTTTGTGTCGCCTTATGATGAAAAGAAGAAGGAGTTAAACGCCGGCCTTGAAAAGGCTTATGCCCTGCACAGGGAACTTAGGGAAAAACTTGACGCCTTAAAGCCCGGCTCCCGCTGTCCTTACTGTCTGACTGAAATAACCGAGGGAAACCGTGAGACGGTAAAAAATCGCCTTCAACGTGAGCTCAATGAAAATGTGAAATGCGGAAGGGGCTTAAAGACAGCTCTCGCCGAGATAAAAGAGCTTGAGGAAGCGAGCAGAGTAAAGTTCGAGGAGTTCAGAAAGGCCGACCTAAAGAAGGTCGATGATGAGCTAGATCGCCTTAAAATTGAGGATATGGAGGCCGTCGCCATTGAAGACAGGCTCAAGTCCGGAAATTTGACTCACGCTGAATACGATGAGCTGACAGGCTTAAAGTCACGGTTGGCCGAGATTGACAGAGAATTATCCGCTCTGCGCAGGGCCGATACCTCTGATGCCGAGGCGGAAAAGCTGAAAGCGGCCCTCAACGGCAACAGGGAAAGAATACGAGAACTGAACATCCTTGCCGACGCCGTTGACAAATACGCCGCCAAGCAGATGGAGCTGACGGTAAGCCGGTTGAAAATGGATCACGCGGCCATAAAGCTCTTTGACGTTGTGAAGTCAACGGGAGAGATAAAGGACGTGTTCCGCTTTACTTACGACGGTAAGGACTACCGCTGGCTTTCGGCATCCGAAAAGATACGGGCGGGCCTTGAGATAGCCGGGTTGCTTAAAAGGCTGACCGGCCTAACCTATCCCACCTTTATCGACAACGCAGAGTGCATAGCCTCCGGACTTAACCGCTCGGACGGACAGCTTATCTGCGCTTTCGCCCGCCCCTGTGAGCTGAGGGTGCAGACCGCGCCCATGAAACAAAAGGAGGCGGCGTGATGCAGACACGGGAGTATGAAAAATTCGATATTGTCCGCGTCGCCACTGTTTTCGGTGTGAAGCTTCATCCCATACAAAGAAATCCGGTGGAGTACAAGGCTTTGTGTCCTTTTTGCGGGGACACAAAGTACCATCTTGGGCTGAACAGGGCAAAGGAACAGTTTCATTGCTTCAGGTGCAAGGAGAGCGGCAACAGCGTGACCCTTGTGGCGAAGCTCTGCGGAGTGAGCAACGGCGAGGCCTACAGAATGCTGAAGAAGGCTCTCGACGATCCTTTCCTCCCTTTGCCACGGCTCCCGGAGGCGACGCAGGTCTTGACGGAAACTCCAATAAAGTCCGTTCGGGAGAGGCACAGCGTTTACTATGACCTGCTGAGCCTGCTCAGTCTTCGGCCGATGCACCGCGAAAATCTGATGGAAAGGGGGCTGTCGTTCAGCCACATACATCAGTTTATGTATCGGAGCATACCTCTCGACCCCGTTTTCAGGCGTGAGGTGCTGAAGGAGCTTTCCTCTAAGCACGACCTTTGCGGCATACCGGGATTTTACCGTGACAAAAACGGCGACCTACAGATGTTTGTAAGCAAGTACAGCGGTATGTACATTCCCGTCTGCGATAAGGACGGATACATTCAAGGGCTTCAAATGAGACTGGACGTACCCTCCGGCGGCAGCGAAAAGAAATTCCGCTGGTTTTCAAGCCGGCATTTCAACGAGGGCTGCGGCGCAAAGCCGTGGGTTCATGTGGTCGGCGACGTTGGTGCGGACGAAGCTTGCCTCACAGAAGGAGCCATGAAATCGGACATAACCAGCGTTTTGTCCAGCGGACGACTGTTCATAGCCGTTCCGGGCGTGAACGCCATCGGCGAACTGCCGGCGGTCGTCCGTTCATTGGGGCTGAAAACCGTTTACGAAGCCTTTGATATGGATAAGCGGTCTAACCCGGAGGTCAAAAGGGCGCTTATCTCGCTTAGGGAGACCCTCGCCCGCTGCAGCGTAAAATGCGTAAGCTGCTCGTGGGATCCCCGCTTCAAGGGCATAGACGATTATTTTCTGGCAAAAAAACAATACGAGGAGCAGATGTGCGCCGCATAGGAGAGGCTTATGAAAATTTATCTTGTATATACGCACGACGTATATGACTGCCGTTTTACCCGTCTGCTTCGGGGAATTACCACGGATATCAATATGGCCGAGGGAATGAGACGAACGCTGATTGATAATGGCGTTGAGGACGAGGCTAATATCAGCATCATGGTTCTCAATGACGGTGATTTCGACGATTGTGGCGGCTGGCTTTATTAAATACTGGAAGGAGAAAAAATTTTATGGACGCGAAAAAGCTAATGGTTATCAATTCCGCTGACGGACAATGCGAGGAAATACTGGGGAAATATATGTACTACTCTCTTCCGCACTTAATAGTCAAGGCGGAGAAAATCAAAGAGATATGCGGGCAGATAGGCTTCCCGATCCGTGTAAACGAAAAAATCTCACTTGTTGACGCTTTTAAAAGCGCCACAGGGGTAATTCGCGACAGGATAGAGGAACGGTTTAACGGAGAAAGGTTTACACGCCTTATCTACTGCCGCGACAACAAGCGGGTCGATGAGGACGCGGTATCAAGGGAATTGGTTGAAGAGACTCTTGATGAAACCACCAACACCTACAGGAAGCTCGCAAACTTCACTCTTGACAAGACCGACGGTAGTTTGGTACTGTCAGATGTGGATGCCTGCTCCGGCAGGGATATTCAGGGGTATTTTGAACGTGCGCAAAGCCTGTTTGAGCTGTATAAAAACTGCATAGGCTCCCGCAGCATCGAGACAATGGCGGACAAATATATCGCCGGAATGCACGCCACGGGCATATCCGCCAGAGGCCATCATTACTTTGTGCCTAAAGCGTATATGGGTAAAATCGACCTGCTGGAGGACTTCATGGAGGCCGTGGCGCAGGAAAATCTGTTCACATACACCGACGGGCGCGACGCCAAGTATATAAGCATCAACTCCATGTATGTGGCGGACGATGAAAAACAGCGGCGAAAGATGGCTAATGAGTTCTACATAGACGTCGACAAAAGGATCGACGACTATCAAGAGCGCATCGAGCATCTTATCCGCAGCGGCAGCACCAGCAAAAAGATATTAGACCGCTGGGAACTGAAGCTCCAAAGCCTTGAGGCAAGGAAGCGCGAGTACGAAGCCATACTTAAGCAGGATCTTTCCGGCATGGACGAGAAGTATTCCCTTCTCCGCGACACCTGCGACCAGTTTAGGCTCCGTGTCCGCAATTCTCAGGTTTTCGGCGTGATGGCTGCGTAAATTGAAAAGCCCGTATGGGGGTGCGGCTATCCGCATCCCCCATACGGACGAAAGATAAAGTGCGAGGAGTAATTATATTGAGAAACTATAGCCTAAAAACCCTCGAGAAAATGCTTGAAAGGGCAAAGGAAAAGTATTACAGCGAAACGTCAAAGCCTTGCGGAAATTGGGGCGATGGAATGAGATTATCAAAGTTGCCTCAATACAAAGCTTGGGAGAGGGCACGCAAAAGGGTTTGCGAGCTTGAAAAGGCAATTCAAAAAAAGAAAGAGGAAATGAAAAATGCTTAAAACAAAGAATATTGACAAATGGCTCGGATATGAGTTTGAGCCTGTAGAAAACATGACAGGTAGGGATTATTCGAGCTTTGTGCGCAATCTCAAGGCAGAACTGAAGGCTCAGCTGGCAAGCGGAGGTTGTGAACTGGCGAAATTTAACAAAGGATACTTCTATGCTTCCGGCTTTATATACAGCCGCTCGGCAGACCGCTATGTGTATTTCAGCACCGGCGACGTGCGCGACAAGCATTGGTGCGAGCGGATACTCTACCGTTCCGCGACCGGCCCAAGAGATTTCAAAGGCGGCACTAACAGATTTACCTGCATTGAGTACTTTGGCGCTGACATACTGGCTTTGCTTGCCGCCGGTGCCCATGAATACGCAGCTTAAGGAGGTTCTCATGGAAGGAGATAAAGAATTAGGATTTACCTGCTATCAGGTGGGCAAGCCCTACGACAAGGTAATGCGTTGCGACGGCGCAGTTCTTGAAATACACGAAAACCTGTGTATGTGCAGCATCGGTCTTACTGATGTGTCAATGGCAGAGGCACTCGCGGTGGAAAGAGGAAAGCTCAAACTTAGCCTTACATACGTCAACGGGATAATATTCCTTTGCGTGAATGTTGCTGACAGACTGCTCTTTGATATGCCATTTAATGTCTGCCTATATGACGAGTTCCCTCTTAAGGAACCCGGCAGTGGTTGCTATATTATGCCCATAATTCTCATAGAAAACCGAACAAATATCATAAAGGCCATGAGGGTGATCGGGCTTCACAACGATTTCAGTAAAACGCTGTACGAGCTTGTCAGAGATCAGTGGGAGACGAAGCTTTCCGATTATGATGAACGCCTCAAGTACACGATGAAACAATATACCCCGGAGGAGCTTGTGCGGCGCAGTATAGCCTGTATAGAATACGGAGGTGAATAACAAGTCAATTTTCAATCCCGGTATTTTTAATTGAAATTATTAAGCCAGTCCTTAAACTTTGTATTTAAGGACTGGCTTTGAGACTCGCATTGTTATGCGATTTTCAACGATTGTGAACAAAAAGCACAATAATTCGACTATAATGTGATTATAGCATAACGGCGGGAAACTGTCAAGTGATTTTCACTAATTTTTTGCTGTTTCGCCGTCAGGTTTTTGGTCAATTAGGAGGGACATCCATGTCAAAACGAGGCGAAAACATTTACAAGCGCAAGGACGGAAGATATGAAGGGCGATATGTCAAGAGCTACGGCGTTGACGGAAAAATTAACTATGGCTCAGTATACGCCCATACCTACGCGGAAACTAAGTCTAAGCTTGCTCAGGCTAAATCCGCTAAGAAGGAGCCAACCAAGGGCGCAAGCATGACCGTTGCGCAATGGCTTGCAAGCTGGATTGAAACCGACCCGGGCATAAGAGAGACTACGAGGACGGTTTACAGGAGCTATATCAACAATCAAATAATTCCCAAAATCGGAAAAATACGGCTTAACAGGCTTACAAAAGATACTTTGCAGGACTTTGTTATGTCCATGACGCTTGCACCGGCAACGGTGAGGGCAGTTTTCACTGTTCTTAAAGCCGCGTTGATCTCCGCCGAGGAAAAGGGCTATATAAACAATATTTGGTCAAAGGTCAGGCTGCAAAAAAAGACCAAGACCGAGGTCGGCATATTGTCTTGTACGGAGCAAAAGCGCTTGGAAAGGGTACTGAACGATGACAACGACATCGGAATTTTGATAAGCCTATACACCGGGCTGCGGATTGGCGAGCTCTGCGCCCTGCGTTGGAGCGATATTGATTTTGTCAGGCGGCAGCTCCACGTCAACGGAACACAAACCCGCTCGGATGCCGGAACAAAGGTGACGCCGCCAAAAAGCCGCTCGTCGGTCAGAGTTATACCAATCCCCGAATTTTTGTCGGAAAAGCTTAAAAATAAACCGCGCCGTGGAGAATTCGTGCTGTCGAGCGGGAACGGCTCGATGGATGTGCGCTCTTACCGCCGACATTTTAAGAAGCTGCTTGATGAGGCGCAGTTGCCCGACATAAAATTCCACGTTCTGCGCCACCCGTATGTCAAGCTAAAACTAAAATTTTTATTAACTCAACATTACCGTTGTATCGGTGCAAAAGTCCTTGATTT
>CANQRB010000007.1 GCA_947626145.1 uncultured Clostridia bacterium | reverse complement strand
CGGTACGCCCCGGAAATGGAAAAAATGACAGGAAGATAAAACAAAGTTTAGGAGGAATTTATCATGGCTAAGAATCTCATCATCTACTACTCTCGCAAAGGAGAAAATTACTGGAATGGAGGTATCAAGAACATCGCCAAGGGCAACACGGAGACTGTGGCGGAGTTCATTCAAAAGGCAGTGGGCGGCGACCTGTTTCAGATTGAGACGGTAAAGGAATACGCGGTAGACTATTATGCCTGCATTGACGAGGCAAAGAAAGAACTGCGCGAACAGGCAAGACCGGAGCTGAAGAAGTACCTTGACAGCATTGACGGCTATGACAACATCTTCGTCTGCGGCCCATGCTGGTGGGGAACTTTCCCGATGGCGGTGTTCACCCAGCTTGAAAAGCTGGATTTCGCCGGCAAAAAGGTAATGGCCGTCATGACCCATGAGGGCAGCGGCCTCGGCTCCTGCGAGCGTGACCTGAAGAAAATCTGCGTGGGCGCGTCCTTTGGAAAAGGGCTCGCTGTCCACGGCGCGGATGCCGCAAGGTCCGAAAGCACGGTTGCCGCGTGGGCAAAAAAATCGGTTTAGGAGGTCGTCATTATGGAATACAGAAAATTGCCGCACGGCGGCGAGCGGATTTGTGTTCTCGGCCTCGGTATGGGCGGAATACAGAACTGCTCCGATACGGAGATTGAACAGATCATCCGAACCGCAATCGAACATGGAATCAATTTCTTTGACCTCTGTGCCGGTGGGCAGAATGTATATGCCCCTTTCGGCAAAGCGATTGCGGGCCAGCGGGAAAAGGTGATGTTCCAGCTCCACTTCGGCGCGGTCTACAACGAGAAAGGCGAGTACGGCTGGTCACGCGATTTGGACAGGATAAAACGAACCTTTGCCTGGGAGATGGAAGCTCTGGGCACGGATTATGCGGACTTCGGTTTTCTGCATTGTGTTGACGAGGACGAGGACTTTGACGAACTTGTTTCTGCTGGCGTTCTTGACTACATAAAAGAACTGAAAGCCTCCGGAAAGGTGCGTCATTTGGGCTTTTCGTCACACACGCCGTCAGTCGCCCAAAGGGTGCTTGATACGATCCCCGCGGATTTGATGATGTTTTCCATCAATCCCGCTTACGATCTGGAGCAGGGCGACGAGCTTGGCATTGGAACAAATTCCGAGCGGGCGGCACTGTTCCGCCGCTGCGAGGCGATGGGCGTGGGCATTTCGGTGATGAAGCCTTTTCACGGCGGGAAGCTGTTGGACGAAAAAACCTCGCCTTTCGGCGTTGCCATGACAAGATACCAGTATATCCAGTATGCCCTCGACCGCCCCGGCGTGCTTGCAGTCGTTCCCGGAGTACGAAATCTCACCGATTTGCAGGAACTGATAGGCTTTGCCGACGCGCCGGAAAATGAAAAGGACTATTCCGTAATCGGAAAATTTACGCCTGCTGCGGCTATGGGGAACTGTGTTTACTGCAACCATTGTCAGCCGTGTCCTGCGGGAATCGACATCGGGCTGGTAAACAAATACTATGATCTGGCTTTGGCCGGTGACAAAATGGCCTCTGAGCACTACGATAAGCTAACCATCAAGGCAGATGCCTGTATCGGGTGCGGTCACTGTGACAGCCGCTGCCCGTTTAAGACAAGGCAGAGCGAACGAATGAAAGAAATCAATCAATATTTCAATCAATAACAGGAGGTTTTCACGATGAAAAAAGAAGTTATGCTTGTAACAGGCGCGGGGCAGATCAGCATGGCGATTACCCGGCGCGTCGGTTTTGGTAAAAAGATCATTTTTGGCGACAAGAAGAAAGAGAATGCGGAGACAATCGCCAAAATCATGAATAACGCGGGCTTTGACGTTGTTCCTATGGAAATGGATCTGTCCAGCCGCGAGTCCATTCTGGCGCTGATTGCCGAGGGACAGAAGTACGGCGAGATCAAGATGCTTGTCAACGGGGCGGGTGTATCTCCCAGCCAAGCCCCCATCGAGGCCATTTTGAAGGTCGATCTATACGGGACGGCGGTACTGCTTGAAGAAGTCGGTAAAGTCATCGCGGAGGGCGGCGTTGGCGTAACAATCTCCAGCCAGAGCGGATGGCGTATGCCCGCTCTCACGGCGGAGCAGGACGAACAGCTTGCCACAACGCCCACGGAGGAACTGCTTTCGCTCCCCATGCTCCAGCCGGAAAATATCCGGGATACCCTCCACGCCTATCAGATGGCGAAACGGTGCAACGAAAAGCGCGTTATGGCTCAGTCCGTAAAATGGGGAGAACGCGGCGCAAGGCTTAATGACATTGCTCCCGGCATCATTGTGACGCCTCTTGCCATTGACGAGTTTAACGGCCCGCGTGGAGACTTTTATAAAAATATGTTTGCCAAATGTCCTGCCGGCCGTCCCGGTACGGCAGACGAGGTGGCAAATGTGGCCGAGCTTCTGATGGGGCCTGCGGGCGCGTTTATCACCGGCTCCACGATCCTGATTGACGGCGGCGCTACGGCCAGCTACTTCTACGGGCCGTTAAAGCCAGAGAAAAATTGAAAGATAAAGAATCAAGGAGGATTACGGTGAAAAGCAGAATTTTAGGAAAAGATTTAGAAGTTTCCGCTGTCGGCCTTGGCTGTATGGGTTTTACCCACGCCTATGGGAAAGCGATGGATGAAAAGGAAGCCGCCAAAGCGATTGCGGAAGCCGTGGAAATGGGTTACACCTTTTTTGATACGGCGGAATGTTATCTCGGCAACCATGCAGACGGTACTGTCGCCCACAATGAAGATTTGGTCGGCGATGCGTTAAAACCATACCGCAGCCGGATCAAGCTGGCGACAAAGTGCGGCGTCGCCCATTCCCCGGAGGGGCTCGTAACGGATTCCCGGCCGGAAACCATCCGTAAGTCTATTGAGGGCAGTCTGAAACGCCTCCAGACCGATCATGTGGATTTGTACTATCAGCACCGCATTGATCCAAAGGTGGAGCCGGAGGAAGTAGCCGGCGTCATGGCTGATCTCATCAAAGAGGGAAAAATCCTGCATTGGGGTATTTCGGAAACGGACGAATCCTACCTTCGCCGCGCCCATGCGGTTTGCCCTGTCACGGCGGTACAAAACCGCCTTTCCATGATGGCGCGGTGGCATGAGAGCCTGTTCCCAGTGCTGGAGGAACTGAATGTGGGGTTTGTGGCGTTCAGCCCCCTCGCCAATGGATTTCTCACGGATGCCTTTAAGAAGGGCGAAACCTTTGAACAGGGCGATTTTCGTAATTTCATGCCGCAGTATAAGGAAGAAAACTACGATGCCAACCGGGAATTGTTGGATTTAGTAAGACGGCTTGCCGCTGAGAAGAACGCGACTCCGGCGCAAATCTCCCTTGCTTGGATGATAAATAAGAAGCCCTATATCGTGCCGATTCCCGGTTCCCGCAAAGTGGCGAGAATCCGTGAAAACTTTGAAGCAGGCACTATTGTACTATCTGCGGAGGAAGCAGCGAATATCGATGCACAGCTTGATAAAGTCAAAACTTCCGAGGTGTTCGGCGGTTCGCCGGTGAAAAAATGAATGAAGGAATCTGTTATGACAACTAATTCCTTGTCTTCTGTGTGGGGAAACAAAATATACTTTGACAGACGGCCATTATGAGCATAAAAAGTCGCGTCCCGAACGACTCCGAAACGCGATCAGGGTGCAGCGTCACGCTGCTGTCTCATACGGAAGAAAGGCCGTTTAGGCCATTGCAAATCAGCTTTGTAGTCAAAGAAATTATCTCTTCCAGCGGGATTTTCTTTCCGTCGGCAATCCACTGCTTATATATCTCGATGGTGCTTTGTGAAACAAAGGTCATTATGATATTCTGAATATAAGGGTCAGTGTTCGTCCGTTTTCCGTCGGCGCCCCAAGTCACCGACATAATCTCATTTGTGATTCGGCGGCTGATATAGTTATAGCTGCCGCTGCACAGCAGTTTCTCATGAAGCGGCCCCGCACCTTCGCTCACTAAAAAGAACTCCCGCGTGATTTTATCCATATCGCGGGGGCGCTCAAGGTCCTGGGTACGTTTGATAAAATCCTTCGCCATCTCGTTTTGCAGCTCCCGCAAAAGATCGTCAAGGGAATTGTAATGCAGATAGAAGGTTTTACGGTTTATCCTTGCCCGTTCCGTAAGTTCCTTTATGGAAATCCGCTCGTAATCCATCTCACAGATCATTTCTTCAAAGGTTTTTCGAATTGCCTCCTTTGTGCGAATCACGCGCAAATCTTCTTTTTCCGTGTTGTTCATAACGATACCTCTCGATATTCAAATTGTTTCTGCCTCTATTATAAACCATTTGTGAGTAAAAGTCAACCCATGTATATTATGCCTCATTTTGTACACAAATGGGGCATAAGCCACTATTAGCTTGTAAATGATGTGGAGATTATATGACGCGGGTGGTAAAATACATATTGGAGAATTGAATATTTAAGGAGGACACCATGAAAAAATTATTATCATTTCTACTATGCGTCTGCATTCTTTTGGCAGTTACAGCTTGCAGCGGCAGAACAGCGGACTCGGAATCTTCCGGGGCGGAAAGTCCCGAAAATATAAGCAGTCGGCAGTCCGAAAGCGAGCCGGAGGAAACTGCTCCGTTCTCTGAGAACGTGCCGGAACAATCATCGGATGAAGAGAAAGACGCATCGGGCAGCAACATCCTTGTGGCCTACTTCTCCCTTGCCGGTGAGCAGTACGAGGTGGGCATCATTGAAAAGGGAAACACCGAGATCGTGGCGGAAATGATTGTCGAGGCCACCGGTGCGGATACCTTCAAAATCGAATCCACCGAGGAATATCCCACTACCTATGACGGGCTTCTGGACGTCTCCCGGAAAGAGGAAACCAATCCCCCGGAGATTGCGGGTACTGTGGACAATATGGTTGATTACGATACGATTTTCCTCGGCTACCCGATTTGGTGGGGCGACACGCCGACCATTATCAAGGTCTTTTTACAGAGCTACGATTTCTCCGGCAAGACGATTATCCCGTTCTGCACCCACGGAGGCAGCGGACTTGCGGGAACGGACGGAACTATCGGCGAGCTTTGCCCGGATTCCACCATTGGAGAGGGCCTTGCCATTCGCGGCAGCACCGCGCAGAACGATCCGGGCAGTGCCAAAGAGAGCGTAACAAAATGGCTGTCCGACAACGGATATGCCGAATAATAAAAATTTTTAGGAGGCAAAAACAATGTTTAGTTACTTTGGCAAAGAAACGCCGAAGCTGGGCTTCGGTTTGATGCGTCTCCCTAAGACCGGAGAAATCACCGACATCGAGCAGGTCAAAAAGATGGTCGATCTCTTTATGGAGGCGGGATTTACATACTTTGACACCGCCTTTGTGTATGGCACCTCGGAGACAGACATAAAAAAGGCGCTGGTGAACCGCTACCCGAGGGAATCGTATACCCTTGCCACCAAGCTCAACGCCTTTCTGATGTGCCACGACGAAAAGAGTGCCAAGGAGCAGTTCTACAAGAGTCTGGAGCGTACCGGCGCGGGCTACTTTGACTACTATCTGATGCACGCCTTTATGGAGAACAACTACACGATGTACGATCAGTACCACATTTGGGACTTTGTAAAGGAACGCAAGGCGGAGGGACTGATTAAGCACTTCGGGTTCTCCTTCCACGCAGGCCCGGCGCTTCTGGACAGGCTCTTGACTGAACACCCGGAGGTGGATTTCGTCCAGCTCCAGATCAACTACGCCGACTGGAACAACCCGGAAGTGAACTCCCGCGCCAATTATGAGGTGGCAAGAAAGCACGGCAAATCCATCGTCGTGATGGAGCCGGTGAAGGGCGGCAAGCTGGCCGATCCGCCGAAAGAAGTAAAAAAGCTGTTCCAAAGCTACGCGCCGGACGCATCTCCTGCATCATGGGCGATTAGATTTGTCGCAAGTCTGGACGGCATTATCACGGTGCTTTCGGGAATGTCCAGCGTGGCGCAGATAGAAGATAATCTCTCCTACATGAAGAACTTCCAGCCGCTGAACGCCGAAGAACAGAGGATCATCCGCGAGGCACAGAAAATCCTCGGCAATTCCGCAGAGATTCCCTGCACCGCCTGCCACTACTGCACGGACGGCTGCCCGAAACAGATTCCCATTCCCGACATCTTTGCCGCCGCAAACCTACAGCTCGGCAATGGCCAGACGGCGCAGGCAAAAGAACGCTATACTGCTATCCCGGAGGGGCACCGTGCCTCCGACTGTATCGGCTGCAAGCAATGTGAGCGCGCCTGCCCGCAGCATTTGAAGATCACGGACTTTTTGAAGCAGTGTGCGGAATGGATCGCCGTAAACAAATAAGGAGGAAAACAAAATGATTCTTGACAGAAACGAAAACAAAGAAGTGGTTGTTCTTTTGGGTGCCGGCAGCATGGGGTGCGCCATTGTCCGCCGCATTGCCGCGGGCAAAAAGATTTTGCTGGGTGACATCAGCGAGAAGGCGCTGGAGCGGGTTTCCCGTGAGTTCACCTACGGAGGATACGATGTGGAAACGCAGATAGTGGACGCCTGTGATGAGCAGTCCATAAGGGCATTCGCGGAAAAGGCCGCCTCTCTCGGTCCGGTAATGTACTATATCCACACGGCGGGTGCGTCCCCCAGTCAGGCAAGTCCGGAACATATCATCAAGCTCGACCTGATCGGCACCTCCTACGCCATTGACGCTTTCGGTGAAGTGATGGCGCGGGGAGGCGCAGGCCTCATCGTTTCCAGCCAGACCGGATATATGCCCCACGCGCTCACCGCCGAGGACGAAGAAGCCCTCGCCATGACGCCGACTGATAGACTCGCCTCCCTCCCTTGTCTCGACGGCTCGAAAACTCCTAATCCGGGCGCAGCCTATATCGTCTCCAAGCGGGTGAATCAGCTCCGCGTCCGCACGGCGGCGGCCACAACATGGGCGGATCGCGGCGCAAGAATAAACACCATAAGCCCCGGCATCATCGTGACGCCATTGGCCTATGACGAGTTCAATTCGCCGGGCAACACCTATCAGAACATGATCGACTGCTCCGCCGTGGGCCGCGCGGGAACATCGGACGAGATCGCGGCGGCGGGCGCATTTTTGCTGGGGCCGGACGCCGGATTTATCACGGGAACAGATTTGCTCATAGACGGCGGCGTGATCGCTTCTCTCAAAAGCGGGCGGTTCAATCTCAATATCAGGTAAGGAGGACTTTGGAGTGTCAAAAATACTTATCGCGTATTTTTCTCATGCCGGACAGAATTATTCACACGGAAGCATTAGAAATCTTCCTATCGGCAACACTGAGGTAGTTGCAAAAAAAGCTTCATGCGATGCTTGACAGCGACTTGTTTTACATAGATACAGTGAAAAAGTATCCCGATGACCATATGCAGAAAATCGCTGTTGCCAAGCAGGAGTATGACAAAAACATCAGGCCGGAGCTGAAAGCGAAATTGGATAATATGGACGATTACGACACCGTAATCGTCGCTTTTCCAAACTGGTGGACGACCATGCCAATGGCAATGTTTACGTTCTTTGAAAGCTACGACTTTTTCGGAAAAATTATTTGTCCGATTGTCACACACGGCGGCAGCGGTTTTTCTAACTCTTTAAGAGATATTTCTCTTTTGTGCCCCGGTGCGGAAATACGTGAGGGACTGGCGATCAACGGCGATGATGTTCAAAAGTGTGATAAGGTGCTGGAAAAATGGGCTAAAAAGGTTCATCTTCTGTAACAAAGTGAAGAGAGTCGAACCCGTGACGCTCCTTGCAGGTTCTTTTCCGTTCGTCTTCCTTGCCTTGCGCCAGCAAGGCTGCGTCCTCCACGCAAAAAAATCTTCAAAAATTTCTCCGCAAGGAGTGCAAAGCAGTTTCCGGCGAGCAGAACTTCGTTTGGGCAAGGAAACGCCCGCAGGGAATACTGCCGTATTTGCAAGGGCGTTGCCGTCTGTGTCGGATATGTTCTCACATTCCGAAACGGAAAATCGGTTTATGTCACGGGCGATACCTCAACAACAGAACAAATGCCAAAATTGCGGGACAAGAAAATTGACTATGCTTTTTATTGTACGGACGGCGTATTTAATATGGACAATGAGGAGGCTGCCCGCTGTGCGGCAATGGTGGGAGCAAAACATAATATCCCATATCACAATGATACCAGTAATTCGGGACAAGAGGTTCAGCCGGGAAAAGGCCGAACAGTTTGACGCTCCCAATCGGCTTATCATAGAACCGGGCGAAGAAATCCCGATAGAATAAAATAAATTAGAAAGTGAGGAACATTTTATGAAAAAATTTTTACCGCTTTTTATCGTAAGTCTGATTCTTTGCTTCTGCATGGGCGGGTTTTCCGGCTCTGCTAATAATTCCTATGTCTTTTCGGAAGTCGGGGCGCAGTCAGATGACGTAAGCATGACATACGAGGACGGAAAACTGACAATCGAGGGGCTGGACGAGGCGGCAAATTTAATGCAAGCCAGCTTTACAGGCAAGGTTTTAACCGGCGTAAAGCTCTTAGAGGCGAAAAACGGAACAACAGAGGTAACAGCGAACATAGGCGATAAGTTCTTTCTGTGGAGCGCTACAAACGCCATGCGGCCACTCAGCGCAGCAGTAACCGTCCGGCCGGCCGAACAGCCGGAGCCTTCCAACAATATTTTGGTGGCGTATTTTTCCCGCACAGGTGAAAACTATTCTGTCGGGACGATTACCACCGGCAATACGGCGATTGTGGCGCAGATGATTGCGGAGCAGACCGGCGGCGACCTGTTTGAAATCAAGCCTGTTACGCCATATCCCTCGGACTATCAGGAAATGCTTGCGGTTGCGCAGAGAGAAGCTGCCGAAAATGCACGCCCGGAAATTGCGGACACGGCTGTGAATATGCAAGACTATGACGTAGTATTTATCGGCTACCCTATCTGGAATGGTGATATGCCGAAAATTGTGTATCACTTTTTGGAAAGCTATGATTTTAGCGGAAAAACGGTTGTCCCCTTTAATACCCACGAGGGCAGCGGTCAGGGCAGCACACAAAGAAACATCGAGAATTTACTTCCCAATGCGACTGTACCACGCGGGCTTGCCGTTAGGGGTGCGACGGCTCAAAATTCCAGAAGTGAAGCGGAATCTGCTGTGAAAAATTGGCTGTCAGGTTTGAACTTACCCGCCCCCGGAACAGGGAGCGGCGCTTGATAAATCTGTAGTTTGCGTCGTATTGATTGAAAGATATAGTTAGAAAATAAAAACAAAACAGGAGGTATCTATCGTGGGAAAAACAGGCAATTTCAAAAAAGTATTAGCTTTTATCCTTTCGGTTGCTGTGATTTGCAGCGTATTTGCAGTAGCCGCAATTTGGAAAAAGCCGCGGATAATGGAAGTCAACGCCGCAGGGGACGATGCAATTATCACCCTGCAAGACGATACGATTATCACCCTGCAAATTGGCAATCCAACTATGTTTATCGGGGAACAGGCAACAGAGATTGACCCCGGCCGGGGAACTGTACCGATTCTCACAGAGGAAGGTCGCACCTTACTTCCCGTCCGTAGCATTATCGAAGCGGTCGGAGGCAGCGTAGCATGGGACGAGGAAACACAAACAGCGACCCTTACATACGGCGGCGATGTAATTCGTTTGATAATCAACAGTAAAACTGCTTATCTGAATGATGAACCGCAAACACTTGACGTATCACCTGTGGCAATGAATGACCGCACGATGCTTCCCATTCGGTTTATTGCAGAGAGTTTTCATTTTGATGTAGGCTGGGACGAAGATACCCAAACAGTCACAATAACCGTTCCGGCAAAAAATGCGGAGCCGAGTATGACAGGACAGAACAAAACTCTTGTTGTTTACTATTCTGCAACGGACAACACGCACAGAGTCGCAAATATCATTGCGAATGAAGCAGGCGCAGACGTATTTCGGATTGAACCTGCGGAGCCGTACACAAGTGAAGATTTGAACTGGAATAATGAAAACAGCCGTGTTTCTCGTGAACATGACAATCCAAACGATCGGAATGTTGCTCTTGCTCAAACGACCGTTCCGAATTGGAATTCCTATGATACGGTATTCATTGGTTATCCGATTTGGTGGGGTATTGCGGCATGGCCGACAAGCAGCTTTGTTGCGGAAAATGATTTTACCGGCAAAACGGTTATTCCGTTTTGCACTTCTTTAAGCTCTGGGATAGGCGACAGCGGCAAACTGTTAGAAGAAGCTGCAAAAACGGGAAATTGGCTTGACGGTATGCGTTTCTCGTCGGGGGCTGATGAAAAAGAAATCCGTACATGGGTAAACAGTCTTTCTCTTTCTGCGACCTCCACAGGTGAAACAACAGAAAACGGGTCAGTAGTTTATATGACAACCGACATCACCCCGGAGGCTCTTGTCAAGATTTACGAACAATTAGGCTTTAACGCCGAGGGAAATGTTGCGGTAAAGATGTCTACGGGCGAACCGCCGGCCAGTAACTATCTCCGTCCGGAGCTTATCGGCGACTTGGTTAAAGAGGTAGACGGTACAATCGTTGAGTGCAACACCGCCTACGGCGGCAGCCGTGCGTCAACAGCAGCGCATAAACAAGTGATAGAGGATCACGGTCTTAACGCTATATCAAAGAACGGTGTCGCTGACATTATGGACGAGGACGGTTCCCTCGTGATCCCCGTACCCACGCCGGAAAACGGCAAGTCCACCATTACCGAGGACTATGTGGGCGCTCACCTTGCCAACTATGACAGCCTTATCTCGCTGGCCCACTTCAAGGGTCACGCCATGGCGGGCTTCGGCGGCGCTATCAAGAATATGTCAATCGGGATTAGTTCTTCCGAGGGGAAAAGCTATATTCACAGCGCAGGACAGTCCCGTACAAGTCCGTGGGGTGGCGATCAGGACAAGTTCCTTGAATCCATGGGCGACGCGACAAGTGCTGTTGTAGATTATATGGACAATAAGGTTGTTTATATCAACGTGATGAACCGCCTTTCCGTGGACTGCGACTGCGACGGCAACCCCGCCGAGCCGGATATGCACGATATCGGAATTTTGGCCTCCTATGACCCGGTGGCGCTCGATCAGGCGTGTATTGATTTGATTTATGCCCAAAAAGATGGAGACGGTGCCTCGTTGGTACAGCGTATAGAAAGCCGCAACGGCCTCCACACCCTCGAGCACGCCGAGGAAATAGGGCTTGGAAGCAGAACGTACAATCTTGTGAGTATAGACTAAAAAGAAAAGAGCTGCCTCAAAGAAATGCTGTCGATACTTCGCCGTGAGTTCGTCTACCTTTGGTACTACTTTGAGGTGCAGCTCCGCCAAATTGTGTCGTATTGGGCGCTGGGCATAGTGCTGGGCTCGGTAATTTCCGTGTTCGGCAAGGAAAAAATACATAAAATGGTGGTCGCCATTCAGGACAAGCACTTAGGTCTGTTCGGACTTATACCGGCGGCGCTGCTGGGCATCGCCTCTCCCCTATGTATGTACGGGACAATCCCGCTGGCGGCCTCATTTTCCCAAAAGGGCCTGCGGGACGACTACCTGGCCGCCTTCATGATGTGCAGCGTGTTGTTAAATCCTCAGCTCCTCATTTACAGCGCGGCCCTGGGGCCGACGGCGCTGACGGTGCGCTTCGTGAGCTGCTTCCTCTGCGGAGTTGTGGCGGGTCTGCTGATACGGTTCTTTTTCATGGACAGGAGCTTCTTCAACTTCGAGGGCTTTTCCGAGCGGGCCAGCCGGGATACCGACCCCAATATGCTTATGCGGCTGCTAAAAAACATAGGCCGCAACATCAAGGCCACGGGCAAGTGGTTCTTGCTTGGCATATTCCTTACGGCGCTCTATCAGCGCTATGTCCCGCAGGAGGCCTTCGCCGCCCTTTTCGGCAAAAACGAGGGCTTCGGGGTGCTGATGGCTGCGACCATCGGCGTTCCGCTGTACGTCTGCGGCGGCGGGACAATACCGCTGCTCCAGGAATGGCTCATGAACGGCATGAGCATGGGCGCGGCGGCCTCATTTATGGTGACCGGCCCAGCCACGAAGATTACCAACCTGGGCGCGCTTAAAATCGTGCTGGGGATAAGGAATTTCATTCTCTACATAGCTTATGTGATAGTGTTCTCGCTGGCGGCGGGGCTGCTGGTGGATTTGATTGTTTAGAAAAGCGCACCCCTCTGCCCAACAATCTATACAAATAACAGGGAGGAAATTACAATGAAAAAACCGGTAAAAAATCTCACCCTCGCGGCTATGTTTTTGGCCATCGGCTTTGTGCTGCCCTTCCTGACCGGGCAGATACAGACTATCGGCAATATGCTTAGCCCCATGCACATCCCCGTTCTGCTCTGCGGCCTTATCTGCGGCCGGAAATACGGTGCCGCCGTGGGCTTTATCCTGCCCCTGCTGCGCTCGATGATTTTCGGTATGCCGCCCATGTACCCCAACGCCATAGCCATGGCTCTTGAGCTCATGACCTACGGCCTTGTGATAGGACTGCTTTACAGCCATTCACGCTGGCAGTGCGTTGTGGCGTTGTACCGCTGCCTTATCGCCGCCATGCTGGCCGGTCGGGTAGTTTGGGGAATAGCGGAAATTATTCTCCTTGGCATCGGCGGCAACACATTCACGGTGCAGGCTTTCCTCGCCGGAGCGGTGCTGAATGCTATCCCCGGAATAATTCTCCAGCTTGTGCTCATCCCCGCCATAATGGTGGCTCTCCACCGCACGGGTCTGGTGCGCTCCGCAGAGTCAAGACGGACGCCGCGACTCAGGCTTAACCGGCCGCAAAAATTAAGAGGCGCGGACCTCTTTGATATAATACTAATCCCCAACTAAAATCAGACATTCGCGACGGCCTTTTTCGCGCCATGCGTCGTCATCGGCCTTGCCAATACACAAAGTATTGCCTGCGGCCTCTTCCTTGCCTGACACGAAAAATTCTCGCCGCTCGGTGCCTGATTTTAATTAAGGATTAGTATAAAATCCCTCCGGCGTAACCCTCCTCTTGCGCCGGAGGGATTTTTTATCTTATTCAAAATGCCGGCATCTGCATCGCAACGAGACGGCGTTTTGCTATTCCCAAACATCAAGTTTTCTGTCTTTGTAGTAAAACTCTCTGTCTTTCTCTCCGATTTCACGAATAACTTGGCAAGGGACACCAAAGGCCACCGTATTTGAGGGAATATCATGCGTTACAACACTGCCCGCTCCGATAACGGAATTATCGCCTATCTTAATGCCCGGCATAATTTGACAACCTGAGCCTATCCAAACATTTTTCCCAATATGAATTGGAAGGTTGTAAACGTAGTGGTGCTCGCGCAAAACGGGCAAAATGGGGTGCCCGGAGGTTGTAAAAACAACATTGGGGGATATCATCGAATAGTCGCCGATGTATATGTGCTCATCGTCCACAAATGTGACATTTGAGTTGATATAAATTCCTTTGCCCAAATGTACGTGTTTACAGCCCCAGTTTGCGTGGAGAGGTGTTTCGACCGTACACCCTGTGCCAACCTCGGCAAATACCTCACGAAGAAGTTCTTGACGAAGTTTTGTCTGGGTAGGCAAAGTGCGGTTATACTCTGTCATCTTGTCCTGATAGATATGTTGGTCTCCAAGTAACGCGGGATCGTCATAGCGATAGGGTAAACCGTGTTGTTTTCGTTCAACATTATTCATAACATTAACTCCTTCGTTAAATTACGGTTTGTCGAACAACCGCCTGTTTTGTGGCTTTTTGCACAGGCGGCTCGACCGAGGGCGCAAGGTCACAGTAGTTGACGCCCTGATAGTAAAACAGTTTTTCTGTTCGTTTGTCTTAGTTATATTTTATCCCGCTCATTTCAAAAAGTCAATAGAGCTTGAAACAAATGGGCAAATTTTATATCTTTTCTGAAATAGGGGCGGTGACCACATAGATGATACGCCGATGCATCAGGCGCTGAGAGAGGCTTTGGCAAACGCGCTCATAAACTCAGATTATTACGGTCATGGCGGGGTGGTTGTTAAAAAAAGCAGTGATGAAATAACCATCACCAATCCCGGTAATTTCAGAATTGACGTAGAAGACGCAAAGAGCGGCGGCATATCCGACCCGAGAAACGCCGCTCTCATCAAAATGTTCAACCTCATAAATATCGGTGAGCGGGCTGGCAGCGGCGTTCCCAACATATATATGGTTTGGGACAGACTTGGGTTTCCAGCGCCGGAAATACGGGAGTATTTCAACCCGGAGAGGATAACCTTGACATTAAAATTGTCTGCCGACAAAAAACCACCGATAAAAACCGCCGATAAAGCAAAAAAACCGCCGATAAAAACCGCCGATAAACTGGAGGCCATAACTGAGTACCTCACCGACAACCCGTCCGCAAAGGCTTCGGAACTCAGCGACTTGCTGGGCATATCCGCCAGACGGACGCGGGAGATACTGAAAAAGCTCATTGACGACGGAATCGTATCAGTCGAGGGCGGAAACAGGAACAGGGTTTACCGGCTTAGAAGATAATTGAAACACAAACGGAAACGGCTCAGATTTTATACCTCTAAAAAAAGTTTTCCACAGCCCGTAAAGCCCATAACCGCGGGCAAAACTAAGTACGCGAGAGATTGAAAGGTTTCGCCCCTTCTCCGCCAAAGGAAAAGCCCACAACCAAGCGGTTTGTGGGCTTTTTTCATGTCCAAAAACAGGTTTTTGACCCCAATTTTTACCCCAACGGGGTTTTAGTGTGCGCATTTACAGGCCGAAAACAGGCAAAAGAAAAGGCCCACAGCGGGCCGCTGTGAGCTGAACGAATACAAAAATGAGAGTTGGCACAGCAACGCCCACGTGGGGCCCGGGAACACGAGTCTCTGTGCTGATACCTCCCCCGACCACTTTTATTATACACCATGTTATTCGCTCTCTTGCTCATGGTGGGCCTCCGTATTTGCGGCGCTTATAAGCTCCTGCACGGCTTTCCGCTGCTCCTCCGTTCGATTTTCTCCTGCCTGCCAGTCGGAAATCAAATTTGCAACGCTTTTTTCATAGCTGCTTGATTGTGTTATGTCAAGCGAATATTTACTCAAAAGCCGACAGCGGCTTTCTATCCAAGCGTTATACATGGCGGAATTGATAATATTATTTTTGTGTAACTCGAGTATTTGAGACCAATCGTTAAAAATTACTCCCATTTCTTCTTCATCAAAACGAAGAATACCATCTTTTACTACATACCAAGGTCTACTTGTAAAATCATTTGTTTCCGTTTCGACGCGCGCCATTGAGAATATACTATCGCCCAACCGCACAACAATTTCATTCAGCGCCGCAAACAGATCCCCATATGTCTCCATCTTGCGAGCGGCCTTATCCTCAATCCCGCACAGCCAGTCAAGGGACACGCCAAAAGCATCCGCAATCTTTGCGGCCGTATCAACAGCGGGAAATTTACCGTTGTTTTCCCATGAGTTGACAGTTGCTTTTGACACTCCGACTTTATCGGCAAACGCCTGTTGCGTCAGTTTTTGCGTCGCACGTATACGCTTTATCCGCTCACCGAATTTTAATTCAGTCATTTTAACTACCTCCCAACTATTACAAATATATTTTACCGCATCATACTCAATTTGTCAATGCTTATTTAAGTAAATTATACAATTATTTGATATTATGTACTTGACTTGGCAAAAATGGGATGCTATAATGCAAGTAAACTTGAACTAAAGCAATCAACAGTTACTAAGGGGGTTAAACCACATGAAAAACTACACAAACATTGACGAATTGCCCGCCTGCCTGACCGTGCCGGAAATGGCGGCCTATATGAGGATAAGCGAGCCGATAGCTTATCAGCTTATCCACCGCAAGGATTTCCCCGCTGTGAGGGTGGGAGACCGGCGGTACATAGTGCCCAAGGACAGACTGCTTGAATGGATGTCCCGGCCTGAGTCAGCTGTGTAAGGAGGCCAGGCCATGGCGGAAAGACGAATGTTTTCCAAGCGGATCACAAGCAGCGACACCTTTGTCGATATGCCGCTGTCCACTCAGGCCCTATATTTTCACCTTTCAATGTCGGCGGACGACGACGGCTTTGTGAATAATCCCAGGCAGATACAAAGGGCAGTAGGCGCTACTGTTGACGATTTACGGCTATTGGCATCAAAGGGCTTTATCATAGCCTTTGACAGCGGAGTTATTGTTGTAACT
This sequence comes from uncultured Clostridia bacterium, assembly GCA_947626145.1. Lineage (GTDB taxonomy): Bacteria > Bacillota > Clostridia > UMGS1883 > UMGS1883 > JAFLUQ01. The sequence goes on along the minus strand of CANQRB010000007.1, from coordinate 109,252 downwards.
CACTGGAAAATCAACAATTACATCGCCAAAGATCGGTATCATGAGACGATCCATCAAGCGGAATATTCCCTGCTTGTAAAAAATGATAATGGACAGTATGAGCAATCCGACAACGGAATAACTGAGTCTGTATCCGTTTTGTATACAGACTGTGTACAAGATGTACACGAAATGGATACTCAGTATAGATTAGATAAGACAAGAATAGATAAGGTGAGTGTAGGAAAGGGGAGCGCGAGGGGAAAACCAGGCAAATTCACTCCCCCCTCTCTTGATGATGTGAGGGCTTATTGTGATGAACGCCGTAACAACGTAGACCCGGAGCGCTTTTGTAACTTTTACGCTTCCAAGGGCTGGCTTGTCGGTAAGTCGCCTATGAAGGACTGGAAAGCCGCCGTTCGCAACTGGGAGAAGGATAACAGGCAGACAGCGGTTAACGACCCTCACGGCGTTGAAAAGGATTACAGCGGGGCGCCTACGGCCGAGGAGTGGTTTAAGTACGCGGAGGGACTTAAATTTGAGGAGGAAAAAACAAGGAGGCTGAGTTTATGACGGACACGCCAAACATGAGCATGGATGAAATTTATAAAATCTTTCTTCCCTGGGCTTTGAAATTTGAGCCCGACGAGGGAGATTACAAGCGGGAAGGCCTTTGGTATTGCGGCAAATGCCGCACGGCAAGGCAGCAATGGGCCGAGGGCGTAAGCGAGCCCGTGACAATTGACTGTAAATGCCGCACGGAAGAAAATCAGAGGAGAGCCGCCGCCGAAAAGGAGGCGGCGCTAAGGGAAAAAAATGAGCGAAACCGTGAGCGTGGCATAAAAGAGCCCGCCCTACGGGGTATGACCTTTGCCGTGGACAACGGCCACGACGTAACGGCGAGCAAACTGTGTAAGAAATACGCCGAAAAATTTGAAAGAGTGGCGGCCGAGGGAATCGGGCTTTTACTTACCGGCAATGTCGGCAGCGGCAAAACCTTTTACGCCTGTTGCGTTGCCAATGCCGTTATTGACAGCGGTCACAAGGCGATCTTCACAAAAACCACCGATCTGATTTACGCTATGAGCGCGAATTACGGCCGGGACAGGGCGAATATTATAGACCGCCTCCGAGGCTGTGATTTACTTGTTTTGGACGACATAGGCGCGGAAAAAAATACAGAGGCCGCAAACGAGGCATTGTTTGCCGTTATTGACGCAAGGTACACCGACAAAAAGCCCATTGTCGTAACAACAAACCTCTCCCCCAATGACATTAAAAATCCCGCCGTCATAGAACGCAAGCGCATTTATGACCGGCTGGCCCGCTGTACTCCCGTAAATATTCGGGGCGGAAGTCTCAGGGCCGCGGAGGGCGACGCCGCGAAAAGGACTTTTGCTTCCATGCTTGCCAAATAAAGCGCACATCACGGAAAAAGGGGGCAGCTCATGGAGAGAAGGGGAACTCGCCCCGCTGTGGAACAAAAACAAAAGGCCCCCCAAACCCATTTAAACCTGACAAAAACCGTAAAAAACCGTGAAAGTAAAAAAGGCCGCAAGCGGCTTCTTGAGGAATGTTGAGAGAATGTTGACATTTGTTGACTTTTTTCCACAAACCGGGCCCATTATCGGACACTTTGGACGCTTTGGACACTAAAAAAGCGCGGCCCGCCAAAGCCGCGCTTATGTATCATATACCGCTCCACCGTCACGGGCTTTACTTGCCTCCCATTTTAGTCAACAGCTCCACAGCGGCATAAAACCCCGCCTTAAAGCCTGCCTCCCCATGAACGCTCACGGCGGCCACAAGGAGCTCATCGGCGGCAAAGAATACATCGCAACGGCTCTACAATGGCCTTGTAGGCGTTGTCATAGGCTTCCCTTGTTTCTTGGTTTTCCAACGGGTTTTCAGCTAAGGGCCTTTCCATGGCCTCACAATAAAGACTTTTCCACAGCGGCATTTTTTCAATCAATCCTTTCAAAAATCTCTTGACAACCGACAGCGGGCGGAGTATAATTAAGCTGTACCCGCTGTCAATTGTCATGGTGGTTAGTGGTACTTGGCGCTTGTGATTGCTCCACAAGCGTCATTTTTGTTTATGCCACGCTGAAGCGGCAGCTTGTGGCGGCCTTGCAGTACCGGGCGTACAGGTCGGGCAGGGCCTTTTTGAAGCTCCCGCTGTCAAAGCGGCTGCTCGTTACGGTAGTCCACCGGATTTTGTAATCCCCGGCGATTACCTCCTCCATACAGCGGGCCGTGAGCTCCGCCTTGATTTCGTCCTCCAGCGTGGTAATCTCGGCGGCTACCTCCTCCGCCATCCTCTTGAGCTCCCTGAGCTCCTTTACCTTGCCTTGCATTTCGGTGTTTGTCATGATGTTTTTCTCCTTTCGTTTTCCGGTTGCTTTCCTCAACCTCTGAGATTATTATAACATAGTTGCGCAAGTATATCAATATGCAAGATATACAAACTTACGCAAGTATATTTGTGCACTTTTATACTTGTGCAACTATTGTTTTTGTGTTATAATACTGTTAGAGGTGGAAAAGTATTATTTTAGGAGGTATATCATGGGAAAAGTATCAACGGCGGCAAAAAACAGATACAACTCGAAAGCATATGACCGTATCAACCTGACCGTCTTAAAAGGCCGCAAGGAGGCCATACAGGCCGCCGCTGTGGACAAAGGGAAAAGTATCAACGGCTATATAAAAGACGCCATACAGGCCCAGTACGAGGCCGACACGGGCGAAAAGATAGAGCTGTGAGGGAGTGAGATATTATGAACGTTAAAGAAAACTTGACTATCGCCATTGAGCCGGAGCTTCAGGCTAAGGCCGCCGCTCTGTTTGAGGAGCTGGGACTTGACTTAAGCACGGCGACCGGGCTTTTCTTCCGTCAGGCGCTTGTATGCAGGGGCTTGCCCTTTGCCGTTACTCTCGACGAGCCAAACGAGGAGACACAGGAGGCAATTCGCGAGGTTCAGCAGATGAAGGAAAATCCGGCTCTCGGTAAGACGTATACCGATGTTGACGAAATGATGAGGGAGCTGCTCGCCTGATGTATGCAATAAAACCGACCTCAAAATTTCAAAAAGACTTAAAGCGTATTCAAAAGCGGGGGTATGACCTTTCTCTTCTGACGGAGGTAATTAAGACGCTGGCGGCGGGAGAACAGTTACCCGATAAGAACAGAGACCACGCCTTGTCCGGCAATTTTACCGGCTGTCGGGAGTGCCATATCGCGGCGGATTGGCTGTTGATTTATGAGATCGTGGACGAGGATTTGATTTTGTACCTGACAAGAACCGGCACCCACTCGGACTTGTTTTAAGGCCGACATGACAAAGACTAAACCTTGACGAAACGGAGTGAGTATATGCTGACGCTGGAACAGATAACAGACGCCGCCAGGATTGCGGCATTGGAATTTCCCATAAAGTCCGTGGAGCTGTTCGGCTCTTATGCCGAAGGGCGGGCCGGTGAGCGGAGCGACGTCGATCTGCTTGTGGAGTTCGACACTCCCGCCGTATCGCTTATTGTGCTTTCGCAGCTCCGGCTCATGCTCGAGGACATTTTGAATACCGAGGTTGACATTATCCACGCGCCCATCGCCCCCGGCGCTCTCATATCCCCCGAAAGGACGGTGCCCATATATGCGGCATAGGGACAGCGGGCTTTCGGGATATTGCCGCTTAAGCTTATACCGGGATATAGGGAGATGACGCCGATGAAAATAGAATTTAAAAAGCCCGCTGTCAAGGCTCTTAACTCCATGGACAGACCGACAAAAGAACGTATAAAGGCAGCTATAGAGGGCTTGACGAAAAAAACTCCCGAGGGCGATATAAAGCCCATGGAGGGAGGTAAAGACGGTACTATGAGGCTAAGGGTAGGCAATACAGAGTATTATTCAGATTTGAGGATGACGGCAGTCTTGAAATTCTGCTCATACTTGATATAGGCCCCAGAGGAGATATTTATAAGTGAGGTGTGAAAAATGACTGCAAAGACAGCGGAAATAGCTGAAATGCTCGACGTGCTTCCGGACAGCGACGTAAATCTTGCCTATGAGCTGGTTAAAAAGCTGGTGCTTGCATGGGACCCGGACTTTACCAAGCTGACCCCGGCGGAGCGGGCACGGCTTGAGGAAGCCGAAAATGACCCCGAGACCGTGAGCTTCGAGGATATAAACTGGGACTGACACAGAGCGGCCGGCTTTCGGACTGACCGCTTTTGTATATCCTCAAGGACGCCATTTAAGCTCACACGATAACGCGCGCGAGACAATGCCCCGCTCTTGGCCTTCTGAACGCACAGCGGCCCCGCTGTCAAGTTTTTTCTCTCTCGGAGTGTGTAGTTTTATGTCTAAAGCATAAAAATCGCTTATAGGCCATTCTGGAGTGTTTGAGGGGGTGTGTCTGCTTTTCCAAAAACCTCTTGACTTCTGACAGCGGGCGGAGTATAATTAAATTGTGCCGGTTGCCCGTGGTGTGAACCGCTCGAAAAAATCGAACTGTTCACGGCCTCGGAATTGACCCCAATTTTGACCCCAACGGGCGCAAATTTGACCCCAACTTTTACCCCAAAGACGATTGAACATATTTTATCATATTTTCAAAAAAGCCCGGTATAAAGCGGTTTTAGCGGATTGAGGTTTTATCGGAATTGTACTGAAATGTTTTGCTTCGTATAATTCGAATCTCTCCTTCTCCGCCATTCAGTCTCTCGCGCGAGGGATTGGCAGAACCCAAGCCAGAGGGCTTGGGTTTTTTGTTATTTGGAACAGAATAAATATTGCCACACAAAAGCCGAGGTGTTCCTATCATGAGCAAACTGTCATTTGAAATTTTTTGCATAGAAAATTATGCCGACAAGAAAAACAGGGAAAGCTGTCAGGTGTACCGCCAGTTCAAGGACGAAGGACTTCTTGACTTGCTCCGCTCGGACTATGAGGATCTGCACGGCATGGGAATGGAATATATGGTCAGCTTTTGCGAAGATTATTTGGGAGAGAAAAACCTTGAGCATAACGCCAAGGATACACCGTCCCATGCCGCCGTTAGGACGATTTTACTTCCAAACATCCTAGAAATGATATACAAACGCTTCGGTTGGGATGAGGAAACCGCCCTTGACAAATTCTACACCTCCGCCACTGGAGAAAACTTCTCAAATGACGAGACCGGCCTTTACGGGCAGTCCGCTCTATATATTTACGGACTGTTCTGTGAAGAAATGAATGTTGAACCGATGTGAAAAAAGAAACCCACAGCTCCCCGCTGTGGGCTTTAACTTTCTCGCCGCAAATCCACCTCATACTTAAACACAAAAGGCTCACAGGGATTTTTGTCCTTGTGGGCCTTTGGCGGATCTCCGTCAGGGAGGATATTCAATTTTATCACGATTTTGCCCCGGTACACGTCCACCTTCTCGACAAAGAGGTCGATAAGCTGCTTTTCAGAATCGAACGTTCCCGCGGCAAACAGGCTCTTTGCCCGGCCAAAAAGAATTTTCATGGTGTTCCTGGAAATGTGCTTTTTCCGCAGCTCCCGATTTATCCGGCCCAGTTCGTTATCCAACAGAGCCTTTTCCTTTTCGTGGCTGTTAAGCCTGTCCAGCACCGCCTGAGAGCCGGTTTTTGCAATCACTGAAACCAGATTGTCTATTTGCCGGTTTAGTTCTTTTAGCTGGGCTTCTATCCTCAGCTTTTGGGAGTGAGTGCTGCTTTCCCTTTCGGCCGCATAAGCATTTATCCGTTCATAAAGCTTCGGGATAAGTGCATCATTGAATATTACCGAGGATATCTTGCTTAAAACGATGCTCTCGACACATTCCTTGCGAACTTCGGTATTTTTACAGAACTTGTTCTTGCCGTTGCGCTTGGAGCAGCGATAGGATATGTAAAGGGGGTGGTTGCCGCTGGCCTTACGCTTGTTACCGGTATAGGGGGCTCCGCACTCGCCGCAGAAGATTTTACCGGAAAGGAGGTAGTTCTCCTTGGCGTTAAAGGTTCCGGCCTTATGTCTGCGAGCGGCCATGCGAGTCTGGATTTCACCAAACATTGTTTTATCGATAATTGCCGGAACCGCATTCGGTATCTGGATAAGATTGTCGCCTTCGGCACGGGCATACCGCTTGACCTTGCCGCTGCCGTCATACTTGGGCGACACAAGGTTGTAAGTATAAAGCCCCGTGTACTTCTCATTCTTCAAAATGGAATTGATACTGTTTTTAACAAAGCTCTGACCCCGCTTGGTCTTGTAACCCCCGGCGTTAAGCCGGTCGATGATTTCGGTATAACCGCAGCCGTTGTTAATACATTTTAAAGATCAGTTTTACCGCCTCAGCCTCGGTGGGGTTTATTACCAGCTTCTTGGTTTCCGGGTCAACATCATAGCCGAGATGAGGCGCACCGCCGGTATGAATGGCCTTAAGGGCATTTTCCTTGAGACCCTTGCGAACCTCTCGCTTGAGATTCAGGACATAGTATTCGTTCATGCCTTCTATAACCGACTGTAAAATAACGCTCTCGGGGTTATCTTGCAGATTCTCCGTTACCGAAATTAGCTTTATCCCTCTTTTAGCGAGAAAATCTCGATAAACAGCCGCATCATAACGGTTACGGGCAAAACAGTCCAGCTTGCGTACTATCACGGCATCAATATCAATGTCGCCTGCCTTTATATCTGAGATCATGTGCTGGAACTCGATCCATTCAAAAATTTCTTCGAGAGCGCCTCAAAAAATATCTCGAAAAACGTCCCATATTATTATGGAGAAAAAGTGTATGACAAGTTTTCAAAACAGAAGCGCCGATAAAGCTTTCGGTTACAGGGTTACGATAAAAACCGTGAAAGTTTATCATAAAAACTAAGCAATATACATCTCAATACGTATTGACATCTGTATACAATATGTGACATAATAATACCAAGAGGGGATAAAAATGTACATATGCTCAGTTCAACTGCTGTAAATGGCGCAGTTCACTATGCCAACGCCCTTTTACATTATACCAGCTATACCGATATTATCGCTATAGGCATGACAGGATACAAGGATGACTTTGAAGAACTCAAATATGAAATTGGCGTATACTATGTTTCCAAGAGTAATTTTGGCATAGGCCAAAAAATTGATGACTTCACCGACTTTTCTTTTCTAAAAGAGAGCCATTTTGACGCTTTTATTGAAAAAGTGAAGCTTCTTCAACTTTCGCCGGAAGAAATTGAAAAACTTAGAGAACGACGTGATCAGGAAATCAATGCAAGCCTTGTAAAACTAAATAACGACATTTACCAAAATGAAAAGGGTTTGAGCGAAAGAGACAGGGTTTATCTTGTGGCGGCTTCCATTATTGCTACGTTAGGCATACCGGGAAAGGTTTCCGCGCTTGAAAAGTCTGAATTGAAATCATCCACCGAAACGGGAAATCTCGACGGCGATATTATACTGAGAAAGATTGTTGCTTATTTGAACGAGAAGAAGCTACCGCAAGGCAAACGCGAACTAATCGTCAGAACACTTCAAAACACTCTTACAGCTGAAAACATAAACAAAGTCGAAAATGGTGAAAGTCAACTAAAGCGAGTTTTTACCAAAATTATTGACGAACTCGGAATTTATTACAAAATCGGCTTGAGTACCGATTTTACCGGCAAGCTGTTCAACGAAATGTATAACTGGCTCGGCTTTTCGCAAGACAAACTCAACGATGTTGTTTTGACGCCTTTTTATGTTGCCACGCTTTTGGCAAAATTAGCAAGAGTGGATATGGATTCTTATGTATGGGACTTTGCAACCGGCTCTGCCGGTCTGCTTGTCGCATCGATGAACGAAATGCTCAATGACGCAAAGGAAAAAATCAAATCTCCCGATAAATTAGCAATTAAATCTGCAGAGATCAAGGCAAATCAACTTTTGGGATTGGAAATTCTCCCCGATGTCTATATGCTCGCCGTACTTAACATGATATTAATGGGTGATGGTAGTTCCAACATTATCAATACTGACTCGCTGAAAGAATTTGACGGCAATTATGGTTTTGGGAAAACCGATGAAAAGTTTCCCGCCAACGCATTTGTATTGAATCCGCCATACTCTGCGCCCGGCAACGGTATGGTTTTTGTTGAAAAGGCACTTTCCATGATGAGCAAAGGCTACGCTGCAATCATTATTCAAAATTCCGCCGGAAGCGGAAAAGCAGTTGAATATAATAAACGTATTTTAAAGCACAGCACGCTTCTTGCCAGTATTAAAATGCCCATCGACCTGTTCCTTGGCAAATCCAGCGTGCAGACCAACGTGTATGTGTTCCGTATTGGAGAAGCGCACAAAAAAGACGATACGGTCAAATTTATTGATTTCTCTGTTGACGGCTACACAAGGCCAAACCGCAAGAAAGCCCGTGTAAATCTGAGAGACACCGATCACGCCAAAGAACGCTACGCAGAATTGGTCGACCTTGTTCGATTTGGAAAGAGCAAGCTTCACTACTATACCGAAAAAGAATATTATGAGGGCGCCGTTGATCCCGAAAACGGCGCGGACTGGAATCAATCGGCGCCTATTGACACAAAGCCGACTTTAGAGGATTTCAAAAAGACGGTCAGCGATTACCTTGCGTGGGAGGTTTCTAACCTTTTAAAAAATCAGAGCAGCGAGGACGACCGCCTGGGAAAATAGACGCCTCACTCAACGAAAAGTTAAAGAATGTTGAGTGGGGCGAATTTAAACTTGGGGATTTGTTTGAAGGCGCAAATGGCGATTTTGACATACAGAAAAAACATATAAATGACAAAGGTGAGTATGTTATAACTGCGGGATTGACTAACAACGGAATTTTAGGAAGAACCAATATTAAGGCTAAAATTTTTAATGAGCGAACAATAACTGTTGATATGTTTGGGAATGCTTTTTATCGGCAATTTAAATATAAAATGGTTACTCACGCAAGAGTTTTTTCGTTAGTCCCTAAATTTTTTATAACTGATAATCAAGGTTTATTTTTAGCAAGCTCCTTTCGATATATCAACAGACAATTTGGGTATGAAAATATGTGTTCGTGGGAGAAAATAAAAACATTCACGATACAACTCCCAATAAAAGACAATGAGATCGACTTTAACTTTATGGAGTCCTTTGTAGCGGAGCTGGAAGAGGAGCGTGTAGCGGAGCTGGAAGAGGAGCGTGTAGCGGAGCTGGAAGAGGAGCGTGTAGCGGAGCTGGAAGAGGAGCGTGTAGCGGAGCTGTCCGCTTACCTAATAGTAAGCGGACTGGACAATTATGAATTGTCCGAAGATGAAGAGAAAGTTTTAAACGATGTAAAACTTGATATAGTTAAGTGGGGCGAATACAAATACAAAGATATATTTAACAGAATAGAACAAGGTCAGCGACTAAAAAAAGGCGATCAAATGAAAGGAAATATACCTTTTGTTATGTCAGGAACAACCAATACAGGCGTTGTTAACTTTATTTCAAATCCTGTAGCTTCCTTTCCTGCAAACTCAATAACAGTAGATATATTTGGGAATGCATTTTACAGAGGCTATGCTTTCGGAGCCGGAGATGACACAGGTGTTTACTGGAATGACAAAATTGAATATGTATCAAATACAATGCTTTTTTTCACTGCTGCAATCCAAAAATCTTTGGCTGGGAAATATTCTTATGGTAAAAAGCTAAGGAGTTCACGTAACACGAATTTCCTAATGTCACTTCCATCAAAAAACGGCAAACCGGATTACGAAACAATGGAAACATTGATTTCCGCTGTTCAAAAGCTTGTGATCAAAGACGTTGTACTTTATACTGACAAACGAATCAAGGCCGCAAAGAAAATTATTAAATAATTTATCTTTTATATGCGTCGCAGTACTCTCCGGCTACCTCCTTGGGTGTGGTGTTTAGCTTCTTAGCGATATTATACATATCCTTGGGATTGAGTAAAATATCCTCCCTGTTGATGCAGCATTTGCCGCACATAGTACATCCAAAGCTGAAGCTGTCATCCGGTTTGATTTTCATTTTTTCGAGATTATCTGCAATCTCTTTCAGTCTGTTGTCCATCTCATTCCTTCCTTTCATAAAAAATGACCCCTGAAACCTATACGGTTTCAGGGGCGTTTTGATACTGATTAAACATTATTAAGTTTTCATAGTGGCATCTCATCCTTACGTTTTTTCTAAGCCCCGAATTATTCTCGAAATAATATCGGGGTAGGTCATGCGTACCACTATTATATTCAATAAGGCGCACAGCGCCGTCATTCAACGTTTCGGTGGCGATTTTATCGCCGCCGAAAAACCAAAGTGAACTCCACCTCTAAAAATGGCAGAGTTCACTTTGGTTTAGTTATATAACTGAAATTTGATGGATTTACAAAAGAAATCGTACAATATCATTCTGTAAATTTAACAGCTATCCGTTGTCAAATTTGCAGCTTTTAACCACAAAGGGTTTGAATATCTTACGATGAATGTCATATCGTCGGTGTAACAAAAGGCTTTTTTGGGGGTATAAAACGCAACTTTGTCACACTCGAAAATCCCCTGTTTCATGGGATTTGTCACGAAAATATTTTTGTCACGTCTCTTATTAATAATATTAATACAAAAAACTCTAGCCCTAAATCGCCAATCCCCACTAAAAAACTCTAACTAACTATAGCGGCGCTCGTTAATTAATTCTATCACAGAAGCTTTAGGAATCTTCCACACCTTGCCCAGCTTAAAAACCTTGAGGGTGCCTGACCTCAGAAGTTTGTATGCTGTGGTGCGTCCTATCATTAACATCTCACACATCTCATCTATAGTTATCAACTCTGCATTATCTGGCTGCATTTATTTTTACCTCCTATAGCTTTTTATCTTATGTTAGTGTTCCGTTGGATAATTATATATAGAGTTACCAATTAAGTGCATAATAGAGTCAGAGCACCGTCAAACAATAAATCGCGATTAATTTAAAAAACTAATGGCATATAACAGTAAGATAAAGAAATGTGCAAAATTCTCATTTCTTGCTAAAATTTTCAGATAAGAAAGGCTCAAAATAGACTCAAACTGATATAGATTAAATAGTAAATTAAGGGTTTACAGTAGATAATTTAGTGAATATAAAAAAATTAAAGCTTTTATAAAGGGGTAGATATCAATGTACAGATTAAGTGTAAATCTTACGGATGAAGAAAAGAGTATATTAGACGATTTTGTTGAGCATTCAGGTCTAAGCATCAGCAGCTATGTAAAGAAAAACATATTATACAAGAGTGTGAAGTCCACCAACAATGAAATGCTGCCGATACTGGCCGATATAACTACTAACATAAATAAATTTCAAGCCTTATACGGTTTTCCGGGAAATTCTATGGAGTATTTTATGAAAATCAGAGAAGGAGTAGAACAGCTATGGCAAGCCTTGTGATAATTGACGAAGCATACAGAGATATAGATTTAATTGGGATCGTAACAAACTATGTTATCAACGGAGGCAAAACCGGCAATTTGATAGGAGGTCAGGGAGTTTTTCTCAACAGTCCGGCGTTCTATATGATGACGGTAAGGGACTACTACATGAAGGACAGCGGCAGGATGCTGGAGCATTTTATACTGTCTTTCGACGTAAAGGAAGAAATAGGTCCGAATGGAGCGTTTAGTATAGGCTATGACGTCTGTGCTTTGTTCCCGGACTATCAGTTGGTGTTTGGCGTACACACTGACACCGACAATCTACATATCCACTGGGCAATGAACACTGTTAATCTTAGAACCGGGAATAAGTTTAACTTTACCAACAGCAAAGTCTTTTGGCTCAGAAAGGAGATGGCCAAGCTGTTGGAGCCATATAAAATCCCATGTATCCTGCGCATAGGAAATCAAGACGAAAACGGAGCGGCGTGAACAGCCGTTCCGTTCTATTGATATGGCGTTTTATCGCCAGCTATCATAATTAATTATTTAATATCACACACTTCCATAATCAAAAGAAAGAAGGTATTGATATGAATTTTACAGAATTGGAGCGCAGCATCCTCACAAAGTTAGACAAAGGGATGCTTGACGGCGTTGTCGGGAGTGACTACAGGTCAAAGAAAAACAAGGACGTCATATATCGGAATATCATTGAGAACGGAGTCCCTAAGGCAATACAACTGAAACCTAAAGATGAATTTTTCGACGGCCGGGACAAGGTGATAATTTCAGACGCCGAGACCGTGGTGATCTTTGAAACCGACGACGAAAAACTGACATTTATGCAAAAGTATGGCTGGCTGATGGATGACCCGGATGCGAGGTTTTACAGCTCGTTTTTTAAACCGGATAGCAGCGTAAAGAAACGTAAAAATAGGATTTAAATGAAAACGGGCAGCGCTTCAGCGCATGGTGAACAACGTCGTATATATACACTTTATGGGAAATATAAATGGTTAAGGTTTTGCATAATTTCCTGTCATCGTATTTTATGCACTTGATTTTATCAGTCATATCATTTATAATATTTGTGTACACCCGTAAAAATATCACAACGAACGCCCATCGAAAGGGGAAAATGCCATGTTGAAACAAATTAAATACTTTCACGTCTGGGCAGCTTCAGCGAGGCGGCGGAGCAATGTTACATATCGCAGTCCGCGATCTCTCAGCAGGTTCAAGCCCTGGAGCGGGAGCTGGGAGTAAAACAATTGAAACGGGAGAACCGGCATTTTTCTCTGACGCCCGCCGGAGAGCATTTCTACCGGCAAAGCCTTTTGTTTATGGCGGATTTTGACCGGCTGTGCAAAGAGACGAAACAAATCGCTCAGGGAGATGATTTTGTCCTGCGCGTCGGATATACCAAGGGATACGGCGGTTTGGAGGAGGCGCGGCTTATGGTCGTGAGCGGGAAGGGCTTTCTCCCCATCGAGGGAGGCGAGGCGCCGGCGCAGTTTGCCGAGACGATTGCGCACCTTCCCCTTTGCCGGAATTGCTCAACTGTTCTTTCATGTCTACAGACTTTGTACATCCGCAGGTAAATACTTAGACTCAAACGAATAAGATTATCACCTTATCCCAGATTTGGAGCAAGATATTCGTTACATATCACACTCAACAGCAATTTGTTTTTGTATAATATTTTTCCACAAACATTCCACATAAATCCCATTTTCTTTCCTAAAACACGATGTATAATAAAGTCATAGAAACCGAAAAGGGTTCTAAATAAAAATTTTAAGGAGTGTTTTTTATGAAAGCAAAGGCATTACTCGGTATGACGGTGGCGGCGGTTATCATGGTCTGCAGCGCAGTTGGCGTATTTGCGGCAGATGATAATTACAGCTACAACATCGGCAAGGAGAAGATGGCACAGAGCGGATTTACCTCGGAGGAAAAAGAAATTGACACAACCGGGTACAGTTATCGAAATGGCGCCGACAAAGTACGGGAAGGCTATCTGACTGAAAACGCGGAAGAACGCCTTGCGGCCGGCGAGATTACCCAGGAGGAATTTGATGCAATCAAAGCCGAGGCGAAGGCCAAGCACGAAAGAATCAGCGCGAGATACAGCGACATATCTGAAATGTCCCCTTCGGAAAGGCATCAGCATTTTGCCCAGTTTGAGGACGATGAAGATGTAAGCGCGGAAGTTTAATTTCGATACGCTAACCGGGGCGCGGCCGTGGCCGCGCCCCTAAATTATTTCTTGCAAAACGGTCCGATTTGCTGTATAATGAGAGTATAGAAAAACAGGATGCGGCGAACGATGGCGAGGATTTTAGTCGCGGATGACGAACGCGACATTCATGAATTGATCAGGCGGTATGCCGAACGTGATGGCTATGAAGTGATGACCGTGACTACCGGACTCGAGGCCGTACAGCTGTGCCGGGAGAACGATTTTGATATTATCATCATGGACGTAATGATGCCGGAAATGGACGGTTTTAAGGCCAGCAAGGAAATCAAAAAGATAAAAGATATTCCTATTCTGATGCTGTCTGCCCGCGGCGAGGAATATGATAAGCTGTTCGGTTTTGAAGTAGGGGCAGATGACTACGTCGTCAAGTCGTTTTCTCCAAAAGAACTGATGGCGCGCGTTGAGGTCATTGTATCTCGTCATGGGAAGCAGTCTCCCCGGACAGACAGACGGGGCTTCGGCCGGATTGAGATTGATCTGCCGGGGCGCGGCGTTTATATAGACGGAGCGGAAATTGAGCTCACCGCAAAGGAATTTGACGTGTTGCTTTATCTTGCCGAACACAGCGGCATGGCGCTTCCAGAGACAACATTTTAAACGCCGTTTGGGGCTACGATTATTTTGGAGAGGACCGGACGGTGGACTGGCAAATCAAACATCTGCGGAACAAATTGGGAGATTGTCGGGATTATATCAAAACCGTACGAGGGGTGGGATATAAATTTGAAGTCTAAATCCTTTGGCCGAAAGCTATGGCTGTATTTTGTATTGTTTACAGCTATCATCTTCGGCGTGCTCTGGGTACTGCAAACAATCTTTTTGCAGGGCTTTTACAACAGAATGACCATGAACAGAATTAGAAGCGCCGCCAATTCAATCATATTAGCGCGGAACACCGATGTGATTGTGGAAGAATTGAACAGTCTTGCCTATCAAAACGCTCTTTTGGTTTTTGTTACCGATTTAAACGGTACGGTTTTGTACAGCGGGGACGAACACACCTATCATGAGCAAAGACAAAACCACGCGTACAGTGAAGAAATCAATGAAAATCCTTATCATAAGGGCGAGGAACTGAATTGGCAAAAAGGTGCGTTTCGCAATCTGCCGGAGGGGTACGGCGATTTTTTGCGCCGTCTTAACGAAAGCGACGGCACAGTTTCCTATTTGGAAAACGACAGCGACACGTTTATCTATGGAGCGCGGCTGACCTTTGACGGGACAGAGGCGGCGCTCTACATCAGTAAGGCGCTGGGCAGCGTCAGCGGCGCCATCAGCGTGCTGCGGGTGCAGCTGATTTGGGTCACGCTTTTTTCGCTGCTTCTCGGATTTTTGATTGCGTATTTCATTGCCCGTAAATTCGCGTCGCCTATCAAGTCCATCACTTCGTATGCCAAACGGATTGGAGCCGCTCCGGGAGAGCTTGTCTTTGAAAATGGGTTCTGCCGTGAAATAGATGAATTGGCGGACACATTGACCCAGGCATCCGACAATCTGTGGAAAGCCGAAAATATTCGCCGGGAGTTTTTTGCAAACATTTCTCATGATTTGCGAACGCCCCTTACGATGATAAAGGGATATGCGGAAATGGTGCGCGACTTTTCGTGGGAAGAAGAGAAAAGTCGGGAAAACGACCTCGCCGTTATCATAAAAGAAAGCGACCGCCTTTCCGCTCTGGTGAACGAAATACTGGATTATTCGGCCATACAGTCCGGCGGACCGGAGCTTCACAAGACAAAGGTGAATGTGAGCGCCCTTGCGGAAAGAACAGCCGCCGGCTTTCTGCCTCTGTGTACAAAAAACGGGCTTCAAATAGACACGGAAATTACGGAAAACCTGTTTGCCTGCTGTGACGAAAACAGTATCACCAGGGTGATGTATAACTTTATTGATAACGCGCTGACCCATTCCGCTTCCGGACAAAAAATCCGCGTCTGCGTGAAACGTATAGACGATACGATACGATTCTCTGTGCAGGATTTCGGCGAGGGCATCGATAAAGCGGATTTGCCCTATATCTGGGAACGGTATTTCACCAGAAAGCAGCAACAGCGGAATAAAACGGGCTCCGGGCTTGGCCTCGCTATCTCCAAAGAAATTTTATCCGCGCATAACGCAAGGTTTGGCGTGGACAGCGAGGCCGGCAAGGGCAGTATCTTTTGGTTTACATTGGAGGCGAATAGCAGCGGCAACTGACCGTTCGATGCCGTAAATCAGATCGCTTTATCACTCCCGCTCATCACAAGCCGTGCGCTTGCGTGGGCGGGTTTTTGATTGTTCGTGCGGCTGTTCCGGTAATAATCCATATAATTTTACGGTAGAGGCTGCACCGTCAAATTAAGTAAACGCTGAATAAATATCGCCCCGGCTTCAACCTTTTGGTTTAACCGTATAAACTTTTTTGAACTTCCCTTTTTTGATAAGCTGTTGTAAAATATGATTAGGTAAAGTTTTCAAGGAAGGATGTGGAATGATGAAAAATATTATCGGAATGGTTCTGGGGCTGGCTGTCGTGCTGGCTGCGTCGGCGTGCAGCGCGGCGGAAAACGACAGCGGCAACGCTTCGAGCTTTATTCCCGACGCCGGACGGACTCAGACCATTTATTTTTGGGACGAGGGAAATGCCCCGGCCACCACAAGCTATACCGTCAACAACGGCAATTACTTTGATCCGCCCGAGTTCCGGCCGAATATGATTTTTTATCCGGCGGACGAGGGTACGCAGATAAAGGGCGCCGTGATGATAAATCCGGGCGGGGTTTTCATGTTCCGCGGCGACAATGAAGGCGCTCCGGTGGCGAGAATGCTCAACCGTTACGGCTATCAGTGCTTTGTCGTCAATTACCGGCTCCGTCCCTATACCCAGGAGGAGGGCGCCCTCGATTTGGCAAGAGGCATAAGGTTCGTGCGGAAACACGCCGACATCTACGGCATCGACCCCCGGGATATAGCGTCAATCGGCTTCAGCGCCGGCGGCATCCTGAGCGGAGAAGTGGCCATGAACTTTGACGGGCTTGTGAACGGAACCGCCATCGACAGCGGCTATGTCCCCGATGAACTGGATCAAGTGAGCGCCGACTTGGCCGCGGAAGGGATGTTTTACTCATTTTACGGCAGGCTCAGCGTGGCGTCCCTTGACGTTGATAAGTTTCGGGAGGCCGAGCTGCCGCCAACCTACGTTTGCTATGGCAGCAACGAGGTGTTCCGAGGTCAGATCGAAAATCACATTGTCGCCCTCCGTGAGGCGGGTATACCTGTCGAAACTAATATGCTTGAGGGTCTGTACCACGGCTTTGCCTCGGGCGGCGGCTGGGGAGATGATTTTGACCGCTGGCTGAGCGGGGTTTTCGCTGAAAACGGCGGGGAGCTTACCGCTGACTTTGCCTCGGCGGAGCTGCGCGGCGGCGAGCTGACATACTCCCTCGACATAAAAGGGAACCCCGACAGCGCCGACATCATAGTCGCCTTTTACGACGGCGGCGGGACTCTGGCGGACGTGAACATAAATAAACCGGAGGGCACGATAAACGCCGGTGGCGGAGGCACGCTAAAGCTGTTCCTGTGGGAGAAAGGGGCGCTCAGACCACTGACCGCGGCGAAAACCCTGCGTTTCGGCGGCGAACGGGAAACTCACCTCAACAATGTACTCGCCGGAGCGGACGGCAATATCCACTACACCTACATTCTTCCGGCGGGGTACGACGAAAGCAAAACCTATCCCATGCTGATGACCCTGCCCGGCTGGAGCAATCTGTTCAATACCATTGAGACGACGCCCCTTACGGAGAACCGTTACGCCGAGGGCAACGCGGCCGCGTGGACCGAGCTGGGAGGAGACTTCATCGTGGTTTCGCCCAGCCTCACCGACTGGGGCGCGAAATCGGCCCGTCAGACTGTCGAGCTTGCCGACTATTTTGTGGAAAACTTCCCCGTCGACCCAAAGCGGATATACGCGGCGGGCTTTTCCGCCGGAGGAGAGACCCTTTCGAGGGCGGTTGACATGAGACCGGAGCTGTTCGCGGCTTACCTGCATATCTCGTCCCAGTGGGACGGCGGCTTTGAAAACGCGGCCTCCGCGCGGCTGCCGGTGTATATCTTCATAGCGGAGAACGACGAATACTACGGCTCGGCTCAGGCCCGCCGGGCATACGCTTCTCTTCGGGAGGCCTACGCCGCCGAGGGCATGACGGATGAGGAAATCGACGGGCTGCTGGTTCTTGACGTGCGGGACGATGAGTTCTTCAACGATCTGGGCATATACAGCTACCATGGCGGCGGAGGCATCGCCGCAAACCAACAGGATATTATTTTGTGGATGTTAAGGAGGAATTAAAAATGAAAAAGCTTATTTCAATTCTTACGGCGGCGGCCCTTTTGATTTGCTCGGCCACCTGCGGTGCGGCGGGAGAACAGAACATGAGCGCCGCCGAAAAGGAGAGTTTCATAAGTGAAAATTTGGACGCCAGACACAGGCATCTGTCGACCCTCGTGACCCTCAGTGCAAACATGGTGTATGACAAAATCGCCGGTGAAGTGGAGGCCGCTCTCAATGACGGCCTCACGCCCGTTGAGATAAAGGAGGCCATATATCACAGCGCGGCCTACTGCGGCTACACCCGGGCGGCGGGCGCCCTTGACGCGGCGGACGCGGCACTTGAGACCTTGGGCGCCGACACGGCTTACAGGACACGGATAACCTCAAATGAGGAAAACCGCTACAATGACGGCCTGACGGTGCAGCGTTTCCTCTTTGGGCCGCAGATAGGCACAATAACCGAGGGCATGGCTCCCGCCATGAAGCTGCAAACCCTGTACCTTTCGGGAATATGCTTCGGCGACTTCTACAATCGCACCGGCCTCAGCCTTTACGACCGTGAGTTTCTGACCTTCTGCACCATAGTCGCCGACGGCAACTGTCAGGGGCAGCTCATGGGTCACGCCAACGGAAATTACGGCGTCGGACACTCACCCGATATGCTTCGGGCGGCCATCCTTGCCAATGAGGACGTGAACGGCCCGGAAAAGACCGCTCAGGCTCTGAGTGTGATAGATACCGTGCCCGGCGCGGCAGCGGAGAATGTGAAGCCGGAGCCGGAGGCAAAAACACCTATAACCCTTGACTACGAAAGCGACAGCGCCGAGCTTTTGGCCACAATGGAGCATTACAGGACCGACGACGCGGACGGCTTCATAGCTGCCAATCTGGACGGACAGGCTCAAAGCCTCGTCACGGAGGCGACGATAGCGGCAATAAACGGAACCGCCGCCCCAACCTCCGATAACAAAGCCCTGCAAAACCTCATCGACCTTGCGGTAATTGCCGCTGAGGGCGGACGGGAGGCCGAAGTCCCCGCCAAGGTGGCCGAGGGCATAAGCGCCGGAAACAGCGGCGACAGAATGTTGGCGGCGGCTCTGCTGGCCACGCCGTACAACGGCTTCCCCCGGACGCTGAACATCATGAGCGCGATAAATTCCGCCCTTGCCGATTTGCCCGAGCCGGAAAAGACCGTTGTCACCATGACAATAGGAAGTCCCACCATGACCGTGAACGGCGCAGAAGCTCCCATCGACGCTGAGGGCACCGTACCCATGGTGACAAACGGACGCACCCTGCTGCCTGTCCGGGCCTTCGTGGAGGCCATCGGCGGCAGCGTAAGCTGGGACGACGCGTCCCGTACTGCGACACTTACCTATAACGGAACCGAAATCAAGCTCACGGTAGACTCGGCCGCCGCATTACTTAACGGCGAGGAACGCACCCTTGACGTTGCCCCCGTCGTAGTAAACGGACGCACTATGCTGCCCATCCGCTTCATCGCCGAGAGCTTCGGCTTTACGGTGCTGTGGAACGGAGAGACCCAAACCGTGACCGTAATCGACGCGGACACGATAGATTACGTTTTCCCCAGAGGAATGGTAAATCCCGTTCCCAACTTCACCGGCGTGTCATATCTGAATTTCATGACCGGCTATGACGAAACAATGAAGATACCCTCCTTCGGGCTGGTGACCTTCGAGCCATGCACAAGGACTGACTGGCACAGCCATGACGGCGGTCAGATACTCCTTGTGACCGAGGGAAGAGGGATATTCAAGGCCGAGGGAGAACCGGCACGGTATATGCTCCCCGGCGACGTTATAATGATAGCTCCGGGGCAGAAGCACATTCACGCCGCCGCCGATGACAGTTGGTTTGCCCATATTGCGCTGAGCACCAATCCGGGCGCTGGTACCACCAACTGGTACGAAAAGGTCGGCGACGAGGAATACCAAACCTACGTCGCCGAGGCGGAGGCCTCCGGCAGAACCGCCGAAGTGAGAAACACCGTGTTCCCCCGTGGCGAGGCTTACACTTCACAGGGCCTTAACGGCGCGGCCTATAAAAACACCCTTGTGGAATATGAAAACATCTGGAACTGCCCGGAGGTGGACAATTACACCCTTGAAGCCGGCGCGTCGGTAAGCCCCCACAGCCATCAGGGCGGTCAGATAATAGCCGTCACAAATGGCGGCGGCAGCTACACGGAAAACGGCGAGACAAAGGAGCTTAAGCCCGGTGACATTTTGACCGTTCAGCCCGGAGCAATTCACTCAATAACCGCCGGCGGAAGCGGGATTGCCTTCATAGCCGTGAACGGAAATCCCGGCAGCGACGCCGTGACATGGGAAAGCGGCCCCGTTGCCCCGACCGAACAGTCCGCCGTGGCAAAAACCGAGGCGGGGCTTGTGCAGGGCGAGATCAGAAACGGCATATATACATATCTCGGCGTTCCCTACGCCGAGGCGAAGGAGCGCTTCGTTCCGGCCGAAAAGGTGACCCCGTGGGAAGGCGTGCGACCGGCTCTCGAATACGGGCCAATGTCGCCCCAGGGCATGGTGCAGGGCGGCACGGACAACAACTGCCAGAATTTGAATATATGGACGCCGGCACTGGCTGACGGCGGCAAACGCCCGGTTATGGTGTGGCTCCACGGAGGCGGCTTTTCCTCCGGCACGGCCAACGAAACCACCACTGACGGCGAAAACCTCAGCCGTAAAGGCGACGTGGTCGTGGTTTCGGTCAATCACAGGCTGAACCTCATGGGCCATCTTGACCTTTCGGCCTACGGCGACAAGTATAAATATTCCGCCAACGTGGGCATCGCCGACATAGTTGACGCCCTTAAGTGGATAAGGGACAATATCGAACAGTTCGGCGGCGATCCGGACAACGTGACCGTTTTTGGCGAGTCGGGCGGCGGCGCCAAGGTGCTGGCCCTGATGACCGCGCCCGAGGCAAAGGGTCTGTTCGATAAAGGCATCGTCGAAAGCGGCGCCACCGAGACAGTCGGCCCGGTGTTCACCTCCCTTGAGGCCAGCCGCAGAGTCACCGAGCTGATGCTCGGCGAGCTCGGCATAACCCCCGACCGTATCGAGGAGCTGCAAACCGTTGATTATGACAGGCTCAACGAGGCCGGCAACGCGGCTCTTGCCCAGACGGCGCAGGAGTTTAAGATACCCGCCGCTTTGGGCGCGGGCTACAGCATGGAATGGGAGCCGGTTTTGGACGGCGATTATATGCCCACCGACCCGGTGACCGCGGACTCCTTTGCCGAGGCGGGCAGAGATGTTCCTCTCCTGATAGGCACCAACCTCAACGAGTGGACGGTAATGGGTTCCATGTTCGGCGGTGGGCAGCAGGATAACGCCGGTCTTGACGAGCGTATGCGTCAGACCTACGGCGACGACGCCCAGCGGGTAATGGAGGAGTTCGCCAAGGCCTATCCCAATGAGGAGCCGGAGAACGCCCTTTACATCGACACTCTCATAAGAATGCCCATACTTAAGATCATGTCTCACAAGGCCGACCAGAACGGTGCGCCGGTCTACTCCTACATTTTCAGCTGGGGAACCTCCTATCACACGGCGGAGATACCCTTCGTGTTCAACAATGTTGACAAGACCCAGGTCAGCGGCGACCCGGAAGAGGCCCGCAAGCTGTCCGAGGTGATGAGCCAGGCGTGGATAAACTTCGCCCGAACCGGTAACCCGGGCGGGAACGGAGTTCCAAGCTGGGAGCCGTATACGCGGAGCGGCGGCGCGGTGATGATCTTCGACAACGAGACCTATCTCACTCACAACCACGATAAGGAGCTGCTTGAGATACTGGCCCCCGATTATGAGTATTAAACGCGGGAGGGAGATTTTATGAAACGAATTTTTATCGCTCTCCTGTGCCTGACGCTGATAATGACGGGTTCGGCCTGCGGCGCGGCGGAGGACGGTGATATAATCAGCGCCGAACGGCCCGTGTTCGACGGCGGCGCGATAAGGTTTTCGATAACCTCGAAAACCGACGCCGGCGGTGTGCTGACAGCCGCCGCCCTCTACAGCGGCGGCAGGCTGGAAGGGGTGAAGGTGAACACTTTGAACGGCGAATTTGCCGTAAACAGCGGCGACGAATATATGATGAAAATTTTTGCCTGGGAAAGGGACACCTTAAGACCGCTTACCTCCGTTTTGACCTTTGACGGCCTGAAGGCGGGGAATAAGCGCCTGCCCGGCGAGGAGCTTGACGAAATCCCCGCGTCCTATTATAACGCCTCCAATGAGCCGGGAACTCTTGAGGAGCTGTATTACGACACATACGAGTCCTTTTCATACGAGAGCAAGACCCGTCCCCTTACTAAGCGGGCCATAGTCTACCTCCCATACGGCTATGACGAAGGCAGGCAGTACAATATTTTTTACTATATGCACGGCGGCTGGAGCAACGAGACTACCTCCCTCGGCGTACCGGGCAGGCCCTCAGCCTTTAAAAACGTTATTGACAACGCCATAGCGAACGGCGAAATGCAGCCGATGATAATCGTGTGTCCCACGTATAACAACACCAACGAAAACGGTCAGGACAGCGACAACTTCAGCCTGGCCCTCCAGCTCAACCGTCAGTTTCACAACGAATTGGTGAACGACCTGATGCCTGCGGCGGAAAGCAGGTACAGCACCTACGCCGCGGACGTGACGCCGGAAGGGCTGGCCGCTTCCAGACGGCACCGGGGCTTCGGGGGCTTTTCCATGGGCTCGGTAGCCACGTGGCGAACCTTTCAGAACTGCCTGGACTACTTCTACTATTTTATGCCCATGAGCTGCGGCACATCCCTTGATGATGAAAACATATTCAGCGCCGCCGAGGGCCGGGATCAAAGCGATTATTTTGTATGGGTCATGACCGGCACGAATGATTTTGCTTACAGCTACGTCAACAATCGCGTCGATAAGATGCGGGGCTCGGCGTATTTTACCGAAAATGAGAACTTTATTTACCGTGTAAAGGAAGGGTACGACCACGGCGGTCTGGCGAGCATGGAATACAGCTATAACGGATTGAAATATTTTTGGAACGAATACGGCGCGACCGGCGGCCCCTCATATGCCGCCTACACCGCCGAAACAAAAATTTCCGACGTGATAAGCGACCCCGCCTTCGGCGATTACGGGCGGCTGCTGTTCCCGGTGAACAGCGGCTATTACGGCGGAAGCACTCTGGGCGATCTGTCCATGACATGGTACAACTATATCGACCCGGACAAGACCGTGGAGATAGCAAATTATATGAAGTCACACGCGGAGGCCGGAGATACGGTGTTTTATGACATTTACACCGAGGCCGAAAAGGCGGCTGACCCCGCCAAGCGCAACACCGGCCTGTTCTTTTTCCGGGGCGAGCCGGGCACCAAGTTCGCCATCTGCAACGCCGGCGGAGGGTTTGCCTACGTGGGAGCGATGCACGACAGCTTTCCACACGCTTTGGAGCTGAGCAAAAAGGGCTACAACGCCTTTGCCCTGATATACCGTCCCGGCTGGGACACCGCCATGGAGGATTTGGCCCGAGCCATCGCCTTTGTGCATGAAAACGCCGGTGAGCTTCAGGTGGATGTTGCGGGCTACTCCCTTTGGGGCGGCAGCGCCGGGGCGAGAATGGCCGCCGACCTTGGCACATACGGCACGGCCTATTACGGCGAAAAGTCCTATCCCAAGCCGGCCGCCGTCATAATGCAGTACACCGGCCATTCGGAAGTCACCGGCGACGAGCCGCCCACCTACAACTGCGTGGGCACAAGCGACGGCATCGCCAATTACCGCACCATGGAGCGTCGCATAAACGCCATAAAAGCCAACGGAACGGACGCCGAGATAGAAGTGTTTGCGGGTCTGCCCCACGGCTTCGGCCTTGGCACGGGAACCGTGGCCGAGGGCTGGATAGATAACGCCGTGGCCTTTTGGGAAAGGAATATGTAATAAAAAAGCGGCCGCCCGTATATGCCGGGACGGCCGTTTGACAAAGTAAATCGTAAAAATCTCACACAATCCTCACATTTTCCTCATAATTTTTTAACAAATTTGTTGTACAATAAAAACAGAAATTCGTAACGGGCGGGGAAAAATATGAAAATGTTGATTGTTGACGACGACAGGCACCTGCGGAAGCTTGTCTATACATACGCCGGGGCCGAGGGCTTCGACTGTGTACAGACAGACAACGGGGCCGAGGCGATAACGCTTGTGAGAAACAATAAATTCGATATAATCATACTGGACATAATGATGCCCGGCCTTGACGGGTTTGAAACCTTGGCCGAAATGCGCAAATATTCCCGCGCCCCGGTGATAATGCTGACGGCCAGAAGCGAGGAATACGACAAGCTCCGGGGCTTTGAGCTGGGGACCGACGATTATGTGGTAAAGCCCTTCAGCCCACAGGAGCTGATGGCGAGGGTCAACGCCATACTCCGGCGCACCAAAGGCGAGCTTGCCACGGAGCTGCGCTTCGGCGGACTTTACATTTCCGAGACAGCGAGGAGCGTATATATTGACGGCAAAAGCGTAGATCTGCCGCCCAAGCAGTTTGACCTGCTTCTGACGCTGGCAAAGAGCAAGGGAGCGGTGCTCAACCGGGAGCAGCTCATAGAATCGGTGTGGGGCTATGACTTCATAGGCTACAGCCGGACGGTTGATACCCATATAAAGGAGCTCAGGGACAATCTGGGCAAATATCGGGATATGATACAGACCGTGTGGGGAGTTGGGTATAAATTTGAATACAAAGAGTAAAAGGCTTCTGCCGGGAATGACTCTGCGCCTGTGGCTGATAATGATGCTGTTGGTGATATTCACCGTGGGCTTTATGTGGACGGTGCAGGTAGTCGTGCTGGAAAGGAGCCACATAACCTCCGAAGAAAAAGAAGTGGACGACGGCCTTGCCTCGGTGAAGGAACGCCTTGAAAGCGAGGACCTGCAAGGCAGCGATCTGCTGGCCTACCTTGGAATGAAGGTTGGAGAAAAGCTGGTGATTTCCGGCAGCGACGGCGAGCTGATAGCCTTATACTCCAACGGCCATCCGGCGGACATGGCTCAGGAGCCCGAGGAAAACTTTGTGTGGTGGATGCTGCAAAACAGCGAATATTACGACGATATTCTGGCGCGGCGTCCTTTCAGCCGGGAGGAAAAATACAAGGGCCGGGTCTACGCTTACGAGGCGGGTGTGCCGGTGACCTATGGGGGGAAGGAAGCGTACCTCATAGTGATACGTTCCTTTGGGACCCTGTATAATATAATCGACATAAACCGCAGACATCTGATAATTCTGAGCGTTTTGCTGACGCTGGCATCGGCGCTGCTGGCGGCCCTGCTGGCACGGCGCTTTGTGAAGCCCATCAAGAAAATAAAGGCCTCGGTGGACGAGCTGGCGAAGGGCAATCTCATTGACGTGCCGGAGCTTAAGATGAACGACGAGCTGGGCCGGCTTTCCAGGTCCGTAAAGGAGCTGGGTGTGAACCTCCGCAAGGTGGACAAGCTCCGCAAGGAGGTCATAGCAAATGTGTCTCACGAGCTCCGCTCGCCACTGGCCCTCATCGGCGGCTATGCGGAAATGGTGAGGGACATAGACTGGAAGGACGAGAAAAAGCGGAGCGAGGATTTGAACCTCATAGTGAGCGAGTCCAAACGAATGAGCGAGATGGTCAGCGATATTCTGGACTATTCACAGCTGCAGGCGGGCTATCTCAAGCTGAATTGCGACCGCTATGACCTTTTGGATATAGCCGAGGTGGAAATCGGGCGCTGCGGTGCGGAGGCCGCCCGGCATGAAATAACCATAAAGCTCAACACCGAACTGAATGAGCTGACGGTGTACGCCGACGCCGCAAAGCTCTGTCAGGTCATAAGGAACCTTTTGTATAACGCCATAAACCACACCGAAAGCGGCGGCGAGATCGAGGTCAAGATTTCCGCCGATGAAAAAGGGGTATTGTTTGAAGTCAAAAACCCCGGCGAACCGATTCCGGAGGATGAAAGGGCCATAATATGGGAGCGTTACCAGCGCAGTCAGCATCAGGGCGGGCGAAGCGCCGGCACCGGTATAGGGCTTTCGATAGTCAGCACCATTCTTGAGGCCCACGGCGCGACCTACGGCGTGGACTGCGACGGAGGCATAACGGATTTTTGGTTCAGGCTCGACAGCGAAAATTGACGCTTTACATTTTGGAAAAAGCGTGGTAAAATATTTATAGGCATATTAAAAAGGAGGTTTTTTATATGAAAACATTGAGTGCAAAAAGGTTGATCGCCTTTGCGGTGGCCGTGGCGGTGATCTGCCTGGGCTTCGGTCTTTACGCCTGGCACAGCGGCCGAGCCGTTATGGACACGGCTCATGCGGCGGACGCGGGCACGGTGATAAAGCTGCAAATCGGCAGCCCCACCATGACCGTCAACGGAGCGGAGCAGGAAATCGACCCCGGCAGAGGAACTGTTCCCATCGCCCAGAACGGCCGGACGCTGCTCCCCATTCGGGCGGTCATTGAGGCCCTCGGCGGCAGTGTGACCTGGGATCAGGAAACTCAGACGGTGATGCTGGCGCTGGGCGGCGACATAATCACCATGGTTATCGGCAGCACCACGGCCTATATCAATGAGGAGGCGCAGACGCTGGACGTGGCCCCCGTGGCCATCGACGAGCGCACCATGCTCCCCATACGCTTTGTAGCGGAGGGCTTTAAGCTGGGCGTTGACTGGGATCAGGAAACTCAAACCGTCACCGTGACCGCTCCCGCGGCGGAAGAAAACGCGGCGGCGGAAGAAAACACAACTCCCGACGCCGACGCTCCGACGGTGTACATGACGACGAGCATTACCCCGGAGGCTCTCGTTGCCATATATGAAAAGCTGGGCTTTGAGCCCCAGGGCAACGTCGCGGTGAAGATGTCCACCGGCGAGCCGCCGAACAGCAACTATTTAAGACCGGAGCTTATCGGCGACTTGGTTAAAAAGGTAGACGGTACAATCGTTGAGTGCAACACCGCCTACGGAGGCAGCCGCTCCAATACCGCCATGCATAAACAAGTTATAGAGGATCATGGTCTTAACGCCATATCAAAGAACGGTGTCGCTGACATTATGGACGAGGACGGTTCCCTCGTGATCCCCGTACCCACGCCGGAAAACGGCAAGTCCACCATTACGGAGGATTATGTGGGCGCTCACCTTGCGAACTATGACAGCCTTATCTCGCTGGCCCACTTCAAGGGTCACGCCATGGCGGGATATGGAGGAGCTATAAAGAATATGTCAATTGGCATCGGCTCCACTGAGGGCAAGTGCTATATCCATTCCGGCGGGCAGAGCCACACCTCGCCCTGGGGCGGCGATCAGGACAAGTTCCTTGAATCCATGGGCGACGCCACCAGCGCCGTTGTCAATCAGTTTGACGGACGGGTGGTGTATATCAACGTGATGAACCGCCTTTCCGTGGACTGCGACTGCGACGGCAACCCCTCCGAGCCGGATATGCACGATATCGGAATTTTGGCCTCCTATGACCCGGTGGCGCTGGATCAGGCCTGCCTTGACCTCGTATACGCACAGAAGGACGGCGACGGCAAGTCTCTCGTACAGCGCATCGAGAGCCGCAACGGCCTCCACACCCTCGAGCACGCCGAGGAAATAGGGCTGGGAAGCAGAACATACAATTTAGTCAGCATAGACGAATAGACTTGACAGAACGCATGAAAAAGAGTATAATTCAGGTAGTATAAATCAATATTTAATACAAGGAGGAAAATAAAATGGCATGCTTTATCGTACCAACAACAGAGGCAATCGTAACGACGGTTGTAAAGAAATCCACTGACATAAAGGAAACGCATAATCCTTTCATTAAACGACTGAACTGGCTCAATAATATGCTTTGGGGCGGCAGCGCGCTCCTCGCTTTCGAGCACGTTTGGCACGGAGAGGTCACGCCCTGGTTCCCGTTCCTGACGAACGCCGCCACGCCCGCAGGCACGGCCGCAATGCTGGGAGAAATGGCGACGTCCGGCGTGGGAATGGCGCTTTTGGTCACCGCGGTATGGGCCGGAATTGTCGCCGCGACAAACGCGATAGAAAAACGCCCTGTAAGCGCGGAATTGCAGGCATAAACGAATGACGCTCTTAATAACAGTTTTCGCGGCTGTCACGGTAACGGTGATCTGGTACAACACCTCGGGCAGAATGAAGCTGGGGACGCTGGCGCTGATGCTTTGGGGCGCGGCGCTGATGTGGCTGGTGGACGCGATTGCGGAATACATAGAAGTCGGGGCGGAGTATTTTACTCCCGCCCCGGCGGATATGCTGAACGACGCTTATCTCGGACTGTCCGTGATTGCCCTCGCACTGGTGATATGGCTTGCAATCGTCTTATATAAAGATCCGAAGGGCCGGATAAGAAAGGCCTTGAAAAAAGAAAAATAATACTAATCCCCAACTAAAATCAGACATTTGCGACGGCCTTTTCCGCGTCATGCGTCGTCATCGGCCTTGACAATACATACAGTATTGCCTGCGGCCTCTTCCTTGCCTGACACGAAAAATTCTCGTCGCTCGGTGTCTGATTTTAATTAAGGATTAGTATAAGAGATAGGGCGGTTTTGTTTGTAGGCTGAAACCGCCCTACTTTTCAGGAGCAATACTTTTCAGGAGCAAAAAAATGAACGCAAAATATGAGAAGCTAAAGAATTATCTTAAAGACTTGGGTTCGGTCGCCGTGGCCTTTTCCGGCGGCGTGGATTCCACGTTTCTGTTAAAGACCGCTCATGACGTTTTGGGCGACAAGGCGGTCGCCGTGACCGCCCGGTCCTGTTCATTTCCGGAGCGCGAGCTTAACGAGGCAAAGCGGTTTTGCGACCGGGAGGGAATTCGCCATATTGTGGTGCAGTCGGAAGAACTGAGCATTGAGGGCTTTGCGGACAATCCGAAAAACCGCTGTTACCTCTGCAAAACGGAATTGTTCAAAAAAATGCGCGAGGCGGTTAAGTCCCTTGGGATAGAGCATATCGCGGAGGGGTCCAATACGGACGACAACGGCGATTACCGCCCCGGACTGATCGCGGTTCGGGAGCAGGGCATCAAAAGTCCGCTGCGATACGCGGAGCTTAATAAAAATGAAATACGGGAATTATCCAAAGAGCTTGGTTTAGATACATGGAATAAGCAGTCCTTCGCCTGCCTTTCCTCCCGCTTTGTTTACGGTGAGAAAATCACGGAGGAAAAGCTGAACATGGTGGACAGGGCCGAACAATATCTGCTCGATTTGGGATTTACGCAGGTGCGGGTGCGAATTCACGGAAAAATGGCGCGAATAGAAATCAACAGGGACGAATTCCCCAAAATGATAGGCGTGTCCAAACAGGTTTATGAGTATCTGAAAAATTTGGGCTTTACCTATGTGTCGCTGGATCTTTGCGGATACCGCACGGGGAGCATGAACGAGGTGCTGTGAAATGGAGCAAAAGGAATTGAAACAGCTCTTGCGGGACGTGGCGGAGGGAAAGCTCTCCGCGGACGACGCACTGCTGAAATTCAGAGCCCAGCCCTTTGAGGATTTGGGCTTTGCCAAAATCGACCACCACAGAAGCGTGCGTCAGGGAGCTTCGGAAGTGATTTACGGAGCGGGAAAAACGCCTGCGCAGATTACGGAGATTGCAAAGCGGCTCCGCTCCGCCGGACAGAAAACGGTTTTGATTACCCGAATGAGTAAGGATGCGGCGGAGATCGCCGGCGGCGAGCTTCCGCTGACCTATCACGAAATCGCGCGGATAGGCATTGTCGGCGAAATGCCGGAGCCGGATACGGACTCGGCCGTTGTCATTGCCAGCGGCGGCACCAGCGATATGCCCGTCGCGGAGGAAGCCGCGCTTACCGCGCAGGCGCTCGGGAACAAGGTGACGCGGCTTTACGACGTGGGCGTTGCTGGTCTTCACCGATTGCTGGCGCATACGGAGGAGATCATGCGGGCAAAGGTGATTGTCGCCGTTGCCGGAATGGAGGGCGCGCTGGCCAGCGTGATAGGCGGCCTTGCGGACTGCCCTGTTATTGCCGTCCCCACAA
Organism: uncultured Clostridia bacterium; assembly: GCA_947626145.1. Classification (GTDB taxonomy): domain Bacteria; phylum Bacillota; class Clostridia; order UMGS1883; family UMGS1883; genus JAFLUQ01. The sequence continues at coordinate 79,191 of CANQRB010000007.1, read as the reverse complement.
GCGTCGGTTACGGCGCGTCCTTCGGCGGTCTGTCCGCGCTGCTGTCCATGCTCAATTCCTGCGCGAGCGGCGTCAGCGTGGTAAACATTGATAACGGCTTCGGCGCCGGTTATCTTGCGAGTATGATCAATCACATGGGAGGGACAAACCGGTGAAAATTTTATACATAGACTGTGCGATGGGCGCCTCCGGCGATATGCTGACCGCGGCGCTGACGGAGCTGCTTCCCGAGCCGGACACTTTTGTGGACAGGCTGAACCGCCTTGCAATTCCGGGGGTTCGCTTTACAAAAGAAACGTCCGTCAAATGCGGAATCAGCGGCGCGCACATGACGGTTACGGTAAATGGTATCGACGAGGGGACGATGCTGCATGAACATGAGCACGGGCATGAACACGGGCACCATCACAGCAGCCTCCATGACATAACGCACATTGTGGAGGAATTAGACCTGCCGCCAAAGGTGAAACAGGACGTTCTTGCCGTTTACGGAATTATTGCCGAAGCGGAAAGTCACGTACACGGCGTCCCCGTAACGGAAATTCACTTCCACGAGGTGGGGACGCTGGACGCCGTTGCCGACGTTACGGCGGTTTGTCTGCTTATGAACGAACTGGCCCCGGACGAGGTGGTCGTTTCTCCCGTTCATGTCGGGAGCGGCCACGTCCATTGTGCGCACGGGATTTTACCGGTTCCCGCGCCGGCGACGGCATACATTTTGCGGGACATCCCTATCTACGGCGGCGAAATTCAAGGTGAGCTCTGTACGCCCACAGGCGCCGCGCTCTTGAAATACTTTGCCGCGAGATTTGGCGGTATGCCCGCGATGCGGCCCAGCTCCATCGGCTACGGAATGGGCAGCAAGGACTTTGAAAGACCAAACTGCGTCCGCGCGATATTCGGCGAGGGCGAAGACAAGACCGATACGGTTTTGGAGCTTTCCTGCAATGTGGACGACATGACGGCGGAGGCCATCGGCTTTGCCGTGGAGCGGCTGTTCGAATGCGGCGCATACGATGTTTATACGGTGCCGATCGGCATGAAGAAAAACCGTATCGGCACAATGATACGGGTCATGTGCGCGGAAGCCGACAGGGAGACGGTGCTCCGGGTAATATTCCAAAACACGACCACGATAGGCGTGCGGGAGAGCCTCATGCGCCGGTACGTCCTTAAACGCAATATTGAGCGCATCGAAACTCCCTACGGCGAGGTTCGCCGTAAAATTTCAACAGGCTATGGCGTCACTCGCAAAAAGTACGAATATGACGATTTGTCCCGCATTGCGGCGGAGCGAAAAATCAGCCTTGAAGAGGCCGGACGGCTGCTGGAAAGCGGGAGTTGAAAATGATTTGGGACGTTATACACCGTGAGTTCATTTACCTCTGGTATTACTTTGAGGTGCAGCTCCGTCAAATCGTGCCCTATTGGGCGCTGGGCATAGTGCTGGGCTCGGTAATCTCCGTGTTCGGCAAGGAAAAAATACATAAAATGGTGGTCGCCATTCAGGACAAGCACCTTGGTCTGTTCGGGCTGATACCGGCGGCCCTACTGGGCATCGCCTCTCCCCTATGTATGTACGGGACGATCCCGCTGGCGGCCTCCTTTTCACAAAAGGGCCTGCGGGACGACTACCTCGCCGCCTTCATGATGTGCAGCGTGCTGTTAAATCCCCAGCTTCTCATTTACAGCGCGGCACTGGGGCCGACGGCCCTTACGGTGCGCTTTGTGAGCTGCTTCCTCTGCGGAGTTGTGGCGGGGCTGCTGATACGGTTCTTTTTCAGGGACAAAAGCTTCTTCAACTTCGAGGGCTTTTCCGAGCGGGCCAGCCGGGACACCGACCCGAATATGTTTATGCGGCTGCTTAAAAACATTGGCCGCAACATCAAGGCCACGGGTAAGTGGTTTTTGCTTGGCATATTCCTTACGGCGCTCTATCAGCGCTATGTCCCGCAGGAGGCCTTCGCCGCTCTTTTCGGCAAAAACGAGGGCTTCGGGGTGCTGATGGCCGCGACCATCGGCGTGCCTCTGTACGTCTGCGGCGGCGGAACGATACTGCTTTTGCAGGAATGGCTCATGAACGGCATGAGCATGGGCGCGGCGGCGTCATTTATGGTGACCGGCCCGGCCACGAAGATTACCAACCTCGGTGCGCTTAAAATCGTGCTGGGGATAAGGAATTTTATTCTCTACATAGCTTATGTGATAGCGTTTTCGCTGGCGGCGGGACTGCTTACGGATTTGATAATTTAGGGGGAAAATGTTCATGCACAACCATCACCTTGAAACCTTCATTAGGGTTGCCGACAGCGGCAGCTTTTCAAAGGCCGCCGACGCCATGTTCATTTCTCCCACCGCGGTTATCAAGCAGATTGATCTGCTTGAACAGGAGCTGGGACTTAAGCTCATGGAGCGCAGCTCCCGCGGCGTTAGCCTCACCCCCGCCGGCGAGTCCGTATATAACGACGCCAAGTACATGATACAGTATTCCCATGACTCCATAGTCCGCGCTCAGAACGCCATGGAAAAAAAGGAAAAGGTCATACGCATCGGCGTGTCGCTGATGACCCCGGCTCAGTTTGTGCTTTCTCTGTGGCCGAGGATCAAGGAGATATGCCCGGGGCTGACGTTCCGTCTTGTGCCCTTTGACAACACTCCGGCCAACGCCCGCGAGATACTGAAAAACCTTGGCTCCAACATCGACATTGTGGCCGGCTGGTACGACGAGGATTTCCTCCGCAGCCGAGGCTGCGCGGCCCTTCGCCTTGAGGACGAGCCTATCTGCTGTGCGGTGAGCGTCAACCACCGCCTCGCCGGCAATAAGCGGCTTAAGGTTGAGGACTTGTCGGGTGAAAATCTTATGCTAATCCGCCGGGGCTGGAACCGCTACACCGACGCTTTGCGGGAGCATTTGTGGATGAACTTTCCCGCCATTAAGGTGACCGACGTGCCTTTCTTTGACGTGAGCGTGTTCAACCGCTGTGAGGAGGAGGGCGGCGTCCTCGTCGCCTTCGGCAAGTGGGAAAGCGTCCACCCGCTGCTCAAAATAATCCCCGTGGACTGGGGCTTCACCATCCCCTTCGGCATATTGCACTCGCCGAGACCGTCAAGCGTGGTGAACGAGTTTTTGAGCACGGTAAAAGATGTGTGTTCAATCTCATAACCTTCCTTACCTTTCTATGCGGGGCGCCTTCGGGCGTCCTTTTTTAGTTTAAGTATAAACAATGCTCTACCTTTTGTTGATTTTAAAACAACAAATTGATAATTGATTTTTGGAAAAATGAATGATACAATAAAATCACACCGGTGGAAAACACATTTTCAGGAGGTTTCACTATGACTGTTAAATTGGGCGAACAGCTCAGAGAACTTCGCCGTCAGAATATGCGGACGCAGGAGGAGCTTGCCGCTGCGCTGGGCGTAACCGCTCAGGCCGTGTCCCGTTGGGAGGTCGGAGCCTGTTATCCTGACGTGGAGCTGATCCCCGCGCTCGCCAACTACTTTGGGGTATCCATTGACCGGCTTTTCGGCTGCGACGGCCAGCGTCAGAGAAAAATCGACGGGCTGTATAATAAATTGGAAAAAATGAACCGGGAAAACAATGGGGAGGACATTTCCATGACCGAGTGCATAGCATTGGCGCGGGAAGCGCTGGCGGAGTTTCCGGAGAATGAAAAACTGACTTTTATTCTTGCGGAAATCCTGTATAATGCCGGCTATGTGCGTTACGGCGAACACCATATAAAAGACGCCGATGGCTTCGACGTTTTCGACGTAGAGCGGCACCGGGGTTATGACGAATGGCGGGAGGCCGCTGTCCTCTATGAAAAGCTTTTGAAAGGCCCCGTTGAGCCGGAAATACGCCACAGGGCAATCTGTCGGCTTTCTAACCTTTACGGCGTTACCGGCGAAAGGGAGAAGGCTCTCGCTCTGGCGGAGACCGCTCCCGATATTCAAGGCTGCCGTGAGCTGTTGCGGCTTTGGGCTTTCAGCGGCAGGGAACGAGCCGCCGCTTACCGAGAGGCTCTGCTGATATTTACGGATTCCGTCGCCAAGCTTATGGTGAACTGTGAGATCGCCGCCTGCGCCTCTCCCGAAAGGACTGCCAGGCGTATAGAGGAAATGCTTTCGGTGGTGGAAACCGTGGCGGACGGAGATTACGGTAAGGGCAACTGGGTACACGCGTTAATGGCGAAAGAAAAGCTCTTTCTTGCCGACCGCCGCTGGAACGCCGGAGATAAGGACGGCGCTTTCCGTGCCCTTGACGAGGCTCTGGAGCAGGAAAAACAGGGGCCCGGCAAGCCCGCCGCCCTGCCGGAGTTCTATCCGTGGCACTGTGTGGCCGCTTCTGTGGACGAAAGAATACAGGACGACCCGCGGTGGGAAAAATGGGTGGAAAAAACTTGCGAATAATAATAGTTTGGGGCGCTGTAAAAAAACTCACAATGTAACCTGGAGGCACGGGGGCTGGCCAAAAAAAATCGTGCAGAACGGACGAAAATCAGCTCTCGCAGACGGCAGGCGTAGCCTGTCGCCGAGAAAGCCCTCCCGACGGCGTACGAAGGTACGCCGAGTGGTGATTTTCGTTCGTAGTTCAAGGGCATAAAACAAAGAAAAACCGTCTTTTTCTTGCAAAAAGGCGGTTTTTCTACATCAAATAATAGTTTTGATTTTATTGCCTTATTTCAGCACATGAATTTGACTTAAACAAAGGCTTTCAGCCCTTGAACGATCTGCGCCATTTTTTTACAGCTCCCTTTTTTAGTTTAAACCTTTTGGTTTAAAGGCATAAACTTTTTTGCACTTCCCTTTTTATAAAAACCGTGCTACAATTAAATCAACAACAAAAGGAGGCCACAATATGGACAACTTCATTTTTGAAAACCGCACCAAGGTATATTTCGGCAAGGGCTGCGTCAGGGAGTTTCTTGTCTGCGAGGCGAAAAAATACGGCGGCAAGGTGATGCTGGCTTACGGCGGAGGCTCGGTAAAAAGAAACGGCATCTATGACGAGATAAGCTCCCTGCTCCGTGACGCCGATTTGGAGACGGTGGACTTCCCCGGCATCATGGCAAACCCCACCTATGAAAAGGTGCTGGAGGGCGCCCGCCTTGCCCGGGAGGAAAACGTCGGCCTCATCCTCGGAGTTGGCGGAGGCTCGGTCATGGACTGCTGCAAGGCGATTTCCCTGGCGGCGGTCTACGACGGCGATATATGGAAGGACTACTGGGCGAGGAACGGGGTCATCGGCTTTGAGCCCCTGCCTTTGGGCGTGGTCGTCACCGTGACCGGCACCGGCAGCGAAATGAACGGCGGGGCCGTCATCACCAACGAGGCCCTCAAGGTCAAAACGGGCCGGGATTATCCCGCCTGCAACCCCCGCTTTGCCCTTTTGGACCCGACCTACACCTTCACGGTACCGGCTTTGCAGACGGCCGCGGGCGGCTTCGACACCCTGAGCCACATCATGGAGATATATTTCAGCAAGCCGGACGAGGACAATGTGTCCGACGATATTGCCGAGGCTTTGATGCGCGGGGTTATAAAAAATCTCCCCGCCGCTCTGAATGACCCGGAGGACTACACCGCCCGCAGCAACCTTATGTGGCTGGCAACGATGGCCGAGAACCGCGTTATCAAGCTGGGGAAACGGACGGATTTTCAGGCGCACCAGATAGAGCATCAGCTTGGAGCCTACACCGACTGCAGCCACGGCTGCGGTCTGGCGGTCATAACCCCGCCCTATTACCGGCGCATCTATGAGTCCGGCATATGCAAGTTTGTGCGCTTCGCCGCCAACGTGTGGGGCATCTCCACCGTGGGTAAAAATTCCGCCCAGGTGGCAAGGGAAGGCATCGACGCTTTGGAGAAATTCATCAGGGACATCGGCCTGCCCTCAAGGCTCCGTGACATCGGCGTCGCCGAGGACGCGCCCCTTGACGAGATCGCCCAAAGCTGCAATATCTCACCCGACAGCTACAAGCAGCTCACCCACGAGGAGATAGCGGAAATACTGAAAGAAAATTACTGATTCGCGGGGACAACCCGCGCGGTTTCCCCGCGGAACCCTTTTCCGCATCGGGCGCTTGCGCTTACGAAATTAAATTTTATCAAGATAAAATTTAATTTCTACCCCGATTAAGGTATCAAAAGTCCGGTACACGCCCGTACTTTTGATAAATTTTATCGAAAGGGGGTTCCCTTTCGAGCATTCCCCCTAAGTATATAAAAGTTTATTTTTAAAAAGTGGAGGTTATAAAAATGAAAACACAGAGAACATTACTGGCTTTGGCTCTGGCCGGAGCGCTGGGGGCCATGTCCCTTTCCGGCTGCACCGCTCAAAACGAAACCGCGAAGGAGCCTGAAACAAATCAAGAGGTACAGTCTCAGGCGGAAATCCCGGAGGGCGCTTTAGTGATTGCCGAGCAGGGCATTTTCTCCGCTGGCGGCACCACAATTACCAGCGAGGGCACATTTAATCCGGAGGATCAGTGGGAAGCCACAGGCGCCGGACAGACCCTTCACGCCGACCACGCAAACGTGCTCTACCAAATACCCGCCGATGAGACGGGCCTCCCCATGGTATTTCTCCACGGATACGGCCAGTCCCGTATGGGTTGGATGACCACTCCCGACGGACGGGAGGGCTGGTCAGATATGTTCCTGCGCAAGGGACACAGCGTATTCCTGATAGATGAGCCCCGGCGCGGCGAGGCCGGAATGACTACCGTAAGCGGAAATATCAGCACCGCCACGCTTGACCAGCGTTGGTACACCCAGTTCCGTATCGGACGCTGGGAGAACGGAAAATCCGTTGTAAACGAGGGCTCTCAATTCCCCAATGATGACGAGTCCGTGGATCAGTTTTTCCGCCAAATGACGCCGGACACGGGCATGACCTCCGACATGGGCGGCGACTTTGATATGGAAACGGTGTCCAAGGCCGTTGCGGCCACCATTGACGAGGTTTACGAGCGCACCGGAAAGAATTCCATACTTGTGACCCATTCTCAGGGCGGCGGCCCGGGCTGGGCGGCGGCCGCATATACCGACCACATAGCCGCCATCGTCGCCATTGAGCCCGGCGGAGCTCCGGCCGCGGACAGCGCCGAATTTACGGCGGTGCTTGAAAAGAAGATACCCGTTACCATGTACTTCGGCGACTACATCGACAACGGCGACCCGGCCATTCAGGCCACGGCAATGTGGCAGGGTATGCGCGGCGCCTGCTACGCCTTTGAGGAGGCTTACAATGCTCAGGGCGGCAACTGCACCGTTATCGACCTGCCCGAGGAGGGCATCACCGGCAACGACCACTTCATGTTCCAGGATTTGAATAATGACGTGATCGCCGACCACATTCAAAATTGGATAGAGGAGAATGTAAAATGAGAAAATTTATATCAATAGTACTCACCTTAACACTTGTGCTTTTCTGCGCGTCCTGCGCCGGAGCCGAGGACAACGCCGCTCCCGCTCCGGCGGGCAATGAAGCCGTCAGCGAGGCTGCCGCGGCGGATGCCAACGTGCTAACTCTCCAAATCGGCAACCCCATGATGACCGTGAACGGAACCCAGCAGGAAATAGACCCCGGCGCGGGCACGGCGCCCATCGCTCAGAACGGCCGGACATTCCTGCCCATCCGGGCTATAATTGAGGCCCTTGGCGGAACCGTGGACTGGGATCAGGACACGCAGACCGTCACCATAACCATGCCAAAGGCGGCGCAGACCCGGCCCGCCGCCGCCGGCAAAACCCTCGTGGTCTACTACTCCGCCACCAACACTACCGAAGGTGTGGCCGAAAAGATAGCCGCCTACACCGGCGCGGATATTTTCGAGATCACCCCGTCCGACCCCTACACCGACGACGACCTTGACTGGACGGACAATAACAGCCGCGTCGTGGCCGAGCATGATGACCCCGACGGACGCCATGTGGAGCTTGAGACCACCGACGTTCCCGACTGGGACAGCTATGATACCGTATACATCGGCGCGCCAATATGGTGGGGCGAGTTCTCGTGGGTAATCGACGACTTTGTCAAGAACAACGATTTCACGGGTAAAACAGTAGTGCCTTTCTGCACCTCCATGTCCTCCGGCCTTGGCGACAGCGGTAAGCACGTCGCCGAAATGGCGTCCTCCGGCAACTGGCTGGACGGTATGCGCTTCGGCACACGGGCCAGCGAAGCAGAGGTACAGGAATGGGTAGACAGTTTGGAATTGAATTAAGGGAGGAATTTATCATGGAATTTGTGACATTGAACAACGGTATTAAAATGCCAATGGAGGGCTTCGGCGTGTTTCAGGTGCCTGACCCTGCGGTGTGCGAACAGGCGGTGCTTGACGCCATCGCCAGCGGCTATCGCCTCATCGACACGGCGGCGGCCTATATGAACGAGGAGTCCGTGGGCGCGGCCGTTAAAAAGTGCGGAGTTCCCAGGAGTGAGTTGTTCATCACCACAAAGCTGTGGGTGCAGGACTCAAGCTATGAAGGGGCGAAAAAGGCTATCGAGACCTCCCTTGAAAAGCTGGACATGGACTACATCGACCTCTATCTCCTGCACCAGCCCCTGGGCGACTACTACGGGGCATGGCGGGCCATGGAGGAGGCGTATAAGGCCGGCAAGCTCAAGGCAATCGGCGTATGCAACTTCTATCCCCATGTTCTCGCCGACTTCTGCGAGACCGTGGATGTTGTCCCCGCGGTAAATCAGGTAGAGCTTCACCCCTTTTTCCAGCAGGAAAACGCCCTCAAGGTCATGAAGGACTACGGCGTTGTTCCCGAGGCATGGGGCCCCTTTGCCGAGGGCAAGCACGGAATTTTCACTCATCCCGTTTTGACCTCCATCGGCGAGAAATACGGCAAGACGGCCGCTCAGGTCGCCCTCCGCTGGAACGTGGATCGCGGCGTCGTGGTAATCCCCAAGTCGGTACACAAAGCGCGCATGGAGCAGAACATGGATATATGGGATTTCAGCCTCAGCCCCGAGGATATGGAGGCCGTTGCCGCCCTCGATCTGGGCCACAGCGAGATAGTCAATCATTTTGACCCGAATTTTGTCAGGATGCTTCACGGAATGAAGGTTCATTAAAAACTGGGGCGGCGGCCTTGTCCGCCGCCTTAAACCTTTTGGTTCTTATAAACCTTTTGGTTTGGCGGCATAAACTTTTTTGCACTTCCATTTTTGATGAAAGTGTGATAAAATATAACCACTGGAGGCGAGAAAATGAAAAATCTCAAAAAAATCACGGCCTTTGCCCTGAGCCTTGCCGTACTCTGTCTCGGCTTCGGGCTGCTTGTCCGCACGCCAAAGACCACCACGGCCTACGCAGCGGACACCGGCTACGAGACCATTGACCCCGACGCTCCCGAGGTGCTGTTCACCTCGGAGATAACCTCTGAGTCCCTGCTCCGTATATACAAAGCTCTTGGCTTTGACGCGGAGGGCGAGGTGGCCGTCAAGATGTCCACCGGCGAGCCGCCAAACAGCAACTATCTCCGTCCCGAGCTGATAAAGGACCTTATCCAGGAGGTGGACGGCACCATCGTCGAGTGCAACACCGCCTACGGCGGGAGGCGCTCCAGCACCGCCATGCACCGGCAGGTAATAGAGGACCACGGCTTTCTCGACGTGGCCAAGGCCGTTGACATAATGGACGAAAACGGGGACATCACCATTCCCGTTCCCACGCCTGCCACGGGCGCGCGTTCGACCATAACCACCAACCGCGTGGGCGCCCATCTTACGAACTACGACAGCCTTATTTCGCTGGCCCATTTCAAGGGCCACGCCATGGCGGGATACGGCGGAGCTATCAAAAATATGTCAATCGGCATCGGCTCGGTGGCGGGCAAGTGCCTTATCCACACGGGCGGCAGATCCAGCACGAGTCCCTGGGGCGGCAACCAGAACGCCTTTCTTGAATCCATGGGCGACGCCACAAGCAGCGTGGTAAATCAGTTTGACGGGAAAGTCGTTTACATAAACGTGATGAACCGGCTGTCCATAGACTGCGACTGCGACGGCAACCCCTCCGAGCCGGATATGCACGACATCGGAATTTTGGCCTCTTATGATCCGGTGGCGCTGGATCAGGCCTGCCTTGACTTGATTTCTCAGGCCGACGGCAACACGAGATTTTTAAACCGTGTCAACGGTCAGAACGGCTTCCACACACTTGAACACGCTCAGGAGATAGGCCTCGGCAGCCGGAGCTACCGCATCCGGGATATCGACGCCGAGCCGGTGGCCGTCACCATGAGCTATGACAACGGACGGCTCACGGTTTCGGGCCTTGACGGCGAGGCGGCTCTTATCAGAGTTTCCTATTCCGACGGCGCTCTTGCGGGAGTCGATATTTCCTCCGTTACCAACGGGACGCGGAATATGGAGGTCAATGGCGGCGACAAACTTTTCCTTTGGAACAGTCTCATGTCCATGCAGCCCCTGTGTCCGTCGGTGACCGTGCCCGACGGCGGGCCTAAGACCCTCGTAGTTTACTACTCCGCCACCAACACCACCGAAGGTGTGGCCGAGAAGATAGCCGCCTACACCGGCGCGGATATTTTCGAGATCACCCCGTCCGAGCCCTACACCGACGACGACCTTGACTGGACGGACAATAACAGCCGGGTTGTGGCCGAGCATAACGACCCCGACGGCCGCCATGTGGAGCTTGAGACAACCGACGTTCCCGACTGGGCAAGCTACGACACCGTATATATCGGCGCGCCCATATGGTGGGGCGAGTTCTCGTGGGTGATCGACGATTTTGTAAAGAACAACGATTTCGCGGGTAAAACCGTTATACCTTTCTGCACCTCCATGTCCTCCGGTTTGGGCGACAGCGGGCGGCACGTTGCCGAAATGGCGTCCTCCGGCAACTGGTTGGACGGCAAGCGCTTCGGCACACGGGCCAGCGAAAAGGAGATTCAGGAATGGGTAGACAGCTTGGGGCTTAATTAAGCACAGGGGAGCCGAACCCCGCACGGGGTCGGTTTCGCATTGCCCCGCCCCGGGCTTAACCGGCCGCAAAAATTAAGAGGCGCGGGCCTCTTTGATATATAAAATTCCCTCCGGCGTAAACCCCCTCATGCGCCGGAGGGAATTTTTAAAGGTGACATAATTGAATACTGTGGCTCAAAAACACATAAACAGCCCCGGAGAGCGAGAAAACTCTCCGGGGTCAGTTATATCAGGGGGATTTACACCTTCTTACTTTTTTCGGATTGCTGTGTAATCTGAACTTTCCAAATCAGCAGTGACATTTTCTTCACCGTTGCAAGCCAAAACAGTATTTTCGTCATTATCCGCAATGTTATTTGCATTACTTTCGGGTTCCCGGCTTGCAGCAGTTGTCTCCTGAGCAATACTCGTGTATTCCTCAGGCTTTATAATCTCTACATTTTCTAAACTGACAGTGTCGGCAATACTTAGCGGAATTATATTTTTACTCCACACAAAAACTTTAATATAATCTCCGCGTTCATATGTGTAACCGTCAATCCAGACATCAGCGGCGGTATCTGAATACGAATCAATATTTATTATTTGTGATGACACACCCTTTAACATATTTTTTTCATTGTATACGGCGACATACACTGTTCCGACAATGGGGGATTCAGTATTGTTCTTTGCATAGGAATTAACGGTAAGCACTTCGCCTTCTACACTGCAATTTAGAATTGTATGTTCAACATCTTCAAGATTTACAGCGCATTCGTTCACAAAATAATCAAAATTGTCGCCCTTTGAAATCTCCTCGGAATCGGTCGTCACATTAATGGTCCATTTTGTGCTGTCATAGTCCTTAGGGTTATATTCGAACAAAACTTCTTTTTCCTCATTGGGTTCAAGTACGCCTATGTCTCTTGTTTCGATAATTTTCCCGTCAATGCCTCCTTGTCTAAACTCAACAACGATATTTTCAGCATCACAGTAGCCGGTGTTTTTTAAGACAATGGCTGCAGTCGATGTGGGAAGCTTTTCGTAATTTAGTATTTCTTCAATCGAAACATCACTGTGACCGATTTCAAGCTCTATGGAGTTGTTGTCAGAAACATATTCCTCACCGTCATTTATTATCGCCTCAACCGACAAGGTTTCAAGCGATATTGATTCGCCGGTTTCAAAATGAGCGGTAATCGTTTTCGTTTCGCCGGCTTTTATAAGCTCGCTAAATGTTTCGGAATGGTTGACCGTACCGTTCTCGTTATAAACATTTACCGTAAAATCTTTTATCGGCAGTTCGCCTTTGTTTTTGAACGTCAGTTCAAATTCGTTTTGGCTGTTTGGCGAAAGCAGATTTTCATTAAAGTAAACATCTTCCAAAGACAGATCATACGACGGCGTTAAATCTATTGTATAAAGATTTGTGCCGTTTTCAAATTCGGCGGTAAACGCTGAGAGTATTCTGCCGTTTTCGTCTAAAACGCAGGTGGGATATTTCGCTCTGCCGCCAATAGACGAAACCTCAATTATATCGCCCCATTCGCCGTCTTGGTACAGAACGCTCTTTATTTCCGCCGCGTCACTCTCCTCATCATCGGAAGCCGCCGACCACATTATCGCAACGTTCCCGTTGTTTTCAGAGACTGTAAAGCCTTCCGCAAGCTTGTGTCTGCCCTCGTCAAATACCGTAGTTATGTCTGTGGACGAAAGCCCCGTCACACAAATGTTGCTTTCGTTGTACCAGTATAATTTGCCATTGTTTATTACAATGTTTGAATCAAGTGTTTCATTATCGGTTACCTGTGTTTCATTGCTCCCGATGAGGTATATTTCCCTGTCGTCAATAGTAGAAATATCACCGTCGCCATCGGGAATATATGCTATATACAAAGTTTCGTTATCATAACCCACACTTAAATCTGTGACCCCGTTAAGTTTTGTTTTTACCTGTCGCTCTTCGCTCCATGTACTGCCGTTGTAAACCTTTTTTACAAGAGAGCTTTCACCGTCAACACCCAGAATATCATTTGCACTGTTCTTTATCCAAACAACACTGATCTCATCATCTTTTACAGCTATTTTCGGCAATGTGTCGAGTTCGTCATTATCAGTCAGTATCGTCGGCGCGCCAAATCCGCTTCCATTCCATTTTGCGATATTAATTTCACCCTGTTTTCCTATTTCGGCAAGGGAAATGTCATCCGCCATAACTGATTCCTGATTTTGCCAAACTATATATTCACCTGCGATTTGCGGGTAAAAATCTGCCGTGCCGTCGTCACAAACCGCCTGAGGTTCGGCCCATGTACCGCTATCCTCATCATAAACGGAATATACGAGCATTTGCTTATTATTCGCTGACCTTTCCGCGTTATCTGCCGTAAATATAAGAACTTTTTTACCGTCAATATTACAGATTTGCGGCTTTGCGTTGGGATAAATGTTTGATGCCAGAGTTTTTAAGCTCTTGTTTGAATAGTCGGCTGCCATCAGCTCGATATTCTGTTCGCCTTTGTTCCAAATCTGCCCGTTGTTGAGATAGTCGCGGGATTCGACTTCATAAACGTTATTTGCGCTGTAACCCTCATATACGCTGTTCAGTGAAGCGGGATTTGCGTTTTTTGGCTTTATCCACGATTTACCGTAATCTTCGGGATAGGTAGAATATATAATACCATTATCACCGTCGAGATGCCAAAACTCTTTTGAAGCGACCTTTTGCCCGAAAATTGTAAGCCCGAAGGACGCACCCGCGTCAACATAAACTTTGAGATATTCCTCAATATCTTTTTCAAAGTTGTTAATGTCCATTTTAACGTTTAATGAACCGTTGCCTGATGCTTCAAGCCCGGCAACTTGCGGAACGCCGATGCCTCCTGTTACTCCCGCACTCACTCCCGCTTCCAAAACAGTCTGAAATTTCGGCGAAAAAGTATTAAAGTCAAGGTCCTTTATCTGTGCGCTTGCTTTACCGTTAAGGCTTCCTTCAAATGAATAATAACAAGGTATTACATATATGAACACCTGTCCCCTGTATGTATAGGAAACCGTCGCCTCAAAGCAGATATATCCCTCTTTCAGTCCCCAGCCATTCTTGCCTTTTTCCGCAATTGCATAACCCATAATGTCAATGCCGGTGTCGGCTTCGCCTTTAGAACTGTTTTTAAAGACTTTGTTGCCCCACATACTCATCGTCATGCCCTTGTTTTTTCTCTTATTAGCTTCCGACATTCTCAGATCGTTGCGGAGCTGTTTCAATGTGCGATTTTGTTTACTGTTCTTTTTCGCCAGATTTCCTATATAATCATTAAAGCTTTCTTTGTATTCTTCAAAGGTAAATTCACCGTCTCCATTAACGTCAAGACCTAATACGATGTTCATTTTGCCATCTTCACATTCTATTGTTATCGGTATAAAATCTATTTTCCATGTAAGCTGTGTGCCTCCGAATATAGGTATGTCATCGGGAATATTCAGCTCGATATCTTTTCCAAACCGGAAGTTACTCCCATCGAGCAAAGAACGCTGATAAACCTCGTCACCGTCTGTATCTATTATATTTATTTTTGTACAAAGAGCTGTGGATTTGTTCTTTGGGTCGGTTCTGTCGACTGCCATTATGTATATAGGCTCATCCGCTTCAAACATGGCGCCTAATTCTATATTTACAAAGGAGTTTGTCAGCGGGTCGTACTTCGACGGAGGTAAAAACGGAAGATCGTTTTGATTGCTCACTCCCTGTGTCAGATAAACTTGACGGTTTGTAATCGGGACTCCGTTCCAGTTAACTTCGACCTTTAAATTGCAGCGATTACCGGAATCCTTGTTGATATTAACAGTCTGCGATTTGACGTCGTACATTTTGCCGTTCATGATAAGTTCCGCAGATAATATTATAGGTGCGTTTGCGGATGTTGAGTTGGTATTTCCGACCGTGCCTCCCGACCCGCCTCCCGGCATGACGCTGTTGTAGTGAATGGTGGCATTAAGGAGATAGTCATTGCCGCTGCCAATTTTAATATTCATCCAATCTTCTTCACTTCCGGCATAGTATACGTCGGTGAGATCGTAGCAGCCCCAAAAGGCATAGCCGTTAATAGTTGTAACACTGGCAGGGATTGCCACGCTAGTCAGGCTGTCGCAGTCATAAAAGGCCCTGTAACCAATGACGGTGACACTGTCACCTATTGTCACTTCTGTCAGAGTATAGCAGGAATCAAATGCGTAGTCCCCAATGGTGGTAACGCTGTTTGGAATTGTCACGCTCGTCAAACTGCGACAGTCCCAAAAGGCAGAGCCGTTAATGGTTTTAACACTGGCAGGGATTGCCACGCTCGTTAAACTGCGGCAACCCGCAAAGGCACATTCGCTGATTGTGGTGACGCTGTCGGGAATTGTCACGCTCGTCAAACTGCGGCAGTGCTCAAAGGCACATTCGCCAATGGTGGTGATGCTGTTGGGGATAGTCACGCTCGTCAGGCTTTCGCAGCGACAAAAGGCACCATCAGCAATAGTAATAGTACCCCGTTTTATTGCATAGTCGCCGGTTATTGAGTCTCGAGCTGTAATTAAGCGATTGCCAATGTACAGGACATCATCAACCCAGTTACTATCGTCATTATATATCCCTGTGAAATCAAACGCATCTCCTTCAATGGTGGTTACGCTGTCTGGAATTGTCAAGCTCATAAGGCTGAGGCAGTGATAAAAGGCCCAGGCACCAATAGTGGCAACACTGCTGGGGATTGTCACGCTCGTAAGGCTGAGGCAGTTATAAAAGGCTGCACCAGCAATAGTAAGAGTACCCTGTCTTATTGCATAGTCGCCGGTTATTGATTCTCGAGCTACAATTAAGTGATTGTTAATATACAAGACTTCATCAACCCAGTTGCTATCGTCATTATATATTCCTGTGTTATAAAAAGCAGAACCTCCAATGCTGGTTACGCTGTCTGGAATTGTCACGCTCGTAAGGCTGAGGCAGTTATAAAAGGCCGCCATGTTAATAGTGGTAACGCTATCGGGAATTATCACCCTCGTCAGACTTTTACAGCCATTAAAGGCATCTTCGCCAATAGTGGTAACGCCGTTGGGGATTGTTACGCTCGTCAGACTGTCACAGTTATCGAAAGCATCATCGTCAATGACGGTCACAGGCAATCCCTCAATTTCAGCGGGAATTTCAAGTTCGGACGCGTCGCCGGTGTAGCCAGTTATCTCCACATGGTCGTTATAAACTTCATAAATAAATCCGTCCGAAGTTTCCTCCGCCCACACGGTCACGCACGGCACGGCGGTCAGCGCCAGCGCCATGCACACCAGCATTGCCAGGCATTTCCTGAATTTGTTCATGTGTTTGTCCTCCTCATTTGTCAAACATAAAAAGTGTGCCGCCGGAGCGGCACACAAAAAACACATCGCTCCGTTTTTGTTGCGACACAAATCTGCTCTGCCGTATAAAAGCGTACCAGAAGGAGCATGTATTTTTATCAAAGTAGACAAAAACACACGCTTTTATACGAGGCAGAAGCAATATTCATTTGTGCCGCACATTCATTTTACCACATATCGCCAAACAATGCAAGTGTTTTTTATACGAATTTACAATAAAATTATTCTCTCTGTCAACGGCGCTCGTCGGCGGCCTCGGCTCCGCGCCACAGTGGAACCGACCGACGCCACTAACAAAAACTTGAGCTGGAGCTCGTCGGATTCCACGGTTGCGGCGGTTGCCCAGACCGGTAAGGTTACGGCCAAGGCTGAGGGTACGGCTACAATTACCGTCACCACCGAGGACGGCGACTTCACCGCCGATTGTCTTGTCACTGTGGCAAGTAACGAGCCGGATGAACCAGACAAGCCCGACCAGCCGGGGCCGGACGATCCGGATGGCCCAACTCAGCCGTCTACCAAGACAAAATTTTCCAACATTAACAACTACTTTGTATTTGACGTGGCGGCGGATAAGGTTATTACCGGAAAGGTGCTGGTCATAGCCCTGTACGGTGAGAACGGCGCTCTTCTGGATTTGGTTAACGTGCCCCAGACCAGAGAGCTGACCGACGCATATGTTGTCATGAAGGCAAATCCCGCCGCAAAAACCGCAAAGATTTTGCTGTGGAACGACGTTGTCACGGCTCTTCCCGACGCCCCGTGCGAGGTAATTGAGCTGTAACAGCACAAAAATAAAAGGCTTTCGCCTTTGAATATACGGCCCCGGAGTTCCCTCGCTCCGGGGCCTTTTCCGTGGTGTCGCAGTGTATGGTTCTTTCCCAAGTCCGAAACTATATTAATTAATAGTGGAATAGATATTATTGCGGAGCTGTGTAAAAAAATTATGAAAATACTTGAACATTCGAAAACTTTATGATATAATCAAAATGAAAGGTCAAGATGAAAGGGTGGTGATCTGCGTTGAGCAATGTTGACGCGCTTTCCAAGAGATATATGTCCCACAACGAAATATTTGTCGATGCCTTTAACTTCCTGATTTACGGCGGCGAGCAGGTCATAAAGCCCGAACAGCTCAGTCCGCTGGATACCACGGAGATAGAGATTCCCTACGGCTCAGACGGTTCGGGTCAGACTGTGCAGCGTTTCCGGGACGTGATAAAAAGTGTTACGGCAATGACCGATGACAGAGCCGCATATCTTGTTTTGGGGATTGAGGCCCAAACCGATATCCACTATGCCATGCCGGTAAGGAATATGCTGTATGACGCCTTGGAGTACAGCAGGCAGGTCAAGGAACTTGCCGCAAAACATCGCCGTGGAGGCGACAGGGGCACGCAGGCAGAGTTTTTGTCCGGTATTCACAGGGATGATAAGCTTATTCCGGTCGTAACTTTGGTTGTATATTTTGGCTCCGATCAATGGGACGGACCGAGAAGCCTCAGAGATATGATAGAGATACCGGATGAAAGACTCGGGAAGTTTGTGGAGGATTACCGGCTGCATCTCATAGTACCGGCGGAATTGAGTGAGGAAGATTTTGAGAAGCTCAAAAGCGAGCTGAGTGAGGTTATGAAGTATATACAATACTCCACCAGCAAGGATAAGATTTCAGCGCTTATTGAGAATGACGAGAGCTTCACACACATAAGCCGGGATGCGGCAGTTTTGCTGAATGAATGTACAAAATCAGATTTAATTATTGATGAATCGAAGGAGGTCATAGATATGTGTCAGGCTATAAAGGATATGAGGAAAGAAAGCATGGAAGAAGGCGAGGCAAAAGGCCGAGCCGAAGGCCGAGCTGAAGGTGAGGCAAAGGGCAGAGCTGAGAGCCTTTTTATCGCAATTAAAGCTATGATGGAAAACTTCCATGCCACAGCTGAACAGGCTATGGATGCACTTAGGATACCCGAAAACGAAAGGGCATCATATTTACAGCAGCTACAGGCTTGATCATATTTACTTTGCAAAAAGCGGAGCGGCCCACATTAGGCTACTCCGCTTTTTCAAACTATCAAAACCCATCACAAAGCTTTCTTAAATATGGGCTTCATAAGGGCGTTTACCATGTTAATTACAACTTTGCTTTTCTTTTAAACACCGCCAATTTAATATTTTTTTACAGCCGGAGGAGCGAGGGGCTGAAGCTCCCCGTCCCAGATGAAGGCTTTAACCTCCGCGGCGGCGTCGGGAAGGTCAAGCTCCAACGTTCCGGCGAAATCGCGGGTCACGGCGTTGACAAGTCTGCCGTTGGCCCCATAAGCGGCCACGATCGCCTTAGCCGGGCCCTCGGCGGTAAAGATCACCTTATCGCCCTCGATGCTTACGGAATAGCCCACAATATCGGCAACGGTAATGCTCGCCCTTGCGTAAACGTCAGAACCTTCTATCCTTCCCTCAATGAAGTAAACTCCGGGCTTGGCAAAGGCGCCGCCCTTGGGGACACGCCACTCCACAGGCAGGTTCTCAACAGTGCCGTCACTCATGTTCACGGGCACCGAAGCCGGCAGGGCATCCAAGTCTGCCGCCACGGTATCCGACGAAACGGCAAACGCCTCTTTAGTGTGAAGCCTCAGCACAGAGAATGTCAGCCCTTCGAGCTCATAGGTGAAGGACTTGCCGGCCCCATCGAAAATTTTCTTCTCAACGGTCACGTTGTCGGGGTCGTCCGGAGTGTTGGCCGCCGCCATTCCGTCACCTGTCAGGGTGTAAACTGTGGCCTTGGGGTTGATATAATCGGTACCGGCTATATTTATATTCATGTCCACGGGGACGGTTCCCACGTTGACCAGCTTGACGATAATGTCGCCGGTGCGGTCATCCTCGGAGGCCGAAGCGTAGACCGGGCCGCGAGTGCAGGCCGTGTTCTGGCTGTGAACGAGCGTCCCGTCAAGATAGCAGCGAGCAAAGCCGTCCTCCACCTCTATCTTTATGCTGTACCACCTGTCGGTATCAACCGTGACGGCCTCGGTGGCGGATACGGTAGTCTTTACGCCGTCAACCACCCGCTGGAGGGCGCTGGCAGTGTTGCCCCAGCCGCCGATGTTCCAGAACACATAGTTGTCGTCGTTCTCGTAGTCGAAGGGTATCAGGAAGCCCTCGTCTCCGCCGATTTTCATGGCCTCGAGCTCAAGGGTGTAATTCTTTGACGGTACGGAGGCGGTGGCCATGGCACCCTCCAAACTTACGTCGGTCTGGGAGAGAAGGTCTCCGGAGGTGTTCCAGGAGCCTATGCCGCCGGGAGTGAGAGACAGAGCCGTCTTTTGACCGTCAACGGTGACACTCACGTTCCTGAATTTGGCCGCGGTTCTCCATGTGCCGACTCCGGCGCTGACCGCCGAGCCGCCACGGCCGTCGTCCAGATCCGTTTTAAGCAAACGGCTGCCGTTGTTGTTGGAGAACATGGACTGAACATGGTAGTCGGGGGAGCCGTAGGCCAGAGCGCTGTTGAACCATATCATATCCGGAGCCCACTGGTTGCTGCCCAGCTTGGCAAAGAGGGGCGCGTATGAGGCCATTTTGACTATGTCGGCGTTCTTTTCCAGTCCGGTCATATAGGCCGCCTCGGAAAGCGCCGAATAAACGGTGTTCCCGTAAACTCCGTTGGCCGCGTACTCGCCGGCGAAGACGCCGAAGCCGTTCCGGTCATAGCCGTCATAACGGTTGACATTGTTCAGGAACCACTCGGGCTCCCGGTAGTAGTGTTCGTCAACGGCATAGGTGAAATCTTTGTCGTCCCTGTGCTCTCTAAGCCAGCTCCAGGCGTTTTCGAAGTCGGCGCCGTCGGGGTTGGGGCCTGAGGTGGAAATGAGCTTTATGTCGGGATAGAGCTTGTGAATCTCCTCCTCAAAGGCCTCGTAGCGTTCAAAGAACCGGTTCTGCTCGGTGTTCCACTGCTCGTTGCCTATGCCCAGATATTCCAGACCGAAGGGCTCGGGATGGCCCATATCTGCGCGCACCTTGGCCCACTTGCCGGTCGCCGGGTCGCCGTTGGCAAAATCAATGAGGTCGAGGGCGTCCTGAATGTAAATGTTATACAGGTCGTCCCAATCGGAAACCTCGCCGCTCTGAAACTGACAGCCGATACCCACGCTGAGAACAGGCAGAGGCTTGGCACCTATGTCCTCGCAGAGGAGGAAGTATTCGTAAAAGCCAATACCCAGCGTCTGACAGTAGTCGTAGGCGTTGGCGCCGGTCTGCCAGCGGTTCCAGTTCTCCTTTCGGTTCTCCACGGGGCCCACGCTGTCCTTCCAGCTGTAGCGGTTGTTCAGGTAATAGCCCTCCACAACGCAGCCGCCGGGGAAGCGCACAAAGCCCGGATGCAGGTCAGCCAGAAGCTGAACGAGATCCTTGCGTAGACCGTTGTCGCGGCCGTTAAAGGTGTCGCGGCTCATTACGGATATCATGTCGAGGTCGAGAGTTCCGGCCTTGTCAAAGGTAAGCTTAACTGTGGCGGAATCGGTGCTTCCATGGGTCTTTATCACGGAGCTGTGCTTTTCAAAATCCCCGCCGAAGCCGGAGAATTCATAGCTGCCAAGGACAACGCCGCCATCCGTTATGGAGACCGTCACCTTTCCGTCATAATCGCCTCTGGCAAAAAAGCTTGCGTCAAAGCTCTCGCCCTCGTGGACGGCAAAGCCGCCGTAGCAGTCATTGGATATGCCCCCGCCATCCTGAGCGGTCAGGCGTAAATATGTGGTGTTGTTTTCGTTAAGGGGCGCCTCGGTAAGGTATTGAGCCTGAGCCCTGTCGGGCGTCCAGCCCTGACCGGGTATCTTTGTGTACTCTTCCCGCCTGTCGGGATTACAGTGAGCCGCCTCAAAGGAGCGGTTCTTCACGGCTTCGCTGTACATTCCGCCGTCGGCGGCGTAGTTAATGTCCTCAAAGAATATCCCATACATATCCTCCTGTATCTCCGGCCCCTTTTGGGAGACGTCCACAGTGAGGCCGCGGCCCTCGGGCTCAATGTCGTTGAGATCGGCCACCTCGTCGGCGGAAAGAGCCCGGAAGAACACCTTGACATTGTCATAGCTGCCTACGAAGTACGGGTCGTTCCAGGTGGACTTGCCCAAGTTCACCGCAAGGCCCTCTCCCAGGTGATAGAGGGTCTTGGTGACGGCGCTCTCGCCGATAAGCTTGCCGTCCAGATAGAGAGAAAGCTTATCCGGCGTGCCGACAACGGTGTAGTTGTGCCAGCTTTCGCCGATGGCGGCGGCGCTTTCGACCCCTTCCTCATAGACGTTGCCGGTAATGGTCAGGGCCGCCCTCAGGCTGTCCTTTTTGGTGCGGAGGAACAGATAGTCGCTGTTATTATTGCCCACACCGAAGGTAAAGAAGAAGTTCTCGGGCGTGTCGACCTTGACGTCCATAGATACGGTGAACGTGTCGCGTCGGTCAAAAATGCCGTCGGGCAGACTGAAGTATCCGCCTTCGCTGCCGTCCAATGTCAGGACACCGCCGGATATGCTTGCGCTGCCGTGGAGCTGTCCCGGGCTGTCGGCGCCGTCCTCCTCAAAGGTATAGCTGTACTCGGGGGCTGAACCGACGGGAGACGGGGGCAGCGGGCCCCACTTTTCCATAACGGCGTCGTACTCGTCCCCGGTTATGGGTATGACGGCGCCGTGCTTGGCACCGGTGGGCATCCTGTAGCCGGAAGTGAGGCGTTGGAAATTGCCGGAAGCGAGGTCGTCGGTCACCAGCGGGAAGAAGCCCACGCCGGCGTTGGCACCCATGTAGCCGTCCAGCATCAGGCAGTAACGGCCGTCCGTCATACGGAATATGCCTGGACCCTCCACTCCCGTAATGCTCTCTATATTTGAATTAACTCTAATGTACGGGCCGTCAAGGCTGTCGGCCGCTTCCATAAACACCCTTGCGGGCTCCTCTTCCTTTGTAAAACGGTAGTATTTTCCGTCGCCGCCCCGTATCATGGTGGTATCGATTACCGAAGAATACTCCGTACCCATAAATATCTCGGGCTCGGTAAAGGTGCGGAAATCCCTTGTCCGGGCGCACTGAATGACCTTCTGGCCCAGATCGGTTCTGTACGATGCCCAATAGATCAGGTATTCGCCGTTTTCCTCGTCATAAATGGCCTCGGGGGCCCAGGTGCAGCCCATGCGGTCGTCGCTGACCTTTATCATGCGCTGCTCGCTCCAGTTGACAAGGTCGTCGCTTTCCCAGAACATCAGGTACTTGCTGCCGTCGCTGCCGTAGGAGGCCCAATCGCCGCCATTGGAATCCAGATCAGTGGCCATCAGGTAGAAGCGGTCGCCCTCATGACTCCTGATGATGTAAGGATCTCGAAGCCCCATGGTACCCATAGTGGATTCAATGACTGGGAAGTTGCCGTTCAGGTCCCGCCAGTTAAGACCGTCGTCGCTGACCGCCAGATGAATTTGCTGCACTTCCTGCTCCCCGTTGACACTTCCGCGGAAATAGGCATAGAGGTAGCCCGCCTTTTCCTTCTCCGCGGGCTTGGCCTTTACGACAAGCTCATAGGTGCGGGTCGCGGTTTTGCCGTTCTTAACCGCCGTGGCGGTAAGTATAACTTTTTTGTCTGTATCGCCGCGGGTGACAACGCCGTCAGGAGAAATGGCCGGATCGCTTGAGCTCCAGCTTATCTCCGCCCCTTCACTTTCGGTGGGGAGGGTGATATTTCCACGGACGTTTTCTGGATTGGGTATGTTTATACGGGCAAGAATGCCCTCCAGCTCAAGTTCATCCTCTCCCGCGGCGCCGTCGTCCACATATACCGTCGCCGTAACGTCCCTGTATTCAGGCCTGAGATAGCGGTCGGCCGTCATGTACAGGATTGGCTCGCCGTCAAAGCCGTAATGTACTGTGCGTACGGTCATATTTCTGTGATTTGTACCGGCGGGCATATAGTGTACAACAATGATGTCCCTGCCGTACTCGTCCTTTGCAAAGGAGTTGTGGCCGGGGCCGGGCTCGCCGTCGACGTGCACGGTGTCGAGGACGGGATAGCCCGAGACGGTCCAGCTGTCGGGGTCAAGGAGGTTGGCTCCCACTTCGGCGGTGAGGAGGCCGAGCCGATAGGTGGGATCCACGCCGCTGCCGGAGAAGGTCATATAGAGCTTGTTGTCATGCACAAGCACGTTCGGGCCCTCGTCAACCGTGGCGGTCTGACGGTCCCAGGCGAAGGACGGCACCCTTATGACCGAGGGAGCAGTGGTTATTTTGGTGGGATCGGCCGGATCCGTTTCGGCTATGACAAGCTGAGAATTTCCTATCCCCAGGGCGTCGATGGGTCGCTCGGCCCAGCAGTAATAATGCTTGCCGTCGGCCTCGAAATATGTCATGTCGAGAGTGATGCCGTTGGTTATGAGCTCCGAGCCGTCGGCTTTTGTTACGCGAACCGGCTCGCTCCACGATTTGATGTCTTTGGGGTCGCCGTCACAGGTCATTATGCGGCTCTGTACGCTGTCCCAGGTACCGCGGGTGCCCGACGCAAAGAGGCAGCGGAGTTTGCCGCCTATCACATGGAGCTCGGGGGCCCAGTTGCAGCCGCTCATGTCGCCGGAGGGACGGCCTTGGAATATCAGGTTATCCTGTGCCGACGCCAGCCCGTCTACCGTGTCGGATTCCCGAAGATAAAGGTTCTTCTGGCCGCCGGTCTCATCGGTGGCAATAAAATAATATTTTCCGTTATAGTTATAGATTACAGGGTCGGCCCGGCCGGTTATCATCGGGCTGGGGTAATCAGCCACGGCGGCCCGACCCCTCACGGTGTAGACTCCGGCCTTGTTGAAGTCGATGGAGGCAAGCTCGCTCCCGTTCCATTCCACAGGTATAACCTCAGTGGAGCCATCGCTGTAATGGGCCGTAAGTCCGGGCAGTTCGGTGACCGCCGTGCCCGGCTTCGTAACGACGCGGACGGGATCGACGGAGGTATTTGTTACCTCGCCCAGCTTTTTCTCAAGATAAGCGGCCTCGTCCTCCGTCAAATCCAGCAGACCGGTGACCTTGCCGTTTATGCCGGTGAGGCGCACTCTGTCGGCGTTGGCATAGCCCTCGGCCTCGCCGGTCACGGGAGTGAAGTGTACAAGGTCATCGGTTTCCCAAAGCTCAAGCCTCTCATTGCCGCCGCCGATATAGCAGGTAGTGGCGGCAACGGCGATCTTCCCCTCCGCCGTCCTGTAAAGCCAGGGCTTTTTAAGTATCCTTGTCGTACCCGCCGGAGTGCCGTCCTCAAGGTCGGCTCCGGCAAAGAGGACGCCGAGGCCAAAGTTAAGCTCCCGCCAGCCGTCGGCGGTTCTCAGCGCAAGATGCATACTGCTGTCAGCCAGAGGATCGCCATCCTTTGTGTAGGCGGCGGCTATATTGTCATTTTTTCCCATAAACATTATGTCAAAATCTCTCTTTTTTCCGTCAATTTCCGCCGTAACGGTAGTATATACGGTGCTGTCGCCCGCAGCGGCAAGGGCGCTCCAACCTATCTTCCTGCCGAAAATTTCTTTTGGCAGATCAATGCTGCCATCAATATTGTAGGGTATGTCTATGGCGGCCAGGGCCTTCTCCGGAGTCATTCCGTCAAAGCTGCCGCCGGTTATCTTAAGACCGCCGATGCCGGTATGCGTGACGTCGCCGTTGTAGTACCCAATGTAGACATCGATACCGCCGAAGCCGTTAAGTTCGCCGTCAAGGGTGTTTGTGTAAATGCAGTTTCCGTCCTGCTCAAGCAAAACGGTGTGCCTGCCGTCACTGTTCCAGAACGCCAGAGAAAAAGGCTGGACGGCGCTGACGTCCCGCTCCAGAATCGCGCCCAAATCGGTCATATCATTTGCCGAGACCGCCGCGAAAACCCCGTTGATATCGTAACGGACGGCCAGAATTAGCCGACCCTCGGCGTCGCGGAAATAGTAATCGTGATAGCACACGCCGGCATCGCCGATTTTCAGGTTATAGTCCAGCACAATGAAGTCCTCTCCCCTGCCCAGACCGTCGCCGGGGGCGATGAGCCGTCCCTTGCCGGTATTGCTCTGAGCGTTCTCAAAAAAGGACTCATCTTTTGTGAAGTCGGTACCCTTTCCGTCCCTGTAAAACTGAACCACACAGTCGCCAAAGTCTCCGTAATACCTGTAATTTACGGTGGCGTGAGTCCCGTCCACGGTCCAGCCGGGCCAGTAGTCGGCCACGGGCCTGTCAAAAATCGAGGTGTCCTGCGGATCGGGAGCGATAAACAGCTCCTCACCGGCCGCCCTGAGCCGGGACGCGGAATACTCCGGCGCCGCGGCGACGGCTATCCCTGGCATAACGCCCAAGGCCATCACCGCCGCCGTCAAGAGCCCCATAACCTTCTTAATCATAATTTTCTCTCCTTTTTTCTCCATATTTATTTTTAGCGCTGACCGCCGCGCCGACAATACCGGCCCCGTCACGGAGCCGCGCGGCCCTTATCAGCGTTTTTTTGCAGTATTTATTAAAATCAAGGGCGTAAACGAAATCCCGCAGAGGGGCAATAAAGCTCTCGCCCTCGTTGGATATCCCGCCGCCTATGGCTATGACCTCCGGCTGAAGGAGGTTCAGCAGCGAGGCCAGTCCCCGGCCCACATGGCGGATATACCCGTCCCTCACCTTTATGGCACAGGCGTCTCCCAAGGCGGCACAGGCAAAGGCCGTCCGTCCGTCAAGGCCATTGTTTTTAACCCACTCGTGCATGAGGCTGCCGCTGTCGGCCTCCATGGCCTCACCGGTCTGGCGGACAAGGGCCGTGGCCGAGGCCAAGCTCTCCCAGCAGCCCCGATTGCCGCAGGTGCAGGCCGGGCCATCAGGGTCGATGAGCATATGTCCGGGCTCGAAGCCCGCCCCGTTGAAGCCCCTGTAAAGGCCGCCGTCAAGGATGGCTCCGCCTCCCACTCCGGTGCCGAGAGTTATAAGCACAAGGCTGTTTCCGCCGCTGACGGTCCACTCGCCCAAGGCGGCGGCGTTCGCGTCGTTCTCCAAAACGACGGGTCTGCCCAGACGCTCTTTCAGCATGGCCGCCAAAGGCACGTCCTTCATGGGTATGTTATTGGAATAGCGCACCGTGCCGCTTCGGTGGTCAACGGTCCCGGGACAGCCCACGCCCACGGCCTTAACGGAAGTATAGCTCATTCCGGCAACGGAGCGGCAGAGAGACGCCATATCGTCAATTATCTCGCCTATGGGCCGCATAGCCATAGTGGGAACCGATGCCTTCCGAAGGATGCGGCCTTTCTCGTCCACAAGACCGGCGGCGATATTCGTGCCGCCAAGATCCACTCCCAAATACAGCTCGGCGGGGCGGGCTGCTATTAGGATTAGTTGCCCCTCCAGCCCCACTCTGCCGTGGCCGGCCGGTACGATAAAGGCGCTGCCGGCCCGAAGGGGAGTTCCGTCCGCCGTTCCGCTGCCGCCTATAACGGCCAGGGCTGCATAGGATGGCCATTCAAGGGCCGCATTACCGTCAACGGTGATTTTTTCCACGGTATAAAACTCACAGGTCACCAGCCTTTCCCAGCGGCAGCTCCCGTCGGCGGTGACTTCCCGTTCGTCCTCGGGCGGAACATAGGGGCAGGTCACGACCTCCAGCCCTTTTTCCAGATGGAGCTGACGGGGCCTGCCGTTTTCAAGGCGACCGTAATCGTAGAGCCGATAGGTAATGTCGCTGCTCTGTTGTGTTTCGAGAACGGTCACTCCTCCGCAGAGAGCGTGGACGGTTCCCGGCTCAAGCTGGAAGAAGTCGCCTTCCTTTACCGATGTGCGGCGGAGAAGCTCGTTCCAGCGGCCTTCACCGGCCATTTTCATAAGCTCCTCCCGGTCAGCGGCGTTGTGCCCCAGCACCAGCTCCGCCCCTTCCTCCGCGTCCAGCACGTACCAGCACTCGGTTTTGCCCCGGCTGTTCTCATGGGCCAAGGCGTATCCGTCGTCTGGATGCACCTGAACGCTGAGGTCGCTTTTGGCGTCTATGAGCTTGATGAGCAGGGGAAAATCCCCCTCGCCGCCGCCGAAGAGCCTGCCATGCTCCCTCCAGAGCCTTGACAGCTTCATTCCGGCGTATTTTCCAAAGGCGACTGAGCAGTCGCCGGCGGGGTGGGCGCTGACCAGCCAGCACTCTCCGGTACCGTCACAGGTATCAAAGCCGTAGACCCGCTTCAGCTTATCGCCGCCCCATATTGCCTTTTTAAAGACCGGTTCCAGGAATATAAGCTCACTCATGATTCATACCTCATGTACCGGAACGCCGCCCATTTTTTCTTGTGCAGCATATCCTGGCAGCAAAGCCCGGCCATGGCTCCGGTAAAGCCCATGTAGACGTGCTCGTCGGTGAGGATATTCATATTCAGCGGGTCGCCGACGGGCCTTTCGCCTTGGCCGCCGTCGCAGTAAAACCTCAGCTCTGCTCCGTTTATTTCCGCCCGCAGGATAATGTCGTTCCCATCGGGGACGGCCACGACCCCCTCCGGATAGTACAGCCGCTTTTCGTCACAGGTCAGGACCCGCACTTGCCTGACGCCGCTGCGGGTGACATATACATAGTGCCAATGGCAGGTGTCGTAGATCAGCACCAGCCCAGCAAGATGCTTTTCACATTCGGGCTCAAAGGCCAGTCTCGTGCTTATGCTCACCTTTGCCCGGTCAATGCGCCGGGCCAAAAGGGTCTGGGTAAAACAGCTGTTCAGCCCGTCCCTTCCCCGCAAAAGGAGCCCCTCGCCTGTGAGCCTCATATCTTCACACAAAGGACGGCGAAGAGACTGGAAGCAGCCGGACAGCTCCTTTTCCTTTGTGAAATCATAAATCCCGTTCTCAGGCGGAAAAGGCCGCTCCTCCACGTTCTCCGGCTCGGGCACCTCAACATGGGGATTTTGCCCTCCGTCTTTGAGCCTCAGCCAACCGTCCTCCGTCCACTCCACTCGCTGGATGCAGGTTTCCCGGCCGAAAAAGCAGTGCCCCGGCGAGGAGTATCTGGCCGCCAGATGAACCATGTACAGCTCTCCCGAGGGGGTATCCACCAAGTCGGCATGGCCCGCCTTTTGGAGCGGCAGGGCGGGATTGTCTCTGGAGTGGAGCAGGATAAAGGAGCAGTCCTCCCAGGGGCCGAAAAGGCTGTCGGAACGGGAAAGCTGTGCCGAATGGCGCTCGCCGGTGCCGCCCTGAGCCTTGAGAAGATAGTATTTACCGTCGAAATTGTAGAGGTGCGAGCCCTCCACCAGCTCGCCCCTGGGTTCCCGGTAAAGGAGCCGCGATTCTCCGGTGAGGGCCTTCGCTTTGGGATCGTACTCCTGTATGTAGAGGCCGTTGAAGCGTTGCTTCTCGCCGTAATGATTGTCAAGATTTACCAGCCACTTGCGTCCGTCCCGATCGTGGAAAAGAGAGGGATCGAAGCCCATGGAGTTGAGATATACCGGCTCGGACCAGGAGCCGTCAATGCTGTCGGCGGTGACGAGATAGTTGTCGGTATCCATCATGGGGCCGCGCTCCCGCACCACGGTGTAAACAAGATAAATTTTCTCTCCGTCATAGGACAGATCCGGCGCCCAGATGCCGCCGCCGTCGGGAACGCCGATAAAGTCCAGATTTTTCAAGGGACGGCAGGCCAGCCGCCAATGCTTCAGGTCACCGGAGCGGTATATGCTCACCCCCGGCCACCACTCAAAGGTGGACGCGGCTATATAATAGTCCTCCCCGATGCGTATCACTGACGGGTCGGGGTTAAAGCCGCGGATTATGGGATTGTGTATCATAAGCCACCTCACCAGAACAAAAACTTGTTGCCCATCAGCTTGTAGACCGCCTCGACAAAGAAATAATCGCCGTAGATCAAAGGCATATGGCGGCGGCCGTGGTAGGCCTCGCTGCCCATAAGGAGGAGGGGATCCGTTTCCGGATCAAAATCACAGTATTTTTCAAGAGCCGAAAGTATGCTGAGGGCTGCGGTGCGGTATTTTTCTTCACCCAGCTCCAAGAGTCCGCAGGCGGCTATGGCCGAGGCGGAGGTGTCGATGAGCTTCGGCTCCTCAGGAGCACGGAAGTCTATCCTCGCAATCCATCCGGTCTTTTCGGTGCAGGCGATAAAATAGTCCGCCGCCCTTTTTGCCGCTTCCAGATATTTCTCTTCACCCGTGTGTATGTAACTGAGAGCAAAGCCGTAAATCGCCCAGGCCTGACCTCTTGACCAGGATGAGCCCACGCCGTAGCCCTGGCCGCCGAAGGTTTCGATGACATGGCCGTCGGCGGGATCGAGGCTGACGATGTGATTGACAGACCCGTCGGGCCTGAGATGAGTTCTCATCACCGTGTCGGCGTGGAGCCGGGCAATGTACTCATACCTTTTGTCGCCGTGCTCCTTTGCCGCCCAGTAAAGTAAAGGAATATTCATCATGCTGTCGATGATGACCCAGCCGTTGTGGTCGTCATTCCAGGAACGGATGAACCGCCCCATGGGATTAAATCTGGCCGCAAGAAGATCGGCGGCGTAAAGGGTGCGGAGCCGTGAGCTTCGGCCCTTGAACAGCCGATAATCAACACCGGATGAAATATGCCACATAAAGCCCACGTCATGGTGCAGACCGTCGTAGCTTTCAAAGGCCGCGTCCAGCTTTTCTTCCGCCTTTTCGGCGGCTGTCCTGTAGCAGTCCCGGTCCGTACCCACATACATCAGCCACATGAGGCCCGGCCAAAAGCCGTTTGTCCACCAGGTAATATCGGAAACTGCCTTGTCGTCGTGGACGCCGTCAATGGCCGTATAAGGAATCTTGTCCGCTGACCGCAGGGCCACGCGACTGAGCTTTTCGTCAATTTTTTGCCAAATCTCACTTATATTCAAAACAATCACTTCCCAAATTCATTGTACCAGAATTTAAGGCATAAGGCAAAGAAATAATGCTGCCGTTTTGCACTGTGAAATTACCGAAATGGTATCATACATTTTGGCAATTTTGCGGTTAAAATGGCTATTGATTTTTGCGGAGAAATGGATTATCATAATTTATAATAAGGAGCTGATAGGATATGCTTGACACGATAATTTTCGGCAGCGCCGACAGCGAGGCCGCTCACGGCTTTCGGGGCGAGAGGACGGTTCCGGCACCTCCGCAGAAAGGCGAGAGCTGCCGTATAGCCCTGCCATCCGACCCGCCCTGCCGCTTCGGCGGGGAATACGCCTTTGTTCTGACGGTAGACCCAATAAAGCAAAACTATCTGTCGGTAAGACTCTTCAGCGGAGATTCCTATACCCCCATTTTTCTTGTGATAGACGACCGGCAGCTTGGCTATGCCAAGTGCGGCGACTACGAGGCGCTGAACCTCTGCTACGGCGGCTTTGACCCGCCTGCCTTTTTCTACTGCACCACCGCCATACCCCTTCGCTTCACCAGAGGCAAGCGCTCGCTTAAATTCGTTTTAAGGCAGGGGCAGCCCTACGGCGACGTGACCGAGGTCAGCGGACGGATATTCGCGGCCCTCACCCACTTTGATCCCATGCTGCCCCCGGCGGACAGCCTCGAACCGAGCGCCAAGGCCCTGCCCTATAAAAAGTATTCCATGAAGGACACGGACAGGGCGGTAAAAAAATACATAAAGAACCAGCGGACGGCCTTCAACTCCTCTCTGGCCGCCCTCCGCGCGGGAGAAAAAATTTCCATAACGAAATACGTGGAGAGTATGCGCCAATTCTGCATGATCCTCCACGAGCCCTACTGCCCCGCGGGCACCGCTGAAAAAAAGGGCGAGGCGGTACGCCTTGTCCTTGACTGCATCGACCTTTACGTCCGTGACTATTTTGCGGACGTGCGTTCGCTGGCCCGCACCTCCCACCAAAGCGACTGGGGCGGATATTACGGCGAGCTGGGCCAGAGCCTTTACATTCTCGAGCCGTTGATCAGGGACGACAGTATTCTTGGCTCCGCGGCCTTTGACAGTTACCTCAACGAGCCCTTCGACTGTCCTACAAAAGAGGGAGAATTTTCTCTTGACGCAAGCGGCCTCACCAGAAAAGAAGCTTGGGAAAAGTGCCTTAAAGCCAACTTCGACTTTGCCTCTGCCCGGCAGAGTTACATTTATAACCAGACCTATTACACTTACGAGGGCGCGTGGAAATCCATGGCCGGGCTTGGCGTCATAGGCAGCGAGCTTTACATCGGCGACGAAAAATGCCGCCGTATTCTTCGGGAGGCACTGGGGCTGGCCAACTGGCTTGGTGAACACCGGCTCACCGACGAAAACGGCCGGGAGCTGGACCTCTACCACTGTCTTTTCCACCACGACAGGGAGGCCGTCTTTACCGAGGACTTTATTCAAGTGGTTTGCAAGGGAAGGGCCCGCCAGCTCACCGACGAAAACGGGGACTTTGTCCGCCGCAGACCCTACGGCGCCAATTACAGGCCCCTCACGGTGGAATGTATGACCAGAGAAAACGGTTATGTGGGCAACTACGGCGAAACCGCCAACTACCTGCCGGAGTGGGTGTACCGCACATGGAACCACGGCGACAGGGACTTATCCGATGAGATAATGCGCGCCGCTCTGAAGAACATTCACTCCCGGGGCTTTATGCGCTATCAGACCGTGGACGCCGACGGGAACCGGATCATGCACATGGAGCAGGGCATAGACGAACGCAACCCGACCCTCCCCGGAAAAATCGCCTACGCCACCGATATTCATGACGGCCGCCGCTTCCTCTTCGCCTCTCTCTTGGGACACATGGAGGAGGAGCCTCTCCGCTATTACGGCCCCGAATGGGAGGAGTACCGGCTATATGCGAAGGAGGCAGTGGACTTCGCCCGACAACAGCGGCTGGACGGGCGGCTGGACTTTATCATAGACGACCTGGCGGCGAACTACAACGATTTCCGCATAGATCGGACGGTGAGAGAAATTCTATCCGGCGAACCGACTCACTTTCTGCCCCACACCGACTATCGGCTGTATAAGGACGAAAACGTCCGGGGCGAAACGGAGTTTGCCTGGGTCGATATTGACAATCTGACCCTCTCACTGCGGGACGGAGACACCTCAGTGTTTGCGGCCTTAAACCTGCGGAACCGTGGCTACAGCGCCGTCGGCCGGGCCCACGTCCGTCAAGGCGGCGCGGTACAGCTGATGCAGTTCGCCACCGACGGTATTTTTGAGGAGGACGGCAAGTACATACGCCCGGACAACGTGAACATGGACTTTATCGCTGACGACCCGTCTGTCCTTAAGGATTTTGCCGCCGCTCCACAGGCCCTCTGCGGCGAGGAGCTGCCCATAACATATCAAAAGGGCATCGGCCATGTCCTGCGGGAAAATTTAGAAGCGGACACGCCGTTTTCCGGTTATCCCGACGTTATATGGGCGAAGCTCGGCAGGTATTTTATAATAGTGAACACCACCCGCACCGCCTACGAAAACGCCCGAAGCTTCACCGTGCCCGTGCCCGAAAGAGGACGAATATACGATATGCGGAGCCGAGCTTACGTCAGCGCCCCTGACGGAAAGCTGACCGTGCCGCCCATTACCGCCCTTGTGCTAAGACTGAAAACGGCTGACGGGGAGCTGCCGCCAAGCCGGGTGAACATACTGAACGTATTGCACGACGTGGACGGGAACCTTCTCCAATGGAAGCACGCCGCCGGAGCGGTAGGCTACAGGATATACCGGGACGGTACGGCGATTGCCGAGGCCGAGGGCAATATATACCGGGATATGGACGTTAAAAAAGGAGATGCCCACACCTACACGGTGACGGCCTTCGGCGATAACGGCGAAGGGACTCCCTCTTGCCCAAAAACCGCCGTCCTCACCGGCGGAACGGCAGGCTTCACTATCGGGAGCGGGCCGACAGGCTTCGGCGAGGGGGACGACTACCGCGCTCTTGAACGCGACATCAGGGACTCCATGACCTTCACCGCCCGAGCCGCGGCAAAAGACATCGTCCTCACCGAAGAATTGAGAGAGGGCGGCATAATGCTGCGGGAAAGCGCCGAAGCAAATGCGCGCTATGCCTTCTTGGGATATGAAAAGGGTCGGCCGGTGTTCAGGGTCAGAACCAGGAACACTATGTACTGCCCCTTCGGCAAGCTGAGCCCCCTGCGGTTCGACCTTGACGAGCTCGGGCCCTTCCTCCGGCTGGAAAGGGACTTCGGCAGCCAAACCGTAAGCGCCTTTACCTCACGGGACGGCGAAAACTGGCAGCTTCTCAGGAAGGAGACCTTTCCAGCGCCGGAGATCCTGTACGCCGGCACTGTAAAGTTTTAGCGGGACTGTAAAATCGAAACTGCATTAATATGGAAAACCGCCTTTTTACGAGAAAAAGACGGTTTTTCTTTTATGCCCTTGAACGGTCTGCACCATTTTTTAAAACGAGCTTTTTCTGTATTCGCTGGGCGACATTCCGGCGAACCTCGCAAAGGCCTTGGTAAACTCCATGGGATTGTTGTAGCCCACGATATAGGCTATCTCGCTGACGCTGTACTTCGTGCGGCGCAGAAGCTCCATGGCCATTTCCATGTGCCGGCTGACGATGTACCTTTTCGGCGATATGCCCATAGACTTCGTGAAAATGTCCGTAAAATAGTTGCGGGAGATATTCAGCTCACGGCAAACGTCCTCCACAGTTATTTTCCGGCCGATGCCGGCCTGAATAAAGTCCACCGCCTTTTGGACGTAGCGTTCCCTCTGGCTCACGTCGTCCGTGCGTCCCGAGCCCAGCGCCTCGGCCAGCATCCAAAAGTGTGACATTAGAACCGCGTTGTCCATCGGGCCACGGTCGACTATATTCTTCAGGGCGGCGCCGACACGGCCGTCGCCGTCGTCGATTATGGGATTTGTCACCGAAACCCCCACATCGGGCAGGAGCCGCTTCATCCCGTCGCCGTAAAACTCGATCCAACGATACTCGAAGGGGTCATCCTCATCGGCGATGTAGCTGGCTATCTGGCCGGGGAAAATCATAAAAGCCTGGTTTTTTCCCACGGCTATGCGCTTGCCGTCGGCATAAAGAGCGCCCTTGCCGTCATACACATAATGCAGCAGAAAATTTCTCCATATATTCGGCTTTTCGCCGAAGCCGGGATCACATTTGCGGTAACCGTACTGAACCACGTTGAAGTCAATATTGCGCCGGTCGTAGTTTATATAATTGCAGCGCTCCACCTTTGCACCCCCGCTAACTCAAGCTTATATTATGGGCAAAGTCTCCGACGGTTATATCCGCCTCGCCAAGAGCGGCGGCCCTTTTGCCGTCTATCCTTATGTTGCTGAAGGTCACGCCCTCCACGGGACACTCACGGCTGAAACCGCTTATGACTGACGGCTCGCCGGCACGGCAGGAGCTGATGTTTTCAAACGATATGTTCTCGACACTTTTGCCCGGTATCTTATTGTAACAGTCGTTTTTCACGGTACGGATATCAAAAAGCCGGCCCTTCTCGATACATTCGACGGTTATGTTTTTGTATTTAACGTTCCTGACAATGACGCCGTCCCCCACGTTTATGGCCATAACGCCCATAAAGGCTTTCTGGGGCTCGTGGTGGTTAAGGACGGTTATATTCTCAAAGACCACATCCTCAATGACATCCCCCTCCAGACCGTGACCGCCCGTATTCATGGGATGGGCCACATCCGCCCAAAGCACGCTGTTCCGGACGGTGACATTTTTCGTCCCGCCCCTGTGCTTCCAGCGGGAAGCATACACGGCTATACAGTCGTCACTGTTGCGCATAAACAAGTTTTCGCACAGCACATTTTTGCAGGCCATCATATCAATGCCGTCGGACCAGCCCTCGGATGAAAAGCATTTTATCCCGTCGATATGTATGTTTTCACTGGAGCCCAGATAAACGCTGTAATGCGGGGGATTGACTATGGTTATTTCCTCCACGCTGATATTTTGGCTGTCCGTTATCCTCACTCCGCGGAAGGTACTGTAACGTTCGAAGCTGTGCAGGTCTATGACGCCGCCGCCGCAAATTCTCACACCGGAAACCCGGTCACAGACTATGCTGCCCACCAGCACCGCTCCCGGCGCAAGGCAAACGGTAGAGCCCTCCGCCGCCGGAAGTACGACCTCCTCGATATAGTGGAGGCCGGGCATAAAAATCACGGTCTCACCTGCGGCGGGTGCGGCGTCCTCCACCCGATGCACACCGGCCCCGATACGGCGGCCCTCCGGTATTCCGGCGGGCTTTTCCGCAAAGAGATGTAGATTTGTAAACCTGTTGCCGTCGATTTCGACGCTCAGCCGAACCGGCCTGTCGAGGTACAGCACAAGCTCGCTGCCCTCTATGCTGTATTCGATCTTTTCGGCCGTCGGCCTTATGTCCACAAAATTTATGGGTATACCCCTGCGGCTTATCCTTACCTCACAGGGCCCGTCAAAGTCGAAAAGGCAAAGGGCGGCGATATGCCTGTCGTGCATATCCACCCGCACATCGCGGACGAACTGTCTTTCCCCATTGACCTTCACGGTATAGCTCTGGTTTTCAAAGTCAAGCCGATCCCAGGGGCGCAAAGGCTCAAGACGCGGTATTTTCATAAAATTCTCCTTTACTCCTGAGGCTTTCAAAGCTGTATTTCCGCCGTTGACGTGTCGCCGTTCCACCTGATGTCCGCACTGAGGGCCTCGGCCACAAACCGCAGGGGCACAAGGGTATGTCCGTCAACGGCCCGGGCCGGAACGTCCAGCTCGTAGGGCATTCCGTCTATCCTCGCGGTGGAGTCTCCAAGCTTGAGGACGATCTCCACACCGTCCTTTCTGCCTATGACGGTACTTGTGCCGGCGTTCCAGACCACCTCGGCTCCCAATGCCTCAAAAATGGCTCTCATTGGCACAAGAACACGGCCGTTTTCGACAACGGGACTGACGTCGCTTTCAAGATAGGCGCCGTTAATTGTCACATAGGCCCGAGTGCTGTCGGCCAGCTGCGGCGGAGTAATGTCGCCCGCCTCAATGAGCTCCAGCTTCCACTGCTGATTAGCCTTGAGGTCGTAAGTCCACTGTATCAGCTGGGCCCCGTCATCAGAGCTGTTGTTGGATATGTCCAGAGCCTTGCTGAGGTGCACTGCCGTTATCCGCATCCACTCGCCGTCGGCGGGCAGGAAGGCGAATTTCTGACTGTTGCGGGCCTGATACGGGGCGGCGACATAGGCCGCGCCGTTCTCCATGGACTCATTTTCCACCGAGAGGGAAAGGCCGCTGTCCACGTTTGTGACGGTGTACTGTCCGCCGCCGAGGTGGGCGATCCTCCACTTTTGGCTGTCGTCGGCGTCGGAAATACCGAGCTGAACCGCCCGTCCGTCCCTGACGCCCACGGCCTTGCCCGTCGAGCGGGAAACGATCCTGTACACACCCTCGGCCACGTTGCCCTCCGGCATAACGGCCGCGCCTCCGCTGCCGGACGGACGGGTGAACATAAGGGTGCCGAAGCCGGGCTGGTCAAAGGTGGTGGCGTGTCCGCCCGCGCCGCCCTCGGGACGGCCGAGTGCGGCCCGCTTTTCAATATTTGGCACGCTGAGTCCCATGCGGTTATGGTAGTGATTATATATCATCTCCCAAATGGGACGTACCTCTCCCCTGCCGCCTTCGGCCACAACGGTATGGCTCATCAGATTGCCGCCCTGCCCCGTGTGCCACTCATAGGCCGCAAAGGGCACATCATCGCCGTTGTTGTATCTTGCCACATACTCGGCGGCGTACATGAAGCGGTTATTGGCCCAGCCATAGAGGTCGACGCCTTGATTCCATGCCATTTCGCAGGTACAGGCCATGAGGCCGACGCCGAGATTGGCGTGGCCCTGATCGCGGCCGGCCTCCTGCCACTGAGCCAGAGAGCCGGGGAACACGGCGGGCACGGCATTGTATATGGAGCCGTTCCCAGCCCCGTACATGAAGTAATTAATGCCCTTGTCATATATCTCCCTGTCGTCACAGAATATGCCTATGGCCACGGTGGCAGCCATATTGCACAGATCCCAGTTGGCCCAGTAATTCTGTATATGAGCGTCGTTGTGATCCCGCCCAAACTCGTTACCCAGAAGGAAGCGCTCGCACAGGGGCTTATAGAACACGTCCGTCAGCATGGTTTTCATCCCGTCCACGTCAAAGCCGGGATAGTCCCGCATGAGCTCGGCGGCATTGGCCAGCTGATAACCGAAAATGCCGGAGGCCAAATAGCGGTCGGCGTTGCCGGTCAGGGTCTTAAGAGTGGAGCTCCAGGCGTTGAGGATATTCTTCGCCGTATCGCCGCAGACGGTGTCGCCGCTTATCTTCCAGCGCAGGGCGCACTGATAGGCCCGGGCCACATCGTTGTAAAGGAGAGAAACATTGTCGCCGTTGCCGCCGCGGACAACGGTATCGACGGCTCTGGGCGACCATCCGGCCTTGGAAAACTCGCTGTTCACCAGCGCCTCCCAGCCGGAGGCGATAGGCTCCTGACCGGCGGCGACGGCCGCCTTAACCCTGTCGATGTCCTCCTGAGTGTGGAGTATACCGGGGTGTTTGAATTCCGCCGCCGAGGCGGCCTGACACATGACGAAAAGCCCTATAAGGGCCGCAACCAAAGTTATAAGCTTTTTCATTTTTCCTACCTCCAAATTTGACGTTTTTCACTTATATTTTACCATAATGTAAGAAAGCCCTACAATACCAAATTGTAGGGCAAAATTGCCAAAATGTAATCACTTCATTCCGGTCGCGTACTCCTCGACCGTGAGGCCGTAGCGGCTGGCAAAGCTCTCGCGGAATTCCCCGGCGCTGCCGAAGCCCAGATATTCGGCCAGCCAGTCAACGTCGATGTCCTTCCGCATAAAGCAGATAAAGGGCTTGCTCCTCTCGAGGCGGATATACAGGCTGTACTCACCGACGCTCATACCGTAGACCCGGCGCATCAGCGCCTCGGCCTCGGGCGCGGGAGCCGCCTCCTCGCCGGCCTTAAAGCTTTTAAAAATGTAATCTCCGTACCGGTCGGCCATCTTCCGCAGGACACCGGCCTCGTTGTCGTTTTTCCCGGCTATTTCCTGCCCCATCAAAATCAGCGCCCGGTACAGCTTGAGTGAGACGTTTTTGTCTTTGGACACGGCGGCGCTGCCGCACAGGCCGTAAAGCTCGCGGTACAGCCGCCTCAGCTCCGGGCTGCACTTTTCCAGTAAATTCACGGTTCCGCTGTCGAAGTAGTTCATCAGGTACGGGGTCATGACCGTGTCGCAGGCAATTTTCCGGAATTTGAGGGGCCCTCCGTCGGCGATCACACCGCAGCGGGCTCCCTTGGCAAGAAAGACGGCGGCCCCGGCGGAGAAAGGGGTCTCGACGCCGTTCTCCGGCAGTAGCCGGCCCCGCCCCCTGTCGCAGAAAATGAGCTGTGCAAAGGGGAAGTTGTATATCTCCTCAAAGCGTTCCACCGTCCAGCGGGCGGCGTCCACCACCCGCACCAAAAGGTTCTCACTGGTCAGTAACAGCATCTTTATTCCCCCGGTTATTTTCGATATATGTGTTGGCCGCCCGATATTCGGCGGGCGTTATGCCGGTGTATCTTTTGAATATCTTGCCGAAATAGGACTTGTCGTTGAAGCCGCAGCGCTCCCCCACCTGCTGAGTGGTGAGGGAAAGGTCAGAGCAAAGGAGCCTGCGGGCCTGTTCTACCCTGACCCTGATCAGATAAGTCACGGGAGAGGTGTGGTACACCTCACGGAAAAGCTTGCCAAGATAAGAGGGAGTGCAGCCCACGAGGTCGGCCATTTCCTCCAGAGGGATATCCTCATGGTAACGCTCGTTTATCATTTTGACGAGGGGCTCGAGGCGTTTTATGGCGGGATCCTCGTTAGGCATGGCGCCGTTGCACTCGCCCAGAACCATCAGCAGCTCGTAAAGCAGGTATGACAGCTCGGAATTGACCAGCCGGCCCCGGAGCTTGTTTAGCTCGACTATCTCTTCAAACAGGATGCGCACCTCGTCAAAAACGCCGGTGTTTGTGGTGGTGATAACGCCGCTCTGAGAAAAGCCCAGATAGTCCATGAGGGTGCCGAGGCCGGAGCCGGCGCACATAACGTACATAGTCTCCCACCGGTCAGTGAATGGGTAATATTCCACGGGAGTGCCCTCGGTAAAATAGAACACGTCACCGGGGTGAATTCTCCACTTTTTCTTGTTGTGATCCGTAAAGCTGCCCCTCCCGCCGGTAAAGAGCGAAAACTGGCAGCACTTGGCAAAGCCGCCGGGGTAATTTTCGGCCTTTTGGTGCGCGACGGCCTTGGAGCCCAGAACATATATCGAAAGGCAGCGATCCTCATCGTCGGTAAGAGGGGTGAACATTGTTATTCCTCCGTTTTTCTAATTTGCGGGCCTCGGCTCACAATTCAATTATACTCCGACGGCGCGGCTCGTGTCAAGATGTAAATGTCGAAATAATTATACAAAATGTTATACTACTCCCAATTGAAAGCGTCTAATAAAGCCTTCCCCTTTGAGGGGAAGGTGGCACGAAGTGCCGGATGAGGTGTAGGATGCGAAGCATCCGTTATACATATACGGTTACAATAACGCCGCACAGCGGCTACACCTCATCAGTCAGCTATCGCTGACAGCTTCCCCTCGAGGGGAAGCCTTTTTAATCTGCCATTGTTACCGTAATAAACTTACATATTTATGATCTTAATTTGGAATTAGTATAAAAAGACAAACGCCCCGCGTCGGTCAAAACGCGGAGCGCCGTTCAATTACTCGCGGAAAAGGCTGGTACCTATTGCCCAAGGAGGAGGGACCGCGAATATGGGAAACTTCGATTTATTATTGCTGCCAGGACTTCCAGTACTTGTAGCCCTCGGCAGTCTCAGCAGGCTCTTCCACGGTAATGAGCTTTACGCCTGTCGCCCGGCTTTCATAGCTGGTCTTAAGGATGCCGGCCATAACCTCCTCACCGCGGAGGTCGGCTGTTTTAATTTCGGGATAAGTAAACTTTTTCATTTTCAATCGTCCTCCTTATAATTCGGGAATGAAGTCCGCCTCGGAGCCGGCGTTTTCGGCCTCAAGGGACTCGATGAGCGTCTCGACAAACTCTATCTGTACCGCGTCGAGGGAAAGGGTGATGGCTTCCTGACCGGTAGCATCAAACGGATCGCTGAGAGTAACTTTGCCGTCCGCAAGGGTAAGTTGCCGATATACTGTACCATCAGCATAGCCGGTAACTGCAATGTCACCTACATAAAGCTTATCTGCACTGTATTTGAAGCCTATACCAAGCTCCTTGAAGGGTGTATTAATCGTAACGGTATTGCCTTCGGCCGTCATGATTTGATTCTGCAAACCTTGAAGGTCGGCTATTCCAGCCAAGCCGCCAAGGCCGATAACGGTGTTGGCGCTGGCGAGACGGGCAGGGTCAAGGCTGTCGCCTTGCTGATAGTTGCTGTTGGCCAAATCCTTAAGCACTTCCTCGTAGAGAGTGGTGGCGTTGGCGATATTGGCGTCGATAGAAGCGTAGGCATCTTGACCATTCTTTTGCTCATTGTCAACCGTTACGCTTGCTGAAATACCATATATTACATTGGGATTTTTTGGTACTATTCCAACAGTGGCAATTCCATTATCATCAACGGTAACAGTCTGCGCATCTCCTACAACAGTGGGCTCCTTACTGTCAGCATCGAACTGATTTACAGTAACAGAGTAGTATAAGGTTCTGTTACAAATATCCGCAACAGACTCCTTGACGTCACTGAAGTCAACCTTGTACTCCATATATAAATCGTCCACATTTGCATCACTTTCGCCGGCATCTTTAACAACATTCAGCTCGGGAGCGCTGACAGTTATAAGGTCGTTGTCCTCTTCCGGACGATCGCCAGCAAGAGTGGCAATTTCGTCGTCACTAAGGGCAATGTTATAAACGCGGAAATCGTCAATAAAGCCGGTGAAGCTGTTTGGAATACCTGAGGAATATCCCGACACACCGATATAATTTTCTGTTCCCTTCATGCAGTTTATAACGGTTTGATTCAAGCTAAATGTATTTTCTCCAACACTTACACCGTCACTATATGTTATAACTTGATTGTCCTTTACAACTATTGCTATGTGATGCCATTTATTGGCTAAAGCAGAAGAACTAAAGTTAAATCCCGAATAGTCTGTTCCATTCCAACCATCATTTGCTCTGACTTCAAAAAATTGACCATTATTAGTATTTGGATTATAGAATGCCCGCCTATGATCGTCTGCTCCAAATCCAAACAAAGGATTTGATTGTTGATTTATGCTTGGCCGGAAAAACGCGGCTATTGTCACCTCGGTCTGATCATCCGTAACAACGGCG
The DNA here is from genome assembly GCA_947626145.1 of uncultured Clostridia bacterium. GTDB lineage: Bacteria > Bacillota > Clostridia > UMGS1883 > UMGS1883 > JAFLUQ01. The sequence continues at coordinate 37,509 of CANQRB010000007.1, read as the reverse complement.
TTATTTATCTTCATATAATCGGTTTTTCCCCTATCGTTACGGTTAATCAGGAGCTTACCCTCATAAATCTTAGCATCTTCATTAAGCACGCCATCGCCTGCAGCACTTGTAGTGCCCGCATTTTTCACCGTCGTACCTTCAGCCGCACTGTCAAAATCGTAGTAATGAGTAAGGTGCTTGCTCAAATTTCTTTTTCCTACCATAACCTCTGCAGTCACGGCCTCGCCGGTCTGAAGAACAACGCCGTGTACTGTTACGCGCTTACCGTCTGTGGAATAGTCCGCATAGCCCCATATAATATCGTTGCCCTCATCAGTCTTAGGCTGAAGCGTGGGCACTACGTTTTGCTCAGTGGTCACGGAATCAATCTTCGTTGAACCATTGATATAATTTCCGGCATAGGCCTTAAAGTTACCGAAGCCCATCCCTTCCGCGTTTTTATCGTTCAACGTACCTCCGTTGAAATAGATGTTGCGATCCTCTATTTTGGCAAGAGGGCCAACCACGCCGTTATACTTGGCCTCATAGAAAAGCGTCCATTTTGAATCCGCATCGTAAGGCTTGCGCCAGTAAAATCTTACGGCATGGGAACCGTTGTTGTCGTCGTCAGACTTGAGATTAAGGACAACCATCCTTATCAAAGTATTTTTGTTTGACGCCCCTGCAACTGATTTAATTTCGTGATTATTCTCGGTCTCGACAATAGGGAAATCTTCAGGTTCGAGATAATTGTTTCCATTACCGCCATGGTGTACATAATACGGAGAAAATTCCGAATTTCCCGGAACTCCCATACGGAAAGCCCCTATAAGCTTGCCGGCACTGTCTCTAAATCCTATTTCACTTCCCATTTCACCGCTGGAAGCAGAATTAACATATGTCGGTACAAACTCGTAGATAAAATAGTCACTGCTATCAGTTTTCATCGTAACATCATGCCAAACCGTTTGTTGATCGGGAACCCTTCCCTTGAGATATGTGGCGTTCATCGTATTATCCGCATCAGCCACATTAAGCGCATAGTACGTACCTCCTAGCTCCTTACCGTTTGTCGCATTCTCCTTGCCCGTCAATTCAGCAGTCGGACCATACATATAATCATTGGGTTTATTAATTGAACCTGTTATCGCCAGGTCGGATACGGGCCCATTTGCATTTTTAACAAGTTCGTCAAGCTCAGATGACACAGTTGGAATATACACTGTATTTTTCAATTCAGTCTTGCTTTCGTCAACAACTGTGCTGAATGTGGTTGGCGTTGTGCCAGACACTTGTTCAAAGGCCCATTTTTGAGTATCAAGGCCGGTGTAGACATTCAGAGCCGGAGTCCCGTTGATAACGTCGATGCAAAGTCCGGAGTGAGCGGAGAGGATTTTGTACTTAAATCCACTATTAGAGTCACCCTCCACGGGAACGATCTTCCATATATCCGTGGTGGAATTTTGATCGTCTTTCGCCATTAAATCCCACTCAACCAGTGTGGCTCCCGTCCTATCAGAATTGCCGCCGCCGTTAATGACGACGACTTCCATAGACGCGGTTCCGTCTGTTACCTCACCTATCGAAATATAGTAACAGTTGTCAAGGCCGTTTGCAGCATCAAGATTTTTTGCCGCGCGGACATCCGCTATTGGCGTGATTATCCAACTTTGATTTTCCGCGCTGCTAGGTTCGACAAAATTAATGATATTTCCATGACCGTTGCTTTGGAGCACTTGTTTGGTGGACACATTTTTTATATAATAATGTACGTAGTCCGGCTCCTCCGCCAAAGCCACAGTGGGCATTATGCCCACAGCCATTGCGATAACGACAAACAGGGCCAAAAGCCTGGTCAGGCCAAGGCCGGCTCCGCCGCCGCAGTTCCTTTTTAACCTTTTCATAATACATTCCTCCTATTTTCTATTTTATACATATATTGTAGCACCCAGCCACAGCATTGTAAAGTCCATTTTGTATAATTATTTTGTCATTTTGTATCATGCCAAATCGAAAAATTCCCGCACAGCAAGCCGAAAAACGCCTGCCGTGCGGGTGGTACTATTTCGTCATAACAAATCCGTAAAACGTGGCCGCGGCGTCACGGCTGCAAATCAACATAAACCATGCCGAGGGGCCGCATTTCGCCGGGCTGCCAGGCAAAGACCTTGAGGCAGACGGCTCCGTCAGCCTCGAGCACACCGTCGGGGCCAAGGGCAGCGTCCAGCATGGAGCCGTCCGCTCCGTACACGGCGGCGTAGATATCCGCCTCCCGTGAACAGGCCGCACCGTAGGTATAGAGCGAATTTTCACGGGTGAGGCTTTCAAGGGTCAGGACGGGAGCGCTCTCCTCCGGAAGGGCGGCAGGCACCTCCTCCGCCGTCAGGGCCCGGTCATAAACCTGAAAGTCGTAAACCGTACCCTCAAAGGCGGGGTCGGAGTCAAAGACCGACCTGCCGATATAGTTGGCAGCCGTATAACCCAGCTCCGCCGGGGTGAGGGCCGCCGTGCCCTCAGCCGCTTTGCGCCCGTCCAAATACAGGGTCAGCCGATGGCCGTCATGTACCAGCGTGGCGGTCGTGCGGCGGCCGGCGGGCACTCCCTGCGCCGCGACGGAGCCCTCGCTCTGGTAGGAGGCGGGAGTTATGGCGGCGTAGGACTTGCCGTCGGGGCGGTTGGGGGCAAAGAATATGTAGCCGGTATCCGACGTGTTGGCAAAGCACCAGAGCCAGGCGAGGGTATACTCGTTAAAGCTTTCGAAGGTGACCGATACCGTCACGGCGTCGCAGGCGGACAGGAGCCCTTGGGGCATGAGTATGCCCGCCCCGTCCGAAAGGACGGCCTCGCCGCCGCCCACCACGGCTCCGAGGGGAGTTCCGTCGTTGCCGTAGGGGGACAGATCGGCGATCTTATCCCCGGACATACGGCGGAAATCGTAGTGGAGTATGGGCCCGTCGGCCGGGCCGTCGGGGAGGTTGGCCTCACGGTTCATCAGGTCGGCTTGGTGAAGGGCCTCGGCGGCCTCCACAAAGGCCGTGCCCGTAGGCGCTCCGGCCGTGCGCAGGGTCTCCGCCGCCGCAAGATAGCGGGACATGGAGCCGGAGGTGTAATCCCCGCCGGGGCGGTGATTGACGGTGGTTTTGTCGATCAGGCTGTCCACGCTGTCAAAGACCCATATATGCTCGCAGACACAGTGGACAATCCCGTCTTGCATGATGGTGATGTACAGCCTTTGATCCCCGACCTCATCGGGACGGAGGATAACAAAGCCGTCGCTTTCAGTCATGGGCACCGTGCTTTGAATGGTGTAGGCCTCCGGCGAGGATATGGCCACCACATACTGACCGCCGGCGTACATATAGGCCCGGCTCTCATCACGGTAAGTGCGGGTGTACGATATCTCGGCGGAGGGCAGCCCGTTCCGGTCGGAAAATTCCACCCAGTCCAGCTCTACCCTGCCCTCGGTCTCCACCCGGAAGTAGGTCATGCGCTGCCAGTAGCTCCGGCTGTCCATCAGCTCAGCCGCGGTGACCCACCGGCTGTCGGTGGAGGGAAGGTCAAAGACGGCAAAGGGCGGACTTTGGGTGTCACTGTTGTATACCTCTATGCGGGCGGGGGCGTCGGTGCGGAGCCGCAGGCTCAGGCTTCCGTAGGCGGGGTAGAAATCGTCGGTCACGAAGGATATCTCTCCGTCCCCGTCAAAGCGGACAAAGCCCATATCGGCACCGTCATACCTGCCGTAAACGGTCTCCGCACTGCCGGAAATTACCGCACGGGTGCGGTTTTCGATCTGCTTGCGGTAGGTTGTGTCGGGGGTAAGGTCAACGGGCGGCTCCGTCCCAAGAGCGGCGTCGCCGCTGAAGAGCAGGGTCGAGCAGCCCAGGAAGTCCTCGCTGGCCCCCTCGGGCAGCATCAGCTCGTAGGCACGGGCCAGATACTTTATGCGCTCGTCCTCCATATCCCAGCCCAGCTCGTACTTGTAATAGTTGTAAAGTATGCCGATGTTGGGATAGAGGAGGCCGCGGTTGCTGTTGTTGATGCTGTAATACCACATGGCGTCGGCCTTTTCGTCCACCTCGACGGGCAGATAAGGCACATCGAAGCCAAGGTTGTAATTTGAAATATAGTTACCGCCGAAGAGCAGGCGGTTGTCGGCAAAGGCGAAGACCGTTACGCCGTTTTCACCGTCGGTCAGCCGCCCCGTCACGGGGTCCACAAGAGCGTTCTGACGCTGGGCGGTCATTGCGCAGACGGACAGAGCGCCTATGTCGCCGTAGGCGTGGCCCTGATCCCGACCCATCTCGCAGTGCTGAAGGTTGGTTTTGCCCTGATAGGTGACCTCCCTTATCACGTTGACAATGGAGCCGCTGCGGGGGTTGGTGTAGTCTGAGTTGACGGTGGTGCGCTCCACGGCGGCGGCAAAGTCCTCTCTGTCGCCACGGAATATGGCGCTTGCCATAAAGGCCATGTTATTGATGGCGTGCTGGTTCATGAAGTGCCACCACCGGTTGTACTTTGGATAGCTCAGCTCCAGCAAATTAAGGAAAGCGGCGTTGTCCGCCTCAGTCCAGACAAAGTCGGGAACTCTGTCGTAATCGCTGTAACGGAGTATCTCGGCGGCGAAGGTGAACTTGTACATTCCCACGCCGAAGTGGAGCTGTTCGTTATTAATGAGGTAGCGGTTGGGGTCGTGGACTATGGACTTAACCGTGGACCACTTGCGGATTATGTCAAGGGCGTTGCCCCGGTACACGTCGTCACCGGTGACGTACCACATTACGGTCTGGGCAAAGCAGGTGTCGCTGTCGAAGCGGAGCCGCTGTGCCACAAATTCGTCGGAAATATTCTCATAATCGTGCTGATCCCAGGCGTCGCCGTAGTGTACACGGGGGTTTCGGGAGCTTTGGGGCAGGGCGGCGAACTCCTCGAAGGCCGAGGCCCATGGCTCGTCGCCAGCCCGCACGTGGTACTGCATCCGGTCAAGGTCGGCTTTGTTCATGGTAATTCCGGGATGAACGAAGCCGGCCCCGTCGGTGACCTCCCTCACCGAGGGGGCGTAGCCCGTGATCAGCTCCGCCGCGCCGGCGGGCAGCGCCGCCAGCAGCAACAGGAGTAATGAGATAAGAAATTTTTTCATGGCTTAAGGCTCCCAATCGGAGGGCATTCTGATGATGATCTTCGGATAGCGGCCGCGGCTGACGGAGAATATCAGCAGCTTGTCGGACTCTCCGCCGTAAGCCTCGGTGGAAATGTCGTCAAGGGTGATGGGCGCGTCGGTATAGCCCCGCCGGAAGTCCTCATAATCAAACATCAGGTAGTGGCTGGCGTCCTCAATTATGAACATTGAGCCGCCGGTGGAATAGTAGGGCTGGATAGCTCCGGAGGAGCTGTCACGGTAGTACATGAGGTTGCCGTCGATCTTATAGATATTGTCCACATAGGTGACGCTGTACTCGTTGTTGAAGCGGCCTATCTCGTTGGGCATATCCCAGACCTTGGCCACGTTGGCGTAGCCGTTGGCATTGTATATCTCCCTAAGCTCCACATAGTCGCCGGAGTCCTCAAGGGCCCAGGCCTCCTCGTCAGTGATAATCTCGCCGTAGGTATTGTAGTAGACCTTTTCATAGCTGCCGTGGACGCTGAGGGTGACGGCGCTGCCCCGCCTGGGACGGGAACCGTCCAGCGAACCGACAAGATCCTCCTCGTGCTCCACGGTGTAGCTGTTGACGGCTCCGCCGGGCTCCAAAAGCTCAATGGTATAGGTCACGTTGTCGTAATTGTCATAATTTTCACGTATGGCCTTTACAACTCCGTGTACGTCCCAGCTGGAGACAAGGGCGTTTCTGTCCTTGGAGAAAATGTAGACTATGTCGGGCTTAAGCCGCTCCTTGTTGTCTTTAAGGAAGCCGACCTTAAGGAAGCTGCGGTCAAAGTTGATATTGCGGTAATCGTTCCAGCTCATCTGGCTGGGGCGGTACTCGTTCTCCACGTCGTAGGCTACCACATACGTGGGCGCGCCGCCGTCGCAGACCAGCGAGTAGTCGTCGCCCGCGTCGGTGCGGGCCTGGAAGTTGATCCTGCCAAGTCCGTAGTCGCGGCCCATTGTCCAGCCGGTTATGAACACGTGGGGATCGTCAAAGAGCTCGTCGATCCGCTCCTGTCCGTAGGTCTCCACAAGGGCGCCGCGAACCTGGGCGGAAACGTTGTTCTTGGCGTTGTCGCTGCACTCCAGCCAATCCAGCTCGGTTATGGTCTTTATTGCACCGCCGGAAACACGGAACTCATAAACGGTGTTTTCGCACCGGTTCATGTCCTTGAACAGCGCTATCACGTCATCCTCCGTTATCTCGGAGCTCTTTGTCAGATCGAGGGTAAAGGTCTCGTTAATCATTGTGCCTGTACGGTCGGAGAAAAGGGTGACGCTGTTGATCTCCTTGACCTTGTCGCCGAACTTTTTGGCGTCTATGTCGGCTATGACGCCGACGAAGGTGGTCTTATTCTCCGAGCCGCGGATATATCTGACACTGCCGCTGAGATCAACATAAGCGGTGACCTCGCCCCGCAGTACATTTCGGCGCACGGTTTCGTCCTCGCTGTAGGTCTCACCCATGTCCGAGGAACAGTATACGCGGCCGAAGGGATTGATCATTTCGTACATTGCGCCGCCGATGTTGCAGTACGTTCCGTCAGAAATGCTTATGTCGCCGGTCACGATGTTGACCGAGGCGGCCACAAGGAGGAAGTCTCCGCTGTCGCAGAAGTCAACCACAGCATTGTACGGTATTTCATCAAGAGCGGCGGGGCGGCCGTTGAGCACGGCCTCGACTCTGTCCTTGAGGGAAATATTCCGCAGCAGCACCTTGGTGCGCTCACCCTGAAGGTATGTCAATGTATCTCCGTCGTACTCGCGCAGGAGACCGCCCTCCTTCATGTGGTATATATCCATGCGTTCGACTCTGCCGTTTCTGGACACAAGGCGAACAAAGGCATTCACCATGGCGACGCTGTCATAGTAGTCGCTGCCGTCAACGGTGATACGGACGCCAGAGGCGGTGCGCCACTTTCCGGTGTCGTAGTTCAGGCTGAAATTGCTGACAAGATCGGGATCAAATACCGCGTCGGTGTCCTCAACGCCGTTTACCGCAGTGATATAGCCGTAGGCCACGCTGTTGCCGGAATATACGTCTATGTTCAGGGCCACGTCCTCGCTGTTGAACCATATCTCCGCAGTTAGGCCCCGGAGCTCCACGTTATTGTAGCTGTCGGGCAGTATGAGCTCGTAGTTCTCGTCCCCGCAGACGGCAGTGAGCCTGCCTTTTCCGTAATCCACATCCAATATTTCGGCCTTGGAAAGGACTGTCACGTCCCAGAAATTGCTTATGAACGTCCGTTCGCCGTCCAAGCGGTAATTCACGCCGTTATAGGTGTAGGTCTCGTCCGGCATCTGAACGGAAAGGGCGTTAGTCAGCAGCTTGAAGAACTGGCTGTAGGTCAGGGTGTTGTCCTCAAATGCGCTGACACCCTTGAGAAGGCCAATACGGTTGGCCGTGCCCATGTATCCGCCGTTGGCCATAAAATCCATACCCAGGCCCTTGACAAGAGCCGCAATCAAATCATCGGCCCGGGCGGCGTAATCCGGATAGAACCGAATACCGTTCGGCCATATCTTCATGTCTACGGCCCGGAGCACATAACCGGAGACCGCGTCGGCGGGGTCAACATCCTCAAAGCCCGTGGCTCCGGGGGCAAACTCATCGCCGCCGGTGACCAGACGTACCACCGCCGTCACGGCGTCGCGGTTGGTGACGGTGCCGCCCTCGGCAAAGATGCGGCCGCCGTCTATGATACCAAGATTTTTCAGTAGCCGAACCCTGTTTTCAAAAGCTGCGGAATTGCCTGTGCCGGACAAAAATGCCGCGTTGACATCGTCGGCGCTCATGAGCCGCCATGCCGAGGCGTTCTCCTTGGACTGCTGAGTGACAGCCCCGTTCTGGGCGGTCATATACAGGCCGGAAAGCATACTCCTAACATAGCAGCGTCCGTTTTCCTGCTCTATCTCCCATTTCTGGTTGTCGCCGCCGGTACCCCTCCAAAGAATGAGCTGACCGCCGGGGTTAAGGGAGCTGCCGGACACATCAACATACGTGTCGGTTTCGGTACTCTTTATATTGAAGGCTGTGCCGCTGGGAGAAAAGCTCCAGAACTGACCTTCCGCGCTTATGTCATATGCCGCCGTGGTAAGGCTGACCTTGTCGTCCCCGACGGTAAGCACGTCCGCCGTTCCGTCCAGCAGCAGCACCATTGTACCGCCCACCTTGACGGGCGGGGCCTGGGGACCGGCGACCTGGCTCTCGCCCTCCATCTCGTCGGGGGTAAGCGCCTCCCAAACGGTGCCGTCCTGAGATATGAAGAGATTTTCGTCGTCACCCACCGCAAGGAAGCCGCCGCCGGCATAGGCCAGCAGACCGTCGCCGTTGAGGGTGAACCGCTGAGTGTCAAGGCCCTTGTTGGCCGCAAGAACGACCCCGCCATCAACGGTTATGGCCCGGTTGTTAAGACGGTTGTACACCGTCCGGCCGCTTATACGCCAGAGCTGGGCCCTGTCGCCGGCGGCGTAATCTGCCATGGTCAGGCTCGCTCCGTCGGCGGCAACGGTAAGCACCTTTCCGCTGCCGGCGCGAAGTACAAGATCCTCCGCCGGGGCCGAAGCGGTCTCGGCGGTTTCGGCCGAAGCCTCCTCACCCTCGGCAAATACGGCGCAGGCCGGGCCAAAGGCAAGCAGCACACAAAGTATAATTGAAAGTATTTTTTTCATAGTCTGTTCCTCCCTCAGTTCAGGCAGCCGTAGATTATCCTGGCGGCCATTGCTCTGGTAAGGTTGTCGGAGGGGGCAAAGACGTTGCCGCTGTATCCGTCAACGACGCCGGCCGCCCGCAGTGCCGTCACGGCCTCGATGGCGTAATCACTGATGGCGCCGTTGTCCTCAAAGGGCGTTACGGGCCCGCTTGTAAGGTCGATATAGCCCGCCATAAACAGTCTGTAGATTATAACCGCCATGTCCTGACGGGTAATTAAATCGCCCACACCGAAGCGCCCGTCGCTGTAGCCCTGGATAACTCCCGCCTGAACCATTGTGGCCACATAGGGGGCGTACCAGGCGTTTGCATCCACGTCCGTAAAGTCGCACTTGGCGTTCGGATCTACCTTCATAAAGGCGGAAACACATATCTTCACAAACTCCTCACGGGTTATGGGCGCATTTGGACGGAACACAAGCCCGGCCTCGGTTTCGCTGCCGGAGATTATGTTCTGCTCGGCAAGCCTGCCAACCGCCGTGGCCGCCCAATCGGGTATGTCGGCCTTATCGGCGAAAATATCCGTTCCGTCGGGTATTTTGGGTACTTCCTGCGCCACGCCGGTAAAGGGATTGTACGAAACACCGCTGCCGCCGCTGACAATGCCGGAACCGCCGCCGCTGCCGCTGCTGCCGTGGCTGCCGCCGGAGCCGGAGCTGCCGCCGCCACCGCTGCCGCTGCTCTCTACCTCAAAGCTGAAGGCGGACTTTTCATTTATGGACGTCTCTATCTCGCCGGACTCGAAGGAATAATAGGTAACCGTTCCCTCCGCCTCAACGGTATAATTTCCCCGGCGCACCGCGCCAAGGCCCAGATGTCCGATGTCGGTGACGTATATAACTCCGTCGGCGTTTTCGGCCTCATATTTCAGGGTGAAACGGCCGTCCTCTATACTGTATTCCGCTCCGGCGCCGGCAAGCTCCTCACTGACGGTCACGTCGTTTTTGCCGAGGGAGAGGCCGCCGGGTATGTCAACGGTAAGCTCAAGCCTGTAAACCGGCTGCACATCCGCAAAGGCAAGGGAGAGCCTGTCGGTCTGGCCCACCACCACGGATTTTTTGCCGCTGATATCCACGGTGGGCTTTACCGCGGCAAGGTATTCAAAGTCCACGGGGAAGGCCCGCAGGGTCACAGGGGCGGAAAGCGCCCTGTATGCCGCCGCTCCGTTGTCGGTGTTTTCGCCGCAGAGCTCCGCCGTTCTGGCCTGAACGGTAACGGTGTACATAATGCCGTTGGGCAGCTCGTCAAAGGTTAACTCCTGAACGCCCCGGGCCACGGAATTAGACCGCTGACGGCCAAGGGAGTCGGTGACGGTGACCAGAATATCCTCATAGGTTCGGGTGTCCTCATCAGTGGGATCGGTCCAGGTCACTTTTATTTTGCCGTTAGAGGCGATGGCCGCCGCGTTTGTTATATTATCGGAAACAAACACGTCGCTGCCGTTCAGCTCCAGACGGCTGAACCATGTACGGCCGGTCTCGGACTCGGAGAATATGCCCACCAGATAATCGCCGCTCATGCTTACGGTGGCGGGAGCCTCGGAAACGGGAGTGTACTCCAGCCCGTCCACAGAGTAGTAGGCGTAGAACTTGTTGGCCTTTTTCTCGAGCTTGAGCCAGATCGAATCGCCGTGGTTATAGCTGCGGGCAAGCTGGGTCGCGGCGCCGGTGGTGCCAACTCTGTACGCAAACTCCAGAGCAGCGCCGTTGTTGGCGCCCACGTCCAGCATTACCATTTTCTCATTTTCGCCGTCGCTCTGACGGAACATAAGTCCGCTTCTGCGCCACTGGCTGGAGCCTTCCTGACGGTCTATCTTTACGGAAACGGTGAAATCGCCGTCTCCGGACTTGGTGTAGAAATAGCCAAAGCTGTCCGGCGCATTCCAAAGGTCGGTGCCGTAGCCGGAAAGAGCTATCTGATGGTTACTGATATCAACGCCGGCGGTGGACTGGTCATCCTGCCCCACCTGACGGACGAAGAAGTTTCTGCCGCCCAGCTGCCGGAGGATGCCGCTCTCGGCGTAGACGGTCTTTTCAACGGTGTAGGTTTGGCCGTTAAAGGTTACCGACGCCACAACGGTGACGCTCCTGCCGACATAGCCGTTGTCGGCCATGTTCACGGTGAGGCAGGCGGTTCGGTAGTCAAGCTCCGTTACGGTGTCGCCGAAGGACTGATCCTTAAGGCTCCAGGTTATAGGCCCGTACTCGCCACTGAGGGGAAGGTCATAGAGGACTCCCAGCTCGGTCTCGGTGCGGGGCACGAGCTCATACTCCTGAATGAACTTTACGTCAAGAGGAAGTATCTCAACACTGATATGTGTGTCCACACGGCTGAGCGTTACCGTGCTGCCCCCGATGGGTTCGCCGTTGACGGAATACGTCACCTGAGCGCCCTCGGGCACGCCGCAGCTGAGCTCGATCACGCTGTCGCCCCGTACGGAAGCGCCGGAAGCCACAGGCAGGCCGTCAATAAGGGCGGTGATACCATCATCAAAGGTGAGCGTCACATACTGAACGTCCACAACATCTACCTTCGCGGAGGCCAAAGCGGCCGGAGCGGTGGTCAGAGTGCCGCTCTCAAAGGAATAATACGAAGCGGTGCCGTCCACGGTGATCTCATAGCCGCCAACTGTGTCGGCGACAAGAACAAAGGATGCGATTTCGGTTACAGGGCTGTTATCTCCGGTATAATTTATGACAAGTCCGCCGCCCGAAACATTCACCGTACATCCGGCCGCGGGACTGATGCTGTCCTCGGGAACGGTGACGCCGGCCGGGAACTTAACGGTCAGCTCATAGGCCGCCGCGGGCTGCGGGTCGGCAAAGGCCAGAGTCACTCTGTTTCTCTCGCCTGCCATAACCTGTCCGCCAACCATCATATTGACGGTGGGCGTCCTGGCAGCATAATCGGCGGCGCTGAAGGGTATGGCCGTCAAAGTGACCGCCTTGCTGAGAGCGTTGTAAGGCGATGCGTTGTTTTCTCCGCCGGAGCAGAGCGTATCCGTTTTGGCTCGGAGCGAAACGGTGTATTCCGTTCCGTTCACAAGGCCCTCGAGCACGGCCCGTTCGGCTCCCTTCGCCGCTTCGGCGGTTACGGTCTCCGCACCTTCGGCGGAGGCGGTGACTTCCACGGTCTCAAAGGTAAAGCTGCTGTACTCCGTGGGATCGGTCCAGGTGACAAGAAGCTTGCCGTCGGAGGGCTCAGCCGCCCCGCCGGTAAGGTCGCCGGAGACCAGCACATCCTCGCCGTTTATCTCAAAGCGGCTGAAATAGCTGTATCCCTCGTCGCTGACCGCGTGTATGCCGGCCAGATATTCACCCTCGAGGGCAAACTCCACGGGCTCGCCTATGGCGGCATAGTCCGTTCCGTCCTCGGAATAGTAGGCCGTCACGGTATTACCCTTCTTCTCAAGCTTAATATAGCCGAAGGAGGTGCGGCCCCGTACATAACCGGTATCACGGAAGGCGCTGTAAGGCTCGGCACCATCGGCGTCCCTTACCGCGAGCTCAAGGCCCGCGCCGTTCTGGGCGCCGAAGGACAGCATTACAAAGCGCGAACCCGGGTCGGTGCTCTCACGGAGCATCAGGCCCGTCCGCCTCCACTGGGCGGCGCCGTCTATCTTGTCGGCCTTTACGCTGACAGCAAAATCTTCATCACTGAGGCGTGTATAAATGTAACCGAAACCGTCGGGAGCCCGCCACAAATCCTCGCCACGTCCGCTGACGGCAAACTGGCCGTCATTCATGACAAGCTCGGCCTCGCTGTTGCCAATGGGGCTGATATAGAAGCTGCGGCCGCCGATGCTGACCAGAGAATGGCTCTCGACCCTGACGGTCTTTTCAACAGTATAGGTCTGGCCTGCCACGGTTATGGAGGCGTTAAGGACTATTTCTCTGCTGCGTCCGGAGGCGAGGTCGGCAACGAGCAGGAGGCTGCCGCCCTCCGCGTCTATGGAGTCATTCTCCCCGCCGGAAACTATTGTCCAGGTAATAGCCGCGTCGTAATCGCCTTTAGCAGGCAGGGTGAAGCGCATGGCGCTCTCCGTCTCGTCAAACACCTCAATCACATAATCCTGGAGGAAAATGAGGTCATAGGGCGTGAGCTCCACGCTGATATGCACATCCTCCTTATTCAAGGTGTAGGTGCTGCCGGAAATGGGGGTGCCGTTTACGGAGAACACCGCCCTGATCTCGGCGGAATTGCCGGCTGAGAACCGGAGCGAAGCGTCGCCCCGAACGTAAGCGCCGGATTCAATGACTGTGCCGTCGGCCAATACGACTATACCGTCGTCAAAGGTGACGGTCACGTACATAACGTCGATGAACTCGGCCGTTATATCCAAATTCTCATTGAAAACGAAATATCTGCCGCCGGATATTTCCCTGCCGTTGACCAGTATCCTGTCAAGGATCCTGTCATCGGAGGAGAATGCGGTTATATTTATGGTGGCTCCGTCGGGGACGGTCCCGCCGGAATTGACGATTTTGCCGTCGGCAACGACGGTTATTTCGTCCCCGAAGGTAAGAATATTGTTTCTCTGTTCTATGAGCTTCAGGCCGACGATGCCGCCGCCTGTGAGCGTCAATGTGTCAATTCCCGCAGTGAGGGCCACATCTCTGAATATAAGGGCCCTGAGTCCGCCGACGGAAGAATATTCGGTGTTTTCGGCCTCCGCGGGGTACTCTTTTCCGCCAATGTTAAGGGTAAAGCCGCCTTCACCGGCCAAAGCGATGAGGTTATATGTACCGCCTTCGCTCATCACCTCGGCGGTTATCCCGTTGGCGGAGGCAAGAACGCCTATGGCGTCGCCCTGCGCTTTGCCGGGCAGAAACTCCTCGGTAAACTTATCGGCGGAAACAAGGCTGCCCATATCGGAGGCCTCTCCCTCCGCCCACTTGACCTCGCCCACACGGAGGAAGCTGTCGGCCTTGTCCACAAATACGGCCATGGCCATATCGGGTGCATAGTCAAACTGTGACGAGCCTATTGTTATCTTGTTTACGCCCTCAAAAACCTGGATGTTCTTTACGGTGTACAAGGTCAGGTTACCGAGGCTCTCCCCCTGTCCGGCGGTGAGCGTATAGCCCTGAGATGTACGGCCGTCCTCGCCCTGTACCCAAACGGTGAAGTCACGGTCGTCCCGTTTTTCGTTGCCCACTATCTTCACGTCGGCATAGGTGTCGGCCTCGCTCCTGAGCCGGAAGCTTATTACGCCGGCGTCGGAGGAAGTATCGCTGCCGTCGCCGCCAAGCCAGCCCCAGAGGGTCAGATTTTCGTCGGTTCCGGCGGTTATGCCGAGATCACTGTCGGTAATGGTCCACTGGGCGTTGAAGTTGGTGGAGCTCCACTTGCCGGTCTTGGAGGTGTATTGGTCGCCGGCGCGAACCACCTCGCCAAGGGAGGCAGCGACGATCTTATTTGAAAGGGCTATTTCAGAAATCGACGTGTTTCTGTTCCAGCCGTCAGTAAAGGTCACGACAAAGTAACGGTACGACTGCACGTCATCAAAGGACTTTGATGAATTTGTCAGATCGGCCAACGCGGTCAGGCCGTAGCACTGGGCAAAATATTCGTCCTTGGAGTAATCGTGATTACGTTCAATGGTTCCGGCTATGTCGCTGAGGTCAAAGCCGCCGCTGACAAGACTGTTGGTGCCGTAGAACCGTGCTCTGTCGTAACCGGTCAGCTCAATGCTGCTGAAATCGAAGGTGTTGCCCTCGCCCGCATCATAAACGACCACGGATATCCAAGTATCCTCAATATCGTTGCGGCGGAACTCAAGAGCGGTGGATTTTTTGCCGTCGGTGAGATAGTCCACGTTTCCGGCGGGTATGTTGTACACCCAGGCCGCCTTGCCGAGGGGCACCGCATCGGGGTCGAGAGCCACAAGCTCAAGAGTTATCTCCACATCGGCGTCACCCACGGTGAAGGTGTTCCCCTCGACAGCGGCCCCATTCACAAGTATACGGTCAAGGATCTCGCCCTCGGCCAAAACGGCCTCGACGGCAAGCTCCGTGCCCTCGAGTATGCGTTCACCGCTTTCCACCGGCTCACCGCCGGCGGTCACACGGATGTTCTCTCCAAAGGTTACAAGGCGCTTATAAATCACGGTAAAGGTTATCTCTACATTTTCGGCGCCCACGGTAAAGGAGCTGCCCTCAATAGGGCTGCCGTTAACGAGTATTTTGTCCAATACGGAGTTATCGGGCAGGGTGGGCGTTATCTCTATAACGGTGCCCTCCATCACACGGTCGCCGCTGTTCAAAGCGCTGCCGTCGGCGGTTACCGAAATATCCTCGCCGAAGGTTACCGTTTTAAGCTCTATGAGCCGGATTTCGATATTTACGTCCTCGGCACCCACAACATAGTTGTAGGGCTCCTCGATGGGCTGACCGTTTACAAGAACGGCGGCAAGTTTTTCTCCCTCAGCCAGGACGGGCGTAATGTCAAGGGTCTTAGTCTCGGCCACCTGTGAACCGCTTGTTATCTCCTCGCCGTCCACGGTGACTTTCACGTTGTCGCCAAAGGTGACGGTGTGTGTTTCAAACTGATCGGGGGAAACATTCTTCAAGGTTATCTCGCCCACATTGGCATTGGGCCAGCCGTTATAGAGCACAGCCACAATGTAGCGGAAGCGCTGCACCTCGGTGAAATTCTTATAGCCGTTATTCAGGTCAGCCAGGTCGGTGAGACCGTACATCTCGCCGAAGGCCTCCAGATCCTCGCTGTAATTATTTTCATCTATTGTTCCGGCGATATTGGTAATGTCATAGCCTCCGTTGGCCGCCTCGTCGGTGCCGAAAAAGCGCACGGAGGTAGCGCTTGCCAGCTCTATGCGGTTGAATTCAAACTTGTTCAAAGCTCCGGCGTCATAAACCGCCGCCATTATCCAGGTGGGAGCGGTAAGCTCACGCCTGAACACATAGGCCGAAGCGGGATCGCCGTCGGTCATGGCGGCGGGATTGCCGCCCACATGGTTGAACAGGAAGGACGGCTCGCCCAGCTCCTGAAGCATCTGGGGTTCCCTCTCGACAGTGTGAGACTTTACCTCGATGGTTATGTCGGCGTCATCCACCACATAGCTGTAGGGCGCCTCGATTTCCTGTCCGTTGACGGTGACGCTGTCAAGCTCCTGATCGTCGGCCAAAACGGGAGTTATGGTAAGGGTACTGCCAACGGCCACCTGAGAACCGCTGATTATTTCCTCGCCGTCCACATAGACCCGGACATTATCGCCGAAGGTGACGGTGCGGAGCACCTCTTTCATGTGCTTCTGAAGAGTTATATCAACGTTTTCCCCGTCCACGGTGAAGGACGTGCCCTCAATGGCGTTCCCGTTCACAAGAACGGCGTCAAAAACCTCATCGTCGGTCAGGACGGGAGTTATTTCGAGCACCGTGCCGTCGGCCACCTTATCGCCGCTTTCAATGGCAGTTCCGTCGGCGGTAACGGTCACATCGTCCCCAAATGTAACGGTGCGAAGATTGAGCTCCTCCTCGGAGAGCAGCTCAA
This sequence comes from uncultured Clostridia bacterium, assembly GCA_947626145.1. Classification (GTDB taxonomy): domain Bacteria; phylum Bacillota; class Clostridia; order UMGS1883; family UMGS1883; genus JAFLUQ01. The sequence goes on along the minus strand of CANQRB010000007.1, from coordinate 21,163 downwards.
TGGTCAGTTCGTTCACGTTGGCGTTGGGCCAGCCGGCGTTCAAAACCACAATTATATATCTGTACTCCGCCGTATCGCCGGTCCATTCGGCCTCTCCGCCCCTGTTCGCGTCGGCGGGCTGAAGGGCGCATACCAAGTCAACGCCGAGGGCATCGGCAAAGAGGGCGGGATCCGTGCTGTAGTCGGTTTCCGCCTCAAGAGCCGCGCCTATGTCGGCAAGCTGCCCCTCGTCGTCGGTGCCGTATATGTACACTCCGGTACCGATGAGGGAAGCTTTATTGAACTGAAATTTGTTGATATTTCCGGCGTCGTACACCTCGGCCACTATCCAGCTTGGGCCGGTGCCACCGCGGCCAAAGTTATAGGCGGTATCGGGATCGCCGTCGGTCATGGCAGCGGGATCTCCGCCGTGACGGTTGAAGCCGCATGCGGGCTCACCCAGCTCCTGAAGATACTGAGGCTCCTGCGGACCGACAGCCTGCGTTGTAACGGTTATGACTATATCCTCATCCGCCACACCGTATTCATAGGGTTCCTCTATCTCCACGCCGTTCACGGACACGGAGACCAGCTCCTCGCCGTCGGGAATTACCGGAGTTATGACAAGGGTCTTGCCGACCTCGACACTCTCGCCGCTCAGAACTGTCTCGCCGTCCACGGTGACCTGAGCCTTTTCGTCAAAGGTCACGGTGCGGGTCTCGGGCTCCGAAACCTGCTCCGCAAGGCTGAGAGCGACCTCGCCCACTCTGGCGTGTGTCCAGCCGGTGTAGGGCACGACCACAAAATATCTGTAAGAAAGCACGTCCTCACAGTCATAGTCGCCGTCCAGCCAATTATTGCCGTTCGTCAGCCATCCTATCGGCTCAATACCAAGCGCGTCGGCAAAGGCCTGATACCCGTCGTCCCCGCTGTAGTCCGTATCTGCGTCAAGAACCGCGCCTATGTCGGACAGACTACCCTCGTCGTCGGCGCCGTAAAACCGGCAGCCTGTACCGTTAAGGGTTATGCGGTTGAAGTCAAAGGTCATACCCTCTCCGGCGTCATAAACCAGAGCGGATATCCAGGTAGCGCCAAGCCTCTGGCGGTCAAAATCCCAAACCGTGCCGGTATCGCCGTCGGTAACGGCGTTGGGGTCGCCCTGCACGACGTTATACGTATAGGCCGGCTCGCCAAGCTCCACCGCAGTCACGGCTTCCTCGGCCATTACCGGCACAAAGGAGAACACCTGCATAACGACGGCCAAGGCCACGGCCAGACACAGTCCTTTCTTTAATGCTTTCATATCCTTCCCTCCATCAATCAGTAAACTTCATATAGTCAATGTCCAGCTCGCCGCCGTCACCCTCGAAGGTGAAGAACATTATGCGCTGGTTCATGGCAGCCTCGGGCTGGCGGTCGAATTCCACGATCTCCCACTCGCCCATGGTGTCGGGGATGACAGCCTCCACAAAGGGAGCGTACATAAGATGCTCGTTTGTGAGTGTCACCTTGACTTCGCCGTGAGTTCTTACCCTGATCCGCACCTTACTTTGAGCGGCCGGGGCGTAATAAACCGTGGTGTGGGCGAAGCGGGAGCCGCCGTCCGCGAGGCTAACTCTGGCGAAGGAAACTCCGTCCTCCTCCATGGCGGTGACACTGCCGTAATTCACGGCGGTGAAAAATTCGCTCTGCCAGGTGTCGGCGGAACTGGTATCCTGAACGGGCATTTTGTCCACGGCGGCCTCGTCGGGAGTGTAGAGCAGGGTTGACAGACCGATGTTGTCCTCGCTCTGCCCCTCGGGGAAGCGAGCCTCATAGGCCTTGGCCACGTATTTGAGCCTCTCGTCCGTCATGTCGGCCTTGGCGATGTATTTGTAGTAGCAGTACACCGGCCCTATGGCCTGATAGAGGTTGCCGCGGTTGGTGTCGTTGATGTCGCCGTAATAGTAGCCGCCCACGTCAACGCTGGGGAAGGGCACATCCAGCCCCAGATTGTAACGGGAAATAATGTCGCAGCCCGCCAGTAGCCTGTGATCGGCGTATTCAAAGACGTTTACGCCGTCGGCGGAGTCAGTATATTCACCGGTGACCGGATCAACGAGGGTGTTCTGCTTGAAGGTCATCATGGCGCAGGCGCTGAGGGCGGCGTTGTTGCCGTAGGCGTGGCCCATATCGCGGCCCATCTCGAGATGGGTTATGACCGGCTCGTCCAGATCCTCGCCAAGCATTTCGTCCTGCTTTATAAGCTTGAACACCTGCACTATCGCACCGCCGGCCACGGCGGACTCTCCGCCGCCCTCGGGATTGACCGTGGTGCGGACCACGGCGGTCTTATACTGCTCAAGGTCGTTGCGGAAAATAGCGCTGGCCATGGTGCCCTCGTTGCAGATGCCGTGCTGGTTCATCCAGTGATAGGCTCTGTTGTGCTTGGGGTTGATGGTCTCCAGCATACCCACGAACATGGCGTTGTCCTGAGACGTCCATACGAGCTCGCTGTTCTGGCAGGAGCTGTATTTGATAAGCTCGGCGGCAAAACTCATTTTGTAAGCTATGGCGCCGTGGTCTATACGGTCGCTGCCAAGGGTGGCGTAAACGTCCCTCAGCTCCGACCACTTGCGGATTATATTTATGGCGTTGGCACGGTAGGCCTCGTTGCCCGTTATGACATACATCAGCGCCTGATTGGCCGCTGTGCCGGCGTCGGCGCGGAGGTTTTTGAGCCGGGTCTCGACCACAAGCTTGGTGGTGTCGCCGTCGCCGTCCCAGGCGTGGATACGTGGGTTGACGCCTGAGCTCGATATCGCCGCCAGAGTGTTGAAAGCGCTGGCCCAGGGCTCGTCCCCTGCCCGAACATGACGCTGCATACGGCGGATATCCTCGGCGTTGACCGTAATTCCGGGATGGATAAGGCCGGTGGCCTCATCGACGGTCTCGGTTATCTCGGGCAGATAATCGGTGACGAGGGCGCTCACCTGCCTGCCTCCGTCGCCGTCGGCGGCGCCCACCTCCTCAATGGTCCATACCTGAGGAGAAGTCTCCATACGGAAGGATCCGCCATAGCCGCAGAGGTAGTTCTTATTTGCCGCACCGGTGATGGCATAGCCCCCATCGGTCTCGATAAAGCCCCACTGCTCGTTCTGGGCCGTACCCCGGTCATAGGTTATAACTCCCGCGCCGGGGTCAACGGAGGCCCGGTTTATGTTCAGGTTTTTATCGTCGGCCTTGTTGGTGATGGTGTAATATTTGTCGGCCACCATTGTCAAAAACCACTGGGACTTGTCGCCGTCATAGCCCGAGGCGCAAAGGTTGCCGTTCACATCGGTGGACATATAGCTGCCGCTGCGCTTGAGTGTGTAGAACACGCCCTCCTTCATGGCCGCAAGATTGCTTGAAGCGTTCTCATCGTCCACAAAGCGTCCTATGGGACGGACGCCCCTTTCGGTCTCGACCAGCTCCCAGCTCTGGGCGTCCTCCAGGCTCTCGATGGTAAATGAACCGTTTTCGGCGTTAAAGAAATTGTTTCCGTTATAGTTCAGCATGGCGACGCCGTCGCCCATATCTATAAAGTACCAGTCCTCGTTTATACCCTTGCCGCCCCGGTAAAGAAGCACCTGTGTGCCGGGCAGATTTCCGTAGTCCAAAACGTCAAGGCAGAGGCCGTCGGAAACGTTGAAAACCGCGTAAGCGTTTTTATGGGAGCTTTCGGCCAGTCTCCACTTTGCCTCCTCGGCCGCGCCGTCGTCGGTCATGGCCAGAGCGTCGCCGCCCTGGGAAAGATATTGACCGGTAGCCGTGTTTTTTATGAGATATATTTTTTCGGTGTCATAATTGACCGCCTTCGTCCGGCGGAGTTCCCGCTTTTCCACATCCTCTATGGACATTTCCTCAACGGTGAGGTCGGGAGTTATGACGAAGCTGTAATTGAGCTCCCTTTTCGCCTCTCCTGCGGCGACGGTGGCGGTGATAACGACCTCGGTGAGCTCATCAACCTGAGCGCCCGAAGTAACGCCGTTCACGGTCAGCAGGTCTGGTCGGCTGGAGCTCCACGTGACGGAGCGGCGGCCGTCGTCAAATTCGTAATAATCAAACATATTTTCGGCGTCGGAGCCGTTAAAGTTCAGATATGTCAGCGAGGCGTGAGCCTCCACCGCCTGCTCGTCGTCCATGTTGCGGATGGCCAGCTCAAGCACCTGATCGGCGGTCATGGCCTCTTTGGTAAAGAAGAACTCATCTACCGCGCCGTTGAAATCGGCCGTGGGCACACCGTTGTATATGCTGTGGCCGATATAGTTGTTCACCGTTTCTCCCAGATCCTGAGCGATATTGGTGGCCCCGGAGGAGGCGGCCTCACGGCCGTTTATGTAAAGGGTGCGGACGCCCTCGCTCTGGGTTACGGTGTAATTCACCCACTCGCCCAGTTGAAAAACTCCAAAGGCGCTGGCGTGTTCTTCGCCCTCGTCGTCCTCGATACAGAAGCGCACATTGTTGCTGCCGTTGTACTGCCACATACCGAAGAACATTGTGCGATGATTTATGCCGTGGACGTCAAACACCCTCTGCCACACGTCGGGGGTCAGCCCGTCGAAGCGAACCCACATACCCATTGTGAAGTCGTTGACACCGGCGTTGAAGTTGTCCGGCAGGATAAGATATGAGCCGTTGCCGTCGAACTTGGCGGCCCGTCCGGACACTCCGTCCACATATTCCACATTGCCCTCGGCCCTGACGCCGGTGGGCAGATTTCCTTCAAAATCAAGAACAAAAGCGTCGGCAAGAATGTCGTCGACCGTCCTGTCCGCGGCAAGGCTTACCGTCGGCATTACCCCGAGCGTCAGGGGCAGGGCCATAAGCGCGGCGGACAATCGCCTGAGCAGTTTTTTCATAAATCTTCCTCCTTGCTCATTTCAATAATATACTATACTGTATTATATAACAATTATACAATACTGCGCAAAATGGTGTAAATATAATTATATCGTAATGCAATATAACTATATTCCAAGTAAACCCTTTATTTATCGGCATTTTTAAAGGAAAGTCCAGTATAACAAATTGATACTGCTCCTTTTGGTAATTTCTTACAAAAATATAAATTTAGTGTACATTTTTGAAATTTTTTAAAAATTGTAATTGACAAAAAGATAATTTTCTGGTAAACTGGTAAAGTAGATTTATAAGGGGTGAGACTTTCATGCACAACCATGTAAATTACATAAACAGCAACCGGACGAACATGGATTTCAATGTCATACAGTACGGCTACCGCAAGTGTCAGCCGGGCTTTCACGAGCCCAAATTCGCCCGACAGACCTATCTGATGCACTATGTATACTCCGGCAAGGGGGTATTTACGGGTGACGACGTGAGCTATAACGTACAGGCCGGCCAGGCCTTTCTGATAACGCCCGACGTGGTCGCGATCTACGTGGCGGACAAATTCGATCCCTTCGAGTACCGGTGGGTGGAATTTTACGGCGAAAAAGTAGACGCGCTGCTGAAGGACTGCGGTCTTTCGGCGGAAAATCCCATCTACAACGACGACAGCGGGGCCCTTGGCGCGGCCCTGACGGAGCTGGTTTCACTGGGCAACACCGACGAGTACGCCCTGACCGGAGCCTTCTGGAATCTGGCCTCCACCATGAGCGGGCGTGTGCGTCGGGCGGAAATACCGCTGGAGACCTATTTCAAGAAAGCCGTGGCCTACATACAGGTACACATTTCCGACGGAATAAACGTGTCGGACATCGCCCGGCACCTGAGCATCTCCCGCGGGTACCTGACGCTGGTTTTCAACAGCATCTGCGGAAAGAGCACGAAGCAGTACATCATCGACTACAAGATAGACGTGGCCCGGCGGCTGCTCCAGACCTCAAATATGTCAATCGAGGAGATCGGCGAATCCATAGGCGTCGTCTCGCCCAGCCATTTTTCAAGGCTGTTCAAAGCCGAAACCGGCGAAACCCCGCTGGAGTTCCGCCGGAAATTCATAAAAATCTAATCATCCTCAAAAATCTTGTTGAACGACGCAACCTCGCTGTCCACCACATCACGGTATGTCTCAATTATGGTGGCGGGAGGCGAGCCGTTCAGGGCCTCTCCGTCGCCGTAATTAGTGGTGACGCCGGTATAGACATCGTTCCCCTTTCGCTGGGGGACGATGCTCGTCATCATTTCGTCATACCGCGCAAGCTGTTCGGGAGTATACATCTTGACGTTTTCCTCATTGACCCGGCGCTCCTTGGTCTCCATTATCATGGCGGCCAGCACCGCCGCCCCCTGGGGATTGCGGCTGCCGTTGGGGATAACAAGAGCCGTGTCCCACACGGGAGTTGTGGGCAGAGAGCCGTCAATGCTGGGTATCGGCACAAAATCGTGGTTGGGGTCGGCCTTTTTGCCGTCCTCGGTGTCCACCAGCCCTATCTGGGCAAGTCCGGCCTCGGAGTACATAACGCCTCCGGCCCCGAGCCAGCCGTCGTTGGTGGCGCTGCGCGACTGGATACGCTGGAGCTTGCGGACAAAGTCGAAATATTGGCGCATGACGGGAGTGTCAAAGTTGCTTTGGAGAAGGCCGTTGCCAAGCTCGATTATGGGCATGGCACCCCCGGCGTAGCCGAAATTCTGGTTCTTGTACCTGGGGCCAAGACCCCAGCGGTCTATCTTGCCGTCCAGATTGGTGTCCGAGGTGAAGAAGTCCACATATTCGAGAAATTTGTCCCAGGTCCACTCCCCCGCCTCGTAGAGCTCCACAGGGGCAGGCAGATTGTTGTCCACAAAGGGAGCCTTGTCGTAGGCGATAATATAGGGTTGATTAACTATATAATTCGTAAAGCCGTAATACTCGCCGTCAAACTTGAAGTTTTCCATACTCGCCTGATCCAGCCACTTGCTGCCGATGTCGTACTTCACAAAATCCGTAATCGGCGTGATGTAGCTGTACAGGGCATATTTTGGGAATGTGATGTTGCCGTCCACGAACAGCAGGTCGCTGACGTCGCCGCTGGCCAGATTGCGCTGCATAACCTCAATACCGGCATTAAAGCCTATGACGTTGACGGTTACCTTGCCGCCGAATTTCTTTTCAAAGGCGTCAATGGCCTCCTGGGTGTAGAGGTCGCCGGCGGCCACATTTTGCTCAAAGGGCCAGTAAATGTCCATGGTGACATTAGGCTCCTCAAGCTCCTCAACCGACAGCAGGCTTGTGTCAAAGGGGTCGTTGTGGACCGCCGAGGAGCGGGAGCTGTTTGAGTATTTGCATGACGACAGCAGCAGCGCCGCCGCTGTAAGCAGTAAAAATATTTTCTTTTTCATTTTTTGTCCTCCCTGTCAGCCGGTCAGGCCGGTGGTTTCTATGCCCTCCATAAAGTACCGCTGGGCGAAGATGTACAGCAGCACTATGGGCAGCAGGAAGAGCAGCACCGAAGCGTAGCTGACGCCCATCTGGAGCGAAACGTCAAATCGGGTTTCGCTGCCGGCCTGAAGAGCCTCGATGGCGGTCTTGAGCTTGACCGCCAGAGGGGCGTTTTTTGTCGGGAAAAACGTGCGGGTGAGAGTGTACTCATTCCAGTGCCAAACCATGGAGAACAGGAACACCGTTATGGCCGAGGTGCGGACGTTGGGCACCATAACGCTCAGGAACGTGCGCAGGGGCCCGCAGCCGTCTATCTCGGCGGCCTCCTCAAGGGCGGTGGGAATGTTGCGGAAGGCCTGACGGAATATGTAGATGAACAGGCCGCTGCGCAGGCCCACACCCAAAATGGAAGGTATCCAGAAGGTGGCCCGGGTGTTGATGAGATTGAAGGTGTATTCCACATAATTTTCTCCGGTGAAAAGGGCGATGAGCCGTCCGATGCCGAAAAAGTCAAAGAACCGGTACTCCATGAAGGTGGGGAGGAAAATTATCTGGGTGGGGATAATGATCGTAAGTATGACCATCAGGAACAGAAAGCCCCTGAAGGGAAATTTGAACCGGGCAAAGCCATAGCCGGCCAGCGAGCAGCTCACAAGCTGGAGGAGGCTGGCGGAAACACTGAGTATGACGCTCTGCCAAAGGGCGTTGCCGAAATCCATATATTTTATGGCGTTTTTGATGTTATCCAGCGTCAGGGACAATGGTATCCACACCACGCTCAGATCGGAATACTGTTCTATGGGCATGAATGTCTTGGACAGGGTTTGGAGCATGGGATAAAGAATTACAAAGCTCAGGCCGAATATGAGCAGAAAGCGGCACAGGGCCCAGGCGTATTTTTTCAGTCTTTTCAATTTTCCTTACCCCCCTTTAATTCTCGTTGACATAGAACACCTTGCGGGACGCTATGGCGTATACCACAATGATGATGAGGAACGCAATTAGGCAGTACAGCAGACCAAGGGCGCTGCTGCCACCAAGATTGCCCCGAATGGAATACTCCTCATACACGAACTTTATCACAGGGTTGCTCACGTTCGTGAAGGAATCAATGAGGGAGTAAACCAACACCACAAGTGTGATGGGAGAAATGCGCACCCAGGTTATTTTCCAGAAGATTTCCCAGGCGGTGGCCCCTTCTATCTCGGCGGCCTCATACTCGCTGCGGGGTATGCTTTGCAGGCCGGAAAGGTAGAGTATTATCTGAACGCCGCTCATCCAGACTATGTCAAAGATGCGGTTGCTGACCTCCGTCAGGAAATCGCAGATACCCTGGGGCAGACCGGCGCTCTGCAAAATTTCCGCCACTCCCCCGCCCTGGAACACATAGGCGTTCTCCGCCGCGGCGGAGGGATCCATGCCGAAGCTGCGCAGCATCTGTATCACTATGCCCGAGGCGATTATCACCGGAAGGAAGAAGATGGCCCTCGAAAGAGTGCGGCCACGGAACTTCTGGTTCAGTATTATGGCGATGAACAGGCTGAATATAACGCAGATCGGCACCTCAATGACGAATTTTGACAGTCCCGGCCAGAAGGTGTCACGGAAAAAGTAAATGTCGTCACGGAACTTATAGACAAAGTTTTCCCAGCCCACGGCCTGGAAATTCAGTCCCTCGGGAGTGATGAGCACCTTGTTGAAGGAGTAGAAGAAGGCCATGATAAGAGGCCGCAGGAAAAGGAATATAAAGCCGATGAGCCAGGGCAGAATGAACAGGAAGCCCGCCCGGGCTCTGCGCCGGGCTATGGCGGATCTTTTCTTTTTCTTCGCCATTTATCTCCCCTCCTCGAACAAAAAGCTTTCGCCGGCTATTTCCCTGCCGCCGGCAATGGCCGGAGCTGAGCCGTAGTTGACATATATGGCCGCACCGGAGGAAAAGCCCGTTCTGTAAAGCTCCTCTCCCAGCTTTTCATGGCTGACTATCCGATCGCCGCTGACCGCCTCAAGCACGGGCTGGGCGGCGGAAGCCTGACTGAGCACCGTGTCTCTGAGATAAGCATAGGGGGCGGCGTCTCCCGTGGCGGATACCTCCCCGGCACTGACACTGTAGCACAGAGAGCTGCCGGTCTCAAGGGCCTTAAGCATGGCCCGGTTGGTGTCGGCCGTAAGGTTGATGGGCGGCACGCTGTAGGAGCGCAGACCGTGGAGGGCTATCTGATAGAAGGGTATGGAGCCGTCCTCCAAATCGTAGCCCGTGGCCTCACTTTCCATAGCGCAGATGTAGTCCGCCCAGGGCAGCACATAGCTGTTGCCGCCGCAGACCATGGCAGAACCGGAGGCGTCGGATATGCCGCCGTAGAGCTCCGCCGTTTCCGCTCGGGTCAGCGGGGCGTCCCCGTTAAATTCCGATGGCAGCGTGTCGCCCACGGAACCGAGGGAAACGTTTTCAAAGCCGTTTTTGCCGAAGCGCTCCCAGACCTCGACGGCCTTCGTCGGATTGAGCAGCCGGCAGGGCTCCTCCTCGGTGTCCTTTGCGCCGGTGTTGACGGCATACTCATAGACATAGGCCGCGCTGCCGGAAAGTGCCCTTACGCAGTCGCTTTGCAGGTTCAGTCCGTTGCCGCCCTTGTAAAAGCGTACCAGCTCCAGCTCGGGGAATATCATCGCCCCGGAGTCAAGGAGCCGCCGGAGGCCATCGTTTCCGCCCAGCTTGCCCTCGGCCTTTGTATTTTTGGGCACCTTAGTGTTTTCGCCGCCCTTCTGCCAGCCCCGGAAGCGGACGGCGATATTCTCCACTCCGTTATCCCTGAGGTCGGCTATTATCTCCCCCGCCGCGTCGAAGTCCGTGACTGGCACAACAGTGCGGTGGGGTATACCAAGGGTGTAAGCCGTGTCGGAAACTCCGCCCGTCATACTGAGATAAAGGGGAGCGCCGGTGTCCGAAGCCTCGAGGCCGCTGTCCACGAGATAGTCCCTGTATGCGTTTGCCAAATCAACATAACTCAGATTTTCGCCGGAGAAAAGCTTGTACTCTATCCTTATTTCCCCGTCCTCGGGCACGTTTGCGGAAACAGCCGTGCGGCCAAGGGTACTGTCGCCGCCGTAGCCATTGGACACCGTGCGGGTGACGCTGTCGCTGCGGCGGATGTTGAAGGCCGCGTAAACATTGTTATAGCTTGTGTTGGTTCCGCCGGTCTCGGCGTAGACCGTGGCCTCGGCGGCGTCCCCGTCAATTATGGCGGCAAAGGCCCGACCCTCCCCCACGCTGCCGTAAACCGGGAAGGGGGCGTTTTTTGTCTCGAGAGTTTTGGTTTCCAGATTAAGGGACGGATCTCTACCGTAAATTTCCTGAGCGTAGGCCGCGTAGGAGGACTTATTGTTATTGTGGTTTATAATTGCTCCGCTGCCGTCCGGCACCACGGTGTATCCCGTGCTTTCGGGGCCCGCCGCACCGAACCACGGCAATACGCCTATGGTGTAAAAGCCCCAGTCGTCGCCGGATATTCTGCCGAACTGCTCGTTCAGCTCCGAAAACCTCACCGCCGCCGAAAAGCCCTCCCCGTCAAGAGCATACTCCACCGAATGCATAACGTTCTGGTCGGGGTAAAGGTAGCTGACCTTGACGGTGTCGCCGTTCCTTTCGACGCTGACTCCGTCCTTTGACTCGGAGGCGTCAAAGCTGTTGAGCTCGGCCGTGCTCCCGTCAGACTTGATGAGGGTAACATAAAACTCGCTGTTCAGGCGGCTCATATTAATTCCCGCGGCAACGGGATCCTCTCCGGCGTCCTCGGGAGTTGAGGTGAACACCGTTCCGCTGGCCTTTTCGGTGACCTTAAGCGCCCCGGCCTCGTCCACCTCAAGGATAAACCGGCTGTTTTCTATGGACAACGCCCCTTGGGAAGCGGGTTTCGCGAGAGGCTCCGCCGTCTCGGGCAGCTCCGCCCGCTGGCCGCAGGAGGTCATGAGAAGCACCGCCCCGAGGGCCAATATCGCTTTTTTCATCTTCCACCGCCTCCTAAAGCCTGAGCTTTATCTCAAAATATATGGTCTTAAAGAACGAGTATATCTGGCTGGCCAGCCCGGTGACCAAAATCACCAAAAAGGCGATTATCAGCACTCCCAGCGCGGTCAGCGCCAGAGCCATGACCGCTTTGGGCACGGTGTAATCGTGAACCACGTACACAGCCTCAAAAATGAGAAAGGCGGTCCACAGCAGGCCTATAGCGTTCATATAGCCGAGGAACACAGCCTCATCCAGCACCATGGCATGGGACAGCGGCACCTTAAGCAGAGCCAGCAGCACATAAGGCAGCAGAGCGTAGGCGCAGGCCGTCCATATCTCCTTGAACCGCCCCTTGCCGTCCATAAGGGTGCAGAAGCACCAGTTGGAAACGCAGGCGATGGCGAACAGCACCACCGTGGTCAGCAATATCCGGGGCAGATTTACCGGAGATTCGAGAGCGGCCCGGCTCTTGAAATCGAAATCGGAGCTGCCCCAGTCAAGTATGCGTTGAAGCACCCACAGGGCCAGAATGACATTGGCCGCCGTGAGGGAGTATTTTTTGTTGTTTTTCAGCTCCCGATAGCCGTCCACCGGGTGGATGAGGATATAGAGGGGGTAGAGGTATTTGCTCATACCCGCGTAAAATCCGGTTTTCTGCATTATATTCTCCCCTCCTTCAGCTTCGCCGTCACCAGCTTGGAGGCGGCGATCACGATAAGAGCCAGCAGCAGCGTACCCATGAATATCAGGGCAAAGTGGGACTTCATCCACCGGCCCCGGAGCTCCTTTTTGACCTCGGAATACTTCTCCGACGCCGTCATGCTTCTTTCAAAATACTCCTTGGCGGTCTCGGCATCGCCGTCCTCGTAAACCGCCGCGCCAAGGGCGCCCCAGGCAAAGTCACAGTCCGGATCCATGGTGATTATCTCCCGAAAGATGTCCCGGCTCTCCTTGAAGCGGCCGCTGTTGTACAGCTCCCGCCCGTCCGTCATGAGAGCGCCGAAGCGGGTCTTTTCAAAGACGGTTATGCTGTTCTTGACATTGTCCAGCACCAGCACCCGGTCGCCGAGAGTTTCAATGGCCGCCGGGCCGGTAAAGGTGCCGGTGACGCTGCCGCTGCCGCCGAAAACGCTTATCTGGCTGAGGTTGTTGTCATACCAGAATATCTTGCCGCCCACTCCGTCAAGGGCATAGCTGAAGCCCCTTTCGTCCACGGCTATATCCGTGTACGAGGTGGGATAGGCGCCATTCACCGGATTGTCGCCCCAGGTGCGGGACGATAGCTTGCTCAATACGTTGCCGCCCATGGGGTTGAGCTTTTTAATCATTTCGCTCTGCTCGGGATTTTCGCTGTATGCGGTGACGGTATAGATAAAGCCCTCGCTGTCAATGTCAAAGTTGGCAAACTCCACCGGCACGAAATTCTCCATTTTGGCCCGCTGCTCGTCGCTGGCGAACCGGCGGGAGGCCAGCTCAAGTATACGGCGGAAGTTGAGGACAACGTCATTCCTGCCGAAAAAGCCCAAAAAGCTGTTGTCGCCGCCTATCATATAGGCGCCCTGAGTGGAGTTGGCGGAGAGCATATACACAGTGCCTATGCCGTCGGCCAGAACCTTCACCGGAGTAAAGGCCGCATTGCCCAGTAGGGCCGAATCCGGTCGGGATATTTCCCTGACGGTCTCCCCCGCCGTATTTATAACGTAAATTTTCTCGTCCTCAGTGTGGGCCACGTATATCAGGCCGTCGGCGGCAAAAATGCCTCCAGAGCCGGCCAGGTCGAATTCCGCCGGAACTATCTCGGAATTAAAGGTCAGGTCGTTGTTGAGGACGACTATGCGGTCATTGCCGCAGTCCAGAACATAGACAAGGCCGTTTTCATCGGCAAACAGGTCAGCCGGATCCTTAAAGTCGCCTATGCCAAGGATCATGCCGCTGACGGACTTTACCGGAGTAAAGCTGTCGGCGGTGGCAACCGGCTCGTCAAATCCGTTGTAGCGGTATTCCGCCGAAGCCGTGGCCGTCAGGCACAGAAGCAGGACAAATATAACCACAGTTTTTTTCATGGCCGTCACTCCTTTATCCCGGCGTGAGCCATGGTCTCCATAATACTGGACTGGGTCACAAGGAAAAGCACCACCGGAGGGATAAACATTATCAGCCCGGCCGCCGCGGCCACTCCGGCCCTCGCTATGCCGCCGGCCTGTATCTGGGCCAGAGCCGTGGGAAAGAGCTTGAGGCTCTCCTTATAGACGAAGTTGCCGCCGGTCATGCCCCACATACCCTGAAAGGCGAAGATTATCATGGTGAGCCAGGCGGGCTTGACGTTGGGCATGACAATATGCCAGAAGATGCCGAACTCGTTCATGCCGTCGATGCGGGCGGCCTCGATTATGGAATCATTGATGCCCTCCATGAACTGCTTCATCAGGAACAGCCCCATGGTAGAGGCCACCGAGGGCAGTATCAGGGCCCAATAGGTGTTTATCATATGCAGCTTGGCCATGATTATGTACTGGGCCAGTCCCAGCACGCCGCCGGTGAACAGCAGGGCCACTGTGACCATCTTAAACAGTATCTTGCGGCCGGGGAAGTTTATTTTTGCCAGCGGATAGGCGGCCATGGACGCGATGAACACGTTGCCCACGGTGCCGACGATGCTGACGAAAACACTGTTGAACACATAGCGGGAAAAGGGCACCCAAAGGTTGTTCGTGAGCTGGCCTATGAGGCGGAAATTCTTGAGGGTGGGATTTACCACCATGAACCGCGGCGGGAACACGAAAAGCTCCTCCATGGGCTTGAAGGCCTGAACCACCGTATACACCACGGGCAAGGCCATAAACGCCCCCAGCAGCGCCAGGAAGGCGAAAAGTATTATATTGCCGCCAAGGGAACGGTTGACCTTCTTTGTCTTTTTTGCTCTTACTTTTTTCATTATCCCTCACCTCAATCCTTTTCCATCAACAATGAGGTTATTACCTTGTTCATTATCAGCATTACCACCAGCAGTATGGCGGACAGGGCGCAGGCGTAGCCCATGTCGTAGCGCACTGTGCCGTAGTCGTAAATATGAGTCATTATGGTGTGTCCGGCGTAGTTGGTGCTTGGGAAGCCGCACAGTGCGATGGAAATATTGCCCACCGCAAAGGACGAGGATATCTGCATCACCGCCGCGAAAAGCATTTGCCGCTTCATGGACGGAACGGTTATGTATATCAGCTCCTGAAAGCGGTTGCGGATGCCGTCGATGGCCCCGGCCTCATATATGGTGGGGTCGACGGTCTTGAAGCCCGCTCCGAGGGCAAGGAAGCCCGCCCCCAGGCTCAGCCAGAGCTGGACTATTATCAGGGCTATCATGATATATTTTTCATCGGTGAACCACTTTATCGGCTCCTTGATTATCCCAAGATCCATAAACGTCATCAGGAACGAATTCACAAGGCCGTACTGGTCGTCGGAGAAAATGAACTGCCATATCATGTACAGATTGCCGGACAAAGACGGGGCGTAAAACACCAGCGTCATGAACGTCCGCCAGAAGCGGGGCAGATCGTTGATGAGCCAGGCCAGGAAAAAGCAGAGTATATAGCTTATGGGGCCGGTAATAAAGGCAAAAATAATGGTGTTCTTGACGGCCAGCAGGAAGATCTCGTCATTGAGGAAAATGGAGATATAGTTGCTCAGACCCACAAAGCTGGGCGGTTCCAGAAGATTAAAATATGTAAAGCCCAATACTATCGACGCGATAACGGGTATGACGGTGAAAACGGTAAAGAGAATGAAATACGGCGCTATCATGGCATAGCTTATCTTGTTCTGGGCTATTCTGGTTTTCAGGTTCTTGGTCTGCTTCACCGGCTTCGGGAAAAACACCCGAAAGGCCCATTTCAGTTTTTCCTTTATTTTACTCATCATTTTCACCTCCCGCCGACAGGCCGAACTCGGCCCGCTTCTTGGCGATTTCATAGTTTATCATTTCGTTCTGGTCACGGAGGGCCTTGCGCACGGACTCGCCGTTGTACACCACGCTGCGGAAGCCGTTTTGTATGGCCCGGGCAGTGTAATAGCTGCCGGGTATCTGGGGAATGCCCCGGACGCTGCTTTGAGCGGCTTCAAGGCTCTTTAGCTGGGCCTCGGGCCAGGGCAGCATGGACAGTACATTCTTATTTGCCGGAGTGAACCGGGCGCTGGGGCCCAACAGCCCCTCGGTTTCAACGGCGTAGCGGGTCTTTACCTCGTCACGGCTCCACCACTCCATAAAGTCCCAGGCCGCCTCGGGATCCTTGGCGGACTTAAGCATTATGGTGCCGGTTACGGTACTGCCGGCGCTGCGGTCAAGGCCGTGATCCGTCTTTGTGGCCGGTATGGGAGTCATGGCCCAGCGGCCGCTTATTTCCGGAGCGGCGGCGATAAGCTGGTTGTACATCTGGTAGGGCTGAATTGACATGATGAGCTCGCCGCTGCGGAACCGGGAGTAGAAGTCGGTCTTTACCTCGAAGCCATAGTTTCGGTAGAGGGCCGTATAGGTATCCATGGCCTCTATCGCCTCGTCACTGTCCAGCAGGGCGGCGGTATGGTCACTGTTATAGTAGGAGCCGCCGTTTTGGAAAAGAAGCGTCGGGAAAAGATCCATGGTGGTTATCTGAAGGTTGCTGCGCTGAATGACAGGCAGTATGTCATAGAAGTCGTCCCAGGTGTCAGGGGCCTTTATACCCAGGTTTTCAAAAACGTCAGTCCGGTAAAACAGCATATCAAACACCTGCGTGTCAGGCAGGGCGTAAACGCCGCCGTTAAAACGGAAGGGCTCCAGCGCCGAGGGGTAGAAGCGCTCCTCCACTTCCTTATAGGTATCGAATACGCTGACATCCTGCAAGGCTCCACGAAGGGCGAAATTCACGGGCTGATCCTCCGCCACCAGCAGGGCCACATCGGGCCCCGTTCCGGCCAGAGTCGCCTCGATAAGACTGCCCTGCACCAACTCAAGATCCACCTGAATACCGGTCTCGGGAGTGAAGCTCTCATTAATAAGGTCTTTTATTACCTGAGCCTGATCCCTGCCGGCGCCGCTGAGCCACACCTTGACGGAGCCGCCGCCGCTGACGGCGCCGGTGCTGTCGTCAAAGGAGGCGAAAAAGCGTCTTATGCTGTACCACATACGGCTGAAAAAGCCAACCGAGGTCTTTGGGGCCAGAACGTCGGGAGAACGGAAGTATATGTAATCCAGTTGGAGCTTCTGCTCCTGCATATCTATGACCCAGGTGCCAAGGGCGCTGATATTGTTTTTAAAGGCCGAAAGCCGGGCGGGTATCTCCTCGGGCTCGTCACAGAGGAGGTCGAGCTGCACGGCCAGGGTGTCCACCGCGGAGGTGGCGCTGCCCCTGCCGCCGGTGACAGCCTCTATGTTTTTCAGCTCGGCACGGAGCTTATCACGGTTGGCGGCCAAAGTTTCCTCAAGACCTTCTATCTTGTCAGTCAGAAAGAAATCCGTATGGCTGTCCGGGTCGGTGCCGGTTATCATGATTATCTTTAAGTACAGATCGTTCAGCTCCTGAACACACTCGTTCATACGCCGGAGCGTGTCGGCCAGCGGGCCCATGGACACCTCCGCTTTAAGCTCGTGCTTTCCCTTTTCCAGGTATATCAGGCAGGGCTCACCCTCGCTGTCGGTTATCTCGGCGGTCTGCCATTCGTTGTCGTACGGGAAGGTCACACCGGCCATCTCACTGAAGGGCAGCTTGCCGTCTATGTAGAAGTCACGGCAGTTGAAAAGGCCGTCCTTATAGTTTTGGCGGAATTTTATACCCAAATTGTAGCAGCCGCTCTCGGGAACATCAAATTCCCATGTCATCCACTCGCCGGCCTTTTTCCACATATCGCCGCCGGCGGTGTTTATCCTGATCTTTGCGGCGTCGTTACCGCTTCCGCCGGAGTCCTCGGTGGCGGCGCTGATACGGTCATAGGTGGGATAAAGCATGGAGGTGGATTTGAGAGAAGCGTTTTCGGCCTGTATTTTTATAAGCTGCCCCGAGGAGGGGGCCTTGGCCGCCCCGTCATAATCGCCGTAGGTAACGGTCCGTTCCGCCGGAGTAACCCTTACGCCCAGCAGTCGGAAATCCGCCCCGTCGGAAGTGACCGTAATGAGGTTCTCCCCTTCTTTAAGGTAAAACTCATAGGCCCCGCTGTAATATCCGGAGGTGTTTTTCAGCATCTGGGTCTGCTCACTGTAGACCGGCTCCTGATGAGGGGCCCTCTCGTTGCCGTTTTCATCCTCCGTTATGGGGCCGCCGTCCCGGTGTACCCGTGCCAGCTCAGTCTCGACGGCCTCGTCAAAGGGGTATTCCCCGTTTATCTTCAGGCCCACCAAAACAGAGCGGTTGGTACTCTCCACCGCGGCATAGTCAAGGCTTATATTGTACATTCCCTCGGTGGGAACGCTGACCGTATAGTCGGCCTGCAAAAAGCCGGGCCCGTTTTCGCCCCTAACCTCGGCGGCCGACGTGCCGACGGGTATGTTCTCCAGCTCCGAACGGTAGGCGGCATAGTCCTGAGCCTCGGCGGAAAGTTCCGCCGCCGTCAGAATAAAGGCGGCCGCGGCCGCAATTACGCCTTTTTTCATTTTCTTTTCTCCTTCTGTTCCGGAAAATTCTTCTATTGTCTAAATTATACAATACAAAAAAAGGTATTTCAACAGACAATCCTTGCTGAAATACACTCTCTTATTGACGAAATGCACAAAAAGGGCCGCCAAAAATGGGTGGCCTATGTCTATATTTGTTGTAATGCAGCGGATGGTGTGCTTGCTCCCCATGGTAAACAGAGAACGGTATTTGGGTTATGAATGTGTATGACTTCCTTTTGAACAAAAACAGCTTGGAATGGTAAGTGTGAGATATTGAAAAAGCTCATTGTCGACGGCGCCGTATCGATCGGCGGCGGGTATAGAAACAGGGTTTACCGGCTGAAAATATAATTAAAAACAAACGGAAACGACCCACCTTAAAAAGTTCGTAAGGCCCTCAAACAAGCGGTTTGTAGACTTTTTGCTCCTGAATAACAACCCCCGGAGAGTGAGGGAACTCTCCGGGGGTTGTTATATTTAAGGGGTCTTACACCCTCTTATTTTTATGCGGGTTACTTTGCAACCTCAACTTCTTTTGCCTCACAGAGCGGCCTCATGCTGTCGAGGCTGTCCCACATAACAGCCTTTAGCGTCTCGACGCCGTCGAGAGGCACGATAACCTGTCCGGAGCCGCCGGTCATGGTCACCGTCTGGGCGCCGCAAAGCTGTCCGCCGCCGAAGGCTGCGAGGTAAATAACCGCATCCTTGGGGGCATTGACGGCCTTAACCGTAACAAGGGCATACTGGCCCATAGGCGTCGCCGTAAGCTCGGTGATCTCCGCCTTGGGAACGACCGTCACAACGCACTTGGCCTCGTAACCGCCCACCGCGGTGCGAACGGTTATGTTGGCCTTGCCCTCGGCCTTGGCGGTTACCACGCCGTCAACAACCTCAGCAACGTCCGTGTTGTCGGAACTCCACAGCAAAGCCTTGTTGGTGGCGTCCGCGGGAACTATCTCGGCCTGAAGGGTCTTGCTGCCGCCCACCATAATCTCGCACTTGTCGGGCGTCAGCTTAACTCCGGTCACAGGCACCACCGGAACGCCGGACGCCGACACTACCACATGGCAGACCGCGCTAACGCCGCCGTGGACGGCCTTAACGGTGATATCCGTCTCGCCCGGAGCGATGGCCGTAACATTGCCCTGTTGGTCAACGACCGCCACTTTTTCGTCGCCGCTGCTCCATACAAGGCTGTCGTTGTTGCCGTTGGGCTTGGAAGTCACGGTCAGGACTTCGCTTGTGTTGGCCTCCAGCTCAAGGGTGGTCTTGCTGAGGGTGACGGAGGTGGCGGGGTTAATTATCAGCACCTTGATGTCGGTCCTGAGTCCGTCCTCGGTCAGGGCCGTAACCGTGGTCGTGCCGTAATTTTTGGCCGTAATGACACCGGTTTCGCTGACCGTGGCGACGCCCTCGTCGCCGGAAACAAAGGTAATGATGTCCGTGTCAAAGCCTGGCGCAAAGTTCAGAACGGGCCGCAGGGTCTTGCCTATGGGAATGTCAACCTCGCTCTCCTCAAAGGCGATTTCAGTTATTGGCTCATCAATGGCGTCAAAGGTCATGCTCCGGCTGTTGGCGTATTCTTCGGCGTAAGAACCGGGCCGGCCGTGCATGGTGGTCTTTGCGGGATAAGAAAAGGAATTGTTCTCAATCTTACTTACGCGGGCGGGAACATATACGTCCACCAGCTTGGTGTCCTCGGCAAAGGCGTTGGCGGCGATAGTCTTGAGGAAGTGAGGCAGCTTCACGGTTTCAAGCGCCGGGCAGAGCCGGAACGCGGAATCTGGTATGGTTTCGATGTACTTGCCGAAGTTGATCTCGCTCAAAAGCTCACAGCCATAGCAAAAACTTGCCCCGATAGATGTAATGCTGTCATTCAGCGTAAGGCTTGTCAGCGCATCACAGTCATAAAATGCGTTCGAGCCTAAGGACGTGACACCGTCGCCAAATGTAATGCTGACGAGGCTGTCACAGTCATAGAACATATAACCGCCGACGCTGCCGATATTGTTGATAATTACGGTCTCAAGAGCGTCACAGTTGTAGAATGTATAGCCGGCAACATTGCCCTTGTTGTTAAGCTCGACTGTTTCAAGCGTTCCGCAGTTTCTGAAAATTTCATTACCTATATTGCAGCTTGCGTTTATAACGGCTTTGGTTAAGCCTTGGCAGTCATTAAATACACTGCTGCCGAATGAAATGACACTTTCGGGAATAATAACCTCCGTCAAGGCATCGCAACCGTAAAATGCGGAATTTTCTATTGTTTCAACGCTGTCCGGCAAATTAAGAGCGGGCAAACTTTCACAGCCAAAAAAGGCATTAGCCCTTATAGCTGTCAGTCCATCAGGAAGGGTTATTTCTGTAAGGCTCGTGCAATTACGGAAGGTGCCTTCGGGAATGTTACTCCATATTGTCGGTATATGAGCTTTATAAAGGCCGGTACATCCATCAAAGATATATGTACCCATATCTATTACTGTCTCGGGTATATCAATTTCTTTCAAGGATGAGCATCCCTCAAAAGCATTGGAGGCAATAGATGTTAAGTTTGATGATAACTTTGCGGTTTCAAGTGAAGTGCACCCTTTAAATGCGCGGCTGCCTATTTTTGTAACTGTACCCGGAATCTCTATGCTTTTTAATTTGGGGACGTTCAAGAACAATTGGTCAGGTATAATAGTTCTACCTTCTTCAATTTCAACACTTAAAAGTCCGGCCCCCTCAAAAACATTGCCATAAGACGTAACCACACCATTAGTATAATAACCTATATCGTTTAAAGCCTTTGGGATATTTATATGTGTAAGGCTTGTACAATTCTGGAATGCCTGATACTCTAATTTTTCAAGCGACAGCGGTAAATTTGCGCTCGAAAGACTTGTGCATCCATAAAAGGCTGAACGCCCTATAGACGTGACATTCTCAGATATATGAACTTCTTTCAACCCGGTACATCCATAAAATGCATTTTCTCCTATTCTTGTTACCGTATTAGGAATATCTGCTCTTTCTAATTTTGCCGCATTCCAGAACAAATTGTTAGGTATCCTCGTTATTCCTTCTTCAAATTCAACACTTAAAAGTCCGGCCCCCTCAAAAACATTGCCATAAGACGTAACCACACCATTAGTATGATAACCTATATCGTTTAAAGCCTTTGGGATATTTATATGTGTAAGGCTTGTACAATTCTGGAATGCCTGATACTCTA
>CANQRB010000006.1 GCA_947626145.1 uncultured Clostridia bacterium | reverse complement strand
TCATAACTATATTTTGCCATGAAAAAACCGACCTCCCAATCGTTAGATTTTTGGTCTAACTTTTGGGGGTCGGTTCATTTTTTCCGTAAAAGGCGGGTTTTCTGCATTAGCTACAACTATTTAAGTTTTGTTGTTTGGCTTTTCAACAATTAAACTTGTTTTATACTAATTTCTAATATGTAAGTTTATTATGGTAACAATGACAGATTAAAAAGGCTTCCCCTCGAGGGGAAGCTGTCGGCGTCAGCCGACTGATGAGGTGTAGGATGCGCAGCATCCGTTATACGGTTATGGTTTAAATAACGCCGCACAGCGGCTACACCTCATCCGGCACTTCGTGCCACCTTCCCCTCGAAGGGGAAGGCTTTATTCCTGTCATTGTTACTGTAAATTTGTATAGCGGCGCGCCGGGGTCGTCGCGCCCTATGGGGATATTTGTCATGTTTACCGTAAGGCATTTTTACCAAATAAAAATGTCGTACACCCCAAAATCGACAACCATCCACACACGGTACACCGGCAGTTGGCTCGGATCAGGCAACCTCGCGGCACACATGGGTTGCCGCTTATTGCTGCTCGGTTCCCCGCCTGACAAGGTTCACGGGTCCATATTGCGCGAGACCCGACCGTCAACGCCACTTACCGGCGCCTGCTATACAGATGAATTGCCTCAAATGGGGAGTTAGCCCCCGCTGTAGCGGATTGCGGATACAGGGCACCGCTGCCTCCCCGGTTAGTACGACATTGATATTATACTACAAAAACAGGAAAATATCAAGGGCTTTTTGAAAAAATTTTTCACTATCCTTATTTCAGCTTGAAATAGGTGTGATAAGGCCCTTTCGACGCCCTATACATGGGTACGAATACCCGCTCCCCGTCAGTGAGGGCGGGGACGTCCGCGTCCGGAACGGGCGTCAGACGCTCCGCTATGTTGGCGGGGAGGGTCAGCCACTCCTTTGACGGGTCACTTGTCACCATGACGAAGGGGCCGTAGAGTATGGCCGCCACGGCGGCGCCGTCCAGAGTGTCCGGAGTGAGCTCAAGGCGGACGGAGTAGCCGAAGCTGTCCCTGACGGTCTTTTTTTCGCCGGCCCTGCCGGTAACGACGGCGTAACTGCCCCGCCGCTCAAGGCCGGGGAACGGGTCGCCGCACCATTTGGGCGCGCGGAGCCTGACCTCGAAATCCCGATGAAACTCCAGCTCTATTTCCACATCGCCGAAGGGAAAGCCGCTCCTTATGCGGATGCCTACCGCCGGGCCGTCATAGGCGGCGCTCAAATACTGGTTTATGTAAAGGCAATTCTCCGTCATTAAGAACGAGGCGTCCTGATACTTCACGTGGTTCTCCATGCCGGTGCCGTGGCAGCAGGTAAAGCTGTGGTAGTTGTCGCTGTACTGCCGCTCCGCTCCCGGCCCTATGGGCAGCATATAGGTGACGCCGTTGGTCATTTCCGGCGTTTCGTCCGGAGACTGGGAGGCCAGTATCTGATTTATCAGCGCCCGCTCATAATACTCCATATAGACCGTGTTCTCCGGGTCGAAGGCGTGCAGCTCCTTAGCCAGCTTCAACAGATTGTAGGCGGCGCAGGTCTCGCAGTTGGTGTCCTCCTTTATGTTTGCCGCCAGAGCGTCCGCGTCGCGGAAGGATTCGCCCTGTCCCACCCCGCCGATGGCGTACATATGGTGGCGGGTGACTATGTCAAAGAAGTTCAGTGCCGCCGCCTCGTAATCCTCAATGCCCGTGGCCATGTACTCCCGATGGGCCCCGATTATCTGCGGAATGTGCTGGTTGGCGTGACGGTTGGCGATAGTGTCCCTGCCCTCGGCCAGACCGGGAAAAATGTTCTCGTTGTCGAACATACGGGCGGCGTCGAGGTATTTTTTCTCGCCGGTCAGGACGTGGAGCCGGGCCATGGACTCGTTCATTCCGCCGAACTCGCCGGCAATGTAAAGGCTCCACATCTTTTTCCTATGCTCCGCCGTCAGGGGAGAGAGCCGGCGGTATATCCAGTCCCCTATGCCCCTGGCGGCGTCCAGTGCCTCGTCAAGGCCAACCCGCTTGTGACATTCCAACAGTCCGGCCACTATCTTGTGAAGAGTGTAGTAGGGGGCCCATATAGTGTTGTATTTGGTGAACTGCTCCAGCAGGGCGAACTGGTCGGGAGAATAGGCGGAGATATAGCCCTCGCCCCAGCAGCCGGGATCCCGGTTCCATTTGTCCTGACCGGCGTCCTCGGGAGTGCAGATCGTTTTAAAGGCCGCCGGGTCGCCCTTGGACATGAGCTGAAGGGTGCGCAGCTCGTGGACGACATAGCGCAGCTTGTCCCCGTAGGTCTCGTCTCCGGTGGCGGCGTAAGCCAGTGACAGGGCGGAAATGAAGTGGCCGGTGCTGTGTCCCCTAAGCAGACCGTCGGGGGCCTCCCAGCCGTCCAAGGGCTCCGCCCCAAGGGTGTCGGCGCCGAAGGCCGCGCGGAAGTTGTACAGCATCCTATCCGGATCCAGATTTTTCAGATATTTCAGGGCCCGGCTCCGGTTCTCGAAAAACCGGCTCCCTTCCAGCAGAGTGGTTTTGTTCAGGGGCGCATACCGCCCCACGGGGTTGGGTAAAGACATAATACACCTCGTATTGTCAAATTGTCAAAGTTGTTCACAGTGACGGAACATCGCTCTCCGGCACCTGTTCGGGCACCTGTTCGGTCGGTTGGGCGGGATAATCGTTTGGGGCCTCCCGATACAAGCCGTCGGGTTCCGCAACCTCGGCATTCTTTGTTCCGCAGCCGCCGAGAAATAACAGTACGGCCGCCGCCGCGAGGAATTTTTTATTCACGGCGCTCACTCCTCAGCCAAAATTTTTTCAGCGCGGTTATCAGGATAAACTCCGCGGCCCCGCAAATCAGCGCCGCAAACACAAACGGCGTGTTCCCCAGCGATGCCGCCGACCCTCCGCCGGCCTCCTCCACGGCCCTGCCGACGATGAAGGCCACGGAGCCGAATATTCCCGAGGCCGTAAAGGCCAGGGCTCCGCCGGCCTGCCCCAGAACCGCCGACGCCCTCGGCAGCAGGTCCCCAAGACAGAGAAAGCAGCCCAGACAGACAATAGCGATTGCTATAAGGGCGGAAACGAAGCAGAGGAACAGCACGACTATCCCCATGGCGCCGTTCAGCTCCCGGGCGTCAATAACTCCCTGACCCGCCGGGCCGTAGACGTCGGTCATTGTTTCGGCGGCCCGGGCCACAAGCTCGTTGGAGCGGCATATAAGGTCGGTGAGCTTCAGCACGCTAAGGGAGAGGTCGATGCCCGGCCCGCCGCCGTCCGCCGCCATACCCGACAGCGCGTCCACCGACGGAAGCTCTATATGTATTTTCAGCCAGCTCATGTTCAGGGACAACAGGGTCAGAACGGCAAAAACCGAACACAGCGCCCTTCTGACGGCGGTTTTTTTATCCGAAGCGGGCCGCGGCGCCCCGCCCTCCGGCGGGATGGGCCTTTCTTCGGCGGGAGAGCCGCAGAAACGGCAGAATTTGGCGCCTTCATCGAGGACGCCGCCGCAGTTTTTGCATATCATTTTTATCCCTCCGATCGGGTTCGTTTTTTACATAATTATTATACTACACTAAAGTAAAATGTCAAGAAAAAATTTTCCTCAAACACTGGACAAACGGTAAAAACTGTGCTATTATTAAAGAGATTTTTGATATAGGAGGTATCGCCATGCCGGATCACAAGGCCAGACCGGAGGGCATCACCCGCACTCTGGAAAACAACTTCATGCCCTACGCCATGAGCGTCATCCTCTCCCGGGCCATTCCGGAGATAGACGGCTTCAAGCCCTCCCACCGCAAGCTGCTTTACATGATGTACAAGCGCGGCCTGCTGAAGGGCAAGCGCACCAAGAGCGCCACCGTGGTTGGCGAGGCCATGAAGCTCAACCCTCACGGCGACGCCGCCATATACGAGACCATGGTTCGCCTCACCGAGGGCAACGAGGCCCTGCTCCACCCCTTTGTGGACTCCAAGGGCAACTTCGGCAAGCAGTACAGCCGGGACATGGCCTACGCCGCCCCCCGATACACCGAGGTAAAGCTGACCCCCATATGCGAGGAAATTTTCCGTGACATAGACAAGAACACCGTGGACTTTATCGACAACTACGACGGCACCATGACCGAACCGGTGCTGCTGCCCACGGCCTTCCCGAACATTCTTGTAAATCCCAACATGGGCATCGCCGTGGGCATGGCCAGCCGCATCGCCTCCTACAATTTAAAAGAGGTCTGCGACGCGACCATCGCCTATCTCAAGGACGAAAAGGCCGACCTGCGGGAATACATTCTGGGGCCGGACTTCTCCACCGGCGGTTATCTCGTCTATGACAAAGCGGCGCTGGATCAGATATATGAGACCGGCAGCGGCAGCATAAAGGTTCGTGGCAAATATATATACAACAAGAAATCCAACACCGTGGAGATAACCGAAATACCCTACTCCACCTGCGTCGAGGTGATAATAGAAAAGATAGCCGAGCTGATGAAGGCCGGCAAGATCAAGGAGATAAACGACGTACGGGACGAGACCGATATAAACGGCCTGCGGCTCACCATCGACCTCAAACGCGGGGCCGATCCGGAAAAGCTGATGCAAAAGCTTTACGACAAGACCACTCTGGAGGACAGCTTCGGCTGTAACTACAACATACTCACCGGCGGTGAAACTAAGGTTTTGGGCATAAAGGAGATACTGGCCGAGTGGGTGGACTTCCGCACCGAAAGTCTGCGCCGGATGTGCGTCTACGACGCGGAGAACAAAGAGGCCCGCCTCCACCTTTTGCAGGGTCTGGAAAAGATACTGCTGGACATCGACAAGGCCATTTACATCGTCCGCCACACCGAGGACGACTCCATGGTGGTGCCCAATCTGATGGAGGGCTTCGGCATAGATAAGATACAGGCGGAGTTCGTGGCGGAGATAAAGCTGCGCAACCTGAACAAAGACTACATTTTAAAGCGTACCGCCGAAATAGAGGCCCTGACAAAGGACATCGCCGACCTGCGGAAAACCGCCGGCAGCGAAAAGCTCATACACAGGCTGATAATAAAGCAGCTCACCGACATCGAAAAAAAGTACGCCAAGCCCCGCAAGACCCAGATAATCACCGTGGAGGACGTTCCCATAGAGGAGGACGAGGACGAAACTGACGACTATCGGGTGCGGGTGTTCATGACTCGTGAAAACTACTTCAAAAAGGTGACTCTCGTTTCCCTCCGGAGCAGCGGCGACCACAAGCTCAAGGAGGGGGATGAAATAATCTGCTCCGCCGAGACCTCCAACAAACAGGATATGCTGTTCTTCTCCGACCGGCAAAACTGCTACAAGCTGCGGCTTAAGGACATCGGCGATACCCGCGTCAGCGCCATGGGCGACTATCTGCCGAATATCATTGGCATGGAGGAGGGCGAGCGGATAGTGTACGCCACCCCCGCCTTTGACTACAAGGGCTTTATGCTCTTCGCCTTTGACAACGGCAAAATAGCCAAGATAGACATGAACGGCTATGCAACCAAGACCAACCGCAGGCGCCTGACCGGAGCCTACGGCAAGGGCAACCTGATAGGAGCCATGTACGTCCCCGAGGACAGGGACGTCGCCCTCATAAGCACCGCTGACAAGTGCCTTGTGTTCAACACCGCCGCCATTCTCACCAAGACCAGCCGCACGGCTCAGGGCGTACAGGTTATGACCCTCCGCCGCAAGAGCCTGCTCAAGACCATGGCCCTGCCCGAGGACTGCCTCAAGTCCCCCGACGGCTACCGGTCAAGGAGTATTCCCTCCGCCGGATACTTCCTCAAGGAGGAGGACAGCGGAACCGTACAGATAAAGCTGGAATAAAAGGAGGTCATATTATGTGTCCCGAACCGAAGGCCCGTGAGCTTTCAAGGATAGTGGCGGGATATTTCCGCAGTGTTTACGGCGAAAACGTGGACTGCATATTTCTCTACGGTTCATATGCCAGAGAGGATTTTGACGAAAATTCCGACATAGACATTGCTGCCATTGTGGAGGGCGACCGAGCCGAGCTGCAACGCAAGCTTAAGTCCGTCTGGGATATGGCCGCCGAGTTGGGACTGGAAAACGACGTAATAATCTCTCCCACGGTGATACCCCGCAGCGAATTTGAGGAATACAAAAATGTACTGCCCTATTACCGCAATATTGCAAGGGAGGGGAAGAAAATTGGTTGATTTGAGCAAATACAGGCTTGACAGCGCACGGGAATTGCTGATTACCGCCGTCAGGTATTCCTCATTCCTCATTCCTAATTCCTAATTCTACGTCAAAGGATCTGATTTTTCCCATGAAAACCCTGAAATGGCTATTTTCCGTGTATATCCGCCCCTATATGGGCCGGATGATCTTCGCCCTGAGCCTGACCATGATCAACACGGTGCTTAGCAACATCCGCCCCTACCTTTCGGGCCGGATAATCGACGACGTGTTCTACAACGGTATGCGGAACCGGCTGCTCATTCTGGTGGTGCTGATGTTTTTGTCCATAGTTTTAAAGGACATATTCCGCATCATCGACCACTACATACTTGAGGGCACCAGCCAGAAGGTGGTGTACAACATACGGGTGGCCCTGTACAAGTCCCTCCACAAGCTGGACTTTGACTTTTTTGACCACAACCGCACCGGCGACATCATGAACCGCCTAAGCGGCGATATCGACAGCGTCCGCCACTTCGTGGCCTGGGTGCTGAACGGCATACTTGAAAACTCCTGCCTTTTCCTTTCGGCCCTGTTTATTCTTGGCTTCATCAACTGGCGGCTGACCCTGTGCCTGCTGGCGGTGACGCCCCTCATCGCCTTTTTCGCCGTGGCCATGGGCCGGCGCGTGGGCCCCGCCTTCCGCAACGCCAGGCAGAAGCTGAGCGGTTTGAATACCGTCGTTCAGGAGAACATCTCCGGCAACCGTGTGGTTCGGGCCTTCGCCCGGGAGGACTACGAGCTGGAGAAGTTCGACAAGGCCAATCTGGAGTACCGTGACGCCAACATCGCCTCCAACCGCATCGGCCAGCGTTACATACCCATCCTTGACACTCTGGCCAACTCCCTTAACGTGGTAGTGCTGGTGGCCGGCGGAATAATGGTAATAAGGGGGCACATGACCCCCGGCGAGTTCGTCACCTTCAACTCCATGAGCTGGGCCCTGAACACACCCATGCGCAACGTGGGCTGGCTCATCAACGACAGCCTTAACGCCATCGCCAGCGGCGAAAAAATAATGGAATTTACCCTTGAACGCCCCCGCATCCACACCGAAAAGAACCATGTGGAAAAGGAAAGCTTCGACGGAAAAGTGGAATTTAAGGACGTGAGCTTCTCCTACGGGGAGGAACAGGTTCTCGACCACGTCAGCTTTACCGCCGTGCCCGGCCAGACCGTGGCTATTATCGGCGAGACCGGCAGCGGCAAGTCCACCCTGACCAACCTCATCTGCCGCTTTTACGACGCCACCGAGGGGCAGGTGCTTGTGGACGGCATCGACGTGCGGCACCTGAATTTGCGGGCGCTGCGCCAGAGTATTTCAATAGCCATGCAGGATATTTTCCTGTTCTCCGACACTATCGAGGGCAATATCGCCTACGGCGCCCCCGACGCCCCCTTTGAGCAGGTGGTGGAGGCGGCGAAGATGGCCGACGCCGACGGCTTTATCCGCTCTATGCCCGAGGGCTACGACACCATAATCGGCGAGCGGGGCGTGGGCCTCAGCGGCGGGCAGAAGCAGCGCATAGCCCTTGCCCGTGCCATACTGAAAAATCCGTCAATACTCATTCTCGACGACACCACCAGCAGTGTGGACATGGAAACCGAGCATTACATACAGCAGACGCTGAAAAAATTCTCCGCCGGACGCACCACCTTCATAATCGCCCACCGGATAAGCGCCGTAAAGGACGCTGACCAGATTTTGGTAATGGAAAAGGGGCGCATAGCCGAGCGGGGCACCCACGAGGAGCTTTTGGCTCTGGGCGGAAGGTACAAAGAGGTCTTTGACACCCAGTACGGCAACTTTGACGCCGCCATAGCCGAAGCCGTGAAAGGGGGCGTTTGCTGATGGCAAGGAATAAATTCGACGTGGACGAAAAGCTGGAAAGCAGCTTCAGCTTCGACCACATAAAGCGGCTGGCCCGTTACCTCGTTCCCTTTAAGTGGCTGATGTTCGCCACCGTGGGCCTCATGCTGGTGACCAGCCTGCTGAATATGCTGGCACCCATGATAACCCGCGAGGCCATCGACAACCGCCTGCCCGCCGGAGATCTTAAGGGAATACTGATTTTGGGCGGGATTTTGGTGGCAATCTACCTCATCAACGCCATAATCGTGAAATTCCGCATGGTGACCCTCGTCAAGGTGGGACAGAGCCTTGTGGCCAACCTGCGGCGGGACATTTTCAAGCACCTGCAGATACTGCCCTTTGACTTTTACGACAGCCGCCCCCACGGCAAGATTTTGGTGCGGGTAATAAATTATGTAAACTCCATAAACAACCTGCTCACCGGCGGCCTTATCAACCTGATAACCGACCTTTTCACCGTCGTTATTACCATGGGCCTGATGTTCACCCTGAGCCTTAAGCTCAGCCTTATCACCCTCTGCGGCGTGTTTGTGTTCGGCGGCATAATCTTCGCCATGAAGAACAAGCAACGCCGGGTGTGGCAGGATTACAGCGCCAAGCAGAGCAACCTCAACGCCTACATCCACGAGAGCATCTGCGGCATAAAGGTGACCCAATCCTTCAGCCGTGAAAAGGAAAACCAGCGCATTTTCGAGACCCAGTGCGAGAACGTCCGCACCAGCTTTATGCGGGCGAAGATAATCGACATATGCAACTGGCCCATGGTGGAGACCATATCCACCATAACCACCTGCGTGGTGTTCCTTGTGGGCGGGGCCGACCTCCTCGGGGGCGGCGGCATAACCGCCGGTACCCTTGTGGCCTTTGTGGGTTATGTAAACCTGTTCTGGACGCCGGTGCTGTCCCTGTGCAACTACTATAACCAGCTCATCAACACCGCCGCCTACCTCGAGCGCATTTTTGAGGTCATGGACACCCCCGCCACTGTGGAGAATCTGCCCGGAGCGGTGGAGATGCCGCCCATAAAGGGCGACGTGGACTTTAAGGACGTCACCTTCGCCTACGAGGAGGGCGTGAACATCCTCAAGGGCCTCAGCTTTTCCGTTGAGCGGGGCAAAAACATCGCCGTCGTGGGCCCCACCGGAGCGGGCAAGACCACAATAATCAACCTCCTGAGCCGGTTCTATGACATACAGGGAGGCGAAATTCTCATCGACGGGGAGAACATCACCCGCTACACTCTGCACTCCCTGCGGTCGCAGGTGGGCGTAATGCTTCAGGATACCTTCATTTTCAGCGGCACGGTCATGGACAACATCCGCTACGGCCGGCTGGATGCCACCGACGAGGAGGTCATAGCCGCGGCAAAGACCGTCTGCGCCCACGACTTCATCCAGACCCTTGAAAACGGCTACTACACCGAGGTTAACGAGCGGGGCAGCCGTCTCAGCGTGGGCCAGCGCCAGCTCATCTCCTTTGCGAGGGCGCTCCTCGCCGACCCGAAAATTCTCATACTGGACGAGGCCACGGCCTCCATCGACACCCGCACCGAGCAGGCCCTCCAGACCGGCCTTGCCCGGCTGCTCAAGGGGCGCACCAGCTTTGTGATAGCCCACCGGCTGTCCACCATACGGGGCGCGGACAACATTATGTTCATCGACGGCGGCCAAATTGTGGAAAGCGGCACCCACGAGGAGCTTATGGCCCAAAAGGGCAGATACTATGCGCTGTGTACGAGCCAGTACGAACTTGCGTAAAGGGAGGTTTATATTATGCCCATAACCTACAAATCGACTCATGATTTTTCCGTCTCTGACTTACAGGAGCTTTTCCTGTCCGTGGAGTGGTCGTCGGGCCGCTTCCCCGATAAGCTGGCGGCGGCCATGAAAAATTTTGAGACCGTGTATTCCGCCTGGGACGGGGATAAATTGGTCGGCCTAATCTGCGCCATGGACGACGGCGTTATGACGGCCTATGTCCATTATCTCCTTGTGCAGCCGGAGTATCAGGGCATGGGCATAGGAAAAGAGCTTGTGGAAAAGGTCAAAGAGACCTACTCGGAATACCTGCGCATTGTGGTGGTGGCCTATGACGCCGAGCTGGGCTTTTACGAGGCCCGGGGCTTCAAAAAGGCCGAAAATTCAAGTCCGATGTTCATAACGTCATTGTGGACGTAAACTGAGGAGGGAATTATATGTGGTTTATATTCGCGCTGCTGTCCTCGATATTCGCGGCCCTGACGTCGATTTTGGCCAAGGTGGGCATCGACGGGGTCAACTCCAACCTTGCCACGGCCATAAGGACGGTGGTGGTGGTAGTCATGGCCTGGGTCATGGTGTTCATCACCGGAGCACAGGGAGGCATGGGGGAGATAAGCCGCAAAAGCTGGATCTTCCTCGTACTGTCGGGGCTGGCAACCGGAGCCTCGTGGCTCTGCTACTACAAGGCCCTTCAAATCGGCGAGGCCTCCAAGGTTGTGCCCATCGACAAGCTCAGCGTGGTAATAACCCTTGTGCTGGCCTTCGTTTTCCTCCACGAGCAGCTTACATGGAAGTCCGTTGCGGGCTGCGTTCTCATCGGAGCGGGGACACTGCTCATGGTAATTTAATAAAAAAGGAGCGACAAAAATGATTTATCTCGACAACTGTGCGACCACCTTTCCGACTCCGGAGGTAATCCGTTCGGCGGCGGACGCCATGATAAAATTTCCCGGCAACCCCTCCAGCCGTCACAGACTGGGCCTTGAGGCCGAAAAGGAGCTGGAGGCCTGCCGCAAAAGAGCGGCGAAGGCTCTTGGCATCGAGCCGAAGGAGCTGTATTTCACCAGCGGCGGCACCGAGAGCGACAACATAGCCGTGCTGGGCGGCGCCAATATCAAAAAGGGCCGTCGGGTAGTCACCACCGCCGTGGAGCATCCCGCCGTCGCGGAGCCCATGAAGCGGCTGGCAGAGCAGGGCTTTGACGTGGTCTTTCTGCCACCCGAAAGGGACGGCGGCGTCAGCATCGACGCCATTCGGGAGGCCATCACTCCCGAAACCTGCCTTGTGTCGGTCATGGCTGTCAACAACGAGACTGGCGCGATTATGCCCGTGGACAAGATCAGACCCATACTTGACAGAGTAGCCCCCCGTGCCCTGCTCCACACAGACGCGGTGCAGGCTCTGGGTCATATTCCCATTGACTTGAAAAAGTGGGACGTGGACATGGCCAGCTTCAGCGGCCACAAAATTCACGGCCCACGGGGGATCGGTGCCCTGTTTGTCAAAAGCGGCGTGACGGTAAAAACCACATCTTTGGGCGGCGGTCAGGAGAGAGGACTGCGCAGCGGCACCGAAAACCTGCCCTGCATAGCGGGCTTTACCTCCGCCCTTGAGGAAATGAAGCCGAAGGATTATGAGATAATGACACGGCTTAAGGAGCTGCTGCGCGACGGACTGATGTCCATTCCCGGCACGGTGCAGAACGGCGGCGACGGCGCCCCCCACGTGCTCAATATTTCCTTCCCCGGCATCCGCAGCGAGGTAATGCTTAACGCCTTCAGCCTCCGGAAAATTTATGTTTCCAGCGGCAGCGCCTGTGCCAGAGGCGTTGGCAGCCATGTGCTTAAGGCCATGGGGGCGGAGCTGGCGGACAACGCCATACGCTTCAGCCTCAGCCGCTATACCTCCGAGGACGAGATCGACAAGACCGTGGCGGCGGCGAAGGATATAGTACAGGAATTGACAGGGAGAAACTGACCCATGAAAGAGATACTTCTCATAAAGTATGGAGAAATAATACTCAAGGGCCTTAACCGCAGCCACTTTGAGGATCTGCTCGTCGGCAATATCAAAAAGGCCCTGCCGAAGGACAGCTGGAGCTGCGTCCGCAAGTCCCAGGCCATCACCTATGTGGAACCCGCCGAGGGCGCTGACGTGGACGGAATGATAAAAAGGCTGCAAAAGGTATTCGGCATTGTGTTTATCGCCCGGGCCGGAGTTTTCCCCAAGGATATGGACGTTATATTGAAAGAGGGGCCGGAGTATCTGGCTCCGGCGATGGAAACCGTGTCCACCTTCAAGGTGGAGGCAAAACGCAGCGACAAGCAGTTCCCCTTTGATTCTCCGGCCATCAGCCGTGAGATGGGGGGCGCGGTTCTGCGCCGGTGCCGCCATTTGAAGGTGAACGTCACTCAGCCCGACACAATAGTCAGGGTGGAGATACGGGACAGGGAGGCCTACGTCTACGCCGACATCGCCCGGGTCAGCGGCCCGGGCGGAATGCCCACCGGCAGCAACGGCCGGGCGGCCCTGCTGCTCAGCGGCGGCATCGACAGTCCCGTGGCGGGCTACATGATGGCCAAGCGGGGCGTGGAGCTCTGCGCCGTCCACTTTGCCAGCCCCCCGTATACAAGCGAGCGCGCCAAGGAAAAGGTCGTGGAGCTGGCCCGAATACTGGCGGGCTACGTGGGGCGGTACAACCTTTACATCGTGCCCTTCACCCAGCAGCAGCTTGCCATTCGCGACAACTGCCCCGAGGAGCATTTGACCCTCATAATGCGGCGCATGATGATGATGATAGCCGCCCGTCTGGCGAAAAAGAGCGGCAGCCTTGCCCTCATCACCGGCGAGAGCCTGGGTCAGGTGGCCAGCCAGACCATACATGCCCTGGCCGTCACCGACGAGGCCGCCGGGGACATACCCGTGTTCCGGCCCCTGATAGGCATGGACAAGGACGAGATAGTCACGGTTGCCCGAAAGATAGGCACTTACGAGACCTCCATACTGCCCTATGAGGACTGCTGCACGGTGTTCGTGCCAAAGCATCCCACCACCAAGCCCGCTTTGGCGAAAATTTTGGAGAGCCAGAACAGGCTTGACATGGAATATTGGGTGAACAAGGCGGTTGAGGAAGCTCAGTGGGAAGTTATTGAGAGCGAGGAGTGATAATATGCTCACAGCCGAAATAATCGCCGTGGGGACGGAGCTGCTCATGGGGCAGACGTTGAACACCAACGCCCGATTTCTGGCGGAAAGATTGACCGGACTGGGGATAAGCGTTCTGCGCCAGACCGTGGTTGGGGACAATCCCCGGCGGCTGCGGGACGCTGCGGAGCTTGCGTTAAGCCGCTGCGACGTTGTTGTGTTCACCGGCGGGCTTGGGCCCACCGACGACGACCTGACCAAGGAAACCGTGGCGGAGCTTTTCGGCGCGGAGCTGAAGCTCCACCAACCCAGCGTGGACAAAATGCGGGCCTATATCAGGGGCTGGGATAAGTCAATGCCCGAAAACAACCTGAAGCAGGCATATCTGCCGGCGGAGGGCGACGGAATTATACTCCCCAACGACAACGGCACCGCGCCGGGCTGCATCTTTGAAAAGGACGGAAAGACCGCCGTCCTCCTCCCCGGCCCGCCGAGGGAGATGGAGCCCATGTTTCTGAACGGGGCGGAGCCCTTTCTCCGCAGGCTCAGCGGCGTCGGCCTGTACTCAAGAGTGCTGCGTGTCTTTGGAATAGGAGAGAGCGCGGCGGCCCTTCAGATCGACGACCTGATAAAAAACCAGACCAATCCCACCGTGGCCCCCTACGCCAAGGAGGGCGAGGTCACCTTCCGCATAACGGCCATGGCAAACAGTCCCGAAGAGGGCGAAAGGCTGCTGGCTCCCGTTGCGGAGCGGATGTATCGGGAATTTGGCGACAAAATTTACGCCGAGGGCGACGGCGCAACCATGGCCGGTACCGTGGTGGAGCTGCTAAGGCAAAAAAATAAGACCCTCGCCACGGCGGAGAGCTGCACCGGCGGCATGATAGGCTCGGCCATAACCTCCGTGCCCGGCGCCAGCGAGGTTTACGGCTTCGGCTTTATCACCTACGCCAACGAGGCCAAGGAGCAAATTCTGGGCGTCCGGCGGGAGACCCTTGCGGCTCACGGGGCCGTCAGTCCCGAAACGGCGGCGGAAATGGCCGCCGGAGCCAGACGTGTCAGCGGGGCGGACATCGCCGTGGCTGTCACAGGAATTGCCGGGCCGGGCGGCGGAACGCCGGAAAAGCCCGTGGGACTGGTGTATGTGGGCCTGGCCTCCGAGCTGGGCGTCCGGACGGTGAAGCTGAACCTCTCCGGCGACCGTCAGCGGGTGAGAGTGCGTACCGTGCTCAACGCCCTTGACGCCGTAAGACGTGAGTTATTTAAGTTATAGTATTAAAGGCTTCCCCATTGAAAGGGAAGCCTTTAATATGCGGCAGTTACATACTTTAGCAACAATGACAAATATCACGGTAGGGCGCGACGACCCCGGCGCGCCTCTGTACGGTTTATGTTAACAACGACAGACGATGCAAAAGCCTTCCCCTCGAGGGGAAGGTGGCCCGCAGGGCCGGATGAGGTGTAGGATGCGAAGCATCCGTTATAAAATTAAACATAACGTATACACTGACGCCGCACAGCGGCTACACCTCATCAGTCGGCCTTCGCCGACAGCTTCCCCTCCAGGGGAAGCCTTAACCGTGCGGCATTTACATACCTTAGTAACAATGACAAATACCACGGTAGGGCGCGACGACCCCGGCGCGCCGCTGTACGGTTTACGTTAACAACGACAAACCTGCGTATTGATGGTTTTAACTATAAACGCCGATTATGCGGCCTCTTCCTGTGCTTCGGCCGGAGCCTCCTCCGGCACGTTCACTATGTCGTCAAAGGTCTTCCTTATCCGTTCCACCGTCAGGCTGCCGCCGTACTTGGAGTGGGTGCGGGCCAGCTCGTCGGTGTAGTCGTCCAGCATATAGACCGTGTATTTTCCGCCGGAAACGTGGGTGAAGCATGGCTCGAGGGAGTATTTTTCGATCCGGCAGCCGTTTTTGTCCTTGACAAGGGTGGCTCTGGCCACGCCGCCAAGCTCCTTCACGACCGAGTCCTGATTGGAAATGAAGTTGCCGAGGGAATAGAACACCACCGTCCTGTATCCGGTCTCCCCCACATAGTCCTCCACGGGCTGAACCACGTGAGGATGGGCGCCGATTATCAGGTCTACGCCGTTTTCGTTAAAGAATTTCAGCCAGTCCCGCTGGTATTCGTCCGGCTCGGTGTCGTACTCCGTGCCCCAGTGCGGAAAGAGCACCACCATGTCGCTTTCGGCCTTGGCGCGAGCGATCTGCTCCGCGATGGCGGGCCGGGCCTCATCGCTGAGGACGTTAACCAGATGCTCACTGCCCGAGGGCAGAACGTAGCCGTTCAGGCCGTAGGTGTAGTTCATCAGCGCCACCGTGAAGCCGTCCTTGACGAACTTGTCCACCCGCAGGGCCGCCTCGGGGCTGTCGTTGACGCCCAGCAGGGTCACCGGCTGGCCGTGCCAGAACTCCATTGTGTCCCTCAGGCCGTCCTGCCCCATGTCGTAAGAGTGGTTGGAGGCCTGCTCTATGACGTTGAAACCCGCCCTGACCAGACTTTCGCCCACTGCCGTCGGTCCGCCGAAGCTGGGATAGCCGCTGTACCGCGAGGGGTCGTTTATGAACACGGTCTCCTGATTTACAGCCCTGATGTCCGCGTCCGCCAGGCGGGCTTTTATATTTTGATAAAAGCCGTCAAAGTTGTAGCCCGTGTCCGTCCGTCCGCTTTTGATGAGCGGCATATGCATCAGATTGTCGCCGACCGCCGCTATTTCAATGGTTACCGCTGCGGGCGCTTCCGGCGGAGCGGGGGTGTCCTGGGCGGTGGCCGTGTCTATGGGGCCTCGGAAAATCAGAGAGCACACCAGTCCGAGGGCGCCGGCCAGGCACAGAAAGCAGACTGCGAGAAGGGCGGCGGTGGATTTGGAAATTTTATTCATACAAAAGTCAGTCCTTTGTGAAGGGTTGTCCGCGGTAAATAACCGTGACAGACAAAAAGAAAGGCCGGAGCATGGCTAACCTCTGCTCCGACGCTGGTGCCGATGGCCGGACTCGAACCGGCACGGTATCGCTACCGGTGGATTTTGAGTCCACTACGTCTACCAATTCCATCACATCGGCACATTACTTAGCTATTATATCACAACGCCGTCAGGAAATCAAGAGCTTTTCCGAAATTTTTTTGCGTTGTCTCAAAAATGTCTGATGTCAACGTTGAGCGGAAGGCCGCCCGGTTTGAGCAAACGGGCGGCTTTTTCTCAAGTTCGTGTGACGGAATGACGCCGCGGATAGTAAGCCGAATTGTGATTCCAATATGACAAACCGTCCATGTCAGTTTTTCAGGCTGTGTATGGGCGCGGGGATACGTCCGCCCCGGGCGATAAAATCCGCGCAGCTTGCGCCGTTGACCGGCATCACCGGAGCGGTGCCCAGCAGACCGCCGAACTCCACGCTGTCGCCAACCTTTTTGCCCACGGCGGGTATCACCCGTACGGCGGTGGTCTTGGTATTGACCACGCCGATGGCCATCTCGTCGGCGATGATGCCGCTTATGGTTTCGGCGGAGGTGTCGCCGGGGACGGCTATCATGTCCAGACCCACGCTGCACACGCAGGTCATGGCCTCCAGCTTTTCAAGGGTCAGGCAGCCGCTTTCGGCGGCGGCTATCATTCCGGCGTCCTCGCTGACGGGAATAAAGGCTCCGCTGAGGCCCCCCACATAGCTGCTGGCCATTACGCCGCCCTTTTTGACGGCGTCGTTCAGCAGGGCGAGGGCGGCGGTGGTGCCGTGGGTTCCGCACTGTTCAAGTCCCATTTCCTCAAGAATGTGGGCCACGCTGTCCCCCCGGGCGGGGGTGGGAGCCAGAGAAAGATCCACTATGCCGAAGGGCACGCCCAGCCGGCGGCTGGCCTCCTCGGCTACCATCTGGCCCACGCGGGTTATCTTGAAGGCGGTTTTTTTCACGGTCTCGGCCACGACGCCGAAGGGCCGGCCCTTTACCCGTTCAAGGGCGCACTTCACCACGCCGGGGCCGCTGACGCCCACGTTGATGGCGCACTCCGGCTCGCCCGCGCCGTGGAAAGCTCCGGCCATGAAGGGATTGTCCTCCACCGCGTTGGCAAAGACTACCAGCTTGGCGCAGCCGAAGCCGCCCCTGTCCGCCGTGGCGGCGGCGGTGTCCTTTATCACCCGTCCCATCTGGGCCACGGCGTCCATATTTATGCCGGCCTTGGTGGTGGCCACGTTTACGCTGGAGCAAAGGAAGTCCGTGGTGGCCAGAGCCTCTGGTATCGAGGCGATGAACTCCCGGTCGGCGTTGGAATATCCCTTTGCCACAAGGGCGCTGTAGCCCCCGAGGAAGTTGACCCCCGTTGTCTTTGCCGCCCGGTCAAGGGCGCGGGCGAACTCCAGACTGTGGCCGCAGGGAGCGCAGATGAGGGAAATAGGCGTCACGGAAATGCGCTTGTTCACAATGGGTATGCCGAACTCCGCCTCGATCTGTTCGCCGGTGGAAACAAGATTTTCCGCCAGACGGGTTATTTTGTCGTACACCTTGTCCACGGCCCTGTGCCAGTCGTCGCTGACGCAGTCAAAGAGGGAAATTCCCATTGTTATGGTGCGGACGTCAAGGTGCTCGTCCTTTATCATGTTCAGGGTCTCAATAATTTCGACTGGATTTACGTTAAGCACAGGTCATACCCCCTCAAATGCGGTGCATGGAGTTGAAGAGCTCCTCCCGCTGTATGGAGACGGACACCCCCAGCTCATCGCCCACCCTGGCCAGACCGGTCTGGAGCGAGGAGAGGTCGAGGCCGCTTTCGGCGGAGTCCACCAGCATTATCATGGTGAAGATGTCCTGCATGATGGTCTGGCTGATGTCCAGAATATTCACGCTGTTTTCATACAGATAGCCGCTTACCCGGGCGATTATGCCGGTGCGGTCCTTGCCTACGACTGTTACGACTGCTTTCATGTTTAAGTTCCTCCGTATGTTCAGTTTTGCTGATTGTATCACGAATATGAAAAAATTTCAACCGTCAAATTGTACTAAATTATTTTTGCGGGTTAACCCCGGAATGCTACTTCTTCCATTGTTTCCGCCCCTTCAAGGTCGTCGGTCCGGCTGCCCTGACCGCTCCGCCGTATGCCGAAGCGGATAAGGCCGGTCAGCAGGACTGCTGCCGTGGCCGCCAGTATGCCGATGCCGTATCCGCCCAGCGCCGCCAGCAGCGGCAGCTCGGGCCTTGGGGGGACGGTGAGTATATCCGTGAGTACCTTCTTTGCGTCGTCTATATAGGCCCGTGCCCGTGCCTCGGCCCCCGGCGTGACGAGGACGTCGGCGTTCATCAGATCTACCAGATTGTGGTAATAATCCGCCTTTACGCCGGCCAGACCGGCCTGAATTTCCTGCTCCATATAAGCCTTGATCTGGTCGAGGTAGGACAGGGCGGAGCCCTCCTCGGCGGCCTTAAGCATTTCCTGCGCCCTTGCAAGGCCGGTGTGCCGGGCGGAGTCCTGATGCTCCGCCAGCCTTTGATAGTGGGTTTTTACCTCTTTAAGGTTGATGGCAACCTTGTTGTTCAGTATTTCGCCCATTGCCGAGGAAAGCTGATAGCGCTTTACGTTTTCCACCTTTTCGGCGACAGTGCTGCCGGGCTTCAGCTCCAGCCTGTCGCAGTAGTCCAGCAGCGCCTCGGCGGCGTAAAGACATTCTCCGTTGGTCTCGGGCAGGGACGGAATTTGCTCGAAGCTGTAGGGAAGGGTCAGGAAGGACGAGCCCACGGCCAAAATCAGCCCGGCGGCCAGTATTATTCCCCTGCCGCCCAGCAGACAGCGGCGCAGGTCGCGCAGTGTCCGCCCGCGGAGGCCGCGCCTCTTTATCCTGCCAAGGCAGATCATTACCGCCGTGGTAACGGCGGCCAGCAGGACGCAGACGGCGGCCAGCAGGACGACCGTCGCCCCGCTGCCGGCCTTTGAAGCGTTTTTCGCCGTTTTCGCGGCGACTGATTTGGCCGCGTCCCCGGCGGCTTCCCTGACCGAGGGGCCGCTTTTTTCCACCAGCGAAAGATAGGCGTAGCCGCGGTTCAGCTCGTCCGTCAGCTGTCCGGATATACGGGACTGTTCGTCGGCCAGCTCCGCCAGATAGTCAAGCTCGCCGTTCCTGTTCAGGTCGGTGTATGCGGAATAATATATGTCGCGGGTCAGCTCGGCCTCCTGCTTTTCCATTTCCAGCAGGTAGTTCCATATATACAGGCGGCGTATTTCCGATTTTGGATTTTGGGCCGCTCCGTTGGCGTAGACATAGTCCAGCATTTCCGCCGCGCCGGGCACGCCGTCGGCGGCCGCCTCGTCGGCAATCTGTAAAAAGTCGGCCGAGGCGGCGGAGCACAGGAGAAAAAACGCCGCCAGCGAGCAGATCAAAAATTTTATTTTCATTCGGTTCCTCCGTTTTCACGCCGTGCCCCGGGCGAGCCGGGACAAAATGTTTGCGGTTTTGCATATACAGTTAAATTCTATCACACCTGCAAAAAAAAATCAATAATTTTATTGAAATTGTAAAAAAACTCCTTGACTTATTGACTTTTGGCCCCCGTTACTGTTATAATAAAGACAGTAACAGTATATGCGTGAAAATGAAAGGATTTTTGTCATGCTGAGTTATAATGAAATCGTTGAAAATATCCGCCGCGCCAACGGCTATTGGCAGAGCAATGTGGGCCCGGCGCAGGAAACAAACGGGGTGCCGGTGCCGTTCTGGGACACGGCGGCCTACCACACCGGCAACATGGAGGCCTATTTCACCCTTGAGGACGAGGCCTACCGGCGCTACAGCCAGGAATGGGCCGAGCACAACGGATGGTGGGGCCATCCCACCAAGGCCGACCCCGGGGAGTGGACCTTCGGCTACAGTCAGGATCCGAATTCAAAGGCCGCCCTCTTCGGCGACTGGCAGACCTGCTTCCAGACCTATCTGGATCTCTACGCCCTTGACCCCGATCCGAAAAAAATCGAAAGGGCAAAATTTGTCTGCGACTACCAGCTTTCCACCGGCGAAAACGGCTATTGGTGGTGGGCCGACGCCCTGTATATGGTGATGCCTGTTTACATAAAGCTGTTCCTGACCTTTGGCGACACAAAATATCTGGACGCCCTCTACCGCTTTTTCAAATTTGCGAAGGAGCTCATGTATGACGGCGAGGACGGTATGCCAACCCCCGTGGGCGGCGAGTTCCGCCACCTGTTCTATCGGGACGGCAGTTATGTTGGCAGCGAGATAAACGGCACGAAGAATTTCTGGGCCCGGGGCGACGGCTGGGTGTTTGCGGGCCTTGCAAAGGTGCTTAACGAGATGCCGGAGGACTATGAGCATTACGGTTATTTCAAGCGCACTTATCTGGAAATGGCTCCCGCAGTTATCGCCTGTCAGAAGGTTGACGGCGAGGGCAGAGGCTTTTGGACTCAGTCCATGCTGGCGGATTATCCCCTGAGCGAGGAAAATCCCCAGGGCTACGAGACCAGCGGCACCGGCTTTTTCACCTACGGGCTGTTCTGGGGCCTGAACTACGGCCTACTGGACGGGGAGACCTATCTCCCCGCCGCCGAAAGGGCGCTGAATTATCTGTCAAAGGTTGCCCTTCACCCCGACGGCAAGGTGGGCTATGTCCAGCCCATCGGCTCCAACGCCACTCAGGCCACGCCTCGGGACTGCACCGTCAACTTCGGCGTGGGGGCCTTCCTCCTTGCCATGTGTGAGGCCGCCCGCTTCGTGAACGGCACCCCAGCAAACGAGGCCGCCCTCCGGCGCTTCATGTGGGGCAAATGGGCCATCAGGGCCGGAAGCGAAAACTACTACTGCTGCGCCGCCGGCCCGCTCAGGCTGCCCGCCCCGTTTGTCAGGGACGGCGAGTTGTACATACCCGCCGCCGCGGCAAAGGCCGTCCTGGGCGCGGACAGAGACGTTCCCGTCCGGGAGCTGGGCAAAAAGGCAATTCCCCTTCGGGACGGCGTTGTCCTCCTGTCCCATAAGGAAAAGAACTTCTGCGAAAAGGACGGAAAAATAAAAGAGCTGCTGCTCTCAAAAATAAAGTGAAAAGGAGGCTTCGGCCGTGAAAAGGATAGAGTTTGCCGATGCCCCGGGGCGGAGATATGATCTTTTCTTCCTTTTTATCCTCTATTTCAATAAGGAACACTGTCTGGCCAACTTTGTAAAACCGGACAAGGCGCGGGAGGATACGGAATTTTTGGAAAGGCTGTGGGAGGAGGTTTCTCCCGTCCCCGAGGAGCTGCTGCCGTTTTTCCTGCTCAATGACGACGGGAAAAGCCTTATCACCCGCCGCTGCTTCAGGAGCGGGCCGGAGCTGCTGGAGGATTTCCGTCCGGAGGACGTTTTCCCCGACGCGGACGCCATGACCGGCGCGGTGCTGGATTTCTGGCTGGGCTGCGCCGGCGCCGACCCGTCTGTCCCTGACGGCCTGCGGAAGATCAACGCCGCCATCCGCACCTCCGGCTGCGATTACCGGCTCAAGAGCGCGCTCTATTCTCTGCTCATCGACCCCAAAAGGGCTCTCGAAATTCTTGTCGGCGAACTCACGGCCAAGGCAGGGCTGTCTCCGGATTATTACACGCTCAAAACCTGCGGGGAGCTTAAAGATTCCTTTGAGCCCGAGAGCTTCAGCCGCGATATACAGTCGGCGGGCTGGCCCATAGATCTGTCGCGGTATGATAATATTCTCGTATCCTTTTGCACCTACGCCAAGGACTGCATACGCTGCTCCGACCTTGGAGGGGGACAGTGCCTTCTGCTGCTGGGGCAGGATTACGCCGCCAGTCTGGACTCCCTGCGCCGGCGGACCGAGGCCCCCGCTCTGGACGTGTTCGGGACGGCCATAGCCGAGAAAAACCGCCTTGACATACTCAACCTCATTCTCGTCCGCGGCGAGGTTTCAATCAAGGACGTTGAACAGGAGCTGAAATTCTCCGGCACCAACGCCTATTATCACCTTTCGCTGATGATAAAGGCCAATATGATAAAGACCCGCAATC
The DNA here is from genome assembly GCA_947626145.1 of uncultured Clostridia bacterium. Lineage (GTDB taxonomy): Bacteria > Bacillota > Clostridia > UMGS1883 > UMGS1883 > JAFLUQ01. Next base: position 110,978 of record CANQRB010000006.1, on the reverse strand, counting down.
GGGGCAAGGCCGTGTATTACAGTATCAACCGCCGCTTCTTCGACAGCGTGATACGGGTGCTGCAAAAGTACGGTGAGCTCAGCGCCTATTCCCAGAAAAGCTGCGACGCCGGAGGGCCGGAATGGGCGAGAAGAATGGGCGAATAAAACAGGACTGTAAAAAATGGCGCAGACCGTTCAGGGGCGGGAAGGTTTAATTTAGACCAAATCTGTGTTATGAAAGGCTTTGCAATAAAATTAAAACTATGAATTGATGTAGAAAATCCGCCTTTTTACGGGAAAAAGGCGGATTTTCTTTTTATTTTATGCCCTTGAACTACGAACGAAAATCACCCTCGGCGTACCTGTGTACGCCGTCGGGAGGGCCTGCTCGGCGGCAGGGGCCGCCTGTGCGGGCTGATTTTCGTCCGTTCTGCACGATTTTTTTGACAGCCCCCGTGCCTCCAGATTACATTATGAGTTTTTTATTAGTGATTAATACTCAACACTAACCAGTGTCAGCCCATAAGCGGGCAAGGTTTCGCCGGCGTCGGCCCGGTCAAGGGTCTCAAAGGGGACGGCCACGGACTCAACGCTCCGCTTGCCAAGGCCAACCTCGACCAGCGTTCCGGCCATTATCCTCACCATGTTGTAGAGAAAGCCGTCGCCGTTGAAGAAGAGCCGCACTTCCGGCCCCAGATCCGTCACCTCGATGGAGCGAACCGTCCTGACAGTGGATTTCTTCGATTTTTTCAGGGAGGAATAACCTATGAAGTCCGCCGTCCGGCACATAAGGGCCGCGGCTCTTTCCATTTTAGCTATGTCCGGCTTTTTGCCAAGATGATACACGTACTTGCGCTCGAATACGTTGGGATAGGCCGCCGTCCACAGGCGATAAACATAGGTCTTTCCCTTGACGCTTAAGCGGGCGTGGAACCGTTCCGGCGCAGGCTCAACGGCGGTGACGGCTATGTCGCCGGGGAGCAGGCGGTTGACCTCCTCCGCCAGCTTTTCCGGCGGGATTCCGGTGTCAGCCCTGAAAGAGGCCGTCTGGGCCAGCGCGTGAGTGCCGGCGTCGGTTCTGCCGCTGCCGTTTATCTCGATCCTGTGCCCGAGTATCTCGGTCAGCGCGGCCTCTATCCGTCCCTGAACGGTGTTCTCCGTATTGCCCTGCCGCTGCCAGCCGCTGTATCGGCTGCCGTCGTAGGCTATTGTCAGCCGGTAGTTATTCATTACCCTTTAAGAAGTCCAGCACGGCGCCGTTGACCCGGTCGGCGGCCTTGTCAAAGACAAAGTGGTCGCAGCCCTGCACAATCTTCAGCGTGGAGTTGGGTATGGAACCGGCGATGAGGCGGGTGTGAGAGGCCTTTATCATGTCCCGGCTGCCGGCCAGCACCAGCGTGGGCGCCTTGATGGCCTTCAGCTCCTCGGGCTTTACGTTGGGCTCCCTCACCATAAGGGCCATTACCGCCAGCTTCCGCCGGGCGGCGGACTCCCGCTGGGCCTTCCGCGCCAGCAGCTTGAAGCCCATTTCGATGGGCACCTGATAAATTTCCTTGACGCCTCGGGGGTCAAGGTTGCCCCCCGCCAGGACGGCCCTGTCGATTATCCCGTCCCTGTCGTTCATGAGCATGGCCATGGCGGCGTTGGCCCCGTCGCTGAAGCCCACCACGGAAGCCTTTTTCACGCCCAATGCCTCCAGCAGGGCAAAGCCGTCGGCGGCGATCTGAGCTATGGTCAGCTTTTTGCGCCCGAAGGTGGAACGCCCCTGTCCCCGGCTGTCCATGGCTATCAGGGTAAATTCCCGGCTCCAGTCCTCGAACTGCTTGCTGAAGCAGGCCGAGCTTTCGCCGTTGCCGTGGATGAGGAGAACGTTCCTTTCCCCTTTGCCGTATATCTCAAAGTAAATTTTTGCCGTGTCGATCTGAATGTATCCGGTTTTCGCGGGTTTCATGGTATCTACCTCCCCAAAGGAGCTATATTTGTTTTTATTATAGCACATAAAATCAAATTTGTAAAGATTGAGAATTGACATATTGGTAAAAAAGTTGTAAAATATAATCAGAATATATCGATCGGAGGGATAGCTGTGAAAAAAATTATGAGCGGACTTTTGCTTGCGGCGGCGATAATTTTCGGCGCTATACCCGTTTTGGCCTACAGCCTTTCGCCGGAGGGGGTGCTGACCGTTACGGAGGGCGACGACCCCATGACCGGTCTTGACCGGAGCGCCGTCACGTCAATAGAAGTGGCGGAGGGTGTTACCTCGTTGGGCCGTGAGCTTTTGGCGGGTTGCACCATGGCGGAGGAGGTTCGTCTGCCCCTCAGCCTTAAAACGATAGGCGAGAGGGCCCTTGCGGACTGCGCCAGCCTCACCTGTGTGCGGATCCCCTCGGGCGTGGTTTCCGTGGGCGGCGGAGCCTTTTCCGGCTGCGCCTTCCTTAAGAGCGTTATTGTGCCGGCGGCCACTGTTGACATTGCCGACGACGCCTTTTCCGGCGCGGTAAAGGTCTACGGTTATTCCGACAGCTACGCCTCCATTTACGCCAACCGCCGTGTTTATCGGCTGCTTGAGGACGGCAGCGAGGACGTTATAAAGGAGCGCTTCACCTTCGAGAGCGTGGACGGCTGCGACACCGACACCATTCCCATTTACCGCAGCGGCACCCCGAGAGTGAATTATTTCCGCAACAACACCGCCGATTCGCCGATAGTGGACGACGTGGGCTGGCTCAGCCAGCCGGACGTGTACGGCATAATCACCGTGCTTCGCAACGGCGAGTTTTTCTGGACCGACAGGGAGGGCGTGCGCTTCGAAAGCTATTTTGACGCCAGGGACGCTCACCGTGTAAATCAGTACAGCTTTACTCCCGACAGTCTCAATATCGGCGGAGAAATCAACGGCGTAAGCTTTGACACTATGAGTTCCTTCAGGGGCGGACTGGCCGTTGTGGGCCGGGACGGGAAATACGGCGTGGCCAATACCGACGGCAGCCTTACGGTGGGGATGATATATCCCGGCGCGTCTGTTATCGGCGGCGAGGTATTTTTAACCGTCGACGGTCGGTATTTTACCCGCACCTTGAATCCCCTCCCCGCGGGCACATGGCTGGACGAGAGCTATTGCTTCGGCGGCCGGTATATGCTTCGCAGCGCCGCCGGATTCTTCGGCTATGCCGACCGGGATTTTAACCTTGTTATTCCCCTTAAGTACAACCGCATTCCCTGGGGCGCAGACTATCCGTTCCGGGACAATACCGAGGCCGCCTGCCTCGCCGTCGGCGACAAGCTGATTTTGGTTGACAAAAACGGCAACGAGCTGTTGTATTTTAATTAATGCAAAAATCACATACTTTTAACCCGGTTTTAACATGATTTTAACAAAACTGCCTTAAAATATAACTGTCCGGACAGGATATATCAATATTTCAGGAGGTAATCGATATGAACAGGATCTCAATTAAACTCACAGCGGCGATGTCGGCTCTCATGCTGGCCGCCGTACCCGTAATTGCCGCCGACAGCGTTCCGGCGACAAAGCTCAGCCCCGCCGCGGTCAAGGCCGAAAGAATACAGAAGCCCGAACTGACCGAGGAGCAGAAAGCCGAGATGGCGGAGAACGCCAAAACAAAGCTGGATGAGAAGCTTGCCTCCGGCGAGCTGACACAAGAGCAGTACGATGAGATAATTGCCAGGATCGAGAGCGGCGATCTTCGCGGCTTCGGCGGCAAGCGTCACGGCATTATGGGCGAAAGGCCCGAGCTCCCCGAGGGAGCCGTTAAGGCCGAAAGAATACAGAAGCCCGAATTGACCGAGGAGCAGAAGGCCGAGATGGCGGAGAACGCCAAGGCGGCTCTTGACGAGAAGCTTGCCTCCGGCGAGCTGACACAGGAGCAGTATGACGAGATAATTGCCAAGATCGATAGCGGCGACCTTCGCGGCTTCGGCGGCAAGCGTCACGGCATCATGGGCGAAAGGCCCGAACTGACCGAGGAGCAGAAAGCCGAGATGGCGGAGAACGCCAAAACAAAGCTGGATGAGAAGCTTGCCTCCGGCGAGCTGACACAGGAGCAATATGACGAGATAATTGCCAAGATTGAGAGCGGTGACCTTCGCGGCTTTGGCGGCAAGCGTCACGGACGCTTCGTGGCAAGCGACGAGGCGGATGTATAAGCCCAAACAGTAAAAAGCGCGGACAGGAGATCCGCAATAACAAAAAACAGACGCCCGCAAAGACGTCTGTTTTTTTATGTTGGCTGCGGATTTGAACCAATATGGGTTTGCGTGGGCTGCAATGCGGCAGCATGTTGGTTTGTATCGCTGCGGCGCCGCACAGGCGGCTGCGCTAAACCACCGGCACGCTGTCAACATAGCAGCAGTCCGGGCATAAATCGACCTTATTGTCCCAGACAACATTGCTGTCAACAGACGGGTCGATGTCCCACGCCACACAGTGGGTGTCGTCAAGATATACGCGCTTGAAATTCTCAAACCGAATAAAGGGTTCAAAGACTGTGCCGGCCTTCAAGAAGGACTTGCAGTCTAAAATTCTCCTCTCACCGTTGTCGAAATCCAGCGTAAGCGTAAAATCGCTGTTTGGGGAAACGGCGGTGATACGCTTGCGCCCTGAGGCAAAATATTCCGCCATGGGCCGGTCAAAGCCGTTGGCGAGGTAATAATTTACATCCTTTTTCATGCGGCAACTCTCCTTATCTCAGAGGTTCTATTGCGAAAAGCTCCTGCCTGTTTTCCGCGAGAGCCCGGTTTTCAAGCAGCTCCTCCTGATGAAACGCGGCCCAGCCATTGTTGGCAAAACTATCACTCTCCAATCATCTACAACAATTATACCATTTTCCCCGCCCCGATGTCAAGTGCCCTCGGGGCAAAATGACGGTCTTTGTTCAGATTTGCCGATAAACGAAAAAACAGACGCCCGCAAAGACGTCTGTTTTTATTGTTGGTTGCGGGGGTGGGATTTGAACCACACGACCTCCGGGTTATGAGCCCGACGAGCTACCAAACTGCTCTACCCCGCGATATGGAGATTTTTGCCGGCCCTTCACCGGCAACATAGGTATTATATCACAGCCGTTGCCCGTTGTCAATAGTTTTTTCAAAAAAATTTTGGCTTTCAATAACCGGCGGGATGTCCGGCGGTTTTTTTATGGCCTCTTTTCCCAAATTATTCTTGACTTTTCCGGCGTTTTGTTATAGAATATAATATGATACTATGTGGTTTTTGCGCACAGCGGAAACTCAGTTAGGAGAGAGCATAAAATCCCATGCGGACGCCAACAATAGATAAAAGCGAAATTCAGGAACAGAAAGCCGTCATGGAGCTGATAAAAAGCTCCAACCCCGGGAGAAAGGCTCTGGTGGAAACCTACGGCTGCCAGCAGAATGTCAACGACTCCCAGCGGCTCATGGGTATGCTGACCGAGATGGGCTACGCCCTCACCGACGACAGGGAAGAGGCGGATCTCATTTTGATGAACACCTGCGCCGTACGGGACAATGCGGAACAGCGTGTATTCGGCAACCTGGGCGCCCTCAAGCACCTCAAAGCCCGTAAGCCGGAGCTGATAATCGGCGTCTGCGGCTGTATGCCCCAGCAGGAGCGGGTGGCGGAGAAAATCAGGGCAAAATACCGCCATGTAGATCTGATCTTCGGCACCCACGCTCTGTACCGCTTTCCTTCGCTGCTGGCCGAGGCCCTGGAACACCGTTCAAGAGTGCTGGACATCGGCGGCGAGGGCGCCATCGCCGAAGGGCTGCCCGTCCTGTACGAGGGCGGCGCAAAGGCCTTTGTGTCGGTGATGTACGGCTGCGACAACTTTTGCTCCTACTGCATCGTCCCCTACGTCCGCGGACGGGAACGGAGCCGCCGGGCGGAGGACGTCGTCGCGGAGGTTCGGGAGCTGGCGGAACGGGGCGTAAAAGAGGTAATGCTCCTGGGCCAGAACGTGAACTCCTACGGCAACGACCGGGGCGAGACCGACGCCTTTGCCGGACTCCTCCGCAAAGTAAACGAGATCGACGGAATTGAGCGCATACGCTTTATGAGCAGCCACCCCAAGGACATTTCCGAAAGCCTGCTGGTGGCTATGGCGGAGTGCCCCAAGGTCTGCCGCCAGCTCCATCTGCCGCTTCAGTCGGGCAGCGATAAGGTGCTTAAGGATATGAACCGCCGCTACACGGCGGAAAGGTACCGCGAAATCGTCCGCCGGGCCAGAGAGCTGATGCCGGGTCTGTCACTGACCACGGACATAATCGTGGGCTTCCCCACCGAGGAGCGGGCCGACTTTGAGGAGACCCTTAAAATGCTGAGGGATATACGGTTCGACAGCATATTTTCATTCATTTTTTCGCCCAGAGAGGGAACTCCGGCGGCGAAGATGGAGAGCACCGCCTCAGAGGAGGAAAAATCCGCCTGGTTCCGGGAAATGCTTGACGTGCAAAACGAAATAAGCGCCGAAATAAACAGCCGCTGTGTGGGCGAAATTCAGGAAATACTCGTTGAGGGCGAAAGCAAACACGAGCCCGATATGCTGTCGGGCCGGAACTACGCCAACAAAATAGTCAATTTCAGGGGCGACGGCTCGCTGAAGGATAAATTGGTAAAGGTAAAAATAACGAAGGCTCAGACGTGGATACTGTACGGTGAGCAGATATGACGAAAGGAAGATATTACGATGGAAATTTTTGACAAAGCAAGAGAGCTGGGCGAGGCTATCGTCAACAGCAACGAATACAAGACCCTTAAGCTGGCCGAGGCCAGGCAGGAGCAGGACGAGGAGGCCATGAAGCTCCTCAAGGAGTACAGCGACGTGCGCCGGACCCTTGGCGAGGAGATAAACAAGGGCGACGTCAGCAAGGAGCGCATGGAGGAAATACGCGCCGCCGTGGAGGAGGCCTACGAGAAGGTCACCACCAACGACATAATTGTGGAGTACCTCAACGCCCAGAGCGCTTTTCAGGCCATAATCGACCAGATGAACACCATTATTTCCTACCATATAACCGGTCAGCTCCCCGGCGGATGCAGCGGCAGCTGCGCCACCTGCGGCGGATGCCACTGACAGAGAAGTAAAAATAACGGATAACAGAGCTTGAGGGGGTGATACCGATGGCCGAAATCACGCCGATGATGCGGCAGTATCTGGATATTAAGGAGGAGCATAAGGACGCTATCCTTATGTTCCGTCTGGGCGACTTTTACGAGATGTTCTATGACGACGCCAAGACCGCCAGCCGTGAGCTGGAGCTCACGCTCACGGGCAAGAGCTGCGGCCTTGAGGAGCGGGCGCCCATGTGCGGCATACCCTTCCACGCCGCCGACGGCTATATCGCCCGGCTGGTGGCCAAGGGCTACAAGGTCGCCATCTGTGAGCAGATGGAGGATCCCAGGCAGGCCAAGGGTATTGTCCGGCGGGAAATAATCCGCATAGTCACTCCCGGCACAATAGTGGACGAAAATGTCCTGGCCTCACGGGGCACGAACTATATGGCCTCGGTCTTTGCGGAGGACGGGGCCAGCGGAGCGGTGTTCGCCGACGTTTCCACCGGCGAGCTGCTGGGAACATATATCGAAAACGACCCTTCCTGCGAGCGGCTCATCAGCGAGCTTGACCGGTTTTCTCCGGTGGAGGCGGCCTTCGGCGGCCCCGGGCGGCAGAATAAGCGGCTTGAGGAATACGTCAGGGATCACGCCGACGGCATGATGACCTTTTCCTTTGAGGAGGACGAGGTTGGGCCCGAGGCCCGGCAAACCGTGGAAAAGCATTTGAGCAACGGCGCCGATATAACACAAAGGCCCCTGCTTATCGCGGCGGCGGCCCTGCTGGAATATCTGGTCGAAACACAGAAGTCGGAGCTGGAGCACATACGCGAGATAAAAATTTATTCGTCCGGCGAGTTCATGGACATAGATCCCGGCAGCCGCCGCAATCTGGAGCTCGTCTCCACCATGCGGGACAAGGGTAAGAAGGGCAGCCTTTATTGGGTGCTGGACAGGACCCGTACCGCCATGGGCAGCCGCCTGTTGAAAAGCTGGATAATGCGGCCCCTCATCAGCGTTGCCGCCATAAACAACCGTCTGGGCGGCGTTGAGGAGCTTGTGAAGAGCCCCGCCCTCCGTGAGGAGCTGGGCGAGGCCATGAGCGGCGTGCTGGATATAGAGCGGCTCATGGGCCGGGTATCAATGGGCCTGTGCAACGCCAAGGATCTTGTGGCCCTGCGGTCGTCCTTCAGGGCGCTGCCGAATATTTACCGGATACTCTGCGGCTGCCGCAGCGTGATAATGAACACTCAGGCGGCCGCCTTTGACTGTATGGAGGACATCTGCGACATTCTGGATCGGGCCATCGTTGACGAGCCGCCGGTGACCCTGCGGGACGGCGGTCTCATCAGGGACGGCTACAATGAGGACATCGACCGCCTCCGCGGCGCGTCGGAAAACGGCCGGGGCAGCCTGGGAGGCATCGAGGCCCGGGAGCGTGAGCGCACCGGCATTAAAAATCTCAAGGTCAAGTACAACAAGGTTTTCGGATATTACATCGAAGTCAGCAACTCCAATCTTGACAAGGTGCCCGACGACTATGTGCGCAAGCAGACCACGGTCAACGGCGAGCGCTTCATCACCCCCGAGCTGAAGGAGGTTGAGAGCGCAGTTCTGGGCGCCGCCGAGCGGCTGGAGGCTCTTGAGTACGAGGAATTCGTACGGGTGCGCGGCCGTGTCGCGGCGGAGATAAACCGCATCGACCGCACCGCCTGCGCCATCGCCGTGGCGGACTGCATCTACTCTCTGGCGGAGACGGCGGTCAGGAACGGCTATGTCCGGCCGGAGGTAGACATTTCCGATGAGATATACATAAAGGACGGCCGGCACCCCGTTGTGGAAAAGGTGCTTAAAAACGGGCTTTTCGTCCCCAACGACACCGAGCTGGACTGCGGCCCCAACCGGGCGCTGATCATAACCGGCCCCAACATGGCCGGCAAATCCACCTATATGCGGCAGGTTGCCGTTATTACGCTGATGGCCCAGATGGGCAGCTTTGTGCCCGCGTCGAAGTGCCGCGTGGGAATAGTTGACAAGATATTCACCCGCATTGGGGCCAGCGACGACCTGGCCGCCGGGCAGAGTACCTTCACCATGGAGATGAGCGAGGTCAGCTATATTTTAAAGAACGCCACAAAAAGCAGCCTCTGCATACTTGACGAGGTGGGCCGGGGCACCAGCACCTACGACGGCCTGTCCATCGCCTGGGCCGTGATAGAGCATATAGTGAAAAAAATCGGAATGAAGACCCTCTTCGCCACTCACTATCACGAGCTGACCGTTCTGGAGGAGCAGCTCGAGGGGGTCAAAAATTACAATACGGTCTGCAAAAAGCGGGGCGACGACATAACCTTTTTGCGTAAAATAGTCCGCGGCGGCGCCGACGGCAGCTACGGCATCGAGGTGGCCAAGCTCAGCGGCGTGCCAAATCCGGTTATACGCCGGGCCAAGGAGGTGCTTAAGAGCATCGAGGACGGCACAGTCAGCCGAAGGGAGCCGCCACATACCGAAGCGGCGCCGGAGCCTCAGCTCAGCTTTGCCTCCGTTGAGGAAAGCCCCGCCATAAAGGCCCTGCGCGGCATGGACGTTACCACGCTGACGCCGATCGAGGCCTTGAACGAGCTGTATAAGCTCCAGCAAATGGTTTAAGAGGAATGAGGTGACGCAAATGGGCAGGATAAACATACTCAGCCGTGACTCGGCCGAGAAGATAGCCGCCGGAGAGGTGGTGGAGCGGCCCGCCAACGCCATCAAGGAGCTGGTGGAGAACTCCATCGACGCGGGAGCGAAATCCGTCGTTGTGGAGATACGCCGGGGCGGCGTCGCCTATATCCGCGTCACCGACGACGGCGGCGGCATACTGAGCGACGACATGGAGCGCGCCTTTGTGCGCCACGCCACCAGCAAGATAAAAGATATTGCCGACCTCGAGCACGTGACGACTCTGGGCTTCCGGGGCGAGGCCCTGTGCTCAATCGCCTCCGTCAGCCGCACCGAGCTCATTACCAAGCCGCCGACGGCCCAAATGGGCAGCCGTATGGTGGTTGAGGGCGGCGAAACGAAAATAAACGAGGAGGCCGGCTGTCCCGACGGCACCACGGTCATTGTGGAGGATCTGTTCTACAACACCCCCGCGAGGATGAAATTCCTGAAAAAGGACAGCGCCGAGGGCGCTTTGGCCGCGGAAATCTGCCAGCGTCAGGCCCTGAGCCATCCGGGAGTTTCGCTCCGCTTCGTCCGGGACGGCAAGGATGTTTTTTTCACTCCCGGCAACGGCAACCTGACCGACACGGTCCGGGCCGTGTGGGGCAGGGACTTTTCAAACAACATGGCTCCGGTGAAATACAGGAACGGGGGAATTGAGGTCACCGGCCTGGCTGGAAAAAACAACCTTTCCCGGCCCAACCGCTCGATGCAGGTCTTTTTTGTCAACGGCCGATGGGTGGCCAGCCGTGTGCTGGCCCTGGCTCTGGCCGAGGCCTACAAAAACGAGCTTATGGGCGGGCGGTTCCCCGTGGCGGTGCTGAATATTGAAATCAATCCCGCCCTCTGCGACGTGAATGTACACCCCGCAAAGACGGAGATAAAGTTTGCCGACGAGCAGAGCGTTTATCTGGCGGTCTACTGGGCGGTTAAGAATATGCTGGCCGCCGTTTCGGGCGCAAGAGAGGCGCAGGCATCTTTCATACGTGAGGGCGCGTCCTTCAAGCTGGCGCCCCCGCCGGAGCTGCCAAAGCAGCTGAAGGTGCAGAAGAGCAAGTTCAGCCCTCTTACCCCGGCAAGGGCGGAGACAAGGCCGACCGTACAGGAAACAACCTCGAAAACCCTTAAAACCGAGCTGAATCCCCTGCTCCCCGAAAAAAAGGTGGAGCAGCTTCGGGAGGAGCAGCGTGAAAAGCTCCTCTCCGGCGAGATAAAGGCCCCGGTCATAGGCCGAGCGGAGCTGATCGGCGAGGCCCCAAGGGCCGCCGAGCCCCCAACCGTTGAGGAGCCGGAGCCGCCGGAAATCCGCATCATAGGCCAGCTCTTTTCCACCTACATTCTTGCCGAGAGCGAGGACGGACTGTTGCTCATCGACCAGCACGCCGCCCATGAGCGGGTGCGCTATGAGGACATAAAGAAGAACGGCGGCAAGGTCACCCCACAGCTGCTCATGCTGCCCGTCAGCCTGACTCTCAGCCCCAAGGAGTTCGAGGCAGTTACCGCCAATCGGGACTTCCTGAACGGTTTGGGCTTTGATTTTGACGAGGCGGGGGACAATGCGGTAATGCTCCGCAGTGTGCCCTCGGACTGCTCCGGCAGCGACGGCGATACCCTTTTCGTGGAGCTGGCCGGCGACCTGCTGGGGGACGGCAGGGGAGAGCTGGAGGAGCGCCGTGACAGAGCCGTGTATACTCTGGCCTGCAAGTCCGCCATAAAGGCGAATAAGGATTTGAGCCCTCATGAAATGGAGATCCTCATCGGCAGGGCGCTGGCTCTGGAGGGTATATCCACCTGCCCGCATGGACGGCCGATTTCAGTGAAAATTACGAAATATCAGATAGAGAAGATGTTCAAACGGATAGTATGATTGATAAAATACCTGTTATAGTTATCTGTGGCCCCACCGCCTGCGGAAAGACGGGGCTGGGCGTGGAGCTGGCCCTCCGGCTGAACGGCGAGGTTATCAGCGCCGACTCCATGCAGGTCTACCGCCGGCTGGACATCGGCACCGCCAAGCCGGACGCCGCCGAGCGCCGGGGCGTGCCCCATCATATGCTGGACGTGGCCGAACCCACCGAAAGCTACAGCGTGGCCAGATACTGTGCCGAGGCCGCCGAGGCCGTCGCCGATGTGCATCGGCGGGGCAAACTGCCCATAATTGTGGGCGGCACCGGCCTTTATATCGACAATTTGATCAACAATACCGACTTTTCCGCTCCGGAGGGAGATCCCGGGCTTCGGCGGGAGCTGACGGAGCTTGCGGAAAAAGAGGGTAAGGAGCGGCTCCACGGCCTGCTTCGGGAGCTGGACGCCGCCGAGGCGGAGCGCGTCCACCCCAACAACGTGAAGCGCGTTATACGGGCCATCGAGCTCATAAAAATCACAGGTGAAAGCAGGGAGAGCCTTAACGAGAAAAGCCGCCGTCCCTCGCCCTACGCCCCCCTTTGGCTGGCCATAGAGCATCCGCGTCAGGCTTTGTATGACCGCATCGACCGGCGGGTGGACATAATGCTGGAAAAGGGGCTGGAGGCCGAGGTTCGCCGTGAGCTGCTGCCCATTCGGGACAGGGCCCCCACGGCGGGGCAGGCCATAGGCTATAAGGAGATGCTGGACTATATCGACGGCAGGGTCACTCTCGACCGGGCGGCTGACGCCATAAAGCAGGCCAGCCGCCGCTACGCCAAGCGCCAGCTCACCTGGTTCCGGCGCAATCCGCGCATACATTGGCTCGGGCCTGAGGGCCCGCTTGAACAGGCCATGGAAATTATAAAAGACAACAAAAACAGATAAGGAGAGACAGACATGAAAACACCCGTAAATCTTCAGGACGTATTCCTTAACGCCGTCCGGCGCGACAAAACCACCATCATCATTTACCTTATGAACGGATTTCAGATAAAAGGCCAGGTAAAGGGCTTTGACAACTATACCGTGGTCGTGGACAGCGAGGGCCGTCAGCAGCTCATATACAAGCACGCCATCTCCACCATCAGTCCCTTTGTGCCCGTTCGCTTTAATTCCGAGGCAGTGGACGACTGATAAACTCTCGGGAGGGACTGAATTTTGCGCAAGGCATTGAAAATCATTCTGGCTGTCGTGCTGGTCGCGGCGGTGATAAGCACCGTTCACCACTGCGCCAACCCCTACAGCACCCAGACCGTGACATATTACGAATTTCAGAAGAGCATCAGGGGCGAGGGCTACATTCTCAGGGATGAGACCGTGGTCAGCTCCGACGTCCCCGGCGTGTTTGAGCCCTTTGTCAACGAGGGCGAACGGGTCAGCCGGGACGCCAGAGTTGGCACCGTAATGACCGGCGAGCCCGACAGCGCCCTGATCTCCGAGCTGAATGAGGTGCGCCGGCGCATCGAGGACATTGAGCAGAGCGCCACTATTGCCGGCATATATCAGTCCGACACGGTGAGGATAGCCAACGCCGTGACCAAAGACGTCACGGACCTGCGGGAGGCGGTCAGGGAGGGCGATCTCGCCGCCGCCACCGAGCTCAAGCGGGAAATAGGCTATCTCAAGAACCGCACCTCCAATCTGGAGAGCAGCGAACAGACCGATCTGCTGCTGGAGGAGCTGTACCTTCGGCGCGATGAGATAGAAAAGGCCGTCGCCGGAGTGCAGAAGGCGGTTTACGCCCCCATTTCCGGCGTTTACAGCAGCGCCGTGGACGGGCTCGAAGGCTTCGGCAGCGCCGAAAAGATCGCCTCCCTGACCCCGGACGACGTGGAGTCCTTCGACGAGATAATCGACACCTATAAGCAGGATCCCTCTGATGTGTGCAAAATTTCGGATAATTTTGCCTGGTACCTTACGGCGGTGATCTCCGAGGAGGAGGCCGCCGACGTGGAACTGAACGGCTCCGTCACGGTGAACATAGACACCTTCAGTACCGGCGAAGTGAACGGCACAGTTTACAGCCTCAGCGAGGCCCAGGACGGCAAGAGGGTCATGGTGATACGCAGCGATTTGTTTGTGGAGGGCATCAGCGGTATGCGCCGTGTTGACTATCAGGTCACCCTTGAGCGCCGCACCGGACTGAGGATTCCGTCCTCCGCCCTGCGCATCGAGAACGGGCAGAAGGGCGTATACATCCTTCTGGACAAGCAGAAGAGCTTCAAGGCCGTGAACAACAACCCCTACCGCTCCGAGGACGACGAATATTACATTGTGGAGCGGAAGTATTCTCCTCCCGGCGCACCCACGGATTACGTGCCCCTGAAGGAATACGACAAGGTGCTCATCAATCCGGAGGAGGTAAGGTAGCATGGAAAATAAGCGGCAGAATGGAGGACGGTCATGGCCTTTGATTACATCGAAAACAATATAGCCTCGGTTCGCCGCCGGGTGGCGGAGGCCGCTCTCAAAGCGGGACGCCGGCCGGAGGATATAACAATAGTTGCCGTCAGCAAGTTTGTGGAGCCGGAAAAGATACGCCGGGCCATGGAGCTGGGGCTGACTGTTCTGGCGGAAAACCGGGTGCAGGAGATGAACGCCAAGTTTGACCTGCTGCCCGGGGCCCGCTGGCACATAATCGGCCACCTCCAGACCAACAAGGTCAGATACGCCGTTGGCCGGGCGGAGCTTATACACTCCGTGGACAGCCTCCGCTTGCTGGAGGAGATAGACCGTCAGGCGCAAAAGCTTGGCATTGTGCAGGATATTTTGCTGGAATTGAATATTTCCGGCGAAGAGAGCAAATTTGGTTTGACAAATGAGGAATTTAGTTATATAATAAGTAAGTTAAGGGATTATCCCTCGGTTCGCCTGCGCGGCCTGATGACGATGGCCCCGAATTACGAAGACAAGGAGCTCTGCCGCCCTGTTTTCCGACGGGCGCGGGAGCTGTTCGAAAGCGTGCCCGGCGCGGACATTCTGTCCATGGGTATGAGCGGCGACTTTGAGATTGCCGTGGCCGAGGGCGCCACCCACGTGAGAATAGGCAGCGCCATTTTTAAAGAAAACAATTAAATTCACATACAGAACGAAAGGAAGGGCTTAAAGAGATGAAAAAGAATTTCTTTAACCGTATGGCCGACATGGTTTTCGGCGACGCGTCCGATGAGGACGATTTCGAGGAAGTGAGCTTCTCCGATGAGGAGACCGCTCCCGCTCCGGTGAAAAAGACCCAACCCGCCCCCTCCGGCCGCAGAGCCGGCTCCGCGGCCAATCAGCCCAAGGTGGTCAACTTTGCGGCCACGACCCAGCTCAAGGTCGTTGTGCTCAAGATGAACGCCTTTGACGAGTCCTGCCGTCAGGTGGTGGAAAATCTCAACAACAACAAGCCCGTTATTATCAATATCGAGGATATGGAACGGGATCAGGCCCGCCGCACCATCGACTTCATCAGCGGGGCGGCCTATGCCCGCCGGGGCACCCTTCAAAAGGTCAGCACGGGTATTCTCCTGCTCACTCCCTCCAACGTGGACGTGACCCCCGCCGTCAAGAGCGAGCTTGAAAGCGGAAGGCTGTTTCCGTGGGATTAAGCGACAAGAGCCGGTTCCTCAGCGGCCTTGAGGAGCCCGAAAAGACCCTCTTTGCCAAGCTCTACGACAGAGCGGTGAGGGCCGCCAGATTTGACGGAGCCGCCTTCGGCGACTTTCTGTCCATGGACGAGCTCACCCTTTTCCGTGAGCGGAGCCGCTGCCTGCCCGACTGTGAAATCTCGGAGTACGGCGGCTATCCCGAGGCCGAGCGTAAAATGCCCGGCTTTAACGCCGGAGAAGGGACTTTCCCCATAACGGCCCTCAGGATAAGCGGCAAACGGCTGGACGCCCTGACCCACCGGGACTATCTGGGCGCCCTCATGGCCCTCGGCCTTGACCGCCACAAGATAGGCGACATTGTGGTTTCCCCCGAGGGGGCGGTGGTGTTCGCCGCCGCCGACATCGCGGATTATATAATGAACACCCTCGGCGAGGTGGGCCGCAGCGCGGTTCAAATCGAGGCCGCCGACCCCGCCTCCCTTGACCTTGGCCCCCGGGAATTTAAGGAAATACGGGGCACCGTGGCCACTCCACGGCTGGACAGCGTTACCGCCCTTATGACCGGCAAGGGCCGGTCCGCCGCCTGCGACCTGATAAAAGCAGGACGCGTCTATGTCAACGGCTCCCTCGTACAGCAGACTGACCGTAAGGTGTCCGGCGGCGACGTGATAACCGTCCGGGGCTTCGGCAAGGCCGCCGTGGAAATGGGCGGCCTAAGCAAAAAAGACAGAATATTTGTTACGCTGAAAAAGTATGCGTAAGTGAAAGGAAGATATAAAATGGATTACTCTGGAACTCTCAATCTGCCCGTGACCGAATTCCCCATGCGGGCCGGTCTGCCAAAGCGGGAGCCCGAAACTCTCAAAAAGTGGCTGGACGAGGACCTCTACGGCAAGCTGATGGAGGCCAACGAGGGCAAGCCCCTCTTTATCCTTCACGACGGCCCGCCCTACGCTAACGGCGATATGCACATGGGCCACACCCTCAACAAGACTCTGAAGGATATAATCACCCGTTTCAAGAATATGGACGGCTTTAAGGCCCCCTACATTCACGGCTGGGACACCCACGGCCTGCCCATCGAGCGTCAGGCCATAAAGAAGCTGGGAATCGACCGCCACAAGACCAACGTCACGGAGTTCCGCAACGTGTGTAAGGACTTCGCCCTGAGCTATGTGGAAAATCAGAAAAAGCAGATACAGCGTCTGGGCGTGCTGGGCGACTGGGACGACATATACGTCACTCTCGACCCCGAGTTCGAGGCAAAGCAGATCGAGATCTTCGGCGAGATGGCGAAAAAGGGCTACATCTATAAGGGCCTCAAGCCCATTTACTGGTGCCCCGACTGCGAGACCGCCCTTGCCGAGGCGGAGATAGAGTATCAGGAGGACAAGACCGACTCCATCTACGTCAAGTTCAGAGTTAAGGACGACAAGGGCCTGTTCGCCAACGTGGGCGAGCCTTTGGAAAACATCTATTTCGTTATCTGGACCACCACCACCTGGACCCTGCCCGGCAACGTGGCCATTTCGCTGAACCCCGACTTCGAGTACAGCCTTGTCAGGGCCAACGGCGAGGTTTATGTCATAGCCACGGAGCTGGTGGACTCCGCCATGACCGCCGGAAAAATAACCGGGTATGAAACTATCGCCAAATTCAAGGGCAGCGAAATGGAGTATATGACCGTTCAGCACCCCTTCATCGACCGTGAGAGCCTTGTCATCGTGGGCGACCACGTAACGCTGGACGCCGGTACCGGCTGCGTACACACCGCTCCCGGCCACGGCGTTGAGGACTATGTAGTCTGCCAGAAGTATAAGGACATCCCCATCATCGTCCCCGTGGACGACAAGGGCTATCTCAACGAGCTGGCCGGAGAGTTCGCCGGACTTTACTACGAAAAATCCAACGCCAAAATACTCGAAAAGCTTAAGGAGCTTAACGCTCTCTTTGCCGTCGAGCCCATCATTCACCAGTACCCCCACTGCTGGCGCTGCCACGAGCCCATCGTTTTCCGGGCCACCGAGCAGTGGTTCGCCTCCGTGGACGCCATCAAGGACAAGGCCGTGGAGGCCATCAAGGGCGTACAGTGGCTGCCCAAGTGGGGCGAGGACCGCATCACCGGCATGGTAATGGACCGCAGCGACTGGTGCATTTCCCGTCAGAGAACCTGGGGCGTACCTCTGCCCATCTTCTACTGTAAGGACTGCGGCAAGGAGCTGCTCAACGAGGACACCATCGCCGCCACAGCAAAGCTCTTCCGTGAGCACGGCGGCAGCAACGCCTGGTACGAGACCGACGCCAAGGACATTCTCCCCGCCGGGACAAAGTGCGAGTGCGGCTGCACCGAGTTCACCAAGGAAAAGGACATCATGGACGTGTGGTTCGACAGCGGCAGCTCTCACAGCGGCGTGCTGGAGGTCAAAAAGAGCCTCCGTTTCCCCGCCGACCTGTATCTCGAGGGCAACGACCAGTACCGCGGCTGGTTCCAGTCGTCGCTGCTGACCTCCATCGCCGCCAAGGGCGTGGCCCCATACAAGATGGTAATAACCCACGGCATGATCGTCGATCAGAACGGCGACAAATTCAGCAAGAGCAAGGGCAACGGCACCAGCCCCGAGGTGATAATCAACCAGTACGGCGCCGACGTGCTCCGTCTGTGGGTGGTAAGCGCCGACTACAAGACCGATATGCGCATCTCCGAGGAGATACTTAAGCAGCTCAGCGAGGCCTACCGCAAGATACGCAACACCGCCCGCTACATCATGGGTAATATCCATGACTTCAACCCCGACACCGACTGCGTGCCCTTTGAGGAAATGTGCGAGATGGACCGCTGGAGCCTGACCCGCCTCAACGACATTGTGGGACGGGTGCTGGAGGCCTACCGCAGCTACGAGTTCCACATGATATACCACACCATCCACAACTTCTGCGTTGTGGACATGAGCAACTTCTATCTTGACGTTATAAAAGACAGGCTTTACACCTCCAGGAAGGACAGCAAGGAGCGCCGGGCCGCCCAGACCTGTATGTTCACTATTCTGGACGCTATTGTGCGGCTCATCGCCCCCATCCTCTGCTTCACCGCCGACGAGATATGGAGCTATATGCCCCACCGTTCCGCCGACCGTCCCGAGGGTGCCATCTTCAATTCCATGCCAAAGGTTGAGGCCGCGTGGGAGGACAAGGAGCTTGAGGACAAGTGGGAGCGCGTCCTCGCCGTTAAGAGCGACGTCAGCAAGGCCCTCGAGCTGGCCCGTCAGGAAAAGGTGATAGGCAAATCCCTTGACGCCAGCGTGGAGATATTTGCCTCCGGCGAACCTTATAAATTCCTTAATGAGATACCCGACCTTGCCACGGTGCTCATCGTTTCCGAGGCGGTTGTCACCGAGGGCGAGGGTGAGGGCGTCAAGGGCGAGAACGAGCCAGGCATCACCGTGAAGGTAAGTCCCGCTCAGGGCGAGAAGTGCGAGCGCTGCTGGATGATAACTCCCGACGTTGGCTGCGACCACGACCATCCCACTCTTTGCAAGCGCTGCGCCGAGGTAATAAAATAACGGTAATTAAAAGTGAGGAGTTAGGAGCTTCCTAACTCCTCGCCGAATATATGTACAAAAAAGGAGGGATCCTTCATGTTCCTTTATCTTATCCCCCTGATACTCATAATCGCCGCCGACCAGATAACAAAAATTCTGACGGTGAAAAGCTTCGCCGTGGGCGAGGGCTTCACCCTGATACCCAATTTCATCGACATAACCTTCGTGCGGAACGAGGGCGCGGCCTTCGGTATCTTTCAGGGGCGCAAGTGGCTGCTCATAGCCGTGTCGGTGCTGGTGTTCGCGGCCATAGTTTTTTATATAGTGCGTTACAAGCCCCGCAGCAAGTGGCTCCTCTGGTCTCTGACCCTGATAGTGGCCGGCGGACTTGGCAACCTCATCGACAGAGTGGCTCTGGGCTACGTTCGGGATATGGTCGAGCTGACCTTCATGCGTTTTCCGGTGTTCAACATTGCCGACAGCGCCATAACCGTCGGGGCCGTAATGCTGGCCCTTCGGGTGCTGATAAGGGGGGTTAAGGATGAGGCGGACTTTGACTTTGACGGCGACACGGGCTGTCCGCAGTGACGTATTTGTCAGCGAGGACGCCGATCTGACGCGCAGCTATGCGAAAAAGCTCTTTGACGCCGGACTTGTGAGGATAAACGGCTCTCCGGCCAAGGCGTCGGCAAAGCTGAAGCCCGGCGACGTTGTTGAAATCGAGCTTCCCGAGGTGAGGGAGGCCGAGGCCGTTCCCCAGGACATACCCCTTGACGTGGTCTACGAGGACGCCGACGTCCTCATCGTCAACAAGCCCCGGGGCATGGTGGTCCACCCCGCCGCCGGCAACGAGGACGGCACTCTTGTGAACGCCGTCATGTACCGCTGCGGCGACAGCCTTTCCGCCATAGGCGGGGTGCTGCGGCCCGGCATAGTCCACCGGATAGACAAGGACACCACGGGCCTTTTGGCCGTGGCCAAAAACAACGCCGCCCACCTCTCACTGTCGGAACAGCTCAAGGACCGCAGTCTCAGCCGGACCTATTACGCCCTTGTCCACGGCAATATAAAGGAGGAGGTTGGCACGGTTGACGCCCCCATCGGCCGAAGCTCCGCCGACCGTAAAAAAATGGCCGTGACGGCGGACGGCCGGGACGCGGTGACGGACTTTGAGGTGGTTGAGCGCTTCGGCAAATACACCCTTGTGCGCTGCAAGCTCCGCACCGGCCGCACCCATCAGATAAGAGTCCATATGCGCCACATCGGCCACCCAATAGTTGGCGACAAAACCTACGGGGTAAAAAACGAGGATTTTAATCTGGAGGGCCAGCTTCTCCACGCCGGAGAGATAGGCTTTATCCACCCCTCCACCGGTGAGCGGATGAGCTTTTCCGCCCCTCTGCCACAGGACTTTGCGCGGGTGCTTGAGCGGCTGCGGGCCGTGAACCGTGAATAGAATATTTTGTTGAAAAACGACGGCGATGTTGTGCACCGTCGTTTTTCGTGAAAAAATTTTCATAAATTGCGATTTATGGCTTGCATATTTGCTGACTTTATGATATACTTATGTCGGCATAAACTGAAATTCAGGCCGCACCGGTTTGTGACCAAAAAATAACACAGTAAGGAGAATTGACATGAAAAAACGAATTTTGGCGGCACTTGTGGCACTGACCATGATCTGCGCCGTATTCCCGGCGATGGCTATGGCCGAGGACGCCGAACTTATGGCGTCGGCCGTGACTATCATGTCACTGAACTACAAGGCCTATGGCTCTGTAAGTTCGTCAGGCTGCCCCGTAAAACAGGACAGTATTATGTGGGTCAGCTTTTGGAACGTCGGAACCTGGGGCAGACTTCCCTATGACTCCGACGGAGTTATCGAGGTGATCGCCCCGAATGGCGAAAAATCCTACCCGTCAAGAATAAAAGACGGCGGAGACAACTATTTCTGCTGGGAAATGCCTTCGGTCGAGACCGGCAGCTATAAAGTAAACTGGTACGCCAATCCCCGAAGGGATGAGGACGGCAGCCTCGCTGCGGATCAGGAACCCACCAATTCCCTGGAAAAGAAGATGTCCGCCGTTGAGCTGATCATTGATCCGAAGGACGGCAGTTTCGAGACCGAGGTCGCCAGCCCCATTTATGCCTTCGAGAACGACTCCCTTGATATGCTGGGTCTCCCCAAGATTGTCTCTAACGATCCCAATAATGGCATCAGAGGCTGGAAGGACGCGGAGGGTAAAATCGTCAACAGAGTCCCCGCCCTCGGCGAGGACGGCAGCATACCGAAGCTGACCGCCGTTGTCAGCGAGCTCCCCAGATATGACTACGATATAGTCTACGCCGACGGCGAGCACAAGGGTGAGAGCATCTTCGTCAGCGACGCCAGCGGAAGCCTTTCCGCCAGCATCGATCTGGGCGCCGCCACTATGGGCTATACGGCGGAGGATGTCAAGCCCGTCAATATTGAGTTTAAGAACACCGGCAATCAGAAGCTGACCATGTACGGCAGTTTCAACTGTGCCGTCGGCAGCCTTAAGCTGGATAAGAACCCCATCGAGCCCGGCGAGACCGTAAATGGCCAAATCGTGGCCAAAACCGGTCTTACCGCGGGTGTGCATACCGGTGTAATGCAGTTTTACTATAACTCATTCCGCGTTATACGCAAAATTAACTTAAAGCTCACCGTAAATTCCATGGGCATAACCGTGAAGCCGGAGAGCATCACCAAGGAATACGGCGAGACCCGTACTTCCTCGGATGTAAAGTACAATATACTTGCCGAAGGCGTTGACGAATCATTCATCCGCAACGGCCTGACCTTCACCAGCGCCGGCTTCGAGGCCGCCGCCAAGGTCGGCAGCTATCCCTATACAATCAGCGGTCAGGTGACGGGCTACAGCGTGACGATCGACGAAAGCGACAAGCCCGTCGTCACCGTCACCCAGTCCGAACCAATGGTTGCGTCGGAGAGCACCTCCGGCATAGCCGTGGGCCAGAAGCTCTCCGAGTCCGTAATTACGGCAAAATTTGTCAACAGATATACGGACGAGCCCGTTCACGGAACCTTCAAGTGGAAGGACGGAGACAAAAAAATGAGCTCGGAGGGCACCTTTGTCGAGCCCTACATATTTACCCCCACGGACACACAAAACTATAAGACCGTTGAGGATGCGGTGACGGTGACCGTTTCCAGCGGCACTCCTACTCTTGTCACGGTTGTTCCCGGACAAAAACTGGATCTCATGTATGACGCAAAGCCCCACGGCGTGCGCTTCCAGGCCGACCGCGAGGGTGAGATCACCGTGCGCTACAGGCTCCACAGCTCCACGGAAGAGTGGAGCACAGAGGAACCCATCGACGCCGGCAGCTATGACGTCATAGCCTATATCGGGAGCGAAGGGGGCTATGCCGAGGGCACAGGCGTGGCCAATCTGACCATCCGTCAGAGGGAATTGACCCAGTTCCTGTGGCACCCCACCCCCGTTTCGCAGAAGGCATACAACGGCAGAACCAACGCCAACATCGCCCTCACACCCGTTGAGGTATATTACAGGTATTACAGGACGGTGGACGGCAAGAGCGTCGCGGACGACGTCAGGATAAAGCGGGCCAATGTGACCGCCGAATTCCTGCACCCCAACGCCGGCAAGCAGACGCTTGAATTGACGCTCCATGCGGCGAACGCCCTCGAGGGCGCTCAGGCGGCAAACTATATCATTCCTCACGACATGGTTCATCACGCCGAGGCGACCATCGTTCCTCTGCCCCTGACCTTTACCGTTCCGGACAAGGAAAAATTCTATGGCGAATACATAATTTTTGACCATGAGGACTTTGATATATCCGTGGGCCACCTTGTCGAAGGCGAAACCAAGGAAGACGTAAAGATGGTGCTCACCAGCGCCGGCGCCGCCGTTGACGCCGAGGTGGGCGAGTACGAAATAAAGGGCGACACCGCCCCCACCAGCAACTATGTGAGAAATGGCTTCCAGGGCGGGGCCGGCAAGGTCATCGTAAAGCAGGCCACTCCCGGACTGGTAAGGGATAACGTGGCCGTCACCGACGGCAAGGAGGGCAAGCCCCTTTCCTCCGTTACGCTGAGCGCCACCTTTGAGAACCCCTACACCAGGAACGAGGTCAAGGGCGACCTCCATTGGAAGCAGCCCGAAACCGAAATAAAGCAGGGCGCCAATGTATACGAGTGGGAGTTCATTCCCGAAGATCAGCACAACTACACCTCCCGTGAGGGCAGCGTGACGGTTACCGGCGTGGCCAAGGAGCCCGCGTCGATTACCGTACAGCTCCCCGAAAATCGGGTATACGACGGCAGGCAAAAGGTCGTTACCGCAACGACAAACTCAGGCGGAGCCGTTACCGTACAGTATCAGAAGACCGACGCCGCGCCTCACGACGAGGGACAGGAGCAGCCTTCATTTGAGGGCGGAGCCTCCGCTCCTGCCGGTGCGGCCGGCTGGACAGCCGACGCTCCCGTGGATGCGGGCAACTACCTTGTTAAGATAGACGTTGCCGCGGACGGTGATTATGCCGCCAACTCCACCACCGCCGTGCTTAACATTTCCCCCGCCGAGCCCAAGGCCGCCGCAGAGGTTACGGCCGCCGGTGTCGAGACCGGCCAGACCTTGGATATGGCCTTGCTGAGCGGCACCTTCACGGGCGTGGACGGAACTGCCGTTGACGGTAAGCTCGGCTGGATGCCCTACGGCGAAAGACAGCCCAATCAGGTAACCGTAAGACCCGATGTGGATTACACCTGGGTATTCCTGCCCACGTCGGAAAACTACCGCAGCGTTACGGGTACCGCCAGAGTCAGCGTCACCCTCACCCGGGCGCCTAAGGACACCGTTGTTTACAACCTTCCCGGCGACGACGGCAACTACGCCTATGTCAACGTTGACGGCGAGAACCTGAAGGTCGGCGACGTTGTAGCCTTCTATAAATACAGTGTGAACAACCAGGGCGGCGTGATCGCCGCCGAGCCCGACGATCCCGTATGCCGCGAGGTACATATAACCCGGGATATGAGCGGCAGGGTGAGGATAGCTCTCGATCCCGACGCGCTTGCCGCCTCCGCCGGAGAAGTATATGCCCGCATCGAGGGCTCCACAAAGTGGGAGACCGTAAAGTATAAGAATGAGGTGGACTTCAGCATTGATCCCGTCGAGATCACCGTCAAGCCTCAGGAGACTACCGATGTGAAGCTGATCAGATCCGACAGCGATTACGAGATAGTCAGCTCGAAGTGGATAGTTGACGAGGATTGTGTTTCCGTTGAGGGAAGCGGCGAAAGCGCCGTTGTCTCCGGCCTTGACTCCGGTCGGGCGACCCTTATGGTCGAAACTGTGTTTAAGCATCCCGATCCCGATTCCGCCGAAAAGACCATGACCGTGACCCGTACCGCTT
The DNA here is from genome assembly GCA_947626145.1 of uncultured Clostridia bacterium. Classification (GTDB taxonomy): domain Bacteria; phylum Bacillota; class Clostridia; order UMGS1883; family UMGS1883; genus JAFLUQ01. Next base: position 86,779 of record CANQRB010000006.1, on the reverse strand, counting down.
CCGTAACCGTCAGTGACCGGGCGCCTACAACCGTCACCGTCTCTCTGCCGGAGCAGACCTATGACGGCAAGGCCAAGGCGGTCAGCGTCGAGGCCAGTCGGGAGGGAGAAATAACCGTTGAATATGCCCCCGAAGGCACCGAAAACTGGACCAATGAGCCTCCCGTCAATGCCGGTACCTACCGTGTAAGGGCCACTATAGCCCCGAATCCCGATTATTTGGGCCATTCCACCGAGGCCAAGCTTGTTATCAATCCCCTTGAGGTCACCCTTGACAAGGGCACTCTCGCCGCCGCAAATAAAACCTATGACGGCGCCAATACCGTTTCTCTCAGCGGTGAGATAGCCATAACCAATAAGGCAGAGGGCGATGCCGTTTCAATCGACGGCGAAAAGATTTCGGCCCTGTTCAGCGACGTAAACGCCGGACAAAACAAGACGGTCAATGTCACCGTGCCCGCCTACTCTCTCACGGGAGACGGCAGCGGCAACTACTCAATGTCAAAGGCCGCCGCGTTTACCCTGACCGCCAATATTGATCCCATGCCCGTGACGGTCACCCCCGTTGGCATGACCAAGTTCTACGGCGAGACAAAGACCTCCGCCGATGTGAGCTTCGCCAACGATAAGGACGTTCCCAACGATGAATTGAAGATAACCTTTGGCAGCGAGGGCTTTGCTCCCGGCGCGGCGGTAAAGGACGGGGCATATCCCTATACCCTTGACGCCACCGCCAACAGCAACTACTCCGTGACCCTGGACGGTAAGACTGCCGCCGGCGTTACTGTCGAAAAGACGGTTCCCGTCAAGGTCGAGGCTGACGCCACAGGTATAAGGACCGAGGTTGCCCTGTCGCAGTCAAAGATATCCGGCCACTACAAGAACCCGTATACCGAGGCTCATGTGGACGGCGAGTTTACCTGGGCCGAGCCTGACAGGTCATACAGCGAAAAGGGCAATTATCAGGCCGCTTATGTATTCACTCCCGCCGATGAGGTCAATTACGAAAAGGTGACCGGCGATACCGTGAGCATAATCGTGTCCGACAAGACGCCCACCAACTTCAATAAGCTCACCGATGAAGATATGAAGTTCGTCTATGACGGCCGGCCCAAGCGGATAAAGTTCACCGCCGACAGAGACGGTGAGATAACCGTAAAATACGCCCCCGAGGGCACTGAGGATTGGGTATCCGACGAGCCCGTCGATGCCGGTGTTTACAGTGTTCGGGCCTATATTGAGGCCACCGACGAGTTTGCTCCCGGCCTGATGTACACCACCCTCAACATCCTTCCCCTGGCCGTTGAGCCCGATTACAGCGCCATAGCCGTTGCGCCCAAGACCTATGACGGCACGGCGGAGGCCCTGCTCGGAGGCTCCGTTGCCGTGGGCAACCTTGTGGAGGGCGATGAGGTAAGCATTCCCGCCTCCGCCGTGACAGCGGTTTACGAAAATGCTGCCGCCGGTACGGCCAAGAATGTTACCGTGACCGTCGCCGCTGATTCTCTCACCGGCAGGGACGCCGCCAACTACACTCTGGCCGCCCATACCCATCATACCACAGGCGATATAAACAGGAGAACGGTTAATTTGACCGCCTCCGCCGAAAAGGAGTACGGTCAGACCCTGACCCTCACCGACAGCGACTTTGAGGTTTCCCCGGATACCCCGCTTGTCGCCGGTGAGACCAAGGCCGACATCAAGGCCGGACTTTCCAGCGAGGGCGCGGCCGAAACCGCCGCCGCCGGCAGCTATGCCGTCACCGCCGCCGCTTTGGCCGGCTCGAACTACGATATAGGCACGGTGACCGGTGAAGTGACGGTAACAAAGGCCACTCCCGCCAAGGTCAACGTCAGCGCGGGCAACGGCCTTACGGGCAACACTCTTGCCTCCGTTGACACCCTCGCCGGTACCTTTGAAAATCCCAACAACCACGCCGCCGTGGAAGGAACCCTTGTATGGGCTCAGCCCGAAACGGTTCTCAGTGAGGGCGCTTATAACTACGAGTGGATATTCACTCCCGGCGACACGGATAACTACAATTCTCCCGTTACCGGATATACCTCGGTAACGGCCAGCAACAAGATTCCCGCCGCTCTGAACATAACCCTGCCGGAAAGCCTTGTTTATGACGGCAAGGCCAAGACCGTCACCGCCGCAACCGACGCCAGGGCGGACGTGACCGTCGAGTACAGGATCCACAGCGTGGACGTTCAGGCGGATGAGGCGATGATCATGGCTGTTGTCAGCGAGCCCGCAGTCGCCGAAGGCTGGTCGAAGGACGCTCCCGTGAACGCCGGAAGCTATGACTATCGGGTAAGCGTACCCGAGACGGCGGCTTTGGCCGGCAACACCGTAACGGGAACCATGATAATTGAGCAGGCGGCTCCCGCCGGCGAGGTCACCGCCTCTGATGTGGAGGAGGGCTCCTTCCTGGCCGAGTCCGTGCTTACCAACGGCTTCACCGACGTGAACGGCGGCGCTCTGGGCGGCGCCCTCACCTGGAACAGCGTGGGAGATCAGGCCCCCGAGCAGATAGTTGCCGAGGCCGATACCGATTACGGCTGGACCTTCGTTCCCGACGACCTCAACTACAAGACGGTCAGCGGAACCGTGAAGGTCAGCCTCACACCCAACGTCCGTGAGGCAAAGGCCGTTATCTACAACCTTCCCGAGGCGGATTACGCCTATGTTGACGTGGACGGCGTGAACCTTCAGGAGTATGACACTGTCACCTTCTATTCCGACAGGGAAATGACCGACCCCGTCAGCGAGAGCGTCGTTATTCCCGCCGGAACCACCGGTCAGTTCAGGATAATGCTTGACGGCGACGCCCTGACCGCACAGGCCGGTACGATCTACGTAAGCATCGGTTCCTCCAGAGCCGTCACTGCCGTGGATTACAAGGCTCAGCTGGGTTTCACTCTTGAACCCGCCGGCATTATTGCCAACGTCGGCGATACCGTGGGAATAACAGTGTTGCCCGCCGACGGCTCGTATGTTGTTGAGACTGCCGACTGGCTGAGCGGCGACGTGAATATAGCCGATGTCACCGCCGGAGCCTCGGCCGGTACCGCCGAAGTCAGAGCCGTGGCCGCCGGCAGCGCGAGGATCACCGTTTCCGTCACCTTCAGCCATCCCGATCCCGCCGTTGAGGAAAAAATAACCATGAGCGGCGAGGTTGAGGTCAGCGTTATAAATAACAATGTCGAGGTGGCCGTGACCGACGCGGTATATGCCGACGGTACGGTAAGCTTCGTCCTCAACAACGCTCAGGATTACATCGAGGTTGACGCTTATGCCGCCGAATATGAGGACGGAAAGCTTCTGAATGTGAAGTCCAAAAAGGTTTCCGTAAACTCCGCTGCGCAGAATATAAGCATCGACTTTACGCCCGCGGCCTCCGGCTCCGAGATAAGAGTTTATGTCTGGATGGTGGATAAGACCGTTCCCGTGACCAAGGCCGAAAGCGTGACAAGAAAATAACTAAAAAATACAATTCATACTGTACGCAAGGGCGCGGATATATTCCGCGCCCTTATCTGTATGAACAGTGAGTACCGAATTATTTTGCTTTAACGGATATTTTCACGTTTTTTGTTCAAAAAAATGAAACGAAAAATGACAAAGTATAAAACATTATTGATTTTTTTTGTAGATTTTTGTATAATATAAGCGAAGCCGCGTTAGGTAACAGTTAAGTACAGCACCAGGGGGATAGACAATGGGGGAAAATAATTTTAAAGTTGCGCGTGTGTCGGCAAAGGAGCTGGCAGATTTCATGGGCATTTCTACAAGGACTCTTACCCGTTTGGATGAGAGCGGGGTTTTGCCGGCCTACCGCAGCGCCGGCGGCAACCGTATATATACGACTGAGCACATGGAAAAGGCTCTGGAAATAATGGTGGGATCCCGGGCAAGGACGGTCGATGTGGTATTTTTGAAAAAGGGCACGGCCCTGCTCCGCGGCAGGGTGGAGGTGCCGCGCCGCTGGCTGGAAAAGCTTGGCATCACCAAGGATTCGCCCTCGGCAAGGGTCAGCTTCGACGGCGAAAGGATAATTATAACAAAAAATGAGATGTTTACCGGGGACGATGACGAAGAAAAGCCAAAAAACAATAGTTGACATTTGGCGGATAATGTGATATAATTTAAGAAAAATTTACGAGAGGGATAAGGCCCGTGAATTACATTATTCTGGACATGGAGTGGAACCAGTCCTATCCTAAGACCGACAGCGAAGGTAAGAAGAAAAAATCGCCGATGAACGAGATCATCGAGATAGGGGCGATCAAGCTCAACGAAAAAATGGAGTTCGTTGACGCCTTCAAAAGTCTTGTGCGCCCGTGCTATATAAAAAAGCTGAACAGCCATGTGAAGAAGCTGACGGGAATAACCTCGGAAATGCTCCGCCATGGCACCTGGTTCCCCGAGGTCGTGGTGGATTTTCGGGAGTGGTGCGGCGAGGAGCGGGTCTTTCTGACCTGGGGCTACGACGACATTCCCATGCTGGAGTCCTGTCTTAAGCTGTACGGGCTGGAGAGCGGCTGGATAGGCCGGTGGTACAACCTTCAGGTCATTTTCAACGCCCAGACCGACGGGGGCAAGAACCAGCGCTCGTTAAAGTCGGCGGTGGAATATTTCAATCTGACTGTGGACGAGGAGGGCCATCCCCAGCACGACGCTCTTAACGACGCGGGTTACACGGCCATGGTCTGCCGCTGTCTGGATCTTAAAAAGGGCATTGACGAATATGACAGAAACACCAAGTCCATGTCGCCATCGGTCATAGCCTTCGGCGAGCTGAAGGTGGAATCCCGCCGTCAGTTCCCCTGTACCGTGATCGGCGGCCGCAGCCAGTGTCCCGAGGCCTTTTCCGTCAATCCCTGTCCCAGGTGCGGAGCCCCCATGGTTCGCAGCAAATGGGTCCGTCAGGGCCGGGGCAAGATGATCTCAATAGGCGAGTGCCGGGAGCACGGCCGCTTTTTCATGCAAAATTCCGTCGTGAAGAACGGGGAGGAGAGGACGGTGCGAAAGACCGTCTATAAGAGCGCGCCGGCCGCCGAGGAGTTTTACGCCGAGCGCCTGTCTATTGAGGAACAAAAGTCCGAGCGCAAAGCGGCCAACCGTGCCGCCCGCCGGGCCGGAAACGAGATGGAGGCCGAGGAAGCTTAAGGCTTTATTATGAATACATAATTATAGCCGTGGTGTGGGCCGACCGCATTACGTGTATTTTGAAGGTTGTCCGTGAGGATAACCTTTTTCTGCGCCTTTTTTTCAGCCCGCGCCGTAAAGTGAAAAGGCTGCCGCGCGTGGCGGCAGCCTTTCAGCAGTTAAATTTTTTAGATCAGCCGAGTTCGGCAAAATACTTGATAGTGCGTACCATCTGGCTGGTGTAGGAGTTCTCGTTGTCGTACCAGGAAACTACCTGAACCTCATAGAGGTCGTTGGATATCTTGGCAACCATTGTCTGAGTAGCGTCGAAGAGAGAACCGTAAGTCATGCCGATTACATCGGAGGAAACGATGGGATCCTCGTTGTAGCCGTAGGAAGCGGAAGCGGCAGCCTTCATGGCGGCGTTGATGCCTTCCTTGGTGATGTCGGTGCCTAATACAACAGCGGTAAGGATGGTGGTGGAGCCTGTGGGTACGGGTACACGCTGAGCGGAGCCGATGAGCTTGCCGTTGAGCTCGGGGATAACAAGGCCGATAGCCTTGGCAGCGCCTGTGCTGTTGGGCACGATGTTGGCGGCGCCGGCGCGGGCACGGCGGAGGTCGCCCTTTCTGTGGGGACCGTCAAGGATCATCTGGTCGCCGGTGTAAGCGTGGATGGTGGACATGATACCGCTCTGGATGGGAGCGTAGTCGTTAAGAGCCTTAGCCATGGGAGCAAGGCAGTTGGTGGTGCAGGAGGCGGCGGAGATGATGGTATCGTCAGCCGTCAGGGTGCCCTCGTTAACGCCGTATACGATGGTGGGAAGGTCGTTGCCCGCGGGAGCGGAGATAACTACCTTCTTGGCGCCGGCGTCGATGTGAGCCTGGCTCTTTTCCTTGGAGCAATAGAAACCGGTGCACTCGAGAACTACGTCAACACCAAGCTCGCCCCAGGGGAGATTGGCGGCATCCTTCTCTTTGTATATGGTGATCTTATGGCCGTCAACAGTGATGGAATCCTCGCCGGCTTCAACGGTGTGCAGATTGTCGCCGATACGGCCGCAGTAGCCGCCCTGTGCGGTGTCATACTTGAGAAGATGCGCGAGCATCTTGGGATCCGTAAGATCGTTGATAGCTACGATCTCGTAACCCTCTGCCTTAAACATCTGACGGAAAGCCAGACGGCCGATACGGCCAAAGCCATTGATTGCAACTTTTACTGCCATTGGAAAAACTTCCTTTCGTGAATTAAATTTTAATAAATATTGTTACAATGAACAATTTATTAACTTAAATAAGCTCGGCTTTCAGGATAGTGGGGGCCACAATGGGCGTCTGTCCGTCGAAGCCCACCTTCGTCGCGGCGATTTTGTCCACCGTGTCCATGCCGGACGTCACCCTGCCGAAGGCGGCATAGGCCCCGTCCAGATGGGGAGCGTCCGCGTGCATGATAAAGAACTGGCTGGAGGCCGAGTTAGGCATCATGCTGCGGGCCATGGAAATGACCCCGCGCTCGTGTTTAATGGGATTGTCCACGCCGTTTTGCCTGAACTCTCCCTTTATGCGGTTGGCGCTGCCGCCGGTGCCGTTGCCCAGCGGGTCGCCGCCCTGTATCATAAAGCCGCTGATTATGCGGTGGAAGGTAAGGCCGTCATAAAAGCCCTCGCCCACCAGTTTGGTGAAATTCTCCACCGTTATCGGGGCCGCCTCGGGCAGGAGCTCCAGCTCTATCACGCCCAGGTCCCCGTCCATGGTTATTCTTACTTTTGGGTTGTCCATCATATCAGATCCATATATGTTAAATTTTTGTCAAAGTGGTATTTATTATCTTCACATATATTATACTCAAAGTTTGAGAATTTTGCAAGCCCTTTTTTATAATTTGCAGCACATTTTTTTGATTTTTTTGTGAACGTTTTGTAAATATTTTTTTTCTATTGATTTTTACGGAAAAAGTTGATATAATGTAATAAAGAGAGAAAGGCTCTCTAATGCCTACGGAAGGGCTGACTGTCAAGATGAAACTGTTGCTTATGTTTTTTAACGAGCGTTGCTATACATATTTGTTATCCGAGGGATATTTTGTACCGTTCCCCGCCGGCGGACGGCGGAGCAGGCCCGTGGGTCGGCTGGGCGAGCTGCTTGCCCTGATGAGGGAGCGCTATAACAGGGCCGATGTCGGTCTGCTGTACTTTGAGGACAGATACGCCCCCTTTGTGGAGGAGGCCGAGACCGCCCTTAAGGGCCGCGAGGTCTGCCGGCTCAGATTTCCGCCCGCGTCGCGGCTTTCCATGAATTTGGCCATAACCCGCGAGGAGGACGAGTACGTTGCGGCGAGGCTTTTTGCCGCCCGTCCCGCAAATCCCACCAGCGGCAGCGGCTCCGGCAGCGGTTCGGGTTCCGGCTCAGGCTCCGGCAGCGGAGGCGGTTCCTTCGGCTACGGCCTTGAGCTGATATGAAGGCCATACATTCCCTCTGGACGAGGCCGTTTTTTGTCCGTGGCGGCAGGGATTTTTACATGGAGGACTTTGAGCTGCTGACGATGATGCTGTCGGCTCTTGTCTGGCGGAAAAACGGCGGCGGCGTCACCATGGTCACCGACGGCGCCGGAGCCGCTTATCTTCGTGAACGGGGCCTTGAGCCCCTGTGGGACGGCGGCGTGACCGAGGCGCTGGATACCGTACCGGCGGATATTGACCCGTTTTTATTCTGGGCGGGCGGCAAGCTTTGGGCCCTGAACTCCGTTCCGGAGCCAGTATGCATGATAGATACGGACATGATAGTGTGGCGGGACTGTCGGGAGCTGGGGAACCTTGACATCGTGGCCGCCCATCGGGAGGAGCTGATGCCGGACATCTATCCCGGCAGGGAGCATTTCCGCATGAAGGAGGGCTATACCTTCCCCGATTGGGACTGGGGCGTCCTGCCCTGCAACACGGCCTTTCTGTACATAAAGGATTTGGAGTTCCGTGATTATTACGTCCGCCGAAGTGTGGATTTTATGAGAAATTTACGTGAGGACGGCAGCGTGGTGGTTCCCATGGTCTTTGCCGAGCAGCGGCTCCTGTCCATGTGCGCCGCCGAAAAGGGAAAGGAGATACATACCCTCCTTCGGCTGGACAGGCTCCGTGAACAGAGCGACGTGACTCATGTGTGGGGCCATAAGAATAATCTGCGCTCCGATCCGGCGGTGCGGGCGGAGTACTGCGGCCGCTGTGTCCGCCGCCTGCGCCGGGATTTTCCGGAGTACGCTGGACTTATGGACGGCGTTCCCGAGCTGCTGGCCCACGTGTGGGGGAGTGAAAATTTATGATAAGTCACATTATACGCTTTCTGTTCAAGGTGCTGGTGGGTTTCGCCTGCGCCGTCGCCGTGCTGATGATATTGCTGGCCACGGTGATACATATGCCCGACCGCGGTGTGGTTCGTATGTTTGAGACCAAACAGGCCGCCCTTGAGGAGGTAAACTCCGTCCTCCGCAGGGCGTTGGAGGACAGGGGCCGGACAAAAATGATGTTCAAGGTGAACTTTGACGCCGGGGCCGTCGTATTCGACGGCGAGACGATTTACGCCGGAGACGCGCTGGACGAGCTTAAAAGCTTCGGCAACCAGACCTTTGAGGGGATAACCGTGGACAGTGAAAAGACCGTGTTTTATTACAGCCTCGGCATGACCGGCATTATCTATACTGAAGGCGGCAATCCCGGCTCCTTCAGCGAGCGTCACCTCAGCTTTATCTCACAGTGCTATAAGGTGGCGAAAAACTGGTATTACGCGGAAAACTGCGATTTGTAGCGGAATATGATAAAAGGGCTTCCGACACGGAAGCCCTTTTGTTGCGCAAGATTTTAGCTGCGTTTAACGTACTGAGATTTGCCGAAGGCCAGAATGAGCAGGAATATGATGGGCAGGAAAATGAGGCCCACAGCATAACCGCCTCCGTGGCCGAAGGACTTTGACATATTGACGCAGGACAGTATGCTTATCACGAACATTGCGATGCTGAGGATAAAGATCAAAACGATGAGAATTACGTCCAGGGAAGAGATGTTCTCAAACGCGGCGATAAAGGCGTTGGCAAGGGAATTGTCTATGCCGTTGTCCAGCTCGTACTCCATTCTGTCGGCGTAATCCTGAGCGGCCTGATTGAGCTCCTCCTCGGTCATGTTCAGCTCGCCTCTGTCAAGAGCGTCCGCGTCGATGCCAAGCTCGTTGGCGGCTGTGTTGGTGATGTTTACCATGTCGTCCAAATGAGAAGCGTAAACTCCCATAGTAAGAGCGGTCACGAGGACGGATATGATGAGAGCCACCCAGAACATGGACTTTTTCCAGAACAGCTTATAGGTCAAATAAGCGTTGTAGAAGGGGATAATGGCTTTCCAGCCCTTTTCGCCGGCCTTTTGGAAGAGAACCCAAAGACAGACGAAAGAGACAACTATCACAATCAGTGACGTTACTGACTGCATGGTTGAGTACATAATACCAGATCCTTTCATATTATTTATGTAATTATTTACATAGTAAAAATACCACAAAATGTGATGTATGTCAACAAAATAACGAAATTTGTAACATACTTGTAAAGTTGAAATAATTTGTCGATAATTTTCCCTGCCCGGTGGGCAATTTTTTTGCGGCGGCATAGTATGTAACGAGGATAAATATATGAAGGGAGGAGGAAACGGGGCTTCCCGTTTCCGTAATATATATGTCGGGTAAAATTTTAGTTATAGGCGGCGACGCCCGGATCGACCGGCTCTGCGCCTCCATGCAGAGGGACGGACTGGAGGTGCGCCGCTACACCGAGGATATGGCGCTGAAAACCGCCCTCAGCGGTGCGGACATCGTGGTGCTGGGTCTGCCGGTATCCACCGACGGCGAGACGGTCAGCGCGCCCCAGCTGCTGCGGCCCATACTTATGAAGGACCTTTTTCGCCTGATGAACGACCGCCAGCTGCTGCTGGGCGGCAAGATAGGCGAAAAAGCAAAGACCCTGCTTGAGGTCTACGGCATACCCTACGTGGATTATCTGGCCCGGGAGGAGTTCGAGATAGCCAACGCCATTCCCACCGCCGAGGGCGCCGTTCAGATAGCCATGGAGGAGCTGCCCGTCACCATTCACGGCTGCAACGCCATAGTCACCGGCTACGGCAGGATAGGCAAGTACCTTTCCAAGCTCCTGCGGGATATGGGAGCGCGGACTACGGTTTTTGCCCGCAAGCCCGCGGATTTCGCCCTGATACGGGCCGCCGGCCTGACCCCCGCGCCCTACTCCATGCTGCCCGAGGCGGCGGCCTGCGCCGACGTTATCTTCAACACCGTGCCGGCCAAGGTCATAGACAAGACCGTGCTGGTGAATATGCGGGGCGGCCTCATAATCGACCTGGCCAGCAGCGGCGGCGGGGTTGACACCGAGACCGCCGGTGAAATAGGCGTCAGCGTCATTCGTGCCCTGAGCCTTCCGGGAAAAGTGGCCCCCGTCACCGCCGGTGAAATAATCAAGGAAACCGTCTACAATATTTTCAGGGAGGCCGGTGAGTGAGATGGATCTGACTCAGATAAAGCTGGGCTTCGCCCTGACGGGGTCGTTCTGCACCTTCCGCAAGGTCATTGACGAGATGCGCCACATCTCCAATCAGGGCGTTGAGCTTGTGCCCATACTCAGCCGCAATTCCGCCTCCACCGACACCCGCTTCGGCAAGGCCGCCGACTTTGTGGCCGAAATAGAGGATATTTGCCGCAAAAAGGCCATCGTAACCATTGCCCAGGCGGAGCCCATAGGCCCCAAAAGGCTGCTTGACGCCCTGCTCATCGCCCCGTGTACCGGCAATACCCTGGGCAAGCTGGCCCACGGCATCACCGACACCAGCGTCACAATGGCGGCAAAGTCCACCCTCCGCAACCGCTGTCCGGTGATTTTGGCCCCGTCCACCAACGACGCTCTTGGGGCCGCCGCCAAAAATATAGGCTTTCTGATGAATTACAAAAATATATATTTCGTCCCCTTCGCTCAGGACGACTTTGTCAGCAAGCCAAATTCCATGGTGGCACGGTGGGATATGCTGCTGCCCGCCGTGGACGCGGCTCTTGAAGGGCGTCAGCTCCAGCCGGTCATCGTATGACTGGCGAAGCCTGCACAGGCTTATTGAAATTGACGGATTATTTCATTGAAAATTTCGCCGTAAAGATGTATAATATAGTAAATGGCGGAGGGGCTATCGTAAGTAAAGGGAACCGAACCAGAGCGGTTCCCTTTACTTAGGGTAATGTGGAGTTTACCCCGTGCGCCGCGCAGTGTTCAGCTCCCCATTGCCTGAGATTATACATAAGGAGGATTTTGAAATGTTGGAAAAAATCGAGGAATTCGAGTGCCATCTTAACGGCACCAGTTTTTCGGCAAACACGATCCGTTCATATCTGGCGTCCGTCCGCCAGTATCAGGAAGAATACGAAAAGCTCAGTCTGAAAAACCTCAAGAGCTATCGCCAGAGCCTCATTGCAAGGTACAGGCCCAAGACCGTGAACCTGCGTATCCGCGGCATAAATCTCTACCTTGATTTCATCGGCAGGGGAAAATGGCGCCAGAGCTTCGTAAAGGAGCAGCAGAGTACCTTTCTGGAAAACGTTATCAGCGAGGCCGACTACGACTACCTCAAAAGCTGCCTTATTCAGGACAAGGAGTATTCGTGGTACTTCGTGGTGCGGTTTCTTGGGGCCACCGGAGCCAGAATAAGCGAGCTCCTCCAGCTTAAGGTGGAGAACGTCAGGGCCGGCCATCTTGATCTGTACACCAAGGGCGGCAAGTTCAGGCGTATCTACGTGCCCCGGGCCCTTCAGGCCGACGCCCTGACCTGGCTGGAATGGGAGAGGCGCGGCACCGGCTTTGTTTTTCTCAACCAGCGGGGCCAGCGCATAACCTCACGGGGCATATCCGCCCAGCTGAAAAAGTTTGCCGAGCGTTACAACATCGATCCGGCGGTGGTCTATCCTCACTCCTTCCGTCACCGCTTCGCCAAAAGCTTTCTTGAGCGCTGCAACGACATCGCATTTCTGGCCGACCTGATGGGTCATGACAACATTGAGACCACCCGTGTGTATTTGCGGAAAACGTCCATGGAGCAGCGGAAAATTGTGGACGAGGTCGTTGAATGGTAAAATGTGAGAAATTTGTCGTAAAATATTGACAAAGTCCCGAAAAAATGTTATAATTTGATTAAATTAAAAAAAATTAAAAAATAAGGAGGAAAACGAAATGAGCATCATTGACGGAGTAATGAATTTCTTTAAGAAGTTCAGAGAGGCAGCCAAGGCCGGCAAGGACTTCAATCCCCTGCTGGAGGAGGTCGAAAAGGAGGTCGAACGTCTCCACAAGGCCGGTAAGCTGGACGACGTGATCTACAAGGCCGAACAGTCCTATGTGAAGGAGCACGGCGAGTATACCGGCAAGGGTACGCATACCGACGCCGCCGACAGCGCCGCCGACGTTCACGCGCTGAAGCACTTCCTTGACGCCCTTTCCAAGGCGGACGATCTTGACCCCGCTTTTAAGGCCAAGGTTAATGAGCTTATGGAGGTCTATCATAAAATGACCGACATACTCGGCCCTCTTGCGAATATTTGACAATAACTGAAAATGCCGTCCCGAAATAAAGGGACGGCATTTTTTTGTGAGGAATGCGGAGGTTTACGCTTCCCACTTTTTGACCCTTGCGTACACGGCCTCATCTGCGAGGATACGCATTTTTATTCCGGCGTCGGTGTACTCCTCCTCAAGAATTACCTCGGTGTCGTAGAGCCTTGCGGCTTCGCCGCTGTCGGAGTAGGGGAAGAGCAGACTGACCTCCCGCTTTTTGCCGGGGAGGGCGTCCTCCAAAATTTCCATGAGCCGGTCGAGCCCCTCGCCGGTGGCGGCGCTGACCGACACATAGTCGGTGTACCGGCCTCTGGGCCGGGGAGACAGGGGCGGAGCGATGTCGCATTTGTTGAACACGGCCACGGTGCGGGCGGCCTTGCAGCCCAGCTCCTCCAGCAGGTCGTCGGCCACGGCGATGTGGGTCTGCATTTCCGGATCGGAAGCGTCGATAACGTGAATGAGCACGTCCGCCTCGGCGGCCTCCTCCAAGGTGGAGCGGAAGGCCTTTATCAAATGGTGGGGCAGCTTGCGTATAAAGCCAACGGTGTCCACAATGACGGCGTTCCGCCCGTCGGAAAGCTCAAGGGAGCGGACGGTGGGATCCAAGGTTGCGAAGAGCATATCCGCCGCGAAGATGTCCGAGCCGGTGAGCTTGTTCATAAGGGTGCTCTTGCCGGCATTGGTGTAGCCCACAAGAGCGGCGGTGACGGCCCCGTCCTTGGTGCGCCGCCCGCGCAGCAGCTCCCGGTGGCGCTCCACCTCGGCGAGCTGCTCCTCAAGGGCCTCGATACGCCGGTGAATGTGGCGGCGGTCGCTTTCCAGCTTTGTTTCGCCGGGGCCGCGTGTGCCGATGCCGCCGCCCAGACGGCTGAGCTGAGTTCCAAGCCCCGTCAGCCGGGGCAGGTTGTACCTGAGCTGGGCCAGCTCCACCTGTATCTTGCCTTCCTTAGACCGGGCCCGGGAGGCGAAAATGTCCAGAATAAGGGTGCTGCGGTCTATCACCCGAACGCCGGTGATGTCCTCGATGTTCCTTATCTGACTGCCGGTGAGCTCGTCGTCGAAGATCAGCAGGTCGGCCTCCAGAGCGGCTATGGCTGATTTTAATTCTTCCAGCTTTCCCTCGCCGAAGTAAGCGGCGGTTTCGGGGTGATCCTTATTCTGCACCATCACGCCCACCACCTCGGCTCCGGCGGTCTTTGCCAGCTCCCGCAGCTCGGCGATGGTTTCGTCGGTGGTGTCCTCGGTTCTGTCCGGCAAATCACGGTGTACGCCGCAGAGTATGGCGCGTTCGATTGTTTTTTCGGTCATGGGTGTGCCTCCTTTGGGAAAATTAGGGATTAGGAATGAGGAATGAGGAATAAATGGTGATTGGTGGGGTAGTTATAATACAGGGTATCGTAGGGGCGCCCATTGGGCGTCCGCCATCAAACGTTTACGGCGGCGATAATAAACGAAATTATCAATCGGATTTTCCTATACGGCCTTAAGGTAAAAACGCCAAACAAAACTGACGCACGCTTTATTCCTAATTCCTCACTCCTAATTCCTCATTCTCTTCCGTCTTTTCCTGATTATACCACACATTCCGTGTCTTGTCAATATTTTGCCCCAACATTTTTCGAAAATTACCAAACTATATTTTTAAAGAATATTGACGGCCCGCGGCGGCAACACTTGAAATATGGAAGTTTACTCAAGGGGGGAGTGCCGTCATGAAAAAATATTTCGCTGTGCTTTTTGGCTTGGGAATCTGCGCCCTTCTGGGCGTATGGCGGGAGGGACTGATGTTTTTTTGCGCCGCCCTGTTCGTATCCCTGCCGAGGCCGCCGGTCTGCCGCTGGTACGGCGTTGTGCTGGGCGGACTGCTGGCCGCAGTGGGGACGCTGGCGGCGGGGGACAGCGTGCCGATGTTCTGGGCGCTGACGGCCGCCGCTCTGACGGCCCTGTCCCTGCGGAGTCTGCCCCGGACGGTGATCCTTGCCGGACTGAGCTGGCTTATGCTGCGGAACGACGTCGGGCCGGAGATTTATGTGCCGTTTTTTGTCGGAGTGATATATAATGCCGCTGTGGAGTTTGCGCTTAATGAGATAGGAGTGGAAAATTAGGAATTAGGAATGAGGAATAGGTTGTGCGGCGGTTTTATTTGTCATGGGAATGTGAATTTATGCAATAAGTATGAATGACAAATATTCGGTAGGGCGCGACGACCCCGGCGCGCCGAAACCGCAAACGTAACCTTGATACCGTAGGGGCGCCCATCGGGCGTCCGCCATCAAACGTTTATGTTAACAACGATAAACGAAATTATAAATCAAAACTCTTTGCGCCATCTTATGGTAAAAATGACAAATAATGTAAAGGCTTCCCCTCAAGTAAACACTGATTAAATACAGTGCGGCGATTGGCGAGACATAATTTTCACGAGACAAGGAAAAAAGCGCAGAAATACTTGATGTATTTCGAGCATTTTTGACGCAGTATCGGGGAAATTTGGCCGTCAGGCGTCGTGCTGAGCCGTAGGCGTTATTTAATCAGCGTTTACTCAAGGGGAAGCTGTCGGCGAAGGCCGACTGATGAGGTGTAGCCGCCGTGCGGCGTTATTTTTTATCTGTTTATTTTAACGGACGCTTTCGCGTCCTACACCTCATCCGTCGCTGACGCGCCACCTTCTCCTCAAGGAGAAGGCTTATTTCTTGTCATTGTTACTGTCGCTAACACTGCGGCGCGCCGAGTCGTCGCGCCCTACCGTCTAACATTCCCTATGACAAATAAAATTTATGCGCACTTTATTCCTCATTCCTAATTTTAAACGTCCTGCCCGTCGCACAAAACATACAAAAAAATAAAAATAGGTATGGACATAACGGCAGATTTATGGTAAAATATATATTAATATTTTATGTTGTTTTTGAAAGGACAGATGGTTTTGGCTAAGAGATCCTACGGCAACGAAAGCATAACCATGCTCAAAGGCCCCGACAAGGTTCGCAAGCGCCCCGGAGTTATCTTCGGCAGCGACGGGCTCGAGGGCTGCGAGCACAGCGTTTTTGAAATAATAAGCAACTCCATTGACGAGGCCAAGGAGGGCCACGGCAGCGTTATCGAGGTCATACGCTACGCCGACAACTCCATCGAGGTCATAGACCACGGCCGGGGCTGCCCCGTGGAATGGAACGCCAGAGAGCAGCGCTACAACTGGGAGCTGGTGTTCTGCGAGATGTACGCCGGCGGCAAGTACGACAAGGGCGAGGACGAGAGCTACCTTTACTCTCTTGGCCTCAACGGCCTTGGCCTCTGCGCCACCCAGTTCGCCTCGGAGTATATGGACGTGGTGATCCACCGTGACGGGTACGAGTACAAGCTCTTTTTCCAGAAGGGCGAGAACGTGGGCGGCCTGTTCAAGGAGGAAAAGAAGTATCGGGGCACCGGCACCTCTATCAAGTGGAAGCCCGACCTTGAGGTCTTTACCGACATTGAAATCCCCCTTGAGTTCTTTCAGGACAGCCTTAAGCGTCAGGCCGTGGTGAACGAGGGCATCGCCTTTAAGCTCACCTACCACGACGGGGACGGGGGCATCAAAAGGTTCGAGTACAAATACGAAAACGGCATCGTCGATTACGTCAACGAGCTGATCGGGGACAAGGCTCTGAACTCCACCGCCTTTTACAGCGGCGAGCGCAAGGGCAGCGACCGGGCGGATATGCCCGAGTACAAGGTGAAGATAAGCTTCGCCTTCGCCTTTTCCAACGAGGTGCAACGGATAGAGTACTATCACAACAGCAGCTTTCTCGAACACGGCGGCGCTCCGGAAAAGGCCGCCAAGAGCGCCTTTGTCTCCGCCATCGACGCCTGGCTCAAGCAAAATTCCAAATACAATAAAAACGAGAGCAAGATAACCTGGAACGACGTGGCCGACAGCCTTGTGCTGGTGACCAACTGCTTCTCCACCACCGTCAGCTATGAAAACCAGACCAAGAAGAGCATCACCAACAAGTTCATTCAGGAGGCCATGACCGACTTCATCCGCCACAGTCTGGAGGTATATTTCATCGAAAATATCCCCGAGGCCGAGCGCATCGGGGCCCAGGTGCTGCTGAACAAGCGGAGCCGTGAGACAGCCGAAAAGACCCGCACCAACATGAAGAAGAAGCTGGGCGCCGCCATGGACGTTACCAATCGGGTCAAGAAGTTTGTGGACTGCCGCAGCAAGGACGTGAACGAGCGCGAGCTCTACATAGTGGAGGGCGACAGCGCCAAGGGCAGCGTGGTTCTGGGCCGGGATGCGGCGTTTCAGGCGGTTATGCCAATCAGGGGCAAGATACTCAACTGCTTCAAGGCCGACTATGACAAAATTTTCGGCAGCCCCATCATCACCGACCTTATAAAGGTGCTGGGCTGCGGAGTCGAGGTCAAGACCAGAGCCAACAAGGAGTTCGCCGACTTCGATCTGAGCAATCTGCGCTGGAACAAGATAATAATATGCACCGACGCGGACTTTGACGGCTATCACATCCGCACTCTGGTCATAACCATGATATACAGTCTCATACCCACACTGATAAAGGAGGGCAGGGTCTACATCGCCGAGTCGCCCCTGTTCGAGATAAATTATAAGGACAAAACCTATTTCGCTTATAACGAAAAGGAAAAGGCCGAGATTCTTTCCAAGCTGCCGGATAAGGGTGTGGACATCCAGCGGAGCAAGGGCCTGGGCGAGAACGAGCCCGAGATGATGAGCCGCACCACCATGAACCCCAGGACCCGCCGCCTTATCCAGATAATGCCCGAGGAGGCCGAGGCCACGGCGGCCATGTTCGACCTGCTGCTTGGGGACAATCTGGCCGGAAGGAAGGACTTTATCGCAGAAAACGGCAGCAGATATATTGATTTGACGGACGTCTCGTAAGGCGGAATTAGGAGTTAGGAATGAGGAATGAGGAATGAATATTGCAGTTACCTTGACTGTTCCCGCTGCGTGACTTGAACTCCGTAGGGGCGCCCATTGGGCGTCCGCCATCAAACATTTATGCTGACAATGATAAACGAAATCATAAATCAAACCCATTGCGCTAACGGTGAAACACACCCCGCATGACAGCAAAAAAAGGAGGAAAACAACAATGGAACGCACACCGATAACATTCAACACCGACGGCCTTCCGTCGGAGCTGCTGCCTCTGGTGAAGGACGCCAAAATCTACGACAGCAGCTGTTCTCAGGCCGCCAAGGTGGTCTACATAGACAGGGACGGGGGCTATTTTCTGAAAACCTCGTCCAGAGGCGAACTCAGCAAGGAGGCCCGGCTGACCCGATATTTCTACGCCAAGGGTCTGGCTCCGGAGGTGGTGAGCTACGTCTCCGACCACAGGGACTGGCTGGTGACCGCCCGGGCCCCCGGAGAGGACTGTACCGCCGCCGGGTATCTGGACGAGCCGGAACGTCTGGCCCAGCTTTTGGGCGAAACTCTCCGCCGGCTCCACGAGACCGACTGCGCCGGCTGCCCCGTGCCCGACCGGACGGAGGACTATTACGCCGCCGCCGAAAGGTGCTATCGGGGCCGCAGATACTATGACGCCATGTTCCCCCACAACCGGGGCAACACCTCCTCCGAGGAGGTCTGGCACACGGTGGTCGAGGGGCGCAAAATGCTAAAGTCCGACGTGCTCATTCACGGGGATTTCTGCCTGCCTAACGTCATACTGAACGACTGGCGCCTTGGCGGCTTCATAGACCTTGGCAACGGCGGCGTGGGTGACCGCCACATTGACCTTTACTGGGGTCTGTGGTCCTTGAATTACAACCTCAAGTCCGACAGATACGGCGAACGCTTCCTCGACGCCTACGGACGGGACAAGGTGGATACACAGATACTGAAGGTGGTCGGCGCCTTTGAGATGTTCGGCTGATACGGCCGACACTATTCGCTTCCAATAAAAATTTAAACGTAAAGGAGAAAAAACCATGAAAAAACTTATCGCGTTACTCGTCACACTCACCCTCGCACTGTCCCTTGTGCCAATTACCGCCGGGGCGGCTGACAGTATAGTTGACAATGTCGGCGGCCAACCCATCAAGGTTTCTCTTGACGGCCAGCCCATCAATTTTGAGTATCGGCCTCTGTCTGTCAACGGAGTTATATATGCGCCGCTCTACGCCTTATGTGCCGCCCTGCCAATGGGCTGCACGGTGAGCTATGACAGCGCGGCCCAAATCGCCACCATTGACGCCCCCGGCGTACACCTCGGCATGGCCGTGGGATCAAATGTTGTGGCGTGGAACTATGTCAACGAAAATATGGACTCTCCCATGCTCGTTATTTCCGACGTCCTCTATGTCCCCGTGAAAACTATCGCCAGCGTTTTTTGCTTAATGTTGAGCGCCGACTCGAACGTTGTGAACCTCAACTCTTCCAATGTATATCAGACTATTGATTGGAACGATTTCCGTTATTTTATCGGTTACAAGTTTCTATCAGACAATATGTTTTTATCAGAGGGTACGAAGCTTTACATGAAGGGCATTGTTTATGACAAGGCCACCGGCGTTCCAACAGCATACGGCATTTTTGATAACGGTAAACTGAGGCAGGGCGCTGAATTTTGGGACGATGGGGCTTATTACATAGGCGAATTTCAAAACGGCGAAAGAAACGGTTACGGTGAATTTCACTGGCCCGATGGAGATTATTATATAGGCGAATTACAAAATGGCTTATCCAACGGTCAAGGCGAATATCACTGGCCAGACGGTACATATTACATAGGTGAATTTCAAAATGACTTGCCAAACGGTCAAGGCGAACAATACTGGCCCGATGGAGCATATTATAAAGGCGAATTTCAAAATGGCGAAAGAAGTGGTAAAGGCGAATATCACTGGCCCAATGGCGGATATTACATAGGCGAATGGCAAAATGACAAACCAAACGGTCAAGGCGAACGATACTGGCCCGATGGTAGACTTTATAAAGGCGAATGGCAAAATGATTTTCCAAACGGTCAAGGCGAATATCACTGGTCTGATGGCGCATATTACATAGGTGAATGGCAAAATGGCCAAAGAAACGGCCAAGGAACCATGCATTATCCCGACGGCAGCGAAGACATCGGTGTATGGGCCGACGGAACTTACGTAGGGCCGTGACCTCGAAATTCTAAGGAGGAGTTTTTATGGAAAAAATCTTAAGGCGCGTGCTGACTATCCTGCCCGCCGTTCTGCTTCAGCTTATATGGCTGCTGGTGCTGTTCAAGTGGCTGGCCCCCTGGGCCGTGGTGATAAACGGCGTGCTGGGCGTGCTGGCTCTGCTCTTCGTTTTGTACATCATAACCAAGCAGGACGAGGGTACATACAAAATACTGTGGCTGCTGGTAATTCTGACCTTCCCCCTGCCGGGAGCGCTGCTGTATCTGCTCTTCGGCAACAAGCGCACCACAAAGCCTCTTAAGAAGCGGCTGGACGAGGTGAGGCCACTGCTTCCGGCGGAGCCCGACTATACAACGCCGCTGTATGAGGCCCTTTCCGTGGAAAATAAGCGCATGGCCCAGACCTTTCGGACGGTACAAAACATGACGGGCTACCCCCTGCGCATCAACCGCAGCGCCGAGTATTACCCCTTGGGCGACGACCTTTTCCCCGTAATGCTGGAGGAGCTGAAAAAGGCGGAGCGCTTCATCTTTGTGGAGTATTTCATTATCGAGAACGGCCGTATGTGGAACTCCATGGTAAAAATCATGAAGCGCAAGGCCGCCGAGGGCGTGGACGTTCGGGTCATGTACGACGACTTGGGCAGCATTTCCACCTTCGCTAAGGAGTCCGCCAAAAAGCTCCGGAAAAAGGGCATAAAATGCGAGGCCTTCAATCCCCTTGTCACCGTGAAGGGCACCCTCAACTACCGCGACCACCGCAAGATGCTGATAATCGACGGCAGGGTGGCCTTCAGCGGCGGCGTAAATCTGGCGGACGAATACATCAACCACGTTGAAAAGCACGGCCACTGGAAGGACATCGGCTTCAAAATAACCGGCGAGGCCGTTGGCAATTACACCCGTATGTTCGCCGAGTTCTGGAACGCCTTCACATGGAACGCCATTTCCGGCGACACCGTGCCCGAGGAATATCTTATCACTCCTCACGACGAGTCGGATGAGGGAGACGGCCTGATCCTCAGCTACTACGATTCGCCCGTGCGGGCCGACGCGGTCAGCAACGAGCTTTACATCGACCTGCTGTCCCAGGCTAAGGAGAGCGCCTGGTTCTACACGCCCTATCTCATGCCTGGCGACGCCCTGACCGAGGCCTTTGTCCGCGCCGCCCGCCGTGGAGTGGACGTGCGCATAATCATGCCCGGCGTCCCCGACAAAAAGCTGGTGTTCCGTATGTCACGGAGCTTTTATCCCGTGCTTTTGGAGGCCGGCGTCAGAATATACGAGTACAGCCCCGGCTTTGTCCATGCCAAGGCCTGCGTTATCGACGGCGTGGTCGGCACGGTTGGCACGGTCAATCTGGACTACCGCAGCCTTTTCCTCCACTTTGAGAACAACTCCCTGTTCTATAAGGCCAGCCTGCTCAGCGATTTGCAGGAGGATTTCAGTGCCACCATGCGTTCCAGCGAGGAAAAGACCCTGCAAAATATCGGTCACGGCCTGTTCAAGTGGATAGTGGACGGTGTGCTCCGGATATTCGCGCCGCTGTGCTGAAAAGTGGGAATCCAAATTCCGGATATAGGTAAATATAGTCGCAATAACTCAATCTGTCATTCTGTCAAAACTTCGTAAACGCCTGCGGCGTTGTTTGTCGCAATTACTTTTATACTATGTACTTTTGCGCGGCAAAAGTACCAAAAGCGCCGGGGGCTTGGCGAGGCCCCCGGACCCCCAATGGCGCTAAAGAGGGCCTGCGGGTCCCCTTTAGAATTCCCCGGGATAATTCATCAGCGAAGCGTTGCGGGGTGTTCCCGCGAGAGCCGCTGTGTTAGCGGCGAAAAAGGAGGCGGCCCGCCATGATGAGCGGAACACATATAGTAATCGGCGCCGCGGCGGCGCTGCTGGCCTTCGCGGTGGGCTACGGCTCCCATCTGGCGCTGGATATGCTCAACTATCGGCCCCTGCTGCTGTTCTACCCGTGGAAAAAGGGCTTCAGCCTGAAGCTGTGCTACGCCCGAAGCCCGGCGAACAGCGCGGTATTCGCGGGCGGACTGGCGGCGCTGGCTATTATCGCCGTGGTGTACGCGGTGAAATTGACGTAAAAAGGTTAGGCGATTTACCTAACCTTTTTCCCTTTTTTACGACTATATATTCGAAAGGAGGGCGGAATATGAATTCGGCCGAAGCGATAAAGCGCATGGAGGACAGGAACTTTCTGGACAAGATATACGGCTTCGCCTACCGTCGCAGCCGAAACTCCCACGAGGCGGAGGATCTCTGCTCGGAAATAATTTTGGCGGCGCTGGACGCGGTGAAAAAGCAGTCCGAGATAGACAGCTTTTACGGCTTTGTCTGGACCGTGGCCCGCCGGGTCTACGCCGATCGCTGCCGTGAGAGCCGCCGTGGCGCGGAGACGGTGGAGCTTGCCGAAAATCTGGCGGGACGGGACGACATCGGCGATTTTATCGAGGAACAGGAGCAGCGTGACAGACTGCGCCGCATCTTTCGGGAAATAACCTTCCTCTCCAAGTCCTACCGGGACGTGATGGTCATGTTCTACCTTGACGAAATGAAGGTTAAGGACATAGCCGCACGGCTGGGACTCTTGGAAACCACCGTCAAGCAGCGGCTGTTTTCCGCCCGCAACACTGTAAAAAAGGAGATAGAAACAATGAACGAACGAAATCTTACCCTTAAGCCCGTGAGCCTACAGTTTTTCGGTACAGGCAGTCCCGTGGGCAACGACGCCCGCAATAAGGCCGAGCGGCTGTTCTCTCAAAACCTTGTGTACCTCTGCAAGGACAGGCCCAGGACGGCCAAGGAGCTGTCGGACGAGCTTTGCGTGCCGATGCCCTATGTCGAGGAAGAGCTTGATATACAGTGCAAGGGTGAAAACGGAAGCTACGGTCTGCTGCGGAAGCTGGAGGGAGACAGGTATATAACCAATGTTGTGCTTGTGGACTATGAGGAATACGACGCCGCCAACAAAATTTATGAAAGGTATATGCCCGAGGTCTGCGACCGGGTACGTTCCGCCGTTGAGGAAAAGCGGGCGGAAATCGAAAGCCTTCCCTTCCTCGGCCCACGTCGGGAGCCGGAGTTCCTGCTTTGGAGCATGATAAACCGATGCTGGTATAAAATAGAGGGAATTGTGCGGGAGCTGGTGGAAAAGCGGTTTTACTCCGGCGTTCGGCCCGCCGGCAGACCCTTTACCGCCGTGGCCATAGCCGTTCGGCCCGAGGACAGACCCAAATTTGACTTTTACGGGAACGACGGCACAGACGCCGCCGACATCTGCGGCTACAAATATGTTCATATGGAAAACCGTTACGGAAAACGGCTGAAACAATCCTTTGCGTGTTGTGAGAATACCTCCCAAAATCCGGCGCTGCTCATGCTTCTGCGCTCTATTGGCGGTCTTGAGGCCGCTAATCTGTCCGAAAGCGACAGGGAGTCCGCCGCCAAGGCCATCGAGGCCGGTTATGTACGGAAGAACGGCGGCCTTCTCGAACCGAACGTCATTGTGCTGGACGGGAATGGCATTGAGGCCTTTCACGCTTTGAGCGTCGGTCTTGCCGACGGGCTTGACGATATTTGCGAAAAAATAGCCGATGAATTGGGAACTTTCATGAAGAAACGGCTCCCCGTACATTTGAACGGGGAGTACCGAAATTACGCCGATCTCATCGCCGGCATACGCGGCCTTTCGGACTTGACCGAGTCCTGCCTTGCCGATGGCCTTCTGTGCCAACCCAAGGGCGGCGAGGGGATAGTTGTGACAGTGAACAGATAAGGAATATCAAAATCCCAGCTCCGCGAGCATACGCTCCCGGTTATTCAGAAAATACTTATACACCCGATAGATGTCCGTGTCCTCATAGGCCACGGGCTTTATCTTTCCGCCGTCGAAGGACAGAATCTCCGCCCCGGGATAGGCCAGCAGAATGGGGGAGTGGGTGGCGATGATGAACTGTGACCGTTCCTCCGCCAGCTCCCTTATGCGGGCCAGCGCGACAAGCTGTGTGTCGATCGAAAGGGCGGCCTCCGGCTCGTCGAACAGATACAGTCCCATGCCGCCGAGGCGTTCGTTGAGCAGGGCGGCGAAGGATTCGCCGTGAGATTTTTCGTGAAGGCTGCCGCCGTATGCCATCTTGATCATTGGGGCGAAGGCGGGCTGGGCGTCCAGCTCCTCGATGTGGCTGGCCACGTTGTAATAGCTCTCCGCACGCAGGAAAAAGCCGTCCTTAGGCCGATATGGGCCTTTTGCCAGCCTGAGACTGTTGTAGAGGGGACTGTGGCTATCGTAGGTGGAAAAGCTCATGTTCCGCGACCCGCCCTCGGCGTTGAAGCCCCAGGCCACTGCTATGGCCTCCAGCAGGGTGGACTTGCCGCTGCCGTTTGCGCCGGTGAAAAATGTCACCGGTGCCGTCAGCTCCAGCACGCCGAGGCTGCCGATGGCCGGAATACTGAAGGGGTAGCCGTTCCTTCTCTCTTTCAGCGATATTTCGGTTATGTAAAGCTCGTTCATCTCATCACTTCCATTGAGATAATGATACCACACCAAAGCCCCTTTGTCAATGGGCCGCCGTTCGCGCAGAAAAAGCGCAGTTTGCGCTCCGCTCTTGTTTTTTCCGTCATTTTGTGCTATAATTACCGTATATGAAACAGTGGGAGGCACATTAATTGAAAAAAGCGCCACAAATAATTTTCACGGTTCTCAACGCCGCGGTTACGGTAATTCTGGCCAACTCCTTTTCGCCGGGGCC
Source organism: uncultured Clostridia bacterium (assembly GCA_947626145.1). Classification (GTDB taxonomy): domain Bacteria; phylum Bacillota; class Clostridia; order UMGS1883; family UMGS1883; genus JAFLUQ01. The sequence continues at coordinate 62,086 of CANQRB010000006.1, read as the reverse complement.
GTTACGGGGCGTTCTGCCTCTGTGGGTATTTATCCTCGGCCTCGCCGCGACGAATATCCTGCCGTTCTTTGTCCGGCGGCTGCCGGGGCTTAGGCTGAAATTCTGCGGCCACGGGGAGCTCTGCCTCAAGACCTTTGCCCTGTCCCTGCCCTTTTCAATAGCTATCCAGCTGGCGGGCCTCATTTCACGGCCCGAGGGCTGGCGTCAGTGGCTTATCGGGGCGCTGGTGTGCGTCCTGGCGGAGGCGCTTATCTTCTGGAACGGCATAATCTCCGTTTACTGTACCTCGGCACAGCTGGGAATAAGGCTGCGGACGGCGGGGCTGGTACTGGGAATGGTGCCGGTGGCCCACCTGTTTATGCTGGGCGTGATAATAAAAACGGTCTCCGCCGAGGTGGAAACCGAAACGGAAAAAATACGCCTTGACGAAAAGCGGCGGGCGGAGAAAATTTGCGCCACGAAATATCCGGTGCTGCTGGTACACGGGGTGTTCTTCCGGGACTGGCGGTTCCTCAATTACTGGGGCAGGATACCGGCGGAGCTGGAGAAAAACGGCGCCCGGCTGTTCTACGGCAACCAGCGGTCGGCGGCCTCGGTGGAGGACTGCGGACGGGAGCTGGCCGAGCGGATAAAAGAGGTGGCCGCCGGCGGCAAGGTTAACGTTATCGCCCACTCCAAGGGCGGCCTTGACACTCTCTGCGCGGCGGAGCACTTTGGCGCGGCAGGGTACATAGCCTCCATAACCACGGTAAACACGCCGCATCGGGGCTGCGAGTTCGCCGACTATCTGCTGAAAAAGGTGCCCGTACCCACTTTGAAGCGGCTGGCCGGCACCTATAACGCCGCCATGAAAAAGCTGGGGGAGAAGGAGCCCGACTTCGAGGCCGCCGTCCGTGATCTGGCCGCCGGCGCAAGAACCGAGGTCTATCCCGCACCGGAGGGCGTTTTCTGCCAGAGCGTGGGCTCCCGCCTCGTCAGGGCCTCCGGCGGGCGTTTTCCGCTGAATTTTACCTATGACCTTGTCAGGTATTTTGACGGCCCGAACGACGGCCTTGTGTCGGAGAAGTCCTTTGTCTGGGGCGAAAAGTTCACCTGTATTGAGCCCTCCGGCAAGCGCGGCATATCCCACGGCGACATGATCGACCTTAATCGGGAAAACATACCCGGCTTCGATGTACGGGAGTTTTATGTTCAGCTTGTGGCCGACCTGAAAAGGAGAGGTTTTTAAAATTGGCACTACCGCAAAAAAACACGGCTCCAAATGAGCCGTGTTTTTCGTTAATGGTGGGCCATCAAGGACTCGAACCTTGGACCGTCCGGTTATGAGCCGGATGCTCTAACCAACTGAGCTAATGGCCCGCAATGACCGTGATGGTCATTGGTGACCCGAACGGGAATCGAACCCGTGCTACCGCCGTGAAAGGGCGGTGTCTTAACCGCTTGACCATCGGGCCGGGTGGCTCCTCAAGTTGGACTCGAACCAACGACCCTGCGGTTAACAGCCGCATGCTCTACCGACTGAGCTATTGAGGAATGTCGGTCGGCGGCCGGAACCGCTGACGCCGGAACCGCCGACTTGTTTATTATACTATGTCAGACGCCATTTGTCAAGGGGTTTTTTGAAATTTTTTTGTATAGCGGCAAGTTGCGCCGGTCAGTCGCCGAAGCAGATACCCAGAGCCTTCGCCATCTGAACAAGCTCGCCATTGGGATCGACGTTCTTGGTCTTTTGACCGATAACGTCCTCAAGGGAGGCATAGCCGATCTCGTCGCCGTGAAGGGCCACGATGTTGCCGAACTTGCCCTGCATGGCCAGCTCCACAGCCGCGTATCCGTAACGGGAGGAGAGGATGCGGTCGTGGCCGGTGGTAACGCCGCCCCGCTGAGTGTGTCCCAGCACGGTGGCCCGGGCCTCGTTGTGACAAAGCTCCTCAAGCTGGTCGGCGACCACCTGTGAAACTCCGCCCAGACGGATGGGATCGGGGCTGTCCTCGCGAACCTTGAGCACTACGGCCTCGCCGTCCTTGGGCTTGGCGCCCTCGGCGCAGGCTACTATGGCAAAATCCTTGCCCTTGGCAAAGTCGGCCTTTATCTTGTCGGCCACCTTGTTTATATCATAGGGAATTTCGGGAATAAGTATAACGTCCGCCGCTCCGGCGATGCCGCCGTGGAGGGTGAGCCAGCCGGCTCCCCGGCCCATTATCTCGACAACCATGATGCGGCCGTGGGACTTGGCGGTGGTGCGGATGCGGTCAAAGGACTCGGTGGCCACGGTGATGGCGGTGTCGAAGCCGAAGGTATAGTCCGTTTCGGCCAGATCGTTGTCTATGGTCTTGGGTATGCCGATAACGTTCACGCCCTTGCGGGAGAAGTCCCGGCCGCTGGTGAGTGTTCCGTCCCCGCCCAGAATGAACAGAGCGTCGATGCCGGCGTCCTTAAGGTTCTGCACGGCCACGTCGCTGACGTCGTGATACATTATCTTGCCGTTTTCGTCCCGGACGATGTTGTCGTTTTCGTCACGGATGGGGTATATGAAAAGATTGTCCTTATTCGAGCTCTTGAGGATGGTGCCGCCCTCGCCGAGTATCTCCTGAACGCTGTCCAGAGTCAGGGGCACAAAGTCCTTGTGATAAAGGCCGTGGTAGCCCTTACGTACGCCGACCACCTCAAGGCCGTACTTGCATATCGCCGTCTTTGTCACGGCACGGATAACGGCGTTGAGACCGGGACAGTCTCCGCCGCCGGTGAGGATAGCTATTCTTTTGATGTCACTCATAGGGGGTTCCTCCTGTATATTAAAATCTCTCCCCTATATAATATACCAAAATGAGAAATAATTCAAGACCCCTTTTGTAAATTTTTTCGATTTTGACAAATATAAACAAAAAACAAGATTATAACTTAGCTAAGTTTGTATTGATTTTTGGAGAACAATGGTGTATAATAAATTTTGATCATAAGTATGCGGGACTACGGCAGTTCCGCGCCGAAAGGATGACACCGATGGAAGAGATATATTCCAACTTTATCAACGATATAATTGAGGACGATCTGGCCTCGGGACGGGAGAACCACGTCCACACCCGTTTTCCTCCCGAGCCCAACGGCTACCTCCATATAGGCAGCGCCAAGGCTATCTGGATAAACTACACCGCCGCGAAGAAGCACGGCGGAGAGTTCAACCTGCGCTATGACGACACCAATCCCGTCAAGGAGGACGACGAGTTCGTCCGGGCCATCGAGGCCGACCTACGCTGGCTGGGCTGCGAGCCGGATCACATTTTCTACGGCAGCGACTACTTTGACAAGTGCTACGAGCTGGCGGAGAAGCTCATCATGGACGGCAAGGCCTTTGTCTGTGACCTCAGTCACGAGGAAATGGCCGAATACCGAGGCACCCTCACCGCTCCCGGCAAGGACAGCCCCTACAAGAACCGCTCCGTGGAGGAAAATCTCGACCTCTTCCGCCGGATGAAGGCCGGGGAGTTCCCCGAGGGCAGCCGTACCCTGCGGGCCAAGATAGATATGTCCTCGCCTAACATGAATATGCGGGATCCGGTTATTTATCGCATACTTTACGCCCACCATCACCGCCAGGGGGACAAGTGGTGCATTTATCCCATGTACGACTTTGCTCACCCCATTCAGGACGCTCTGGAGGGCATAACCCACTCCCTTTGCTCCATCGAGTTCGAGAACCATCGGCCCCTGTACAACTGGGTCGTTGAAAATCTGGGCTTTGATCCCCGGCCCCATCAGTGGGAGTTCGCCCGCCTGAACATGACCTACACCGTCATGAGCAAGCGCTACCTCCGCAAGCTGGTGGAAATGGGCTATGTGGACGGCTGGGACGATCCCCGTATGCCTACCCTGCTGGGTCTTCGCCGCAGGGGCTACACTCCCGCCGCCATTCTGGACTTCATCCGCCGCAGCGGAGTGGCCAAGGCCGACTCCATGGCGGACATAAAGCTGCTGGAATACTGCATCTGCGAGGAGCTCAACGACAGCGCCCTGCGCCGCGTGGCGGTAATGGAGCCTTTGAAGGTGAAAATAACCAACTATCCCGAGAACCGCAGCGAAACCTTTGATCTGCCTAACCATCCGCAAAAGCCCGAGGAGGGCGTTCGGGCCATGCCCTTCGGCCCCGAGCTGTGGATAGAGCGGAGCGACTTCATGGAGGTACCCGTTCCCGGCTTCAAGCGTCTGATCCCCGGCGGCGAGGTTCGTCTCATGGGAGCTTATATCATGCGCTGCAATAAGGTCATAAAGGATGCGGAGGGCAGAGTGACCGGGCTGGAGTGTACGGTGGATCTGGAAACCGGCAACGGCAAGCCCGCCGACGGCCGCAAGGTCAAGGGCAATATACACTGGCTCAGCGCGGATCACGCCGCTGACGCCGAGGTACGCTACTACGACAGCATATTTAATAAGGAAAATGTGGCCACCCTCCTTGAGGACGACAACTTCGACAGCTTCATAAATCCCGACTCGATGACTGTCTACGCCGACGCCAAGGTGGAGCCTTCTCTTCTCAACGAGGAGCCGGGCGTGCCGTTCCAGTTCGTGCGGACGGGATATTTCACTCACGACAGCAAAAATCCCGGCGTGTTTAACCGAACCGCCCCGCTTAAGAGCAGCTTCAAGCCCGTGTGATCCGGATTAAATAAAATTAACATTGATGTGGGAAATTCGTTCTTTTGAGCGAATTTCCTTCTTTTTATGCTTTTTACGCTGTAAGTGGCCGCATATTTTCGCTGCCGCCGCAAATTAAATTAAAATTTCTGCCATAATCTTTAAAATTATACTTGATTTTTTGTGAGACTTGTAGTATAATGATGTAGTGTGACAGTTTGTGCTCAGGCACAGAGGAGTGTGAGCTATGGCAGTTATACCCTTCAGAGGGCTCCGCTATTCGGGTAAGGATATGGCGAGAGTCACTACCCCGCCTTATGACATCATTTCCCCGCGGGAGCAGGAGGAGTTTTACAACAGGGATCGGGACAACGTTATCAGGCTGGAATACGGCTATCAGTTCCCCGGGGACACCGACTCCGACAACCGCTATACCCGGGCCGCCGCCGAGCTCCGGCGTATGCTGGACGGGGGAGTGCTGGTCAGGGACGATAAGCCCTGCTTCTATATATACGAAGAAATATTTACCCACGCCGGCAGGGAAATGTCCCTTAAGGGCATAATTGCCGCCGTTGAGCTCAGCGAGTTTTCCGAGAAAAAGGTTCTGCCCCACGAGGAGACCCTTTCCAAGGCGAAGGCTGACCGGTTTGAGCTTATGAAGGCCACCGGCTGCAACTTCAGCCAGATATATTCCCTTTACAATGACAGGAGCGGCCGGCTGCCCGCGCTCATAGGGCGGTTGTCGGAGAGGGAGCCCGATCTTAGCTTTGTGGCCTTTGACGGGCTGCGTCAGAATGTGTGGGTGGTTTCCGATCCGGAGGTCACCGGTGAGATAAGCCGCCTCTTCGAGGACAAGCAGCTCTTTATCGCCGATGGACACCACCGCTATGAGACCGCCCTGAACTACAGGCGTTATATGGAGGAAAAGGGCGCCCAGGGCGATTTGTGGAAGTACTGCATGATGTTCCTTGTGGACATGAGCGACCCGGGACTGGTGGTTTTCCCCACTCACCGCATTGTCCGGGGAATAGAGGGCTTTGACGGCGAAAAACTGGTCGAGGCCGTTAAGGCGGACTTCGACGTCACCGAGATTGAGCGGGACGGAGCGGAAAAGGTCTTGGCGGAAAACGCCGGACGCAACGCCTTTGTCCTGTACTTCGGCGGCAAGTGCCGGCTGCTTGTGCTGAGGGACGCCGCCGCCATGGAAGCCGCTCTGCCCGACAAGGGCCCGGAATACCGCGGCCTGGACGTGAGCGTGCTGCACACCCTCATTCTTGAGAAGGTTCTCAAAATAGACAAGGAAAACATGGCAAAGCAGATAAATCTCACCTATACCCGTGATCCGGAGGAGGGCTTCGCCGCCGTGGACGGCGGACAGGCCGACTGTGTATTCCTCCTCAATGGTACAAAGGTGAGCCAGATTAAGGATATTTCACTGGTGAACGAAAAAATGCCGCAAAAGTCAACATATTTCTATCCCAAGCTCGTCACGGGTATTGTAATAAACCCCTTGACGGATATGTAGACTTAAGCGTTAAATAAGGATGGTGGAAAGATGAACCTTGAGGAAAAGGATGTTGAGCTTGAGGAGGAGGAAGAGGAGGTCAGCATAGACCTGCTCGAAATATTCAGCGCACTCAGAAGCAAGCTGGCCTGGATAGTCGCCGCCTCTCTGTTCGGAGCGGTGCTGGCCTATGGCATAAGCAGCTTCCTTATCACGCCGCTGTATCAGGCTCAGGTCATCCTGTACGTTAACAACCGCAAGTCCAATACCTACGCCGAGTCGATCTCCCGATCGCAGATAACCACCTCGGCGGAGCTGGTGCCGACATATCAGGAATTTGTAAACATAAAACCCGTAATGCAGCGCGCCATTGACGAGGGCGGCCTGACGGGCTACACCCCGGAGGAGCTGCTGGATATGGTGAGCACTCAGCTCATCGAGGACACGGGTATATTCGCCATAACCGTCACCGGCGCCGAGCAGTTTGACGTGGCCGAGATCGCCAACGCCGTTGCCCAGAGCAGCACCTCGGAGATAACCGAGCACATCGAGGGCGCCACTACTACCATAATCGACTATGCCGTTGACCCCATGCGAAAGTCCTATCCCAGCAACAAGCGGAACGCCCTTATCGGCTTCCTTGCCGGCTTTGTGCTGAGCTCCGCCGTTGTTCTGGCCATATATTTCCTTGATACCCGTATCAAGAAAACCGAGGATTTTGTCAAGGCCATGGACGCTCCCGTGCTGGGTATGATACAGAGTATCAAAATAGACCCGGCCGAGACCGCCGCCAAGGGGCAGAGCGACAACAAATCAGAAAAATCGGGAGGCAGAAGGTAAGCTATGAAAAAAAGATCCATCAGGAAAATGCTTGGCCTTGAAAAGCGCAGCCGTCAGGCTGTGGCCGACAGCATGACAATCGAAGAAAAGCGTCTCTATATCCTGAACGACAAGACCCCTTTCCAGATAAAGGAGGCCTACAAGGCTCTGCGCACCAATATCCTGTTTTCACTGCCTGAGGAGAAGAGCAATAAAATAATCATCACCAGCTCCCTTGCCAGTGAGGGCAAGAGCACGACTTGCGTAAACACGGCTATATCCTTTGCCGAGACCAATAAGAAGGTCATCATCGTGGACTGCGACCTTCGCCGTCCCAATATAGCCAACCTTCTTGACGTGCCTCAAAAGCCCGGTCTTTCCAATGTTTTGGTAAGAATGACCGATCTCAAGTCCGCCATCCGCCGCAATGTCCGTGAAAATCTGGACGTGCTGGTCAGCGGTGAGATACCGCCCAACCCCTCCGAGCTTTTGGACTCTTCCCGTATGCAGGAGGTAATCGAGACCCTCAGTCAGGAGTATGACTATGTGTTCATTGACACTCCTCCCGTGCTGGCGGTAACGGACACCGCCGTGCTCACCAAGTATTGCAGCGGCGTGCTGTTGCTGGCCCACTATAACCAGACCGACAAGGGCGCCGTTTCCGAGGCTGTCGAACAGCTGCGGCTGGCCAACGCCAAGATATTGGGCGGCATCTTCAACGGCATCGAGGCTGACGGCGAGGGTTACAAGTATAAATATAAGCGCAAGGGCTATTACCGCTATGGCGGTTACCGTTACGGCGGCTATGGCTACGGCAGAGGCTACGGTTACGGTTATGGCTATGGCGAGAACCGGGAATCGGACAGCGGAGAAAAAGCCGGCGAAAAAAAGTAATGCGGACTACTTTGGAAAATTTTTGAGGATTTTTTCAAAAAAGGCCTTGCATTTACGGGTAAAAGGTGATATAATACTACCTTGAAAACCGATTGAATATTTTATGAAGCCTGTTATGGAGGTGAAAAACCATGCCTAATATTAAGTCTGCGAAGAAAAGAGTCCTCGTTATCGAGAAGAAGACTCTTCGGAACCGTATGATCAAGTCTGCCATCAAGACCGAGATCAAGAAGTTCAACGCCGCCGTTGCCGGAGGTGACAAGGCCGCCGCTCAGGCGCAGTTCACCTATTGCGTTAAGAAGCTTGATCAGGCCGCGGCCAAGAATGTGTTCCATAAGAACACCGTCAGCCGCAAGAAGTCCCAGTTGGCCACGGCTCTCGCCGCGATGTAAGGGACTCGGCAAACAACATATTGCCTGCAAAATTCAGAGCGTGCGGTTTGCGTATGCTCTTATTTTGCGTGTTAAACTAATTCCAAATTAAAATCATAAATATGTGAGTTTATTATGGTAACAATGACAGCTTAAAAAGGCTTCCCCTGGAGGGGAAGCTGTCGGCGTCAGCCGACTGATGAGGTGTAGCCGCTGTGCGGCGTCAGTATAACCGTAAATGTATAACGGATGCTCCGCATCCTACACCTCATCCGGCACTTTGTGCCACCTTCCCCTCAAAGGGGAAGGCTTTATCAGAGCTTTTAATTGGGATTAGTATTAATCAAGTATAACAGCAAAAAAGATGTGCGGCCGGATATTTGGCCGCACATCTTTTTTGTTCATTTCAATTCAAGTTTTTCTTTCGGCACGGGCATAAGCTTTTCGCCCCTCACCAAATAAGCCCGGTCGGCCATCTTCATCATCGGGACGTCGTTCATGGAGTCCGAATAGAAGTTGGCGATGTGTCCCTCCGGAAAGCTGGCCAGGAACAGCCCGGGCTTGTTCTGGCCGAAGCACAGGGAGCCCACACGGCCCGTAACCGTGTCCACATGGGAGCAGATGCAGTGCTTTATCCCAAGTCTGGCGCAGATCTCGTCCAACAGGAAGCTCACCGAGGCGGAAACCACCACGTCGTCGTCCCTGTGGGCCTTCAGATAAAACTTCTTTATTTTCTTCTCTTTAATGTCCCAGAAGCCGCTGACCATATTCTCTACGTTCCGCACCTTTCGGAAAAACTCGGCGGCGTACTTTTCCGCCAATGCCATCAGCCTTTCCCGACTGAGTATGAGCAGCTTGTACCGGAGCCAGGCAATCAGGATGATGAACAGGTATTTCAACAGAGAGGGGTACCGCCTGACGCAGTAGATATAAAAATCAAACACACTTTCACCGTTGTAAATTGTGTTGTCAAAGTCGTATACGTTCATGGAGCACCCTCCTTTTTTATCTTTTATTTGAATTTCCTGAGCCGCAGGGCGTTGGTGACCACAAATACCGAGCTGAAGCTCATGGCCGCCGCGGCCAGCATGGGACTGAGCTTAAGACCCAGGGGAACGTACAACGCTCCGGCGGCCACAGGAATGCCGATCACGTTGTAGAAAAAGGCCCAGAACAGGTTCTGACGGATGTTGCGGATGGTGGCACGGCTGAGGCGGAAGGCGTCGGCTGCGTCCATTAGCGAGCTGCGCATTAGCACTATGTCCGCCGCCTCGATGGCCACGTCCGTGCCGCCGCCGATGGCCAGTCCTACGTCGGCCCGGGTCATGGCCGGAGCGTCGTTTATTCCGTCGCCCACCATGGCCACCCGGCCCTCCCGCTGGAGATCGCGGATTTTGCCTTCCTTGCCGGCGGGGAGCACACCGGCTATGACCTCGTCTATACCCGCCCGCGCGGCTATTGCCCGGGCGGTTTTTTCATTGTCGCCGGTGACCATAATCACACGCAGGCCCAGCTCCTTCATGGCGGCGACGGCCGCCGCGCTGTCCTCCTTGATTGGGTCGGCCACGGTTATTAGCCCCATGGCCTTGCCGTCACGGGCAAAGTACAGCGGAGTTTCGCCTTCGTTGGCGGCGGCCTCCGCCTCGGCGGCGTAAGCCGAAACGTCCACGCCGTATTCCTCCATCATTCTGAGGTTGCCGGCAATAACCGTTTGGCCCCGAACCTCGGCCGAGATGCCAAGTCCCTCGGGGGCGCTGAATTTTTCGGCCGGCGGACATTCTATGCCCTCGCTTTTGGCATATTCGGTGACGGCCAGAGAAAGGGGATGTCCCGACATGGCCTCCACCGCCGCCGCCATAGGCAGATCCTCCGGCTCCATTATCACTCGGGTAACGGCGGGCCGTCCCACGGTAACGGTGCCGGTCTTGTCCAGCACTACGGACTTCACCGCCCGCAGGGTTTCAAGGGCCTCGGCGGACTTGATGAGTATGCCCTTTTCGGCGCCCTTTCCGGTGCCGACCATTATGGCCGTGGGCGTGGCCAGCCCCAGCGCGCAGGGGCATGAAATGACCAGCACGGCGATGGCGAAGGTCAGGGCCTTGCCAAGACCGGCTCCCGCCAGCATCCATATTATGAAGGTGACTATGGCTATTGAGATGACCACGGGCACAAAGACGCCGCTCACCCGATCCGCAAGCTTTGAGATGGGGGCCTTGGAGCTGCCGGCCTCCTCAACCAGCTTGATTATTTGCGATAGAGTGGTGTCCGGACCCACACGCTCTGCCCGAAGCCGGAAGTAGCCGCTGGATACCACCGTCGCGCCGATGAGGCTGTCGCCCTCCTTTTTGGATACGGGTATGCTTTCGCCGGTGATGGCCGACTCGTCCACGCTGCCGCTGCCGCTGACCACGGCGCCGTCCACGGGTACGCTTTCGCCCCCGCGGACAATGAGGATGTCGCCCACCTCCACCTGACCCACGGGCACCTCGACCTCTTCTCCGTTACGGAGCAGACGGGCGGTTTTTGGCGTCAGGCCCACCAGCTTTTCAATAGCGTCGCCGGTGTGCCGCTTGGAGCGGGCCTCCAGAAATTTGCCAAGGGAGATGAGAGTCACTATCATGGCCGCACCCTCAAAGTACAGGTCGTGAAGAAAATGCCCTTCTCCCATGAATATCCGTATCATGGCGTAAAGGCTGTAGCCAACCGAGGCCGCCGCCCCCAAAGCCACCAGAGAATCCATGTTTGGCGACCTCCTGAACAGGGCCTTGAAGCCGTTGACAAAATATTTCCGGTTTATGATGAGTATCGGAGCGGTCAGCACAAGCTGTATCAGCCCCAGCGCCGCCGGATTTTCGGCAGGCATCGGCAGACCGAACATATGCCCCATGGAAAAATACATCAAAATCACGAGCAGAACTGCGGATGCGGCCAGCCGCCGCCCCATGAGCCTTATCTCGTCCCCGGCGTTCCTTGCCGGGCCGGTTCCCTCGGGATAGGCCCCATAGCCCGCGCCGGTGACGGCCGCGATGATTTTTTCCGGACTGACGGCGCTTTCGTCATAGTCCACGCACATGGTGTTCCGCAGCAGGCTCACCGCCACGCTCCTCACGCCGTCCAGCTTGCCGACCACGTTTTCCACACGGGCGCTGCACGCGCTGCAGCTCATGCCTGTAATGTCAAAATTTTTCCTCATGTAATCGCCCCTTATAAATATATTATATAATGTGTCTGTAATTTTGTCAATATCCGCTGTATATATTATACTCGTTTGCGGACGAAAAAACAAGAGGGCACTTTTTTTATAGAGAGTATGGAAAAGGTGAGCGTGCAATTTTCTATGCTTCGGCGCTGCAGCATGAAAAAACGTATGCTGCTGCAAAAAATGACGAATAATGTATAAAAATTCCGGTAAAAAATTTTTAAAAAAATTTATAAAAAGGGGTTGCAATTTTGGGACAAAGAGTGTAAAATATTACTGTAGGTGCAACTAAATGCAAATTTGTGACGGATAGGCGGTGAATAGTCCATGGATGAAGAAATAAATGAAAAAAAGGAAAATACTTCTCAAAATACGGAAGACCAACAGAACACGCCGCAGGAAAAGGAATTTATCGGCAAATATTTCTTCAGCATGGACTCCAAGGGCCGCATAACCCTGCCCGTGAAATTCCGCGAGGCGCTGGGCGAGGGCTTTTATGTCACCAATGGCTACGAGGGCTCGCTTTCGGTTTTTGACAGAGAGAGCTGGGCCGCCTTCAGCGCCAAAATAAAGAAGCTGCCATCCACCAACAGAGCCGCCCGTTTTATGCAGCGTACCTTCCTTTCCGGGGCGGACAGGCCCGAGCCGGACAAGCAGGGCAAGATACTTATTTCTCCCCCTCACCGCCAGTACGCCGGCCTCACCAGGGACGTGGTTATCCTTGGCGTGGGCGACCATGTGGAGATCTGGGATCAGCAGCGGTGGGACGACTATAACGCGGATAATATGAGCATTGAGGAGGCCGCCGAGGAGCTGGACAAGCTCATGTGGTAAGGCGGCGGGCGCGGGCAGTCAAATGCCGGGCGCTACACAGATATTGAAACGAGGTGCGGCCATGGCCGGAGAGTTCGAGCATATTACGGTGCTGGCGGAGGAAACCGTCGACCGGCTCAATGTGCGGCCCGGCGGGCTGTATGTGGACTTCACCCTTGGGGGCGGGGGCCACAGCGCAATGATATTGGACAGGGGCGGCACAGTCGTGGGCATCGACCGGGATGCTGACGCCATCGAGTTCTGTAAACGCCGTTTTGCGGAGCTGGGCGGCAGGTTCATACCCGTTCACGACAATTTTAAGCGCATAGAAAATATCCTTGAAGAAAGAGGACTTGGCCGCCCCGATGGCATTGTGGCCGATCTGGGAGTGTCCTCCCCGCAGTTGGACAGGCCCGAGAGGGGCTTCTCCTACATGAGCGACGCTCCGCTGGATATGAGGATGGATACATCCGGAGGCATAACGGCCCGGGATGTGGTGAACGGCTACTCCGAGGAGGAGCTGTTCCGGGTGATAAGCGAGCTGGGCGAGGAACGCTGGGCTTCGCGCATAGCCCGTTTTATCGACGAAAGACGAAAGCAGAGGCCTATCGAGACCACCTTTGAGCTGGTGGACGTGATAAAGGCCGCCATACCGGCGGGCGCCCGCAAGGACGGCCCCCATCCGGCGAAGCGGACCTTTCAGGCCATAAGAATAGAGGTCAACGGCGAGCTGGAAATTCTGGAGGGCGCGGTCCGCGCCGGCGTCGGAGCCCTGAAAAAGGGCGGACGCATGGCGGTGATCACCTTCCACAGCCTTGAGGACAGGATAGTCAAAAATACCTTTGCCGCCCTTGAGCGGGGCTGCGTGTGTCCCAAGGATTTTCCGGTGTGCGTCTGCGGCCAAAGGCCGACGGTCAGAGTTTTGACCCGCAAGCCGGTCACTCCCTCCGGCCGGGAGCTGGAGATAAATCCCCGAGCCAGGAGCAGTAAGCTCCGGGTGGCGGAGAAAATAACAGATTAGCACTGAATCAGGGGTTGAGTATATGTTTGAAGTCAGGGGTTCGAGCGCCCTTCAGCAGGAAGTAGTAGTAGAAGTCCCCCAGGGCGGACAGGAGCACCGATCCCGGCGGCCCGTCCGGCGCAAAGCCAGCAAACGCGGGCTTACCGGCCAGAGAAAGGCCGTTATCATGCTCTGTATATTCGCGGTATCGGCCATGGCGGCGGTAGTTCTGGTGCTCATGGCCAACCTCAACACCAATTACCGCATACTCAGTCAGCAGAAACGGGAGCTCAGCAGTCTTGAGGCCCAGGTGGAGCAGCTTGCCTCGGAAACCGAGGGAGCCGCCGTTGTGGCCGCCACCGAGGAACAGGCGGCGGAGCTGGGGCTGTACAAGGCTGGCAAGGATCAGGTGGTGTACATATCTCTTGACGACACCGACAGCGGTCGGGTGCTGGCCGAGGACGACAGCAACGTGGGCATACACGCATTTTTCAATAAAGTGAAGGCTATTGCGGAATATTTCTATTGATGAAATTGTATCATGTAATAACGGTCGCATTTAATCATCAAAAGTCCGGGCGTGTACCGGACTTTTGGCACCTTGATCGGGTCGGGGCGTCATTTTTGTCAGCGCAAAAACGATGTTCCGCAAGCGAAAGCGCCCGATGAGGAAAAAGGGGTTACGCGGGGAACCGCTTATTGGTTCACCCCGTGAGAACGCGCCAGCGTTCTGATGCGGAGAGTGAAAATTCACTCTCCGTTTGTTGTTTGTGAAAGGAGGCCAGTCATGAGTAAGGGTAAATTGTCCATAAAAAGGAGAATGAACGTCGTTTTAAGTCTTTTCATGGCCGGGTTTATGCTGCTGGCGGGCGCACTGGCCTGGAGGCAGTTTATTCAGGGCCCGGAGCTTCGGGCGGGAGCCGAGGCGCTCCAGACAAGGGATCAGAAAATTGCCTCCAAGCGAGGGAGCATATACGACAGAAACATGAATATACTGGCCGCCAGCGGCACCGCCGAGCGTATCTATCTCAATCCCAAGCTCATCAGGGAGACTGAGGACGAGGCCCGCGAGAAAAAGGCAGCCGCCGAGAAGGAGGCACGTGAAAATAATACTCCTGTGGGCGAATTCCCCAATCTTAACCTGAGCGAAAAGGTTGTAAACGTCCTCACCACCAATCTGGATGTGACCGAGGAATGGGTGAGAGATCAACTGGCCAAAACAGACCGTGTCTCCATCGAGGTCAAGTCCAATGTGGAGAAGTCGGTGGCCGACAAGGTTCGGGAGGCCGACCTGCCGGGGATAGAGTTCGTGGGCGACACCAAGCGCTACTATCCCAACGGCTCTCTTGCGGCCCAGCTTCTGGGCTACTGCGGCAAGGACGGTCAGGGCCTTGAGGGGTTGGAAAACATACTTGACGACGAGTTAAGCGGAACGGCGGGCCGGGTGCGCTCGGCCAAAAGCGCCGCCAACGGGGATATGCCTTTCCAGTACGAGACTTACGAAGCCGCCGAGGACGGCAACAACGTCATTCTCACCGTTGACAAGACTATACAGCAGATAGTGGAGAACAACCTGCGCACGGCCTATGAGGAAAATAACCTGACCAACGGCGCGGCCTGCATCGTAATGAATCCCAAGAACGGCGAGATCTACGCCATGGCCGTCATGCCCACCTACGATCTCGGCGACTACAACACCATAACCGACGAGACCCTGCTGGCCCAGGTGGATGAGCTGATGGCGGACAACAACAGAAAATACGCCGAGGCTCAGGCCCGCATAGAGGCCGGCGAGCCCGAGGAGGGCGATAAGGACATAAAGGAAATGACCTACAACGACGCCTACGGTCAGATGGTGGTGAAGATGCACCGCAACAAGGCCGTGGTGGACTCCTATGAACCCGGCTCCACCTTCAAGACCGTGACCGCCTCCGCCGCTCTGGAGGAGGATGTGGTAAAGCTGGACGACACCTTTGTCTGCACCGGCTCCAAGATCGTCAAGGACAGAGAAATCCACTGCTCCGATAGGAAGGGCCACGGACCCGAGACCTTTGTGGAGGGCATCATGAACTCCTGCAACCCCGTTTTCATGGAGGTAGGGGCGCGGCTGGGCGCCGAAAAATTCGACAAATACTTCCGGGCCTTCGGCCTGACGGAAAAGACCGGCTTCCTCATTCCCGGCGAGTCCAAGGGCTCCCATCACGACCTTGAGGATCTGGGCCCCGTTGAGCTGGCCACCAGCTCCTTCGGCCAGACCTTCACCGTAACTCCCCTTCAGATGATCAGGGCGGTCAGCGCCGTGGTAAACGGCGGCTACCTGATGGAGCCCCACATCGTCAAGGCCTACACCGACAGCGAGGGCAACATAACCGAAACCGTTGACCCCGTCACCGTCCGCCGTGTCATTTCCGAGGAGACCAGCGCCACCATGCGCGAGATACTGGAAAAGGTAGTCACCGACGGCGGCGGCAAAGCGGCCTACGTCAAGGGCTACCGTATCGGCGGCAAGACCGGCACAAGTGAAAAATATCCCCGCGGCAACGGCCTTTACGTCGCTTCCTTCGTGGGCTTCGCCCCGGCCAACGATCCGGACATAGTCTGCCTTGTCATACTTGACGAGCCCCACGACGTGCCAAACTACGGCGGCACCATCGCCGCTCCCGTGGCCGGCGCCATAATCTCCGAAACTTTGCAGTATCTGGGCTACGAGCCGCAGTACGGCGATGAGGACGCCGAGAGCGTAAAGATAAGCGTTCCCGGCATCACCGGCAAAACCACTGAGGAGGCCGCGTCGGCGGTCGAGGAAAAGGGCCTGAGAATTACATTTAAGGGCGACGGAGAAACCGTTCTCCGCCAGATACCCGCCGAGGGCGCCGAGCTCAGCAGCGGCAGTCTTGTCATAGCCTACACCGAGGCGGCGGAGGGCTCCGACGCAGATATTACGGTGCCGTCGGTCAGCGGCAAAAGCTACAGTCAGGCCAAGTCTGCCCTTGAAAAGTCGGGACTGAGCATCGCCATCGAGGGCAATATCCAGCCCGAGGAGCTGGAGGAGGGCAGTCTTGCCGTCAGCCAGCAGCCCGAGGCCGGCACCGTGGTGCAAAACGGCAGCACAGTGTACGTGACCTTCGGGGTCAATGACGAGTGATGAAAAGAAAAATTAAATAACCCAAAACAGGCAATTCCCGAAAGGAGTAAAATTTTTGCGGCTTTACGAAATGCTGAGGCTGCTTATGATAAACTCCGACGGTCTCCCGGACAGGGAGCTGACCGGAGTGACGTGCTCCACGGATAAAGTAAAAAAGGACAGTCTGTTCTTCGCCATAAACGGGGAGGAGACCGACGGCCACCGCTTTGTTTCACTGGCTCTGGAAAAGGGGGCAGCCGCGGCGGTGGGTCAGGAGGCGCTGAATGCGGCCGGTTATGTCCGGACGGATAATTCCAGACGGGCTCACGCTCTGGCCCAAAGCCTGTTCTGGGGCCGACCCCAGGAAAAGCTGAAGCTCTGCGGCGTCACCGGCACCAATGGGAAAACCACCGTCACGGCGATGATACGCTCCGCCGCCGTGTCCGCCGGTCTGGGCTGCGGCCTGATAGGCACGGTGAACACCGTGGCCGGAGGCAGGAGCGCTCCCTCGGAGCGTACCACTCCCGGCCCGGAGGAGCTGTACCCCCTCTTCCGCGAAATGGCCGACAGCGGCGACCGCCTATGCGTAATGGAGGTGTCCAGCCACGCTCTGGCCACCGAACGGGTGCATGGGCTGACCTTCGACGCCGGTGTCTTTACCAATCTGACACGGGATCATCTTGACTTTCATAAAACCATGGACGCTTACGCCCGGGCCAAGGGCGGACTCATGGAAAACAGCCGCTTTTCGGCGGTGAACGCCGACGACCCCCGGGCGGAGTATTTTCTCGGCCGTGCCGGAGGTGAAACGGTCACCTACGGCATTGAAAAAGGGGAGTTCCGCGCCCGGGACATCGTCCTCACCCCCGAGGGAGTGGAATTTACCTGCCCCCTGGGACAGGTGCATCTGCCGCCGGGCGGACGGTTCAGCGTATATAACGGTTTGGCCGCCGCTTGCGGGGCTCTGGGACTGGGCATACCGGAAAAAAGCATACTTCGGGGCCTGAACCTGTTCCAGAGCGTCCCCGGCAGACTTGAAAAGCTGAAAACAAAAGGTAAATACAACGTTTATATAGACTACGCCCACACCCCCGACGGGCTGGAGAAGGTGCTTCGGGCTCTGCGGGAATTTGCGCCGGAGCCGATCGTCACCGTCTTTGGCTGCGGCGGCGACAGAGATAAGTCCAAACGCCCCATGATGGGGGAGATAGCCTCGACCCTGTCGGATCTCTGCGTGGTCACCAGCGACAATCCCCGTACAGAGGAGCCAATGGCCATAATCGATGATATCCTCGCCGGCATCAATGGCAAAAACGCCGTTGTGGAGCCGGACAGGAGAGCCGCCATAGGGCTGGCGCTCAGGTCGGCGTCCGGCGGCGGCACGGTGCTGCTGGCCGGCAAGGGTCACGAAACATACCAGATAGTGGGCCGGGAAAAGCTCCATATGGATGAGAGGGAGCTTGTGGCCGAAATAGAAAATGAAATGAAATAACCGCATGGGAGGCACATAAGATGGATTATATGCTTTTGATTTCCGGGGCCATAGGCCTTGTCATAACGGCTGTGGCGGTACCTCCGCTCATTCCCTTTCTGCATCGGCTGAAATTCGGTCAGAGCATACTTGAGGACGGCCCCACATGGCACGCCAAAAAGCAGGGCACTCCCACCATGGGCGGAATGGCCATGATACTGGCCTCCGCCGTGGGCGGTCTTGTGTCGGCCCACAGCCTTAAGGCCATGGCGGTCATAGCCGGAGCGGTACTTTTCGGCCTCATCGGCTTTGTTGACGACTACATCAAGGTTGTAAAGAAGCACAATCAGGGCTTCACGCCCGTTCAAAAGTTCGGCTGCCAAACGGTGGTGAGCCTGGCCTTCGCCCTTTTTCTCTATTTTGTCGGGGGTCGGAGCTCCACGCTGGTGCCGTTCGCCGGTATTGAGCTGAATATGGGCCTGCTGTACATACCCTTTGTTATGCTGGTGCTGCTGGCCACCACCAACAGCGTCAACCTCACCGACGGTCTGGACGGCCTTGCCGCCTCGGTGACCACGGCGGCGGCTCTGTTCTTCACCGTGGCCTGCCTCGTCAGAGGCGAGACGGACTGCGCGGCCTTTATGTTCGCCGTGGTGGGAGCCTGTCTGGGCTTTCTCATCTACAATTTTTATCCCGCCCGCATTTTCATGGGCGACACGGGCAGCCTTTTCCTCGGCGGAGCCCTGAGCTGTGCGGCGGCGGCCTCGGGACTGGAGCTTTTCCTGATAATAACGGGCTTTGTGTTCCTGTTCGAGACCCTCAGCGTAATAATTCAGGTCACGGTGTTTAAAAAGACCGGCAAACGGGTGTTCAAAATGACTCCCGTACACCACCACTTTGAGATGTGCGGCTGGAAAGAACCGGCCATAGTATTTCTGTTCACCGCGGTGACCGCCGTTTTGGCCGCCGTCGCGTATCTGGGACTTTAAGGAGGAAACATGATGGAAGCGAGAAGGGCCCTGAACCGTTCCGACTCTCTGCCGGCTCCGGCGAGAGCCGCCCGATCGTTCAGGAAAAACTTTATTTTTAAGGTGAAGCGGAACCAGCGGGTGGACTTCATGCTTTTTGCGCTGGTGATCGGGCTGCTGTGCTTCGGGCTTATAATGCTCTTCTCCGCCAGCCAGAACACCAGCCGCGAGCATATTTATTCCATAATCGCCCGTCAGGCGGCGCTGGCCGTTCTGGGGCTGGCGGGTATGTTTTTCGCCTCCCGTCTGGATTACCATGTGTACAAACGGCATTATATTCCGATATTTGCCGTCGCGATAATTCTCATGTTCGCCGTTCCCATCTGGGGCATGGCCTCCCACGGGGCCACCCGCCAGATAGAGATAGGCCCCATCAATCTCCAGCCCTCCGAGCTGTGCAAGTTCGCCCTTGTCATATATTTGGCCGCACTGCTGTCCGGCAAAAAGAACAGCGACCTGACTCAGGTTAAAAATGTGTTTCGATATTTTGCAGTTTTGGGCTGCATCGCCCTGGCCTGCTTTTTCCAGAGCCATTTGTCCGCCATGCTGCTCATACTGATGGTGGGCTTTATAATGCTCTTTGTGGCGGGACTGCCCAAGGGCTGGATTATAGGCATGGGCACTATGGTTGCGGGCGTCGGCGTCGCTCTGGCCGTGCTGGAGCCCTACCGCCTGAGGCGGCTGCTCATTTTCCTCGACCCCTTTTCAGACGTACGGGGCGATGGCTGGCAGATAGTCAATTCCCTGTACGCCGTTGGCAGCGGCGGCCTTCTGGGCGTGGGCTTCGGTCAGTCCCGCCAGAAGTACGGCTATTTGCCCGAGGCCCTCAACGACTACATTTACGCCATAGTCTGCGAGGAGCTGGGCTTTGTGGGCGGAATTTTCGTGCTGCTGCTCTTTGCGGCGCTGGTCGTCAGAGGTATGCAGATATCCTTTGCCGCGAGGGACAATTTCGGCGTATATCTGGGCTTCGGCATCGTTACCATAGTGGCCCTTCAGGTGCTGGTCAACGTGGGCGTGGTGCTGTCCGTCCTTCCCTCCACGGGAATGCAGCTGCCTTTCTTCAGCTCCGGCGGCACCTCGCTGATAATCATGATGTACGGCCTCGGCATACTGATGAACATTTCGAGGTCGAGCACTCAGAACAAGATATGACAAAGGGGCAATCAGGAACGGATCGCTCCCGACTCAAAAAAGGTGGTATGGCAAAATGAAACTTCTCCTTTCCGGCGGCGGAACGGCCGGACACATAAATCCCGCCCTCGCCATCGCCAAGGTGGTGATGGCCCACGAGCCCGACAGTGAGATACTTTTTGTGGGCACCCCCAACGGCATGGAGCAGCGTCTTGTGCCCCGGGAGGGCTTTGAGATAAAGTCCGTTGAGGTAATGGGCCTGCGCCGCAGGCTCACTCTGGAAAATATCAAGGTGGCGGTGAACTACTTCACCTCCATACATGAGGCGGGCCGGATGATCGACGAATTCCGTCCCGACGCGGTGGCGGGCACCGGCGGCTATGTCTGCGCTCCGGTGATAAAAGCCGCCTTCAAGCGGCATATCCCCACCCTGATACATGAGCAGAACGTGTTCCCCGGTCTGGCCATAAAAATGCTGGCGAAAAAAGCCGACGTCACCGCCATCAGCTTTGACGAGACCCGTCAGATGATGGCGGCGAAAAAGATGGTTCTCACCGGCAACCCCCTGCGTCCCGGCCTTTTTGAGCCTGTGGACACGGCCCCGCTTCGGGCGGAGCTGGGCTTCGACGGCCGGCCGGTGGTGCTGATGTTTGGCGGCAGCCTTGGCGCGGAAAGGCTCAACGACGCCCTTGTGGAGATGGTAAAATCCGGCCCCCTGAGCTTCAACCTCGTGGCTGCCACCGGCGAAAAGCACTATCAGGGCGTGACGGACGCCTTGAAGGACGCCAATTTGGGCCCCAACGTGAAGATACTTCCCTACATATACAACATGAACGAGATGTTCGCTCTGGCCGACCTGGCGGTCTGTCGGGCGGGAGCAATAACCGTCAGCGAGATAAACGCCCTTGGCAAGGCCGCCGTGCTGGTGCCCAGTCCCTACGTGGCCCACAACCATCAGGAGTATAACGCCCGCTATCTGGAGAAGAACGGGGCCGCAAAAGTCCTGCTGGAGAGCGAGCTCGGCGGCGCGTCGCTGAAAAAGACCGTGGAAAGCTGTGTGGCCGATCCCGCCGGCCTCGAGCGGATGCGTGAATGCAGCAGGAAAATCGGCATTACCGACGGTGGAGAAACGATATACAGAGAGCTGAGGAAGCTGGTTGATCAACGAGGCCCGAAAAAGTGAGAGATGAAGCCTGAACTGTACGGCGAAATTTGATTGTTATATCCATCGCGCCTGACCCTCAGCCGATAACACATCGCCCGTTCCCCGCATAGTATAATGTATGATTATGCGTGGAGGTGCGGGAATGGGCGACTACATAGTGCGCGGCAAAAATCCCCTTGACGGAAAACTGAAGGTTTACGGCGCCAAAAACGCCGTGCTGCCCATATTGGCTGGATGCGTCCTCAGCGGAGGGACAGTGCTGCTGAAAAACTGTCCGCGCCTTACCGACGTGAGCTATACGCTCGACATACTCCGCCGTCTGGGCTGCAAGACCGCCTTTGACGGGGAGGAAATTTTAATAAACCCCGCCGGCGCCGATCTCTGGACGGTGGAGGCCGGTGGAGATATGCGCAGCTCCGTCAACTTCCTTGGGGCGCTGGCGGGCCGTTTCGGACGGGCCGTCCTGCCCGCTCCCGGCGGGTGCAGACTGGGCCGCCGCCCCATAGACATTCACATTCGGGCCCTGAAGGCCATGGGAGTGGACGTGGAAACTGACGGCGAGATGATATATGCTCAGGGCCGCCCCCACGGCGCCGAGGTTCAGCTGGACTTCCCCAGCGTGGGCGCCACCGAAAACGTTATTCTTGCGGCGGTCACCGCCCCCGGAAGCACCGTCCTCACCAATGCCGCCCGCGAGCCGGAAATATGCGACCTCTGCCGCTTTCTCTCCGCCATGGGCGCGAAGATACACGGCGCCGGAGGCGACATGATAATAATAGAGGGCGTCGGGCAGCTGGGCGGCTGTGAATATACGGTCATGCCCGACCGCATCGTGGCCGCCACCTATATGTGCGCTGTCATGGCCGCCGGCGGTCGGCTGGAGATAGAGAACGCCGTCCGCCCCCACCTCGGCGAGGTGGAGCGGGTGCTGACACGCTGCGGCGCCGAGATAAGCTGGGCCTCCGGACGGGTGGATATACGGGCGCCGAAGTCGGTCCGTTCCTGCGGCACGGTGCGGACGGGGGTCTATCCGGGCTTCCCCACCGACTGCCAGTCGCAGGTGATGGCCGTCATGGCCTGCTCGGCGGAGCCGGCGATAATGATAGAAAACATCTTTGAAAGCCGCTTCAAGACCGTGCCGGAGCTGCGGCGCATGGGGGCGGAAATATACTGCTCCGGCCGGAGGGCTCTGGTTCGGGGCGGCGAGCTTCATGGCGCGGGACTCAGAGCCATGGATCTGCGTGGCGGGGCGGCGCTGGTTATTGCCGCTCTGGGAGCCGAGGGCGAGAGCCGGGTCTCCGGCACCGGATTTATAGCCCGCGGCTATCGGGATCTGGCCGGTGAGCTGGCATCCGTCGGGGCGGATATTGTCAGTGAGGATCGTTGAGTTGATTATGGAAATACCGGCGGAGCGGCACCGGCAATAAGCTTCACATCAGAATTTACCGAAAGGGATGAATACCGTGAAAAAAAGACGGCGGCGCGGACTGAAAAAAGGAATATCCATAGGGGTTACGGCCTTCTGCCTCATAGCCGCCGGCTGTCTGGCCCTGCTGCTGACCCCGATCTTCGATGTTCAGACGGTCACCGTCACCGGCAACCGGACCCTCGCCTCCGAAGATATAGTGAAAAACAGCGGCATCGTCACCGGCACCAACATTTTTCAGGTAAGTTTGAGGGCCGTCGGCGACAGGCTCACGTCCATGGAGGGCATCGACACCGTCAAGGTTCGCCGCAGCCTTCCCTCCACCGTCCGGATCGCGGTCACCGAGGGCACTCCTCTGGTGTATGTGGAGCAGGAAGGGACTTTCGTGGGGATAACCGCCGACGGAAAGGTGGTTGACGTGGCCGAGGCCGGCAGCGCCGCCGCTTCTGTTCTGGCCGCGGGTTCCGCTCCCGCGCCTTCCGTCACGGAGGAGAAAGACGGCGGGGACAGTGAAGATGACGGAGCAGAGGACGAAAGCGGCGTTGAGGACGGCGAAGACACCTCGGCGGCCGCTCCCGCCGTTCAAACGGGAAAAACCGTGGTTCGGGGCATGGGCGGATTTAAGTACAGCGTGGGCCGGCCCATAGATTTCGACGACGAAGTAAAGGGCGAAAAGCTGGCGCTCATTCTCTCCGACTTTATGGGGGACGAGCTGTGCCGGGGCTTCACGGCCATAGATATGTCTGTCTATGACAATGTGATCCTCGTTTACCGGGGGCGGCTGAAGGTGCGGCTCGGGGCCGTGGAACGGCTGGACTACAAGCTCAAGTGCTTCAAGACGCTCATCACGGACAATATCGGCGAGGACGCCGGCGGAACACTTGATCTTGAGCTGCTGAGATACAATCCAAAAAAATTTTAAGAAAATTTATAATTTCCTATTGAATAAATTTTATTTTTATAGTATAATAAACCATATTAGTATAACGTGCGAAAAAATAACACGGCGAGGAGGACTTTCCAATGAGAATGGAATACGCTGATGAGCCCACTGCGGCTCAGAAAATTATGGTAATCGGTGTCGGCGGCGGCGGCAACAACGCCGTGAACCGTATGGTCGAGATGGGCATTCAGGATGTGGAATTTGTTTCCATAAATACGGATAAGCAGGCCCTCTCCCACAGCCAGGCCACCCAGAAGCTCCAGATAGGCGAAAAGGTGACCAGGGGCCAGGGCGCCGGCGGCAAGGCCGAGATCGGCCGCAAGGCCGCCGAGGAGTCCAAGAACGAAATATCTCAGCTTGTAAAGGACGCCGACATGGTATTCGTGACCGCCGGTATGGGCGGCGGAACAGGCACGGGCGCGGCTCCGATCGTGGCCGAGGCGGCCAAGGAGCAGAATGTCCTCACTGTGGCTATCGTGACAAAGCCCTTTGAATTTGAGGGCAAGCGCCGTATGCTTCAGGCTGAGGAGGGTATCGAGCAGCTCAGGAACTGTGTTGACACCATGATAGTTATACCCAACGACAAGCTCCTCGACATCAGCAACCCCAAGACCACACTTCAGGACGCGTTTTTCAGCGCTGACGAGGTGCTCCGTCACGGCGTACAGGGCATAGCCGACCTCATTACACAGGCCGGTCTTATCAATGTTGACTTTGCCGACGTTACCTCCGTCATGAAGGACGCCGGTCTGGCCCACATGGGCATCGGTACCGCCGGCGGCGAGAACCGTGCCGAAAAGGCCGCTCAGGACGCCATCAGAAGTTCTCTCCTGGATACCACCATCGAGGGAGCCACCGGTGTGCTCATCAATTTTGTGGGCGGTTACAACATGGCCATCAACGAGGTAAATCAGGCGGCCACCATAATCCGTCAGTCGGTGGACGACGAGGCCAACGTTATTTTCGGCGCCACCATCGATCCCGACCTTGAGGACGAGATACGCATCACCGTCATCGCCACCGGTCTCGGACAGGCCAAGACCAACAAGAAGGACGATTTCTTTAAGGGTGGTGCAAAGGATATTCTCAAGAAAAATCTTGCGGCCACCGACGATATTCCAGACATACCCAGTTTCCTCAGAGGAATGTGAGATACATAAGGCTGTAAAAAAATGGCGCAGACCGTTCAAGGGCTGAAAGCGTTTATTTAAGCCAAATTCATGTTTTGAAAACTCGTCAATAGAATCAAAATTGTGAATTAATGTGGAAAAACCGCCTTTTTACGAGAAAAAGACGGTTTTTCTTGTAATTTATGCCCTTGAACTACGAACGAAAATCACCACTCGGCGTACCTGTGTACGCCGTCGGGAGGGCCTGCTCGTCGGGAGGGGCCGCCTGCGCGGGCTGATTTTCGTCCGTTCTGCACGATTTTTTTGGACAGCCCCGTGCCTCCAGATTACGTTGTGAGTTATTTACCTTTATGCCGCCGCGGGGCTCAATTTAAAGTATGGGAAAAATAAATCTTAAAAATCTGAAAAAATTTTCATTTTCCTATTGCATAATTATAAATTTAGGTGTATAATAATACATATTTTATTTCCCAAGGGGTGAATTTACCATGACTTTACAGGAAATCATGGCTGTTGACGAAAAATACTACATGAACACCTTTGGCAAGCGTCTGCCCGTGGCCTTCGACCACGGCAAGGGAATGTACCTCTACACCGAGGACGGACAGGACTACATGGATATGTTCGCCGGCATAGCGGTGACGGCCCTGGGCCACTGTCACGAGAGCTTTACCAAGGCCGTTCAGGAGCAGGTGGGCAAGCTCCTCCACACCTCCAGCCTTTACTACATAAAAAATCAGGCCCTGCTGGCGAAGAAGATATGCGACTGCTCCGTGGCCGACCGTGTGTTCTTCTGCAACAGCGGCGCCGAGGCCAACGAGGGCGCCATGAAGCTGGCGAAAATCTACTATTATAAACAGGGCAGGGAGAAGTACGAGATAATCACCCTCAACAACTCCTTCCACGGCCGTACGCTGGCCACCGTGGCCGCCACCGGCCAGCCCAAGTATCAGAAGCCCTACAAGCCCCTCGTCCCCGGCATAAAGCACGTGGACATCAACGACTTTGAGGGGCTGGAAGCCGCCGTCACCGACAAGACCTGCGCCATCATGCTTGAGGCCGTTCAGGGCGAAAGCGGCGTCCATATCTGCACCGACGAGTATCTGCTCAAAGTGCGCAAGCTCTGCGACGAACGGGACATCCTGTTGATCTTCGACGAGGTTCAGACCGGTATGGGACGCACCGGAGAGATGTTCGCCTACCAGACCACGCCTGTGGAGCCCGACATCTTCACTCTGGCCAAGGCCTTGGGTAACGGCGTCCCCATCGGGGCACTGTGCGCGAAGGAGTCCGTGGCGAAGGGCTTCGAGCCCGGCGACCACGGCGGCACCTTCGGCGGCAATCCCCTTGCCACGGCGGCGGGCATGGCGGTTTTCGAGGCTTTTGAAAAGGAAAATATTCTTGACAACGTCCGCAAAATGGGGGATTATTTTGAAGACAGGGTAAAGGCCCTTAATTCATCCGATATTTTGGAAATACGCCGCAAGGGCCTGATGATCGGCCTTCAGATGCCCCAGGGCCGGGCGGCGGAGGTTCAGAAAAAGCTCTTTGAGGATCGGGTGCTGGTGGGCTGTGTGGGCGGTCACACCCTGCGGATACTCCCGCCCCTCATCATTTCCAAAACGGATATAGACATTTTTATCGCAAAGCTTGGGGAGGCATTGGCATGAATCAGAAGCATTTACTGACGCTCCACGACTGGAGCACCGACGATATTTTGGAAACCCTCGCTCTGGCCGACAAGCTCAAAAAGGAGCTTAAGGCCGGGGTGAAGCACCACATTTTGGAGGGCAAGACCTTGGCCATGATATTCACCAAGTCCTCCACCCGCACCCGGGTCTCCTTCGAAACCGGCATCTACCAGCTGGGCGGTCAGGGAATTTTCCTGTCCTCCGCCGACATTCAGCTGGGCCGGGGTGAGACGATTTACGACACGGCCAACGTGCTGGGCCGCTATGTGGACGGCATAATGATACGCACCTTCAAGCAGTCCGACGTGGAGGATCTTGCCAAATACGGCGGCGTGCCCGTGATAAACGGCCTCACCGACCTTGTGCATCCCTGTCAGGTGCTGGCCGACCTCCAGACCGTCGCGGAGAAGAAGGGTAAGCTTCAGGGCCTTAAGCTGGCCTATATCGGCGACGGCAACAATATGGCCCACTCCTATCTCTACGGTTGCGCCAAGGTGGGTATAGATGTTGCCATAGCCACGCCGGAGGGCTACGAGTGCAGCGCTGAGGTTGTTGAGAACGCCAAAAACGACGCCAAGGCCACCGGCGTTAAGGTGACCGTCACTCACGATCCCGTCGAGGCCATCACCGGCGCGGACGTGGTCTGCACCGACACCTGGTGCTCCATGGGTCAGGAGGCGGAAAAGGCCCAACGCATCAAGGATTTTGAGGGCTATCAGGTCAACGGAGAGCTTTTTGCCAAGGCGAAGGATGACGCCATATTCCTCCACTGTCTGCCGGCCTATCGGGGCTTTGAGGTCACCGAAGAGGTCATAGACGGCCCTCACAGCGTGATTTTCGACGAGGCGGAAAACCGGCTCCACGCACAAAAGGCCGTCATGGCACAGCTGATGGCAAATTAGAAATTAGGAATTGCGCCGCCTTGCGGCGGGGGAGAACAGCTCATGGACGGAGTGTTTCAGATACGCATGGCCACCGAGGCCGACGCGGAGGCCATTTATTCCATAACCCGGGAGGCCTTCCGCAAATACTGTGAGATGGCCGGGCTCAGCGACATTGAGGCACTGCACGAGACCGTTGAGGACGTGCGGCGGGACATCGGCGAAAAGACCGTCATAGTGGCCTATTTGGGCGATACGGTGGTTGGCAGTCTGCGCCTCACCTTTGACGACGGTTCAAAGACCGTCTATGTCAGCCGCTTCGGGGTCAGCCGTCAGTACCGGAACAACGGTATAGGCAAGGCTCTGTCCAATGTGGCTGATATGCTGGCGAAGGGCCGCGGCATGAAGCGGGCGAGACTCCACACCGCCGCCAAGCTGGCGGAAATAGTGCGCTTCTACTATTCCAGAGGATACTATATCGAGTCCGTTTCCGGCGAAAGGGGCTACCTTCGGGCGGAAATGGTGAAGGAATACGAGTGAAAAATTAGGAATTAGGAGTGAGGGATGAGGAATATCGGCGCGGCAGTTATACTGTCTGTCATTGATACCGTAAATGAGCTTATTCCTAATACCTCACTACTATATTGAGTCCGTTTCCGGCGAAAGGGACTACATTCGGGCGGAAATGGTGAAGGAATACGAGTGGGAAATTAGAGATTAGGAATGAGAAATAAAGAATATCGGTGCGGCAGTTGCACTGCATATATATACCGTAAACAGGCTTATTCCTAATTCCTCACTCCTCATTCCTCATTAAAAATGGGTATTTTAAAATGAAGAAACTGCTTTTAATTCTCTCCGTTCTCGTTTGCTTAACTGCCTGCGGCCAAAAGCTGGAGCCAGCCGACATTTCCGGCGTCTGGGAAAACTCCGCCGCCACGGTGTATTTCGGCGAGGACGGAACCTATGAGATAAGGTACGCTGACTTCGGCCCCGGCGAGCTTTCCTCGGAAAACGGGGAGTTTGGGCTTTCCGGCGGAAAGATTGAGCTGCGGATGCGGGACAAATACACCTTTGACGATTCGGGCGAAATAAGCTTTGAACGTCTGCCCGTCACAGAGGATCGAAAGGCGGATGTTGCGCTGGACGGTGATACCCTCACCCTCGACGGAACGGAGTATGTACGCCGCGAGGAAGGATGAGAATAGAATTAGGAGTTAGGAATGAGGAATTAGGAATATTACGGGGCAGTCATTTCTATTATATTGATAATTAAAATTACAGAAAGGATGATATTATGGAAAAGAAAATCGCCAAGGCGTTATTGTCCATCGGGGCGGTGTTCCTGCGGCCTGAGCAGCCCTTCACATGGGCCAGCGGCATCAAGAGCCCCATCTACTGCGACAACCGCCTGACACTTACGGCGCCGGAGGTGCGCACTCAGGTGGAGGAGGGCCTTGTGGAGGTCATCAAGGCCAACTATCCTGACGTTGAGGTGCTCATGGGCACTTCCACCGCCGGCATCGCCCACGCCGCCATAACCGCCCATCTCATGGGCCTGCCCATGGGCTATGTCCGCGGCGGAGCCAAGGATCACGGCCGCGCTAACCAGATCGAGGGCAAGCTGGAGCCGGGTCAGAAGGTGGTTGTTGTCGAGGATCTTATCTCCACCGGCGGCAGCGTCCTTGAGGTGGTGAAGGTTCTCCGTGAGGCCGGGGCCGATGTCCTTGGCATAGCCAGCATCTTCACCTACGGCATGAAGAAGGGCATCGAGCGTCTGGCCGAGGCGGAGGTAAAGAATGTAAGCCTGTCAAATATCGACGCGGTAGTTGAGGTTGCCGCCGCCGACGGATACATTAAGGCCGAGGACGGCGCGAAGATACTTAAGTTCAGGGATAACCCCAGCGACGAGAGCTGGATAAAGTAAGAGCTGGATAAAGTAATTGAAAAAACGGCTGTTCGGCAAGGACAGTCGTTTTTTGATATAAAAGCTTCAGATAATTTTTGTACCGAAATTATTGCAGCCGCAGTCTTTGCTTCAGCGCTTCCTGAAGAACCGCGGAAAAGTTGATATGTGCCTTTTCCGCCTCCGCGTTGAGCCATGACGGGATAGTACAATTCTTTTTCACCGAGCGAAGGTCGTTCTTGCGGCGGTATTCGGTAAAGTCCACATCAACGAGGGTGGAAATTTCCCCTTCGCAAAGTTCAACGGAGGTTATGTCGGACGGAATCGGCAAAGCTTTGCCGTCGTCCTCCATATCTATGCCCAGCAGTCCGATGGCGTCCCGCGCCATTTCAATTACCTCGGTGAGGTTTTCCCCCTGTGTGCTTGAGTTGAAATCCACGAGGTCTGCTATGAGATGGGTTTTGCCCTTGCGGATCTTTATGGGATATGAGTTTTTCATAAAAATCAACTCCTTACTTTTTGAGACCGTATTTTCTTATAATGGATTTTGCCAGTTCCTCGTCTATCTCACGGTGCCGCGGTATAGGCTCGGATGCTGAACCGTTGGTATAAATATCGTGGCTGCCGCCTTCGCGTTTAAAGCGCCAGCCGTTCTGTTCCAACAGCTTTATCAGGTCGCGCCTTTTCATATAAATCCCCCTTATGATTACATTATACGCATTTAATGCGTATTTGTCAAGGGAAGTCCGTAAAAAAAGAAAATTTAACGATACGTTTATGTCAGTGACGGCAAACAACGTAAATTATGTTCCCAAGTTACTGCCACGCATACCGCAAAACTGCCCAAAACTGCATAAATATATACAACTATTTTTGTGCAGTTCTAACGAAATTTAAAAATATCAAAAAAAATTTACAAAATGCCTTGCAAAATTTTGGCGGCTGAGGTATAATATTAAAGCTGTGACATGACATACGATGAAGCGGGAGGTTGCCGGCAAAAGGCCGGGTTTTTCCGTGGAGAATGTCCGGCTCACCGAAGCCGGGCGGCAGTCACTGTACAACATGATAAAGCTTTGCGTGCATCGATTCTTCGATGATGGGACTACGGTTCCCGCGCCCATCTTCATGTAGTACCCGGATCTCAGCGTCCGGGTTTTAGTATGGCAAAGGGTGAAACGCCCGGCGCTATGTACAGGTGTCGCATGAGTCACAAATAACTTAATTTTATTTTATTTAGGAGGCACATGTATGGCAGCAAAGCAAAAAATGAGAATCAGGATCAAGGGTTACGACCACGTTCTTCTTGACCAGTCCGCGGAAAAAATCGTGGAAACAGCCAGGAGAACAGGCTCCACAGTCTCCGGTCCCATCCCTCTGCCCACCGAAAAGGAAATCGTTACCATTCTCCGCGCCGTCCACAAGGATAAGGACAGCCGTGAGCAGTTCGAGCAGAGAACCCACAAGAGATTGATCGATATTCTCAATCCCACCCCCAAGACGATGGAAGCTCTCGGCAAGCTGGACGTTCCCGCAGGCGTGAGCATCGACGTCAAGCTCATTGACAAGAGCAAGTAAGCTTGGGTTACCCCAAGGTAATGTTGGCCCAAAGGGTCAACCAATAACCGAATAAGGAGGACAATTTTATGCAGAAGGCAATCGTAGGTAAGAAAATCGGCATGACTCAGATTTTCGACCCCGCAGGCAAGGTAATTCCCGTTACTGTTATCGAAGCGGGCCCCTGCCCCGTCGTTCAGAAGAAGACCGTCGAGACCGACGGCTATGAGGCGGTTCAGGTAGGCTTCGGCGACAAAAAGGAAAAGCGTTCCAATCAGGCTGAGCGCGGCCATTTCAAGAAGGCCGGCGTCAGTGTACGCAAGGTGCTCAAGGAGCTGCGTCTGGCCGACATAAGCGGCCTTAACGTGGGCGACGAGATCAAGTGCGACGTCTTCGCCGAGGGCGACAGAGTCGATGTTACCGGCACCAGCAAGGGTAAGGGCTACGCCGGCGTTATCAAGCGCTTCGGCACCCACAGACTTAAGGAGACCCACGGTACCGGCCCCGTTCACCGTCATCCCGGCTCCATGGGCGCCTGCTCCACTCCCTCCAGAGTTATGAAGGGCAAGAAGCTCCCCGGCCACATGGGCGCCGAGAGAGTCACCGTCCAGAATCTGGATGTTGTGAGAGTAGATACCGAACGGAACCTCATCCTTGTTAGAGGCGCTGTTCCCGGACCCCGGGGCGGCATCGTCACCATCAAGAATACAGTAAAGGCTTAAAGGCCTAAACGGAAAGGAGATGCTAATAAATGCCTACAGCAGGATTATATAATTTGCAGGGCAGCAAGGTGGGCGAGGTTGAGCTCAACGCGGCGGTTTTCGGCGCGGAGGTCAACAGGAGCGTTCTTCACGACAGCGTTGTGAACTACCTTGCTAACCAGAGACAGGGCACCCAGAGCACCAAGACCCGTACCGAGGTCAGCGGCGGCGGCAAGAAGCCCTTCAGACAGAAGGGCACCGGCCGTGCCAGACAGGGCTCCACAAGGGCTCCCCAGTGGACAAAGGGCGGCGTGGCTTTAGGCCCCAAGCCCAGAGATTACTCCTACAACCTTAATAAGAAGGTTAAAAAGCTGGCTATGGTAAGCGCTCTCAGCAGCAAGGCCGAGGAGAACAGCGTTTACGTTGTGGAGGGCCTTGCCATGGACGAGGCTAGGACCAAGACCATAGCCGCCATGCTCAAAGAAATGGGCGTAAGCGAGAAGGCCCTTATCGTAACGGCCGACATGGAAAAGAACGTATATCTTTCCGCCAGAAACATCGAGGGCGTTGACGCCTCCTATGTGGGAATGATGAACGTTTACTCCGTACTGGCCCACGACAAGCTTGTCCTCGCCAAGGAAGCCCTCTCCAGACTTGAGGAGGTATATGCGTAATGAATTCCTACGATATAGTTAAAAGACCTATAATCACCGAGCACTCCATGGATCAGATGGCCGACCGGAAGTACACCTTCGAGGTTGCTCCGGAGGCCAACAAGATCGAGATCAAGAAGGCCGTGGAGGAAATCTTCGGCGTGAAGGTCGAGAAGGTCACCACAATGCGGGTGCTTGGCAAGATCAAGCGCATGGGCGCCAATTCCGGCAAGAGACCCGACTGGAAGAAGGCTATCGTTAAGATCACCGAGGACAGCAAGACCATCGAGTTCTTTGACGGCTTAATGTAATCAGATAGGAGTGAAAACAAATGGCAATAAAGAAGTATAAGCCTACCTCTCCTGCCCGCAGACAGATGACTGTCTCCACCTTTGAGGAGATCACCAAGACCACTCCCGAGCGGTCCCTTCTTAAGCCCCTCAAGTCCAAGGCCGGCAGGAACTCTTACGGCAGGATCACCGTCCGTCACCGCGGCGGCGGCGTAAAGAGAAAATACAGAGTTATCGACTTCAAGCGCGATAAGGTCGGCATGACCGCCAATGTTATCGCCATCGAATATGACCCCAACCGCAGCGCCAACATCGCCCTCGTTCAGTATGAGGACGGGGAGAAGAGATACATCATCGCTCCCAACGGCGTCGGTGTGGGCGACGTGCTGGAGACCGGCGAGCACGCGGACATCCGTCCCGGCAACACCCTTCCCCTGGCATCTATTCCCGTGGGTACAGTTATCCACAACATCGAGCTTCAGCCCGGCAAGGGCGCCCAGCTTGTACGTGCCGCCGGCGCCAGCGCTCAGCTGATGGCCAAGGAGAACGGCTACGCTCAGGTGCGTCTCCCCAGCGGCGAGGTTCGTATGGTGAGCCTGGTTTGCAAGGCCACCGTGGGCCAGGTCGGCAACCTCGACCACGAGAACGTTTCTCTCGGCAGCGCCGGCAGAAAGCGCCACATGGGCTGGAGACCTGTTGTCCGCGGCGTTGTAATGAACCCCAACGACCACCCGCACGGCGGCGGCGAAGGCAAATCGCCCGTTGGTATGCCCTCTCCCGTTACTCCCTGGGGTAAGCCCGCCCTTGGTCTTAAGACCCGTAAGCATAAGAAGGCTTCCAACAAGTTCATTGTTAAGAGCCGCAAGCAGAAATAAGCCGACGGCGCAATAAGAAAGGAATGAAAGTATGAGCAGATCTTTGAAAAAGGGTCCCTTCGTGGAACCCAAGCTTTTGGCAAGAGTTGAAGCTATGAACCAAGCGGGAGAGAAGAGAGTCCTTAAGACCTGGTCCCGCAGCTCCACTATATTCCCTGAATTCGTCGGCCACACCATCGCGGTTCACGACGGACGCAAGCACGTCCCCGTATATGTGACCGAGGATATGGTAGGACACAAGCTCGGCGAGTTTGCTCCCACCAGGACCTATCGGGGCCATCAGGGCGCTAAGAGCTCCAAGTAGAGCAATTAAAGTAAGGAGGACAATAACAAATGGAGGCTAATAAAGAAGCCAGGGCTGTGCTGCGCTATGCTCGCATATCCCCCAGAAAAGTCAAGATTGTAAATGACCTCATCAGGAACAAGCCCGTAAACGAAGCCATGGGTATCCTTTACAATACTCCCAAGGCCGCCAGCGAGCTTCTGATAAAGCTCCTTGGCAGCGCTGTGGCCAACGCCGAAAACAACTTCGGCATGAGCGGCGACAAGCTCTATATCTCCGAGATATACGCCAACGAGGGCCCCACACTCAAGAGGATCCGTCCCCGGGCCCAGGGCAGAGCGTTCCGCATCATGAAGAGAACCAGTCACATCACAATCGTTGTAAAAGAGAAAGAGTAAGGGAGGCGTAGTTATGGGTCAGAAAGTTAATCCACACGGAATAAGAGTAGGCATTATCAAGGATTGGGACTCCAGATGGTACGCCGCGGACGGCGCGTTCGGAGACAATCTTGTAGAGGACTACAAAATCCGTAATTTCCTTAAGAAAAAGCTTTACAGCGTGGGTGTTTCCCGCATCGAGATCGAGAAGAAGGCCAACACCCTGCGCATTACCGTTCACACCGCAAAGCCCGGCCTGGTAATAGGCCCCAAGGGCGAGAATATCGAGAAGCTGAAGGCCGAGGTCTCCAAGCTCACCGATAAGCAGGTGTATATCAATATCGCCGAGATCAAGCAGCCCGAGCTCAACGCTCAGCTCGTGGCCGAGGGCATCGCCGCCCAGCTTGAGAAGCGCGTATCCTTCCGCCGCGCCATGAAGGGCGCCATGCGCGGAAGCATGAGATTTGGCGCCAAGGGCATCAAGACCATGTGCTCCGGCCGTCTGGGCGGCGCCGAAATCGCCAGAACCGAACAGTATCATGAAGGAACAATTCCCCTTCAGACCCTGCGCGCAGACATTGACTACGGCTTTGCCGAGGCCAACACCACCTATGGCAAGATAGGCTGCAAGGTATGGATCTACAAGGGCGAAATACTTCCCGAGAGCAAGAAGAGACCTCAGGAAGGGGGACGCAAATAATGTTAATGCCCAAAAGAGTTAAGCACAGAAAGCAGTTCCGCGGCCGCCTCACCGGCACGGCCCAGCGGGGCAACAAGGTATCCTACGGCGATTACGGCCTTCAGGCTCTGGAGCCCGCATGGATCACCAGCAATCAGATAGAGGCCGCCCGTATCGCCATGACCCGTTATACCAAGCGCGGCGGTCAGGTTTGGATCAAGATTTTCCCCGACAAGCCCATCACCGAGAAGCCTGCCGAAACCCGAATGGGCAGCGGTAAGGGCTCTCCCGAGTACTGGGTAGCCGTGGTAAAGCCCGGCAGAGTAATGTTTGAGATCGGCGGCGTGGCCGAGGACGTGGCCAAGGAGGCTCTTCGTCTCGCCATGCACAAGCTCCCCATCAAGTGCAAGTTCGTCGCCCGCGAAGCAGAGGAAACGGAGGCTGAAGCTAATGAAAATTAACGAGATCCGTGACATGAGTCCCGAGGAGCTGCAGGTAAAGCTTGCGGACCTCAAGAAACAGCTTTTCAACCTGAGATTTCAGCACGCGACAAATAACCTCAGTAATCCCCTTAGCATTTCCGCCACAAAGAAGGATATCGCCAAGGTAAATACGGTTATCCGCGAAAAAGAGCTGGGGCTGAACTAAGCATAGGAAGGAGGAACTGATATGTCTGAAAGAAATTATCGTAAGGTAAGAATAGGCAAGGTGGTCAGTGACAAAATGGATAAGACCATCGTAGTTGCCATCGAGGACAGCGTAAAACACCCTCTCTATGGTAAGGTTGTAAAGAGAACCGTGAGGATAAAGGCCCACGATGAGGAGAACGCCTGCAAGCCGGGCGACCGCGTTAAGGTTATGGAGACCCGTCCTCTCAGCCACGACAAGAGATGGAGATTAGTGGAGATCGTAGAGAAGGCGAAGTAATCCTTTTCTAAGGAAAGAAGGAGTGAATAATACATGATCCAACAGCAGACTCTGTTAAAGGTTGCCGACAACACGGGCGCCAAGGAGCTTATGTGCATCCGGGTGCTTGGCGGCTCCCTCAGAAGATATGGCAATATTGGTGATGTTGTGGTCGCTTCGGTCAAGAAAGCGGCTCCCGGCGGAATGGTCAAGAAGGGCGAGGTCGTAAAGGCCGTTATCGTGCGCAGCCGCAAGGGCGTGCGCCGGGCCGACGGCACCTACATCAAGTTTGACGAAAACGCCGCCGTCATCATCAGAGACGATAAAAACCCCAGGGGTACCCGTATATTTGGACCGGTCGCAAGAGAGTTGAGAGACCATGACTATATGAAGATCCTCTCCCTTGCTCCCGAGGTTCTCTAATGGGAGGTAAGGCATAAATGAATAATATTCATATTAAGAAAAATGACACCGTTGTGGTAATCAGCGGTGAGGATAAAGGCAAAAAGGGCAAGGTGCTCAGCGTGGACAAGGATCACAACCGCGTGGTTGTTGAAGGCGTAAGCATGGCCACCAAGCACAAAAGGCCCCGCCGGCAGGGCGACATCGGCGGCATCATCCATCAGGAGACCCCCATCAGCGCCTCCGACGTAATGCACGTTTGCGACAAGTGCCGTCAGGCCACCAGAATAGGCTACACCGTCCTCAGCGACGGAACGAAGGTCCGCGTGTGCAAGAAGTGCGGCGAGACCTTTGAGAAGTAATTGAAAGGAGGCAGTAACCATGTCTAATGTAAAAACACTTTATCAGAATGAGGTTGCTCCCGCCCTCTTCAAGAAGTTCGGATACAAGAGCACCATGCAGATTCCCAAGCTTGAGAAGATAGTTGTCAACATCGGTCTGGGCGAGGCCAAGGAAAATCCCAAGGTCATCGACGCGGCCGCCGGCGACCTGGCCAAGATCACCGGTCAAAAGCCCGTTGTCACCAAGGCTAAGAAGAGCGTGGCTAACTTCAAGATCCGTCAGGGCATGAACATCGGCGTCAAGGTAACCCTTCGGGGCGAGAAGATGTACGAGTTCGTAGACCGCCTTTTCAATGTGGCTCTTCCCCGTGTAAGAGACTTCCGCGGCATCAATCCCAACGCTTTTGACGGCCGCGGCAATTACTCCCTGGGCGTTAAGGAACAGCTCATTTTCCCCGAAATCGACTATGACAAGATTGACAAGATCAGGGGCATGGATATAATATTTGTTACCACGGCTAAGACAGACGAAGAGGGCCGCGAGCTGCTTACGCTCCTCGGCGCACCCTTCACCAGAGGCTAAGGAGGTAAGAGATAATGGCTAAGAAGTCAATGATACTGAAGCAGCAGCGTCGGCCCAAGTTCAGCACCCGCGCTTACAACCGCTGCAAGATCTGCGGCCGGCCCCACGCCTATCTTCGCAAGTACGGCGTATGCCGTATCTGCTTCAGAGAGCTGGCGTACAAAGGTCAGATTCCCGGCGTCAAGAAGGCAAGCTGGTAAAATATAAGCTTTTGGAAAAGGAGGTTTACTCATGCAAATCACAGATCCTATCGCGGATATGCTCACCCGCATTCGCAATGCAAACTCCGCGAAGCATAAAGCAGTTGATGTTCCCGCTTCCAACATGAAGAAGGCCATCGCTCAGATACTTCTTGACGAAGGCTATATCAAGAGCTTTGACGTGGTGGACGA
The DNA here is from genome assembly GCA_947626145.1 of uncultured Clostridia bacterium. Taxonomy (GTDB): domain Bacteria; phylum Bacillota; class Clostridia; order UMGS1883; family UMGS1883; genus JAFLUQ01. The sequence continues at coordinate 24,916 of CANQRB010000006.1, read as the reverse complement.
CGGAAATCAGGGAACCATTCATATAGTTCTTAAGTACGGAAAAAACAATGAAAAGGTCATCTCCGGCCTTAAGAGAATTTCCAAGCCCGGCCTGAGAGTATACGCCGGCAGGGAGGAGATCCCTTATGTGCTTAAGGGCCTCGGCGTGGCTATAGTTTCAACGTCCAAGGGCGTTATGACAGATAAGAAAGCAAGAGCGGAGAAAATCGGCGGTGAAGTTCTTGCTATCGTATGGTAGTGGAAGGATTCAGGTGATGATATTATGTCAAGAATAGGAAGAATGCCTATCACCGTGCCGGCCGGAGTTACCGTTGACATTGCCGAAGGTAATGTGGTGACTGTAAAGGGCCCCCATGGCACCCTCACCAAGCAGCTCCACGGTGATATGATAATAAAGCAGGAGGCCGGTGTTGTTACCGTTGCCCGTCCCAGCGAGGACAAGGCCCACAAGAGCCTTCACGGTCTTACCCGCAGCCTGCTGCACAATATGGTTGTCGGCGTTACCGACGGCTTCAAGAAGGAGCTTGAGATAAACGGCGTCGGCTACCGTGCCCAGATGCAGGGCAAGACCCTGGTTCTCAACCTGGGCTATTCCCATCCGGTTGAGTACACTCCCGTTGAGGGAATTACCATCGAGTGCCCCTCTCAGACAAGCATCGTTGTCAAGGGCGCCGATAAGCAGACCGTAGGCCAGGTCGCCGCGGAGATAAGGGAGAAGAGAGGACCCGAGCCTTATAAGGGCAAGGGCATCAAGTATGTCTCCGAGCATATCATCCGCAAGGAAGGCAAGGCCGGTAAGGCTAAGAAATAAGAGAGGAGATTGGCGAGATGATTAGTAAGCCCAACAGTAATAAGGCGCGGCTCAAGAGACATCGCCGCATACGTAATAAGATTGTCGGTACAGCTCAGCGTCCCCGTCTCAACGTATTCCGGAGCCTTAACAATATGTATGCCCAGATCATCGACGACGAAAAGGGCGTGACCCTGGTATCCGCTTCCAGCCTGGAATTCAAGGGCGAGTACGGCGGAAATGTGGAGGCCGCCAAAAAGGTCGGTCAGGCCGTGGCCGAGAAGGCCAAGGCGGCAGGCATCACATCGGTTGTATTTGACCGCAGCGGCTACATCTATCACGGTCGCGTAGCTGCCCTGGCGGAAGGCGCCCGTGAGGGCGGCCTCGAATTCTAAGGAGGGAGGAAGAGATCATGGCAGAACAGATAAACGAGCAGAATACACAGCAGCAGACCGAGCAGAAGACCGAACAGCGTCCCGCCCGTGGAGACAGAGCTCCCAGAGGCGACCGCGCACCCCGGGGCGACCGTCCCAGAGGAGAGCGCCGCGACCGCCGCGACAGAGATAAGGGCGACGCCAACGGCGTTGAGCTCATTGAAAAGGTCGTAAGACTCAACCGCGTAGCCAAGACCGTCAAGGGCGGCCGCACAATGCGCTTCAGCGCTCTTGTGGTCGTAGGCGACGGAAAGGGTAACGTAGGCTGCGGCATGGGTAAGGCGGCAGAAGTTCCCGACGCTATCCGCAAGGGAATTGAGGACGCCAAGAAAAATATGATTTCCGTTCCCCTTGTGGAGGATACCATTCCTCACGAGATCACCGGCGAGTTCGGCGCGGGCCGGGTACTCATCATGCCCGCTAAAGAAGGTACCGGTATCATCGCCGGCGGCAGTGTCCGCGCGGTGATGGAGGCCGCGGGTATCAAGAATATCCGGACAAAGTGCCTCCGCAGCAACAACCCCACCAACGTGGTACGCGCTACCATGCAGGGCCTGGCCTCACTGAAGAACGCCGAAGACGTGGCGCGCCTCAGGGGCAAGGATGTCAGCGAGCTGTAAGGAGGGCATGACAATGGCACAGCTTAAAATAACGCTCGTCAAGAGCACAATCGGCCGCAAGGCCGACCAGATAGCCACTGTTGAGGCTCTGGGTCTGAAAAAAATACGTGACGTTGTACTCAAGAATGACACCCCTCAGATGAGAGGCATGGTCAACAGGGTAAGTCACCTTGTAACAGTTGAAGAAATCTAAAGGAGGTGTGGCAAATGAAACTTTACGAGCTTAGTCCCGTACCCGGCAGCAAGACCGAGTCCAAGAGAAAGGGCAGAGGTCCCGGCTCCGGCAACGGCAAGACGGCCGGCCGCGGCCACAAGGGTCAGAACGCCCGCTCCGGCGGCGGTGTAAGGCCCGGCTTTGAAGGCGGCCAGATGCCTTTGTACAGACGTTTGCCCAAGAGAGGCTTCAATAATATATTCGCAAAGTCCTATGTGGAAGTGAATGTTTCCGAGCTTAACAGGTTCGAGGACGGGGCCGTTGTTGACGCCGCCGCTCTTAAGGAGGCAGGTGTTATCTCCAAAGTAATGGACGGCGTCGTAATTCTCGGCAGAGGAGAACTCACCAGGAAGCTGACGGTTAAGGCCGCCAGAGTTACCAAGGGCGCGGCCGAAAAGATAGCGGCGGCCGGCGGTACGGCGGAGGTGATCTAAAGTGCTCGAAACACTTCGTAATGCATGGAAGGTCCCCGATTTAAGAAAAAAGATACTTTACACTCTTTTAATGCTTGTAATATTCCGGCTGGGCAGCGTTATCCCCGTTCCGTGGCTGGACGCCACCGTGGTTTCCAACTGGATAGCCGGCAACGGTACCGGCAGCACACTGTTCAACCTGCTGGATACCTTCTCCGGCGGCAGCCTGTCCAACGCGACGATATTCGCCATGTCCATCACCCCCTACATCAACAGCTCCATCATCATGCAGCTCCTGTGCGTGGCTATCCCCGCCCTTGAGCGTATGAGCAAGGAGGGTGAAGAGGGCAGAAAAAAGATAACCAAGATCACCCGTTATGTAACAGTAGCCCTTTCGGCCCTTCAGGCCTGGGGTCTGGCACTCACACTGAACAACCAGGGCGCCGTTTCCAACGTGAGCGGTATCCCTCACTGGCTGGTAATGCTCACCATTATCGTGTCCTTCACCGCCGGTACCGCCTTCCTTATGTGGCTGGGCGAGGAAATCACCGGTAAGGGCATCGGCAACGGCATTTCCATGCTGATCTTCGCCGGCATCGTATGCCGCGTTCCCAATATGGCTATTTCCGCCTGGAACTCCTATATGTCCGGCGGCCGTAACCAGTGGTGGATGCTCATCCTCCTGCTCATCTACGTCATCGCCTCCATTGCCTTCGTGGTGCTGGTAAACGAGGCCGAGCGCAGGATCCCCGTACAGTACGCCAAGCGCGTTGTTGGCCGTAAGATGTACGGCGGCCAGTCCACCTTCATTCCCATCAAGGTCGCCATGGCCGGCGTTATTCCCATCATCTTCGCCATGAGCATCATGACCTTCCCCGCCACCCTTGCCACTCTCTTCAGCCGGACCGAATCCAGCGTTCTTGCGCGGATCGCCTCCTTTATTATCGGCAACGGCGGCATCGTCAGCAAAATATTCTATCCCGTTGTATACTTCCTGCTGATAGTTGGTTTCACGTATTTCTATACGTCCATCACCTTCAATCCCATCGAGGTATCCAACAACATCAAGCGTAATAACGGTATGATCCCCGGCCTGCGTCCCGGCAGACCCACCACGGATTATATATCCAAGGTGCTTTCCAGAATAACCCTTGTGGGCGCCTGCTTCCTTGGCATCGTGGCCGTGCTTCCCATCGTTATCAGCGAGATATTTTCCAGATATGTATCCAACCTCAGCGCTCTGGCCCTCACCGGCACCAGCCTGCTCATCGTTGTAGGCGTTGCCCTCGAAACCGTTAAGCAGCTCGAAAGCCAGATGCTCATGCGGCACTACAAGGGCTTCCTTGAGTAAGCCGAAGCGAGGACGGAAAAATGAAAATCACAATTATGGGACCTCCCGGCGGCGGAAAGGGCACTCAGGCCGAGCTGCTTGAAAAGCGCTTTGGCATAACCCACATTTCCACCGGCGCAATAATCAGAAAAGCGATCAGTGAACAGACACCTCTGGGACTGGCGGTTCAGGATTTCATAGCCAAGGGCGACCTGGTTCCCGACGATGTGGTGATTTCAATGGTGAAGGAACGCATTGCCGAGCCCGACTGTGAGGCCGGATATATCCTTGACGGCTTTCCCCGCACTATCCCCCAGGCCGAGGCCATGGAGAGCATGGGCATCAGTCTTGACTGCGCCCTTGAGATTAGGGTGGAGGATGAGGCCATTGTGGAGCGTCTCAGCGGACGCCGTGAGTGCGGCAAGTGCGCCGCCCCCTACCACGTGAAGTTCAATCCCCCCAAGGTCGAGGGCAAGTGTGACAAGTGCGGCGGCGATTTGATAACCCGGGCTGACGACGTGCCCGAGGCTATCAGGGAGCGGCTCAGCGTTTACCACGCCCAGACCGAGCCCCTCAGGCGCTTCTATCAGGAGCGCGGCCTCCTGCGCACAGCAAAGGGCTGTGAGGAGCTGGCCGACACTACAAAAAATGTGCTCGAGGCTCTTGGGGTAGAGTAATGATAACAATTAAGACAAAAACCGACATAGAAAAAATGGCCGAGGCGGGCAAGATCGTGGCCGCCGCGCTGGAAAAGGCCGCCGAGGTGGTCCGTCCGGGCATATCCACGGCGGAGCTCGACGCGGCGGTGGAGAAGGTCATAACCTCCCACGGCGCCACGCCCTCCTTCAAGGGCTATCACGGCTTTCCGGCCTGTTGCTGCATCTCACCCAACGAGGTGGTGGTTCACGGCATACCCTCCCGTCGGAACATCCTTCGGGAAGGCGACATAGTCAGCGTCGATGTGGGAGCCTGCTACAAGGGCTACCACGGCGACGCCGCCAGAACCTTCGCCGTTGGCAATGTCAGCGATAAGGCCCGCAAGCTCATGGATGTGACCCGGGAATGCTTTTTCCGGGGAGCGGCCATGGCCGTGGCCGGCAACCGCATCGGCGACATCGGCCATGCGGTCCAGACCCTCGCCGAGGAAAACGGCTTCGGCGTGGTAAGGGATCTGGTGGGCCACGGCGTGGGCAGGGCGCTCCACGAGGCTCCGGACGTGCCCAACTTCGGCAATCCGGGCCACGGGGTCCGGCTGGTGCGCAACATGGTCATCGCCATCGAGCCCATGATAACCGCCGGCGGCTACGCGGTCAACTTTGACCGTCGGGACGGCTGGACCTGCCGGACAAACGACAAAAGTCTTTCGGCTCACTACGAAAACACCGTTGTGGTCACGGATAACGGCCCCGTGTATCTCACCCTCGAAGCGTAAGGCGGTGAGGGCGTGAAGGCGGGAATGCTGGTAAGATCCCTGGCGGGCCACGACAGGGACAGGTTGTACCTGATCCTCAGGGTGGACGGCTCCTTCGCCTATGTGGCGGACGGCAGGCACCACCTGATGGCCTCGCCAAAGAAGAAACGGTTAAGGCACATCGACCCTTTGGGGCCGGAAACCGAGCTTTCCGCCCTGGAGTGCGACGCACATATAAGAAAGGCAATAAAACGGCTTAAAGCTGAAGGAGGTTGTCACCTTGGCTAAGGACGATGCTATAGAGCTGGAAGGTACCGTACTGGAGGCTCTTCCCAACGCCATGTTTCAGGTGGAGCTGCCCAACGGCCACCGCATACTGGCCCACATTTCAGGCAAGCTCCGTATGAACTTTATCAGGATCTTACCCGGCGACAAGGTCACCGTGGAGGTTTCGCCCTATGACCTGACCCGCGGAAGGATCACATGGAGAGCAAAATAAACAATTCGTTTCACGGAAAGTGAAATTTAGGAGGTAATTTTATATGAAGGTAAGACCCTCTGTAAAACCCATTTGCGAAAAATGCAAGATCATCAAGAGAAAAGGCAGAATCATGGTGATCTGTGAAAATCCCAAGCATAAGCAGAAGCAGGGCTGATCAATTCGCTGCGGGCGCGGCTGAAGCCGCCGGAAAACCCTCCGTCGGCTGCCCAAAACGCGCATCATCTACCCTATAAAAACCAATAAAAAATGTTTTTACAAATTTTTGGAGGTGTATTAAAGGATGGCAAGAATAGCCGGTGTTGATTTGCCCCGTGAAAAGCGTGTTGAGATCGGTCTCACCTACGTTTACGGAATAGGCAGAAGCAGTGCGAATAAAATCCTTGCAGAAACCGGTATCAACCCCGATACCCGCGTAAAAGATCTTACGGAAGACGACGTTGCGAAGCTCCGTGAAGCCATCGACAAGGAATATGTTGTTGAGGGCGACCTTCGCAGAAACGTGGCGCTTGACATCAAGCGTCTTATAGAAATCGGTTCCTACCGCGGATCCCGCCACAGAAAGGGCCTGCCCTGCCGTGGCCAGAGAACAAAGACAAACGCTCGGACCCGCAAGGGACCCAAGCGCACAATCGCAAATAAGAAGAAGTAAGGAGGAGAGAGTATGGCTAAGACAGTCAGGAGAACAGTTCGCAAGCGCAGAGAGCGCAAGAATATCGAACGGGGCGCCGCGCATATCCGCAGCACCTTCAACAACACCATCGTGACCATCACCGACGTTAACGGCAACGCTCTTTCCTGGGCCAGCGCGGGCGGCCTCGGCTTCCGCGGCAGCAAAAAGAGCACTCCCTTCGCGGCTCAGACAGCCGCCGAAACAGCGGCCAAGGCCGCTATGGAACACGGCCTCAAGACCGTCGAGGTTTTTGTAAAGGGCCCCGGCGCCGGCCGTGAAGCCGCTATCCGTGCCCTTCAGGCGGCAGGTCTTGAAGTAACTCTTATCAAGGACGTGACTCCCATTGCTCACAATGGTTGCCGTCCCCCCAAGAGAAGAAGAGTCTGATTTTAGAAGGAGGTTACCGCAATGGCAAAAAATATGCAGCCCGTTCTCAAGCGGTGCAGAACTTTGGGCATTGAGCCCGCCGTTATGGGCATCGACAAGAAGAGCAAGCGCAATCCCGGTCCCCAGAGGAGAAAGCAGTCCGAGTACGGACTTCAGCTCAACGAGAAGCAGAAGGCCAAGTTCATCTACGGCGTTCTCGAGAAGCAGTTCAGAAAGTACTTCGAGCTGGCTGAAAAAAAAGAGGGCATTACCGGTGAAAACCTGCTCTCTATCCTCGAAAGCAGACTTGACAACGTTATTTTCCGTCTCGGTCTGGCCGACACCCGCCGTCAGGCCCGTCAGATAGTTACCCACGGCCACGTGCAGGTCAACGGCAAGCGCGTGAACATCCCCTCTTATCTGGTTAAACCCGGCCAGGTCATCTCCCTTCGGGAAAAGACCGCCACGGCCGATTGGATGAAGGACATCGTAGAAGCAAATTCCACCCGTACTGTTCCCAAGTGGCTCAGCATGGACAAGAACAATCTCACCGCCACTGTCGCCGACGTACCCAAGAGAGACGACATTGACTTTGAGATCAACGAAACGCTTATCGTCGAGTTGTATTCTAAGTAATAGGCTCCCTCGGTCAACTTATTCACATCCAGTAAATTGAATAGGAGGGTTTAACTATGACAGATTTGAGATTTGAAAAGCCTCGCGTTGAGCGCGTCGCTCAAAGCGAGGACGGTTCCTACGGCAAGTACACCGTCGCGCCTCTCCAGAGGGGCTACGGCACTACCCTTGGAAATTCCCTTCGCAGAATGATGCTGTCCTCACTGGAGGGCGCGGCAATAACGTCCATCAAGATCGACGGCATCCAGCATGAATTCTCCACAATTCCCGGTGTCAAGGAGGATGTGAGCGAGATCGTGCTGAATATCAAACAGGTGATAATCAAGCTTCACGACGACGGCCCCAAGACCGTTTACATCGAGGCTGAGGGCGCCGGTGAGCTCTGTGCCCGGGACATCAAGTGCGACAGCGACATGGAGATAATCAACGGCGACCACCACATCGCCACCCTCAACGACGACGCAAAGCTTTATATGGAAATCACCGTTGGCAAGGGCCGGGGCTATGTCTCCGCCGAGAAAAACAAAGCCCTCAGCCAGCCGCTCATCGGGCTCATACCCGTGGATTCCATTTATACCCCTGTCCACAAGGTGAACTACACCGTTGAGAACACCCGTGTGGGACAGAATACCGACTACGACAAGCTCACCGTCGAGGTCTGGACCAACGGCACCAAGTCTGCTGATGACGCCATCAGCCTTGCGGCCAAGATCATCAACGACCATATGATGCTCTTCATCCAGCTCACCGACGAGGCCATGAACGTAGAAACAATGGTTGAAAAGGAAGAGACCAAGAAGGAGAAGGTACTCGAAATGACCATCGAGGAGCTGGATCTTTCCGTCCGTTCCTACAACTGCTTGAAGCGCGCAGGTATCAACACTGTTGAGGATCTGACCCAGCGCAGAGAAGAGGAAATGATGAAGGTCCGCAACCTGGGCCGCAAATCTCTGGACGAGGTTTGCAACAAGCTCCAGAATTTGGGCCTGAGCTTCGCTCCCGAAGAAGACTGAGGTCAAGCTCAAATCATCAGGTAAAAATCAACTGCGGTCTTTTGACCCGTTATAGGAGGAATTATCAATGGCTGGAACAAGAAAGCTCGGTCGCACCACCGACCACAGAATGGCTATGCTCCGCGGCATGGTAACGGCTCTCCTGGACAACGGCAAAATCGAAACAACCGTGACCCGCGCGAAGGAGGTCCGCGCCCTGGCTGAGAATATGATCACTCTCGGTAAGAGGGGCAACCTTCATGCGCGCCGTCAGGCCCTTGCGTTCATTACCAAGGAGGACGTAGTCAAAAAGGTGTTCGATGAGCTGGCTCCCAAGTATGCGGAGCGCCAGGGCGGCTACACGCAGATAATAAAGACCGGCGTTCGCCGGGGCGACTGCGCTCCCATGGCTATTATCAAGCTCGTGGACTGATTTCAGGGCTGTAAAAAAATGGCGCAGACCGTTCAAGGGCAGGAAGCCTTTATTTAAGCCAAATTCATATGTTGATAAACCATGTAATGAAATCAAAAATATGAATAATGTGGAAAAACCGTCTTTTTCTTGCAAAAAGACGGTTTTTCTTTGTATTTTATGCCCTTGAACTACGAACGAAAATCACCGCTCGGCGTACCTGTGTACGCCGTCGGGAGGGCCTGCTCGGCGGCAGGGGCCGCTTGCGCGGGCTGATTTTCGTCCGTTCTGCACGATTTTTTTGAACAGCCCGATTTTATATTGCCCGTTATGAATTTAAAGAATCAATGTTAAATTGAAGCGGGGCTTGACAAATTCCGGCCGGTGTGCTATAATATTTCCTGCGAGAAGGCCGGACAGTCGCGGGGGCGGGGAGACCCGTCAATGAGGAAAGTCCGAGCTTCACAGGGCAGGGTGCCGGAGAAATCCCGGCGGAGGCGACTCCAGGGAAAGTGCAACAGAAATAGACCGCCGCATTTTGCGGTAAGGATGGAAAGGCGGGGTAAGAGCCCACCGGCCCCGGGGTAATCCGGGGCGCTCTGTAAACCCCACCCGAAGCAACGCCAGCTGGAACAATGACTTGCCCGGTCCGTTCCGAAAGGCGGCCAGAGCCCCACGGAGACGCGGGGCCTAGATAGATGACTGTTCAAGACAGAACTCGGCTTACAGACCTTCTCGCAAAAGGGGCCGTCCCACTTGTTGGGACGGCCCCCTTTTGTGTGCGATGTTTTTCAATCTCTGCCCTGATACTTTGACCCGCCGAGGCCCAAGATCAGGATAAAAATGGGATTGAGGAAGAGGAGGCCCAGCATGAAGGGTACGCCGTGCCCGAAGGCCCTGGCCAGCTTGTATATCTGAACAAGGCTGATAAGGGCGGCCGCGATCATCATTACCGAGCTTATCGCCAGAAAAATGGAATTTTCGTTGTCAACGCCGTAGGTGTAGAGAACCGAGGAGAAGAAGGTGGCGGCGATGCCTATCCAGAAGAAGGCAGGATGCCAGGCTATCTTGTAGCTTATGTAATTGTTGTAAATGGGTATAAGGCTTTTCCAGCCCGGCTCGCCGGCCTTGGAAAAAATGCGCCAGTGGGCTATTACCTTGATGATGTAGTAGGCGAGACAGGCCATAACTACTGTACCCAAAGTTATCCCAAGAACGGTCAGAACCTGGGACAGGGTGGTGCTTGCGGCGGTGTATTCGGTCATGATCAGGACTCCTTTTTTATAAAATTTTAAAATTATATATGTTTTGAGAGCTTTTACTCGTCGGTTTTGCCCTGAGCCTGAAGCTCCAAAAATTCCGTGCGGGTCATTAACACGGCCCGGGGCTTGCTGCCCTCGTGGGGGCCGATTATGCCCCGCTCTTCAAGCTGGTCGATGAGGCGGCCCGCCCGGGCGTAGCCCACCTTCAGCCGCCGCTGGAGCAGGCTGGCGCTGGCCTGTCCGGCCTCCACCACGGCCTGTATGGCGGCTGGCAGCATCTCGTCAGCCTCGCCGCTGTCCTCCTCGCGGCCGCCGTCGTCGGCGCCGCGCTCAATGTGCTCGATTATGTCCTCATCGTATTTGGCGTTGAAATCCTGCTTGATGTATTCCACTATGGCGTTGATTTCCGGATCGGTTAAATAAGCGCCCTGAATTCGGATGGGGGTGTTGGCCCCCACCGGCAGGAAGAGCATATCGCCCTTGCCCAGCAGCTTTTCCGCTCCGGCCATATCAAGTATGGTGCGGCTGTCTATCTGGTTTGACACCACAAGTGCAAGGCGGCTGGGGATATTGGCCTTTATGAGGCCCGTAATGACGTCTACCGAAGGCCGCTGGGTGGCGATGACAAGGTACATACCCGCCGCCCGGGCCATCTGAGCCAGACGGCAGATGCTGTCCTCAACCTCCTTGGCACAAACCATCATCAGGTCGGCCAGCTCGTCCACGATAATGATTATCTGTTCCAGCTTGCGTTCGCCGTTGACGGCGGCCAGCTCGTTGTAGCTCTGAAGGTTGCGGACGTTGTTGTCGGCAAAGAGCTTGTACCGCTTGATCATCTCCTGCACGGCCCAGTTCAGAGCCCCCGCCGCCCGCCGCGGGTCGGTGACCACGGGTATGAGCAGGTGGGGTATGCCGTTGTAGCCCTGAAATTCAACCCTCTTGGGGTCTATCATTATGAGCTTGACCTCGTTGGGGTCAGCCTTGTAAATTATGCTGATGATGAGCGTGTTAAGGCACACGGACTTACCGCTGCCGGTGGCGCCGGCTATGAGCATATGGGGCATTTTTGAGATGTCGGCTATGCGCACCTTGCCGCTTATATCCTTGCCAAGGGCAAAAGCGGTTTTGCTCTTGAAGCTGCGGAATTCCTCCGTGTCTATAATGTCCCTCATTCTGACCGTGGAAGCCTTTTTGTTGGGCAGCTCGATGCCAACGGCGGCCTTGCCGGGAATGGGCGCTATCACACGTACGGACACGGCCGCAAGGTTGAGGGCTATATCGTTGGAAAGGTTGACTATCTTGTTGACCTTGACTCCGGCGGCGGGGGCTATCTCAAACCGTGTTATTGACGGTCCCTTGATAATCTCGGTGATTTTTGCCTCGACGCCGAAGGAGCGGAGGGTGTCGATGAGCTTTTGGCCCATTTTGCGCACATCCTCCTCGGAGGTATTGTCCTTTGTGGGCTTGTCCCTGCCCAGCAGGCTGACCGGCGGGAACCTGTAAGGAATAAAGCTGTCGTCTATCTCGTCGTCGGTGACGGGGATGGCAGGCTCGGCCTTGGGCTTTTCCGTCTTGACCGGAGCCTCGACCGCGCCGCTTTCGGCCTTTGCCATTTCGGCCACCTCGGGAGGTACATCGCTGTCCGGCCGGGCGTCGAACAGGCTTATCTTAATATCATCTGCAACAGCATCGCCGCCGGTGTTTCCGTCATTCAGCTCCGGCTTCACTACCTGAGGCTTCAGCTTACGGGTAGAGGAGGAGCTTTTTTTGTTGGCGGATTTTTCCTTTACGGGCTTTTCCGCGGGAACGGCGGCCTTTTTCTTCTTTTTGTTCCGGCTTTTGCCGGCGGCCAGCTTCAGCCGCAGCCGGGTGAGAAGGTCGGGCTTTTCCTGTTCGGGAACGGAAGCGGCCATCCTGCGCCGGGGCACGGGAGTGGGGCCGTAGTCAACGGGCGGGGGCTCGGCGAAGTCCGCCAGACTTATCTGAGATTCCCTTTCCGGCCCGTCCTCGTCGGGAGCGGCGTTTTTCCGTTCCTCTATCCAGTTGTCCAGACATTCCGCCAGCTTTATGAAGGGCGTCGTGCCCGTTATTACCACGGCAAAGACCAGTATCAGGGCCCAGAACAGCAGCGTTGTGCCCACCGGAGAAATGAGGCGTATAAAGATTATCGCCGCCAGATAGCCCAATATGCCGCCTCCCTTGCCCTCGCGGGCGGAGATCACCATGTTGGAAAGTACCTGTCCAAGGGTCAGGTTTTGCTGGGCGCTCATTTCGGGATAGAGCTCCTTTGCCTTGGCGATTTCGGTCTGGGTGTAGCCGTCGCCGAAGAAGGTGGGATTCTGATTGTACAGCCGCACCGCCAGCAGGCCGCTGATGCACACGCAGAGCAGCAGGGCCGCCACGTATCGGTGAACGTGGGGGTGGAGCGTATTCTTAAGCAGCATATGCACTCCTGCCGCCGCCGCCAGCACCGGCAGGGCAAAGGCCGTGTTCCCCAACAGGAACAGACCTATATTGCGTATGACACTGCCGACAATGCCGAAAAACGGCGTATAATAGCTCATGGCCAGCATGAAGCACACAAATATGAAGATTATGCAGTGTATTTCCTTGAGGGTTTTCTCGCTGAGGCCGCTGTCCGTCCGCAGCTCCTTTCGGGGCTTGGTCTTTCGGGCGGACGAGGCCGCGGAGGAGCGGGAGGGCTGACGGCCCTTGCCGCCGGAATTTGCTTTTGCCATTGTGTCAAACCTCTTTTACATAGCAAAGTTGAGGATTATCGCCACGATACCGGCGATAACGCAGTAAACGGAAAAGATGCCGAGGCTGTGCCTGCGCACTATGTTCAGCAGGAATTTGATGGCGAAATATCCGCTGACGCCGGCCACCAGCATACCCGCGATTATGCAGGCGGGGCTGGCCACTGAGGCCGTGCCGGAGGCGAAGTCCTTCAGATCGAGAACCAGAGCGCCCAATATGGCCGGTATGGACAGCAGGAACGAAAAACGGACGGCGGTATTCTTGTCCAGCTTGGCGAACAGGCCGCCCACGATGGTGCTGCCGCTGCGGCTGATGCCGGGCAGGGTGCCCAACGCCTGGAAGCAACCCACTACCAGAGAGTCCCGGAGGGTCATGCTCTCCAGCTCACGCTTGCCGCCGCCCAGCTTTTCGCTGAGAAAGAGGAGAAGGGCGGTGATGAGCAGGAAGATGCCGATGGCGTAAAGGGGCGGATTTTCTATGAGGTCGCCGAAGAGCAGGGCCGCGGCCACGGCGGGGAGGGTGCCCACCACCAGCATGGCCACCAGACGGCGGTAAATGTCCTTGTCAAGGCCCAGTCCCTTGCCGGTGAAAAGATCCTTCACCATGGCGAAAAAGCCCTTTATCATGCCCCAGATATCCTGCCAATAGACGATGAACACCGCCGCCAGCGTGGCGACGTGGAGCAGAATGTTGAAGGAGAGCAGACTGTCCGCCTCCGGATCCATGCCCATCAGTCGGCCCGCTATGGCCAGATGGCCGGAGCTGGATATGGGGAGGAATTCGCTGAGGCCCTGGATAAGGCCCAATATCATGGCTTTAATTATTGTCATTATGTAAACCTCCGGAAAAATATTTTACGTTTAATTATACCATAAATCTGTGAAAAAAGCAATAAAAATTTGTGCTAAAGGAAAAGATTTGCTCTGCGGGAAAGGGGAGTAGGGCCGACTGATGAGGTGCAGCATCTGTGCGGCGTTGCTTATACTGTAATTCAACAATTTATAACGGATGCTTTGCATCCCTACACCTCATCCGGCACTTCGTGCCACCTTCCCCTCGGAGGGGAAGGCTTTTTCTTTGTCGTTGTTACCAAAGTTTGTAACTGTTACACGGTCAAGGCTTCCCCTGGAGGGGAAGCTGTCGGCGTAGGCCGACTGATGAGGTGTAGCCGTTGCGCGGCGTTACTCCAAATTAGCTGCCCCGTCAGTATTCCTAATTCCTCATTCCTAATTTCTAATTTTTCGCTTCATTCCTAATTTTTCATCCCTTCCAGCTCCTCCGTGGCCTGTTCCCATTGGGCCATCAGTTCCTCAAGGCTTTCCTCGGCGGACTTAAGGGCGGCGCTGAGCTCGATTATCTTCTCAAAGTCGCTGCCGGCGGCGTTTATCTCGCCGTTTAGCCGGTCTACCTCGGCTTCTCCGGCGGTGACGGCCTCCTCGAGGTGGCGTATCTTTCCCTCCTGCCGGCGGACGGCGCTCTGCTGCTCCTTTTGCCGCCGATAGTCGTTGACCGGAGGCTTCTCCTCCGGAGCGTCGGATTGGGGAGCTTCTGTCCGGCGGGCGGCGCGGTAGGCCATGTACTCATCATAATTGAAGTCGTAGGGCCGGACGGTGCCGTCCTCAAAGACGAGCATTTTTGTGGCCAGCTTGTTTATCAGATACCGGTCGTGGCTGATGATGAACACCGTGCCTTCGAAGTCCTCTATGGCCTGCTCCAGCGCCTCCCGGGCGGGAATGTCCAGGTGATTGGTGGGCTCGTCCAGCAGCAGAAAGTTAGCTCCGCGGAGCATCACCGTCAACAGGGCCAGCCTTGCTTTTTCGCCGCCGCTGAGCTTGTCAACGGTCTTGAGCACGTCGTCGTCGCGGAAGAGGAAGGCCGCCAGCGCCCCACGCACCTCGGAGAGCACCATTCTCGGGTAGTCGTCCCAAAGCTCATCCAAAACGGTTTTTGTGCCGCTCAGGTCGCTGCGGTCCTGATCGTAATATGCCTCCTTCAGCTTCACTCCCCGGCGGACGGAGCCGCGGTCGGGAGTGACGGTGCCCTTGATTATGCCGTAGAGGGTGGACTTGCCGCAGCCGTTTGGCCCCAGCAGGAACACCCGGTCGCCACGCTTTATCTCAAAGCCGGCGTTCTCGAAGAGCTTTTTGTTCCCGTAGGATTTGGCCAGCCCCTCGACAAAGAGCACGTCGTCGCCGCTGCGCTGGGCGGGCGGGAAGCGGAATCGCAGACCGGCCCCGGTTTCCTCCGGCTTTTCCAGAGTTTCCTCAAGGCGGTCGATGGATTTCTGCTTGTTGGCGATTATCTTGTAATTCCGCTCCTGGTTCCAGCGCTTCTGCTGCTCGATCATGCCCTCGATGCGCTTTATCTCCGCCACGGTGTTGTCGTACCTGCGGCGGGCGGCCTCCCGAACTTCGGCCTTTTTCTTCATATACTCCGAATAACTGCCGGTGTAGCCGGTGATATGTCCGTTTTCCAGCTCCAGCGTGGAGGTGGTTACCTTGTCCAGAAAATAGCGGTCGTGACTGATCACGATAAAGGCCCGGTTGTAATTTGTCAAAAAGTCCTCCAGAAAGGCGGAGGCCTCAAAGTCCAGATGGTTGGTCGGCTCGTCCAGCAGCAGCAGATTTGCGTCGGAGAGCAGCGTCCGTGCCAGACCGAGCCGGGTGCGCTGTCCGCCGGAAAGCCGGTTCAGCGGGTGAGAGAGCTCCTCCTCGCGGAAGCCGAGACCCAGCAGCATGGAACGGGTCTTTGCCCGAAAAACCATGCCCTCGCCCCGGAAGTATTCGCCGTTAAGGGCGTCCTGCCGCTTGACGAGGGAGTCTATGTCGCCGCGCTTTTCCTCTATGCGGCGGTGTATGTCGGCCAGCTCGGACTCGATGTCCAGCAGCCGCGAGAACACGCTCAGGGTGTAATCGTAGGCGGTGACGTTTTCGTCCGCCGCTGCGGTCTGCTCCATGTAGCCCAGCTTGAGCAGGCTGTTCTTCACGAAGCTGCCCTCGTAGTCCTCCTGCCCCATCAGCATCCGGAGCAGGGTCGTTTTCCCCGCTCCGTTGGCGCCGATGAAGCCTATTTTTGAATTTTCGTCAACGGTAAATGTCAGGTCTTTGAAGAGCACGCGCTCGCCGAAGGATTTTGACACGCCGTTGGCCATTAATAGTGAAGCCATATTTCTGTTCCTTAAAAAATCAATTTCGGTATTATTCCTTGATAAGCGTGCTGTTCTTTTCCAGCGGCGCGTCCAGCACATAATTGCCGAACTCGACGCCGGTCTTGCCGTCGATGAGCAGCTGCACACTGTCGATGGTCTCCAGCTCGGTCAGGGAATTGACTATGCTGTACAGGAAAAGCGTTGTGGAGGTGGTACCGGGCGAGATCTTTTCCACTACGTCGCCGGACATGTTCACAAAGCAGACGCCGTCCTTGGTCTCGGCGCTGATGACCTTGATGTCGGCGGGCACCGCCTGAGTCAGGTTTTTGCTGTCGGGGCCCTTCATCAGCTCGGACAGTATGAGCCTTTCGGTGGACAGTGAGCTTTGCATTTCTATCTCCCGCTCCTCGGGCACCAGATACTGGCCGTCCGTGTCGGGAAAGTAGAGCCTGAGAGTATCGACGGCGTCCTGTACCTTATCAAGAGGACTGTAAACAACATCGGTCTTGCTTATGCGGCCGACCTCGGCTCCGGAGGTGGCGGATACCAGCGGCTCGCCCTCGATGAGTATGGAAACGTTGTCCACGCCGTCTATTTCGCCGAGGGTGCTGACTATGGCGTAGCGCGCCAGCAGCTCGTCCACATCGGTATTCTGGTAGTACTCCTTTGACAGATTGACCGTTGCTGTCCGTCCCAGAAACGATACCCCAAGCAGCCTTGTGCCGTCGGGCAGCACGTTTATAAGGCCCTCGGTTCTGGGACTTTTGGACAGCTCGCCGATGAGGTATTCCACCGTTTTGTCCCGGTCGCCTGGCAGGTCGGAGGTCTTGTGCTCCTCCATGACGAGGGAGTCTCCGTCGGCGTTTTTGTAGTACACGCTGAAAACCTGCGACTTTTTGCCGCAGCCCGCCAGCGCAATAAGGGCGAGAAGCACGGCCGCCGCGGCCCGGAATTTATTCCTCATTATTCCTCATTCCTCTTTATTTAAACGTTATCGGTATGATTATGATAAATTTGCTCCCTTTGCCTTCCTCGCTCTCGACCTGTATGTTGCCGCCGTGGAGCTCCACGGCAGTGAGAGCGATGGACAGACCCAGACCGGTGCCGCCGGTCTCCCGGGCCCGGGCCTTGTCTACCCGGTAGAAGCGGTCAAAAATTTTGTAAAGCTCGTTGGGCGCGATGCCTATGCCCGTGTCCTCCACGGTGATAATGGCGTTGCCCTCCTCCTTGGACACGTCCATCGAGACCTTGCCCCCGGCGGGAGTGTACTTGATGCTGTTGTCCAGAATGTTGTATATGGCCTCCCATATCCTGTCGCGCTCCACCCTTGAATAGATGGCGCCGTCGGCGAAAAAGTCAAGATTTATGTTCTTCTGCTCCGCCAGAGGACGCAGGGCCTTGACCACGTTTGCGCATATCTCACTGAGGTTCAGTACGGCGAACTCCATCCTCGCCACGTTGGCGCTGCTGTCCATTTTGGTCAGGGTCAGGAGCTTGTTGACGATCCTTGTGAGCCTATCCACCTGAACGTTCATGTCCGTCAGAAATTCCTCCACGGTGGCCCTGTCGGCGTTGGGGGCGTTGAGCAGGGAGTCGGCGATGAGCTTTATGGAGCTGAGCGGCGTTTTCAGCTCATGAGAGGCGTTGGACACAAATTCCTGCCGCCTTTCCTCCTGCGAGCGTATCTTGGCCGTCAGTTTGTTGAAGCTGTTCACCAGAGTGCCTATTTCGCCGCCGGCGTTTATCTCAAGGACGGCGTCGGGACTTTCCTCCGAGGTTTCCTCCAGCCGGCGGGTCAGGCTGCGGACGGGCTCGCTGATTATGCCCGCCATGATGAAGCCCACCACGCCCACGAGGATGCTGACAAGGACGGTCAGCATACCCATTATGCCGCGTATCTTGTCCATGTATTCGGATATTTCCGCTCCGGAGGCCTGATAGTAGATCACGCCCACCACATTCCGATCCTTGGTGATGGGTACGGCGGCGTTGATGATCAGCTCGCCCGTGGCGTCCTCGCCCTCCTCGGTGGTGTTGTTGCCGCGTATGGCGTTGAGCACCATGGGCGAGGGCATGAACCGCCCCTGCATGATGCCGTTGTTGGAATCGAAGGTCACCACGGCGTCAAGATCCAGCATGAGCACACGGCCTCCGCTGCCCAGCTGCTGCTGCTGGAGGAGAAAGTTGATGCTGGACTCGCTCAGATCCTGGTACTGGGCGATATAGCCCGAGATTACGTTGGCCTGGCTCAGCACCTGAACCTCCTTCTGGTTCAGGGTGTAGCTACGCATGGAGTTGGTGATGTAAACGGTGATGAACACCATGGTCAGGGCTATGAGGAGGAAGTATGTGACGACCAGCTTCCAGCGTATGCTGGCGAATATTTCTTTAATTTTCTTTAAAATAGTAACCTACCCCCCATTTGGTCAGGATATACCGGGGCGAGGCGGCGTTGGGTTCGATTTTTTCCCTCAGCCGGCGGACGTGGACATCCACGGTGCGGATGTCGCCGGGGTAGTCATAGCCCCAGATTATGTCCAGCAGATTTTCCCGGCTGTAAACCTTGCCGGGGTTTGAAACAAAGAGCTCGCAGAGGTCGAACTCCTTGCTGGTGAGCTCCATGCTCCTGTCGCCTATGCGTATGCGGCGCAGGTTGTAGTCCAGCTCCACGTCCCCGGCCCGAACGGTGGTCTTTTCCGTACCGGCGGCGGAGCTGCGGCGGATTATGGCCTTGATGCGGGCCTTTAGCTCAAGAATGTTGAAGGGCTTCGTCAGATAGTCGTCGGCCCCGTACTCCAGTCCGAGTATCTTGTCCATATCCTCGGCCTTGGCCGTGAGCATGATTATGGGCACGTTGGAGAACTCCCTCACCTTCTGGCAGACGGTGAGGCCGTCGATTTTTGGCAGCATAAGGTCGAGTATCATCAGGGAAAGGCTCTTGTCCCTTGCCAGCTTAAGGGCTTCCTCTCCGTCATAGGCGGTCTCTATTTCATAGCCGTCCTGCTCCAGGTTGAATTTTATACCCTTCACAAGCAGCTTTTCGTCGTCAACGATCAGAATTTTCATCAGATTACCGTCCTTTCCAGTTTGTGCGTAAATTATCAATAATATTATATCACCTTATTTTAGATTTTTCAATAGATTTTTCAAGATATTGATGAAAAGTTCTTGAATATCTACAAAATATGTGGTAAAATAATTTTGGAAATAAAAGCCTGACCGAAAGACGGGGTTTGCGCCATACAAGGAAGGGTCCGCCGACTCATAAAAAATTGTGAAATTAACTATGGACACAGGCGCTGTTTTATGTTAAAATAAAATTGAAAATTTTTACAAACGGAGGTAACAGTATGTTGACCGACATCGAAATCGCCCAGAGAGCCACACCTCTGCACATCGCCAAGGTTGCCGAAAAGATTGGCATTACCGAGGACGAGCTGGAATTTTACGGCAAATATAAGGCCAAGCTCTCCGATGAGCTGGCCGCAAGGCTGAAGGATCGGCCCGACGGAAAGCTGATCCTCACTACCGCCATCAACCCCACCCCCGCTGGTGAGGGCAAGACCACTACCACCGTCGGACTGGGTCAGGCGCTGTGCCGCCTGGGCAAAAATGCCGTCATAGCCCTGCGCGAGCCCTCGCTGGGCCCGGTAATGGGCATCAAGGGCGGCGCCGCCGGCGGCGGATACGCGCAGGTGCTGCCCATGGAGGACATCAACCTGCACTTCACCGGCGATATGCACGCCATCACCGCGGCTCATAACCTGCTTGCCGCCATGCTGGACAACCACATCCATCAGGGCAACAGCCTTCGCATAGATGTCCGCCGCGTCACCTACAAGCGGGTGCTGGATATGAACGACCGTGCCCTGCGTGAGATAATCGTGGGTCTGGGCGGCAAGGTCAACGGCTTCCCCCGTCAGGACGGCTTTATGATAACCGTTGCGTCGGAAATAATGGCCATCCTCTGCCTCGCGGCCGACCTCACCGACCTTAAGGAGCGGCTGGGCCGCATAATCGTGGGATATAATCTGGACGGCGAGCCCGTGCGGGCCTCCGACCTTAAGGCCCAGGGTGCCATGGCCCTGCTGCTTAAGGACGCCATCAAGCCCAATCTGGTACAGACCCTGGAAAACACTCCCTGTATAATGCACGGCGGCCCCTTCGCCAACATCGCTCACGGCTGCAACAGTGTCCGGGCCACACAGCTGGCCTTGAAGCTGGGTGATTATGTAGTGACCGAGGCCGGCTTTGGCGCCGACCTTGGGGCGGAGAAGTTCTTCGACATAAAGTGCCGCGCCGCCGGACTGAAGCCGGACGCCGTGGTGCTGGTGGCCACCTGCCGCGCCCTTAAGTACAACGGCGGGGTGGACAAGACCAAGGTCTCCGAGCCCGACGTGGAGGCTCTTAAGCGGGGCCTGCCAAACCTTGAAAAGCATATTGAAAACGTCGCCAAATACGGCGTTCCCTGTGTTGTTGCCATCAACCGCTTCCCCTCCGACACCGAGGAGGAGCTTGCGGCTGTGGAGGAACGCTGCCGTGCACTGGGGGCCGAGTTCGCCCTGTCCGAGGTGTTCGCCAAGGGCGGCGAGGGCGGCGAGGCTCTCGCAAGGAAGGTTCTTGAAACCCTTGAAACCAAGGAGAGCCATTTCAAGCCCATATACGGTTTGGAGCTGAGCATAAAGCAGAAGGCGGAGACCGTGGCCAAAGAGATCTACGGCGCCGACGGAGTGGACTTCCTGCCGGCGGCCTCGAAGGCCATTGCCGAGTTTGAGTCCCTTGGCTACGGAGGACTTCCCGTCTGCATGGCTAAGACCCAATACTCTCTGTCCGACAATCCGGCTCTGCTGTGCCGGCCCCAAGGCTTCCGCATAACCGTCCGTGACGCCCGCATCAGCGCCGGCGCGGGCTTCGTTGTGCTCTACACCGGCGACATCATGGTGATGCCCGGTCTGCCGAAGGTGCCTGCCGCCGAGAAGATCGACATAAGCGAGGACGGGGTAATTACCGGACTATTCTGATAAGGAAGTTTTTACTTTGAAGTATATTTCTCACAGCGTGGAGGACACCGAAAAATTTGCCGGTGAGCTGGCGGCGAAGATAACGCCGCCGAAGGTTGTCTGCCTTTGCGGCGGGCTCGGGGCTGGCAAGACCGCTTTTGTGCGGGGCTTTGCCCGTGCCTGCGGCATAGAGAGGGGAGTTTCCTCGCCCACCTTCACGCTCATGCACCGCTACGACGGCAGCCAGAGCCTCAGGCACTACGATCTGTACCGGCTGTCGGACATGGACGAACTGCTGGACATAGGCTTCGAGGAGGAGATAGAGAACGGTATTTCCCTGATCGAGTGGCCGGACGAATTTATGGAATTTATGCCGCCGGATCGGATAACGGTGACCATAACCCGTGGCTCCGGCGACAACGAGCGCATAATCGAGGTGAGCGAATGAACATTTTAGCCCTTGACACCTCTGCGGTCACCGCCTCGGCGGCGGTGATGCGTGACGGGGTGATCGTCGGACAGGTCAGCTTTACCAACGGCCTGACTCACTCGCAGACGCTCATGCCCATGGTGGACTATTTGCTGAGGGGAGCGGGCCTCGCCGCCGCCGACATTGATCTTTTCGCCGTCAGCAGCGGCCCCGGCTCTTTTACCGGCCTGCGCATCGGCGTTGGGACGGTTAAGGGACTGGCCTACGCCTGCGGAAAGAGCTGCGCCGGAGTTTCCACCCTCAAGGCGCTGGCGCACAATATCGCTCCGACCGACCGGCTCATAGTGCCCATAATGGACGCCCGGCGAAATCAGGTTTATACGGCGGCCTGCCGCTATGACGGCGGCAGAATAGTTACGGTGTCCTACCCCGCCGCCATGGACGTTGATGCGCTCTGTGCCGGTCTCAACGAAAAAACGGTTTTTGTGGGGGACGGCGTGGCGCCCTATGAGGACAAAATTCGCGGCCTTATGGGGGATATGGCGGAGTTCGCTCCGCCTCAGCTGCGGCTCCAGAGCGCGGCCTCGGTCTGTGCCGCCGCCTTGGACGAAACTCCTGTTCCGCCGGAGGAGCTCAGCGTTATTTACCTGAGAAAACCTCAGGCCGAGCGTGAGAGGGAAGAAAAACTTAAATCCGAAAGGACTGAAAATATATGAATATAGCCATCGCCGCCGATCACGGCGGATATAGCCTGAAGCAGGAGCTGATACCCTATCTGGAGGGCAAGGGCCACAACGTCATTGACTGCGGCACCGACAGTGAGGAGAGCGTGGATTATCCGGACTTCGCAGAAAAGGGCTGTGCAAAATGTCTTAGCGGAGAGGCGGATTTCGCCGTGCTCTGCTGCGGCACAGGCGTGGGAATTTCCATCGCGGCCAACAAAATTGACGGCATCCGCTGTGGAGTGTGTCCCTCGGTTCAGGTGGCCCGGCTGGTAAAGCAGCACAACAACGCCAACGCCATTGCCTTGGGCGGACGCACTACCTCGCCGGAGCTGGCGAAGGAGATAGTTGACGCCTACATGGACGCCGAGTTCATGGGGGGACGGCACCAAAGGCGCATAGACAAGATAACCGAGCTTGAACAGCGGCAGGAATAATTGGAAATGGAGGGATAAAGAATGCGTTGTCCGTATTGCGGCCACACTGACAGTAAGGTGATAGACTCCCGCCCCACCGACGAGGGCGAGGCTATCCGCCGCCGCCGTGAGTGTACCAGATGCGAGGAGAGGTTCACCACCTATGAAAAAGTGGAAACTCTGCCAATAATGGTAATAAAAAAGGACAAGACCCGTGAGCTCTTCGACAGGGAAAAGCTCATACGCGGCCTGACCAGAGCCTGTGAAAAGCGTCCCGTGGCCTCGGAGCAGATCGATTTGATTGCTGATCAGGTGGAGGCCTCGCTCCAGAACACCCTTGAGCGGGAGGTCACCTCCAGCGAGATAGGGGAGAAGGTCATGGACGCCCTCCGTCAGGTGGACGAGGTGGCCTATGTGCGCTTTGCCTCGGTCTACCGCCAGTTCACCGACGCCACTACCTTTATTGCCGAGGTGAACAAGCTTCTCACCGAAAAGGGCTGATCAGTCCGGAAGAAAGGAATATCCGTCACAATGGCAATTTTCAGATGCACCTTCCGTTCAGTGATGCTGTCCAACGACACGAACCTGAACGTCATACTTCCCGAAGTGCGCTTTGGCGGGACGAAGGTACTTTACCTCCTCCACGGCTATCAGCAGCACTTTGGCTCATGGCTCAACCAGTCGTCCGTGGCTCGCTACGCCGCCGGTAAAAATCTGGCGGTTGTGATGCCCGACGGCGGGCGGAGCTTTTACACGGACATGACCACCGGGGAGCACTATTATTCATATATCGTCAAGGAACTGCCCCGATTTCTTAAAAATCAGCTCGGGCTGGAGCCCTCCCGGGAGGAAACGGCGGTGGCCGGACTGTCCATGGGGGGCTACGGAGCCTTGAAAATAGGTCTCCGCAACCCTGACAGGTTTAGCCTCATCGGGGCCTTTTCGCCGGCCTGCGACATTGTCCGCATCGCACGGGAAAATCCCCTTCTTTCCCGTGCTATATGCGGCGATATGGAGCTGGAGGACAGTGAGCACGATATTTTTCACCTGGTCTCCGAGGCTGCGGGGAAGGCGGACACGCCCGGGATATACCACTACTGCGGCAGCGAGGACTTCCTCATTGACGAAAATCACCGCTTCCGGGATCAAGCCCGTTCTCTGGGCCTGAATTACACCTACACCGAGGAATCCGGCGAACACGACTGGGAGAAGTGGGATCCCTGGGTGAGGGATTTTATCGACAGATTTGTCGGAAAATGATGCGGTATTGCCTTAAGAAAGCTTGATATACCGCCCGTCGGAGTAGCCCGTCTGTCCGCCGTAGCGCACCACGTACCAGCCCTTCCACTCGCCGAGGACGGTGACCCGTGCCCCGTTGGGTATGCGGGCGATGATGCCCGCACCCAGATCCGGCTTTGACCGGAGGTTGAGGCTGCCGGAGGTCAGGCGCACAACTCCGCTCCGGGCGGGAGTGGCGTCGATGAAGGGCAGGCCAAAATACTGAGTTATGGAAATAACAAGGTTTTTGGCGATGTTTTGAATATTGTTTTTTATCCAGTTGGCGTCCGACGTATTGTCATGGTAGCCTATCTCCATGAACACCGCCGGCGCCCGTGTTTTTACGGCCTCGCCTATGGTTGTGGTCTGGACGGTGCGCACCAGCGAGGGCTGGGGATAAATATCCCGGAGGTTGCGGGCGAAGATGTCCGCCGCCCGGCGGCCCTTGGCGCTGCCTCGGGCGTAATAGACGTCGATGCCCTGCTTGCTGCCGTACATTCCGTCGGGTGCGGCGTTGGAATGTATGGCTACATGGAGATCGTAATTTCCCCTGTTGGACTGATTGATGAACTGCTGAGCGGTCAGATTGCGGTCGTTTCGGACATAGCGTATGCCGCTGGACTGGAGGTAAGGCTCCATGGCGTCGGCGATGAGGTTCATGTAATACTCCTCGCTGCCGCCGTTGACATAGGCGTTGCCCTCCTGAGACGACGGGCTCAGATAAATAATCGGCATAAAAAAATCACCTCATATCACAGTATGAGGCGATTTTTATTTTTGTTAAAACTAATCCCAATTAAAAAAGCGTCTAATAAAACCTTCCCCTTTGAGGGGACAGACATAGTCTGACGGTGAACCGCATTAAGTTAACAATGACAAGGACAAAGCCTTCTCCTTGAGGAGAAGGTGGCACGAAGTGCCGGATGAGGTGTAGGATGCGAAGCATCCGTTATAAATTTGCGGTTACACTGACGCCGCACAGCGGCTACACCTCATCAGTCGGCTTCGCCGACAGCTTCCCCTCGAGGGGAAGCCTGATATGTTATCATATGAAGTGCAACACAAATAGGTGTGGACAACACAGCAATTTTTGTGTAAAATGAATTTACCACA
>CANQRB010000005.1 GCA_947626145.1 uncultured Clostridia bacterium | reverse complement strand
ACAGGCCTCGGCTTGGACCGAAACCTGTTTCGTAAATTCTTTCCAGGATTTTACACCACTATTCTTGACATAGAGCCGAATTTACATAACAGGTTTTGGTGCAGGCTAAAACCTGTTCTTTTTATACATTAATATTTTTATGCAAATGCCTTATCCCATATTCCTCACCGCCTCAGCGTATGCCTTAGGCGTATATCCGTATCGGCTTTTGAAAATGTGCGAAAAGTGGGGCATATCTGTAAAGCCACATTCCACGGCCACATCGTAGAGCTTGCGGTCGGGCTCCTCCAAAATCATGTCCCGTGCCCGCTTAAGCCGCGCCCAAATCAAATCCTCCCTGGGCGACACATGAAAAACCGAGGAGTACATCCGGTAAAACCACGTCCGCGACAGGCCCGATTCCCGGATAATATCGTCGATTTTCGGCGGTTCGGCCAGGTTCGCCAGATACCGCCCCCGCAGCGCCGTCATCTTATCCCGCAGGCGGTCAAATTCGCTGCTGTCCCTTTTCACGCCGGTGCCCCGGGCTATGGCCACCAGCATTTTTAAAATGAGGGACAGGATGGCCGTTTCGTACCCCTGATGCCGCGCGCCGTCCTCGTCACAGATTTCCCGCAAAATATCGTTTATCTCGGAGCAGTTGGCCGGATAAATCACTCTGTTGGTTCTTATACCCAAACCGTTAAGAATGTCGTCCGGCACAAAAAAGCCAATGTAGCTGTTTACAAAGCCCTCCAGCGTGACGTAATCGTGGGCGGTGCCGCCGGTATACAGAATACAGGCCCCGGAATCCACGCGCTTCCCGCCCACCGTCGCGGGCCCCTGAAAGTAGAAAAAAGCGTGCTGGGGAATTGCCCTGTTGAACCACAGCCCCTTTGGCTCCGCCACGTCGCAGCCCGCGTTTACAAATCTTAGCTCGTCCATTTTCCTCACCTCTCTGTTATTCTATCACACAGTGTACAAAAATACAAGTAAAAAGTACAGGCTTACATTGAATTATTTTTGGCGTGATGTTATAATGAAAAAAAAGAAAGGTGTGAGGACAATGAAAAAGCTTTTATCGGTCTGCCTCGGGGCGGCGCTGCTGTGCTCAACGGCTATGGCCTCGAACCCCGAAATCACCGAAACTGAGCCGGGTACGCGGGTCTGCTGCGGCGATCCGGCGGCTCTGGTGGAGGACACCGACGGCGACGGAGAGGGCGACAAAGTTTACCTCTATGTGGGCCACGACACCGGCGACGGCGCCTATTACAGTATGCCCGACTACCTCTGCTACTCCACCACCGACATGGTGAACTGGACGTACGAGGGCGTTCCGCTCAGGGCCGGGGACTTCTCCTGGGGCAGCCCAAACGACGCCTGGGCAAGTCAGGTGATTAAGTACGGGGACAAGTACTATTTTTACAACAGCAAAAACAGCTCGGGTATGTCGGTGGCGGTTTCCGACAGCCCCACGGGGCCCTTTAAGGACGCCAGAAACGGCGTTCGGCTTATCGAGCCGGGCTTCACCAACGGCAAGGTGGGCTGGGACGACATCGACCCCACCGTCTGGGTGGAAACCGTTGACGGCGTTGAGCACCGCTATCTCATGTGGGGCAACAGCAACCTCTATCTGGCCGAGCTGAACGAGGACATGATAAGTCTCGCCGGCGGCAGGGAGGGCATAAGGGAGCTGACAGTAAACGGCATCCCCGCAAACAGCCAGTACACCGAGGCTCCGTGGATATACAGGCGCCCCGGCGACGGCCGCTATTACGTGTTTTTTGCCAGTAACTGGCACGAGGAGCTGTCTTACGCGGTCGCGGACAACATCTGGGGCCCCTATGAGTACGCCGGTCTTGTAATGGGCGTGGGAGCCTCCAGCAACACCAACCATCCGGCCGTAATCGACTTCAGGGGCCAGACCTACATAATTTATCACACCGGCGCCCAGCCCAAGGGCGGCGGCTATCTGCGCAGCGTCTGCGTGGACAGGCTGTACTTTGACGAAAACGGCGGCGTGGCTCAGCTTGAGGAGAGCAGCGTGGGTCTTGACGGTCAGGCCGTCAGCCTTTCTCTCGATGGCGAAAAGCTCACTCAGGTTCATGTTGACAACTCCCTTCTTCCCTCGGCCTACCCCGCCGGTACCACGCTGAAGCTGGGTGCAAGCGCTCTCTATCCCAACGATTCCCTCTGGGAGATAACCGAGGGTAACGGCGGAGTGTATATTCAGTCGGTGAACAAGATGGGCTATTACGTGACCGAGTACCGGGGCATGGCGAAGCTGCTCCACGACAACGACGACAGCGCCGCTTCCCTCGACGCGAGAACCTTTATCCCTCATGAGGACGGCGGCCTGACGGCTTACGAGAGCAAGTCCCTGCCCGGCAAATACCTGGCCGCTGATGAGTACGGCAACATTATTCTCGCCGACGAGCCTGCCTGTTTTGAAATTACCGCCCTTGCGGAGCAGAGCCTGAGCGTATCCCTTGAAAACGGCGAAATCCTCATAAGCGGGACAAACGAGCCCGGCGCGGAGCTGATAATCGTAATCTCCGCCCCCGACGGCACCCGCATTGCCTATTCCAGGGCGGACGGCGAGGGCAGGTTCGCTTACGGCTTTCTCCCCGAAGGGAGCGGGACTTACAGAATAACCGCCTCCGGCAGAGTGGCGGAAATTACAGTGGGAGGCGACGGAGAATGAAAAAGTTTATTCTTGCCTTTGTGACGGCCTTTGCCGCCCTGACAGTAACCGCCGGGGCCGAGGGTCTGTACCGTTTTGAAAACAGCCTCGACTCCGAGGAGGGGGCGGGTCTTGCCGCTCCCGCAACGACTGTTACCAACACCCTCGGCAATGGCGGAGCGGCGGTCTACGACGGCGGCGCTTTGAAGCTGGACGGCGCTTACGGCCTCAGGCTGGGCTCCGTCGGGCCCTGTTACGAGGTCAGCGCAAAGGTTACGCTCACCTCTTCCGGCGGGACGAGCACTCTCTTCTTCAAAAACATGGGCGACAGCAATTCACAAAAGTGGCTGGGCGTCATTTTCCAGAACGGCGTCCCCAACGTCTGGAGCC
Source organism: uncultured Clostridia bacterium (assembly GCA_947626145.1). Classification (GTDB taxonomy): domain Bacteria; phylum Bacillota; class Clostridia; order UMGS1883; family UMGS1883; genus JAFLUQ01. The sequence goes on along the minus strand of CANQRB010000005.1, from coordinate 138,618 downwards.
ACGACGGCAGCGCCTTCCGCTGGGCCGCCCTTGAAAGCAAAGCGGAAAACTGCGTCGGCAAAACGGTTGAGATAAAATATGTGGAGAACATGGGCAGCGCGGAGCTTTACGTTGACGGCGTTCCGGCCGCGTCCGGCGCGGTAGTCCCCGGCGGCGGCGATCTGTACCTTGGCTCCACCTACTGGAGCGCCGACGCCCTTTCCGCCGCGGTGGACGATCTGGCGGTGCTGGACAGGAGCTTTGAGCATTTCGGCGGCTTCCCCTCCGTGCTGACAGGCGACATCGACCTTTCCGCCGCGGGCGAGGGCATTGAGTGGACGTCCGACCACCCGGAGGTGCTTTCCCCTGAGGGCAAGGTCACCCGTCCCGCCGAGGACACCGCCGTCACCCTCACCGGAACCCAGAAAAAAGGCCCTTTGGGCGAGGATATAGTCAGAACCTTTGACCTTGAGGTTTTGAAGGCCGCCCAAAAGGTCAACGACGAGGTTGTGCTTTCCTACATCTTTGACGAAACCACCGCCGGCGTGGTGGAGGACAGGAGCGGCAACGGCAACCACGGCGCCCTTTTCGGCGGCAAGGTCGGCCCCGCCTTCGACGGGGTGGACGACTATGTGGAAATGCCCCGGGGCCTGCTGGCCGACCTGGACGAGTTTACCATAGTTATGCGGCTCAGGAACGAAATCGCCCAGACCAACCACTTCACCTTCTGCTTCGGCAGCGGCACGAATGAATATTTCTTCCTCAACACCTCCCGCCCGGGCACCAACACCCTGCGCCTGGCGCTGACAAGGAATGGTTACAGCAAAGAGAGCGACATCGCCTCTCTGCCCGGCCTTCGGGACGGCGAGACCGCCGCTCTGGCCATAACCGTCAGCGGAACCGAGGCGAAAATGTATAAGGACGGCGTGCCTGTCGCCGCCGGAAGCCTGGACTTTTCGCCCTCCGGGCTGGGGGACACCGCCGACAACTGGCTGGCAAAATCGCCCTACAATGACCCGTATTTCAAGGGCGAGATATACGAATTCACGATTTATCCCCGGGCGCTGAGCGAGGGAGAGATAAGGGATATGCACTATTCCGGGGCTGAGGAAAAGGGCTGGATCTCCGGCGCCGAGATAGACGGGAACACCCTCACCGTCTCTCTCAACCGCTTCTGCATGGTTTCGGCGGTGTTCTTCGACAACGGGGGCAGCGTTACGTATTCCACTACGGCAAAGGTCTCCGACGACGACCTGACCGCCGTGTTCACCCTGCCGGAGGGGGAGATTTCCAACGTTGAGCTGGCGGCCTGCGACCCGGGCCGGGGCGTTATCACGGACAGGCTGGCTGCGGCGGCATACGGCGGAGTTGCGGCCTATTCCGCTTACGACGGCAGCCTTAAGCTCACCAACACCACCGACTCCGATCTGAACGTCACCGTTATGGCGGCGGGCTACAATAGCGGCGCTCTCACCGGTATCAACGCCGTGACCGAGGCCGTCCCCGCCGGTTCCTATGTGGTGGTGGAGGACCCCTCCAAGGAGGGCGGCCGGCTGCTGGTGTGGTACTCCCTCAGCTCGCTACGGCCCGTAACGCGGCAGACCGACTCCGCGGCGGGACTTTAAGGCAATACCGGCCCACTGCCCTCACAATGTCACAAAATCAAATATATTAGTCTCTTCCGCCAATATGATTTTTACCGATATCATGGTAAAATAATTATAAAAATATGAAAATAAAAGGAAGGGTAAAAATGAAAATACTGTCCCTTGTCACGGCGGCGGCCGTGGCGCTTGGAGTTTTAAACCTTCCGGCGGCTGCCGGGGCTGAGGAGGCGGGAGCCGTGCTGCCTGACGGATCGAACAAAACCTACAATCTCAATATCGACTGGAAATACAAAAGACCCGCCGTGGCCTTCCCGCTGAAGGACGCCGTGGCCGGAGAGGTCAGAAACGGCCTTAATTTCTATGACCCGGCCTACGACGACTCCGACTGGGAGACCGTCAGCGTGCCCCACGCCGTCAACGCCGCCGACTCCTTTGACGACCTTATCGCCGACGCCGGTGAGGCGGGGCTTTACCGGGGCTTCATGTTCTACCGCAAAAGGTTCACCCTGCCCGAAAGCGAGGCGGGGAAGAAGGTCATACTCGAGTTCGAGGCCGTGCGCCAGACCGTGTATCTCTATGTGAACGGCCAGACGGCGGGCTATTACGAGGCGGGTACCGCGCCCATAGGCTTCGACATCACGGCTTACGTCAGGGCGGGGGAGGAGAACCTCATCGCCGTGGCCACCGACAACGCCGCCTACCGCGGGGCCAAATTCACCACCGCCGAGACCGTGCCCGGCCACGAGCCGGGGGACTGCTCCGGCTCCGGCTATCAGTGGAACCAGAAGGACTTCAACGAGGTTCAGGGCGGCATCACCGGCAACGTTAACCTCTACACCTCCGGCCTGCTCTATCAGACGCTGCCGCTGTACAACAACCTTAAAACCACCGGAAATTACATATACGCCAACGGCTTTGATTTCGAGGGCAAAAGCGCCGTGATAAACGTCCGTGCCGAGGTGCGCAACGAGACGGGAGCAGACGAGTCCGTACAGCTTGAGGTTGTGGTCGCCGACGGGGACAGGGTTTTGTCACGGTTTACGTCGGAAACGGTCAGCGTTCCCGCCGCAGTGGACGCGGGAGCGGTTTTTGCCTCTGTCGTGCCAGCGGACGCTTACAGCGAAAATCCCGCGCCCACCAACGCCGACACCGTGGACGTCACTTACATCAACGCCTCGGCCAACGTCGGCGGCCTCCGCTTCTGGAGCCCCGACGACCCGTACCTTTACGACGTTTACACCGTCCTTAAGGTGAACGGGGAGGCCGTGGACGTGCGGAAAACAACCACCGGCTTCCGCAGCGTGGAGTACGACATAAATAACGGCGGCCTGCTCATCAACGGCAAAAGCACCTATCTTCGGGGTTACGCCCAGCGCTCAACCAACGAGTGGGCGGTGATAGGCGTGGCCAACGACTGGCTGACGGATTATGATATGCGGCTTGTGCGGGAGAGCGGAGCGGACTTTATCCGCTGGATGCATGTCAGCCCCAAGCCCAGCGCCATCCGCTCCGGCGACAAGTACGGTGTTGTGTCCGTCTGCCCCGCCGGTGACAAGGAGGGTGACCAGACCGGCCGCTGCTGGGATCAGAGAGTGGAGGCCATGCGGGACGCCATAATCTACTTCCGCAACTCCCCCTCGGTGATATTCTACGAGGCGGGCAACGCCGCCATAACCGCCGAACATATGCGGGAAATGACGGAGATGAAAAGGCTCCTTGACCCTGACGGGGGACGGTTCATGGGCTGCCGCAGCATTACCTCAAAGGAGCAGATCGCCGAGGCCGAGTGGGCCGGCACCATGATTTACCGCTACGACGCCGACGCCCGGGGGAGCATGGCGGCCACAGGCAATTACATTCCCATCGTGGAGACCGAGTACAAGCGGGACGAGGCTCCCCGCCGTGTCTGGGACGACTTTTCGCCCCCCTGGTACGACTATGAAAACAGGTGGCTGGGCGACGGGGCCAAAAAGACCGACGGCTACGACGTGTGGGACGAGACTCAGGAGGATATGTGCGTGGCCCTCAGCGGCGAGGGCGACGGCTACGCCTACTTTTACAACAACCGCGTGGGCGGCAGCACCGGCAATAACTATTACAGCGCCGCCGCAATGATGGTGTGGAGCGACTCAAATATGCACGGCCGGAACTCCGGCAGCGAAAACTGCCGCACCTCGGGCCGTGTGGATCCGGTAAGGATAAAGAAGGAGAGCTTCAACGCCGTGGCCGCCATGCAGTCCGAGGGGGCGGCCCTCCACATCGTGGGCCACTGGAACTACCCCGCCGACACCCCCGAAAACTACAATTACCGTGAAAAGGTCTGGAATGGCACATACTGGGAATACACCGACAACGTCCTCCGCCGTGACCCGACAAACAAGACCGTTTACGTCATAGGCTCAATGCTTGTGGCCAGGGTGGAATTATATGTCAACGGCTCCCTTGCGGGCGTTTGCGAAACGCCCCGGGACACCTTTGTGTTCGAGTTCCCCGGCATAGACGTGACCCAGAGCGGCGAGGTCAGCGCCGTGGGTTACAGCTCCGACGGAAAAATCATCGCCCACGACCGCATAACCACCGCCGACGAACCCGCCGCCCTGCGCCTGACCACTGTCACCGGTCCTGAGGGCCTGCGGGCCGACGGCAGCGACGTCTGCTATATCGACGTTGAGGTGACGGACGAAAACGGAAAGGTCTGCCCCACCAATTACGATAAAATAACCTTTGACTTCGAGGGCGAGGGTGAGTTCCTGGGCGGCTACAACTCCGGTCTTTACGGGGAGAACAGCGTCATAGGCAAAAACTACTGCTATGCCGAGTGCGGCGTCAATCGGGTGTTCGTCCGTGCTTCCCGGAACGCCGGAGGCTTTAAGCTCACCGCTCACATGGAGGGCCTGCCCGACGCCTCGGTTGAGGTAAGCTCCCTTCCCGTAAGCCTTGAGAACGGCCTCATGACCGCGCCTCAGCAGAGCTATAGGAAGAATGAGCCTTACAGGGCACCGGAAACTCTCTTTGACCGTCTTGTGGCCGAAAACGTGGCCAAGGCTCCCGGACGAAAGACTCCTCAGACCGAAAGCTATACACTTCAAAACATCGGCACCGGCAAGTACCTTGCCGAGCAGAACGGCGAGCTTGTCCTCTCCGACGCCGCCGACGTCTGGAGCCTTGTTCCCATGGGCGGCGGGACTTATTCGCTGAAGAACGTCCGCACCGGCCTTTGCGTGGACGTGCCGGGCCGCTCAAAGGAGGAGGGCAAACGCCTCATAGTTTACGGCTCCAATTCCGGCGACAACCAGAAGTGGGCCCTCGACGGCGACAGGCTCATTTCAAAAATCTCCGGCCTGTACATGGCGGCTGAGGGCGATACGGTGGCGCAGAAGAAGCCCGACGGCTCCGACGCCCAGAGGTGGACTCTTGCCAGGGCCCGGTCAAGGGACATTTACCGTGTCATCGTCAACGGCAATGAGGTGAGGTTCACCTCTCCGGCCTACCGTCCCGACTCCGGCAGCGGCGTGCTATGCGAGCTTCGGCCCGTGCTGGACGCTTTGGGCGCGGACTACGCTTACCAGACCGGGGGAGAGCTGCCGGAGGAGCTCAGGAGCTTCTCCCTGCCAATGCTGACCCTGACGGACAGCGGCGCGGTCATTGTCTGCGGCGAGACGGCCATACGCACTCCCGACGGCTCCAACCTGACCAACGCCGGATTTTACGCCGAAAACGGCGAACTCATCGCCGAGATAGCTCCGGTTTTAAGCTATATTGACGGGGCAGAGGTGGTCACCGACAGCGAAACAAAGACCGTGACCGTTACTATGAGGTGACGTGCCGCGGCTGACAAACGGAATAAAACAGAAAAATTCGCTCGAAAGGGCGAATTTTCTGTTAAATATGCTGTTTTTCGGTCGGGCCCTATTCCGTTCGGAAGATTTTGTCCACCACTCTGTGCCAGAAGGCCGCGCCGTTCCCGACAGGGAGGGATTTTGGCATAATATCCCTCCGGCGGCAGACCGAGAGCACCGTCCCTATCAGGATAAAGGTCACGATGCAGTCCGAGCCGCCGCCGCCCACTATTGGCAGACCTATGCCGACGATGGGGAAGAGGTTGAAATTCATCAGGATATTTATTACAAATTTCATGGCGAGCACCGCCGATGCGCTGAGGGCCAGTGCAAAGCCCCAGGGCTCCCTGACCTTGGCCGCCGCGGCGAACATCCTCCATATCAGAGCCGCCGCCGCCAGCAGCAGGCCGATTGTCGGCAGCCAGCCGTAACGCCCGAGGATGCCCACAAGAACGTATTCGGACATCAGGTTTGAAAACATTTCGGGAATATCGCCGGGCACCGGCCCTATTAGCCGGGCGCTTTTTATCAGGGCGGCGATCTGGCCCGTCAGCCAGCCGGCGCCTCGGGGGTCGCTTTGGCCGCCGGTGAGAAAGACGCTGACTTTGTCCTGAATGTAGGGCGAGACCATATAGGCGCACAGCAGCTGCAGGGCGAGCAGGCAGACGGCGGCCGGAAGCAGAACCCGGGCCGTCTTATTTCCCTTGACTGACAGCACGGCGAAAATAAGTATATAGCTCAGGCCTATCAGCACGGTGCTGCTCATGGTGCCGCCGAGACAGGCGTTAACCATTGGCAGAGCCATGAGGACGCAAAGCCCGGCCGTCTGAGGGGCATTAAACCTCTCCCGCCGGAACATCAGCCCCATGAACAGCGCCGGCGCAAGCTGGATAAATCCCGGCATAAAGGCAACCCCAAACATCGCCCTCGCGCTCCAGGCCCACCAGTGATAATCGAATATGAGGGCCGCGGCCGAAAAAATCAGGTATACGGGCAGGGCAAAGCGTCTGAGCCGCATTGGATTGAGGAACATCAGCCCCACCATCAGTCCGAAGCCGATAAGGATAAAGCCCGACTTTGCCAGGTATATACCCTCGCTTGCCGCGATGCCGGCTGCTATGCCGATAATGGCCACTGCCGCCGCTGCCGCCAGCAGGGGCCATTCCGTCCTTGGCCGGTGCTTTTTGTCCAGCTTCAGGCCTATATCCTCCGGATCACCCATGCGGATAAGGGCCTGCCTTTCCGCCTCCTCGGGGGACAGTCCAGACTCGATGCCGTTTTCCGTTATCTCCGTGATGTGTGAGGAAAGCTCCGCCCTGATGTCTGCGTGAACGGATTTTGCCCTTATGCAGGCGCAGACCCTGTCCAGAAATTCGTCGGTTTTACTCACGGCACAGGCCCCCTCTCAGCAATTCGATGTTCAAACCTATGACCCGGTTCACGGCCCCGCTGTATACCTGCCACTCCTGTTTCTTTTCGGCCAGCAGGGATCTGCCGCCATCGGTTATGCGGTAATACTTCCGCCGCCGGCCGCTGTCGCCGTCCACCCAGTAGGACTCCACGGCCCCCTCGTTTTCCAGCCCGTGGAGCATGGGGTAGAGGGTTCCCTCCTTGAGGTTGAATACGCTGCCGCTGAGCAGCGCCAGCCTCTGCACAAGCTGGTAGCCGTACATATCCTCCCCCTCCAGCAGGGAGAGTATGAGGATGGATGTGCTGCCCTTGATCAGCTCCTTGTTGATCTTCAATTTTTACACCCCTTTATGTAGGTATTCTATATACATAGATTATCTATGTATCTTTATTATAACAGCCCCGCTCCTGTTTGTCAAGGGGTAATTTTAAAAATGTTGACATTTTGGCTGCGTGGGACTATAATATTTTTGTAAAGGGGGAATAGACTTGAAAACCGTTGCAATTATTGACGATGATGTACATATAAGCGATATGCTGCGGGAGGCGCTGGAAAAGGCGGGCTACGCCGTGGTCAGGGCGTGGTCGGGCACCGAGGCACTTATGCTGCTGTCGGAGCGCCGTCCCGACATAATACTCCTTGACCTGATGCTGCCGGGGCTCTCCGGCGAGGAGGTGCTTAAGGAGGTAAAGGACATACCCGTTATTGTCCTCAGCGCCCGCGCGGGCGTGGACGACAAGGTGCGGCTTCTGCTGGGCGGGGCGGCGGACTATATGACAAAGCCCTTTGAGATAAGCGAGCTGCTGGCCAGAATAACCGTCCGGCTCCGCAGGTCGGAAAGCGGCGCCCTGCCGGAGCCTTTGACTCTGGGGGAGCTGACCCTCGACACCGTGTCCCAGTCGGCGGAGGCGGGCGGCAATCCGCTCAGGCTGACCCGTACGGAGTTCGCCATACTCAAGCTGCTCATGTCCAACCCCGGCCGGGTGATCTCCCGTGGGGCGCTCCTCGACATGATAAGCGGGGACACGCCCGACTGCACCGAGCGCTCCCTTAAGCAGCACATAAGCAACATCCGCCGCAAAATTCAGGAGGCCGGCGGCCCGGACTGCATTGAAACGGTGTGGGGAATAGGTTTTGTATTAAAATAATGGAGAAATATTGACGAAAAATTGACGTTTTCCTTGACCGGTTTCTTGACCTTTGCCTGTTACAATAGGGCCAAAGGAGATGATTTGATGGACTACATTTTAACGACCGAGGGGCTGACGAAAAAATACAAGCATTTTCAGGCCCTTAACGGTCTCAACATGAAGGTGCCGAAGGGCTCCGTCTACGGCCTTGTGGGACGGAACGGCGCGGGCAAGACCACACTTTTCCGGCTTATCTGCGGCTTGCAGGAGCCCACGAGGGGCAGCTTCACCCTCTACGGCGTCCACAGCTGCAAGCGGAACATCGCCTCCGCCCGCCGGCGGGTGGGAGCGGTAATCGAGTCGCCCGCAATTTACATGGACATGACGGCGGAGGAAAATCTGATTTACCGTCACCTGCTGCTGGGGCTGCCGTCCACCAAGGGCACGGCGGAGCTTTTAAAGCTGGTCGGGCTGGAGGGAACGGGCAAAAAGAAGGCCCGGAACTTTTCCCTCGGTATGCGTCAGCGGCTGGGCATCGCCGTGGCTCTCGCCGGCGACCCGGACCTGCTGATACTGGACGAGCCCGCCAACGGCCTTGACCCGCAGGGCATTGTGGAAATTCGGGAGCTTATACTCAGGCTCAACCGTGAGCGGGGGATAACGGTGCTTATTTCCAGCCACATACTGGACGAGCTCTCCCGTCTGGCAACTCACTACGGCATAATCGACAGCGGGCGGATGGTAAGGGAGCTCAGCGCCGGGGAGCTGGACGCCGCCTGCCGCAAGTGTCTGCGTGCGGAGGTCACCGACACCGGAGCTCTGGCCCGGGTGCTGGACGGCCTTGGACTGCGGTACGAAATCGTTTCGGCCACCGAGGCCGACATCCTCGGCGAGATAAGCGTCACCCGCCTGACCGCCGCCCTCGCCGCCGAAGGCTGCGAGGTGCTGACCCTCCGTGAAAGGGACGAAAATCTGGAGAGCTATTTTATTTCACTGGTGGGAGGCGGAGAAAAATGAGCAGACTTATGTATTCCGGCCTCTACCGGCTGAAAAAGGATAAGGTCTTTTGGCTGTTCCTTATCGCCGTGGCGGTGTATGCAGTAATACTGTCCAAAATGCTCGTCAATTCATATGAGTATCAGGTCATGGCAAACGGCTTTGTCAGCTTTGACAAAATGGTCTTTGAGGAAGCGCCCTACACCGGCATAGTCGCCGTCCTGTTCGCCGCCCTCTTTCTGGGTCGGGAGCAGTCCGACGGGGCCATCCGCGGCAGGCTGACCGTGGGTCACAGCCGGGGCGCGGTGTTCATGGCGGATTTTCTGGTCTGCCTTACCGCCGCGTGGAGCTTTGTGATTTTGTGGCTCATGAGCTGCGCCGCCGCCTGCCTTACGGTGGGGGAGCTTGATATGGGGGTTTCGGGCTTTATCGTTTACGCTTTGTCGGCCCTGGCCTTTACCGCGGCGATAACCGCCGCCGCCGTCCTCATGGGCCACCTGATAACCAACAAGGCCTTTTTGGTGGTGGCCGCCGCCGCTGTATGGGTGCTGCTGTTAATTATCGCCAGCGGCCTGGACGACCGGCTCAGCGAACCGGAGATTTCCGGCGGCATGGCATATATAGACGGTGAATTTGTAATGACCGGCCCCGGGCCAAACCCCCTGTACCTGACCGGCCCCGTCCGGACTGTCTGCGAAACGCTGCTGCGTTTGCTGCCAACCGGTCAGGCCATATTGATGAACTTTGCCGATCTGCCGGTGTCGCCGGCAAACATCCTGTATTCTCTGGTCTTTACGGCCGTTATGCTCGGGCTGGGTCTGCTGCTGTTTAAACGAAAGGACATAAAGTAGGTGATAAAATGGAGCCGCTGTGGATAGTCGCTGCGCTGATGGCCCTTGTTATTTTGGGGCTGGCGGTCAAAATTTACCTTATGAAAAAGAGCGCCGCTGAAATTGCCGACGCCTTTGCCCTGCGGCTCCGTGAGGATACCAACACCCTTATTGACATTTCGTCCCGCGACCCGAATATGCTGCGGCTGGCGGCGGACATCAACGGCCGGCTGCGGCTCCTGCGTGCGGAGCGGCTGCGGCTGGAGAGGGGAGGGGCCGAGCTGAGCGGGGCCATCACCGCCGTATCCCACGACCTGCGGACGCCGCTGACGGCCATAATGGGCTATCTGGAGCTGTTGGACAGGGAGGAAAAGAGCGAGGCCGTCAGCCGGGGTCTGGCCCGTATCCGGGAGAGGACGGAGGCCCTGCGGACTCTCACCGACGAGCTTTTCAGCTACAGTCTGGCGGCGTCGGTCCGTGAGCTCAAGTCCGGGCCCGTGGACGTGGGGCGCTGCCTTGAGGAGTCTCTGCTGTCCTTTTACGGCGCCGTGAGCCGTCGGGGCCTCGACACGGAGGTGGAGCTGCCGGAGGCTCCCGTGATGCGCGAGCTTGACCCCGAGGCACTGGGTCGGGTGTTTTCCAACGTGATAAGCAACGCGGTCAAGTATTCCGACGGGGATTTGAAGGTGGAAATGACCCCAGACTGCCTGATAACCTTTTCCAATTCCGCAAAGGAGCTGAACGCCGTCACCGTGGGGCGGCTCTTTGACCGGTTCTATACCGTGGCGGCCAACCGCGGCTCCACCGGACTTGGCCTGTCCATCGCAAAGCTGCTGACCGAAAAGATGGGCGGCGCAATCTCCGCGGATTTCCGGGACGGGCGGCTGTATATTGTCATAAGATTTTGACACACCCAAGGAAGCCATACACAAGTATACAAAAGCATACAAAAATCCGCTCTCTCAAGACAAGAGAACGGATTTTTCATCAATGTTTTTCGGTTACCGCTGAACACGGCCGGAGCCGTCGCCCTTCATCAGGTTCTTAACCTCGTCCAAAGTGACAAGATTGAAGTCTCCCTCAATGGAGTGCTTAAGACAGGAGGCCGCCACGGCGAACTCAATAGTGTCCTGCATGGAACAGCCGTTGAGCAGGCCGTAAATCAGGCCGCCGCCGAAGCTGTCGCCGCCGCCCACGCGGTCAACGATAGTGATGTTGTATTTTTTGGACTTGTAATAATTTTCGCCGTCATAGAGCAGGGCCGCCCAGTTGTTCTCACTGGCGCTGATGGATTCCCGCAGGGTGATGGCCACTTTTTTGAAGCCGAAGCGCTCCACCAGCTTTGCCGCCACCTGACGGTAGCCCTCGTCGCTGAGCTCGCCGCCGGTGATATTGGTGTTGTCGGCGGCAATGCCAAAGACCTTCTCCGCGTCCTCCTCGTTGGCGATGCACACGTCCACGTATTCCATGAGGTGTCCCATCACCCGTCCGGCTTCCTCGCTTGTCCACAGCTTCTTGCGGAAGTTGAGGTCGCAGGAAACCTGAACGCCCTTTGCCTTGGCGGCCTTAAGCGCCGCCAGCGTTATTTCGGCGCAGGAGGGGCTTATGGCGGGAGTTATGCCCGTGAAGTGGAACCAGTCCGCCCCGTCGAAAATGGCGTCCCAGTCAAAATCGCTCAGGTCAGCCTCGGAAATGGCGGAATGAGCCCTGTCATATACCACGTTTGAGGCCCGCTGAGAGGCGCCCTTTTCAACATAGTATATGCCGAGACGCTCACCGCCCCGGGCAATGTGGGACGTGCCCACGTTGTGCATCCGCAGGGAGGCCAGACAGGCCTCTCCGATAGGATTTTTTGGCAGGCGCGTCACAAATTCCGTGTCCATGCCGTAGTTGGCCAGAGAAACGGCCACGTTTGCCTCCCCGCCGCCGTAGGTGGCGTCAAGGCTCTGCGCCTGAATAAAGCGCTGGTAGCCGGGAGTCTGAAGGCGAAGCATTATTTCGCCGAAGGTTACGATTTTCTTTGCCATCGGTATCAAGTCCTTTCAATTTTGCCGGTCATATACGGGGGAATCAGAGTCCCAATTCCTCCGCTATAATGACGATGGAGTAGCGGCCGGGGTGTTTGCGGCCGTTATGTATTATACTGGTGGCATTGCAGACGCTCTCGGGATGGTCGCAGTTGACACAGTAGCCGGTCTCGACGCAGGGGCAGTGGTGCCCGATGCGCTTGGCGTTCTGGGGCGCAACCTTCTTGATGCGGTCAAAGGCCGCCGGAAGGTCGTCCACCAGCTTGTTGGCGCCAACGGCGATTATTACCCGTTCGGGGCCAAGAATGATGCCGGCCGCCCGGTTGCCGCTGGAGTCGGTGTTCACGATCTCGCCGTTCCTTGTTATGGCGCTGGAGCCCGTCACAAGGAAGTCCGCCAGAAAGGACTGCCGGTATACCTGATAGGTCTCGGCGTAGCCGCTGGTTTTGAACCTCTCGAAGAATTTATACTTGTCCGTGCGGAATATGTCCACAAGGCCCATGGCGTCAAGGGTCATGCTGCCGCCCACGGCCACGGACGAGCCCTCGGGTATCATGTCAAGAATTATCTTCTTGGCCTCTTCGGTGTCCTCGGCATAGTGGGCGTCATACCCCTTTTTGTTGAAGATGTCCACGGCCTCCCGGGCCATGCACTGCCAATACCACTTTTTAACCCAATGCATTTTTCATCCTCCTTTTTTATGTGTCTTTTTATGCGTTCCGCATTATGGCTGTTTGCCGATGTAGGCCAGGATGCCGCCGTCAACGTAAAGAATGTGTCCGTTTACGAAATCGGAGGCGTCGGAGGCCAGGAATACCGCCGGGCCCATAAGGTCCTCGGGCGTTCCCCAGCGGGCCTGAGGCGTCTTGGAAACGATGAACTGGTCAAAGGGATGACGGCTGCCGTCCGCCTGACGCTCACGGAGGGGAGCGGTCTGGGGAGTGGCGATGTAGCCGGGCCCTATGCCGTTGCACTGAATGTTGTGCTCGCCGTACTCGGAGCAGATGTTGCGGGTGAGCATCTTAAGTCCGCCCTTGGCGGCGGCGTAGGCGGAAACGGTCTCCCGTCCCAGCTCGCTCATCATGGAGCAGATGTTGATTATTTTGCCGTGGCCCTTCTTAATCATGGAGGGGATAACGGCCTTGGCAACGATGAAGGGGGCGTTCAGGTCAACGTCGATTACCTGACGGAACTCCTCGGCGGTCATGTCCAGCATGGGGATACGCTTGATGATGCCGGCGTTGTTAACGAGGATGTCCACAACTCCGACCTCTTCCTCAATCTTCTTTACCATGTCCTGAACCATGTCCTCCTTGGTAACGTCGCAGACATAGCCCTTGGCGTCGATGCCGTCCGCCTTATAGGAGGCCAGCCCCTTGTCCACAAATTCCTGCTTGATGTCGCAGAATACTATCTTCGCTCCCGCGCTGGCGTAAGCCTTGGCGATTGCATAGCCGATGCCGTAGGAGGCGCCGGTGACAAGGGCGACCTTGCCCTCGAGGCTGAAATTCTTCAGAATGTCCATTTTTACACAACTCCTTTTTTAGTTTTTATTGGTTTGAATATATTATATCATTAATTTTCCTGTTTTGCAAGAGGAAGTTTAAATTTTAATGAATTGTCGGCGCTGCCGCTTTATTTACAAGCTTTCCTCCACCTGTTTGCTCAGCTCGCAGATGAATTTCCTCGTCTGCGCGTTCTTCATCAGCAGGCCGGTGACCCTTTCCACCGCCGACACAAATTCCGGATCGAGCTCCTCAACGGTGAGGGTGCGGGCGAGGGGGCAGATGCCCCGGCCCCGCGGATCCATTATGACCTTTGGCTCCTCTCCCTCCTTGCAGTAGGGGAGCAGGGGGAAGATGCGGCAGGCCAGGGGGCGGCGGTGACGCTCACAGCTGCCGTTGCAGGTGAAAAGGTCGGCATACCGGCCGTAGTCGTACTCAAAGTCGGTGTCGTAGAGCTTCGCGTAGGACGGCATATCCCGGAACATCACGTTCTCCTCGGGAAAGAGGTACATTCCGGTTATCTCCTCCTCCACCCTGCAGCAGGCCTTGTCGCAGAGCCGGCCGCAGTCGGCCCTTATGGGAGTCACGTTTTCCAGCAGATCGTAGGCCCGCTCGTACAGGGCTCTGTATGACATGGGAATTTTAACAGTTTTCTTCATCGGTTACCTCCGTTCCCACCTTTTCCAGCGAATACGGTGTGGTCTGATATACAAAGTAGTTGAGCCAGTTGGTAAAGAGCAGGTGATTGTGGCTGCGCCATGTTACTGGCGGAGTCTTTGACGGGTCGTCGTCGGGGTAGTAATTCACGGGAATGTCGGGATTAAGCCCCTTCTCCAGATCGCGGCGGTATTCCTTGTCAAGGGTGTCGAACTCGTACTCGCTGTGGCCGGTGACAAAGACCTGACGGTTGTCGGAGGATTTGACTATGTAGACTCCGGCCTCGTCGCTTTCGGCCACTATCTCCAGCCTGTCCACCTTTTCGATGTCCTCCCTCCGCACCTGGGTGTGACGGGAGTGGGGGGCCAGGAAATACTCGTCGAAGCCACGGGTCAGGCGGCTGTGCATATTTAAGGTGCGGTGGCGGTAGACGCCCGAGAGCTTTTTCGGCAGGGGATATTTTTTTATTCCGTAGTGGTAGTACAGCGCCGCCTGAGCCGCCCAGCAGATGTGCAGGGTGCTGGTGGCGTGGGTCTTTGTCCACTCCATTATCTGCTTCATCTCGTCCCAGTAGTCCACCTCCTCATAGGGCAGCAGCTCCACCGGCGCTCCGGTGATGATAACGCCGTCGTAGCGGTTGTTTTTTACCTCCGCAAAGGTCTTGTAGAACGCCTCCAGATGCTCCGGCGGGGTGTGTCGGGACTCGTGGCTGTCCATGTTGATGAACTCCGGATCGATTTGCAGGGGAGTATTGCTCAGGGCGCGGAGAAGCTGGGTCTCGGTGGCTATCTTTGTTGGCATTATATTTACTATCAGCACCTTCAGTGGACGGATGTCCTGACTGAGGGCTCTTTTTTCGGTCATTACAAAAATGTTCTCACTGTCAAGGATTTTTGTGGCCGGAAGGTCGTTGGGTACTTTTATTGGCATTGTTATCACTCCTTTTTGTATTATATCATAGATCTTCCTTTAATACAAGTACTTGACATGATAAATTTTTGATGGTAAAATAATAAAGGCAATACCGCACAAAGACCGCAAGTGAGCTTTGTACCCATCTTGCTTGCATCTTTTCCGACGTTTCTTACGAAAACTCCTTGAAATACGACAGTATTCCTTCGTCGTTTTCGTAATTCCGTCAAAAAATCTGCGGCGCAATCTGGGCACAATCTCTGTGCGGTATTGCCTTAAAGGCAAAGCCGTGGAACCTTTTTATTCAGTGTTTACGCGGGGCTTTGCCTAAAAAAGGATGGAGTGATAGTCATGAAGCTTTTTTTTCGGCCGGAAAAGGCGGATAATCTCTCTTTCAGGGAAATAGACGACCTCGTGAGGGACGTGGCCGACTGCGGTTACGGCGGCCTTGTGCTGCCGAGAACAAGGGACTGGGAGGCGCTGAGGGCCTTTTGCCGCAGCGCGGGACGCTTCTCCGTGGAGCTGTGGCTTCGGGACGACACGGGGGAGATAAGCGGCGACTTCGACGGAGAGGTCAGCTCGGTTCCCTCTCTCGGACCGAAAAAGCTGGCCCTGACCGATAAGAGCGGCGGCACTGTGCCGATCTGGGAAAAGGACGGCCTGGCGGTGACGGTGATAAGGGGAGGCGGCCTTTGGGGCAGCGATCCCTTCAGTCCCGAGGCGGCGGAGGCCTTTATCGAGTGCTCTTACGCGGAGCTCCGCCGGGAGCTCCGGAGGTTCCTGGGCTTCGAGCTGACCGGCATAGTCACTTCCTTCGGCGCGGCCGACCTGCCCTGGTCCGAGCGTATGCTGATATATGCTCTGGCGTCCGAGGAGTGGGACGAGGACGGACTGTACGGCAACCTTTTCGGCGACGGGGCAGCCCTGCGGAGGTACACGGAGCTGGCGGGTATGCTGTTCACCGACACGGTGCTCAAGCCCATAAGCCGCTTCTGCCGTGAGCTGGGGCTGGAGCTGATCGCCGACGCGAAAGCGGAAATCCCCTCGGCGGAAAGATACGCCGACTGCGGGACGGCCTTTGTTGACCTGAGCGGCATGACCTTTGCACAAAGGCAGCGGGAGCTGTTCGGTATAATTGAAAAGGGCGTCGGCCGCATGGCGGTAAAAACCGGCCTGTATCCCGGCTTTATCGAAAAGCTGTGGTGCGCCGGAGCGCTCCGGCTGGGAGAATTGGCGGATGTCAGGGCGGAAAATATCGGGCTTCCGGAGGGAATGCGCTCTCTGGCCTTTGACGGCGGAAGGCTCATCTGCAATCCGACATCGGAGGATGTTGCCGGAGAGCTGGACATCAGGGCCCTTAATGTGCGCTGCATAGGCGACCTTGAGGGGAAGATCTATCTTCCCATAGGGGAGAGGCTCAGCTGTACCCTTTCTCCCGGCGGCTGCGTGCTGCTGCTGTCCTCCGACGGAGACGGGGCGGAGCCTTTGCCTCCGGCCCTGAGCTGCGGAGCTCTGTTCGGCACGGTGACGGTTCAGAGGGAGATCATACCGGAGTTTGCCGGATGGGAGGACAACCGCCTGCCCCTCGTGCTCGAGGATGGCCGCTGTGAGTTTGAGGCGGCCTATATAAGCGAAAGTACCGGCATATCGGTGGAGGCCAGGGACGCCGGCTATGTCCGTCTGAACGGCCGCGAGCTGACGGAAAGCAATATCAGCGAGCCCGACGGACTTATGGCCATCGGAAGGGGCGAGCTCCGGCTGGGCCCCAACGTGATCGAGACCGACGGCTCCGCCGTAGAGCTGCGGGGCGGCTTTTCCACCGACGGAGAGGCTTTGACAGAGCCGGTCAGGCCCGGAGCGGGCAACGTACGGGAGCAGGGACTGGCCAGATATAACGGGCCTCTGCACTATGAGGTGCCGCTGCCGGAAGGCTGCGGCGGAAAGTACCTGATACCGGAGGGCAGCTTCGGGTGCGCCGTGGCGATTGTGGGCCGCCGCAGGCAGCCGCTGCCGATGCGGCCCTGCATGGTGCCGCTGTTCAGCTTTGACGCCGGAAAAACCGCGGAAATAATAATCTATCCGGCTAATGACCGAAAAGACGTTCCTTTTGGACTGGATAAGGTAAATATTGCTGATGTAAAAAATCCGTCCATATAACGAGGCTTTTTTGTTGAAAATTTTTTTAAAAAATATGAAAAAATTTTCAAAAAAGACTGGAAATTTTTTCACGGACAGTATATAATAGAAAATGAATTATAACATAAGGAGGAAAACCCCAATGAGCAAAAAATATGTTTATTTGTTTACCGAGGGCAACGCCAGCATGCGCGAGCTTCTCGGCGGCAAGGGCGCTAACCTTGCCGAGATGACCAACATCGGGCTTCCGGTACCTATGGGCTTCACCATTACCACCGAGGCCTGCACCCAGTACTACGAGGACGGACGTCAGATCAATGACGAGATCATGGGTCAGGTCAGGGAGTACGTTAAAAAGATGGAGGAGATCAACGGCAAGAAGTTCGGCGACCTGCACAATCCACTTCTGGTTTCCGTGCGCAGCGGCGCCCGCGCTTCCATGCCCGGCATGATGGACACCATCCTCAACCTCGGTCTTAACGACGATGTTGTGGCCGCCATGATCGCCGGCAACCCCGATCCCAAGTTCGAGCGTTTTGTCTATGACTCTTACCGCCGCTTCATCCAGATGTTCTCCGACGTCGTTATGGAAGTCGGCAAGAAGTATTTCGAGCAGCTCATCGACGAGATGAAGGAGCGTAAGGGCGTCAAGTTCGACGTTGAGCTCACCGCCGCCGACCTGAAGGAGCTTGCTAACGAGTTCAAGGCCGAGTATAAGAAGCAGCTGGGCGAGGACTTCCCCTCCGATCCCCAGGTTCAGCTTTACGAAGCTATCCGCGCGGTATTCCGTTCCTGGGACAACCCCCGTGCCAACGTATACCGCCGCGACAACGATATCCCCTACAGCTGGGGTACTGCCGTTAACGTAATGCCAATGGTATTCGGCAACCTCAACGAAAATTCCGGCACCGGCGTTGCCTTTACCCGTGACCCCGCCACCGGCGAGAAGAAGCTCATGGGCGAGTTCCTTACCAACGCTCAGGGCGAGGACGTTGTGGCCGGTGTCCGCACACCCATGCCTATCTCCGAGATGGAGAAGCTGTTCCCCGAGGCTTACGCTCAGTTTATAAAGGTTTGCGATACCCTTGAGGATCACTACCGCGATATGCAGGATATGGAGTTCACCGTTGAGAACGGCAAGCTCTATATGCTCCAGTGCCGCAACGGTAAGAGAACCGCTCAGGCCGCCCTTAAGATCGCCTGCGATCTGGTTGACGAGGGAATGATCGACGAGAAGAAGGCCGTTGCCATGATCGATCCCCGCAACCTTGACACCCTTTTACATCCCCAGTTTGACGCCGCCGCTCTTAAGAAGGCTCAGCCCATCGGCAAAGGTCTCGGCGCCTCTCCCGGAGCCGCCTGCGGCAAGATCGTATTCTCCGCCGAGGACGCCAAGGAATGGGCCGCCCGTGGCGAGAAGGTAGTTCTTGTCCGTCTTGAGACCTCTCCCGAGGATATCGAGGGCATGAAGGCCTCTCAGGGCATACTCACCGTTCGCGGCGGTATGACCTCTCACGCCGCCGTTGTTGCCCGCGGTATGGGTAAGTGCTGCGTTTCCGGCTGCGGCGACATCAATATGGATGAGGAAAACAAGAAGTTCACCCTTGCTGGCAAGACCTATCACGAGGGCGACGCCATCTCCATCGACGGCAGCACCGGCAATATCTACGACGGCATCATTCCCACCGTTGACGCCACCATCGCCGGCGAGTTCGGCCGTATCATGGCTTGGGCCGACGAGTTCAGAAAGCTCAAGGTTCGCACCAACGCCGACACTCCCGCCGACGCGAAGAAGGCCCGTGAGCTGGGCGCCGAGGGTATCGGTCTCTGCCGTACCGAGCATATGTTCTTCGAGGCTGACAGAATCGACGCTTTCCGTGAGATGATCTGCGCCGACACCGTTGAGGAGCGCGAAGCCGCTCTGGCCAAGATACTTCCCGTTCAGCAGGGCGACTTCGAGAAGCTGTATGAGGCTCTCGAGGGCAACCCCGTAACCATCCGCTTCCTTGATCCTCCTCTGCACGAGTTTGTTCCCACCGAGGAGGCCGACATCGAGAAGCTGGCCAAGGCTCAGGGTAAGAGCGTTGACGACATAAAGGCCATCATCGCTTCCCTTCACGAGTTCAATCCCATGATGGGTCACCGTGGCTGCCGTCTGGCCGTTACCTATCCCGAAATCGCCAAGATGCAGACCAGCGCCGTTATCCGCGCCGCCATCAACGTTCAGAAGGCTCATCCCGACTGGACAGTTAAGCCCGAGATAATGATTCCCCTTGTATGCGACATCAAGGAGCTCAAGTTTGTCAAGAAGGTAGTCGTTGAGACCGCCGACGCCGAGATCGCTTCCGCCGGTGTAGACCTTAAGTATGAGGTCGGCACCATGATCGAGATCCCCCGTGCCGCTCTCACCGCTGACGAGATCGCTACCGAGGCCGACTTCTTCTGCTTCGGCACCAACGACCTCACTCAGATGACCTTCGGCTTCTCCCGTGACGACGCGGGCAAGTTCCTTAACGCCTACTATGACACCAAGATTTTTGAGAACGATCCCTTTGCCAAGCTGGATCAGACCGGCGTGGGCAAGCTTATGGAAATGGCCATCAAGCTGGGCAAGCCCGTAAATCCCAACCTTCACGTTGGCATCTGCGGCGAGCACGGCGGCGATCCCACCTCCGTTGAGTTCTGCCACAAGATCGGTCTCAACTACGTTTCCTGCTCTCCCTTCCGTGTGCCCATCGCCCGCCTTGCCGCGGCTCAGGCAGCCATAAAGGACGTGCAGTAATCTAAAACAGATACACGAAAGCCCGGCTCCGTGCCGGGCTTTTTGTTGTGTGCGGAACCGTTTTCTATTGAAAACCGGTGTCAGTCAAGCAGCTCTCTTATTTTGTCCAAAAAGGCCTCCTCGCCCCAGGTGTTGATTTTGAAGAACAAAGCCTGACTGCCGCCGGACGTTATCGCCGAAAGGCATATTGGGCCGTTCCCGCTCCGGAACAGCGTCACGTTCAGGCTCACCCGGTTGCCGCCGGCATAGCTGTAACGCTCAAACACCCGCACGCTGCAGCGGGCGTCCCCCGCGTTGAAGTCGCTGGATCCCTCCAGCGAGGCGGTAATGCTTCCGGACTGGATGCCGTCCTCTATGGTTTTCAATATCTCGTCAAAATCTCCGTTTACTGTGCGTTCAAGTTTAGCTATAGTTATCTATCCTCCTTTGAAAAGTCATATCGCATAAGGAACGCAAAATGACCTCATTTATTATATCATATTGTTGAATAAATTGCAACTGCTGAATTTTCATTCCCTTCATAACAAGGGTATTGTAATTAAAGCGAATGTAAAAAAAGCAAAAAACGCGAAAAATCAAAAAAAAAAAAACGATTGAGCAAAATACAGTAAATCAAATGCGGCGAGGTTATGTTATAATTATATTAAATCTATATAAGGAGGAATTATATCATGAAAAAAGAAAAAATGCACGGCAGGTTGAGTCGGCTTGCCGTGGTGCTGGTTCTTGCGTTGGGACTGGTGATGGCAATGGCGGTATGCGCATCGGCTGCGCAGGAAAATGTCAAAGCGTCGTATACGTTTGCGATCAATAACAATGCGCTGGACGAATCTGCGGAACACAATTTCAGCTGCATAAACGCGCGAACAGGTTATGCCGTATTCGAGATACCCGAGGCTTTGAGAAGTGAGGATAATATTTACGTTCAACTTTCCGTTACCACAAAGGCCTATCCAAATAATGGACAAATAGGCAACTCATCCCTTCAGTACATTTTGCTTCAGGATGAGGAAGCGTCATCCATAAATAAGGAAAACGCAATAGCCTATGGAAATACTTCAAAGACATATATTAAGGACGGAAGTATGAGAGTCCCGACCTCAGGAGAAATTGGTGTCTCGGTTAAATCCGATTTAATATCAATAGTTCCAAATAACGCGAAAACCATTATTATTTGCATTCCGAAGCCGCTGCGTGATGATAAAAATTCTACCGGTAATGCCGGAGCAAGTTTTTATAATCACAGCGAAAATAATGCTCCGAGTCTTAGATTCAGCACTTTGGTTGATGCAGCGGTAAATTATGTGGATACTGAGGGAGTGACCGCATACACTGACAAAAAAAAACGTGGTGGATGGTGAACCATTTACATTTTTAGCAGACGTGGGCGATTGGCTGCAGTTCGGCGGAAACGTGTACAAGGTAGTTAGCACCGGAGAACCCGGTGTTGTGTCGGAAGAAAATAACACCGCTACCGTAAAGCTGCTCAAAATTTACGGCAAAAAAAGCGAGGATATGGTTGTAAACGGCAGCTTTGAGGAAACTTTTGAAACTGCCAACGGGCAGTGGAAAGGTTCGGGAGCCGACGTTAAACCGTCTGAGGACTTGTTCTTCGACGGGTCAAAATCTTTGACAACCACCACAAACGGCAGCGCAACGTCTTCCGGTCATTTTTCGCTTGCCGTTCCGTTGAATGGCGGTAATGTGGTAGACAAAGAAAAGCTGTATGTACTCAGTCTTTGGCGTTACAGCCATACGGAGTCCGTATGGTGCTCTATGGGGTTGTCTACCACAGATTCGGCGAGCAATCTTTATAAGGGGTCCGGCGGAACGTCCTATGGTGACAGTGACGCAAATCAGAAAGGCTTGCCTAAAGACCGTTGGCATCAAATTGTTTATATTTTAACGGCGAGACCGGAAGAAAACGCCAAATATGCCGCGATTAATACCAGGTATTTTGATGGTCAGTACTTTGACAAGGTTGAGCTTTTTGAGATTGAGGCAGTAGATGTTGTGAAGCCTGCCGCGGAGCTGGGCTTCGTTCCGGAAGGAACCGAGGGCCTTGACGCCAACACGCTGACTGTGGATTTCATGTTTGGCGACGCGATCAGCCAGCTTCCCGGCGATCTTACTTTAAAGGCTTACATAAGTAATGACAGCGGAGAAGAGGTCGGCAATGCCAATATCAACGCTGATAAGAACGCCGTCGGACTGATCCCGACAAAGAGCAGTACCGGCTATGGCTCAAACGTGAACTATACTGCTGTTCTTAAGGCTGTTATTGACGGCGGTGAATATGAGGTGGGAAAAGTGACCTCCAGCCTCTACAAAGTGGTTATTGAGGATATTGCCGGCGGCGGGTATTCCGCAGACGGACTTAACGAGGCCCGTCTCGCCAACGCCAACAAGGTGATAGCCGACGGCGGGTTGATTTCCGTAAGCGAGCTTGACAATGTAAGAAGCGGCCTTATGGAAAAGGTGGAAAATGAAAATGCGGTTCAGATCAAAAAGGAATTTTCCGATCTGGGTATCGGCTTTTTGGTAAGCGGCGGCGGGCTCTATGTCGGCAGCGATTCCACTAAGGGCGAAGGCTCCATAGTTTACACAAAGATAGCCGTTAAAGACAATGGTAGCGTTGAGCTTTCCGGCGCGGCCGGAACACAAGCTGTCGAGGTTTTGAGCCTTGATTCTGTGGAGATAGAGTTTGTTGAAACCATGATCGAAGAAGCTGCCGGTAACGGTTCTGATACCGCGCTTGACTTCATACCTGAGCTGTAAGGAGGAATACCACAATGAAAAAAGAATTCATTATACCCGATGTTGAAATTCGCGAAATGTCCGCCGAGGGCGTTATGAGCGGCGCCCTTGCTATAAGCGCCGATGAACGCAAGGCAATTATATTTATTGATGATAACGTTACGGCCGAAGGTTATAATACATGGAAGGAAAATCAACAGTAAATTTTGCGATAGGAACATACATCAATTTGACATTATTAAAATAAAAAAGCCGCTATTATGTAAACTTAATATGGGCTCTATGTTAAGAATATTGGTGTAAAATCCGATAACGAATTTATGAAACAGGTTTCGATCTAAGTCGAAACCTGTTTTTTTCGCTTAAATTTCTTTTGCGCATTGCCTGCTGTTTTCCCCGATAAAACATAAATAATATCTCATTCCGGAATCTTTTAAAGTTCCGTGTAAACGCAGGCGCTGTGTTTCGAGTAAACACTTTATTTAATCAGTGTTACTTAATGATTTTTGCTGCGGTTCGTTTTTATAGGCCTCCATGCCCCTGCGGAAGGCCTCGACAGTGCCCTCGTTCTCGTCTATCATATACGAGCGGGAAATGACGGGGTTGTCGGGGTCGGTCTCGTCAAGGTCGTAACAGCTCCACCATACGGCGACCTTTATCATGTTGTAGTCTGGTATGCGCCGGAACATATCCTCGATCCATTCCGCCTTGTTCCCGCCGATGCCGCTGCACGAAAACTCCGTTATCATCAGCGGTCTGTCATATCGTGCCAGATAAGCGCCGTACAGGTCATGATAGAGCTCGTCAAAGGTGTACCAGTATTCGTCAGGATAGTAGGTGCCCGTGTTGTAGGCCGTCATGCCCACAACGTTGACATATTCGTCCCCGGGATAGTACAGAAGCTCGTTGTTCCACTTGAAATCCGGAAAGGATATCCAGTTGGGGTTGAACACCCAAATGGCGTTGTCCGCCCCTTCCTGACGGAATATGTCAAATACGTAGCGGTAAAACTCCACATAAATGTCCGGATCGCGGCAGGTCTCATAGGCGTTGTACGAGCACCAGTCGCCGTTCATTTCGTTGCCGAGGCGCATGAGCACGGGCCTGCCGAAGGCCGCCACATCCGAGGCGTAGCTGTGGATGAAGTAGTCGTACTGCCCGTCCAGCACGTCATATATCATCAGGCCGTCGATGTCGTCGTTGTAATAGCGTGTCTGGAAGGTGAGCTCGGGTATCTTCCCCGGGGGACAGGTCACGTTAAGTGCGTCCAAAAGCCGGATATTCATCAGGCTCGGCCAGCCGTCCTCCATGGGGAAAAAGCTCGTGTAGTGCAGGTATATTTCAAATTCGTGCCCTATCTGCTCCTCAAGGGCGTTTAGCCGTTCCGGATCGTCGGGATAGTTCACGAACAGCCCCCAGGTCAAAGGGGCGTCGGGGGAGAAAAGCCGGTCGTAGGCCTCTTTTGCCTGGGGAGAAAGCTCCGGCCCGGGCCCTGAGCCGACCCTTATCTCATCGGGCTCCGCGTCGGGAATGACGGGGCGAAAGCTGTTGACCACGGGGAAAATATCCCTGTCGAATCTCACATCGTTCCCGTATTTGAACATGAGCGTGTAGACCATGCTGTCCTCATATTTTATGTCAAAGCAGGCGTAGTTGTTCAGGTCGTTCCTGACCCGGGAAAGGGGACGGCGCACCCAGCGCTTGTACGCGGCGTCAAGGCCGCGGATAACCGTCTCGCCGCTTTCAATGACCTTTATGTCCCTGTCGTCGGATATATTTTCGTTGGAGTAATATATGTAGTTGTCCTGAGATGTGTCGGAGGTATCCTCGGCGTAGATATAAAGCCGCGCGTTTCCGAAGGTTACCGCCGTGCGGATCGGGGAAAGGCTTGTGTCAACCGCGGAGCTGCCGGGTATGATTATGGAATATCCGTCTACGCGGTTGGTCAGCGTTACGGTTCCGTTTGCGTTCTTTGTCAGATAACATCCGTCCCCGGCGGCGCTTTTTTCGTTTGTATCTGTTTCGTCATTTTGCGACGGAGCGTCCTCGCTGTAAAATGAATTTATTGCAATCATATCATGCATGGCGAGGCACGTCGCGGGAAGCAGTGTTAACATTGCTGTCATGGCCATGAATATGAGCATGGCCGAACCTTTGTGCTTTTTCATTATGCTTTGCCCCCTGAAAATCATTGTGCCTGAACAGTATAGCATTAATTCTCCGTGATGTCAAGTGAGGATTTCCGTTTTGCCGCTTATTTTGCGGCATTTTTTGCCGCGTATGCCCGTCGCCGCTTTACGGCCTGTGTCGTAGGGATAAATTCCAAACATAATTTCAAACATAAATTGACAATTTTCCCTGCCCGTGCTATAATATTTATATTGATAATGGCACTGAGGAGAGGAAAAAGCATGAAAAGAATACTGTTTGTCAATGCCTGCGTGCGGAGCGGGTCGCGCACAAACGCCCTTGCCCGCCGCCTGCTTGAAAGACTGGACGGAGAGGTTACGGAGGTTCGGCCGGACAGGGAGGGGTTAAGGCCGCTGGACGAAAATTCCCTCAAGCGCCGTGATGAACTGACCGCCGCCGGAGATATTTCGGCTCCGGAGCTCAAAGCGGCCCGTGACTTTGCCGGGGCGGATATCGTCGTTATCGCCGCCCCGTACTGGGACTTGACGTTTCCGGCGCTGCTGAAGATATATCTTGAGAACGTGACGGTCTGCGGCGTAACCTTTTACTATACCGAGGAGGGCATCCCCAAGGGCCTTTGCCGGGCGAAAAAGCTCTATTATGTGACGACGTCCGGCGGCCCTATAATCCACAATTTTGGCTTTGAGTATGTGGACGCCCTGGCGAGGGAGTTTTACGGAATAGGGGAGACCCGTTTTATTTCCGCCGAAGGGCTTGACATATGGGGCGCCGACGCGGACGGCATACTTGACGAAGCAACGGATAAAATTGAAGCCCTGCTTTGAAAAATTTTTCAAAAAAATGATAAAAAAGTATTTCATTTTGTTTCAAAATGTGTTATACTGTTCATAAGTATTAAATACTCGGCGTACAACCGACTTGCAGCGTAGCAGGGGGTGTTTAAAATGAAAAATAAAACCGCCCGTTTTCTGGTCATAAGCCTTGTCTGTGTGTCCATACTGTGTGTGGTCGTGTTTTCGGGCCTCACCTTTGAAATGAACAGAAGAGGCGCCAAAGCCATCGGTGAACTGGGCGCCATATATATGTCCGGCATGAGCGAACAGGCGGCCACGCATTTCGGCACGACAATAGAGCTGCGGCTCTCCCAGGTCAGCGGACTGGTGGACTCCGTTCCTCCGGACAGCGGCAGGGACATGGCGGCCACTCAGGTTGCGCTGAGCTATAATTCCCGCGCCCGCGGCTTTGATCATCTTGCGCTCTGCACCTCTGACGGCAGGTTTGAGATGCTGTACGGCAGTCAGATCGAGGCCCATACCCCCGAAACCTTCCTTGAATCCCTCCGCAGGGGGGAGGAAAAGATGACCACCGGCCGTGACGCTCAGGGCGGCGACCTTGTGCTGATGGGTATTCCCGCAGCCTATCCCATGGAGGGCGGCGGCGAGAGCATAGCCCTTGTGGCGACCCTGCCGGTGTCCTATATAAGCGACACACTCTCTCTGGACGCCGACAACGATATGCTGTACTATTTCATCATTGACAGCAACGGCGAGTTCATCATACGTGACAGCGACGTTTCGGACGAAAGTTATTTCCAGCGTGTGAGGGACAGATATGAGAGCTTCGAGGGAATGTCCGGCGAGGAGTATATAATTGAGCTCAAAAACGCCATGGCGGCAGGCAGGAGCTGCACCGGTCAGTTCACCATCGAGGGCGAACGGCGGTATCTTTACGGGGCCAGTCTGCCGTATTCCGACTGGTATCTGCTGCTTTTCATGCCCTACGGCCGGCTGGACAAGACGGTTAACGCCCTCGGCAGCACTTGGGCCCTGGCTTCGATGCTGAGCTGCGCCCTGATTTTGGCGGCGCTTCTGGCAGTATTCCTGTGGTATCTGCACCTCAACAGCCGCCACGTGCGGGAGCTTGAGGAGGCGAGGAGGAACGCCGAGCACGCCAACCGTGCGAAGAGTGAATTCCTGTCTAATATGAGCCACGACATCCGCACGCCCATGAACGGCATAGTGGGAATGACGGCCATCGCAAACGCAAATATCAGCAATATTCAACAGGTTAAGACCTGTCTCAAGAAGATTGACCTTTCCAGCCGCCATCTTCTCGGCCTCATAAACGACATACTCGATATGTCCAAAATCGAGAGCGGAAAGCTCACCCTCCACATGGAGCAGGTGTCGCTTCAGGAGATAATACAGAACATAGTCAATATAGTGCAGCCCCAGGTAAGCGAAAAGAGGCACCGTTTTGACGTCTACATCTATAACATACGCAACGAGCACGTTTACAGCGACAGCATCAGGCTCAATCAGATTCTTCTCAACATCCTCGGCAACGCCATTAAGTTCACCCCCGACGGCGGAAATATCAGTATTGCCTGCTATGAGGAGGATTCGCCGAAAGGCGGCTCGTGGGTGCGGGTACACCTGCGCATAAAGGACGACGGCATCGGAATGACGCCGGAATTTAAGGAACATATATTTGATTCCTTCTCCCGTGAGGACGACAGGCGCGTGCAGAAAACCGAGGGCTCGGGTCTGGGTATGGCAATCACCAAGTATATCGTTGACGCCATGCACGGCACCATTGAGGTGGAGAGCCAGCCGGGCGTCGGCACCGAGTTCCATGTGATCCTTGATATGGAAAAAGCTGAGGAGAACGAGTCGGAAATGAAGCTCCCGCCGTGGGATATACTTGTTGTCGACGATGACGAGCTGCTGTGTGAGAGCGCCGTGTCCACGCTCAAGTCCATAGGATGCAGCGCCGAGTGGGTATTTGACGGCGAAGCGGCGGTCGCAAGGGCCGAGGAGCGGCACCTCGCCGGTAAAGACTATAAGGTCATACTTCTTGACTGGAAGCTTGCCGGTATGGACGGCATCAGTACGGCCCGCGCCATCAGGGAAAGGTGCGGCGACGCCAGCATACTCATTTTGATTACCGCGTCCGACTGGTCGGATCTGGAGGAAAGGGCGCTGGCCGCCGGTATAGTGGGCTCTATTTCCAAGCCCCTCTTCCGTTCCAGCCTGTTCTACGGACTTAAGACCTTCTGTCAGTGGGAATCCCGGGACGACGAGCTCCCCGAGCCAATCAATACTGACCTCAGCGGCCTGAGGGTGATTTTGGCCGAGGATAACGACCTCAACTGGGAGATAGCCGACGAGCTGCTTTCGGAGCAGGGCCTCGCCCTTGACCGTGCGGAAAACGGAAAGCTGTGCGTGGATATCTTTGCCGCCTCGCAGCCGGGCGAGTATGACGCCATACTCATGGATATAAGGATGCCGGTAATGGACGGATACGAGGCTACGAGGGCCATACGCGCCCTTGACCGTGAGGACGCCAAAAATATACCCATAATCGCCATGAGCGCCGACGCCTTCTCCGACGACGTCAAGCGCTGTCTGGACAGCGGCATGAACGCCCACGTGGCCAAACCGATAGATGTGGATGAGGTATCCCAGCTCATTCTGAAGCAAATAAATAAAAAGAAATAACCGCGTTATATTGAGGAAGGGGAGTGTAGATCTTGAAAAAATTTCTGTCATTGCTGCTTTGCGTCTCTCTCGTTCTCTGTTTTTGCTCCTGCGCCGATAACGAAGCGCCGGACAAAGCCGGGACCGAGGCCCGGAAAACTGAGCTGACTCTGTGGACCTATCCGGTGGGCGGATGGGGAAATATGTCAACCTTGTCCACCCTTGCGGCGTCTTTCCAGAAGGATTATCCCAACATCGGCGTCACGATCAAAACGCTGGATTACACAAACGGCGACAGCGAGGTGGAGACCGCGATAAACGAGGGCGGTCTGCCCGACCTTATCTTTGAGGGCCCCGAACGTCTGGTGGCGAACTGGGGCGACAGAGGCCTGATGGTTGACCTTGCGGATATATGGGACGACGCAGTGTCGGGCGAGATATACGACTCCGTCAGAGTCGCCTGTCATGACAGCGCCGGAAGGTACTATATTTATCCCGTGTGCATGACTACGCACTGCATGGCCATAAACCGCGACCTCTTTGAGGCCGCCGGAGCGTGGCAGTATATTGATGAGGAAAATCACACCTGGACCACTGACGGTTTCATCTCCGCCGTTGAGGCGCTGAAAAAGTACGGCGTTGAAAATGTGGCCTCCGTATACTGCGGCGGTCAGGGCGGCGATCAGGGCACCCGCGCCCTTGTCAACAACCTGTACAGCGGCTCCTTCACCAACCCCGGGCACACGAAGTATACCTTTGACAGCGAGGCAAACATCAGGGCGCTGGAGCTGCTGCGCCGGCTTGACGGGATAAACTTTGATCCGGACATCGCCGGCGCCGACGAGCTGGAAAAATTCTGCAACGGCGAGCTGGCCATGTCGTTTTGCTGGAACGTGTCCATGGAGATAAACCAGACTATCAGCAATCCAAATCTTGACTTCGACATTTTCCCCATGACCTTCCCCACTGACGACGGAGACTTCAACCTTCAGGGCGGTATATGGGGCTTCGGAATTTTTGACAACGGCGACGCCGACAAAATCGAGGCCGCCAAAACTTTTATACGTTACATGACGGACGACAGCTCGCGGTACACCCGTTCAGTCCTTACCTCCACCTACTGGCCCGTCCGTGATATGCCCGATATTTACGTAAACGACAAAAATATGATGGAGTACAGCATTTTCCAACAGTATATGGGCGATTACTATCAGGTGACGCCCGGCTGGGCGGAGGCCCGCACCGCATGGTGGAATATGCTCCAGCGGGTGGGTAACGGCGAGGACATTGCCGGAGTTGTGGCCGAGTTTGCGGAAAAGGCCAACTCCGCCGCAAATCAGTCCCTCCGTCCGTAAAAGCGTCAGGGTAAAAAGGCAGGGGAATAAAAGGTCCGTCAGGGCTTTTATATCCCCTCTTTTTGCGTTAATAAGCTGTCGGCCGGCGGATTTAGCAGGATACACCGGCCCACGGTTCCAACAATTTATATATGTTTGTAAAAAAATCCTTGCATTACGTTAAAAAATATGATAAAATACTTTAGATGACACCGCGGGTTTTTGCGCGGATTTAATATTTGTGTCTTAGGGGTTGATTGTGTGGAATTTAAAGAACAGGAATTTGTCACCCTTCTCTTGGGTAACGATATAAACGTTTACAGTGTGGCCCGTGCCTTTCACGAGGCCTACGGACTGCGTTCAACTTCAATCGGGAAAAAATCCGGCGCTCCCTGCGCCGACAGTAAAATGATAAATCAGATGACCGTACCGGATATTGACGATCCGGAGGTTTTTGTAAAGACGGTGAACAGCTTCGCCGCGGGACAGGACAAGCCCGTGCTCCTCATGGGCTGCGGCGACAACTATGTCCGCCTAATTGCCGAGAACAGGGACAGGCTGGCCGACGGCATTGTGGCTCCCTACGCCGGCGCCGGACTGCTGAACAGCCTTATGGATAAGGAGAAGTTCTATGAGCTGTGCGACAGGCACGGTATCGAATATCCCGCCACCTATGTCTGCACGCCCAACACCATGGAGGTAACTCCCGACTTTGGCGCGCCCTATATCCTCAAGCCCTGCAACGGCCCCCAGTATTTTGCCCATCCCTTCGAGGGACAGAAAAAGGTGTTTAAGCTGGACACCCTTCAGGAGCTGAGGGAGACCGTGGCCGCGGTGTACAACAGCGGCTATAAGGACAATCTCATCGTGCAGGACTTCATCCCCGGCGACGACACCTATATGCGGGTGCTCACCAACTATTCCGACAAAAACGGCAGGGTAAAGCTCATGTGCCTGGGCCATGTGCTCCTTGAGGAGCACACTCCCTACGGGATAGGCAACCACGCCGTCATTATAAACGAGTACGACCGTGAGCTTATGGAAAAATTCAAGGCCCTGCTTGAGGAGATAGGCTTCACCGGATTTTCCAACTTTGACATCAAGTTCGACCGGCGGGACGGAAAGTTCAAGGTGTTCGAGATCAACGTCCGTCAGGGCCGCAGCAATTTTTATGTGACCGGGGCGGGCTATAACATAGCCGAATATGCGGTAAAGGATCATATCAGAAACGAAGATCTGGGTGACACGGTCTTTGCCGACAGGGAAAACCTCTGGCTTGTGGTGCCCGAAAAGGTGGCCTTTGACTACATAGCTCCCACCGAGTATAAAACCCGTATGAAATCTCTCATCCGTCAGGGACGTGTGGTCAATCCGCTGTTCTATAAGGGCGACAACAGGCCCGGACGGCTGTTAAGGCTCATAAAGCAGCACAATTCCCACTATGCGAAATACAAAAAATATCTGGGCAAAAAGTCCTGAGAAAGTTGGTCCTGCCATGCTGACACTTGGAATTATCGGCGGAATGGGTCCCGAGGCAACCCAGGTTATGTACAGGGAAATCATCGCCCGCACCGACGCCGGACGGGATCAGGATCACATCGACATCCTGATTTACAGCCACGCCTCCATGCCCGACCGCACCGCCGCCATCGAAAGCGGCGATACCGCCGGAGTGAGGGCCCTGCTGGCCGCCGACGCCCGCAAGCTCCGCGCCGCCGGGGCGGACATACTGGCCGTGCCCTGCAACACCAGTCACAATTTTATATCGGACATAGAGAAGGCCGTGGACATACCCGTAATCAATATGATAGAGGAGACCGCCGGCTATATCCGTGACAAACGGCCGGAAATGAAAAAGGTCGGCATCCTGGCCACAGAAGGGACGGTCAGGTCAGGCCTGTACCAGAAGGCGCTTGAGAGCCGGGGCATCACGCCCTTTGTCCCCGACGCAAAGCACCAGAAAACCGTCATGAGTATCATATACGAACAGATAAAGGCCGGACAGAAGGGCGACCGGGACGACTTTGCCGCCGTTGACCTTTTCATGAAAAAGAACGGGTGCGACGGGGCGATCCTGGGCTGTACCGAGCTCAGCGTGTTCCGTGCCAATCACGAGCTGGACAGCTACTATGTGGACGCCATGGGGGTGCTTGTGGAGCGCTGCATAACCCTCTGCGGCGGAAAGTTGAAAGGTGATAATGAATGATATTGAGAGATTTCGCGGAGCTGTTTGAAAACAACGGCATCGGTACCGTGACCCGGGGAGACCTTGAAAAGGAAATAGCCTATATCTCCTGCAATTCCACCGACATACGCCCCGACACCCTCTTTCTGTGCAAGGGGGCCCACTTTAAGAGCGAATATCTCAGCGACGCCGCCGAAAAAGGGGCCGTGGCCTATGTGGCCGAAAGGGACATGGGCGTGGAGCTGCCGAGCATAATTGTGGACGACGTGCGCCGGGCAATGGCCCTCATGGCCAACTATTACTACGGCAGCGTATGGCGCAGGCTGAACCTTGTCGGGATAACCGGCACAAAGGGCAAGAGCACGACCGCCTATTTCGTAAAGTATATCCTTGACGAGGCTCTGCGGGCGGAAAACAAAAAGGAGTCGGCCATAATCTCCTCCATCGACACCTATGACGGGGTCGAGAATTTCGAGAGCCATCTCACCACTCCCGAGCCTTTTGATCTTCACCGCCATTTCAGCAACGCCGTGAACAGCGGCATAGATTATCTGACAATGGAGGTCTCCAGTCAGGCTCTGAAGTATGACCGCGTTTTGGGCGTGGACTTCACGGTGGGCTGCTTTCTTAACATAGGGGTGGATCACATAAGCCCCATTGAGCACCCTGACTTTGAGGACTATTTCAGGTCAAAGCTGAAGCTGTTTGAAAACTGTAAGACCGCCGTCATAAACCTCGACTGCGACCGTGCCGACGAGGTGGCCGAGGCGGCAAAGGCCGCCGGAAGGGTAATAACCTTCTCCCAGAAAAGGGCAGACGCCGATATTTTCGCTTACGGAATACACAAGAGCGACAGCGATACGGCCTTTATGGTAAAAACTAAGGACTTCGACATGGAGTTCACTCTCACCATACCCGGCCTGTTCAATGTGGAAAATGCCCTGGCCGCCATCGGTATAGCCATGGCTCTGGGCATCGACAGCCGCTATATGCTCACCGGCCTCATGAAGGCGCGGAGCAAGGGCCGCATGGAGGTGTACGCCAATGCCGACAAGACGGTTACCGTCATTGTGGATTACGCCCACAACAAGCTCAGCTTCGAGAATTTGTTTTCCTCCGTCCGCAAGGAATACCCCGGCAGGGCCATCGTCGCCGTGTTCGGCTGCCCCGGGAAAAAGGCCTTTGACCGCCGCCGTGATCTTGGCACCATAGCCGGTCGGTACTCCAAAAAGGTCTATATCACCGAGGAGGACCCCGGCGAGGAGCCCGTGGGGCAGATTTCCGCCGAAATAGCGGAGTACGTTAAGGCCGTCGGCGGAGAGTGCGAGATGATCGACGACAGGGGCGAGGCCATCCGCCGCTCCATTATGGACTGTGACGAACCCACGGTGGTGCTCATCACCGGCAAGGGCGACGAGACACGTCAAAAGCGGGGCATACAGTACATCGACTGCCCCAGCGACGTGGAATACACCAGAAAATATCTGGACGAGTATGACGTCGTCCACGAGATAGACGCCACCGAAAAGATAAAGGGCTTTCAGGATATTCTTCCGGCGCTCCACCGACTGTACGGACGGAACGTGGTCATAAAGCTGGGCGGCAGCGTCATGGAGGACCGTGAGCTGACCCGCTCTCTGATGGAGGACATTTCTCTCCTCTCCATGGTGGGGGCGAGAGTAACCGTGGTGCATGGCGGCGGCAAGGAAATAAACGCGCTGCTGAACCGCCTCGGCATTGAGAGCCGGTTCGAAAACGGCTACCGCGTCACCGGCGAGGAGGAGATCGGCTTTGTGGAAATGGCCCTCAGCGGCAGCGTCAACAAGCGTCTGGTGGGCGCCATTTCGGCCTGCGGAGTAAAGGCCGTCGGTATCAGCGGCCGGGACGGCGGCACGATTTCCGCCGTGCGCAGAACCGCGGACGGGGCCGATCTGGGCTTTGTGGGGGAGATAACCTCCGTGAACTGCCACCTCATTGGTCAGCTTCTGGACGCCGGTTATGTGGTCGTGGTCTCACCGGTGAGCTCCGGCCCCGAGGGCGAGCCGCTGAACGTCAACGCCGACGACGCCGCCACCGCCGTGGCAAGGCAGCTGCGGGCAAACAGACTGGTGTTCATTACCGATGTGAACGGCATATTCATCGACAAAAACAACGAAAAGACCGTGGTCGAGTCCCTCAGCTCCGCCCGGGCCAGACTCCTCATCGGGAACGGCTTTGTGGGCGGGGGCATGATACCCAAGCTGAGCAACATCGTTGAGGCTGTGGAGAACGGCGTATCCGAGGTGGAGATCCTCAACGGCAAGGTGAAAAACAATCTGATTTCCAGCCTTATATCCGCCAAAAAGGTCGGCACCACCATACGGAAATAAATTTACGGCCGCATATCTTTACGAAACGCGGCTTGGACACAAGGGAGTTCTGCGGGGCTCCCCTTGTGCATTATGGGACAAAGCGGGTGAAATCGTGGATCAAATTCAGTTTATCAAAGCCGGGAACGATGATATTCTCGCTCGCTGCCTCCGGATACGCAGGGAGGTTTTTACCGTGGAGAAGGGCGTGCCGGAGGAAATAGAGGCGGACGAATACGATTGCCTTGACGGCCGCTGCGCTCACTTTTTGCTTGTGTACGGCGGGGTTGACGCCGGAGCGGTCAGGCTCATGCGCAAACCGGAGGGCAGGGTAAAGGTTCAGCGCTTTTGTATTCAGAAGGAGTTCCGGCGGCTGGGCCTTGGCCGGGCGGCCATGGAGCTTATCGAGGATTATTGCCGGGCGTCGGGCGTGAGGAGCGTTGAGGCGGACGCCAAGCTCCGGGCACTCCCGTTTTATGAAAAATGCGGGTACGGGCGCGCCTCGGACGTTTTTATCGAGGCCGGGGTCGAACACGTAAAAGTAGTCAGGAGGCTTTTGGGCGATAAATATTCGTAAATTTTTTGTGACATTGAAAAAATATCTTGTAAAAAGAATAAATAGGGTGTAAAATAAACGTAAAGGCAACACCGTATTACAAAAGAGGGAGTGTTCGGATGTGAAAAGGGTAATTTTAGTCATGACGCTTGTACTGGCGCTGCTGTCCTTTTCCGCTTGCAGAAAAAATATCGTTCCGGATTCCGGAGAAAAGCCCGTGGTTGATGTTTCCACCGAAAGCGACATCCGCGTGGGAGTGATACTTAGCGGCGGCCCCGAAACCGACAACGCCTATATCCAGTCCCATATTCAGGGGATCGAGGCCATGCGCCGGGCTCTGGGCATGGCCGAGGAGCAGATAAAATGGATAAACAACGTGAGCGTTGACGACAAAGAAAGCATAAAGGCCGCGGTGGAAAGCTGCGTGACCGACGGCTGCAAGGTCGTTTTTGCCACGGAAAAGGAATACGCCGGAGCCATGAAGGCCGCGGCGGCGAAAAATCCCGGGATAACGTTCTGCAACGTCCTTGTTGTCAGCGGCGACGAGCCGGCCAATTACAGCGGCTACGCGGCGGATATGTATGAGGCCCAGTACCTCAGCGGCATTGTGGCCGCCTGTCGGACAAAAACCGGCGCCATCGGCTTTGTGGGCTATACCGGCACCCCCGAATCGGTTAAGGGGATCAATGCGTTTGCCCTGGGCGTCGAAAGGGTAGACTCGTCCTACAGAGTGTATCTGCGGCAGGTGGAGGATAGGTGTGACGCCGCCGCCGAGGGAGAGGCCGCTGTGAAGCTCCTTGACCTTGGCTGTGATGTTGTCGCACAGAACACCCTTACAACGGCGCCGCAGCTTGCGGCGGCGGAGCGTGAGCTTTGGAGCGTGGGCTTTATGACCGATATGACGGCCGCCGCGCCTAAGGCGCACCTTCAGGCTCCCGTGGTAAACTGGGGCGTGTATTACACCAAGGTCGTCAAGGAAACCATCGAGGGCCTTTGGGGAGGCTACAGCGCCAAGGAGGTTGACGGCGAAATTCAGGTTACTCCCGAGAGCAACGATGTTAACGGGGGTCTGGCCGACGGACTTGTGGCCCTGTCGCTTGTCAACCACAACTGTGCCAGAGGCACCACCGCGGCGGTTAACGAGGCCGAAGATGAGTTTTTTGCCGGACGGCCAATCTTTACCGGCCCGCTTTATGACAACGCCGGTAACGAGATTTGTCCGGAGGACGAGGTATTGACGGAAAAGGATATCCAGAGCATGGACTGGTTTTACAGAAATATAATATCCGATTTGAAAAAGTAAAATCTAATCCCTTTTAATCGGGAAAAAAAGCAGGGGGGGTCGAAAGCCATGCTGTACGCCGGAATAGATCTTGGCACATCGTCCGTTAAGCTGATTTTGTGCGATGAAAAGGGAACGGTTCTCAATTCCGTTACCCGGGATTACCCTCTGTCTTTTCCGAAGGACGGATGGGCCGAGCAAAATCCGTCGGACTGGTATGAGCAGACGGTGCTGGGGCTTGAGGAATTGGCGGACGGATACGGCTCCCGGCTGGGCGGTCTCAGCTTCGGCGGGCAGATGCACGGGCTGGTTATGCTGGACGAAAACGACCGCGTTCTCCGTCCGGCCATTCTTTGGAACGACGGCAGGAGTGCGGAGGAGTGCGATTATCTCAACAACACCGTGGGACGTGACAGGCTTTCGCAGTGGACGGGGAATATAGCCTTTCCCGGCTTTACCGCCCCGAAAATACTGTGGGTAAAACGTCACGAGCCGCAGATTTTCGCTAAGTGCAGAAAAATCATGCTCCCAAAGGACTACCTGTGCTGCCGCCTGAGCGGCCAATTCGTGACCGAACCCTCCGACGCTTCGGGCACGCTGCTGTATGACGTTAAAAACGGGCGTTGGAGCCCGGAAATGCTGGATATATGCGGAATAACCGAAAATATGCTGCCGACGGTTCGCCGCTCGTATGAAAATATCGGCACTCTCCGGAAGGAGCTGGCCGATTCCCTCGGCGCCAAAGACGTCGTTATCGCTCCCGGCGCGGGAGATAACGCGGCGGCGGCTGTGGGTATGGGCGTGGTCGGCCCCGGAAGGTGCAGCATTTCGGTGGGTACCTCCGGCACGGTGTTTATCACATCGGAGGAATTTGCCGCCGACGGAGAAAACGCCCTCCATTCCTTCGCCCATGCCGACGGCGGCTTTCACCTGATGGGCTGTGTGCTCAGCGCGGCGGGCAGCAACAAATGGTGGATGGAGGAAATACTCGGCTCCGGCGATTACGGTACGGAGCAGGAAAAGATAACAGGTCTGGGTGAGGGCGGCGTGATATTTCTGCCGTACCTTATGGGCGAGCGTTCGCCCCACAACGATCCCGACGCCAGAGGTGTTTTTGCCGGTATGAGCATGGGCACCTCCAGGGCGGATATGACCCGCGCCGTCCTTGAGGGCGTGGCCTTTGCCCTTCGGGACTGTGTGGAGGCCGCCCGCCGGCGGGGGATAATTATAAACGAAGCCTGCCTGTGCGGCGGCGGAATGAAAAGCCCCCTCTGGCGCAAAATTCTTGCCGCTGTGCTCCGCCTTAAGCTGAACATTCCCGCCTGCGGCGAGGGGCCCGCCTACGGAGCGGCAATTCTGGCCATGACCGCCGCCGGAGAATATCCTTCGGTGAGGGAAGCGGCCGAAAAAATCGTTAAAATAAGCGGCAGCACGGAAGTTGATTATGAGCTTGCCCAAAAATACGATAATGTCTACAAGCGATACAGGGCCCTTTATCAAAGCCTTGCGGAGTGGTTCAAAGAATAGAAAAAATGGGTCTGTGCAAAAAGTTGCGCAGACCGCTCAAGAGCACAAATAAGAAGAAAAACCGTCTTTTTCCTGCAAAAAGGCGGTTTTTCCAATGTACTTAACTTTTTTTAACGCTGTCAGTCTTACCGTATTCAGTTTTCGCTAACGGCACGACAAACTGGAATTTAGTATATTACTGGCTCCCAAGCAAATGGCAGCAAATCTTTTGCTTTAACTTTAATCAGGTTTCCATTTTCATCGTTCACAATCACTTTAATATCAGGACAATATTCATATAGCATCTGCCTACAATTTCCGCAAGGTGGTATGACATAATTTAAATGTTTATCGTGAACTGCAACAATTGTATCAAAATCTCTTTCACCCGCCGATATAGCAGTCCCTATTGTTATATACTCTGCACAAGAGCCGTGAATTCCGTCGCAGTTTACACCTTTATAGATGTTGCCATTCTTGCACAGAACGGCACACCCAACCGTATGATTATATATACCATCATCGAAATTCTCTTTTAATACTTTTAATGCAATTTCTATCAGCCTCTTATCACAATCGCTCAATTCATATCGTTCCATAATAACCTCTCCTCAAATCCCGATTTGCCGGGTTGTCAAATTGCAAGTTTTTCGCAGATTTATCGCAAACAAACCTGTTTTGTATTAAAATACGGAAAGCACGTCCGCTCTCTCACGGACAAAGGCTATGAACTCGCCGATTTCAGCATGACAGTCAACGTACTGCCCGCCCCTGTGGACGGCCTTGTCGGCGGTGCGTATCCAATTCCCCTCCGGCAGATACGTCCGGCGGTCAGTCTGTCCCTGACGGTAAATTGGGGCAAAGAGAATGTCCGGGCCAAACATATACTGGTCGCTCAAGCCGAAGCACTCTCCGTCCTCCGGGAAGTCGAAGAACATTGGCCGCATCAGCGGCGCGCCGGTCTCGGAGGCGGCCTTCATGTGCTTTAGTATGTAAGGCTTCAGCCGCTCTCTCAGCAGGATAATGTCCCGCAGTATGGGATAATTCCTCTCGCCGAAGGACCATATCTCGTTGTCGCCGCCGCTGCGTTCCTTTACGCCGGGGTGGCGGTCAACCTGATTTGTCATGCGTTTCCTCGCCCCGTGGAGGCGCATTACCGGACAAAACAGGCCGAACTGGAACCAGCGGACGATGAGCTCGCGGAAGTAATCGCTTTCGATGTCGCCCTGATGGAAGCCGCCGATGTCGCTGTTCCACCACGGAATACCGCAGACCGACATGGACAGGCCGGAAATTATGCTCTGATACAGGGCCTCGAAGGTGGAGGGAATGTCTCCGTTCCAGACGATGGCCCCGAACTTTTGGCTGCCCGGCCAGGCGGCGCGGGTGAGAGAAACTATCTCCGTTTCTCCCTCGCTCTTAAGGCCGTCGTAGAAGGTTTTGGCATAATAATAGGGGTAGAGCATGGCCATGTTCGCCCCGTTACCTAAATAAAACCGGAGATTGCCGAACTGCTGGGGGTGAACCTCCGGCTCGGCCTCGTCCAGCCAAAAGGTCTTTATGCCGTAGGAGTAATATGTTTTTTTCACCTGCTCCCACACATACTCCCGGGTTCGGGGGTTGGTCGGGTCGATGAAGGTCTGCTGGCCGTAAAAGTCAAAAATCCCGTATTGGCCGTTTTCGGTGCGAACCAGCATATTTTCCTCGCTCATGGGCCAATAGTTGCGGCTGGCGGGGTTTATGGTGGGCCATATTGACACCACGGGACGGATGCCCATTTCCTTCAGCTCGTCGCACATACCTTTTGGGTCGGGCCACAGCTCCGGATCGAATTCCCAGTTGCCCTGCTCGGTCCAATGGAAATAATCTATGACTATGGCGTCGACGGGGACGCCCAGCTTCCGGTATTTTCGGGCCACCTCCAACAGATCCTCCTGACTTTCGTAACGGAGCTTGCACTGCCAGAAGCCCGCCGCCCACTCCGGCATTTCCGGAGCAAAGCCGGTGAGCCGGCAGTAAATTTTCATGGTCTCGGCGGGATTTTCGCCGGCAAAGACCAGATAGTCCGCCTGAAAGGCACTGTCCGCCTGCCAGAGTGTGTGGTTGTTGGTAAATTCCCACCTTCCGGGCGAGGGATTGTTCCAGAAAAAGCCGTAGCCGAGGGAGGAATAGATCACGGGCAGGGCGGATTTGGTGTTGTAGTGGAGCAGCTCTCCGGCGCAGCCCTTGTGGTCGAAATAGTCCTGCTGTTCCTGTCCGAGGCCGTAGATGTGCTCGCCCTCGTTGGCCTCAAATAGGGCGGTTATTTTATAGCAGTCGCCGCCCCTGTGCTCGTAGCGGCGGACGGGGTCGCCCTCCTCGCGGGTTCTGAGTATTTCCCTGCCGTCCCTGTAAAACACCAGCCGGTAGCCGCCCCACACGTCATATATTTCGGCGGACACACGGCCGTTTTTAATCCCGGCCCGATTGCCGCCGCCGGTTATCTCCGCCCCGCATTCCTCCGGCGGCAGCAGAGTCCAGCCCTCATTGCTGATCCGGCCGGCTCTTGTGGCCCTGACCCTGACGCAGTCGGGGCCGTACGGCTCAATAAGTAATGTTTCGTCTTTCATTTGGTAAAGTATCGAGTTGCCGTTTGTAACTGCTTTTCCCATGTTTTACCTCCGTAAAAAATATCATAATTCCATAATGCCTTTTCATTATACAATGTTTTTCCGACATTTGCAATAGCTGAAAAAACTTTTTTACGGCAGCGTGTGGGGCCGGGGCTCCTGTTCCGCAAAGAGAAGAGAGGACTTTCTCGGCTGAGCTATTGACAAAGAGAAAAAAATATAGTAAAATTAAGTTATAATGATTACAAGGAGGAAAATCAAATGAAAAAGCTTACTTTCATCCTGGCTCTCACGCTGGCCCTTTGTCTGGGAGCGACGGCCTTCGCCGCGGATATTTCCGTGGTGCTCAACGGTCAGGCCATAGACACCCGTGACGCCGACGGCAATCCCGTTGCGCCATTTGCCGAAAACGGCACCACCTATGTTCCCGTCCGTGCCATAGCCACGGCCCTGAATCTGGATATAGAATGGGACGGCGAAACCGGCACCGTTTTCATCGGCGGCAGGGGAGAGGCCAAGCCCGAGTTGGGCGATAAAATAAACATCTATATCAACGGCGTAAAGTTCATACCCCGTGACGCCGGCGGCGACGAGGTTGCCCCCATCGCCATGGGCGGCACCACATATCTGCCCGTCCGTGCCATAGCTCAGGCCTTCGGGAAAAAGGTGGACTGGGACGGAGCCACAAGCAGCGTTCTCATTAAGGATGCCTCCACTGTGGACACTGAAAAGACCTATAAGATAGCCGCCCAGGGCACCCAAAGCGCCGTAACTCCCGACTATAACGGCAGCGGCAGCGGACTTTCCGTTGGTGTGTTCACCGGCGCGCCGGGGCAGATATGGAGATTTGAGCCTGTGGAGGGACAGGACGGATTTTATTTCATAGTCAACGCCGAGAGCGGCTGCGCCATGGACGTGAACGGTCAGAGCCGTAATCCCGGCGCCACCATCCTCCAGTACAACAAGGGCGACGGCGACAATCAGAAGTTCATGCTGGTGGAGAACGCCGACGGCTCGTATAAGATTTATTCCAAAAATTCCATGCTCCCCTTTGAAAATTCGGCCGGTGTGGTAAGACAGGCCAAGGATAGGGACAGCTCCGTTCAGAACTGGACCATAGAGGAAGCCTCCGCTGCGGCGCAGCGCGAATATCTTCCCGCCTATAAGAAAATCGTGGTAAAGGGCACCGACACCGCCCTGACTTATTCCGCCGACGCCAACGAGCTGGGCTCGTCCGCTTATACGGGCGCCGACACTCAGAAGTGGCTGTTCGAGGCCACCGCCGAGGGATATTATGCCGTTAACATCGGGGCCGGCGGCAAGAGCATAGACGTTGCCAACAACTCTACCACCGAGGGCGACCCCCTTATCACCTATACCTCGTCCACGGACAACAATCAGCGCTGGATACTGGAAAAGCAGGACGGCGGCGGATATAAGCTCCGCAGCCTGCACTCCGACCTGTATATGGCGGTTGCCGCCGACGGCGGAGCGGTTCAGACGGCGGCGGGTACCGTGTTTGACATCGTTGACGCAGATTAAAAAGGAGGGATTTACATGAAGCTTGCGGAAGCGCTTCAGGAAAGAGCCGATCTCAACCGCAATATTGAGCAGCTCAAGAGCCGCATAAACAACAACGTTCTCGTTCAGGAGGGAGAGGCTCCCGCCGAGGATCCGGCAAAGCTCAAGAAGGAGCTGGACTCCTCGTATAAGCGGATGATGTGGCTTGTTACCCATATCAATCTCACCAACTGCCGGACGGAGATAGACGGCCATACCTTGACCGAGCTGATCGCAAACAGGGACGTCCTCACGCAAAAGATCGCGGCCTGTAAGGAGGTCGTGAACAACGCCAGTCAGAAGGTATATCGGGCCCGGGGCTCCGAGATAAAGATACTTTCCACTATTGACGTGTCCGCGTGGCAGTCGGAGATAGACAGGCTGTCAAAGGAGCTGCGGCTTCTGGACAACAGGCTCCAGGAGAGCAACTGGCTCACCGATTTGATAGAATAAACCAAAAGCAGGTAGCCGAGGCAGGGTGAATGTCACGCGGTGACCGCGCAGGTCATACATATGGTGCGCCCGGAGCGGGCGCGGGGTTCGAATCCCCTTGCATCGTTATTGCTCCGACTGCGTATATATGTATCGCTTATGATTTATCGTTAATACCGGGCATTGACTGCCGACGCGAGGGCGGGATCGGGGAGTAAATCATCAATAAGGAATAAAAGACAGATGAAAAGGTTAAACAGAGTATTTTTAGCGTTTCTTGTATTGGTTTTGGCCGCCGGCGGAGTTTTCCTCATAACCGTCATGGTCAACGCCCTCAGCGATAAGCCGCCGGGAAGCTATGACGAGATAAAAACTCTCAACAAAAAATTTGCCGTCAGGGACGAGAATATTTTTGAGGATATTGTTTCCGCCTCGGACAGGGCCGTCAATAAAGAGGGCGTATACACCCTTGGCGAGGCCGACGCGTGGCTGAAAAGCGACGGAACGGTGGAAAGTGTGGATCTGTATTATTACGCCGAAAACGAAAAATTTATGCAGCTTAAGGTTCACTGCGATCTGCCAAAAGAGAAAAAGGGCCGTTTAAAATACGTGGAGTATTACAGGTACGCTGAGAAGGGATATTCCGAGGCGCTGGAGCCCTCGCTTATCCGTGAATGTCTTGACGAGGTAAATGAAAAATTCGTCAAGAACAATCCAAATGACGTATTTCACGTAAGCACGTACGGAAACGGAAATATGTACGTAATGACAGCCGACAGCTCTGACGACGACGGCTATTCTTCGGTTGTCCGGTGTGACAGAAAAACCGACAGCCGCTGGGAAATCGATTATAACAGGAATACCGGCGTCGGGCGGCTGACTTGGCCCTTTCCGGAAAGGAATTAATACTAATTCCCAATTAAAAGCGCCTAATAAAGCTTTCCCCTTTGAGGGGACAGATATAGTCTGACGGTGAACTGTATTAAGTTAACAATGACAAGGATAAAGCCTTCTCCTTGAGGAGAAGGTGGCACGAAGTGCCGGATGAGGTGTAGGATGCGAAGCATCCGTTATGAGTTTACGGTTACGCTGACGCCGCACAGCGGCTACACCTCATCAGTCGGCCTTCGCCGACAGCTTCCCCTCCAGGGGAAGCCTTAACCGTGCGGCACTTACATACCTTGGTAACAATGACAAATACCACGGTAGGGCGCGACGACCCCGGCGCGCCGCTGTACCGGTTTACGTTAACAATGACAAACGACGCAAAAGCCTTCCCCTTTGAGGGGAAGGTGGCACGAAGTGCCGGATGAGGTGTAGGATGCGAAGCATCCGTTATACATTTACGGTTACAATAACGCCGCACAGCGGCTACACCTCATCAGTCGGCTCACGCCGACAGCTTCCCCTCGAGGGGAAGCCTTTTTAATCTGTCATTGTCACCATAATAAACTCATATATTTATGATCTTAATTTGGGATTAGTATAAAATCAGATGAACAAAAAAACGGTGCGGATATTCCGCATCGTTTTTAAATAGCTTATAACTTCCTTATGATTCGCAACTTGCTTGGTTATCAAAGGGTGTTACTTGCTCCGGCTGTTCTGACCGGCGAGAGACTGTTCGTAGGACTTGATCATGTTCTTGACCATGCCGCCGCCCACGCTGCCGGCCTCACGGCTGGTAAGATCGCCGTTGTAGCCCTGCTTGAGGTTTACGCCGACTTCGTTGGCGACCTCCATCTTGAAACGGTTCATGGCCTCTCTGGCCTCGGGAACAAGCTGTCTTGTGTTTCTGCTCATTTTTAATAATCCTCTTTCTTTTTCAAAATCTATATTCAAAATCTCAACCGCACTCATTTCTGAGTACGCTATTATTGTGCGCAGAAACTCGTCTATTAATCTTGCAATTTATGCTAAGTAACCCCTTTTCTCACTGAAAAATTCGTCAATTCTTCTTTTCAGGTAAATGTTTTCCTCTTTTTCCAGCCGTGGGTCGGCCTTAAGGAGCGCCGCAGCAGCGGCTCCGCTTTCCTTCAGCACGTCAAGATCGTTGGCCAGACTGGCGATGCGCAGCTCCGGCAGGCCGTGCTGGCGGCTGCCGAAAAATTCTCCCGGCCCGCGGAGAGTCAGATCCTTCTCCGCAATTTTCAGGCCGTCGTTGCTGGCTACCATAATTTTCATGCGTTCGAGGGTCTGCTCGTCGGTGTTCTGGGCAAAAAGCACACAGTAGCTCTTGCCGGCTCCGCGGCCCACTCGGCCCCGGAGCTGGTGCAGCTGGCTCAGGCCGAAGCGCTCGGCGTTCTCCACGATCATCATGGTGGCGTTGGGCACGTTTACGCCCACCTCTATTACCGTGGTGGAAACGAGAACCGAAATTTCATTTTTTGAAAAGGCGTCCATGACCGCGCCCTTTTCGGCGGCCTTCATTCGCCCGTGGAGAAGTCCGACGCTGACGCCGGGCAGGGCGGCCCGAAGGCT
Organism: uncultured Clostridia bacterium; assembly: GCA_947626145.1. Taxonomy (GTDB): domain Bacteria; phylum Bacillota; class Clostridia; order UMGS1883; family UMGS1883; genus JAFLUQ01. Next base: position 94,127 of record CANQRB010000005.1, on the reverse strand, counting down.
TTCGGAGTAAGAGGCGGCGGCCTTCAATTCGGTGGCCGGATTGTCGTCGATGGCCGGACAGACGATATAGGCCTGATGCCCGGCGGCCACCTCGCGGCCGATAAAGGCGTTGATGCGTTGGCGCATATTTTCACCCACGCAGAAGGTGTCGATTTTTTGCCGTCCGGGAGGAAGCTCATCAACTATGGAAACGTCCATGTCCCCGTACATGATAAGGGCCAGAGAGCGCGGGATGGGCGTGGCGGTCATTGCCAGAATGTGGATGCCCTCTCCCTTTTCCGCCAGCCTCGCCCGCTGCCTGACGCCGAAGCGGTGCTGCTCGTCGGTGACGGCCAGAGCCAGCCGCGGAAAAATAACGCTGTCCTCGATGAGGGCGTGGGTGCCGAAAAGAATGTCGATTCTGTTTTCCGCAAGCTCCCGCGACAGCTCGCTTTTCCGTTTTTTTGTGAGGCTGCCCGTTATGAGCCGGGCTCTGATGCCGAGCTTTTCAAACAGCGGCCCCAGCTCCCCGTAATGCTGGGCGGCAAGTATTTCGGTGGGCGCCATCATGGCCGCCTGGAAGCCGTTCTTCACGGTAAGGTACATGGCGGCGGCGGCCACCGCCGTTTTGCCGCAGCCCACGTCTCCCTGCACAAGACGGTTCATGGGACAGTTCCCCGAAAGATCGGCGGAAATTTCGCCTATGACCCGCTTTTGGGCGTTTGTCAGCTCATATGGCAGCAGAGCGGCGAAGGGGGAGAGGTCGGTGTCCTTGAAACGGAAGGCCGAGGAGCGGCGGTTCATAAGCTTTTGTCCGCGCAGAGCGGTCTGCAAAATAAAAAATTCCTCAAATACCAGCCGCCGCCGTGCCAGCTCGGCGCTTTCAAGGTCGGGCGGGAAATGGATGGAATTTATGGCGAAGGACAGGCTGCACAGTCTGTGTTCGTCCCGTATGGCGGCGGGCAGCGTTTCAGGGAGAATGTCCCTTGTGAGCTCCAGCGCTCCCTTGACCGCCTTGCGTATGGCCCGCTGGGGCAGCCCGGCGGTGGAGCTGTAAACCGGAGTGACAGCCTTGGTGAACCGTTCCTGACCGGCGGGCTCAAACTCCGGCGACACCATTTCCGGCCGGCCCATGGAAACGCTCACCTTGCCGTAAAAGGTGTACTCACGGCCCTGTATCAGCATATTTTTTATATACTTGTTGTTGAAGAAGGTAACGGGCAAAAAGCCGCTCTCATCTCTGAGAGTGGCGCGGAAAACGGTCATGGCTCCCGACGCCGACGGCCGTCCGCTGATGGGAGTAAAGACTGTGGCGGTTATGCACACCGTCTCTCCGGCGGTGAGGTCGGCGATTTTCTTTGTGGCCCTGCGGTCCTCCAGCCTTACGGGGTAAAAGGTCAGCAGATCCCAAAGGGTTGAAAGGCCAAGCTTATTGAATTTTTTTGCGGTTACTTCCCCAATGCCGGAAATTTCGGTAATGGGGGCGGAAAGAGAGGACATAGCATAATCTCCCCTAAGGATTTAGTCTTTCGTAGTCCGGATCCTCCGGCGGCTTCCGCTTCCTGAACCTGTCCGCCAACGTGCTCAGTGCTACGCCCAAAACGGCTCCGACCTCAGGAAGGAGTACCGTCTCCCGCCAAAGACTGCCAAAATATGGATAAGGCAGCAGCGCCGCCGCAAAGGCGGTGAAGAACGCGCACATCAGCCCGAAGGCGACCCCTCTCAGCCCGCAGAGAAAGCAGGCGATGAGGGTGATTATCGGAAAGATGAGACAGTAGGCCACGGCGCAGAAGCCCAGCTCATTTTCCACCGGTATGACCTTGGGCCAGTAGGCGATAATGACAGCGCCCAGAACCATGAGCAGATGTCCCCATATTACTTTTGCCATAGAGAAAGACCTCCTTTGGTAAGCGCTTAATGGTATATAATCCCAGGTACGGGCCCTGGGATTATGTGTTTGCTATCGAAACAGAACAGGATTATTCAACAGAAATGAGGTAGTAGTACACCGGCTGACCGCCGTCATAGAACAGCACGTCCGCGTCGGGATAGGCTTCGCACAGTGTCTCCTCAAGGGCGGCGGCGTCCTCCTCCGTGGCGTCGGAGCCCCGGTACACGGAGATAACCTCGCTGTCCTCATCGGCCATTTCGGAAATCAGCTTGACCGTTATATCGTTCAGATCCTCGCCCACGGCGGCGATTTTGCCGCCGGACAGTCCGAGGTAGTTGCCCTTGGCGATGTCCATGCCGTCGATGCTTGTGTCCCTGACGGCGAAGGTCACGCTGCCGCTTTTTACGGTTCCGGCTGCCTCCTCCATAGCCTTGGCCAGCTCCTCGGGGCTTAGCCCGGGAGAAAAGGCCATGGCCGCCGCGATGCCCTCCGGTACGGAGCGGGTGGGCACCACAAATATCTTCCTGTCCTCGGCCAGATACTGTACCTGTTCGGCCGAGAGAATGATGTTTTTGTTGTTGGGCAGGATAATCACGTTTTTGGCGTTGGTGGCGTTGGCGGCCGCCAAAATGTCCTCGGTTGAGGGGTTCATGGTCTGTCCGCCCTCGATTATGCCGTCGATGTTCAGGTCGCGGAAGGTTTGCGCCAGTCCCTCGCCGGCTGCCACGGAAATTATTGCCAGCTCCTTTTCCGGAGCGGCGGGAGCGGCTTCCCCGGCGGGAGCGGCCTCACCGGCCTTTTCGCCGTTGATTATGCTGCTGTGCTGGTGCTTCATGTTGTCAATCTTTATATTTACCATTTCACCCAGTTTGACCGCCTGCTCAAGCACATATCCGGGATTGTTGGTGTGGATATGTACCTTTACGATTTCTTCCTCGTCGATGATGAGCATACAGTCGCCTTTGCCTTCGATGGCCGCGCGGAGCCCGTCGGCAGAGGCGGAGGGGTCGTACTTGTTGACGATGAACTCGGTACAGTAGGTGAACTTTATGTCCTCGGTCCTGACGGACTGCTGGGCGCTTTCGGGCTGAGCTCCCTCGGCGTGGGCCGCCTTTGCGCCGGGCATGGCGTTGAGAACCACATCCCTGCCGTCGAGGGCCATGGCAAAACCCTCCAGCACGAACATGAGTCCCTGTCCGCCGGCGTCCACAACCCCCGCCTGCTGGAGCTGGGGCAGCATCTGGGTGGTCTTGGCGAGAGTGCGGTTGCCCTTGGCGATGACCGCATCAAACAGGGCCTCCACATCGTCGCCCTCGTACTCCTGGGCGGCCTGGGCGCACTTGCGTATCACTGTGAGAATCGTGCCTTCGGTGGGCTTCATGACGGCGCTGTAGGCCGTGTCGCTGCCGGTCCTGAGGGCGGCGGCCAGCTCGGGAACTCCGGCGGTCTCAAGACCCTTCAGCACCTTGCTTATGCCGCGGAAAATCTGGGAAAGTATTACGCCGCTGTTGCCGCGGGCGCCGCGCAGAGTTGCCTTTGCCACGGCGGAAGCCACATCCGAAACGGAGGAGTAGGCGTTGGCCTCCACTTCCCTGGCCGCGTTCATAAAGGTAAGCCCCATGTTGGTGCCCGTGTCGCCGTCCGGCACGGGGAAAACGTTCAGCGCGTCAACCGCGTCTTTGTTGGCGCTGAGGTTGTTTGCGGCGGAAAGCACCATATTCCGGAGCAGGGCCGCGTCTATTTGGTTAATCATGCCAATTCCCCCTTAGTTGCCTGTGACCCTTACGCTCTCTACGAACACGTTCACCTCGGCTATCTCGATGCCGGTTATGGCGGAAACCTGATATTTCACATTGTGCATAATGCTTTCGCAGATAGCGTTTATGTTCACTCCGTACTGGACGATTATATGCAGGTCTATGTGCATGGCGTCGTTCTCGTCAAAGGTGACATTGACGCCCTTGCTGATATTGCCGGCCTTGAGAAGGTTCACTATGCCGTCCCTGGTGTTTTTAAAGGCCATGCCCACCACGCCGTAGCACTTGGTGGCCACGCCGCCGGCAATGGCGGAGATGACGCTGCCGCTCACGGTAATGCTGCCAAATTCGTTTTGAAAAATTCCGGCCATAATTCATGCCTCCTAAAATCTTCACAAAATACTTCACATTTTAACATATATATTATACCCTAAAATATACCTCCTTGTCAATACGGTAAAGGTTTATTTATTTTAATAAAAATTAAAAATTATGTATTTACAAATTGATCGGTTTGTGATATAATTACAAAAGAGTTTGTATTTTTTGCGGAAGAGGATGAAGAATATGAACGGAATGAAGAAATCGCTTCACATTGCCATCGGTATTTTTATCGTGGCCGTTGTGCTGGCGGCGCTGATAGTTCTTGTGCCGTGGAATCAGAGGAAGCCTGACACCTATGAGCGCGTTGATAGAGATGTTCAGACGGTGGTCGAGGAACCCGAGTATGTTATGGACGACGAGTTCCGTAAGGAAATAGTAAGTGAATTTTAATTGGTGTGTGAAATATGGAAAACAGTAATGTGAAAAAGATATTGACGGCAGCGGCGGTGGTTTTGCTGATTGCGGCCTCGGGGCTGATACTGTTTTTTTCGCTCAATCATGAGCTGGGGGACTACGAACAGCGCAGCAGTACCATAATTAAGATCAACGACCTCCAGCAGAAGAAAGCGGAGCTGTACTCCCAGATAGAAAAGCTGGAAACGGACCGTGACATGACCAAGACCGGCGGCGCTTCGGTATTCATGCTTTTTGACTATGCCGACACTAATCTCTACGAGACGATTTATCCCATGGTTACATATCATGAGTTCCGGGCCATATTCACCTTTGCCCCGGGGCAGACGCCGTCCGGCGGACAGGTGATAAGCCTGGCTCAGTACAAGGAGCTTTTGGCCGCGAAATGGGAGGGCGCCATAAAGTACAGCAGCGCCATTGATCTCAGTGAGGTAAAGGCCAAGTTCGAGGCCATGGGCGCTCCCTTCCCGGAGATAATGGTCTTTGAGGACGGGGAGTATAAAAGGGGCATGGCCGATGAGCTCCACGAGCTGGGGATAAACATCTGTATCACCAACAGCACCGCCGACGACGGAATGATGAAAATTGACAGCGAGCCTATCATGTATAACCCCTCGATAGTCAAGATACGCACCAACAGCATCATGAACACCGGTACGCCCCTTGTGGTCAGAACCGGCCATGTAAAGCGGTACGTTGACGACAGAGATAAGGACTGCGATCTGGAAAAGTATGAGGAAATGCTTCGCTGGATGAAGATAATGCAGTTCCAGGAGCGCATAAGGGTGCAGAATACCTATGATGATTATTCCGTGATGGATCTGCTGAATTACAGTATAGAGCAGGCAAACGCCAGTCAGGCGGAGATAGACCGGCTGAACGGTGAGATTGCCGAGTTGGACGAGGAAATACTTGAGCTCAGGCGCTCAATATCGGAGTGAGTACAATGGCCGAAACCATCCTTGTGGTGGATGATGAAAAGGAAATAGCGGATCTTGTCGAGCTTTATATGAAAAACGAAAATTATCGGGTGCTCAAGGCCGCCTGCGCCGACGAGGCGCTGGCGCTTGTGGCGTCGGAAAAGGTGGATCTTGCCCTGCTGGACGTCATGCTGCCGGATATGGACGGCTTCAGCCTCTGCCGCAGGATTAGGGAGGAGCATTTCTTCCCCGTGATAATGCTCACCGCGAGGGTCGAGGACATGGATAAGATAACCGGCCTGACTATCGGAGCCGACGACTATATCACCAAGCCCTTTAACCCTCTTGAGGTGGTGGCGAGGGTAAAAACTCAGCTCCGCCGTTATACCCGATATAACCGCGGCGCCGCCCAGCCGGTCAACGAGTACGACCGGGGCGGCCTGTACATCAACGGCGACAGCCACCGCTGCACTCTTTACGGCGAGGAGCTGTCCCTGACGCCCATTGAGTTCGGCATACTCTGGTATCTCTGCCAGCGCAGGGGAAAGGTGGTGCCCTCGGAGGAGCTGTTCGAGGCAGTGTGGAAGGAAAAATATCTGGACAGCAACAACACCGTAATGGCCCACATAGCCCGGCTCCGTGAAAAAATGCACGAAAGTCCGCGAAAGCCCAAATTCATAAAAACCGTCTGGGGAGTTGGTTACACTGTCGAAGAATAACGACCGCGGTTCAGCTCTTAGGCTCAGGGCCGTAATCCAATACATAGCCGCCATGGCGGCTGCGCCTTTGGTATTGGCCGGCGTTGCCGCGGCGGCCTATTTTTTGTGCTCAAGATTTACCTGGCACTATGACGACCCCCTGTATCCCATTCTCAACCTTATGCACGACTATCTCCCCGCCGTCTATATCTCCACGCTGATAATATTCTGGCTGGCCATAACCCTTCTGGCCCTGATGCGTCCGTACAGGTACATCGACGACATTGTCGCCGCTTCGGAGCAGCTTACCCGCCCCGAGGGCGAACCCATAGAGCTGCCCGGCCAGCTTAAGGGAGTGCAGGACAGGATGAACCTGCTCCGTGAGGAATCGGCACGGAACGCCGCCGCCGCCCGGGAGGCGGAGCAGCGCAAGAGCGACCTGATAGTTTATCTGGCTCACGACCTTAAAACACCGCTCACCAGCGTTATCGGCTATCTGTCCCTGCTCCGTGACGAGCCCGACCTGTCCCCCGAGCTGAGAGCCAAATATACCGGCATAGCCGCCGAGAAGGCCCAGCGCCTTGAAAATCTCATAAACGAATTTTTTGATATTACCAGATTCAGCCTGTCCAATATTGAGCTCGAGCCCGAGGAGGTCAACTTCTCCATGATGCTGGAGCAGATAATCTCGGAATTTGAGCCTATTCTGGCCGCCAAGGGTCTGAGCTGGGAGCCCGACATCGCCCCCGGCATCAGGCTGATATGTGACACGGACAAGATGGAGAGGGTCATTGACAATCTCATCCGCAACGCCGTCAGCTACAGCTATCCCGATACGCCTGTACGAATTTCCCTCAAAGGGCAGCCCGGCCGTGCGGAGCTCAAGGTAATAAACCGGGGAAAGACCATTTCCGCCGACAAGCTGGAGCGCATATTTGACCAGTTTTTCAGGGCGGATTCCGCCCGCGTAACCGCTACCGGCGGCTCCGGACTCGGTCTGGCCATCGCGCGGCAGATAGTGGAGCTCCACGGGGGCCGCATCTGGGCCGAAAGCTCCGGCGAGACCATCACTTTTACCGTGGTGCTGCCGTTAATGTAATAAAATCGTAAGAAATATGTGGGACAAATTTAAGAATTAATGGGGAAAAAACGCATACACTTTCCGATCCGCTGTGATACTATATTATTACAGCGGATTTTTTACAGGAGAGTGTTTGCGTATGAAAAAGCTTAATGTGGCGGTTCTGTTCGGCGGACGGTCGCCCGAGTACGAGGTGTCGCTCACCTCGGCCGCCGGCGTCCTCGGCAACATGGATAAAAGCCGGTTTGAACCGGTCATGATAGGTATTTCCAAAAGCGGAGGCTGGTATTATTACGACGGCCCGGTTGAAAGGATAATGAACGACACCTGGCAGGAGTCGGCCCGTCCGGCGGTGCTGTCCCAAAGTCCGGAGCGAAAGGTCTTATACGTTCTGCCGGATATGCGGGAAATTAAAATCGACGTAATGTTCCCCGTGCTGCACGGGCGCAACGGAGAGGACGGCACGGTACAGGCCCTGGCCGAGCTGGCGGACATACCCCTCGCCGGCTGCGGTGTCCTGGCCTCGGCTCTTGCCATGGATAAGGAAAGGGCCCATCGGCTGGCGGCCTCGGCGGGGATAGCCGTGCCAAGGTCCGTGACCGTCACCTCGCCCGAGGCTCCGGTAAATGGTCTTGAACCACCCCTTTTTGTCAAGCCCCTTCGGGCGGGCTCCTCGTTCGGCATAACCAGAGTTACGGACATGAGGGAGCTGCCCGCCGCCGTGGAGCTGGCCCTGAAATATGACGCCACGGCCATAATTGAGGAGGAAATTCCCGGCTTTGAGGTGGGCTGTGCCGTCATGGGCAACGGTGAGCTCATCACCGGAATACCTGATGAGATAGAAATTTCCGGAGGATTTTTCGATTTTGAGGAAAAATATACCCTTAAGACCTCCGAGATACACCTCCCCGCCAGAGTGTCAGCGGACAAACTCGTTGAAATTCAGGAAACCGCAAAGAAAATATACAGAATTCTCGGCTGTCGGGTGCTGGCCAGAGTGGATATGTTCCTGACTCCGGACGGACGGCTGGTATTTAACGAGGTAAACACCATCCCAGGCTTCACGCCCCACAGCCGCTTCCCCTCCATGATGAGGAAAGTGGGAGTCGGCTTCGGCGACGTGGTGACAAGGGCCATAGAACTGGCGGTGGAAAGATGAGCGGAAATCTGATTTTGGTTAACAGCCGCCACCCGCTGCCCGAGGGCTTTGACGTTCCGCCGGATCTGACCGTCACGGATGGGATAGCCCTTCGCTCCGAGGCGTCGAAGGCCCTCAAAGCCGCATTGGACTATGTGGGCGCCGGAGAGAGGATAGCTCTCGTCAGCGGCTGGCGCTCCCGCAGGGAGCAGGAGGAAATTTACGCTCAATCGCTGCGGGACAGCGGGCCGGAATTTACGGCGAAATATGTGGCCCTGCCCGGATGCAGCGAGCACCAGACCGGTCTTGCCGTCGATCTGGGCCTTCGGGAGGGAGAGATCGACTTTATCCGTCCCGCCTTTCCTTATAGCGGAATATGTCAGAGCTTCCGTCTGGCGGCACCGAAATTTGGCTTCGTGGAGCGCTATCCCGCCGGAAAGGAGCATATCACCGGTATTGCTCACGAGCCCTGGCACTTCCGGTATGTGGGCCTGCCCCACAGCCTGATAATGACGGAAAGCGGCCTGACCCTTGAGGAATATCTGGGCGAGGGGAGTGGAGGGGTATGAAAAAGTACGGCGCTCTCGACAGGTTCCGGCTTATCGCGGCCCTTCTCGTTGTTTCCGTCCACACTTCGCCTTTGGCCGGTGTCAGTCCCATTGCCGATTTTGTGCTGACGAGGGCTGTCGCACGGCTTGCCGTGCCGTTTTTCATGACGGTGACCGGTTTTTTCGTGCTGCCGGAGCTGCTTTACGGTGATGGAAAAAACTGCGGCCGCCTTGCCGCCTCGCTGAAAAAGACCGGATTGATTTATCTTATCTCCGTGATTTTGTATCTGCCCTTGGGTCTGTATGCCGGTCATTATAACGGAATTACGCCGCTGAAGGCTTTGAAAATGCTGATCTTTGACGGCGCCTTTTATCACCTGTGGTATCTGCCCGCCGTTATGCTGGGCCTGAGCCTGATATGGCTGCTGTCGCGGTTCATGCGCCCCGGAGCGATATTTGCGGCGGCGATTTTTCTGTATATTGTCGGGCTCGGCGGCGACAGCTATTACGGTCTGATAACCCTTACGCCGTTGGGCGGAATTTACGGGGCCATATTTGCGTTTTCGTCTTATACCCGAATTTTTATGGCCCCGCTCTTCCTGATGATGGGGGCGGCCGCCGCGAAAATGAAAACGGTGAAAAAACCCCTGCCACTGTTTGTTGACCTGTTCGCCGCCATGACAGCCGAGGCGCTGGTGCTTCGTTCTCTCGACGTGCAGCGTCACGACAGTATGTATATTTTCCTGCCCCCGTGCCTGTGGTTCCTTTTTCAGCTTTTGCTTGGTATGGATGTAAAACCTTTGCCCTGTCTGCGCTCCGCGTCCATGGTGATTTATATTGTTCATCCGGCGGCCATTGTGGCGGTGCGGCTGGCGGCGGAGCTGACGGGGCTTGAGACCCTTTTGGTTGAGAACGCCCTTGTCCATTATCTGGCCGTCTGCGCTCTTTCCGGTATTGCGGCCGTGATATGGCTGCTGGCGGAAAAACGTCCCGACCCTCCGGGAAGGAGCCGTATCGAGCTGGACGCCGGGGCTTTGGCCCACAACGTCGAAGCATTAAGGGAACGTCTGCCCGACGGCTGCCTGCTGATGCCGGTAGTTAAGGCCGACGCTTACGGCCACGGAGCCGTTCCGATTTCAAAGGAGCTGAACCGCCTGGGGATAAGAGCTTTTGCCGTGGCGACCGTCGAGGAGGGGGCGCGGCTCCGCCGTGGCGGAATCAGGGGCGACATACTGATTTTGGGTTATACTCCGCCCCGACAGATCGGCCTTGTGCGCAGATACAGGCTGATACAGACGGTCACCGATCTGGATTATGCCCGTGAGCTTAACGCCCTTGGGAGAAAGGTTCGAGTGCATCTGGCGGTGGACACCGGCATGAACAGACTGGGGGAGAGGGCCGACAGCGAAAACATTTTTGAAATGTTCGGCCTTAAGCACTTGAAGATAGAGGGAGTTTTCACCCACCTCTGCGCCGACGACAGGCCGGAGACAAAATTTGCCGACTTTACCGCGGGGCAGACGGAACGCTTTGCCCGGCTCTGTGATGAGCTTGAAAAAAGGAAGATAAAAGTCAAAAAGCACATTCTCAACAGCTACGGCCTGTTCCGTTATCCCGAGATAGGCGGCGACTACGCACGGGTGGGTATCGCCCTTTACGGCGTTCTCAGCGACGGGCCGACAACGGCGGAGCTTGCGGCCGATTTAAAACCGGTGCTGACCTTCCGGGCGGATATAGCTCAGGTAAAGACCGTCCTCCCGGGCGAAAATGTGGGCTACGGTCTTGGCTTCACGGCCGAAAGAGTTATGGAGGTGGCCGTGGTGGCCGCCGGTTACGCCGACGGAGTGCCCCGTGCCCTTTCCGGCAGGGGAGAGGTGCTGATAAAGGGCCGCCGTGCCCCGATGGTGGGCCTTATATGTATGGATCAGTTCATGGTTGACGTTACCGGCATGGACGTCAGGGCCGGCGATTCTGCCGTTATTATCGGCTCCGACGGGGAGGAGCGCATCACCGCCTGTGAGCTGGCGGATAAGTGCGGCACCGTTGCCAATGAGATATTCAGCCGGCTGGGTTCGCGTCCGGAGCGAAGAATTGTGCGCGGCGGAAAAAACTGGGAGAAGGGTTTTTGCGATACTGACAGGGCGTGAGGCCCGTGTGCTTCTTGAACTCCTTGTCAAAGGAGGCCCGCTGACTGTAGCCGCAGAGCTCGGCTATCTTTTCCACGGTCAGCTCCGGCCGCGCCAGCATACGGGCCGCCCTTTCCATGCGGAACCGCCGTATGTAGTCGGAAAAGTCCGACCCCGTCCTTTCTTTAAACAGACGGGAAAGTCCGCTCTGAGACATATGGAACGCCGAGGTCAGCTCCTTCACGGTGACCCGGCTCCAGTTTTTACTGATATAGGCCATTATGCCGGCGAAGTCTCCGCCGCTTTCGCCGGTGCTCATGTACATACGTGACAGCTCAATGAGCAGCGAGGCGTACATCAGCTTCATCATGCTTTGGCTGTTTGCCCGTCCGAGCCGGTATTCCCGTATTAGACCGAAAACGTACGCCTCCGCCGATCCGCCGGGCTTCAGATCAAAAAGCATAAGGTTGGGTCGGTCGGCGCCTCCGCCGAAGGATTGCAGGAAAAAGTCAAAAAACAGGTCATTTTCGCCCAAAACCGGCGCCAAATCGGTGAGAAAGGCTTTGCTCCGCAGCATGATGTTGTAAATGAGGCTTTCGCTGCCGATGTTGTGTACCCGATGATGGCACAGGGTGTTGAACACACAGAGTGAGCCGGGTTTAAGAGTGTAGATTTGATCCTCGTATATGCACTCGCAGACGCCGCTGTACACATAAAACATTTCAAAAAACTCGTGCCGGTGCAGTACCGGCTCGTAGAACTCCGGAGGGTCAGTTGGCTTCGGCTTTGGCAGGGGATAGTTGAAGTCGGGATAGACCATGATGTCCTCGCCGGGCTCAAAGACAAAGTCCTCGGTGAAGAACCTCCTGTGGCGCAGGAACCTATCCGGCGATTTTTTCAGCTCCTCCTCCTTTTCCTGCCACCGCCGAATGTGGGCCGGGTCACGGCGCACGTCGGCGGTTATTTTGTCTATTTCGGCTTTTAAGCTGTTTCCCACGTCGCTTGCCTCCCTTTGAATGAAAAGACATAAAATATATTTGAAAGAACATATACTTTTCCTAAAATAAAGAGTATGTTTAAATTAACGGCTATTGTCATTATAGAATAAAAAGACATATTTGTCAATATAGCCGTAATTAAAAAATGGGAGGAAAAGCTATGAAAAATCTGAGAAAGGCGGCGGTGGCTTTGGCATTGACATTTTTTGTGACCTCGACCTGCACCGTGCCGCCCGTGGGTGCGGAAGCGGCGGCGTTTACCGTTGCCTCGCCGACGGTAAATTACATGACCGATCCTTTGGGCATCGACGCCGACGGCGTCCGTTTCGGCTGGAGGATGGAGTCGAAATGCGTCGGAGAGAGTCAGTCGGCCTACGAGATCAAAGTGACAAAGGGCGGTGAGGCCGTCTGGGACTCCGGCAAGGTCGAAAGCGGCGTTTCCGTGGGTATCCCTTACGGCGGCCCGGCGCTGGAGGACGCTGTCAGGTACGGCTGGATGGTTACCGTCTGGGATCAGGACGGGAACGAGACTACCTGCGACGAGGCGTACTTTGAGACCGCCGCGGACGGCGACCCCGACTGGCAAAATGCGGATTTCATCGCCTTGCAGGAAGCTTCGGCCGCACCCATATTCAGAACGGAAAAGGCCATTGACGGGAACGTCGTTTCCGCGCGTTTGTACATAACGGCCCTCGGGGTGTATTCCGCACAGGTCAACGGACAGCCCGTGTACAGGACGGAAAACGGCGAAAAGGTGTACCCCTTTATGAACCCGGGCTACGGCAACGGCGACCGCTCGATCGAGTACGAAACCTACGACGTGACCGAGCAGCTCAAGGGTCAGTCCGCGGCGGTAGTCACTGTCACCGCCGGTACCGGCTGGAACGACGGAGGAGCCGAGGGAGTGCTGGACGCCACTTCGGGACGGCCGGCGGTCAAGGCCATGCTTGTCATAAACACCGATAGGGGCACACAGAAGATAACCACTAATACTACAGACTGGAAGGGCACCCTCGGCGGCCCCATTACCGGCAACGGAGTGTACTACGGCGAGGACTACGACGCCGGAAGGCTTGCGGCTCTGGGCGACTATCAAAACCCCGGTTATGACGACTCCGGTTGGATAGGCCAAGCCGAAAACAATGGCACTCCGTACATAATCAAAACCGATATTGCAAGTCCGAAGGCCGCAAAGTATATGCGGCTGTCCGTGTCGGAGATCGGCCCGGCGGTGAAGGAGGACGGCGAGACCCGACTCCAGATAATGGAGCTGGAAGCTTTAGACGCTTCGGGAACCAATCACGCCCTTGGCGCAAAGGTCACGGCCTCCGAAAATTTCGAGGCTCCTACTCAGTGGCAGCTTTCCAATATAAATGACGGAAACTATGGGCCGGACGTGACCGGGGGATACACCACCCGCGACTTTATAAAGACGGGTGCGGCGAGCTACAGGCCGGACGCTCCGATTACGGTGGATTTTGCCTTTGACAGCAGTGTTGAGATAAAAACCGTAAATATCGTTTGCCGCACGGAAAAGGCCTCGGTCAGCGGTGAGCTTTGCCCCAATTATCCCAAGATCTATGAGATACAGGTTTCCGACGACGGCCAAAGCTGGACGACCGCAGCCAAATGCGACGCGGGCGAGGTATGGAACAGCGTACTTTATCCCCACAGCCTTGTCGCCGTGAACTATGCCGGTGAAATTCGTCCCTCAAGAGGAATGTCCGGCCGTATAGTTGACTCCTTTGAGCAGCGGCCCGTCTCAGCTCAGGTTTACAGCGGAACCAAAACCGGCTTCTCTTATCCCGGCGGAGAGATAGACGTTCTGGCCGAATACAGCGGAGAGAATATGTTTGAAAACGGCATAACTCTCAGGGACGGCCAGACGATGGTGGTCAACATGGGGCAAAACCTGACCGCCGTGCCGGAGATAAAGTTCAGCGCGGCCAAGGGCGTTGGGCTGAACATGAAATTTGCCGAAATGCTCAACGACGGCAGCGCCGTGGGCAACGGGGCCACTCAGGCCAGCGGCCCCAAAGGCAGTATTTACACCAAGAGCCTGCGTAATGCCCGCTCCGAGGTTCACTATACCTTTGCCGGAACCGGCGAGGAGGTGTACCAGCCGTCCGTGAGCTTTTTCGGATATCAGTATGTGGAGCTCAAGGCCACAGGCGGCGACGTCACCGTAACCGGCCTCCGTTCCCGGGCGCTGTCCTCGGTCAGCCGTCAGACGGGCTTCATCAAGACCAATAATCAGGATGTGAACCGGCTGTTCCAAAACGCCTTTTACGGCCAGCTGAGCAACTTCTTCACCATTCCCACCGACTGTCCCCAGCGTGACGAGCGGCTGGCCTGGACGGGCGACGCTCAGGCCTTCGCCCGTACGGCGATGTACAACTTCGACAGCGCCGCTTTCCTGAACGGGTATCAGGAGCTTCTGAGCGACAACACTCTTAAGGACGGCTTTCCGGCGGCGGTGCTGGCTTTGAGCGGCTATTTCCGCCATTGGGCCACGGGCTGGAGCGACGTGGAGGTAATTAACGCCTATTCCTATTACGTGCAGACCGGTGATGTGCAGTTCTTAAAGGATAACTGGGCGGCGATGAACGCCTACATGGATTTTTTGGAAAGATACGAACGTGGGGACAATCAGGCTCCGAACGTGGACAGGCACGGCTACGGCGACTGGCTGGCCTTCCAAGGCTCGGGCTATTCTATCATGGCAGACTACTATTACGGATACGTCACCTCGCTCATGACCGAAATGGCGGCCATTGTGGGGGACAAGGAAAAAGAGGCCTACTACAGTGATAAATTTGAACAGGAAAAGCAGGCCTATTTAAAAACATACGTGACCTTCACCGACCTCGGCGACGTGACCGTGCTGCCCGCCCCGACCTTTGACAACTATGTCATGACGGCGGAGTTTGAGCCCACACAGGCTCAATATCTGCGCCTCACCGCCACCGAGACCGGCCCCGGCACCAGTAACGACGGGGAACACCGACTTCAGATAATGGAGCTGGAGGTCTACGGCGAGGAGGGCGCGGCGAACTACGCCGCCGGAAAATCCGCCGAGTCAAACAATACCTTCAACGACTACGGCTGGAACATAATCAATCTCACGGACGGAAAATACGCCGGCACAGACGGCTACAGCTCAAATACCAATGCCGGCAGCGATATTGCCGCTTCACCCATATCGGTCACCGTTGATCTTGGCGAAGCCCAAAATATCAGCAACGTCAAAATATTCTGCCGTTATGACGAAAGCAGGTCCATGAAGCCAAGCGTCTGCGTAAACCACCCGAGACATTTTACAATAGAGGTTTCCACCGACAATACAAGCTGGCGGAAGGTGGGGGAGTACAGCGCCACCGCCGGCGAGACCCACAGCCTTAAGGTCTACTCCTCCGAGGGAGGCAATAACGGCCTGTTCATGGCCAACGCCGGAAAGGCCGGAGTTATCGAGGACAATTCCCAGACCGCTCTGTTGTGGATGCTCAAGCTGGGCTGGTACAGCAGCGACGAAATGCGGGACGAGGCTCTTGCCATGCTGGTGGAGAATATCAGGAACGAAAATCCCGACCCCGGCAGCGTAAGGGCACAGTACGGCAAAAACACCCTTGCCGTCGGCTTCCTTGGCTCGAATGTCATCACGCCCGTCCTCAGCGACGCGGGCCGCTCCGATGTGAGCTATGACCTGCTGTTAAGCACCGAAATGCCCTCCTGGCTCTTCGAGGTAAGGTCGGGGGCGACCTCCATATGGGAGCGCTGGAACTCCTACGACAGGGACAATGGCTTCGGCGACGCGGAGATGAACTCCTTTAATCACTTCGCCTACGGTTCCGTGGCTGAGTGGATGTACCGGTATATGGCGGGCATAGAGTCCGAAAATGGCTTTAAAAATATCATTCTTCAGCCAACTCTTGATAAGGGAACCAAGTACAACGACGAGGAACGCATCCGTTCGGTGAGTGGACAGTATGACTCCTTCTATGGCACAGTGCGGTCTGATTGGACGGCTGACGAAAACGCGGTCCTGACCGAATATCATGCCGTAATTCCGGCCAACACGTCCGCAACTCTCTATCTTCCCGTTTCCGCCGAGAGCGTAAGAGGCTTTGTAAATATCCCGGGCGTGAGCTTCCTTGGTATGGAACAGCATAACGGCGGGCTTAAGGCCAAGTTTGCCCTTGAGTCCGGCGGATATGATTTCACCGTGACCGACGGCAGGCTTAGCGCAGCCCTGGCCAAAGGCTATGAAGCGGTCAATGCAACTGCCGAACTGAGCGCGCCCTACCTTGCCCTCACGGCGGACGGCGAGCTGGCCGTGGAATATGTCGTTGACTTTAACGACGCCAAAGCCGGGAACGATGGAAAATACTGTGCGGTGGTCGAATATCTGGAGAGCGGCGAGTGGAAACCGGTCGGCGCCGAAACAGAGCTGACGCTCAGCGACGGCAGAGCGGCCGTGGCATTCGTGCCGGAAAACTCCAACGTTCCGTACAGGCTCAGCGCCTATATAAAGAGCGCCGCCGGAGCGGTCAGCGCATCTGCCTCGGCGGCGGGCACGACGTTGTACGAGCTTGTCATCGACGACATTGTGACGAGCGGCTACACCTCGCCCGACGAGTTGGACAGGGACGTCCTCGCCAAGGCCAACGCCGTGATAGGCAAGGGCGGACTGGTCGGCATTGACGCTCTCGACAGTGTGCGGGCCAGGCTCATGGAAAAGCCGGAAGGAAAGACCGACACCGTTGTCATAAGACCTCAGTTTGCCGAGCTGGGTATAGGCTTCGTCCTTGCGGACGGAAAGCTTTATGTGGGCTCCGTTTGCGGTGAGGGCGAGACGTCCGTTGTGTATACCGGCGTCACTCTCGACGGCGGGAAGGTCACGTTGACGGGTCGGGACTCCGACGGTCTTGCGATTGCCGAGACCCTGTCCCTTGACGCGGTGCAGATAGAATTTGTGGAAACGCTTATCGAAACCGTCACGGTCGAAAGCGCCGCCGCCGGGCAGGAATTTGTGCCCGAGCTTTAAAGGAGGCCGAATATGAAAAAGTTTATTAAACCCGAAATAACCGTGGTTCCCCTCCGGACAGGGGATGTTATGACGGGAGTGCTCCGCATCAGCGCCGAGCGCTCCTCCGCGCAGATAGTCAAGATTGACGATACAGTTGTTCAGGACTATAACATCTGGAAAGAGTGGAATGACGGCGAATAAAAATACCGGACAGTGAAAAAGCATCAAATCCCGTGTATGCGCCGCGGGATTTGATGTTTTTTACTGTGCACTTGAAATTCGTGAAAATATATGCTATACTCTGTGTATGAAGAGTTGAATGACGGGCCTTGGCTCTGTCGAAATCGGAGGGTGAAAAACAAAAATGAAAATTTTAATCGTTGAAGATGACAAAAGCTTGAACAACGGAATAGCCTTATCCCTCAATACTTATGAATGTGAACGGGCATACTCTCTGGCGGAGGCTCGTTCCTTTTTGGATAATTCCGTTTCTCTTATTATTCTTGATATAAATTTGCCGGACGGCAGCGGCCTTGATTTTTGCCGTGAGGTACGCCAAACCTCCAAAACGCCCGTTATTTTCCTGACGGCCAACGATATGGAGCACGATATTGTCGCGGGACTGGAGCTCGGAGCGGACGACTATATTACAAAGCCGTTTTCGCTGGCGGTTCTTCGCGCAAGAGTTAACGCTGTTCTGCGGCGCGGCGCAAACGAGAACAGTGTTTTTCGGATAAACAAAATGATGTTCGACTTTGACAGAATGGAATTTTTCGCTGACGGACGTCAAATCGAGCTCAGCAAAACAGAGCAAAAGCTGCTCAAATTATTTGTGAAGAATATCGGCGTGACCTTATCCCGTGAAACCCTCATTGACCGCATATGGTCCGACGGAGCGGAATTTGTGGAGGGCAACGCGCTTTCCGTGACGGTAAAACGGCTGCGTGAAAAGCTGCCCGGGGCGCCGATTAAAACGGTCTATGGGATAGGCTATATATGGGAGAAATAAAATGGTTATTGTCTTAATTTCGGCCATAATTTTACTGCTGTGTTTTGTGATTTTTATATATTGCCGCACGTCGCGGATATTGAAAAGCCTTGATAAAATGCTCGATTCGGCCATCGACGGAAGCTTCTGCGAGGACGATTTCAGCGAAACCCGGCTGTCGAAGCTCGAATCGAAAATGCGGCGGTATTTATTCGCGGGGAAAACGGCCCGCGGCAAAATCGAGGACGAGCGCAACTCGATAAAATCCCTCGTGAGCGACATATCGCACCAGACGAAAACACCGATCGCGAACATTTTATTGTACACGGAATTGCTGAGCGAAAAGCCGCTTGACAGCGAATCGCAAAAACTGCTCAAAAACATTAAGACCCAGTCGGACAAGCTGAATTTTCTGATACAGTCGCTCGTCAAAATATCACGGCTTGAAAGCGGAATTATAACCGCCGTCCCGACGGAAAACAGCGTAAAAGCTTTGTTGGAAAGTATTGACTGCACATTGGCGGCGGAAGAAAAAGGCGTGACGTTGACATTTAAAGATGTGCCGAATGTGACCGCTGTATTTGACATAAAATGGACCGCCGAAGCGATCTCAAATATGATCGACAACGCGATAAAGTATACTGAGGCAGGCGGCTCGGTTGAGGTCTCGGCCGCTGAATATGAAATGTTCGTAAAAATCGATATATCCGACACGGGCATCGGCATGACGGAAGATGAAACGGCAAAGGTATTCACAAGATTTTATCGCTCGCCCCGTGTGCATGATGACCGGGGCGTGGGTATCGGACTGTATCTTGCGCGCGAAATTGTGTCCCGTCAGGGCGGGTATATCAAGGTGAGGTCAGAAGTGGGGCAGGGCTCAGTATTTTCCGTTTTTTTACCTAAAACAACAAATCTTTCAAAACTGTAAGATTTGAGAAAGATTTTGGAAAGATTTGCCTTGTAAAATAGAGTTGTCATATGAAAGACAGTCTTTATCCTGGGAGGTAAAACAGATGGAAATTTTGAAAACGGTTGATTTGAAAAAATACTACGGCAGCGGCGACACGACCGTCAAGGCTCTGGACGGAGTGAATTTGACCGTCTCGGACGGCGAGTTCGCCGCGGTCGTCGGAACGTCGGGCAGCGGAAAGTCAACGCTTCTGCATATGCTCGGCGGCCTTGACCGTCCGACCTCGGGCACGGTCGAGGTTGATGGATGCGACATTTTTTCGCTGAAGGACGACGCTCTTACCATTTTCCGGCGCAGGAAAATCGGCTTTGTTTTTCAAAGCTATAACCTTGTCCCCGTACTCAATGTCTATGAAAATATAGTTCTGCCAGTTCAGCTTGACGGCAACAGGATCGACAGGCGGCATATCGACAGCATTGTTGAAACGCTGGGCCTTGCCGAAAAAATCAACAGCCTGCCAAATCAGCTCTCCGGCGGACAGCAGCAGCGCGTGGCTATTGCGCGGGCGCTTGCGTCAAAGCCCGCAATAATTCTGGCAGACGAGCCGACGGGCAACCTTGACAGCAGGACGAGCCTTGACGTTATGGGGCTTTTGAAGGTCTCAAGCGAGCGGTTTTCGCAGACTATTGTAATGATCACCCACAACGAGGAGATCGCCCAAACGGCAAATCGTATCATCCGCATTGAGGACGGAAGGATTGTGGGTGGCGCTAATGTTTAAGGTAAAAAATTCAAAGGTGACAGGGAAGCTCTCGCTCCGTTCGCTCAGGGCGGGAAAAGCGCAAAACATTATCGCGGTACTCGCCATCGTTCTCACAACCGTAATGTTCACG
Organism: uncultured Clostridia bacterium; assembly: GCA_947626145.1. Classification (GTDB taxonomy): domain Bacteria; phylum Bacillota; class Clostridia; order UMGS1883; family UMGS1883; genus JAFLUQ01. Next base: position 74,373 of record CANQRB010000005.1, on the reverse strand, counting down.
TCGATATTTTCCATTGGCGCAAGTGTGATTGAGACGTTTCAGCTTGCCACAATGCGCCAGGTCGGCACGCGGTCTCACGGCGGGTTTAAATTCATAAATTGGGAGCAATACGAAAAAATCGCCGCCGATCCGGCGGTTAAAGATATATCGTATGATGTATGTATAGGCCTCGGCGAAAATCCGGAGCTTAACAAAACTCCAACCGATATTCGTTATACCGAGGAAAAGGCCGCCGAATGGAGTTTTTCTATGCCTGCGGAGGGCACGCTGCCCAAGGAGAGGCTGGACATAATGACTTCCACGGCCGTCCTTGACGCTCTGGGCGTGCCGCACGAAATCGGGGCCGAGGTGCCTTTGGAGTTCACGGCCAACGGAGAAAAGCACAGGGAAATCTTCAGGCTCTGCGGCTGGTACGAGCAAGACCTGGTAATGAACGTAAATTATGCCTATCTTTCAAAGGAGTATTGCGATGCCATGGCTCCGGTCTGGCGGGAGGGCAGGGCCCACGACGAGAGTAACGCCCGCTCCGGTGCGATAAATCCCTCGCTTTGGTTCCGTTCATCCTGGAACATCGAAAAGCAGATGGAGGAGCTCAAGGCGCGGTGCGGCTTTGGCCCCGAGGTGAACGAGGGAGTAAACTGGGCCTATATGACCGATACCGTCGATATGACGACCTTGCTGCTTATAGCGGGGCTGCTGGCCGTGATAATGCTGTCGGGCTATCTGATAATCTACAATGTATTTTACATTTCCGTCAACAACGACATTCGCTTTTACGGTCTGCTCAAGACCGTGGGAACCACCAACCGCCAGCTCCGGCGGATCGTCCGGCGGCAGGCGCTGATATTGGCCCTTGGGGGCATACCGCTGGGACTGGCGCTGGGTTACGGAGTGTCGGCGCTGATTCTCCCGACGGTTATAAATCTTGTGGATGTGGGCGACCGGTATGTCGTGTCGGCAAATCCTCTGATTTTTGTATGCGGCGGGCTTTTCTCCCTCTTGACGGTTTTCGTCAGTCTGCTTCGCCCCTGCCGTTTAGTGAGCCGCATATCTCCGGTGGAAGCGGTGAGGTACAGCGAGGCCGCTCCCAAACGGATGAAGAAGCATAAAAATACAAGAGCCGTTTCTCCTCTTTCCATGGCGGCCGCAAATCTTGGCCGCACTCCGGCAAAAAATGCCGCTGTTGTGCTGTCACTGTTCCTGTCGCTGGTAATACTCAACAGCACGGTCACGCTGGTCAAAGGCCTTGACATGGACAAGTATCTGCAAAACAGCATGGTTTCGGACTTCATGATTACCGACGCCACTCTCATGAGCTCATACAGTCCCGTGCAGAGCTTTAACAGCATCACTCCCGAGGCGAGGGCCGAACTCGAGAGGCTTGACGGGGTGACGGACTCCGGCTGCGTCTATATGCGGGAATACCGGCACAGTCCCGACAGCGGCATCCTTGATAAGGCGCGGGAAATAATGGACCGGGCCGGGGACGTAAATCCGATTGTACTTATGGGCGCCGGAGAAAACCTGAAAAACGGAGTCATAAGCTCCCACATTTATGGCGTGGACGGCCTTGCCGTGGACAAATTGGATATCACGGACGGCAGCTTTGACATGGAAAAATTCCGCGGCGGAAATTACGTCGTCGCCTCCCGAATAACGGGCAGCGCCGCCGGAGGCGACGTCCTGTACGAGCCGGGGGACAAAGTGACCCTCGACTGCGGCGGAGGGGCCAAAGAATATGAGGTGATGGCGCTGGGGAACATCGCCTACGCCCTGGGGCCCCAGCACGGCCACGGCTTTGACGTGAATTTTATGCTGCCCTCCGAAGAATTTATTTCCCTCACAGGTGAAACGGGCGCGATGAACCTTGCTTTTGACGTTGAACCGGACAAAACCGACGCTATCGACGCGTGGCTGAAAAATTATTGCGGAAGCGTCAACACCACCCTTGGCTACCGTTCAAAGCAATTCTATATTGACGAGTTCAGCAGCACGACCAATACATTCCTGCTTGTGGGCGGTCTGCTCAGTTTTATACTTGCGCTGATAGGGATTCTGAACTTTATAAACGCCGTTGTTACGTCTATACAGGCGCGGAAACGGGAGCTTGCGGTTTTGCAGTCCGTTGGCATGACGGGTAAACAGCTTAAGCAAATGCTTGCGGGCGAGGGGGCGGCCTATATTCTTGCCACCGCCCTGCTGACACTTACGGTTGGCAGCTTGCTCACCTATGGGATGATTTTCGCGATAGGGAACTCGGTATGGTATTTCAGCTATCGCTTCACTGTCGCGCCGATACTGATTGTAATACCGATCCTGTTTGTGTTTGCGGTGATCATTCCCGTAATAAGCTATATGCAAATGTGCAGGCACAGTGTGGTGGAGCGGTTAAGGGAAGTCAATTTCTGATAATAATTTGAAAGCGGCCGCCATCACCCGATGGCGGCCTTTGTCCTGCTGTCTTAAATTTGCACCGAATGAGGCTCAATATTCGCCCTGTTTTTCCAGCGCTTGCAGTATCATTCCGAAAAAGTCCTCCTTGCCGTCGTTTTTGTCATACCACACTTCGCGAAGGGCCGCCGGGTCGCCTGTGAAGCTGAGCTGGTCGGCATAGACGGTTCGCGGCTCTCTTGCCCCGCCGTTGGTCAGGGGGCCGAAGTCATAGACTATCTTCTCCAGCTTCGTCTTTGTCTCCGGGTCAAAATAGGCCACGAAGCTTATCTCCTCGTCGGGCTTGGTCAGATCCTCGTACTTTACCCAGTTCCTGAAGTCCTTAAGCTTGTATAGCCGGACGTAGGACGCCCCTGGGACCGCAGAGCTGCCGTCGTCGCTGTCCCCGGCGGACATGGATATGTCGAACCAGACCTCGCCCTTGCTGCCCTTGACGCGCATCAGCGGGTACGGAAAATCAAAATCGTCAACTTCTCCGTCCGTGGTGTTTTGTATGCCGAATATGGTGATCTCGGGACTGTCGCCGATTCCCCTCAGGTATTGGAAGGCGCTCGTGTTGAGGAAGGGCAGTTTGGTTTTGATTTCAAATACTATGTTGAAATCGTGGTGTACGCTGCCGCCGTCGTCTTTGCCGTTCCAGGAGTCATAGCGCATGGGCTTTTTGTGGTTGTTGTCCGGCCCCTCGTCGTAGGCGTACTTTTTCGCAAATTCTTCCTTCCGCTTCATTTCGGCTATGTATTCGTCCACATCGTGGGAAACGGAGAACAGTGTGTAAAGGTTTTTTCCGTTTTCGAACTTTTCCGGATCGCCGTAATACTCGTAGTCCACGTCCCTGCACTTTAATACATCGGTCTGGGATTGGCCCCGGTCGGTGTCGGTGATAAATTCTCCGTTCAGCAATCCGTCGTCGATCTTGTGAGAAGCGCTGCGATCCGGCATCCAAACCTGAAGATTGAAAATGTCGCCGCCCTTGGGGCTGGCCTTTACGTATAAATATTTATAGCCGTCGTCCGGCTTGAACCCCAGATTTTTGCCGCTGTCGTCCATCAGGCTCTCCAACGGGAAGCAGAGTACGCTGCCAACGTTGTTGTGGTTGTACTCGCCGAAGGTGTTCATTACCACGCACCTCAGCAGCGCCCGGCCGCCCTCTCCCTGAAGGGCGAGATCCCATGTCCTGCTTACATCCAGACCGAAGTTTCTGCTCCTGTATATCGTGGCCTCGATTTCATTTCCACGGCCCGCGATATCCTCCATAAACGGGGCGAGATCTTTGTTTTTCACATTGATGGTGAAATCCATGCGCTCCTCGCACACATCGGGAACGGCCGTCGGCGTGAACCTGTAAGCCGATGGATTTTCGTTCCTCACCTCGATGGCCTCCTCCCATATCTCGCGGCCAAGATCGGTGAGCTCCCACCGGCCCTTGTCCCAGTTCCAGCGGCTGTAATCGTAGGGATTTTCGTTCAGACCGGATTTGAAATATACCTTGTCCCGGGTGTATATATCCGAAAGGTATATCAATCTCAGGTCGCCCGAGGGGTAGACCGGCATATAGGCCCATTGGCCGTTTGTCAGGCTGTCGCAGTAGGAAACGACGGTTCTTTTGCCCTCGTTTATCACCATTACGCCGGTGGGCGACTCCGTCTTTTCGCAGTTGACATACAGTATGGGGGTGTGGCTTGAGGTCTGATAATAGCCGGCGGGGTTTTCTCCCTTGTTGTGGTGGACTCCGCCGCCCCAGACCGCGCTGTCCGGGTCGAATTCCACTCCCTTGAATGTGGGATATACCACACGGAACTCCGGATCGAGAGTGCGGCCCTCGGGGGTTATCCCGTCGGTCAGGTCAATGAGCAGCTCTCCGTCCAGACTGTACACATCCCCGTCCACAAGGTGGAAGCCTCTGTCCGCGGTCTCCCTCTCGGACAGGGAATAAACCTCTGACGACGGCCCCGCCGCCCGGCAGGTTACCGCCGCCGCAAGAGCCGCCGCCGTGACTAACAGTGTTTTGAATTTCATAAGTGTTTCCTCCTGCTTCCATATTAGACTTAGAATCAAGGCATTGCCGCATTGAGGCTTTGTCCCATACCGCGCCGCGGTTTTTGATGAAACTGTGCAAACGACATAAAATTTCCATCAGGTTTTTTATAAAAGGCGAAGGTGGGTTATAGGTTTATGTGCAGCAATGTTTCAATACCTTTCAAATATAAAATACTCCATATCTCAACAAAATTCAATGGGTTTTTACAAAACGGACAATTAACCCTGCAAAGTGGGAAGCATAAGGAAAAATAATATTCAACAGTAATTTGCAGTTTTTAGACAATTTTTTAGACAGAGCCCCTTGCACAGGCATTTTTTGACAAAAGAAAAACTCCGTAACCCTCATAGTTACGAAGTTTTTCCATGGTCTGAGTGGGGAGACTTGAACTCCCGGCCTCTTGAACCCCATTCATATTCTGGAGAATAAATTAATATTTTACCAATCGTCCCCCAACGCCCGAAAACAGCGGTATCACGGCGCTTTTATCATTTCGGGACAAGGGGCGCCCAACATCAAAAAACGGTGTGTATTTGTATGAAAAAAAGTGCGGTAATACAAAGGTAATACAAACGGAAAAGCCCGAATTACAACAGCATAACGGCGTTTTTGAGAAAGTTGAAATCGGAGTGAGCGTAGGTGTTTGCGGTGAACGCATAATCAGTATGTCCGAGAAGATCTGTCACGGCCTTCGGGTCAGCTCCGCCCTCAACCAGCAGAGTGGCAAAGGTGTGCCGTGTAGAGTGCGGCGTTCGGCGCGGAATACCCAGTTTGTCCAGCAGAGGATAATATATCCGCTTTCTAAAATAATCCTGAGTGATAACGCTCCCGCTGGGATTTACGAAGAGCGGCCCGCGTTTGTTCTCGCACAGCGACGACACTATAGGCTGAATATATGGGTGCAGCGGGACGATCCTGTTCCTGCCCGCGTCGGTTTTCAATCCGCCATGAATTACGCCCTCCTCAAGATCGATGTCGTCGGCGGTCAGGTTGAGCAGCTCCTGAAGCCGAAACCCCGTGTATATCAAAATCAGGATCATATCGCTTTCCGGCCTTACGGCCTTAAGCTTCTCTATCTCCTCGGCGGTGAATACGGTCTTTTCCGTTTTTTCCTGCTTGCCGATATTGACGAATGAGGCATAATTTTTATTTACAATGTCGTTCATCATGGCATACTTATACAACATGCCCGCCAACGCCTTGATTTTGCTTTTGCTGGAATAGCTCAGGCTTAGCGCATCGATGAGGGATTGAAAATTTACCGTGCGCAGCTCGACAAATTTTTTCTTGTGCAGCGGGGCGAGGTGCTTGAAGGCGGCGTTGTAATTGTCCCGAAGCTGCTTGGATATTCGCGGATAGTGCAGCGAGCTCCACTCACTGAATAGCTCGGCAAGGGTCATATTTGACGGCGGAACATACTGCCCCGCGGCGTACAGATCAAGCTGACGCCGGGCTTCAGTTTTCGTTTCAAAGCGATCCAGATATTTATAAATCTGTTTGCCGTCGATTATGCCGACGGTAATGCGTCCGCCATAGCGCAGGCGCGCCCGGGGGCCGTAGTCAATGACGGTTCCGGCGCCGTTGGGACGCTTCATGGCCTTTTTTGCCATAAAAAATACACTCCCTTTTGTTGAAAAATTTGAAAAAATATTGACAAAACGGAGCGTACATGATACAATAGATATGGTTCTGGTATGTGATCCTCCTCTTGTCAAGTGTATCATGTACCGCTCTTGGAGCTTCGGTGCGCCAACACCGGGGCTCCATTTTGTTTTGCTAAGTTATTCACAGCGAAACGCTGTCCAGCGGGACAAAGCCGCCTTTGGCGTACTCCTCACGTCCGCGCTTCACAATCTCCTTTTCCTCTTCGGTCAGGTCGGTTTCAATGCGAATGGTACCGTCTTCTTTTAATTCGGCTTTTTTCATATTACATCACCCTCACACATGCAGCCGTTCCCTAAGCGCGTCCTGAAGAACCTGAGAAAAATTAACGTTATGCTCGGCAGCGGCGGCATTGAGCCACGCGGGAAGCGTAACGGTGCGGCTGACGGAGCGGTTGACCCGAGCCTGACGCACGGAAGGCATATAAACGTCTATCAATACCGCCCTCTCGTTGGACTCAACCTGCACTTGTGCAAGGGGCGTCGGAGAAGGAATATCTTCGCCATCTTCCTCCATACCGCTGAGAACACAGCCCAAAAGCTCTCTGGCGGAAAGCAGGGCATCGTCGTCGTTTGTGCCGCTGGTCGCACATCCAAGGTCGGGAAAGACAACGGCGATCTCCTGACCGGGCTCATACGTGAAAACTGCCGGATAAAAATAGCGTTCAGTCTTTTTCATGTGACATCCTCCTATCAAATACTATCTGAATTTCAAGCCGGATTGCTTTTCGATAACATCAAGGGTCTTGCGTGGTATGTCTTTATCCGGATGTTTTACGGTCACCCGCCCCTTTTTTGATGGGTGCTTATACTGGTGATGGCTGCCTGTCACGTTGACCTCATACCAACCGTCGGCCAACAGCAGCTTAATTACTTCCCTTGATGAGTAGCTTTTCATATCGTACACCTCCATTATAACACATATAAAAGTATGTGTCAACCCCCTGCTGCACAACATTGAGGAAGGCGCCAACACCGAGGCTCTATTTTTGTTTATATATCCCTCACACATGCAGCCGTTCCCTAAGCGCGTCCAGAAGAACCTGGGAAAAATTAACGTTATGCTCCATTGCCGCGGTGTTGAGCCACGCGGGAATAGTGAGAGTCTTTTTTACGGATTTTTCAAAATGCTTTCTCGCGTATTCCTCAACATCAACGGTGATCACGTTCACAAACGCCTCGCTTGACGAAAGGGAAAGATCGCTTAAAATACCATGGAGGTCTATTTTGCCGACAGGTGAAGCCGGAGGAAGCGCTTCGCCGGACTTCTTAAGATAATACAGGTGACCGGCGAGACAGTCCACGGCCATCAAAAGGGCTTCGTCAAGAGTTTGACCGCAGGTAGCCAAGTCGTTCAAATCGGGGAAAATAACGGAATAACCGCAGTCTTCTTTGATAAAGCATGCCGGATATGCGTATAACATTTTCAATACCTCCTATTTTTTCAGCCCAGCCTGTTTCTACCTCACATCACTGAGTATGGCGCCTTTCGTACCTTGTGAAACATATAATCACTTCTCTTCGGATATTCCTTCAATAACATCGGTAACCAAGTCATTAAGCTGGGCTGCGTTTTGATGTGTGATTACGGATTGTCCCGTTTCGTTTTCAAGCGTTTGCCGAGCTATGCCGGCAACATTGCCGCCACGGCGGGCAACGCTGATGTTTTCGTCCATGCCTTCGGGCTTCTCCACAGAGGAGATGTTTTTGGTGGACGCTTCGGCCAGCATATTGAGCACAAGCTCAATATCGCTCATGTTGTCGCGCAAATTTTCTTTGGTGAGGCTTTTGTAATCCTTATATTGGCGCGTTGTCATGCCGGACCAGGCCTTGGAAATTTCATCGGTGAGAATGGCGTACTCCACGCCTTTTTGTACGCCGCGCCGATTCCACTCTTCGGTGAGCTCGTTGCGGATGCGTATGGAAAGAAGCCGCTGATGTATCCATTCGTCGCTATATCCTTTTTTCTGATATGTAGACAAGGCCCGGTCAATGGTGAGTTCAGGGTCGATGGTTTCCTCTATGCGCTGACGGCCCACCTCGGCCAACCACATCTTAAAGGGCTCGGCCTTTGGCGAGGGGATGGACTGAATAATGCGTAAAAGCTGGACGGTATCGGCAACATCTGTGAGGCGCTGTTTGCCGTCAGCGGCAGGTAATTTCAAACGGTTACAATTTGTAACCGTTTCGTTACCCTCCTTCTTCAAACGGTTTTTCAAAACTTTCCAATAATTTCTGGGATCTGGACTGTCTGTCAGTGCGCCTACCACATCGACAATCGAGAAGAACCACTCCTCCCGCTGCGCGTCCCATGCGGTGCGGATTTTTTTATTTTCAAAAAGTTGGATGTTATTCTCCGGCATAATTTATTCTCCTTTCACTCCCCCTACCGCACATCGCTCAAAAAACGTGACGGCCTTACCAAGGATGCGGATATGGTCAAGCTCCTCGCCGCGATAAGTAAGCGGATGAAGCTTCGGTGCGCCAACACCGGGGCTCCTTTTTTTAATATTCGGCGGCAGTTATTCGGAAATACCGAACAACTGAATCCTCGTCAAATTCACCATTGACGTATTTTGTTAAGGACATTTATGTCCTTGGCAAAAATATCGCGGCAGGTAATTTCAACTGGTGACAATTTGTCACCGTTTCATTTTCCTTTACCACTAAGTGGCGTGTGAGTTGAAATTATTGTTTTAGAAGCGTTTCCCAATCTTCCGGAAATCCATAGTCAAACAACGTAACACAGTCGCTATATTCATTAAAAATTTGTGCGATAGACGGAATTATATAGTTGTTCCATTCCGGGGTTTGAGGTGCTAAATATTTCATTGTATATATGATATCAAAAATTTTATTTGACGCCTCAGTATTATTGTGATATTTACTTTTTCTTGGAGTTTTTGGTAGATGTAATCTATACAGCCTCATGCTATGTGCTGCCATGTTGCGCAAGTAAGAAATACAAGTGATCCAACTGTCGAGGTAATCAGATCCAAGACGAAACTTTTTGGCAATAAGTTTTTTGTACTGGGGCAGTAAGTTGCTATAGAAGTTTCTCATCATTCCCATGGTAAATAATTCTACTGCAACCCATATGGGAAATTGCCCGTTATAAACGTCGATGTGGTGCTTGACAAAAAGCAAACTTTTATTGTTCATAACAGCCTTGTTAAATTTTTCCATAAATATTTCATGCTCACTTGCGTTGTTGAAATATTGTTGATCTGTATAGCATAGAGCGCCAAGTTCATGAGCAAGCACATAAGAAAGTTTAGTTTTCAAATTGTGCTCAATCAGTTCAATAGCATAAAGAACAATAGACTTAAGCCTTTTATCACATAAATAAATATTGTATGCTTTTTCAAAAGTTATATTATGATAGCAATCCTGATCATCTTTATATGTGAAGAGATAGCCGGTGAAATTATAATAGTTTACACACGACAACACCTCTTTAGCAAATTCAATATCAGCTATTTTAAGGTTTCGCGACAGCAATATATCTATCTGTTCATTGATAGTTGTAGGTTTTTTCAGTTCTTTCACAAAAATTCCTCCAAAAAAAGGACGGCCCCGACATGGTACGCTTTGATGTGATGAACACATACAAGAGGCGCGTCGAGACCTATCTCATATTATTATTATACTGCATGGTCTCGAATTTGTCAATAAAAATTTTAAAAATTTTTAAAAAATTTCACTCCCTCTACCGCACCTCGCTCAAAAACGTGACGGCCTTACCGAGTATGCGAATATGGTCAAGTTCCTCGCCGCGATAGTTAAACGGTCCATATTTGGGATTTTCGGAAACAAGAGAGAGCTGCTGGCCCTGCCTGTCATAGTATACGCGCTTGAGCATAACCTCATTGTCTATAATTACGGCGGCGATTTCACCGTTGTCCACCATATCCTGCCTGCGGATAAAAACGATGTCGCCGTCCATGATGCGGGCGCCGATCATGCTGTCGCCCTTGGCCTTGAGACAGAAGTCGGCCCGAATATCGGCGTCGGCTTCAACATAGCTTTCGTATTCCTCATTGGCCCAGATCGGCTCTCCGCAGGCTATCTCCCCCAAAAGGGGGAATTTTTTTGTTTCTATGGGATATATGTTGGGATATTGCGGAATTTGGGTGGCGGTGTCATCTTCCCAACCCATTATAATCGCAGGAGACAAATTGAGCGCTTTCGCAAGAGAAACTATTTTGTCTCTTTTCATGTTGGCAATATCTCCGCTTTCCCATCTTGAAACTGTACCTTCGCTAACTCCAACTTTTTTTGCCACATCAAGCATAGTAAGCCCCAATTCAAGGCGGCGGTTCCTAATAATAATGTTTATGTCATTCACCCTTTTCACCTACCTTACAAACGTATTATACAACTAATGTTGCAAAAATGCAAGAGTTTTTTGAAAAAATTTAAAAAAACTTGCAAAAATGCATTGACAAACAAAAAAATATGTGCTATACTAAACTTGCATAAACGCAAGAGAGGTGAATAAACATTGTTTGACAAAGAAAAATTTGAGGAATGTTTGAAGATTGCAGGCATAACAAAAAAGTCGTTGGCAGAAAAGTTGGGAATTAACGAATCGACTTTATATCGGAAAATTAACAGTGGTGGAGACTTTGATAGGTTGGAAATAGGATTGATTGTAGATGCGCTTGCAATTAAAAACCCTATGGAAATTTTTTTTGCTGACAAACTTGCGTAAACGCAAGAAGGCTGGCGCAAGGGGCGGCCGCGGGCCGCGAGCGGTTGAAACGCACACGGCGCCCGAGGGGAGGTGAGGAGGTGATATATATTTTACTCGGCATCGTTATCGCCATTTTGGCAATAACAAGCCTGAAATGGTACATAAGCACGTTGGCGGTGTTATACTTTTGCAAGACAAAGTGGCGCACGCCGACAGACGATGAGCTGAAGGCGTGCACCACTGAGGCGGTAAAGCATTTGTTTGTGGGACGGAGGTGAAAGAAGTGAGAAAATTTTTCAAAGAATACGGCCTTACTATTTTGTCATCAGCGATAACAGCATTTCTGACAGCTGTTGCAATATCGGTATTAAATTGTATGTGAGGAGAAAGACATGAAAAAAGAAAAGGATTACAGGCCAATTTACGAACGGCACCCTAATTTGCCGTTAGTAATTTCAATAATTTCAGCAGTGCTCGTCCTAATTGAGCCAGTTCTTCACGATAAGCTCCTGGAATGGTTATCGCGGTTGATATGATGATAGGTAGCCAAAAACGGCGGGAGTTTTCACGCTTTTGCCGGCGATAGTCCTGAAGGGCACGGACGCCAAGCTCGGTAATGCGATATATGCCGAGATGAGTGACGGTTATGTCGCCGGCTCCGCTTATCCGTTGGGTGGTATCTTCGGCAATATAGCCCATATCATAAGCCAAAAAGCTTATGCGGGCGTCTATGGACGGCGAATATTTTTTAAACTTTTTGTCAATCTGAGCGCGGCTCACCGATACGGAACTACCGTTGAAGCCGAGAAACTTGTAGTCAATGGCGGTTGGCTCCGGCATGAAGATCACTCTCCTTTTTGTATTTCAACTATTTATCAATTTCAACTCACACGCCCTATGCGGGGCGGACAAACGTATTGTAGCATTAATTGGAAACGGTGTCATTTCAACTCACACGCCCCGTGCGGGGCGGACAAACTTAAGGTTATGCGGAGGGTCACCCCTCCGCCTCGGCGATAATTTTTTCATGGCGCAGCTTATACTCCATGAGCTCCAGCAAATAAGGCTTTACCGCGCTCTTTTCGCTCTCCCAGTCCTCGACGGTGCGCTTCGGCACACCGAAATAGTCGGCAAAAGCCTGCTGGGTCATTTTTGCCGCTTTGCGCAGCTCTTTTACAGTCTCCACGGTCAGTCCCCCTTACGCTTTCGGATAAGCACGTAAACCAACTTTGCGATGCCTATGGCGATGAAAAATACGCCAAGAAATAATAAAGTTTTTGACATGGCTCTTGACAATGGCGGATTATTGTGTTATCATGGATTTGAGGGGTGGGGCGGCTCGCCGCCCCGTTCCCCTCGCTCTGTTAATCCTCAATCATTTTCTGGATGAGTATCAGCAGAGTTCCGATGATTAAGTCCGCTAACGCATTTATGACGATTGTCAGCATTTCGTTCTTGCGCTTGGCGGGCTTTTTGTTTTTCTTTGCCACTGTCTTACCTCCTTTCTATGGTTCTATTATACCACGAAGCCCGTGGTTTGTCAAGTGTTTTTTGGAAATTTTTTAAAAAAATTTTTCCCCAAAAAATAAAAGATGTCCTGAAATGTCCATAAATGTCCTTGAATGTCCATAACTACCTGTGATATACTGTAAGCTGAAAAATAAGGCACAGGAGGACGGCTCCGGTGCCTTTTTGATTACAAACCGAGCGAAAGGAGGCGGCCGCTGTGACGCCGAAACAGAAGAGATTTTGCGACGAGTATCTCACTGACCTCAACGCCACTCAGGCGGCTGTCAGAGCGGGGTATTCAAAAAGAACCGCCTATGCGATAGGCGACGAAAACCTGAGGAAACCTGAAATCCGGGAATACATAGAAAAACGGCTGGCGGAAAAGGAAGAGGCCCTTATCGCCAGGCAGGACGAGGTATTGAAAACGCTGACCCGCATCATGCGGCGGGAAGAGCAGGAGACAACAGTGGTTACCTGCAAGACGCATAAGACGTTCTATGACGATAACGGCAAAAAAGTTACGTCTGACACGGAAACGCCGATCAGCGTCAGCATTCCGGCAAAGCTGATGGACGTAAACAAGGCCGCGGAGCTGCTGGGCAAATATTACGCCATGTTCACCGACAGGACGAAAATCGACGGGGCCGCGCCGGTGCAGATCGTGGAAGACCTGCCGGAGGACGGATAATGCCCCCGCTCAGGCTAAGCGAGATTGTGGGCGGCGGCTACAAGCGCTTTTGGGACTTCAAGGGCCGCTATCGAGTGGTCAAGGGCAGCCGCGCCAGCAAAAAGAGCAAGACGGCGGCCCTGTAGTATATTTTCAACATGATGAAATACCCCGAGTCCAACACCCTCGTTGTGCGCCGGACGGCGGCCACGCTGAAAAATTCCTGCTTCACCGAGCTGCGGTGGGCTATCCGGCGCTTCGGCGTCGAGCATCTGTGGCGGGTGACGCTTAACCCGCTGGAAATGACTTACCTGCCCACCGGGCAAAAGATTTATTTTCGGGGCCTTGACGACCCGCTCAAGGTCACGTCCATAACCGTCGATGTAGGCGTCCTGTGCTGGATGTGGATCGAGGAAGGCTATGAGATAATGGACGAGGAGGACTTCAACACCCTTGACGAATCCATCCGAGGCGTGGCGCCGCTGGGACTGTTCAAACAAATCACCATAACCTTCAACCCGTGGAACGAGCTCCACTGGCTGAAGCGGCGGTTTTTCGACACGGTAAGCCCGGACATCCTCGCCCTGACCACAAACTATATGTGCAACGAGTGGCTGGACGACCGGGACCGCCAGCTGTTCGAGGACATGAAGAAAAACCGGCCCAAGCGCTACGAGGTGGCGGGGCTGGGGAACTGGGGCGTGGCGAAGGGCCTCATCTTCGACAACTGGAAGGTCGAGGATCTGAGCGGCCGGGAGGCGGAATTCGACAGGCTCCGGTTCGGCTGCGACTTCGGCTATGCCGCCGACCCCAACGCCCTGATCAAGCTGCACATCGACCGCAAGCGGAAAAAGATATACATCCTCGGCGAGGTGTACCGGTCGGGAATGTCCGACGCCGAGCTGCTGAGGGTGGCCGGCGAGTTCGCCGGGCGGAATTACATAACCTGCGACAGCGCCGACCCAAAGACCATTGATTTTCTGGCGGACAACGGCGTCAACGCCATTCCGGCGGTGAAGGGCCCCGACAGCGTGAACCGTGGCATACGGTGGCTGCTGGACTATGAAATCATCGTGGACAGCGGCTGCGAAAATTTCAAGAAAGAAATCTCCCAGTACCGCTGGGAAGAGGATAAATACGGCAACACACTGGCCCGGCCGGTGGACGCCGACAATCATCTGATGGACGCCCTGCGTTACGCGGTGGAGGGCGATATGCTCGAAGCGCGTATTCAGGCGGGAAAGAGGCTGTAATGTGTAATCACAGCTGGATGCAAATAAACGACGTGTCGGTCTGCGCCAGGTGCGGCCTGACCCGAACCTTTGACGGGAAAATCATCTTCGACCGGCGGCTGCCGGCCGTGAGGAGAAGGAAAAGCCATGGGAAGAAACGAAAAAAACATATATCCTGATTATTCGGCGGAGCTGGCCGAGATAAAGGCGGAGCTGGGCGAGCTTGGCCTGGGGGCTATATCCTCGCCGCTGCTGGGGAAAATCATCCGCAAGCATAAGCTCAACGCCAAATACAACCGCGAGATGTACAACCGTTACATGGGCCTTGACGGCAGCGCACCCATCGACGGGCGGGAGCCCCGGTTCCACGAGACGGACCCCATTAACAACAAGGTCAAGACCGATTTCGTCGGCGAGATAGTGGATTTCAAGACGGGATATTTCGCCGGCAAGCCCATCGCCTACGGTTACAGCAAGACGGACGAGGCGAAAAGCGTTACCGGCGGCATGGAAGCGATTGACAGGGCCACAAAGGCCGTGACCGATTTCGTCACGCGGAACAACATGTTCGGCGTGGACATGGAAATAACGAAAATGGCCGCCATTGCCGGATACGCGGGGCGGCTGTTCTATGTTGACCCCGAAGGCGAGGCAAGGGTCATGCCGGTGCCGGCGTGGGAGACGGTGATACTGTCAAGCTCCCGCCTGTCCGAGCCGGAATATGCCGTAAGGTATTATTATACCGAGCTGGCCGGAGGGGCAAAGACCTGGCACGCCGAGTTTTACGACAGCGAGATGTACCACGTCTACGAGGGCGGGCTCGGCGACCTGAAGCTGATTGAAAGCCGGATACACCTGTTCGGCGGCTGTCCCCTTCAGGCGGTGGAAAACAACAATGAGCGCATCGGGGACGCGGAAAAGGTCCTCAGCGAGATAGACGCCTATGAAAAGGTGCTCAGCGACAACATAAACGACGTGGAGAGCTTCGCTCACGCCTATATGGTATTTCAAGGGCTGAGTCCTGACGACGAAACCCTCGACGAGGCCCGCAGAAGCGGAGCCTTTTCCATTCCCGGCACGGGAGCCACCTCGGAGCGGAAGATCTACTTCCTGACCAAGGAAGTGAACGACAGCTTCGCCGAGCACCAGCTTGACCGGCTTGAGGGGAACATCTACCGCTTCAGCAAGACGCCGGACCTCAGCGACGAGACCTTCGGCACGGCCAGCGGCGTTTCGTTAAAGTTCAAGCTTCACGGCCTTGAGACCAAGTGCGGAATGTTCCAGGCAAAGATGATGGACGCGGCGACCCATATGTGGCGGCTGCTGGCGGGCTTCTGGGCCCTTAAACAGATCGCGGTGGATCCCTTGCAGATAACAATGGACTTCAAGCGCAACTTCCCCATGGACACCCTCAGCAACGCTCAGGCGGCTCAGGCTCTCATGGCGGCGGGCCTGCCCAAGTCTCTGGCCTGGGGCATAGCCGTGCCGGAAATAGACGACGTGGACTATGCGCTGGAAATGGCCGAGGCCGAGACGGAAGGAATACCCGCCCTGACAGGCGAGACCGGCGAGGAAGAGGGCGAAATCAGTCTGGAGTGATAGGTTATGGCCGTTAACGATAAGGAGCTTCAGCAGGCGCTGGTGCAGCTCCGGCGCATAGCGGAGCATCGGGAGCAGGGCGCGGAAAAAGAGCTGAGGCGGCTGTACCGTGAGCTGATAAATGACCTGAAAATGTTTCTTGGCACGGAATACGCCGACATGGCCGTTGACGGGCGGCTGACCTTCGAGGCTCTGATGCGGGAAAACCGCTACGCCGGATTTCTTGAGGAGATACAGCGGCGGCTGGACGGCATAAGCCCACGGGCGAGGCAGCTCATCGCCGAGCTGGCGGCGGAAACCTACGAGCGGGCATACAGGGACACGGCGGCGGCGGTGGAACGGGCCGCGGATACGGCGGAGCTGAAGCAGGCGCTGAAGGGCGCGTCCATGGTGACGCCGGAGGTGATAAAGCAGGCGGTGGAAAATCCCATCGCCGGCCTGACGCTCAACGCCCGTCTGGAACGGAACCGCCGTCAGGTGGTGTACGATATAAAGCGGGACATCATGACCGGACTTACCAACGGTGACCGCATCGAGACCATGGCGGGGCGGATCGCCGGCCGCGTGGAGGGCGATTACAAGAAGGCCGTGCGGATAGCCCGCACCGAGACCCACAGAGTGCGGGAGGCCGGTATGTACGATTCGGCGGCCCGTCTGGACGAGGGGCTGCGGGAGAGCGGCGCGGAGCTGCGGATGGTAAAGATATGGCGCACCATGAAGGACGAGCGCGTCCGGCCTAATCACCGTGTCAAAACAAAGCACGGCTGGAAGACCTATGTGGGCGGCAAGGCCGACCATCAAATGATGGAGGGCGTGACCGTGCTGGCGGATGAGCAGTTTACTCTCTCCGACGGCAGTATGGCCGACTGCCCGGGCAAAAGCGGCGTGGCAAGTCAGGACATCAACTGCCGGTGCTTCGTCCAGTACAAGCTCATGAGCGACGAGGAATTTTTTCAGGCCACTGGTCGGCATTTCGCTATTGACAAATCGGCGGAAAGTGGTATAATACAAGTGAGGGGCATGTCAAATAACTTGCGCTCAAGCCCGTTTCGTATATTGACAGATGAGGAAATAAGGGATATAAGGAAAGATGCGGCGACAATAAACGTGCCTGAGAGCGTTTTGCGGTTTAATGAAGGTGATAGCACAGGCTTCATAGATTCTAAAAAATTAATTTACATCAGAGGAGATATATTTCCTGATACAAGTTCTAATTACAACAGGGATTTAATGTCCCCAAGAGCTGTTTTGGCGCACGAATACTATGGACATTATTTGAATTATCCGTCAAAATTTGAGCCGGCCGACTGGCGTGATGAGTTTAAGGCAAGCTATGACGCCGCTTTAAACGCCCCCAACTTAACCGATGCGGAGAGAGCGAGCTTAATGGTCGATGCCTTTGACCGAGCAAGGGAAGCCGGTGTACCTGTAAAGCATAATGCGAAAGCAAGGAGGATTATTTATGGCTATGAATGAAACTGAGCGAGATGCAATTAGCAGAAAATTACTTCATCCAAAAGAAGAAGTAAAGTGTCCGCGCTGTGGAGAAACGCTGAATTATTATAGAGTTGGCAATTCTTCAAAAGCGTATTGCAAAAAATGTGAAGATGTTAAAGGAACCTTCAGAGGAATATAAAATTATGCACAAAATCGAATAAAAAAGCACGTTTTCGGACGTGCTTTTTGCACGGAGGCAAATATGGACGAGAATATAAAAATCATATACAGGATACTCAAAACCCTTGAAAAGGCCATGGACATTGAGGAGTTTGACATAGCGGAAATCTCGGCCGAAAGACTGAAAATCAGTGAGACCAGATGGACAAGAATAATTGAGATGCTCTGCCGGAACGAATTTATTCAGGGGATCGGCCTTCAGTACGGAGCGACCGGAAGCGTTGTGCTGACCGTCAGCAATCCCCGAATAACGCTGAAGGGCATAGAGTACCTCAATGAAAATTCCCTGATGAAACGGGCCCACAACGCCATGCGCGGCGTGGTAGAGATCATCCCCGACCTCATGAGCGGAGAAATTACGCTATAAACTGGTGTGAACTGCTCGAAAAAATCGAATAGTTCTATGAGCCCGACCCGGACAGGTCGCTAAACTGTGACCGTTAAAATTACATATTACGCTCATCTATACGGTGGGCGTTTTTTTATGCCTTTCTATACGGAGGGTAAAATTTTTTCTACATGGAGGAATGAATCATGAACGAACCTGTACCCAATCCCGCAGCGGAGCCCGTACCCGCACCGGAGCCCGCGCCGGCTCCCACGCCGCAGACGGATCCCGCGCCCAATCCCCCAGCGCCGGAGCCTTCGGGCGAGAGCATTGAGGAGCGCATCGAGCGGCTGGCCCAGTCGAAGGCCGACAAGCTGCTGGCCAATCTGGGCAAGAAAAACGCCGATCTTCAGCGGGAGCTGAACAAGCTGCGGAAGGCAAGCCTGTCCGACGCAGAGCTGAAAAGCCTGGAGCTGGAGGAAAAGCAGAAGGAGCTGGCCGACAAGGAAAAGGCCCTCAGAGACCGGGAAAACCAGCTCACCGCGCTGAAGGCCCTGAAGGCCGCCGAGCTGGACAGCGGAGACGACAAAGTCCTTGAGCTGGTGCCGCTGGTCATCGGCGAGGACGAGCAGACCATCAACACAAACGTGGCCGCACTGAAAGCGGCGGTGGAGGCCCTTGCCGCCCAGAGGGTGGACGCGGCGATCAAGGGCGCAGGCAGAATACCCGGCGGCGGAACGCAGCCGGAGCCCGCCAAGAACCCCGGCACGGAAAAGGCCCGTCAGCTGGGGAAGAAACGGGCGGAGGCCCGGGACAGGGCCAATAACATTTTGGATTATTACCTGAGAAGGAACTGATCCGGTCAAAAAATTTTTTAAAGGAGATGCAAACCACATGAAATTTACCGAAACCGCTGTAGCCGGAGGCATCGAAATTCTGGCGAACAGCCATTACACCGCTATACCCTACGACTGCACCGAGCTCAGCAATCTGGCTCAGAGCGGCGTCATTCCCGCGGGGACGGTGATCCCCTCCAACGACGCCCAGGCTTTGGGCGTGCTGCTCAGCGACGTTGTGCTGGACGAAAATCCCAACGGCACAATCGTAATCCGGGGCTGCATCAACAAGGACAAGCTGCCCGCCGCTCCCGCTGAGGCGGCCGTGACAGCGCTGAAGGACATTACATTTTTGCCCTTCGATGAGGAATAAGGAGGTTAAACCATGAATTTGAGAGACATTTTCACCTCGGAGGCCATCGCCTCCCACTACACCGAGGAGGCCAGCAACAGGGAAGCCTATCTCGGAGCGGGGCTGTTTCCTTCCCAGAAGAAAAACGGCCTTGACCTGAAATGGATAAGGGGACACAAGGGCCTGCCCGTATCCCTGATGCCTTCCACCTTCGACGCCAAGAGCACCCTGCGCGACAGGGTAGGCATCGGCAAGACCGAAACCGAAATGCCCTTTTTCCGTGAGAGTATGCTGGTGAAGGAAAGGGACGAGCAGGAGATTATGCGCGTTCAGGACAGCAACGACCCCTACGCTGACGAGGTGCTTGCCCGCATTTTTGACGATGTGACCACCCTCGTGGACGGCGCCGACGTTGTGCCCGAGCGCATGAGGATGCAGCTGCTGGCTCCCATCGGCGGCAAGCTTGGCATCGAGATCAAGGCCAACGGCGTAAACTACACCTACAACTACGACCCCACCGGCGAGTGGAAGAAGGGCCACTACACCAAGACGGCCACCCTGTGGAGCAGCGCCGCCGACTGTGACCCCGTGGCCGACCTTGAGGCCGCCATGGATAAGCAGGAGGACAAGTACGGCACCCGGCCCAAGGTTGCGCTGATGAGCAAGGCCACCTTCAACCTCATCAAGAACAGCGCCAAGGTGCGGAGCGGAGTCCTCGCCCAGAACACCACCGCTAATCTGAACTACACAACCAAGATCGTCCGCAGCTACATCGAGGAGGCGCTGGACATCACGATTGTGATATACAACAAGTCCTACAAGGACGAGAGCGGCAAGGAAAAGAAATTCTACCCCGACAACATCGTCATGCTTCTGCCCGACAGCAGCCTCGGCAGCACATGGTACGGCACCACCCCCGAGGAGCGCACCCTCATGGGCAGCGGCAATGCCGACGTTACGCTTGTCAATACCGGCATCGCCGTGGCCGTCACCGTGACCGAGGATCCCGTGAACACCAAGACCACCGTGTCGGAGATCGTGCTGCCTTCCTTCGAGCGGGTGGACGAGTGCGCCGCCCTTGAGGTGGCAGAGTGACCGAGGAGCAGGTCAAGGCCTTAAATCTGGGTCTTGACCCCATAACGCCGGAGACCGTGCTCATGGTGGAGGCCGCCCTTCAGTACGTGCTGGAAAATACACGGCTTAAATTCGACCTGAACAGCGACGAGGAGCTGGCGGAGCTTCCCGCCAGGGTCCGGCTGTTCGCGGTGAAATTCGTGGAAATCATGGGCGCGACGGCGGGCGTGACCAGCGAAAGCATAAGCGGCCACCTGTCCCAGTCGTTTTCCGACAGGGACAGGACGGCCCTGCTGTGGGAGCTGTTAAAAAGCCTGCTGGGCGGCTACACCGTATCGGACGTGAAGTTTCGTACGGCCCGAAGCGGATGGAAAAAAATGAGAAATTAGGAATGAGGAATTAGGAATAACGCCGCCTACGGCGGCTACACCTCATCCGTCGGCTTCGCCGACACCTTCCCCTCGAAGGGGAAGGCTTAAGAGGAAGGAGATGAAATCCTCGTGGGTGTTAAATGGACGACGGTAAAAAACAGGTTTCCCGACGTGGAAGCGGCGGTCAAGGGACTGGACGGACGGAGCGTGAAGGTGGGAGTTATGGGCGGAGAGCACGCATGGCTGGCCGGGATACATGAGTACGGCTGCAAGATACCCGTCACGCCGAAGATGCGCGTCTGGCTCCACGCTCACGGACTGCACCTGAAGCCGACTACCCAGTACATCACAATCCCGGAAAGGTCATTTTTGCGGGGCGGCTTCGACGCCAAAAACGGAGAAGTGCTTTCCTCCGCGGAAAGGCTGATGCCGCTGGTGATCGACGGGAGCATGAGTCCGGAGGATTTTCTTGAGACTGTGGGCGTTACGCTGTCCACGGCCATAAAGGAATATGCCCGCGACCTTGATTCGCCGCCCAACCATCCCTTCACCCAGGACCGCAAGGGCAGCGGCAATCCCCTTGTGGACACCGGCACCATGATCGAGAGTATAGGCTACGAGGTGGAGTGATATGCGGTACTACAACTTTGACCGGCTGATAGACAAGTACAGCTCCGATTTTGAGCTGCTGACGGAGGTCCGGTCGTATTACGACAGCAAGGGAGACCTGATAAAGCTGCGGATGCCGCCGGCAAAAAAGCGTGGCGCCATTATCGGCCTGAGCGAAAGCAAGGTCTACCGGTCGGACAGAGTGCTGACGGCAAGGGACAAGCATTTGTACACCAAGGCGAGCCTCGGCGACATAACGGGAGTTAAGGTTATCTACGGCGACGATCTGTACAGCGTGGAGGAGGAGCCCAGCGTGGGCAATTCCCCCTTTACCGGCGCATTTTGCTATGTGCTGAAGTTTATAAGCGTGTTCGGAGGTGGGGACGATGGCAGACCTTGACGCGGTGAGAGAGACGGTCGTAAAAGGGCTGGAAAGTTATCTGAAAGTGCAGGTCATACGGAGCAACCAGACCGGGGAGATACCGAAATATCCGTATTTGTCCTACACGATCACCACACCGATGAGCGCCGACAACGGCACCTGGGGCGAATACGGCGACGGAAAGGCCCGCAAGCCCTTCACCCAGACCTGGAGCATAACAGCTCAGTCCGACAATTACGGCGAGTCTCTGAACCTCGCCGTGAAGGCAAGAGAGTGGCTTGACCGTGCCGGCAGGACGTATCTCAACGACAATGACGTCATTGTCCAGTCGGTGGGCAGCATTGCCAACAGGGACAATCTGATAACCCTTGAGTACGAATACCGACAGGGCTTTGACGCGGTGCTGTGGCTCATGAGCGAGCTGCCGCTGCCGGGATACGGCGAGCCCGGGCAGGAGAGCGAGGATTTTGACAGCGTTATCGAACACCTCACCGTCAACGGCAGAGAATATCACCGCACGGTGACATAGTTGTGCTGCAACAGCGCAGCGTAAATAAAAAAATCTATCAAAGGAGATGTAAATCTACATGGCATTGGACGTAAAAGTAAAAATCGACCTGGCGAAGCCCACGGGCCGGCCGGGGAGCTGGTTCCCGCTGATTTACGGGAACAAAACCGGAGATGAGGGACTTGACACCGAAGCCCTGGGCGACTTCGTCTACGGCGAGTTCCGCAACCTTGAGGAGCTGCGGGACGCGGGCTTTGTCAAGAGCGACGGGGAGAGCGGAACGGTGACCGAGAGCGCGGTCTACAAGGCGGCAAAGATAATGCTCACTCAGGACGATATTCCCGAGAAATTTGCGGTCGGTCTCTACGAGGAGACCCCGACCGCTGACGGCATCGACGACCTGAGAAAGATGGGCGGCTGGCGGCAGACCGTAATGCCCGGAGCAACGACCGAGGTCTGGAAAGCGGTGGCGGAGCACTACGAAACCGTAAAGGACAGGATGCTGTTCGCCCAGATTTCCGGCGAGATAAAGAGCCTTAAAACAACCATCGACGGCCTCAAGCTGACGGGCTATGACTACACCAACATCTGGTACTATCCCGACGAAAGCGTGTATCTGGCGGCCGCTGTTGTGGGCGCTACCGCCGGTCTCAAGGCCGGAGGCTTCACCTACAAGAACATGATCATCAAGGGAGTTCCCCCGCTGGATTTGTCGGACACCGAGATCGAGACGATCCACGCCGCAGGAGCGCAGAGCCTTGTGACCAAGGCCGGGGACATTGTGACCACCGAGGGCAAGACCGTGGGCGGCGAGTATATCGACGTGGTGGACGGTCTGGACTACACCATCCAGAATATAGCCTACCGTTCCCAGAAGGTACTGAACAATTCGCCCAAGGTGCCCTATGACAACAACGGCATCGCAATGCTGGAAAGCGCCACTCTGGGCGCCCTCAAGGACGCCTGGAACAACGGTATAATCGCCGTCGGTGAGGACGGCAAGCCCGCGTACAGCACCAGCTTTGTGCTCAGGGAGCAGACCTCGCCCGACGACAGGCTGGTCCGCAAGTATCCCTACGGCAGCTTCAGCTTCGACCTTGCCGGAGCCATTCACGAGGCAACCATAATCGGCGAGGCCGTTATATAACTTCGGAGGTGAAAAATTATGGAACGCATTACAAGATATAACGCCAAAGACTGTACCATAATGATCAACGGCGTGTACATTACCGGCGTGGGCGAGGACATGATAACCTGGGCCAAGGAGGAATCCTTCTTCGAGCCTGTGGTGGGCGCTCAGGGCGATATCATCAAGAGCGAGATAAACAACAACATTCACACCCTGACCCTCTCCATCCAGCCCACAAGCCCCCAGCTGGGGTATCTCCTCAGCCTTGAGGGACGGAAGGACAACTTCCCCGTTTGGTGCATAAACAAAGAGCTGGGCCTGAGACACGGCGGCGAACAGGGCGCCATTCAGGAGGCCCCCGAGATCAGCCAGGGAGCCGAGGCTGAGGATCTGGAGTTCACCATCATGGTATTTGACGGCGTAACGGAAGCGATATAACCGAGTTGAGGAGTGAGGTGTCCGTGCCTCACTCCTCTCCATTATCTTAAAAATTAAAAGGAGATATGTAATTATGAAATTTTACACTGTTGACAAGGAAATTAACGGCAAAAAATACACCGCGCAGTTCAACGGCATTTCCGCCGCGCTGAAATGCGTGGACGAGACATATATCCCCGGCACAAACACCTCCAGCGCTGAAAAAACGGCGGTCTACGTGCTGAAAAACGTCATCGTGGAGCCCGGCGGCCTCACCCCCGATGACTTTGACTCCATTGACGAGCTCAACGAGGTTGTACGCTTCGGCTCCGAGGTAATGCAGGGCAACTTTCGGACCAAAGCTGACGCGGGCAAGGCTGAAGGAAAGAGTAAGGAGTAATTGGGCCTGCTGGCGGCTGATATTCTGCGATTTCGCCCATTTCACACATGATTATGTGTTCAACCACATGACGCCGCAGGAGGTGGACGAGGCAAATATCGCCTTGGATATGGCCGCAAAGATGATGAAGAAGAAAGTAAAAAAACCTCAAAAATTTTCAAAAACCTCTTGACTTTTGGCTATCCATATGTTATAATATAATCACAGTCAGGGAAGACCTGATGAGTACGGTCGGCAAGTGCCGGAAAGGAGAAAAAATGGGAGAGGTTATGACCGATTTTCAATTTAAGGCGCTGCTTGAGATGGTACTTGCAATTCTCAGTAAATGCAAGGATAAAGATGAGGCAATAGCCGAAATTGAGAAGCTTTTGAAGGAAAAGCAATAAAAAAAGGCCCTATTCGCAAAGCGAACAGAGCCAACCTGAGCCACCGAGGGCGGAAAACTTGCCGCCGCCCTCATTTAGGTGGTAAGTTCATTATATCATGGATATGATGAAAAGGCAAGAAAAATTTTTGAGGAAAATCGCAATGGAAAAGAAAAAAATGGGACGGCCCACAGAAGCGCCAAAGGTTCACGGCTATCGCCTGAGAATGACAGACGAGGAGCTTGCGCTCTTGGAGGAGTGCGCACGGCGGTCGGGTATGAGCAAGGCCGACGCCATAAGAGAGGGTTTGAGACTGCTAAAAAACAGTCTGTAAAAAAGGCAAAGCAATTCGATAATCTATATTAAAAGTTTTACAAAAAGGCACGTTTACGGACGTGCTTTTTTCGTGGGAAAAATAAGGAGTGAGGAGAGGCTATGGCAAACGTTGTGCGCGAAGACGTTGTCAGGATCAGCTTTGAGATAGCCGACAATCCGCTGTCGAAGGTCACGGCTGAAATGGATAAGCTGAAGGCCTCTGTCACCGGAGCCGAAGGCGGCCTTGACAAAATAAAAGCCGCGGCGAAGAATGCCGCGGCGGGCGTCGAGGGGATAAAAGGGGCAGCAGAAAACATCGGGAGTATCGCAAGGGAGGCTGACGAGGCAAGCGGCGGGCTTAAGGAAATATCCAATGCCGCCGACGGCATTAAGAATATTGCGAAAGCGGCCGACAAAGCCAAGGAAGGGCTTGGAGAATTAAATCAATCCTCCGAAAAAGTGAAAGACAGCGGAAAAAAATTTAAGGGTGTCAGTTCCTCTATCAAGGAGGCCTGGAGTAAAACCAAAGACTGGGCCGTCGCTTTAAAGGAGGCGGCAGGTCAAAAATTTGAAAAGCTGACATCCGGAATAAAAAAGGTGTCCGGCGCTCTCGGCAAAACAGTAGGGAAATGGGCCGCTCGGGGCATTGGCGCGGCTTCAACCGCAGTGGGCGCAGGTCTGGCGGGGACGGTGAAGGTTGGAGCGGACTTTGATAAGGCCATGAGCGGGGTGGCCGCGATTTCAGGAGCGAATAGTGAAGCACTTGCCGCAATGACCGAAAAAGCAAAGGACATGGGACGCACGTCTGTATTTTCTGCAACAGAGGCAGCCGAAGCAATGAATTATATGGCTATGGCGGGCTGGAAATCGGAACAGATGATAGGCGGCATAGATGGCATAATGAATCTTGCCGCAGCATCCGGCGAAGATCTTGCAACGACCAGCGATATTGTGACTGACGCTTTGACCGCGTTCGGAATGACGGCGGCAGACAGCGGACGGTTTGCCGACGTGCTGGCGGCGGCAAGTTCAAATGCCAATACCAACGTAGCCATGATGGGCGAAACCTTTAAATATGTGGCTCCGGTGGCGGGTGCGTTAAATTATAGTTGTGAGGATGTGGCCGTTGGTATCGGACTTATGGCAAATGCAGGCATTAAGTCCGGACAGGCGGGCACAGCAATGCGCGCATGGCTGTCCCGTATGACAAACCCCACAAAAGATGTCACCACCGCCATGCAAAAACTTGGTCTCAGACTTACAGACAATAAAGGAAATATGAAATCCTTTGCTCAGATAATGCAGGATATGCGCAAAGGAATGAGCAAACTTTCTGAAGACGACAAAGCAATGGTGGCAAGTATGCTTGGCGGACAAGAGGCGATGAGCGGGCTGCTGGCTATTGCAAACGCCAGTGATGAAGATTTCAGCAAGCTTACAGAGTCGATAAAGAACTCTTCCGGCGCGGCAAAGGAAATGGCGGATATACGTTTGGACAATCTGGCCGGCGATGTAACTTTATTTAAAAGCGCGTTGGAAGGACTTGGCATAGAAGTATCGGAATCGATGGATAAACCGTTAAGAGAAATCGTAAAAACCGGAACTGATATGCTGGATGATTTAAACAAGGCGTTTGAAAAAGATGGATTTTCCGGACTTGCAAAATCCGCAGGAAAGGCTCTTGGAGATTTGATAGGACTGGGAGCAAGCTACGCACCGGAATTGATTAACATGGGCATTGAATTGATAAAGGGCATAGGCAGAGGAATAAAGCAAAGTGCGAATGAGTTGGTTAAAGCATTTGTCGATGTTGCATCCGCCGCTGTCAGCGGAATGTATGAAATGATAGTGGGCCAGCCCATGCCGGAGGGAATGTTTTCGTCAATTCAAGATGCCGCGAAAAACGTTCTGGACGGTATAGTCGGCTTCGCCTCGGGCGTCAGAGATTTTATCGGCGGGATATTATCCGCCGCCGGGCCGCTGATCGGCGGTCTGCTAAATCTGGCCTCGGGCGTTTTTGCGTTCCTCGGCGAAAACATGAACAGCATTTTGCCTATTCTTGGCATTGTGGCGGGCTCGATAATGGCTGTCGTAACAGCTCAAAAGTTGTCTGCCGCGGCACAATTTGTGCTTAACGCAAGCTTATTTGCCTGTCCCTTAACTATAATAGTGGCCAGTATTTTTGCTCTTGTCGCCGTACTGATAGTCGCTTACAACAAAAGCGAGACCTTCCGCACAATCATCGACTCCCTCGGACGGATAATCGGCTGGGTGGTCGGCAAAATAGGGGAATTTATCAGCGGCATAGTGGACTGGGTAAAGAACTGTGAGCCGCTGCAAAAAATACTCGACGGCATAAAAAGCGTTCTGGGCTGGATCGGCGACAAGGTAGGCGGCGTATTCAAAAAGGCGGCGGACGGACTGAGCGGATTTGCGGATTCGCTGGATGGAGGAGCCGCAGAGGCCGCCGGTGAAAAAGTCGGTAAGGGCGTGGCCGATGGCGTAAGCAAAGGAATAAAGGCCGGCATGCCGCAGGCGCAGTTATCCGCTTCGACGTTGGCGGCAAGCGCCGTTCCCGGCTTTGCCACAATAGGCAATACATCGCAGTTCGGCACGGCTGCGGCGGGCAATTTGGCCATGGGTATAACGGCGGGCACCGGCACCGTGCAGTTCGCCGCAAGCAATATGGCGTCGATGGCCGCAAGCAGTATGCAGCTGGACACCGGAGCCATGATGATGAACGGCCAAAACGCCGCCGCTGATCTGGCGTCGGGCATAACGGCCAGCGCAGGCGCGGCGGTCGCGGCCGCCGGCAATATGGCTTCCGGCGTTGAAACGGCCGGACAGGCGGATGTGGCCGTCAACCTGACCGTAGACCAGAGCGGACTTGCGGCGGCGAGCGGCGCGGTGAACAGCTTTGTCGCCGAAACTCAGACCGCCGTGGGGCAAATTCCGCAGGCCTTCGATACGGCCATGGGAACGGCCTCGCAGACGGTGACGGCCAAGCTGACCGAGATAAACACGGCCGTCACAAGCGGTATGGCGGCCTGCCTGTCGGCGGTGCAAAACGGGCTCAGCCAGATAATAGCCGCCGTCAGTGCGGTAAATCTTTCTTCCGCCGGGGCCAACATGATAAACGGCCTCGTCAACGGTATAAATTCCCGAAAAGCCGCCGCCGTGGCAGCGGCCCGCAGCGTGGCCACCGCAGTCAATGCGGAGTTCAACAAGGTACAAAAAATCAGCTCGCCCTCAAAGGTATGGCAGGAAAAAGGCCAATTCCTCATCGAGGGCGGCATAATCGGTATGGAAAAAACCATGCCGCAAATGCGGGATACGGCTCAGGCCGCCGGCGAGATGTCTATCCCTTATTCCCAGAATTACACGCCGGAGTCCGGCGGCAGCTATTCCACTGTGAACAGCAGCTCGTCCGAGACAAACAACTATTCGCCCACATTCAACCTCACAATCAACGGCGGCAGCTCAAGCGACCGTGACTTGGCCCGCAGGGTCAAGGAATGGGTGAGAGAGGCGATAGTGGACGAGTTTGACAGCATGAGCCGGAAGCGTCCGGCCCCGAGGCTGGCATGATTGGGATAATGAGGAATGAGGAATTAGGAGTGAGGAATAACGGCCTATGGCCTACACCTCATCCGGCACTTCGTGCCACCTCCCCCCCAAGGGGAAGGCTTTGACGGAAAAACAGGAGAAAGGTGAAAGCTATGGCGTTTTTGAACGACATATACATAACGGTCACGAGCGAGGATCTGGACAGGAACGTTGACCTGCCGTCCCACCCCACGGAGACCGGCATCGACCTGACGGACCATGTGCGGCCCAACGCGATACAGCTTGACCTCAGCGGCACGGTAGTAGACAGCGACAGCCTCACGGCGGCCTCGGCGGTGGAGCGGATTTATCAGTGGCAAAAGACCGGGGCGCTGGTGAGCTATTCGGGACGGTGCCGGCTGTGGCAGATGCAGATTGCAAAATTCACATCGACACATTCCAGCACGGTGGCCAACGGCGCGGATTTCAGTATAACTCTGCGGCAGGCCCGCATAGCGAAAAACAGCTATGTCGATCCCGACACCCCGACCAGCGCGTTTTTGACGCAGGAGCCGCCCGCCGTTGAGCCTGCCGCCGCCGTAACGACAATAGCCGCCCTTCCGGCCGGAACGGAGTCGGAGGTGCGGGTGATCTTCAAGGGCGGGGACGTGTACATGACGCCCAATTCGCTGACGCCGGCCTTCAGCCGGAGCCGCGGAACCTGCGTAATGACCGGCGGGGCTTACGCCGCCGATCATCCCTATTGTCTGAAATCCACTGACGGGAGCGGTATCGACGGCTGGGTGGACGCCGACCGGGTGGAGGGCTGCCCCAGCAACGACACCAAGGCCGAAAGCGACGCCGGAGTAAAACGGCTGACCGACGGAGATGGCGCGGTATATCACACGGTGCGGAGCGGGGACAACCTTTGGGATTTGGTAAACAACCACTACAAAACGCTGAAAACCTCCGCCGAATGGGTAATCAAAAACAACCCCGGCGCGTTTTCAACTCCCGGCGACCCGAGAACGCTGACGGTCGGAGCGAGGCTGTTAATGGGTACAAGGAGATAGCACGATGAGCAAAATACCTGTTTCAAAAACGATGATACCCTATAATTTTGACATTTCCCTGGGGGACGAGATGTTCAACATCGCCCTGGGTTACAACGCCTCGGCGGATATGTTTACCGCCGCTCTGAGCAAGGGCGGTACGGTGATCTGCGCCGGGGCGCCGCTGATATACGGGAGGCCGCTGTTCGAGCAGCTTCGGGTGGGCGAAGGCTATCCCGCTGTGACGGTTATCCCGTGGGGCCCGTCGGGGACTGCCGACAGGGTGACATGGGACAATTTCGGCGCCGAAGTACAGTTATATGTTGACGACGGCGAAGAGCCGGTGACCGACACGGATTGGGGTGAGGCCGAATGAGCGGATATGCCGAGGCTATGGTGCGGGCGGCGGAGGAATGGGCTGCCGACGACATCCCCAAGGCTCCCACGCTGGCCTTTGGCCGAAAATGCCTGATCCGCACCGGCGGCATGACATTTGACTACGAGCAGCTTGACATGGAGGTGTCGGTTCCCTTCGATGACGACATGGAGCCCAACGAGGCCGAAATCACCCTGTACAACATAACATGGGATCACGTCGCACGGCTGGAAAAAGGGCAGACGCTGACCGTTGAGGCAGGTTACGGCGACGACACGGGAGTGATTTTTTCCGGCGTGATAGACAGGGTAAAAACCCGATGGGACGGCGCCGACCGTGCCACGGTGATAAAATGCGTGGACGACGTGGAGGCAAAGACCGTCGAAAGCATAAAATACCCCGCCGGAACAAAGGCCAGCACCATCCTGCGGGCCCTGCTGGAAAAGACGGGCACCCCGATTGAGGATTTTACACCGGTGAGGGACAAGACCTACGGCGAGGCCGAAATCGTGGACGGCGACCTGATGGAAAACATTAAGAAATATGCCAAGGTCTGCGGAATATCGGTGTATATCATTAAGGGCAAGCTCTACGCCCGGGCCCTCAGCAAGGGCGACGACATAAGCTTTACCGTTTCAGAGGAGACGGGCATGGTCGGCAGTCCGGAGGAGTTCGAGGAAGAGCAGGAGCAGGACGAGGGCGAAAGCGAGACCGTACAGGGCTACAACGTTAAGCTGCTGCTCCAGCACCGGATACAGGCCGCGTCAATAATAAACCTGAGCAGTCTGCTCGCCAACGGAAGCTTTCGGGTAAAGAGCGGAAAGCACACCGTCAGCGAAAACGATTTTTACACGGAGGTCAAGGTGATGTAGCATGGGAATGCAGAAATATTTTGACGACATGAGCCAAAGGCTGTCCATGGAGCTCAGCGTCGCCTTCGTGGGCCGTGTGCTGAGCGTGGACGCCGGACTGACCAGGGCGGAGGTTCAGCCCCTGGGACTGATACAGCAGCGAGGCGAAGCGGCCAAAGCCCAGGCGTCGGTGAGCGTGCCCATAGCGTGGACGGCGAGATACAAGCTTGAGCCCGTGACACACGAGGGGCTTGAGCTGCTGACATACAAGAAAATTTCCGCCGGCGATCTGGTTATATGCGTGTGCTGTGACCACGACATATCGCAGGACATAAGGGGCGCGAACGTGCTGCCTGATGCGGGACGGCACAGCAAAAACTATTCCGTTATAGTGGGGGTGCTGCCATAATGAAAGGCTTCCGTCTTGATCAAAATCATGACGTGGTGATTTCCTCCGCCTATCGGGACATTGAAATGACCCAGGATTCCGACCTTGAGCGCCAGACCATCGAAACGGTCCTGAGCACAAACCGCGGGGAGTGGTTTTTCGACCTGAAGGAGGGCATCAACCACCGCAATATTCTGGGCAAGGGCAAGAGCGAGGATCTCATCCGCGGAGAAATAGTCCGCGGTCTGGCACAGGTGGACGGCGGGCTGATGCTGGGCGACTTCGCCTGCGAGGTCAGCGACCGCCGGGCAAAGGTGAATTTTACGGCAAAAAAGGAAAGCGGAGAAATGATTGAGGGAGTTGATGTCACTTGGCAGTAGAGACCACCGGATATAAAAGAAGAACCTACGACGAAATTTTGAGCGGGCTTGAGGCCGACGCCCGGAAGCTCTTCGGCGAGGACATAGACACTTCGGATTTGTCCGTTTTGGGAAAATATCTGCGGATAATAGCCTATCGGTCCGCCAAGTCGGAGGAGGACAAGGAAAAGCTGTATTACAGCGGCTTCGTTACCACGGCCAACGACAGCGCCCTTGACATGGCGGCTGGCTACGCTCTGGCCGTCCGCAACGGCGGCATCGCGGCCAGACACAGGCTGACGGTCAGGGGCCCAAAGGGGACGGTGATCCCCTACGGCACAAAGTTCCGCACCGAGGCGGATGTTTTGTTCTTCAACACCCACGAGGAGACCATCGGCGAGGACGGCACCGCGATTTTGGTGGTGGAGTGTACTCAGGTCGGCGAGGTCGGGAACCTCGTCGCCGAAAACCTGATAAACAGCCTGGCGGAGCAGAACGCCGCCCTGCTGGGCGTGGAGGTCGAAGCGTCGGAGCTGCTGGCTCAGGGCAGCGCCATGGAGGACGACTTCACCTTTCGCCGCCGGATAATGTCCATCATCAAGGGCCGCGGCAGTAAGACGATAGCCAGTATCAGGGCGGCGCTGCTGCGGCTGGACGGCGTTGTGAGCGCCACGGTCATTGAAAACGACACGGACGAGTATGTCAACGAGCTGCCGCCGCACAGCGTGGCCTGTTATGTGAATGCCGGCATAAACGAACACACCCCCGAAGATGAACGCACGGCCATGAACCAACTGATAGCCGAGACCATATTCAGCAAAAAGGGCGGCGGGATATATACCTACGGCAGCACCACGGTAGAGCTGAAGGACGAGCGCGGAGAGGTGAACAGCATCATCCGCTTCACCCACACCGACGAGATGGCGCTGTATTTTGAGATAACCGTCGAGCTGATGCCCGGTGCGGACAAAGACGAGGTGCGCGGCCTGATGTGGGACAACATCAACGGCTACATCTCCGGGCTGGACAAGGAGCCCTTCGTGTTCAATCAGCTTTACGGCAAATGCTATGTTGACGGCGTGCGGCGGATAATCAGCATCGCCGAGGCCGAGGGACAGCCCGAGGGCTTTGTCGATATCGACGACGCCTCCCACGAGTTTGACGCCATCGATCCGAAAAACGACCGCAGCCTTATCCTCGGCGGCGTCACCCTCAAGGTGAAGGAGGCGTGACGAATGGTCAGGTTCAACAGGGACAATCTGGCGAAAAACCTGCCCGACAATTTCCGTCAGGACAAGGACAGCAACAACTACAAGCTGCTTCGGCTGGCGGCGGGTGAGGCCGAAAGGGACCGTGTGGACACGGCCGATATGGAAGCCGCCCACGACGTAAACCGTGCCGGCGGCGCCTCCCTCGATCAGATAGGCGCGACATTCGATATTCCGCGCATGGGCCGCGACGACAACGCCTACCGAATGCTGGTCAAGGCCGCCATCGCGAAATCCCTGTGCACCGGCGAATATGACGACATCCGCCGGTGCCTGTCGGCGCTGCTCGGCTGCGGCGAGGACGAGATCGTTATCCACGACCGAAAGGACCGCGTCGGCGTCTTTGAGATGCGGGTGCCTCTGGCGGGGTTTCTCGGCACGGGCCTCAGCAACGACGAGATTTTGACGCTGCTGGACGAGCTGCTCCCCGGCGGGGTCGGCGTGCGCGACGTTGTGCTTAACGGCGGATTTACCTACACCGGCAAGGGCTACGGCAACGACGAGCGGAAGGGCTACAATATCGGCGCGTACAGCGGCTATATCAAATACGGAGGTCAGTAAAAATGACGTGGAAAGAAAAATGGTTCCAATGGATCAGTGACGAAAACCGGGCGGCGGACGAGGCCAACGCCGGCAACGAACGGGCCGCCCGATTCAGAATAGAGCCGCCGGACGAGCTGAAGGCGGCCGGTTACAAGCTGGGCGATCAGCCCTTGGCGGAGCACCACAATTATTTGTTTGCCCTGCTGCTGGACCTGATAAAGGAGCTTCGGTCGGGAGTGGACACCGAAGAAACCACCCGCACGGAAGCGGACGAGCAGCTGAAAAAGGATTTTGAGATTGCGCTGGAGGAGTTCGCCAACAGCATAATCAAGGAGATAGTAATCCCGAAAGCCGGCTGGCTGGACGCCGATGACGGCGGGTATCAGAACGACGTCTATCTCGCCGAGGCCAAACATCAGCATTTTCCCATAGTGTCCATTGACAGGGGCGACAGCATGGACGCAGCCCGCAAGGCGGAAATGTCCACAGCCTCGGAGGCGACAGATCTGTCGGTGAGGTTCTGGGCGAAACGGATCCCCGACAAGGACATAAACGCCACCGTGGCCCTGCTGTTCCCCCAGCGTGACGGCAGCGCATCCGGAGGCGGCGGAGAAAGCGGAGGCGGCGGAAGCGAGTATGTTCTTCCCGTTGCCACAGCGGAACGGCTGGGCGGCATAAAGACTGGCCGCGGATTGAATATCACGCCCGACGGCACAACGTCCGTGGATGTGGAACAGGGAGGCTATGTGGCCACCGACGAGGAAGTGGACACCATGCTGGACAAGTATTTCCCGGAGAATTAAATTTTTGTAGGAGGAATTTATCATGGCAGACAAATTGACAAAACTTGACGCGCTGGAGGAGCTGGCAAGCCGCCTGAAGGCGAAGCAGGACGAAACCGATTCGGCGATAGCCAAAAAGGCCCCGATAAGCCACGCCGTCGCCGCGACCACTTACGGCCAGGGCACAGGTACAAATTACGGACATGTAAAGTTGAGCGACGCCACAAACGGCACGGCTGCGGCCGCAAGCGGAGGCACGGCTGCCACGCCCAAGGCTGTGGCGGACGCCCTCGCTGCCGCAAAAACATACACCGACGGGCTGTTGGCGGCAAACGACGCAATGGTCTTTAAAGGCACACTTGGCACCGGCGGCAGCGTTACCGCCCTGCCCACATCCGGATATCAGGCGGGCTGGACATACCGCGTCATAACCGCCGGCACCTATGCGGGTGTAAAGTGCGAGGTAGGCGACCTGATAATCGCCGTAAAGGACTATGCGACGGCCACGGCCAACACCGATTGGACAGTTGTCCAGACCAACATCGACGGGGCCGTGACCGGACCCGCATCGTCCACGGACAATCATGTCGCGATATTCAGCGGCGCGGGCGGAAAGACCATTAAGGACAGCGGATTCACCATAGGCACGTCGGTGCCGGCGGGCGCGGTGTTCACGGATACCAAATACACCCACCCGTCGCACACCGCCCACGCCAGTGACCTGTACAAGGTCACAGTGGACGCACTGGGCCATGTTTCGGCGGCGGTAAAGGCCACACAGTCGGACATCCGCACACTGGCGGATATAGCCGTCGCGACCGACGCTGAAGTTGATACCATGCTGGACAAGTATTATCCGACTGAGTGATTGGAGTAAATTAGGAATTAGGAATGAGGAATGAGGAATAAAGCGGGCCCGTCAATGTGGGTCGGAGTGGGTTATAAGATTTAGCGGCAACGCCGCACCTTTAGTGACTCGCAACGACGGGCCGGATAATCAGAAATGAGGAGTGAGAAATAATGGCAGATAAATTAACGACCTATGACCAGCTCGAGGAGCTGGCGAAGCGGGGCAGCGGCGAGCTGGCGGAAGTGGCCACGGCGACAACCGAGGCGATAAAGGAGCTGTCAGACAAGATAGTTTCCACCGTCGGAGCCTACACCTGGCACATGGACACGGACAAGGTCTACGACAAAGACGGCAAGGACATCGGCAGCCTGAAAAGCTGCATGACAGCGGATATGACCGGCACATGGTTCTTCGCCCGTACGTCCACAACGTCGGCGGGCAGCGCCCAGTACCCCTCAAGCTACACCATCAACGGCGCCAACGGCTACCTGTCCCTCGGTGATTTTGTAATCTGGACGGGTGAGGGCCTTGTCCACGTGTCCACCTACGAGGCGAAGTCCTCGACTGTCAAGAACGGCGACGGGCGCTACAGCCCTCACAGCGGCGTTGACGGTTTGATGTCCTCGACGGATAAGGCGTATCTGACTGATTTAATTGACCAGCACTGGGGCAGGGGCTATCTTCCGGTTTACACCACGCCGGAGCCCGCCGAAGGCTGGCAGACCAACTGGCTGTTTGACGACGGTTGGTATCTGGGCGGCATTAAAAAGGACTGCGGCGGACATCCGCCGGTGCTCAAGGACAACCACACCTCATGGGCGGTGCTGGTACTGAACCGCATGGCCACCGACGCCGACAGTCTGAACCACAACCACCGGCTTCAGATAGCCTGGGATTTGGTAAATTCCAAGGTCTATATGCGCCGGGGCTGGATGAACGCCAACACCTGGGCCGACAAATGGGATGAGGTCGGGGCTGACCAGATAAATCAGTTCGGCGTTGACCCCCAGACCGGCGCGTGGCCCAACTGGCTGAACGATATAGGCATTTACAAAATTCAATCCTGGGCCTCGGGAGCGGGCAATCTGCCGCCCACGGCCACGGACAGCGACCCGGCGGATTTGTGGATTGTGGTGACTACGGCCGGGGCCAAGGACGCCACCGCCGCCACCGCACGGACACAATACGCCATACGCACCGACAACCGGGCGGTGTATACGCGCAGCAACCCCGGATACAGCGGCACAGGCAGCCTGACCGCCAGCGGAAGCATGAGTGCTTGGACGACCGTCATGGATGGGGTGCAAACGCACACGCACGACAACAAGGCGGCGTTGGACACTATCACACAGGCAAAGATAACTTCGTGGGACGGCGCCCAATTGGCAAATTGCAAAGTTGTTATGAGTGACATGATAAAAAAAGTGGAAATTGATGATATAAATGGTGTGCTCATTTTCCATTTGACTGATGATAATTGGAGTAGCGGCAATCCTGCCTTATTGCGAATTTACAATCCTACCGGCTCAGGGTACACTCTTGACAGTGATAGACTTAGCACAATACTTAGCGGCAATTTTACAGTCACTGCAAACAATTTGCAGAAAACGGTTACTGTCAAGCCCGTAAAAGACTGCTTTATGTACATATATTATGCAAACAGTTCTGTACAGGCCAGCAGCACTACTATAAACGGACGTTTAATAATGACCTTACGAAGCTCGGGCATGGCGATTGACTCTTTTGATACCCACTTGTTTGCTGATGAATTTGTAAATATCGGCAAGCTCTCCGACCTGCAAACCACGGACAAGACCAGCATAGTTGCCGCCATAAACGAGCTTGTGAAAAAACTCGGGGGGGGGTAATTAATGACATCTATTTCGGGGCAACCGCCAAGCTTGCGTTTTCTGTAGTGCCGGGCGGTAATGAAAACGAAAACAAATTGCGTATACGATTATTCACCAGTGACGGCGACTCCATGTGGCATATGAACGTGGAAAATCTAACCTACAATGGCGCTATGATTTTTTCTACTGTAGACGATGCAACAGGTGATATCAGCAGGATAATTTTAAACTATTACGACAGTGAATTTACGCCTACGTATAACTCGGGAGATTATCGAATCAACGGCCCGATGCTGTCAGAATTCAGTGACCACCCATTTTATTTTTATGTTATAGTATCGTTGCAGCGTCGCCAAGATAGCAGTCAAACCGATTTAATATTCGACCAAAGAGGCAAATACGAACCCCAACCGGACAAAATCCCGTTGTGTATGCTTGAATTGCGATACAACAATATAAACAACTACAAATACGAAAAAATCACCATCATCAACAACGCTTTAGCGATGATAGACACACAATAAAAGGAGGCAGCCATGAGAGGAATAACCAACGTTCCCGCGCCGGTAACGGCGGAGGAATTTAAAGATGTGGCCGACAAGGCCCACACCCACAGCAATCAAACCGCGCTGGACAACCTGACACAGGACGTCATTAACAACAGCCACACCCACGAAAACGCCGACGCGCTGGCGAAGGTGACGGAAGATGTCATCGACTTATCACCTTGTAGGGTTGTCCCGGGCGACTTTTTGGAAAAATTATATAACGAAACGATGTCGAATTGTATATTGGAATATTCCGATGAATTCTCACCTGCGAATCCTGGTATTTGTTATGTATATAATCCCTTAGACAAATATACTTCCCCAAAAAACCTATCCTATAATGACTTAAAAACGTTAATTGAAGATGTTTTTACAGTTGAATGGGACGAGAGAACTCACAAAATTTCAATTAAGAATAAAACGCCCGGTGAAAGAGTTGACCGTTATATATATTTTGACGGGACTAATTTTGAAGCGGGCGAAAATGGCGGTGCCTATTATTGTCCCGTTATGCATTTATCTTCCATATCTAACCGCATAACAGTAAAACTATTTAGCGAAGGTTTTCAGAATATGGGAGACGAGGGTGCCGCCAGCGGCTTTACTCTTGAATGGGGATTTAGCAGATGGGAATATGATGGCAGTAGTACTCGTGATTACATATTCTATGGAACTGGCAATAGTTTGCAAAGCAAAGCTCTTGTTATTCATTTACCGAGCAAAGGCCTTACTTTTCAGTGGGAAAATTTAGTCAGCGCATTGGGGATATCCGCAAGCCCAACTAACTACTCAACGATGAAAGTTACAGCCTCGCCCAACACCAACTTATATTATGATTTTACGTCTGAAACTCTTGCAAATAAATCTTCCGAAACCACGATACTTATTGCCAGCTTTGCATCTAATGTTAGCGGGAGCCCTAACGGTACATATTTTGCAGGCTTTACCAACCCCCCCGAAGAATATAAGCCTACTACAGCATTAAACTACTTTGCATACACCTTCTACAAATTCGAGAAGTTTGAATCTGCGGGGCACCAGATAACACTGAAGCCAACAACAAAACAAAATGCTGAAATCCCGTTTGAGACGAACTGGGGATTTACAGCAGTGAGCACATCCCCCTCTTCCGTTAATACCACTATAAACCTTGCCGCACTACAACGGAATGTTTCCGAAATCGATGGCCTAAATGTAAGCGTCGAAGGTAATGCTTATGTGTTCTCAATGTCCGCAGGGACAAGACTTACGGACCTTATCTGGTGCTATGCTGATTATGACCGCCTCAGCGGTTTAAGTGCCACTATTCACTACAGCTATGCACGGCCCGTAGGAATAAAGCTTGTACCCCTGTTCGCACTGTGCTTTGCCGAACCCAACCCAGATGTTACCGCAGAAGTTGGCAGCGCTGACACTATTAACTATCAACTTGCCCCCGGAGTACTCTATAACTAATACAACCCCGCCGAAAACAAAAGAGGTGACATCATGGACACAATTATAACATTCACACCGGCGTCCCTCATCGCCGGCTTCGTGGCGGCCTGCGCGGGCTTCTCCAGCATCGCCGCCGCCGTGGGGCTGGTGATAAAATGGGTTCAGTCCGCCAAGGCCCCGGCCAGACGTGTTGACGAGCGGCTGGAAGCGCTGGAGAACACCGTCGAGGACTACAAGGAATATTTCGACAACGACAAGAAGCGGATGGAATCCATCGAAACCGGCAGCAAGGTCACGCAGAAGGCCATATTGGCGCTGCTGTCACACGGCATCGACGGCAACGACATCGACGCCCTGAAAGCGGCCAAGGCGGAGCTGCAAGAGTATCTTATCGAAAAAAATTAAAATGAAAGGAAGATAAAAAATGCAAATCAACTGGATTGTGCGACTGAAGAACAAGGCGTTTTGGCTGGCGCTGATACCCGCCGTCCTGATTTTAATTCAGGCGGTGGCCAACGTTTTCGGCATCAGCATCGACCTCGGAACGCTGGGCGAGAACCTGCTGGCGGTGGTAAACGCCGTGTTTGCGGTGCTGGCCATCATCGGAATTGTGGCCGACCCCACCACCGAAGGGCTGGGCGATTCCGATCTGGCCATGACCTACGACGCCCCCAAGCCGGCAGACGCCGACGAACAGCTGACCGGCTACCGGGATATGTTCCCCCGACCTCCCGCGAACGGCGGCAAAGGCGGTGACGCGAAATGAGTTTTGTGATGAAAACCAACACCGCCAACAGCGGCAACTACGGCGGCAGCCGCGCCCTGAGCAAAATCAAGTACATAGTGATTCACTTCACGGCCAACGACGGCGACACCGACGAGGGTAACGGCAAGTATTTTCACAACAACGTTGTCAAGGCGTCCGCACATTATTTTGTGGACAGCGACAGCGTGACCCACAGCGTCCCCGATGGGCGCGTCGCCTGGTCAGTGGGCGGCAGCAAGTACGGCGACTGCGCCCAGACCGGCGGCGGTAGTTTGTACGGCGTTGTGAACAATACCAACAGTATCAGTATTGAACTGTGCGACGACCGCAAGGACGGTGCGATTTATCCCTCTGCGGCCACGATAGAAAACGCCCTTGAATTGACCCGGCAGCTAATGGAAAAATACGGTGTCCCCGTCGAACGGGTGATCCGTCATTTCGACGTCACCGGCAAACACTGTCCGGACTACTGGTGCGGGACGGCGGCCAAAAACGCCGCGTGGCTGTCGGAATTCCGTGACAGGCTTGGCGGCGCGCCGGCGGCGGAAGACCCGACTCCCGTTCTGGTTTACGGATATGTCGGCGAGGTGGTGAAACGGCTGCAAACTATATTGAACGGCCTGAGCTTCGGGCCGCTGGACGTGGACGGCAGCTTCGGCCCGGCCACGCTGGCGGCGGTGAAGGCGTTCCAGCAGAGCAACGGTCTGGATGCGGACGGCAGCGTCGGCCCCCTGACCTGGGGCAAACTGCTGGGCGATCCCGTTCCGGCGCCCACTGAGCCCCCCGCACCCGCCGAAACCGAGATCCCCGTTTGGTATCTGGTGCGTGTCACGGCGGCGGTGCTGAATGTCCGTAAGGGCCCCGGCGTCCGGTACGGCATCAGCACAAAAATTTACGGCGGCGAGGTTTACACCGTTGTCGCCGAGCGTGACGGCTGGGGAAAACTGAAATCCGGCGCCGGCTGGATCAACCTGGCCTATACCGTGCGGAAATAGGAATATGCGAAACAGGCGCCCTGCGGCGCCTGTTTTTTGTGTGTGGTTAATTATCGTTTGAAATTCCCATGTCCGAGCGGACAAGGCCGGTTATATATTCGTTCAGGCTCATCCCGAGGGCTTCGGCGCGCTGTTTTATGGCGTCCCGCTGCCCTTTTTTCACGAACAGGTTTATGCGATCGTAATTTTTGGCGGCATAGCGATTTTTTACGGCCGCCGAGGTGTAGGTTTTTCGTTTTTCAGCCATGGCTATCCCTCCACGATTATTTTTTCGATTTCATCTCCCGCCACAGGACAAAGAGCAGCGCCGCGATAGCGAGGTCGAGAATGATTTCAACGACGTTTAAAATATCTGACAACATTATTTTCACCTCCTACTTGACAAGATCGATTAAACGTGATACAATATTGATGGCAGGGCAAGGGGCCGAAGCCCCCGCCCTCAACTTGTGAGTTCCTTGATCAGTTCGATCAGGGCAACTGCAAGCTGAAAGATTGCGGTAAGAAGCAGGATTTTGTTGGTATCAGGCTTCTTGCCGTTTTTCTTTTGCCGGCTCAATTTCTTCACCTCCTCTCTATGGTTATATTATAACATACTTAAACAAGTATGTCAAGTGTTTTTTGAAAATTTTTTTAAAAATTTTTTCGTAGAAACAGCGGCTAAAAGGCCACCGCCGGACTGTTGACAGATGTCCGGTGATGGCCTGTTGTTGTTAGGCCAGCTCGGATAATTCATTCCGGGCCTGGGCGTATTCTTCGCGGCTGTATATCCGATTGACAAAACCCTCGCCGCCGTAATGATATGGCTGTACCGCACCACCGGCGCCATACCGGACACCCTGTGCACCTGCGTGTTTGCCGCTCTGGGCGGCGAGTGCGGGGTCATGGGCTGGATAAAGACCACCAAGGAGTGCCGGCAGGAGCACAAGTGGGAAGTGGAGGAGCGTCGGGAGACCAACGCCATCGGCCTTACCCTGCCGGGGGACGCGGACGAAGGAGGACAGTATGAATAATATAATTAATTTTCTGGCCTCGCACTGGGCCGAGATAACCGCCGTAATTGTACTGGCGGCGCTGGCGTTGACGGCGGGCATTAAATTCTTCCGCCTGTCGGCGGCGGAGCAGAAGGAGCGCATAAAGGAATGGCTGTTGTTTGCGGTCACAAGTGCCGAGGCGGAGCTGGGCGGCGGAACGGGCAAACTGAAGCTGGCGACGGTTTATGACATGTTCGTCAAAGCCTTTCCGGTGCTTAAGAATTTTATCACCGTGGAAGCGTTTTCGGCCCTTGTGGACGAGGCCCTTGAGGATATGAGAGCCATGCTGGCAAGCAACCGCAAAATAAGCGAGATTGTCTCGGGAGAAGACATGACCGATGAAGCGAAATAAACAAAACGGTAATACAAAGGTAATACAAAGTAGCCGCACATAATAATAAACAAAAAAGGCTTGAAACCCTCGGTTTCAAGCCTTTTTTCCATGGTCTGAGTGGGGAGACTTGAACTCCCGGCCTCTTGAACCCCATTCAAGCACGCTACCAAACTGCGCTACACCCAGATCTATTCGATTTTTGCCGCCGTTTTCCGACTGCCTTGTTAGTATACTATAAAAAACCGGATTTGTCAAGCCCTTTTTTTAATTTTCGTGAAAAAATTTTTGAGCGGGACATTTCACGGAAAGG
Source organism: uncultured Clostridia bacterium (assembly GCA_947626145.1). GTDB lineage: Bacteria > Bacillota > Clostridia > UMGS1883 > UMGS1883 > JAFLUQ01. The sequence goes on along the minus strand of CANQRB010000005.1, from coordinate 32,468 downwards.
GGAGGGCAATTAAGATCAGCATAGGACCGTACTGCACAATCGCGCGGAACGGAAGAAAATATCAGCTTGCCCAAGGGGCCTTGACCGCCGGGCAAGCTGATTTTCGTTCCGAATATGTCTTAAATTATTTTGATCAGATTACCACTGATCCTCGCCCTGAAGAGCGTCATAGCCTTCCTCGCCGGTACGAACCTTGATGACGTTTTCAACATCGTAAACGAATATCTTTCCGTCGCCGATGTTGCCGGTGTAAAGGGACTTCTTGGCGGCGTCAACGACAGCCTCAACAGGCACGGCGCTGACAACTATCTCAACCTTTATCTTGGGCAGGAGGTTGATCTCACGGGCAACGCCGCGGTAATAGGTGGTCTTGCCGGCCTGTATGCCGCAGCCAAGAACCTGAGTAACCGTCATGCCGGTAACGCCGATCTCGGCCATAGCGTTCTTGAGTTCCTCAAATTTAGACTGCTTCATAACGATAACGACCTTGCTGATGGGACGTCCCTCGGCGTCGGTGGATCTGGCCTTTGTGGGCACAACCTTGACGGGCACGGTATCCTTTGTCGTTGCGACGGAGGCGGCGCCTTCCTTGTAGGTGGTGGTCATAACGGTGGGAACGGCGGGAAGGAAGTCGGCGTAAGCGCTTTCAAGACCGTGCTCGTAGCTGTCAAGACCGCCTATTTCTTCCTCGGGACTTACACGGAGACCGACGGTTTTCTTGATAATAGTGAAGGTGATGAGCATTGTAACGGTGGTCCATGCCAAGATGGAGCATATACCCAGAAGCTGTACGCCAAGCTGACGGAAGCCGCCGCCGTAGAACAGGCCGCCGTCAACGGCGAACAGACCTACCGCGATCGTACCCCAGATACCGTTGGCAAAGTGAACCGCTACGGCGCCGACAGGGTCATCGATGTGGAGCACGTTGTCCATTACCTCGACAACTATGACTACCAGGAAGCCCGAAACTATGCCGACAAAAATCGAACCAAGGGCGTCAAGCGTGGCGCAGCCGGCGGTGATGCCGACGAGACCCGCAAGGGAAGCGTTCAGCGTCATTGAAACATCAGGCTTGCCATAGCGTATCCATGTGAATACCATGGTGACGCAGCTGGCCACTGCGGGAGCAATGGTTGTGGTAACGAAGATGGAGGCCAGACCGCCCACGCCGTCAAGCTGTGTGGCGGCGGCGCCGTTGAAGCCGTACCAGCCGAACCAGAGGATGAAGCAGCCCAGGGCGCCCAGCGTCAGGCTGTGGCCGGGAATGGCCTTGGCCGTTATTTTACCGGTCTTGGCGTCCTTAATATACTTGCCGATACGGGGGCCGAGCATAGCCGCGCCGATGAGGGCGGCGGTACCGCCTACGGTGTGAATGGCGGCGGAACCGGCAAAGTCAATGAAGCCAAGCTTTGCCAGCCAGCCCTGGGGATTCCATACCCAGCCGGCTTCGATGGGGTAGATGACGGCGCTGATGACGCCGCTGTAAATACAGTAGGCCAGGAACTTCGTTCTTTCCGCCATGGCGCCGGAAACTATCGTCGCCGCCGTGGCGCAGAACACAAGGTTGAACACAAAGGACGACCATTCAAAATTGTCATAATGTGTGAAAATACCGAGATTTGGAACGCCTATGACGCCCATAACGTAATCCTCAGCCATCATAAGACCGAAGCCCAACAGGATGAACACGACAGTACCGATGCAGAAATCCATAAGATTCTTCATTATGATATTGCCGGCATTCTTTGCGCGGGTAAATCCCGCCTCGACCATCGCGAAGCCGCACTGCATAAAGAATACAAGGGCGGCGCCGATCAGGTACCACACCGCGTAAACAGTGGAGTTCGCAGTCCCGGTGACTAGACTTACAATTTCTTCAGCCATAAAAATTCCTCCTTTCGGCATTTAAGCCGATCCACAAAAATAAAATAAATAAAGGCATACGCAAGGCCGACAAACTCAGCCTGAAACGTACGCCATTGTACTATAGTAAGGTATGCCGTGAGAGCTTTTTCCGTGCGTCCTTCGTTAAAAAAACGAAGGGCGCGGCAGAAATTGAATCAACTCCACAGCGCCCTTGCTATGTGATTATGATAGCGCAAAATATACAAAAAGTCAACCCCTTTTTTGTCGAAAATGCATTTTTGTTAAAATGTGATGAAATTCACAAATTGTTCATGAATTATTTTGACTAATTTTACAATAGCCTTTCATGATTATGATTTTTGGGTTTAATTGAATATTGCTAAGTTGTCGAAAGCTCTTGACAAACGGCGGTTTTTGAGTTAAAATATGCGGTGAAACAATGGCGTTTCGGTTTTTTTGTTGCAGCCGAAACGCCATATATTTTTGAGAGGATGATTTTTAATGCTTGAAAAGGAAGGTAAGATAAGGATTCCCGCCGGCTGCGCCATCTCCGGAATTTTTTCCAAAAGCGGCAAACGGATCAACGGCGAGAATATTATTAAGTCCATTTCCATCATGCACGACAGGAGCAACGGCCTGGGCGGCGGCTTCGCCGGGTACGGCATCTATCCCCAGTACAAGGAATATTACGCTTTTCATGTATTTTACGATACCGACGCCGCCAAGGCCGAGTGCGAGGCCTTCCTTGACCGGCACTTTGACATAGTGGATCTGAGCAAGATACCCACCAGACCCCATAAGAACATCACCGATGTTCCCCTTATATGGCGGTACTTCGTCACGCCCCGGCCCACAAAGCTGGCCTCCAGTCAGCTGGACGAGAAGGAATTTGTGTCCCGCTGCGTGATAAAAATAAACACTCATATAGACGGAGCCTATGTGTTCTCCTCCGGCAAAAACATGGGCGTGTTCAAGGCCGTTGGCTTCCCCGAGGACATCGGCGAGTTCTACCGCCTCGAGGACTATCAGGCCTACTGCTGGACCTGTCACGGACGTTATCCCACCAATACCCCCGGCTGGTGGGGCGGGGCGCACCCCTTCGCCATGCTGGATTATTCCATAGTACACAACGGCGAAATTTCCTCTTATGACGCCAACCGCAGAACAGTGGAGATGTACGGCTACAACTGCACTCTCCTAACCGATACCGAGGCTATAACCTACATCTTTGACTATTTGGTGCGCAAGCAGGGCCTGACCCTTACCGAGGCGGCCAACACCATCGCCGCTCCCTTCTGGTCCACCATCGCCAGGCTCCCCGAGGAGGAGAGGAACCGCCTGACATATCTCCGCAACAAGTACAGCGGCTGCCTCATCACCGGCCCGTTCTCGATTTTGCTGGGCTTCGAGGGAGGAATGATGGCCCTCAACGATCGGCTGAAGCTGAGGAGCATGGTCATCGGCGAAAAGGACGACATGGCCTACGTGGCCAGTGAGGAAAGCGCTATCCGCCTTATCGAGCCCGACCTTGACCGGGTGTGGGCGCCGAAGGGCGGAGAGCCTGTGATTTTCACGCTCAACGACGGTGTGGAAATATAAGGAGGAAAAAATATGGCTATAAATTATTTCTACCCGGAATATGAGGTAGTCCGCGATACCAATAAATGTATTAAATGTAAGGTCTGCGCCCGTCAGTGCGCCAATCTGGTTCACACCTACGATGAGGAGGGCAACGTGATGCTGGCGGACAGCTCCAAGTGCGTCAACTGCCACCGCTGCGTGACCCTCTGCCCCACAAGGGCGCTTAAAATAGTAAAGACTGACCACACCTTTAAGGAAAACGCCAACTGGAGCAAGGAGTCCATATACGAGATCTACCGTCAGGCCGAGACCGGCGGCGTGCTCCTGAGCGCCATGGGTAATCCCAAGCCTTTGCCCGTGTACTGGGACAAGATACTTATCAACGCCTCACAGGTGACAAATCCCTCCATCGACCCTCTGAGAGAGCCTATGGAAACAAGAGTTTTCCTGGGCAGCAAGTCCGGCCCCATAGAGAGGGATGAAAACGGAAATCTTGTCAACAACCTCAAGCCTCAGCTGGAGCTCGAGGTGCCCATCCTGTTCAGCGCCATGAGCTACGGCTCCATCAGCTATAACGCCCATGCCAGTCTGGCCCGGGCGGCCACGGAGCTGGGTACCCTCTATAACACCGGCGAGGGCGGACTTCACAAGGATTTTTACAAATACGGTCCCAACACCATAGTTCAGGTGGCCAGCGGCCGGTTCGGCGTGTTCAAGGACTACCTTGAGGCCGGCGCGGCTGTGGAAATAAAAATGGGACAGGGCGCCAAGCCCGGCATCGGCGGCCATCTGCCCGGAGCGAAGATCGTGGGCGACATAAGCCGTACCCGAATGATACCCGAGGGCACCGACGCCATTTCTCCCGCGCCGCATCACGACATTTATTCCATCGAGGATCTCCGTCAGCTGGTCGATTCCCTTAAGGAGGCCACCGAATATAAGAAGCCCATTATTGTCAAGATTGCCGCGGTACACAACGTGGCGGCCATAGCCAGCGGCATCGCCCGCAGCGGCGCGGACATAATCGCCATCGACGGCTTCCGGGGCGGCACGGGCGCGGCTCCCACAAGGATAAGAGACAACGTCGGCATCCCCATAGAGCTGGCCCTCGCGGCCGTGGACACCCGTCTCCGTGACGAGGGAATCCGCGAAAACGTGAGCCTCATCGTTGGCGGCAGCGTCCGCAGCAGCGCGGACGTCGTCAAGGCAATCGCTCTCGGCGCAGACGCCTGCTACATCGCCACCTCCGCCCTGCTGGCGCTGGGCTGCCACCTCTGCCGCACCTGCAATACGGGCAACTGCAACTGGGGCATAGCCACCCAGCGGCCCGAGCTGGTAAAGCGTCTCAATCCCGATATAGGTTCTCAGCGTCTGGTGAACCTTGTCACCGCATGGCAGCGTGAAATAAAGGAAATGATGGGCGGTATGGGCATCAACTCCATCGAGGCCCTTCGCGGCAACAGGCTCATGCTCCGCGGCGTGGGACTGAACGAAAAGGAACTGGAAATACTCGGCATCAAGCACGCCGGAGAGTAAAGACAGAAAGGATGGTTCATTTTGAAGAAAATATATGTAAATGAAGAATGGTGCCTGGGCTGTCATCTCTGCGAGTATTACTGCGCCTTTGCCAACAGCGGCAAGAGCAACATGGTCTCGGCCCTAAAGGACGTCAAGATAAATCCCCGTATACAGGTGGAGGAGGGCAAAGACGTGTGCTTCGCCGTAAACTGCCGGCACTGTCCCGACCCCATATGCGTCAAGAGCTGCATAGCCGGGGCGCTGAGCAAAAATCCCGAGGGCATGATAGAGATAAACACCGACAAATGCGTGGGCTGCTTTACCTGTGTTCTGGTCTGCCCCTTCGGCGCGATTATGCCAAACGATGACGGTCACGCCATACAGAAGTGTGAGCTCTGCACCAAAAACGGCAACGGGACTCCCAACTGTGTGGCTCACTGCCCCAACAACGCCATAGTTTATGAGGAAAGGTAGGCAGCGCTTATGAAATACGTAATTATCGGCAATTCCGCCGGAGCGGTGGGCTGCGTGGAGGGTATACGCAAGACCGACCCCGAGGGAAGCATAACACTTATCGCTTCCGAGCCCCATCACACTTATTCACGGCCATTGATCTCCTACCTCCTTTGCGGCCTTACCGATGAGGAGCGGATGAAGTACCGCGGCAATTCCTTCTATGAGGACAATAATGTTGACGCAAGGCTGGGCGTCACCGTGACAAAAATAGACCCCGCCGCAAAGACAGTCACCACCGACAGCGGCGAGACTGTATCTTATGACAAACTGCTCATCGCCACGGGTTCAAATCCTTTTATCCCGCCAATGGCTGGCCTTGACAGCGTGGAAAAGAAGTTCACCTTCATGACCCTTGACAGCGCCAAGGCGCTGGACGCCGCTTTGACGCCCGACAGTCGGGTGCTCATTGTGGGCGCGGGACTCATCGGCCTTAAGTGCGCCGAGGGAATATTGGACAAGGTGAAGGAAATAACCGTCGTCGATTTGGCCGACCGTATCCTGCCCAGTATTCTGGACAAGGACGGAAGCGATATAATGCAGAAACATATCGAAAAGCACGGTGTGAAGTTTATCCTCTCTGACAGTGTAAAGGAATTTGACGGCGGCGCCGCTACTCTGAACAGCGGAAAAAACGTGGACTTTGACGTACTTGTTATAGCGGTGGGCGTCCGTCCCGCCACGGCCCTTGCAAAGGAGGCCGGCCTCAATGTGAACCGTGGCATCGTCACCGATACAAAGTGCGCCACCTCCGACCCGTCAATTTACGCCGCCGGGGACTGCACCGAAAGTCTCGACATCACCACCGGAGAGAATAAAATAATGGCCCTGCTGCCTAACGCCTATATGCAGGGCGAGTGCGCCGGTATAAATATGGCCGGGGGAGAGGCCCTCTATGACAAGGGTATACCCATGAACGCCATCGGCTTTTTCGGCCTCCACATCGTTTCGGCGGGCACCTATGACGGCGATGAATATTTGGAAACTGACGGCGAGAGCTACAAAAAGCTTGTCACAAAGGACGGCCTGCTCAAGGGCTTTATCATCATGGGCGACGTCCGTCGGGCGGGAATATATACCTCGCTCATACGTGAAAAAACTCCCCTTGACACAATAGATTTTGAGCTTATCAAGCGCAGCCCTCAGCTGATGGCCTTTGCCTCGGACTCGGAGAGACGCGGCAAGCTCAAAATTAAGGCGTAAGGAGGTTATGGCATGAAAATAACAGCGGGAACAATGGACTTCCGTGAGCTGAACAACGCCATCCGCAACAGCTGGGACAGCGAGGTCGTCATCGACCAGTGCTATGGCCAGCGGTTCATCGGCGACGGCATGAGCGGCAGGACCATCACCATAAACGGCACTCCAGGCAACGCGCTGGGGGCGTACTTCAACGGCGGCGTTATACGGGTCAACGGCAACGCTCAGGACGCCATGGGCGACACCATGAACGAGGGCGTTATCTATGTCCACGGCAACAGCGGCGACGCCACGGGATACGCCATGCGCGGCGGCCGCATCTTCGTGCAGGGCAGCGCGGGTTACCGTGCGGGAATACACATGAAGGCCTATAAGGATAAAATTCCCACCCTCGTCATAGGCGAGCGGGCAGGGTCGTTTTTGGGCGAATATCAGGCCGGCGGCTATATAGTGGTACTTGGCATAGGTCAGGAGGGCAGGCTCCCCGTGAGCAACTTCCCTGCCACGGGTATGCACGGCGGAAAAATTTTCCTCCGCAGCGACGAGGAGCCCACCGGCCTACCCAACAGCGTACTGGCGAAGGAGGCCGGCGACTCCGACATGGCCGAAATATCGGGCCTCATCGACGAGTTCTGCAAGGAATTCGGGGTCGACAGGGACGCCGTGACAAGCGGTAAATTTTACGTTATATATCCCGACACCGCCAACCCATATAAGGAACTTTTTGTCGCAAACTAAAGGATATTTGTATAAGGAGCGTCTGACGGGCATGCGTAATGCTCCGACCATAATCTTGTGAGAAATTATCCGCAACAAAAATGACCGGCCCTTTGGCCGGTCATTTTTAGTGGTGCGGTATTATTTATTATTGGATGTCAAAAACCTGTACACAACCGCCGCCAGAGCGCCGCCGATAAACGGAGCTATTATGAATACCCAGACGCAGGACAGGGCCGGGCCGCCGGCAAAAATGGCGGGGCCGAGGCTGCGGGCGGGATTGACGGAGGTGCCGGTGAAGTGTATGCCGATGAGATGTACCATGGTCAGGCTCAGGCCTATGGCAAGACCTGCCACGGAGCTGTGTTCCGCCTTTGAGGTAGCCCCGAGAACAGTGAAAACGAATACAAAGGTCAGGATCACTTCGATAACAATGGAAATCACCGCATTTTCATGATACAATGCGTTTGAGCCCAGGCCGGTGTTGGCGTCAAGGACAGTCAGGAGCAGGGCTCCTCCGGCGATACCGCCCAAAAACTGGGCGACCACATATCCGGCGAAATCAGTAAGGCTCATTTTGCCGTTGATGAGCATGGCCAATGACACGGCCGGGTTGATGTGACAGCCGGAAATGTTGCCTACGGAATAGGCCATGGCGGTAACCGCCAGACCGAAGCTGAGGGCGGTCACAAGATAGGCCGCGTTGGCCGAGGCTCCGCTGCAGCTGACGGCGGCGGCCGTACCGCAGGCGCAGAATACCAGCACAAGAGTGCCGAGGAATTCCGCCAGATACTTTTGGATAGATGCTTTCATGAAATAAACCTCCTTACCTTTTTATTATTCTAAACTGATTATAACATTGACGTATTTTTTTGTCAACAAATTTTTTCAACTTTATTGACAAAGTACGAAAATGAGAGTATAATTAATTTGAAAAAATATGTAAGGAGGGGATTTTTGTGCCGGTATTGACAGAAAATCTCATGTGTTTTTTGGGTATGTCTCTTTGCGCCCTGTCGGGTGCGGCGGACGGTCGTTCTTTGTTGACAGGCATTTTTGTTGTTTTTTGTCTGGGACAGATAGTTGTGTTTGAAATGGCGTACAGAAAGCTTGCCATAAAGCAGATCTTGAGTTATGAATCTGTCTATTTAATGACGAATTTCCTGTTTGCTCTTGTCTTTCGCCTGCTGGTGTGGAAGTCCTCACCCACCGCTACCGCCGGGGCAAATGCGAGCTTTATGTTTTTCCTGATATTCAACGGGGCGCATTGGCTGTATGCCATTGTACGCCTTATCGTCAAGCGGGTGATCGACGGCCCCGGCCCGAAGAAGTATGTGCGCTACGGCATAATTCAGGATGAGGAAGCCGACGAGGGTATGTAAATTTCAATATTATTGATATAAAGTTTGATAAAAGGTTTACAAAGCGTCAGCCTGTAAGGTTTGGTGTAAAAAACCGTCAAACCAAACGCACTTGCGGCCTGTCTGTTAAACTGATAAATTTTCACAGCGGCTTTTTATATGGTTAAAGACTTCCTTCCCGATTTTTGAGAATCGTCCGGTTGGGAGTCTTTTTTATATAAAAATTGCTGTACACTAAGTATAGAAGAATTCTCTTTTTCGAGCGGCTTTTTTGTACAAAATGTAGAAATTGAAAACTTACGGTGAATTTGAAAAAAAAGTAATAGACAAATTTTAAATTTTGGTGTATAATGTTAGTCGGTTGAAATTGGATTATTATCACCGAGAAAGGAGATTTGTCATGACAACAAATCAGAAAGTATTGACATGGCTTGAGGAAATGAAGGCCCTCACCCAGCCGGACAATGTGGTCTGGATAGACGGCAGTGAGGCTCAGCTCAATGCCCTCCGTGAGGAAGGAGTTTCCACAGGCGAACTTATCAAGCTCAACGAGGAAAAGCTCCCCGGCTGCTACCTGCACCGCACAGCGGAAAACGACGTAGCCCGTGTGGAGGACCGTACATTTATATGCACTACCAAGCGCGAGGATGCCGGCCCCACCAACAACTGGATGGCTCCCGCCGAGATGTACGCCATGCTCAAGGAGATATACAACGGCTCCATGAAGGGCCGCACCATGTATGTGGTTCCCTACATCATGGGCCCCGCCGGTTCTCCCTTCAGCAAGGTTGGCATCGAGCTTACCGACAGCATTTACGTTGTACTCAATATGAACATCATGACCCGCATGGGTCAGATCGCTCTTGACGAGCTTGGCGAGAACGGCGACTTTGTAAAGTGCCTCCACGCCAAGTGCGACGTCGATCCCGAAAAGAGATATATCGTGCAGTTCCCCGAGGACAACACCATCTGGAGCTGCAACAGCGCCTACGGCGGCAACGTGCTGCTGGGCAAGAAGTGCTTCGCCCTGCGCATAGCCTCCTATATGGGCTATAAAGAGGGCTGGATGGCCGAGCATATGCTCATCCTCGGCCTCACCAATCCCGCCGGAGAAAAGAAGTATGTGGCGGCGGCCTTCCCCTCCGCCTGCGGCAAGACCAACCTGGCCATGCTCATTCCTCCCGAGGTTCTCGGCGACTATAAGATCGAGACCGTGGGCGACGACATCGCATGGATACGCATAGGCGAGGACGGACGTCTCTGGGCCATCAATCCCGAGGCCGGCTTCTTCGGCGTGGCTCCCGGCACCAGCGAAAAGACCAACTACAACGCTCTTGAAGCCACAAAGAAGAACACCATTTTCACCAACGTGGCCCTCTGCGACGACGGCACCGTTTGGTGGGAGGGTCTCACCAAGGAAGCTCCCGCTCACTGCATCGACTGGCTGGGTAAGGAGTGGACTCCCGAAAGCGGCACCAAAGCCGCCCATCCCAACAGCCGCTTCACCGCTCCCGCCGTGAACTGCCCCTGCATCAGCCCCGAGTTCGAGGCTCCCAAGGGTGTTCCCCTGAGCGCCATAATCTTCGGTGGCCGCCGTGCCAAGTCCGCTCCGCTGGTATATCAGTCCTTTGACTGGAACCACGGCGTATTCGTTGGCGCAACAATGGCCTCCGAGACTACCGCTGCAGCCACCGGCGCTACCGGCGTTGTCCGCCGCGACCCCATGGCCATGCGTCCCTTCTGCGGCTACAACATGGGCGACTACTTCCAGCACTGGATCGACATGGGTCACAAGCCCGAGCTCACCAATCCTCCCAAGATCTTCCACGTAAACTGGTTCCGTCGTGACGACGAGGGCAACTTTATGTGGCCCGGCTTCGGCGACAATATGAGGGTGCTCAACTGGATACTTGACCGCTGCGACGGCAAGGTTGACGCCACCGAGACCCCCATCGGCTATGTACCCAAGAAGGAGGACCTCAACCTCACCGGCCTTGACATTGACGATGCGACCCTTACCGAGCTTCTCAGCGTTGACAAGGACGTTTGGAACGCCGAGCTTCCCGGCATCAAGGAATATTTCTCCCAGTTCGGCGACAAGCTCCCCGCCGGTATTCAGGAGCAGCTTGACGCCCTTGAGGCCAGACTTAAGTAAGCGAAAGCTCAACGGACGAAGGCCGACAATAATAGAACGGCATTGATTAAGAAAATCCCCGATGCGCAGCGCACCGGGGATTTTATTGATTTTAAAACAAATTTTATTTAGCGGTTTCAATAGCGACCGCAACGGCAACGGTGGCGCCAACCATGGGGTTGTTGCCCATACCGATGAGGCCCATCATCTCAACGTGGGCGGGAACCGAGCTGCTGCCCGCAAACTGGGCGTCGCTGTGCATTCTGCCCATGGTGTCGGTCATGCCGTAGGAAGCGGGACCGGCGGCCATATTGTCGGGATGGAGGGTGCGGCCCGTGCCGCCGCCGGAGGCAACGGAGAAGTATTTTTTGCCTGTCTCGTAGCACCGTTTCTTATAAGTGCCGGCCACGGGATGCTGGAAGCGTGTGGGGTTGGTGGAGTTGCCTGTGATGGAAACGTCCACACTCTCATACTCCATAATGGCAACGCCCTCGCGGACGTCGTCGGCGCCGTAGCAGCGTACCTTGGATTTTTCGCCGTCGGAATAGGGAGTCTCGCTGACAATATTCAGCTTGCCGGTGGCGTAGTCAAATTTGGTCTCGACAAAGGTGAAGCCGTTAATACGGGAAATTATCTGGGCCGCGTCCTTGCCAAGGCCGTTCAGTATTACCTGAAGGGGCTCCTTGCGAACCTTGTTGGCGCTCTTGGCTATACCGATAGCGCCCTCGGCGGCGGCGAAGGATTCGTGGCCGGCCAGGAATGCAAAGCACTTGGTCTCCTCACGGAGGAGCATTGCGGCCAGATTGCCGTGGCCAAGACCAACCTTGCGGTCGTCGGCGACGGAACCGGGAATACAGAAGCTCTGAAGTCCCTCGCCTATAGCCTCGGCGGCGTCGGCGGCCTTTGTGCAGCCCTTCTTGATGGCGATGGCGGCGCCGGTGATGTAAGCCCAGCAGGCGTTTTCAAAGCATATGGGCTGAACGCCCTTAACTATGCTGTAAACGTCGATGCCCTTGTCCTTGCAGATCTTTTCAGCCTCTTCGAGAGAGGAAATACCGTACTTGTTCAGCGCGGCGTTGACCTGATTTATTCTTCTTTCATAACTTTCAAACAGTGCCATTTACTTTTCCTCCTCTCTTATTCTACACGGGGGTCAATTACCTTGACCGCCTCGTCAAATCTGCCGTACTGACCGCTGGCCTTCTCCATGGCCTCATTGGCGTCCATGCCCTTGCGGATGGATTCCATCATCTTGCCAAGGTGAACGAACTTATAGCCTATGATAAGCCCGTCCTTGTCCAGACCGATCTTGGTGATGTAGCCCTCGGCCAGCTCCAGATAACGGGGGCCCTTGGCCTTGGTGCTGTAGAGAGTGCCCACCTGAGAGCGAAGGCCCTTGCCCAGATCCTCAAGGCCGGCTCCGATGGGAAGTCCGCCCTCACTGAAGGCGGTCTGAGTTCTTCCGTATACTATCTGGAGGAAGAGCTCGCGCATGGCGGTATTGATGGCGTCGCATACGAGGTCGGTGTTAAGAGCCTCGAGAATGGTCTTTCCGGGAAGAACCTCTGTGGCCATGGCGGCGCTGTGGGTCATGCCGGAGCATCCGATTGTCTCGACCAGAGCCTCTTCGATAACGCCGCCCTTAACGTTAAGGGTCAGCTTGCAGGCGCCCTGCTGAGGAGCGCACCAGCCTATACCGTGAGTCAGGCCGTAGATGTCCGTGATCTGCTTGGAATAAGTCCAGGCGCCTTCTTGAGGGATAGGTGCCGGCTCGTGGGCAACGCCCTTGGCAACACAGCACATATTCTCAACTTCTTTTGAATAGTTCATATTGACGATCTCCTTTCGCGTTATTATAATTTATTTTAACATTTTTTGGCGCTTTTATCAAGAGGGTTTTCAAATTATTAATGTGGCAATTTCACCAAAAAAGAGGCGGAATTTCTTCGGCATTTTGCACAAATTTACTTGCTGTCTGTCAAATCCACGATCATGGGGGTCAAGCCGGTGAGTTCCTCCGGCAGTCTGCCAACCTCCCAGCCGGGCTCGGTGGTGTCGGTGTAATAATAGGTTTTTCCCTCGTGCTCATAGGCCGCGCCGGACATGGCGCCGTCGTCGGCGACGCCCACCGCCATATGGCCAACCTCGTCCTTGGGAAATATCATCAGAACGGCGTCAAAGCCCATTTCCCTGAGTATCCCCGCCAGTAAAATCGCGGTGTCCTCACAGTCTCCCTGCTGCTCGAAGATGGTCTCCACAGGATAGCTGACATAGTCGGCCACACCCTTGGCCTCCATATCGTCCACATACCTTACGGAACGGACAAATTCGATTACCATGTCAAGCTTCTCCCTGGCGGTCAGTCCATAGCTTTGCGCCATGTCCTCAAACATCTCCGCCAGAGAGCGGATATAGCCGGTGTTTTTTCCGGAGGTGAGGTAATCCTCATAGCTGCCGCCTCTTGGCAGGGAGCTGTAATAGTCGTATTGGGCCACGGGTATGCGGAGTATGCACTCCCAGTTTCGGCCGTCGCTGCTCCAGTCGCACCTTATGTCCGCCGTCGCCTGTGAGCGTTCCGGAACAGTGGCAAAAGTTCCCATTGACATACCCGGAATGGTAAGGGTAAGTATCCTGTCGGCATCATCGTAGTATTCCGGGCCGTAACGTCTCAGGGCGTCGAAATATATGGCCGTCAGGCCGTCGATATTGAAGCCGTCGATCCTTACGCCGTCCAGATAAACCTCAATGTCCGTGGCCAACACGTCGGCCACCGGTTCGCCGTAGGTGCTTTCGTCCCGCCAAAAGGCGAGGGGAGAGGGAGGAGAGCCGGTGTAGCTCAGATCCACCCGCCGCAGACTGTCGTTATATCTGTAATTGAAACCGTAGTTTGTCAGCTCGGAGGCGATTACGGCGGTATAGCCGTTTATATTATAGGAAGGCACCGGATAGTTGTTGATGTAGGCCACGATGTCCGTGCCTGTCACCTGAGCTATGACCTCGGCCTCAGCCGGAACACAGGCGGCCGCCGCTGTCAGGGCGGCGGCGAAAATTACGCATATCATCAGCTTTTTAATCCCACTCCACATAGCCGTACCTCCAATAGACCAGACCGCCGAAGTCGAGCACGTTTTCGTAGCCCATTTTGTCCAGATATTCCGCCGCCAGAGCGCTGCTTTTCCCGCTGCGGCAGCAGACCAGTATGAGCCGCTTTTTGTCCGGTAGCTCGTCCAGTCTTTTGTCAAGCTCGTCCACCGGTATGCAGATCGAATTCTCGATGTGCCCCAGCACGAACTCGTCCTCGGTTCTTACGTCCAGCACCAGACAGGGCTCCGTGTCCATGATTTTTTTCGCTTCGCTCTGGTCGATTTTTCTGTACATCAGCATCACCACGGTAATTATAGCATGTCCGCAAAAAAAAATCAAGAAAAATTTAAAAAAGGGCTTGCAATTTAGAAAAAAGTGTGCTATAATAGCAAAGCAGTTGCGGATATGGCGGAATTGGCAGACGCGTACGGTTCAGGTCCGTATGAGAGCAATTTCATGCAGGTTCAAGTCCTGTTATCCGCACCAAAAGTAAAATCCCGTGGTTATGGGAAACTTCGAGTTTTCCCCATAATCACGGGATTTTTGTGTAAAAATCCTTTTACACTTTGTAAGAGAATTTCACACTTTGAAAGCCATTTTTACACCACCAAGCAACACGAAATGCAACACGAATACAGTATGTATAATTAATCTTTTATCGCAGCTTCCGCGCCGGCTTTTTCGTATTTGGCAACCAGCTCGTCGAGATACTTAAGCGTATACTCGGCCACACCCATTTGACACCCCACCCCCCAACCAAACAACATTCCCAACAACGAAAAAAGCCACGCACCTGCCGAAAATACGGCAAATACATGGCTTTTCATTTGGCGGACAGGGTGGGATTCGAACCCACGAGCCCGTGAGGACTACCTGATTTCGAGTCAGGGCCGTTATGACCACTTCGATACCTGTCCGTATTCAATTTTTGTCGGGAGAACGTATAGCACTGAAAAATCTATTCAATATTTCGGCGCACTCGTTCTCCATGACTCCGCCGACAACCCTTGTGACGCCCCCGTAGCAGCGTCGGGCAAACAAATCCAGCCTTCCGCCGGCGGCTCCGTATTCCGGATCATAGGCGCCAAATATCACATTGTCCATTCTGGCGCTTAAAATCGCGCCGGAGCACATGACGCAGGGCTCGAGAGTTACATAAATGTCACAGCCGTTGAGCCGCCAGTCGCCCACTGCCTCAGCCGCCCTGGAAATGGCTATCAGCTCGGCGTGGAGCAGAGGATTTTTGTCCCTTTCGCGCAGATTGTGTCCGGAGCCGATCACCCTGCCGCCGCGAACGACCACTGCGCCAACCGGTATTTCCCCTATGGCAAGGGCCTTTTCGGCCTCCGCAATCGCAAGCCTCATAAATCCGCCGTCCATACAGCGCCGCTCCTCTCCCTGCCTCAACCGACACCTTTGTTATTATAACACAGGCCGACGGTTTAGTCAAGAGTTTTTTCCGGCACAAATCAAATTTTATCTTTGGCACGGAAAATAACAAGGGATAGGGGAGAGCGGCTCCGCCGGGGGCGCCGCGCGGGTCGGAGGGGGCGGCTTTTGAGGCGTCTGCCGCCATCGCGGAAAAATCCCCGAAAAAAATTTGAAAAAAGCCTTGACAAATGAAAATTATTGTGCTAAAATAAATGCAACAGTTGCGGGAGTGACTCAGTGGTAGAGTGTCACCTTGCCAAGGTGAAAGTCGCGAGTTCGAATCTCGTCTTCCGCTCCATATTTTTGCCGCAGGCGTCAGTTCGCCTGCGGCGTTTTTGTTTTTGTGATTTCGCGGGGTGTTCCCGTTATATGGACAGCCTGAAAAAATTTTGACCAAAACCGTAATTTGTATTGACATTACATAAAAAATATTGTATAATAGTAACGTATCATAGTTTAATTTAAAAGGAGGAAAAAAACATGAACATCAAGAAAATGCTGTCACTGGCCCTGGTTCTGGCCATGGCTCTGACAGTAATCCCGGCCTTCGGGCTGACGGCCGCCGCGGCGGAGGATGGGCTTATCGCTCACTATAACTTTGCCGATGGGGCAAAGGACGCCACCGGAAATTTTGACGGAATCGTCAACGGAAACAACCTCGTATTTGACCCCAACGGATTTGTTACATATCCCGGCGGTTATGGAACGACTTCATCTTTTATTTCACTTCCCGGAGAATTGCTTAAAGATTTGACAGATTTTACTGTGTCAATGTGGATAAAGCAGAATACCTCCGGATATGATGAGAAGAATGGCATAGTATTTTGGGATTTTTCGAATGATAATAACTATGACAGAGTTTTTTGGCAGCAGGGTGAGAAAATAAGCAACACCTATGGCTCTGGAAATATAATGATATGCAACAGAGGAACAAATAATTCGACGTCATACCGTGCAACTGAACGGGGTACCAGTAGTGCTATGAGGGGAAATTGGGCCCTTCTCACAGCAACGTTTGATTTTAAGAATGGTATTGTTAATGCTTATGTTAACGGCGAAGCCATTAAGCTTAGTCATTCTGATAATACATGGGGAGCAGATCAGGTGCCCTCAAAAATATATGATAGAGCAAAAGAAACAAACGGCGTGAAGAACATGCAGCTTTATCTTGGACATAATACTTGGGCTGATGCTGGTGAGGCTGTTAATAATCCCGACCTTAAGGGCAGCATGGCCGATGTGCGGATTTATAACAAGGCTTTGACCGCCGAAGAGGTAAAGGCTCTGCTCAGCACTAAAAAGACCATGACGGTAAGCTATATGGCCGGTGAGGTGGAGCTTCAGAAGCAGGTCGTTGAGTATTTCTCCGATGAAGCGTCCTTCACCGTGCCGGAGACTGTTGATTATAACGGTATTCCCTATAACCTGAAGGATGGAGTGACTGATAGAACCGCAACGGGAGATACCGCTGTCGTAGAGTATGAAAAGACCGCGGCCAAAGCCACGGATATAAAGCCTGTTGCCGGTGTAACATATATCGAAGGTAACGAGGCGCCCCTTCCTCAAAAGGTGACCCTTGAGACTGATCAGCCCGACGTTACTCTTGATGTTGATGTGACATGGGACAAGACGCCCCTTGAAAATGCCGAATATGGTGAACCTGTAAAGGTTACCGGCACACTTGACAGCGAATATGCTTCTGTAGGAAAACCGGAAGTTAGCGTTACAAAGCTCCAGTGTGACGATGATGCCTTGGCGAATGAAACTATAACGGCAACAGAAGGACAGGCGGGAAATGGCGCGTCTGCTAAAATGTTCAATCCCGTAAAGGGCAAGGTTGTATTTGAGTTTGACGCAAGGTTCAATGCTCTTGGCAACAGCACTATCACTATTGCCCAGAAGGGAAGCAAGACATTAAATGGCAATGATAATTATCCGATTTTTGGCGGCACAGGCGACGCGGTATCGATTCAGGTCAACAGCGAGGGCTTGAATGTACGAACATGGGACGGCTCTAATGGAACAACTGTGATTGAAAAAACTGTAACCGCAGGCAATACCTATCATTTCCTTATTTCAACTGACACTGCCGCGCAGACCTATGATGTAGAAATAAGGGACGAGACAGGTAAGGTACTTCAAAATAAAGAAGGAATAACTTACAGAAGTCAACTTGAAGATTATCAGCTTGACACGCTTGTTGTTTTGGACAACGGCTCTACGGAAAATGCCATAGATGTCTCTAATTTCCGCATTTCGTGGACAGAGGGCTATACCGAGTACACCATTAAGGCCCAGTGTGACGACAAGGATATCGAGGGATTTGAAAGCTATACAAAGAAGTTCCTTGACAAAGCTGCCGCTGAAAAGGCCGCTGTCCCCGCGATAAACAATTATGCGGTAAGCGGCGCGCCAGTGGTGGACGATGCTGCAAAGACTGTCACCTTCAGCTATATAAGCGTTAAAACCGCCGATGTATTCGGTTACACATTCTTGTCCAACGAACCAGGTGTCGAGGGCAGTGACGGCTATAGCTGTGGACGTACTAGTTGGGGAGGTAGAAATGTTGTATTCATAACATTTGATGCGCCCACCGTTGAGAGCGACAAGGTGCTTGCAAGCGCCGCGCTCAATGTGTATTTCCCTTATGTAAATAATAAGGCAAGCAATGAAACATATAATATTAATGTATATAGAATTGACCCCACAAAGGTTGATGCTAATGGATTAGTTGCTGACGAATACACCATAGATAATTGGAAGGAAAAGCTCGGCGCGGTAAGGGTAGGCGGAGTAACTGACAGCCATCCCTCTGAGAAGAATTTTAACAGCTATATTGTTGATCTTCATGAATGCACAGGCGAGAAAATAGTTCTTGCCATGGATTTCAGCCGTGACATTTCTGTGGCCGGTGCTTCTTACGCCAACGGCGCATACAAGCCATACATTGTTGATGAGAAGATAGTTACTCCTCCCCAGGTGCCCGCTCTTACCGCCGCTCTTGGTTGGAATGAGGACGCGTTCACTATCGATTATACCGCAAGTGACGTAACTGCCGTTGAGAACGCCGTTTACGGTGCGACTGTTGTTTCCTCTGACGGCAAGACCATCAGCGGAACCTTTACGCCCGGTGAGGACGGCGGTATCGGACTTACCACTCCCAACACCAATCTCACTTATGTTGCCACTCCCACAGTCGAATTTGAGGGCGCGGTATTCAAGGGTGAGCCCACCGAAAAGGAGGCCATTTACAGCCTTGTTATGGACGCCATTGCCAACGCGACCATCGAAGGTCAGATAAACGCCGACCAGCTTGCCGCTGTCAATACCGTTCTCGCCAACGGCGGTATCTTCGTTGACAAAAATGGCAACCTCACCGACGAGGCTCAAAAAGTAATGACAAAGACCGACAAGACAATTACCCTTAAGCCTGAAGCTGTCGCTCTCGGTCTGGAGTTCAGCGTTGATGAGAATGCCATGACCTACGCTGTTAAGGGCGATGATGGCAATATCACCACTCCCGCTGATGCCATTGATGTGACAGCGACCACAATCACGATAAAAGACGCCGCCAGTGCTGAGGCCGTTATGCTGGCCCTGGAGGCAGTGAACCTTGAGTTCGTATCCACCGAGATGGCCGACGCCGCCGCCGAAGACGCGGACGCCGCTCAGGATTTCATTCCCGAGCTGTAAAAAAGGAGGATGTTCAAAATGAAAAAGTTCAACGCCCCGGAAGTAAAGGCTGTTCAGTTGGCCGCTGTGGAGGCCGTTATGTCCTCCAATCTGGTGCAGACCAACACTAAAATAGTTTACTCCATTAAGGACACAGACCGCAGCGACGCCGACAAGCAGAAGTATTGGGCCGGCAAGTAAAATAAAAATTTTCTCTGAAAGTAATCCGGGACAGACCTCTGCCCCGGATTATTTTAATATAAAGATTTGTTGGGCATATATTGTACAAATACCTTTTGAGGAGTCTTTCCATGAACAAAAATGCCCACAAAATATTTGTAAACACATTGCTGCTCACGGCGGCGTCCCTTGTAATGCGCGGGGTCGGCCTCATATTTCAGGTGTATCTGGCGGGGAGGATAGGGGCGTCGGCCCTTGGGGTTTACTCTCTCATCATGTCGGTATATACCCTGTTTGTTACCCTCGCCACGGGCGGCATACGCTTTTCCGTGACACGCCTTACGGCGGCCGCCCTGGCCGAAAAGGGCTGCGTCCGCCGGACGGTGCGCACCGCGCTTTTGTATTCTCTGTGCTTTGGACTGGCCAGCGGAGCCTGTTTATTTTTCGGGGCCGGTTTTATCAGCGGACAGTGGATAGGCGATGAAAGCTGCCGGGCCGCCATGGAAATATTGGCCCTCAGTCTGCCCTTCATATCCCTTTCGGCGGTGTTCGGCGGGTACTTCACCGGCGTGGAGCGGGTGATGCGCTCCGTCAGCGTGAATATCCTTGAACAGCTGAGCCGCATATTTGTCACGGTGGCGCTTCTCGGCGCCTTCGGTGGCGGGATAGGGAACACCTGCGCCGCGCTGGCGGTGGCGGCGTCTGTCGGCGAAGCCGTCAGCTGTGCCGCTCTTACGGCTCTTTATATTATTGACATCCGGCGCATCCCGTCAAGGCCGCAAAAGGCTCCGTATCTGAGGCGGCTTTTCGGCACGGCAATGCCGATAGCCGTAAGCGCGTATATGCGGACCGGCCTCAATTCGCTGGGACATATCCTCATACCAAAGGGGCTCCAGCGTTCGGGCGCGGATTTTGACTCGTCCTTTGCCGCTTACGGCTCGATACACGGAATGGCCTTTCCCATGCTGCTCTTTCCCTCGGCCCTGCTTACGGCTCTGGCCGAGCTGGTTATTCCCCGTCTTACCGCCGCTCAGAGCGAGGGGGGACAGAGGGGCATTGACTATATGGCCACCCGGGTGATTAAAATAGGGCTCACTTTTTCGGTCTGCGTGGCCGGTCTGATGTACTTTTTCGGCGATGAGCTGGGGATCGCGGTATACAAAAGCCCCGAGGTGGGGCGTTATGTCCGCTGCTTTGCCCCGCTTATTCCGGTGATGTACTGCGACATGGTGACCGACGGCTGTCTTAAAGGGCTGGGCCAGCACATGAAGGCGATGATAATCAACATAGCCGAGGCCACGCTGAACGTGGTGCTGCTTTACATACTCATACCCAGATACGCCATAACGGGCTACGGCGTGAGCATTTACGTGTGCGAGTGCTTCAATTTCGTTCTCAGCTTCGGCCGCCTTTTGAAGGTTGCCGATGTGGACGTGGGGCTGTTTGATCTTTTGCGCATTGTTTTTGCCTCGGCCGTTTCGGGCCGGCTTGCTCTGTGTCTGCCGGTGGGAATTGCGGCGAGAATGGCCTGCGCCGCGGCCGTGTATGCCGTTATGCTGTATTTGCTGCGCGTTACGGGCAAAAGTGATGTGGAGTGGTTCAAGGGGGTCGTCAGGCGTCCGGCCGGGGGGAAATAGGGCATTTGTGTTGTATTGACCTGATTATAAAACTTGAAAAATTGTTGAAAATGCCCTTTGAAAAACCGTGCGGGCCGTGGTATAATATATACATCGTGTAGCGGACGGCGCGTAAATCCAGATCGGGTTTACGCGCCGTTTTCTTTATGCGGATTATTTTAAATTGAGGTGACAGAAATGGAAAAGTCGAACAATTATCTCGCGGAGGAAAAAGTGGGTACTCTTATGAGAAAATATGCCGTGCCTTGCATAATTTCGTTGGTGGTGGCGGCGCTTTACAATATTGTGGACCAGATTTTTATTGCCAACGCGGATTATCTGGGTTCCTACGGCAACGCCGCAAACACGGTGGTCTTTCCCCTGACGGTGATCGCCCTGGCAATAGCCGTCATGATCGGCGACGGCTGCTGCGCTTTTGTGAGCCTGAGCCTTGGCAGGCAGAAAAGCGGCGACGCGGAAACCGGCATGGGTAACTCCGTTGTGCTGTCCGTTCTGAGCGGAATTGTGCTCTGCGCCCTTTATCTCCTGTTTCAAGATGCCATTGTCAGGGCCTTCGGCGGGACGGTCAACCGTGAAACCTTCGATTATTCAAAGGAATACTTCTTTTATATCACTCTCGGCATACCGTTTTATATGTTCGGACAGGCCATGAATCCTATCATACGCTCCGACGGAAGTCCCAAATTTGCCATGGCGTCCACCCTTGCCGGCGCGGCGGCGAATATTATACTCGATCCTATCTTCATTTTCGCTTTCAAATGGGGAATGATGGGCGCGGCCGTGGCAACCGTGGCCGGTCAGATCATAACCGCGGCTCTGGCGGTTTGGTATCTTTTCCATACTAAATCCGTAAAGCTGACAAGATCGGGCTTCAGCCTCAGCGGCCGGATAATAGGCAAGATGATTCCGCTGGGGATTTGCAGCTTTTTGTCCCAGATCTCTCTCGTGGCGGCAATGGCGGCAATTAACAACATGATACGCACTTACGGGGCGGAGCACGCAATTTTTTCTCAGGCCCAATATGCTCAGATACCAATGGCGGTCGTTGGTATTGTGATGAAATTTTTCCAGATAGTTATATCCATCGTGGTTGGCATGGCGGCCGGCTGCATACCGATCGTGGGCTTTAATATTGGAGCGGGGAAGAAGGACAGGGTGAAAAGGCTGTTTACTCTTCTGCTCGTCTGCGAGGCGGCGGTGGGGGCCGCGGCGCTGCTGATTGTCGAGCTTTTCCCAAGGCAGCTTATAGCCATATTCGGCGCGGCGAACGAGAGCGCATATTACACTGATTTTGCCGTAAAGGCCTTCAGAATATATCTCTGCATGATGATTTTTGCCTGTGTAAACAAGGCGGCGTTTATCTTCCTTCAGGCGATGGGCCGGGCGGCGGCTTCGACCATGCTGTCAATGGTGAGAGAAATTGTGTTCGGAGTTGGCTTTGCCCTGTTGCTGCCGAGATGGTTTGGCCTTGACGGGGTGTTGTACTCCATGCCGCTGTCAGATATACTGACCTTTTTGATTTCCGTGGCGGTCATAGTTTCCACCTACCGCCGGCTTTCGGAGCGGCGCATTGGCGATAATATGTTGTAATTTTTTGCTAAAAAAGTGTTGACTTTTTATGAATATTGGTTTATAATAACTTATGTGTTTAACAATATAATTAAAACATAAAAAGAGAATCCACCTTGCTGCGCTTGAGTATAATAAAAGGTGTGTGAGTTGAAATTTTTTGTGTTTCATTATGTTGTCCATGTGGTCGCACCCTCAAAGTAAACTTTGTGCTGTTTATTCAGCGTTTACTCAAAGGGTGCGTGAGTTGATTTTTTGTTGGGGTATTATCCGATGCCACAACGGTTCGTGGCCCGCTGATTTATTTGGACATTTTGTACAAATTTTTATGCGCAAAAAATTGCACTTTGCCATATTGCGTTTTAGGTCGGACGGTGCTATGATATAATACAAAGGAAGTGGAAATATGGAAAAAGTGAAAGTTAAGCGCGAGGAGCTTTTTGACGAGCTGTGGAAAACCTCCCTCACAGGGACGGCGAAAAAGTATGACGTGAGCGTTTCCAAGCTCCGCGCCGCCTGCGCCGAGGCCGATATACCTCTGCCCGAAAAGGGAACCGAAAAACCCGGGCTGCCCGCGTCGGACGGGGAATTTGTGGAAATAGACAGGATCGCCCATTACAATCCTCGGAACGAAGGGATTCAGCTTACATCAAAGGCGAATACGTTGTGCATCCTGAGTCTGTTATACAAGTATTCCTCGCCGGAGCGCTTTCTTTCCATGCCGGAGATCCAACGCCTTATGCGGACGGAATTTGGCCTTGAGGTGGATCGGCGGACGGTCACCGGCTCCCTCCAGACGCTGGAAGCCTTGGGCTGGGATATTTCCGGCTACAACAAGGATGGCCGTGGGTATTGCCTGATGAGTCGGCTTTTTGAGCTGCCTGAGGTTCGGCTGCTTATGGACTCGGTTTATTCCAATCCCGCGATACCGAAAAAGCAGACCGAAAATTTAATATCCGAGCTTCAGGAACTGCTGCCCGTCCACCAGCGCCGGAGATACAGGCACCTCCGTGTTCTGGACCATGTGCGCAAGTCTCCGAATAGGGAGCTTTTTCTGAATATCGAGCTTTTGGACGAGGCAATATCGGAAAAGAAAATAGTACAGTTCACATATTGCCGTTATGATTTGAACGGCGAACTGGTCGAAAGGCGTCAGAAACGGTACAGTGCCAGCCCGCTGGCCCTGTATGCCGCCAATGGATTTTACTATCTGTTGTGCGTGACGGTTGGTTTCAACAACGTCGCGCCCTACCGTGTGGACAAAATAAGGAACGTGACCAAGACCGACATGACGGCCGTTGATCCGCCGGAGGATTTCCGTCCGGAGGACTTCGCCAACTACGGCGTGCTCATGTACGGCGGCGAAACGGTGACCGCCAAGCTCCTTTGTAAAAATGAGGCCATAGACTATATGGTGGACACTTTCGGTCATGACGCGCACATGGTGGACAATGGGGACGGAACCTTTAATATGACTGTCACCGGCTCGTTCCTGGGGCTTAAGCTTTGGGCGGTACACTATCTGGACAGGGTCGAGGTGCTCACCCCGCCGCCGCTCAGGGAAGCGGTGATTGAAATGATAAAGGATAATATGTATAATATATAAGATTTTATAACTGTTACAGGTGATAATCATGACATCTACTTATAATTTTTATGAACTTAATTTTATGGCCGTGTTGGTGTCATTTCTCGGTTTTGTGCTGGAAAACTGCTGGCTTGCCTTGTCAAAAGGCTATGTTGACAACAGGAACATGAACTTGCCGTTCCTTCTGGGATATGGGCTGGTGATAATAGGCGCTTACATTCTGGTGGGAACTCCCGACTCTCTCAGGATCAATAAACGGTTCAATATATCCCTAGGCAAAAAGGGCAGCTGCGTGCTGTATTTTCTCATGTCGGTGGTATTGATTAGCCTTGGCGAGCTGATACTCGGTACTTTTATCGAGCGTAAATTCGGCTTTGAATATTGGAATTACACGTGGATTCCACTCCACATAACGAAATACACCTCGGTGCCGACCTCGCTGGGCCTTGGCGCGCTTCTCACCCTGTTTATGAAATACGGCTTTACCCCACTTATGGATTATATACACAATATGCCGGCCACGGTTGTGAAGGTCGTCGGAATAGCGCTTATGGCGCTTATAACAGCGGATTTTATAATGTCCTTTGCGACTATGTTCCGCACACGAAAGCTGTATGTGAAATGGGTAATAAACTTGAGAGGGTCCAAGATTGGCCTCAGGCCTTAGCGGTGTGCGAACCCATAAAAAGAAATCCCCCACACGGCAAGTGTGGAGGATTTCTTTTTATGAAATTGGTTTGTAAAATGGTTAGGAGTCCAGACAAGACCATCGGGTTCGTCTGGCTCTGGATTGGTGGAGCCGAAGCCTGTATTCAAGATTTCACTTCACTTTACCCATATTATACGGATAAGCGTAACCACCGCTGGTTACGAAATCAAAAAACTCACTAACAATCTATATTTTTTTATCTTCAAACACCTTGTTTCGTAGTAGTGGTTACGATATTCGTATCAAACTTACGAAAAATGAATTATAAGTATATTGTAGTAAATATATACACTCACTACTATTATTTATAATATTTTTATTGACAAAAAAATGCACCCATGCTAAAATTATAGTATGGGTGCTGAAATAAATTTATTGTTTTCTAATGTTTCTATAGGAGTTAAAGAAAACCTCTACACGATTTTGATATACAATCACTCTATTAACGTACCTCTGAATAACTATTCTTGATAAAGGTTCATCGGTAAGCAACGTGTCAACAAAATTATTTCTTATAGCTATAATATCCTTTTCTGAGAGCCGTTCTGCGTTAAGTTCTTGATATAAATTTGATATATGAGCGTTAAGATTGGTCTTTTGGACGTTAAGTCCCTTAAGACGTTCTTCAAAAGGCTCTAATGAACGGCCATTTTCTACGCTTTTTACTATATTATTGATTTTATCTTGAACTATTCTTAGCTGGCGTTTAGCGTCATTAATAGCTTTCTTTACGGAAGTACGATTTTCGGCTATATGCTGATTAATTATATTAGTCAGCTCTTTTATAGCTTTATCCCCTACAAACATATGCTTAAGTTGTCGAGTGACAAACTGCTCTATATATTCAGCGTTTATGCCCTTATTAGTACACCCTGAATCGTTCTTTCTACCAATGCAGTCATAGGTAGTATATCTCTTTTTGTTACTACCTGAAGGTTTATGATTGCCACCCATCTTTGAGCCGCATTCTCCACAATAGATTTTATCCTTAAGAGGATAAAAATGCTTGGTACTGTAGCTTGCATTACACTTCTTACGTTCTTGAACTAAATTCCATAGTTCATCGGATATAATTCTCGGACATCCACCTTCGACTCTTATGATGTCCTCATCGGCTTTACTCTTATGACCATTACGCTTGCCGTCTACATCCTTAGATGCGGCCTTATTATATGTATATATACCCCTATACTTTTCATTTTTAAGAAGATCTATTAGTGAGTTCTTTTTAAATTTGTTGCCACGTTTCGTAGTATAACCTTTGTTATTAAGTTCTTCTGCTATCTCAGCATAGGAATATCCATCCATTCCATACCTTTTAAATATAAGCTTAACAATCTCTGCCTCAGCTTCATTTACAACATACTTTAAAGTGTCAGGGTCAACCTCGTACCCAAGAGGTGGTTTCCCGCCTGTCGACATACAATTTTCAGCGTTATACTCAAGCCCTCTCATAACTTCTCTACTTAAATTAATAGAGTGGTATGCTGCCACTCCTGTTAGGAGTGACTCATGGAGAATGCTTTCTGGATTTTCTGTGCTTAAACCATCATTTACAAATATCATATCTACACCGTAGCGTTTCAATTCTTTCTTAATGGCATAGTAGTCACCAACATCCCTTGCCATCCTATCTACCTTATGCCCTATGACATATCTCACCTTTCCGGGATTTTTCTTGATAAAGTCTATCATTTTTTCAAGGCCTGTTCTACCCTTGGTACTCGTTCCTGATACAGCATCATCACTGAAAACTTCAAGTACCGTTATACCTTTTTCTTTCGCAAACTTGAGAATTATGCCTGTTTGCTCTACATTTGATTCTGGCCTCTGATTATCAGAAGAATATCTCACATAACCCACGGCGTAAATCAGTTTGTCTGCTTCTTTAGTAGTATTTTCTTCAAATACACTTAAATTCTTTCTTCTGCTCATTATTTGCACATTCCTTTCTATTTTTTTCAATAAGGCCTAATATATATTCACACATCTCAGCTGCGCTTACGTCGGGACTTTCTTCTACAGATACACTATCCCGCGTGTACACTCTTTTATAGAGTTTTTTCCTGCTCGTATCTATTTTTATGATACAGCTCATTTGACTGTGCCTCCTAAACCATTTCGATATTGTTAGTGGGAGAGGTTTATCCTCTCCCACGGGAGTCATACGATCATCTTGACACCGACAACATATCGTACACCTGAACTTTTTTTAGTGCATAGTTCCTTGTTCATTTGGCTAAACACAAGATTTATCTCACGCCAAAGCTTCTGCGGGCTAATGCCATAAAGTTCAGATTTTCCATTGTCTTTCGCCCATTGCATGAAGGCTTCCGAAATGTCTGACTTCCTAACGAGGTCATCTGAGTCACCGGTTATCATTATATTATTTTGAACAAAATCTACATACGGGTTCATATTTCGCCCATACATAAATGAGCATTTATCAATCTTTTCAGAGTGCGAAAACTTATAATCATTACTACGCAGTCTCATAAGGCCATCCAGTGCAAAGTTAAAAATTCCAGGTAATTCTTTCTTTAACTTTTCAAGCAGATGTACATCGGCTGTTCCATCTTCCTTACGGAATGTCGCTTCAAACGGAATAACCATTATTCTGCGCAAAAATCCATATGAATCATCATTGAACAAAGGCAAATTATTAGCGGCAAACACCAACTTGCAAACTGGCTTAAGTGAAAAAACATCTTTGTGTTTGCGCTCGGCCTTAAGTACGTCTCCACCGGTTATGGCTTTTATCTGTTGGCTGTTGTACACCTTACCTCTGTCTTTTTCGTTTTCTCCAGAAATGTTAAGTAGCTTACCGTCAATGTCGGCCAATGAGAACTTCTGCGACAGTTCCTTTATGGGAAGTGCTGAACAGTTTTCCTCGCCAACCAAACACCGCAGTATGTCACAAAACACGGATTTGCCATTTCCCCCGCCGCCATGTAGGATGAAAAACTTTTGAGCCTCCATGTCTGCGGACAAGCAGTAGCCGAATAGCTCTTGCACCACCGTTATAATTTCATCATCTCCAAGGAACAGGTCTATTAGAAATCTCTTAAATCGTGGACATTTGGCCTCAGGGTCATACGAAAAGGGCAACTGTATAGTGCTTCGTAGTTTCGGCGTATGCTTATATAACTTCCGGTTGTCTATTTTTAAAATACCATTTTTCAAATTGATATAGTTCCGATTGGTGTTAAAGCCCTTGTCGGAATAGCATTTTCTCATTATGTACAAGATATAATCTTTCTCTACTTTCGGATTAAATACTTGATCGTTAACATCATTGATATAATTAAATAAAAAAGCCTTGATCTTATCGTCTGGCCAGTGCGTCCACCGGCCATGACGATAAACATAAAAATTTTTTTGATAATAACAGATATTCAAAATTTTCGTAATATGCTTTGCGTAAATCATCGGATCTAAATACGGGCGGCCCCTGTCATTATAATAAATGCCAACATCAGCTTCGTTAGGAGTGGAATTCACATTATATACTCCCTTGATTCAATTTTTCAGTGATAAGATCAAAGCACTCGTTCTCAAGGTCTTTGGTATAAAGACCTTGGAAATTCCTAATGTTGGTTTCCAGAATCACTCTTATCCACTCGACGTTTCCTTTATAGCGTCGAGTGCTGTTACCAAAACATCGGAAAGCATCGTCCTCATACACCAAATGTAACGTGGATATTAAATAATCAGTAAATCTGTCCACATTTATGTGCCATTTTCCTGCCCTCTTGTAAAGGCCTCTATCATATGGCGCTATTTTACGGTTCATATTCTTACCTCCATTATTGCTTATTTTGAAGTACTTCGATACCATTATACATTTGGAAATGCAATTTGTAAATCGGAAAGTTTCCATATATAACTTGGAAATATTGTAAAATATCACCGATTTCATAGAAAGTTTCCATCATAATTCATTTAACCTCAAAGAGGGAACGGGGTATAACGAATTATATTGGAAACAAAAAAGTTAGAGTTCAGCTATAAAAAATCAATATGAGGTGAAATTATGGCAAAAAGCTATATCCCCGAGGAATCACACGAAGAAGTACGTCAACTTGTTTTGAAAGACCCCTATAAAAAACTATTTGAGTACAGAGAAATGATAAATTCTAAATTTGTTGTAAATTATAAGAGAGATTGCAGCATCTCAAAGCTATTTGAACGGATAGGGCTTGAAAATAAATCAGAAAAATATGTAATTAACGAGTATGGAGACACAGGGATTAGGCGACTATGGGTCGAAAAAATAGACAATTCCGATGAAAATGATATTGAACAAACTTCGGATTATGAATTGCAAAACCTAATTACTGGTAAACCCATACAACAAACCAAACAAATCATTTCCATTCCTACAGTAAATAATTGCGAAAGACGGCTGTGCCAAAAGTTAAAGAAGGAATATAATTTTAAAAAAATAACATACATTCCCGCCTATCAAAGTGTATGTGTTATTTGTCATGACAAAACCATTATTTCTAAGATATTCGATGAAATATCCTCCATGTTTGAAAAATAATCTCCGTCTCAATCCCCCAATCAACCATATATAATAATAGTGAGGCCCATAGGAAATCATCTTCCTATGGGCCAAATCTATATATGGGAGGTAAAAATCATGAGAACATCGCCACCACAGCGAGTCGCCATGTACGCAAGATATTCTTCCGACAATCAGCGGTCGGAAAGTATCGACGCTCAAATCAGGGCAATGACTAAATACTGCGAACAGAATAAGCTCCAAGTAGTGGAAAAGTACATTGACGAGGCCAAAAGCGGTACGAGCAGCGACAAAAGGCCGGAGTTTCTACAAATGATAGCCGACAGCTCCAAGCACATCTTTGACATCGTTCTTGTGCATAAGCTGGACAGGTTCAGCCGCAACCGTTACGACAGCGCAATCTACAAAAACGAGCTTAAAAAGAACGGAGTTAAGGTTTACAGCGTGCTTGAAAATCTCGACAGTTCGCCGGAGTCGGTAATTCTTGAAGCCCTGCTTGAGGGTATGTCGGAGTATTATAGCAAAAACCTTGCCCGTGAGGTCATGAAGGGATTGAAAGAAAACGCTCTGCAATGCAAGCATACGGGCGGTATTCCGCCTTTGGGTTATGACGTGTCGCCGGACGGACATCTTGTTATCAATGAGGCGGAGGCCGAGGCTGTAAGGCTTATTTTCGACAGATATTCACAGGGTATATCCTACGATACCATCATTTCAGAGCTTAACCGAAAGGGCTATCTCACTAAGCAGGGCCAGCCCTTTCAACGCAACAGTTTATACTCCATTCTCACCAACGAAAAATATCACGGGGTATATGTGTATAATAAGTCGTCCAGCAAAAGCCCCATGGGGACAAGAAACACTCACTCATACAAAGATAATGACGAGATAATCCGTATTCCCGACGGCTGTCCACGGATAGTAAGCGAGGAAACATTCCTCAAAGTGTCAAATATCATAGCTGAAAACAGGGAAGCTCCCGCACGAAACAGGCCCAAGGAGAGATACTTTTTAGGGAGCTTTATCCGTTGCGGCTACTGCGGCAGAGCCATGTACGGCAACCGCAGATACAGCGGCAGAAACAAAAATCTTTATGTCACATACCGCTGTCCCACTCACAAGGACAGATGTAGCAACAAAGAAATCAATCGGGGTTATATAGAGGCATACGTTCTAAGTCTTATTAAATCTTTCTTTGGTAAAAAATCTGTCGTTAAGAAGATGATGGATAGAATAAACCGTTATATCCATAAGAACATGGAAAACATTAACACTCAGATAGCCACATCCACCGATGAGCTTGTGGAGCTTAATCAAAGGATAGATAATGTTATGTCCATGATAACGGGAGGAATGAGCTATGACGAGATATATGAAACCATGGACAAGCTACAGGCCGAGAAATCCGCTGTCGTTAGCAGGATGGAAAAGCTGAACGCAAAAATCAGCCATGTATATGACGATAAGGATATTGACGAAATAATCTCTCAATGCAAGATGTGTATAAACAGCCCCTCATCTGTGGATGGGAGGCTGTTTTTGCACCGTATTCTGAAAAGCGTTCTTGTGTTCAGAGACCATGTGGAGATAAGCCTTAAAACGGGCTTGGGAGTCAATGACGAGTTTGACACCTCTTTGACCGTTGACAGGAAAGAAATTTATGCTTTATCAAGCTAAGGAGGATGAAAAATGATTGTTAAAAACACCTTAAAAACCGAGGTATCATGTGAGGAAGGCAAGCGTTTCTATCTGAGGATAGAGTGGAACAAAGAGTTGCCATGCGCCATGGTGATAATGATGATGGCCGGATATACAGACGGAATAAGCTTCGACAGAAGCACAAATCTCTGTATAAGCAACCTTGTAAGGTTGGGATATGGTTCCTGTTATATAGTCAATCTATTTTCAAGTGGGGAAATCGGGGAAAGTGACGATGAAGAAAACCTTAAAGCCATAAAGACATCGCTTTCAAAGGCAGATGATATTATCTACGCCGTGGGGACGGGCAAGGACGGCAATAAAAAGGCGGTACATAGGAAGATAGAGGTTTTAAAGCTGCTTCAAAACACCCAAAAGAAGATATACTGTATAGCCGACAGCCAAGGCAAGATGTATTATCACCCGCTGTGTCCGAAAGTCCATGAGTGGATATTAGCCGAGATGGACGTCACGTCGTTTATTCATGACAAGGTGGACGGACAAATTCAAGGACATTGAGATTTGAACGAGGATTTGTAATATGGTACAATTACCTTACGAGGTGTTGCCTATGCCCGAAAAATCCATTCCTGCCATGTATAATCAGGTCTATAACGAGATTGCGGAGGAGATCGGCCTTAATGCGGCCTTGAAAATTTATAATATGTACCATGGCACCCAAATAAATTTTCCTCAAAAGCTCCACAATCCTGATTATGTCAAGATGATTGTGCCTATGGAGTACGATGGCGGGAACGTAAAACAGCTTGCAAAAAAGTATAACTATTCGGAAAAGACTATTAGGAGGATGATAAAGGAAAGCGTTGATGAAGAATAAATTTTTATGAAAAAGTATTGCAAATCAAAATATTTTGTGATACAATCATTATGCTACACAGTTTAATAGTGCTCAAAGAGCCGATGGCGTTTTGTAAAAAACGCCTGCTTTGGCGTTCATTTATCGGCTCTGAGTCTATTAAATGATAACTGTGTAGCAACAAGAAGTCATTGCAGCGTTTTTTGGTGCGTGACTTCGGTTGCGCACTTTTTTATTTGCGCAAAATTTATATTTTTGACAGGAGGAATTTGCATGAGGAGGAAATTTGCGAGTTTAGTATTAGCAATTTTCATGATTCTCGCTGTTATACCGAGTTTATCGGTAGCAGCGGAGGAAGAGCCAAAACCAAAGTTGATTTACAACGTGATGGAATTAAATGCAGTAAGGGATGATTTGGCGGGAACGTATTATCTTATGGATGACATTGATTTGTCAACTTACGGTGAATGGACACCCATAGGATATTCGCAGGACTTCACTGGCTATTTCAACGGCATGGGCCATACCATAAGCGGACTTTCCATAACAAGCAGTGAGTATGACTATAGCGGTTTGTTCGGTGAAGTGACCGGTACAGTAACAAACTTGGGAGTAAGCGGCAATATAGCTGTTACAACAGACGATGCCGGTTTACTTGCTGGATA
>CANQRB010000004.1 GCA_947626145.1 uncultured Clostridia bacterium | reverse complement strand
TACTTCCGATAACTTCCCCTTATCAGAAGTTGCACCAAAAGTCGTTATAAATATTACAAACAAATAATATTTAAGGAGGAAATTAACAATGAGAATCAAAAAAATTCTGTCTGTTGCCGTGGTCCTCGCCATGGTAATGGCAGTAGTGCCCGCGTTTGGACTTGTCGCAAGCGCGGCGGGCGGAGATGAAGTCACCCTTTTCGATTACACACAATACACTTCATCTGATTTATACACACAATCAGGTTCTGGAGTGGGAGATTTAAAAGATAAAAGCAAATTGCCATGGAGTCTCCCGAATGGAGTTAATTTTAATACAAATTATGGCGGAACTGGCGTATGGGGCAGTGTTAGCAATGAACATCCCGCTCTTATGTTTTTCCATGTATCCAATAGAGGGGTAGCCGATGATGTCCTGACAGCTACACTTAATGACGCTTCAAAAAGTGCCGCTGCAACAAAATTGGATATTAAATTTAAGTTTGCTTCTGATGACCAATGGGCAAACTATCAGACTTGGGAATTCAAGGATCTTGATGGCAAAGTATTTGCAAGGTTTTTTGCCGATGTAGGAACAGATAACCCGTCCATAAAAATTGGACTTGATAGTAATGAGACACCCTATCTCGAAGGCGACAGAGCTCAAGTATTAGCCGCACGTGGGACAGAATTTGAAATAGTTGCTGAAATTCAGGATGACGGCAGTTATTTGGTAACATATAATGTTGGCGGACAGAGTAAACATACCAATAATGTGCCGGAAATAAATGGTTTTGGCTCAATAACTGGTACAGCTCATTACTGGAGTGTCCAGTATTCAAACATGGGCCTCATGGACTTAACTATCAGTTATGCGGCACCTACTACATCCAACGCACAGACAGTGCGCAATGCGCTTAACGAAATGCCGCTCGGTTCTGTGGCAAAGTCAAAAGTTACGCTTCCTTCCACAGTAAGCGATAGTTTTGAGGGGAGTTTTACTGTAACTTGGAAGTCCAATTCTGATGTAGTAGATGCCCAAAACGGCAATGTTACTCCTCAGAAAGAAATAACAGATGTAGAACTTACACCCTCTGCTATGGTTGGCAGCGTTACCGCCACAGGTCGGGCTAAGACAGTTACCATACTCCCTGTTGACTATAAAGCAAACGACACGATAGTATTTGAAGGTACAAAGTATAAGCTCACTGGCACCAACATTATTGATAACGGAGATTTTAGTGATGGCGTATCGAATTGGTATGACAGGTCAGGCACTGATGGCGTGCTTGGAAGCGCACTTAAAACTCCATCTGACGTGTTCAGCATAAAAGAGGCTAACGATGTACATTGGATAGAGAATGTCGTTAAAAAGTCAATGAACGTATTCAGATATGTTGACATTTCAGGACAAGACGCCGATAAATTCGTTTTGTCGTATTATACGCACAGTTCAAGTGAATTTGCGGCCGGTAGCCATCGTATGCAGGCCGCCACGCTGGATACAAGCCTTTCAAGGTCACCCGGCAAATCACAAAATGTTCCATCTATCGGCGGCTTCTCATCTTGGTATAATGACGGAAGAGAAGGTTTGACCAGAGATATTGCTATTGACAAAGGATGGACAAAGAAGGAGTTTGTCCTCGACAAGTCATCGCTTGGTTCCACTGTTTATGCGATTTATGGAACATCATTTGGAGACTCCGATTTTGGTTTCACTGGCTTCCAGCTTTTTGCGCTTGAGGAGGAAGCGGTTGAGCCTGACGGTTTTGCGCCCATTGAAAAGAAAACCGTTATCAAGGGCAATAACCCGAATCTTCCCACTAAGGTTATCCTTACATCTGAGGCTGAGCCCGAGGTAAATATCCCCGGTACGGTATCTCAATGGACCGAAGCAAGTGGAAAACAGGCAGACGAAAGTCTTGGTGTTGGGACGTACACATTTACCGGTACAGTTGATGGTCATGCAGAAATTAAACCCACCATCGAGGTGGAGGTCGTTGATTGTGACGATGATTCACTTGTTGCCGCCATTCAATCTACAAATACACAGGGTGCGAATGACGCTCAGCACAAGTTTAAAGTTCCTGTAGCCGGTAATGTAAGTTTTGAGTTTGATGTAACATACAAAAATATTTCCACTCTGATAAAAAATAGAAATGGCGCAGGAAATGTAGGTATATTCTTAGGCAATAGCGGCGAGGTAATTACAGCCGGTGACCCACCTGCATTCGGCAAAGGCGGAAACGCCATAGGCATACAGGGCACATACTTCGGCAATGACCCCACCAGTTTTACCTTTAAGAAGAACAGCGCACCCGATGATTCCGGAAATTTCAAAGTAAATGAAGACGCCAAGTACAGAGTTTTCATTACTACGGATACAGAGGCTGATACTTATACTGCCACGATCTATAATCCGGACGGCACGATACTTCACAGTGAAAAAGAACCTCTTGGTTACAGAAATGCCGTTGCCCAGCTTGATACAATAACAGTAACTACAAATAAAGTAAGTGATAGTGCTGCTGAAGGTGACGTTACAGTTGAAAATTTCCGTATTTCTTGGACAGATAAAGAGAAATATAGGAATTCATCTATTGAGTACAAGACTGCTGTTGAGGGTACGTCGCTGGGAACAATTGGGGTCAAGGCTTACAAAATCGGTGACACTATCCCTGCCCGTAATATTTACAGCGACGGCAAGATTTATCGTTTTGCAGAAAAATCGATTGAAGCCGATACCGAAGCCGCTATAATATTTACTCCCGTATCTGTAACTGATTACGCAGCAACTAATGTAGAAAAGGATTCAAATGGCAACTCCGATTTTACTCTCCAAGGATACAAAGCCGTTACCGGCCAAAAAAAAGGAACATATAAAGATGCGGACGGTAAAAATTTGTACGAAAATGTTGATGGTTATGGCGGTTACAGATTTGTAAAAATGACATTCACAACTCCTGAGCTTCAGGACAATCAAGTAGCTATACTCAATATTGCAGCCGGTTCATACAGAGATCAGGCAGACGGAGGGAACAGTTCTATTCGTCTTGCCGTGTCGAAGGATGATATTTCAGCGTATACAACATCGTGGACTCTTAATAATGGAAATGAAGTAAAATTCAATCCCCCAGAGTATAGGACAGTTGACATAACTGATATTGTTAAGGCTGCAAAAGCAAAATCCGAAAGTACGATAACAGTTACTCTCGCTGCCGAAGCCGGCGCTGTTGGTTTTGTTGACGAAACTCAGGCCGCATTTAACGGTATGGCCGAAGGTTATGCTTCTTATATTGAAGTTAAGAACGGCGTAAAGGTAACAGTTACCGATGCCGAGGATGGTGCGCTTATTACAAAGAACGGCTCCAAGATGAACAGTAATGAGTTCTATGCGCTTAAAGACGATGTTGTTCGCGTTTATGCCGGAGAAGCTTATACTAACGGCCTTGCTAAGGTTGTAGTAGACAGCGAACAGACTGCCAAGGACGGCGTGGTTACTATCGGTGATGCCGCAACCACAATTAAGGTTGTTAAGGCTCCCGAAACTACCCTTGCTCCCGAGTTGGGTTGGAAAGACGGTAAGTTCACCGTTGACTTTACCGGCGAAAATGTTAAAGCCGGCGATGTCATCAGAGTTTACGGCGAAAACAAAGACGGTGGCGCTGATGAAAAGGTAGTAGAGAGTGACACGACTCTCACTGAGGGTCAGGCCGGCGTATCTGTATCCACTAACGTTACCAACCGCATTTACAAAGCCGTTGTTGTAAGCAAGGAAGGTCTTGAAGGACCCGAGTCCGCCGCCGCCAGCGTTTACAGCCTTGTTGTCAGTGCTTTGGCAAGTAGTGATCTTAAGAGCGTTGATTCTAACAAGACGGCAGCTATAAATGATGTTATTGCCAAGGGTGGCGTGTACTATACCGGTTCAGAATTCACCGATGTGCTTAAGGGCATACTTGATACATCGTCAAGCAGCATCACACCTGAAGCAATCACACTTAAAATCAAGGACGATTTATTCAAGCTTGGTATAGGCTTTGTGCTTGATGGTCAGAGTACGGTTTACTTTGGCAGCGCCGACGCAGAGGCCAAAGGAACAAGCGATAAACAAACTTATGACACTATGGTCATTACAATTGCTGAAGATGGTAACACAGTTACACTCAGCAACGCCGTCACAGCCGAGGCCATCACCCTGTCCCTTGACAGCGTAAACATTGAATTTGTAGAAACACTTATTGAGGAACTTGAAGCCGAGGGTGCCGACGCCGCTCAGGACTTCATTCCCGAACTGTAAGAAGGAGGCTGATTGACATGAAAAAAGAATTTAAGGCCCCGATTGTAGAAACAAGAGAGCTTGCCACGAGAGGCAGCGTTATGGCCGATAATGACGTTCTTCTCATCGCCGGAAGTCAAAATGACGACAAGGGTTTTGCAAGTATTGAGGATAGTATCAAAGAAGGCTTCAATCAGTGGAAGGGCAGCTTGAGCAACTGACTTAATCGGTATTAAACAACCCACGAAGGGCCCGCATTGCGGGCCCTTTTTTCGTGCGTTTTTATGTTTTACACGGTGAAATAACGCCGCACAGCGGCTACACCTCATCAGTCGGCCTTCGCCGACAGCTTCCCCTCGAGGGGAAGCCTTTTTCGTCTGTCGTGGTTACCATAAGACAGTGCAGGGAGTTTTGATTTATTATTTCGTTTATTGTTGCCACCGTAAACGTTTGATGGCGGGCGCCCGATGAGCGCCCCTACTTGGTAATTAGGAATGAGGAGTGAGGAATTAGGAATAAAGCGGGCATAGGTTTTATTTAATGAGGAATTAGGAGTGAGGAATGAGGAATAAAGCGGGCATAGGTTTTATTTAATGAGGAATTAGGAGTGAGGAATGAGGAATATTAATTTGGCAGCTACACTGTTTTTCATATTTACCTTAAGACGGTACAGGGAGTTTTGATTTATAATTTCGTTTATTGTTGCCGCCGTAAACGTTTGATGGCGGACGCGCAGTGCGCGCCCCTACGGCGCCGAGGTTACATCACCGCCACACCAACGACAAATAAATTTACCTCACAATCTATTCCTCATTCCTAATTCCTAATTCCTAATTTCCATAAGACAGTCGACACGCTCAAGGCCCGCCATACGGCGGGCCCCAACTTTATTATTTTATTGTTCCTTTTACATCCGAAAAACTTAAAATCTGAAATCCCGTGAGCCGTGCTCGATCTCAACAAGATTTTTACGGGCTATCTCCTTGACCTTGGGATTGGTGACCTTCTCGATCTCCTTCTCGATGAGGGCCTCGCCGATTTTGCGGGTCTCGGGTGAGGCATAGTCCATCAAATACTCCTTAAG
Organism: uncultured Clostridia bacterium; assembly: GCA_947626145.1. Taxonomy (GTDB): domain Bacteria; phylum Bacillota; class Clostridia; order UMGS1883; family UMGS1883; genus JAFLUQ01. Next base: position 185,939 of record CANQRB010000004.1, on the reverse strand, counting down.
GGTCATGAGGGCGTTGGGGTGGCAGCAGTTCAAAATCTGGCGGTTCTTGCACAGGGTCATGAACCGGTCGCCGGTGCGGCCCTCACGGTAGCAGGCCGTGCAGAAGGAGGGGATAAAGCCCCGCTCCATGAGCCAGCGCACAACCTCGTCAAGGGTGCGGGTGTCGCTTACGTCGAACTGCTCGGTGACGTCCTCGTCCTCGAGGGTGCCGTCGGCGTAGCCGCCCACGCTGGTCTTGCTGCCGCCGCTTATCTGGCTGATGCCCAGCTCGAGAACGCGCTCGCGGCACTTCTGATTTTCGCGGGTGGAAATTATCATGCCGGTGTAGGGAACGGCAATTCGTATACAGGCCACTATTTTGGCGAAGGTGTCGTCGTCGATGCCGTTGTCAAAGGTTGAGGGGTCGATGTCATCCGCCCTCTTGAGCCGGGGCACGCTGATGGTGTGGGGGCCGACGCCGAACACGGCCTCCAGATGCTCGGCGTGCATGAGCAGACCGGCGAACTCGTAGCGGTACAGCTCGAGGCCGAAGAGCACTCCGCAGCCCACGTCGTCGATGCCGCCCTCCATGGCCCTGTCCATGGCCTCGGTGTGGTAGCAGTAGTTGTGCTTGGGGCCGGTGGGATGAAGCTTTTCGTAGCTTTCCTTGTGATAAGTTTCCTGGAACAGAATGTAGGTGCCGATGCCGGCTTCCTTAAGCTTGCGGTAATTCTCCACCGTGGTGGCGGCGATGTTCACGTTCACCCGCCTGATGGCGCCGTTCTTGTGCTTGATGGAGTAAATGGTCTTGATGGACTCCAGCACGTACTCGATGGGGTTGTTGACGGGATCCTCGCCGGTTTCGAGGGCAAGGCGCTTGTGGCCCATATCCTGAAGGGCGATGACCTCGTTGCGTATCTCCTCCTGAGTCAGCTTCTTGCGGGCGATGTGCTTGTTTTTCATGTGATAGGGACAGTAGGTGCAGCCGTTGACGCAGTAGTTGGACAGGTACAGGGGCGCGAACATGACAATGCGGTTGCCGTAGAAGTCCTCCTTTATCTGCTTGGCGAGGGTGTAAATCTCCTCGTTCCGGTCCTCCAGCTCGCAGGCCAGCAGCACCGAGGCCTCCCGATGGCTCAGACCCTTGCGCAGCTTCGCCTTTTCGATTATGGAATCGATGAGCTCAGCGTTGGTCCTGTTGGCGTCGGCATAGGCCAGTGTGTCGAGGATTTCCTCATGGTTGATGAACTCCTCGGCGTGTTTTGATTTTACGTCGTACATATAAAACTTCCTTTCTTTCAGGTCAGAGCTAATCTTCCCTGTTAGATATTATAAACAGTTAAAGCCCTTTCTTTTCTCCCGCCGCCTTGATAAACGAGGCGAACAGGGGATGGGCCCGGTTGGGCCGGGACTTGAACTCGGGGTGGAACTGGACGCCGATAAACCAGGGGTGATCCTCAATTTCCACCGTTTCGACAAGTCTGTTGTCCGGTGAAATTCCGCCCAGCGTCAGGCCGGCCTTCACCAGAGCCTCGCGGTAGTCGTTGTTGAACTCGTACCGGTGGCGGTGGCGCTCGTAGATCACCTCGTCGTTGTATATACCGGCGATGCGGCTGCCCTCGGTGAGCTTGCAGGGGTAGAGACCCAGCCGCAGGGTGCCGCCCATATTCTCGATGTCTATCTGATCGGGCATGATGTGGATTACGGGGTCTGGGCTGTTTTCGTCGAACTCCGCGCTGTTGGCGCCGGGCAGGCCCAGCACGTCGCGGGCGTATTCTATGACAGCCATCTGCATACCCAGACAAATGCCAAAAAATGGCACTTTGTTTTCCCGGGCGTAGCGGGCGGCCTGTATTTTGCCCTCGATGCCGCGGTCGCCGAAGCCCCCGGGCACCAGTATTCCGTCGGCCTCCGCCAGCATTTCGGCGGCGTTCTCGGCGATTATCTTTTCACTGTCGACCCAGTCAATCTCCACGTCGATCTTATTGGCGATGCCGCCGTGGCGCAGGGCCTCGGCCACGCTGAGATAAGCGTCATGCAGAGCCACATACTTGCCCACGAGGGCAATTTTTACCTTGCGGCCGTCCTCGCCAAGGTGGAGAACCGTGTCCACCATCTGCCGCCACTCGGTGAGGTCGGGCTCGACCTGCGGCAGCCTCAGACAGCTCAGCACCGCCGTGGCCAGTCCGCCCTCCTCAAGAGCCAGCGGAACGGCGTAAAGGGTGGGGGCGTCGAGGTTTTCCACCACGCACTCCTTGTTCACGTTGCAGAAGGAGGCGATTTTTTCCTTTATGCCCTTTTCCAGCGGTATCTCCGTCCGGCAGACGATGATGTCCGGCTGGATGCCCAAGCTAAGCAGCTCTTTGACGCTGTGCTGTGTGGGCTTGGATTTCTGCTCGCCGCTGGAGGCTATGTATGGCACCAGCGTAACGTGGATGTAGAGACAGTTGTCCCTGCCGACCTCGCGCTGAACCTGGCGTATGGATTCAAGGAAGGGCAGGCTCTCTATGTCGCCCACGGTGCCGCCGATTTCGGTAATGACGAAATCCACGTTGTGCTTGCCGGCCCGGTATATCCTCTCCTTGATTTCGTTGGTGATGTGGGGAATTACCTGCACCGTGCCGCCGAGATAGTCGCCCCGGCGCTCCTTGTTTATGACGCTGTAATACACCTTTCCGCTGGTGACATTGGAGTTGCTGTTCAGATTTTCGTCCACAAACCTCTCATAGTGTCCCAGATCAAGGTCGGTTTCGGCGCCGTCGTCGGTGACAAAGACCTCGCCGTGCTGGTACGGGCTCATGGTGCCGGGGTCAAAATTGATGTACGGGTCGAACTTCTGTATGGTTATTTTGTAGCCCCTGCACTTGAGCAGACGGCCCAGAGATGCCGCCGTAATGCCCTTGCCAAGGCCGGAAACCACGCCGCCCGTCACAAAGATGTATTTTGTCTCCACTTTTACTTCCCCTTTCGTATCGGACTTTCACGCTTCAACTATATTATTGTAACACATAATTGCAAATTTCGCAATAGGGAATTTGCATTTCGGTAGGAAAATTTCTCACCTGAGCCTGCGCGGCGAAAAAAATGGGTCCGCCATTCGGCGGACCCGGGCTTTCTTATTAATAAACCTTCTTCATGACGGCGCCTTTGTCCGCGCCGTCAACCAGCTTGGAGTATCTCGCCAGCCAGCCGGTCTTGATATTTGCCTCGCGGGGTTGGAGCTTTGCCCGGCGCTGAGCCAGAACGTCTTCCGCCACCTTGAGGTTGATGGAGGCGTTGGGTATGTCGATCTCGATGGTGTCGCCCTCCTCCACCAGAGCGATGGTTCCGCCCACGGCCGCCTCGGGGGAAACATGGCCGATGGACGCGCCGCGGCTGGCTCCGCTGAAGCGGCCGTCGGTGATGAGGGCCACGGTCTTGTCCAGCTTCATGCCGGCCAGAGCGGAGGTGGGATTGAGCATCTCCCTCATGCCGGGGCCGCCCACGGGGCCCTCGTAACGGATAACCACCACATCGCCGTCAACTATGCGGCCGTTGTATATGGCGTCGATGGCATCCTCCTCGCTGTCGAAAACGCGGGCGGGGCCGCTGTGCCTGAGCATCTCGGGAGCGACGGCGCTGCGCTTTACCACACAGCCCTTTTCGGCCAGATTGCCCCAGAGTATCTGGATGCCGCCGGTGGGACTGTATGGGTTGGTGAGGGGACGGATCTGTGTCTCGTCCTTGATGTACGCGCCCTTGACGTTCTCGCCCACGGTCTTGCCGGTGACGGTGAGAGCGCTGGGATCAATGTAGCCGCCCTTTATCAGCTCGGCCTGAACGGCGGGGATTCCGCCGGCAAGGTTCAGATCCTGCATATGGGTGGGGCCGGCGGGGGCAAGGTGACAGAGGTTAGGCACCTTGGCGCTCATCTCGTTGAAGAGATTAAGGTCAACGGGAACGCCCGCCTCGTTGGAAATGGCGATGAGGTGCAGCACGCTGTTGGAGCTGCAGCCCAGAGCCATATCGCAGGCAAGGGCGTTGCGGATGGACTTTTCGTTGATTATCTGACGGGCGGTTATGCCCTTATTGACCATGTCCATAATGGCCATACCGGCGTGCTTGGCAAGGAGCGTGCGGCCGCTGTGTACGGCGGGAATGGTGCCGTTGCCGGGCAGGGCTATGCCTAAGGACTCGCAAAGGCAGTTCATGCTGTTGGCGGTGTACATACCGGCGCAGCTTCCGCAGCCGGGGCAGGCGCCCTCCTCGCACTCCTGAAGCTGGCACTCGTTGATGATGCCGGCCTTGTAGGAACCCACGGCCTCGAACATCTTGGAAAGGCTGATTTCCTCGCCCTCGAAGCGTCCGGCCATCATGGGGCCGCCGCTGCAAACCACGGCGGGAATGTCCATACGGACGGCGGCCATTACCATGCCGGGCACTATCTTGTCACAGTTGGGTATCAGCACAAGGCCGTCCAGCTGGTGGGCCATGGCCATGGTCTCCACGCTGTCGGCGATGAGCTCGCGGCTGGCAAGGCTGTACTTCATGCCTATGTGGCCCATGGCGATGCCGTCGCAGACGCCGATGGAGGGAATTTCAATAGGGGTGCCGCCGGCCATGCGGACGCCGGCCTTTACGGCCTCGGCCAGCTTGTCAAGGTGGAAGTGGCCGGGTACTATCTCGCTGTGGGCGCTGACAACGCCGATGAGAGGGCGGTCAAGCTCCTCCCTGGTGTAGCCCATGGCGTAGAAAAGACTTCTGTTGGGGGCGCGCTCGACGCCCTGTGTTACGTTTGCGCTTCTGAGTTCCATTTTGATCCTCCTGTTATAATTTGGGGGCGCATTTGGATACGCCCCCGTGAAAATAATTTACTTCTTGAGCCAGCTCATCATCTTTCTGAGCTCTTTGCCCACCTTCTCAAGCAGGTGCTCGCTCTCTACGCGGCGGGTGGCAAGGAACTTGATCCTGCGGCCGGAGGAGAACTCCTGCATGAACTCGCTGGCAAAGGTGCCGTCCTGAATTTCGGAGAGAACCTTCTTCATCTCCTTGCGGGTGTCGGCGGTGATGAGGCGCTTGCCTGTGCGGTAGTCGCCGTACTCGGCGGTGTTGGAGATGGAATATCTCATCATGGCGAAGCCGCCGCTGTTGATGAGGTCAACGATGAGCTTCATCTCGTGGATGCACTCAAAGTAGGCCATCTCAGGCTCGTAACCGGCCTCTACAAGGGTGTCAAAGCCGGCCTTCATCAGCTCGGTAACGCCGCCGCAGAGTACGCACTGCTCGCCGAACAGGTCGGTCTCGGTCTCCTCACGGAAAGTGGTCTCAAGGATACCGGCGCGGCCTGCGCCGATGCCGCTGGCGTAAGCGAGGGCGTAGTCCTTGGCGTGGCCGGTGGCGTCCTGATATACGGCGATAAGGCTGGGCACGCCCTTGCCCTCAACATACTGAGAGCGAACGGTGTGGCCGGGGCCCTTGGGGGCTACCATGATAACGTCCAGATCCTTGGCGGGATCGATGGCCTTAAAGTGGATGTTGAAGCCGTGGGCGAACATAAGGGCGTTGCCGGGCTTCATGTGCTTGGCAACCTGAGTGTTGTAGATGTCGGCGGCGATCTCGTCGGGAACCAGCATCATTACAAGGTCGCCGGCCTCGGCGGCGTCCTCAACCTCCATAACCTTGAGGCCGGCCTCCTCGGCCTTGGCCCAGCTCGAGCTGTCCTTGCGCAGGCCGACAACAACGTCAACGCCGCTCTCGTGAAGGTTCTGGGCGTGGGCGTGGCCCTGGCTGCCGAAGCCGATGATGGCTACGGTCTTGCCGTCAAGCATACCGAGGTTGCAGTCACTGTCATAGTACTTGGGAATCATGTCAAAAATCTCCTTTTTAAATAATTTATATTGATAGGGCAATAACGCCCTGTCTGCCATATTTATTTGGACTTGTTTATTTGGATTTAATTCCGTGGGAAACGTCGCCCCGGGCCAGAGCTGTCACGCCTGTGCGGCACATTTCCAAAATCTGGTATTCCTTCATCATTTCCATAAAGCCGTCTATCTTGCTTGGGCTGCCGGTGAGCTCCACTATCATGCTGGTGACCGTCAAATCGACTATCTTGGCACGGTATATCTCGCAGATGCTGCACACCTCCCGGCGAACCCGATGGTCGGCGGCTATCTTCACCAAAAGCAGCTCACGGAACAGGCTGTCCTCGTTTTTCAGATGAACCACGGCCCGGGTCTCCTCCAGCTTGCCGGTCTGCTTGATTATCTGCTCCAGCACCTGCTTGTCGCCCTCGGTGACAATGGTTATTCGGGAAATTTCGGGGTTATCCGTGTTGGATACGGTGAGGCTGTCTATGTTGAAGCCCCTCTGGCAGAAGAGGCTTGCCACACGGGCCAGAACGCCGCTGTGGTTGTCCACAAGGATGCTCAGGACCTGCTTGTTCATTTTACTTGTCATATTTTATTCCTCCATAACGTCGTCGATAGTCCCGCCGCCGGGGATCATGGGAAGCACCTTTTCCTCTCTGTCGATGACGCACTCTATCCATACGGGGCCGTCCTCCTTAAGGGCCAGCTCCAGGGCCTTTTGGAACTGCTCAAGGTTCACGCATTTGAAGCCCTTTGCGCCGAAGCCCTCGGCCACTTTTGCGTAGTCGGTGACGCGCTCGGGCTCGCTGCCGCTGTAACGGCGGTTGTAGAACACCGTCTGCCACTGGCGCACCATGCCAAGCACGCTGTTGTTCATAATGACCGTAACGACGGGCACCTTATAGCTGACGGCGGTGCAGCACTCGTTCATGTTCATATGGAATGAGCCGTCGCCGGTGATGTGGATTACCGGCCTGTTGGGGAAGGCTATCTTTGCGCCGATGGCCGCGCCGTAGCCGTAGCCCATGGTTCCCAGTCCGCCGCTGGTCAGAAAGCTGCGGGAGTGGAGGTGGCGGCAGTACTGAGCCGCCCACATCTGGTGCTGACCCACGTCGGTGACGTAGATGGCGTTTTCTCCCGCCTGACGGGAAATTTCGGCCATTATCTGGTGGGGCTTGAGGACGGAAGGATCGTCGGCGGGCTTTTTGTCCGCGGCCTTCCACTCGTTTATTTGGGCCATCCACTCGGTGTGCTTTTTCTCATCAATGAGGGGGACGAGCCGTGAGAGCACGTCCTTGACGTCGCCCACAAGGCTGTAGTCAACGGCGACGTTCTTGTTTACCTCACTGGGGTCGATGTCTATCTGGATTATCTTGGCGTTGTGACCGAATTTTTCGGTGTTCAGCGCCACACGGTCGCTGAAGCGGGTGCCTATGGCGATGAGCACGTCGGCCTTGTCCGCCGCCTTGTTGGCGGAGACCCAGCCGTGCATACCCATAAGACCCAGATTGAGAGGCTCGTCGCAGCCCACGATGCCCGCCGCCATAAGGGTGTGTGCGCCGGGTATCTCGGCCTTCTGCATGAGCTCACGCAGATCCTGACAGGCCTTGGCGGCTCCCACGCCGCCGCCGTAGTAAATGAAGGGACGCCGGGCGGCGTTGATAATGTCGGCCACCTTTTCTATATCGTCATCGCTTATGTGAGTGACGTAGGTGTTTTCCTGCTTTTTGCCGGGAGTGAATTCGCACTTTGCCCCGGTGACGTCTTTGGGAATGTCCACCAGTACGGGGCCCTTCCGGCCCGTGTTGGCTATTCTGAAAGCCGCCCGAAGGGTGTCGGCCAGATCCTCCACTCTGCGCACCACGAAATTGTGCTTGGTGATCGGCATGGTTATGCCGGCGATGTATACCTCCTGAAAGCTGTCCCGGCCAATGAGGTCGGTGCCGACGTTGCCGGTGATGGCCACCATGGGCACGCTGTCCATGTACGCCGTGGCTATGCCCGTCACAAGGTTTGTGGCGCCGGGGCCGCTGGTAGCCAGAACCACGCCGGTCTTGCCGGTGGCCCGGGCGTAGCCGTCAGCCGCGTGGCTGGCTCCCTGTTCGTGGGCGGTTATATATTGCTTGATTTCGTCGCGGTAGTCATAAAGGGCGTCACATATATTGAGTATAGCGCCGCCCGGATAGCCGAAGAGGGTGTCAACGCCCTGTTCAACAAGTACCTCCGCCAAAATTTGGCTGCCGTTCAATAACATAATTTGCCTCCTTGCAAATGCTAACCGAATGCTAATATTAATATTGTATCTTATTTTTCTGTTTTGTCAAGTGCTTTTGAGGATAAAAGCAATTATCGTTAATTTAATTAGACTGTCGATAAAATTAATTTTAGTTTTAAGAGACCGAAAAAATAAATTCATGAAATTCCGGGGCGTGTACCCGGAATTTCATACCTTAGTCGGGGTAGAGACATAATTTTTATCGCAATAAAAATTATGTCTCGTAAGCGAAAGCGCCCGACGCGGAAAGGGGCCCGCGGGGAAAACCGCTCGGGTTGTCCCCGCGCTATAATATTACCCGTATTAACTTGGGTCGGTAGCCCGTATTTTCAAGGGCCTTGAGAATACGTTCCTTATGCTCCGTTCCGTAGGCCTCGAGAGTGATCTTCAGCTCCACGGCGGCGTTGCGGTTTGTCGCCACGAACTGATTGTGCTCCAGCTTAATGACGTTGCCGTCCTCTTTGGCTATCACGTCCGCCACGGCGGAGAGCTGGCCGGGCCTGTCGGGCAGCAGCACCGACACGGTGAATATTCTGTCCCTCTGTATCAGGCCGTGCTGGACAATGCTGCTCATGGTGATAACGTCCATGTTTCCGCCGCTGAGAATGGCCACGGCCTTTTTGCCCTTAAGGTCAAGCTGCTTAAGAGCCGCCACGGACAGCAGACCGCTGTTTTCCACTATCATTTTGTGGTTCTCAACCATGTCGAGGAAGGAAACTATCAGATCCTCGTCCTCCACGGTGACTATTCCGTCGATATTCTTCTGTATGTAGGGGAAGATCTTCGTGCCGGGGGTCTTGACGGCGGTGCCGTCGGCGATGGTGTTGACGGAGGGGAGAGTGGTCACCTCGCCCTTCTCAAGGGAGGCCTTCATGCAGGCCGCTCCGGCGGGCTCGACGCCTATGACCTTCACCGCCGGATGCATCAGCTTCGACAGTGTGGCGACTCCCGCCGCCAGTCCCCCGCCGCCGATGGGCACAAGGATGTAGTCAACGAGGGGCAGCTCCTTGAATATCTCCATGGCGATGGAACCCTGACCCGTGGCTACCGCCGGATCGTCAAAGGGGTGGATGAAGGTCAAACCCTCCTTTTCCGCCAGCTCCAGCGCATAGGCGCAGGCCTCATCGTACACATCGCCGTAAAGCACCACGTTGGCCCCGTAGCCCTTGGTGCGGTTCACCTTCATGAGCGGAGTGGACTTTGGCATAACTATGGTGGCCTTTACCCCGTACTTGCGGGCGGCGTAGGCCACGCCCTGAGCGTGGTTACCCGCCGAGGCGGTTATCAGGCCCCGGGCCCTTTCCTCGTCGGTGAGGGAGCTTATCTTGTAATAAGCGCCCCGAACCTTGTATGCTCCGGTAAACTGCATATTTTCGGGCTTGAGGTAAATTTTGCCGCCGGTCTGCTCGCTGAGGTACTCGCTGTAGACCAGCTTCGTCTCCAGCGTGACCTCCTTCACCTTTTCGGCGGCCTCCTCAAATTTTTCCAATGTCAGCATTTCGCTCATATTATCAGTCCAGTCAAAAAAATATTTTATATATTTTATAACAATCCGATGAAAAAAGCAAGGTGAAAAATCAATAAAAATGTTGACATTATTTCAAATCAGTAGTACAATATAGATAACAAATCAAAAAAAGGAGAGATAACCTATGAGAAAATTCATGTTTGTGCTGCTCTCTCTCGTGCTGTGCCTTTCACTGGCCGCGGGCGCCTTTGCCCAGCCGGTGATCACAGTTGACGGGACAGAGGTCAAGCAGGTACAGGCGAACGGCGACCCCGTGCCGGATGTGGACGGAGACAGCCTTGTTCCCCTGCGCTCCGTGCTTCAGGCCATGGGCTACAGCGTAAACTATGACGCCGAAACCAACACCGTCAAGGCCGGCACCTCCGCCGACCCGGAATTTGTATTTGTGCCCGGTGAGGACGGCTCTCAGGCCGTATCCGGCACCACCTTTGTCGATCCGGCGTTCATCGCCGACGCCCTTCCCTACGATGTAACGGTGGACGGCGGAACCGTCGCTTATGACAACAAATTTGCCGAGATGGAGACCGGCTATTACAAGATAAGCCTCAACGGTCAGTATTTGACCGCTCCTCCGCTGGCCGCCGAGGATGTGACTGAGACCGTCACCAATGAGGACGGCACCACCGAGGAGGTCGTTCACACCCGCCGTGACCAGATTTTGGCCACCGAGCTCTACCTCGCTCCCGACGACGGCAGCGACGAGCAGCTCTGGCTGGTTCGTCCCAAGGGAGTCCGCACCTACACCGTGGTAAACAAGGCCACCGACCTTGCCATGGACGTAAACTCCTGGTCCCTTGAGATAGGCGGCAAGCTCATTCAGTACACCCTTGCCGGCGGCACCAACCAGCAGTTCACCTTCCTTGCCGAGGGCGACGGCTACGCCGTTTCTCCCGTTTACAGCAAGCTATATCTCAGCGTTGTGGGCGACGACGCTCACGCCACCGGCCTTGCGTCCGACAGAGTTATTCAGGTTTCCAAGGCCGAAAAGGCGGAGTGGAAGCTCGACTATATGGCTCCCTACGTTAACCCCGTTGAGGCCGTGGCCGATACCGAGGCTTTCAAGGAGCTTGATTCCTACTATCAGGAGCGTTTCAATTCCTACTTCTTTACCGACGTGGACTTCAGTAATGACGCCAGGAACAACGCCGAGACCTATCTCCGTCAGAATAACTTCCTCGAGGCGGACAAGGCGGCTCAGCAGCAGCTCATCATGGACTGCCTTGACATTACATACAGCGACCTCCTTGGCGGCTGGATGCGGGAGAAGCTCACCGCCAACTATGAGATAGCAAGCGTTACCCGAACCCACGACACATATCCCGAGGTTCTTGACGACCCCGAGGGCAAGGATTACTACATCTATACCATAAACATGGAGTGTAACGGCCCCGACGATATCCACACCTTCACCGTTGAGACCGTGGACGAGAACGACGAGGAGCACGTCCGCAGGGTTTGCGAGGCCGTGGCCTGCTTCGAGCCTCCCGTGCGCAAGACACTCCGTCACTTCTACTACACCGGCGACAACTTCGGCACCTGGAACGCCTGGGACGGCGAGGTCTGGAACAACACCGCCAGCAAGTTCGACGTTGACGGTATGCTGACCATGTTTGCCCATGAGCTGGGCCACGTTATCGACGCGGCGTTCACCGTCGGCGACGACGTATGGCGCCGTGCCATCAACGCCGACATAATCCCCACCTCCGGCTACGGCAAGACCAACCGCTGGGAGGACTTCGGCGAGTTCAGCCGCCTGTATCTCATGTCCCGGGGCGACGACGAGCGCATCAAGGCCATCGAGACCGTATATCCCGCCCGCACCAGGACCTACCGCGCCGCTCTGTACAACATCGACCACGATTACTATGCCGATTATAAGGACGAGTTCGACGAGGTGACCGCCGCCATCGGCAATACCGAGGGCGTTGACGAGGGTATGTATTACAAAGTGGTTTCTTCGCACGGCCAAGTCCTTACCAACAACGACGGTGCAGTAACAATGGCTGACGAAACTTCCCCAATCGCCGACGGCCAGCTCTGGCAGCTTTCCGTCCTTGACGGTCAGCTCGTTAAGCTTTATTCCAAGGCCGACGGCAAGGCCCTGTTTATGCCTGATAATTTCTTCGGTACGGCAGTCGAGGCTTCTTTTGACGGCTCCACCGCCTTTGGCGTTGACGCTGCGGCGGCCGTCACTAAGCTTATCGCTACCGAGTCGGGCTACAGTTTAACCGCCGATACGGACGGTTCCCTCACCGCGTTCAACGGAAACGACGGCGACGTATTCACCCTTATTCCCGTTGAGAAGGTGGAGGGCATGGGCGAGTTCTATATTATGTCCGGCGATCAGTATCTGGCCCCCGGTTCCTCCGATCTTGGCGCCCAGCTCTGCCTGCTCGGCGATGAAAACGCCTGGAACATCAGCAAGCTGCCCAACAACGTGGGCTACATCACCGACACCGACACCGGCTACGCCATCGACATCAGCGGCGTGAGCATGGATGAGGGCGCGTCCGCGCTGGCCTACACCCTGTCCCGCAACGCCAACCAGACCTGGCTCATCATTGACAACGGCGACGGAACGGTTTCCTTCCAGGCACAGCACAGCGGCCTTTACCTGGCCATCGATGAGGACGGTATGGCTATCCAGGCCGCCGAGCCGTTTAAGTGGTCTCTGGCGCCCGTTGAGGAATAAACCGCCCCTGCGTCAGCGTGACGCACAAAACCTGTTATAAAAAAATGACGTCCCCGCGCACGTTTAATTAAGCGGAGGCGTCGGTGCCCGGCATGAATTTTCGGTTCGTGCCGGGCAATTTTTTGTGGTTGCTACAATAAGTAAACATGACAAATTTCCGGTAGGGCGCGCCGCTGTACTGAGCCTTTTATAACACGGAAAAGCGCATAAAAAATTGACGAACTAAAGCCAAAAAGCGCCAAAAACAAACGAAAAAATAATTTATTACAATTTAATTACAAAAACACTTGCTTTTTTTGTCAAGGTGGTGTATAATAACTTTATAATATCCCAAAGGAGTGGTGTTATGTCGAAAGAAATAAGGCCCGACAGCCTTAACGGCGGGCAGACGGACGAGTCAGCCGCCGGGGCCGTGGAAAATTCCGATAATATTACCTCAGAAGAAAATACCGAATTAAATTCCGCTGCCGTTCCCCCGGAGGAAACGGCGGAGGAAAGCGGCGCGGCGCAGGAAAACGCCGATGAACTGCCCGCCGGCGAGGGGGAGGCCGCCCCGGCTGAGGGCGAATATAGTGCCGCCGAGGGAACCGACGCCGATCTGCTCAGCGATTTTGCGCCGAAGCCCATGAACATCCCGAACGTTGACCTCGAAAAGGAAAAACGCCGTCAGGAAAAGCGCAAAAAAAAGAGCGGCCGCGACAGAAAGAAGGTCGAGGCCCGGAAAAGACGGGGCAAGAAAAAGAAGCGCTCCGCCGGTCAGAAGGTGGCCGCCGGCATCGCCTGCTTCGTTCTCTTCCTTATAATGAGCGTCACTATGGCGGGCCTTGTGGCGACGCTTTCGGTTCAGACGGCCACCAGCAAATACGCTTTCCGGCTTGCGGTGGACAACATGGACGTTGCGGAAATAGCCATCGAGACCCCCGACTATCAGAAGCTTGGCGAGACCTTCGGCATGACCCCCAGCTCCAGCCGGGCCGCTCTGGTGGACATAATCCGCGACAACTCACAGGTGCCCGTTACATATAACGAAATCGTGTCGGGGATAAACAGCTCCGGTCTGGAGAGCTTTCTTGAAACTCAGCTCAAGTCCGCCTCGGATTACCTGCTGCGGGACAAGCCTTACACTCCCATGACCGGCACGGATATTGCCAATGTGGTCAAGGGCGGCGCGACGTTGGTGCGCAACCTCACCGGCAGGGTTCTGACCGACGAGGATTACTCCGGCATTGCCGCGTATTTCAACTCCGGCGGCAAGCTGGACGATGTGTCCGTTCAGGCGCTGGACGGCACGGAGCTGCGCAAGTACACACGGTACACCAAGGTTATCCTGTCGCTGAACGTCCTCGGCGCGCTGATACTTATCAATATTGCCCTGTTGATACTGCTGATGGTTTTGGGACGCAGCTCGTCCCATATCCCCATCGGCTGGGCGTTTATCGTCGGCGGTCTGGCCGTGGTGGTCGGCGCCGTACTGTTCCGTCCCTCCCATGCGGTGGCCTCCGGCTTCCTTCAGACCGTGCTTAACGGTTACTTCTCGTTCTTCACCGGAACCGTCATTGTTATCGCCGGAATTTTCGCGGTCATTGGCGCGTTTATATTCCTTTTGGGTAACGCCGCCACGGACAAAAACGAGTGACATAAAAAATTGCCCGAATCGTTCAATGACAGATTAAAAAGGCTTCCCTTCAAAGGGGAAGGCTTTATTAGACGCTTTTAATTGGGATTAGTATAAGGCAATTTTTTGTGTTTATAAATCAGCAATAAAAACTATATATTAATGTGGAAAAACCGCCGTTTTTTGAAACGGCGGTTTTTTCCTCTTGGTTATGTTCTTGAACGCTCTGAACGGTTTTTGTCGTTATCATTTGCCCTCGACCATGTCAAGGAAATACCGGTGTACGGAGGTGTCGCCGTCCACCTCGGGGTGGAAGGAGATACCCAGCACGTTTCCCCTGCGGGCGGCCACGATGTTGCCGTCCACCTGGGCCAGGATGTCCACATCCTCGGCGGCGCTTTCGATATACGGCGCCCGGATAAAGGTCATTGGGATTTTACCTATGCCTTTGAACTCCTCCTCGGCGTAAAAGCTGCCGAGCTGACGGCCGTAGGCGTTGCGGCGGACGGTGACGGGCAGGGCGTCAAAGTAGACGTTGTCGTCGTTGGATAGCCGCTTCGCCAGCAGAATGAGGCCGGCACAGGTGCCGAAGACCGGAGTCCCGGACATTATCCTTTCCCTTATGGGTTCAAAAAGGCCCAGCTCCCGCAGGAGCTTGCCCTGGACGGTGCTTTCGCCGCCGGGGAGCACAAGTCCGTCAAAGGGGCGGTCAAGATCCGACAGCTCCCTTATTTCAAAGACCTCGGCCCCGAGGCTCTCCAGCATGGCCTCATGCTCGGCAAAATCGCCCTGTACCGCTAAAACGGCAATGGTCATTTTACTTGCCCCTTTCGGCCATTAAGAGCTCGATTTCCTGCTCGTTTATGCCAACCATGGCCTCGCCCAGATTTTCGCTGAGCTGGGCGATGAGCTTGGCGTCGGTGTAGTTGGTAACGGCCTTGACGATGGCGGCTGCCCGCTTGGCGGGATTGCCGCTCTTGAATATGCCGCTGCCCACGAACACGCCCTCCGCGCCCAGCTGCATCATCAGCGCGGCGTCGGCCGGAGTGGCCACTCCGCCGGCGGCAAAGTTGACCACCGGCAGCTTGCCGTTGTCGTGGACGTACTTTACCAGATCATAGGGCACCTGAAGGAGCTTGGCCGCGTCAAAAAGCTCGTCCTCCCGCATGGAAACCAGCCGCCTTATCTCGCTCTGCATCATGCGCATATGGCGCACGGCCTGTACCACGTCGCCGGTGCCGGGCTCGCCCTTGGTGCGGATCATGCTGGCGCCCTCGTTGATGCGGCGCAGAGCCTCGCCCAGATCCTTGGCGCCGCAGACAAAGGGCACCTTGAATTTGGTCTTGTCGATGTGGTACTTGTCGTCGGCGGGAGAAAGCACCTCCGACTCGTCTATATAGTCGATCTCGATCGCTTCCAGAAGCTGGGCCTCCACAAAGTGACCTATGCGGCACTTGGCCATTACGGGTATGGAAACGGCCTCCTGAATACCCTTGATCATGGCGGGATCGCTCATGCGGGAAACGCCGCCCGCGGCCCTGATGTCGGCGGGAATGCGCTCCAGCGCCATGACGGCGCAGGCGCCGGCCTCCTGAGCGATACGGGCCTGCTCCGGAGTGGTAACGTCCATTATGACGCCGCCCTTAAGCATCTGGGCAAGATTTTTGTTAAGCTCATAACGATTCTCCATTATATCCTATCCTTTCACTGTGTAATTTGATTTCTGTTCGTTTAATTATAACACCCTTTTAGACAGTTGTCAACCGTTATTCCGCCCAAAATGCGTTGTGATTTTACACGAAAATTTCCGCCGCAGGTTTAAATAATATATAAAAAATTAATTTTTTATGTAAACCTCGATTTACATAATTTATAAGTTTTCCACAGGAATTTGAGATGTACAACCCTTTATTTTACGTTATCCACAGAAGTTTTCCACATTTTCCACACCAAATGTCCTCCGATTGTGGAAAAATAGAAAGGGCGTTTTACAGGCCTTTTTCCGGTTTACATAATTATTTTTCCCCTTGCTTTAATTTTTCATTTTGCGTTGGAATAACAAAAAAATGTTAGCAGGAATAAAAGCCGTGAGGGGGAGAGGGATCGCCGCAGTTTTTTAGCCGCGGCCCCGCCGCAGCTCGCTCAGCACGCCGCCGATGTCCGCGTCTATGCAGACCGAACGCTCGGCGATCTCCTCGGGGCAGACGGCCTCGCCGTAATTGATGCACGCGTATGTCGCCGCCTGTGTTTGCGCGGTCATGCGCCAGAAGGGATACTTGATGATTACCGGAGTGTTATAGCCCACGCCCAGCTCAAGGAACAGGAGCCTTTGACCTACGCGGGAACGGAGGAAGTCCTCATACCGCTCCGCCGCCTCGTGCCAGCCCAGGTCCTCCACGAATTTGTCGTCGGAGCGGAGATTCATTGTCAGGGGTTTTCCGCAGCGGGGGCAGAGAGGCAGAAGGTTGGAGGGGATACGCATATCCTTTTGCCGCTCCATCATTCTCCGAACCGTGTCCTCGTTGTCAAAGGTTTCCTGACAGCACGGCTCGGAGCATTGGAACAGGCCGTAGTCGCCCTGAGTGTAGAACAGGCGCTTTTTGTCAAATCCCGCCTTTTGAAAGCAGTGGTCAACGTTGGTGGTTATGACAAAATAGTCCTTGTCCTTCACCAATGCCAGCAGGTCGTCATATACCGGCTTCGGAGGGTCGAGATAGCGGTTGACAAAAATATAGCGGCTCCAATAGGCCCAGAACTCCTCCGGCGACGAATAGGGATAAAAGCCGCCGGAATACATATCGTGAAAGCCGTATTTCGCGGAAAAGTCGGAGAAATATTTATCAAACCGCTCACCGGAATAGGTGAACCCCGCCGAGGTTGACAGCCCCGCCCCCGCGCCGATAACCACGGCCTCCGCGGCGTCCAGCGCCTCCCGCAGCCGCCGGATATTATCCCAGTAATTTCCGGTAGATTTCGTAATCGACATCTTTGAAAACATTGAATATCACCTCCGTATCGCCTTTGTATTGCCGCGCCGTGCTTACCGCGATTTCCGCCGCCTCCCCGTTCGGAAAGCGGAACTCGCCGGTAGAGATACAGCAGAAGGCCACGCTTTTGATATTGTTCCGCCGGGCCAGCTCCAAACAGGAGCGGTAGCATGAGGCCAGCAGATCACGATCCTTTTGCGTCACGTCGCCGTAAATTATCGGGCCCACCGTGTGTAAGACATAGTCGCAGGGCAGGGCGTAGGCGGGGGTGAGTTTGGCCCGCCCCGTCGGCTCCTCATGGCCCTGTTTTTCCATGAGCTCGGCGCACTTGAGCCGGAGCCGCACTCCGGCATAGGTGTGGATGGCGTTGTCGATGCAGCCGTGGCAGGGCGCATAGCAGCCTGTAAGGCCCGAGTTCGCGGCGTTAACGATTGCCCCGCATTTCAGTGTGGTGATGTCCCCCTGCCAAAGATAAATGCCCGGCTCTATCGGCGTCAGGTCGGCTATGTCCGTGACACCCTTGCGGGCAATTTCCTCCCGCAGATATTCGTCCTGTACCGCCAGAAAGTCCTCTCCGATGGGCCGCGGCGGGCGGACGTTCATCAGCGAGCGGAGCAGACGCCTCTGTTCCGCCTCGCCTGACGGAAGGGCCACGGCGCGGTATTCGGGACGCTCGTCAAGTAATTTTTTTATCAGAAATTCTCTTCTTTCTCTCCGGGTCATGTTATAGTCCCTCCCGTCAACAAAGCCGTTTTATACATTCAGCAGCCTTTTTATACATTTATACGTCATGTCGCAGACCGTCAGCTCCGGATATGCCATGCCCGCGTTGGTCATGGCCTTTTTCTGGATCTCGGTGGCGAAGGCGTAGGGGTAGATCCCGAACATAAACGGGAAAAACGAGTAAAGAAAGGTCTTTCTGTCCTCCTCGGTCATGGAGGGAAAATACTGCTTAAGGCACATTTCCACGGAGCTGATGGACCTGCCGAAGGAGCGCTTGAACTCCGTCAGCCTTTCCGGCCGGCTGCCCGACTCCATGTCGTAGTGGTTCATGGACATGAGCTTTAAAAGCTGAACCCGATCCTCCAACAGATGGGCCAGTGAACGGGCAAACTCGTCGCCGGTCATGGAGGGCCGCTCCCTCGTCAATTCCTCCAGCGCGTCGCTCATGCGGTCGTATTCCCGCCCCAGCAGGGCGAGGAAGATTTCCTCCTTGGTCTGAAAATAGTTATAGATGGACGTCCTTGTAAAGCTGGTGATATTGCCTATTTCCTTGATGGTGATGTCTTTAAAGCTCTCCGTTTTGTACAGGGCCTCGCAGGCGTTGATTATCTCCTCCTTGCGGGCGTTGGTGAGCTCGGGCGATCCTTTCGGCATAGTCAGTTCTCCTTAATGTAATTTTGTTCAAATGTAGTATATCACATTTTTGACACGATGTCAACATTTATTTTAAAAACATCTTGACATTGAGATAAAAACGTGATATAATAAATGTACTGACACAAAGTCAGAACGATTTTGCGCTCAATTCATTTTTATTTTTAATAAAATCAGGAGGAATAAACTATGAACGAAAAAATCACTCAGACAGCGGGCCGGAACCAGCTCGGCACCTTCGCCACCGACTTCGCCCATTTCAACGACGACGTGCTGTTCGGCGAGAACTGGAACAACGGAGACATTGATTTAAAAACCCGCTGCATTATTACCGTGGTGGCGCTTATGTCCTCGGGAATAACCGACTCGTCGCTGACATATCACCTCGAAAACGCCAAGGCCCACGGCGTGACAAGGGCGGAGATTGCGGCCATCGTGACCCATGTGGGCTTTTATGTGGGCTGGCCCAAGGCCTGGGCGGTGTTCCGTCTGGCAAAGGAAGTGTGGAACGAGACCGGGCCGGAGCTGACGGAAAAGGACAAATACCAGAACACCATTATTTTCCCCGTCGGCGCGCCCAACGACGGCTTTGCCCAATACTTTACCGGCCAAAGCTATCTCGCGCCCGTGTCCGCGGAGCAGGTTGGCATTTTTAACGTGACCTTTGAACCCGGCTGCCGCAACAACTGGCACATTCACCACGCCGATAAGGGCGGCGGTCAGATCCTCGTTTGCGTCGGCGGACGGGGCTGGTATCAGGAGTGGGGCAGGGAGGCCGTCGAGATGCGGCCGGGCGACTGCGTCAACATTCCCGCCGGAGTGAAGCATTGGCACGGAGCCGCCGCCGACAGCTGGTTCAGCCATTTGGCGGTGGAAGTGCCGGGGGAAAACTGCTCCAACGAGTGGCTTGAGCCTGCGGACGACCCCGCCGGCCTTGCGTAAGCTGTGAGCAGCGGCGACATTTCGGTAAAGTTTGAGTAATTACTCAAAAGAAAGGATAATGTTATGACAATAACCTATTCTGTTAGCCCCGGACAAAAACCTACGGCTGAACAGCTTAAAGAAGTCGAAGAAGCCGCCAAACTGCCTATTACTTTCGATGAAGACTCTCCGGAGCTTACGCCTGATATGGAAAAAGCATTGAGATGCGCTGTGGCCCAACGAAACAGAAGCATGATGAAAAGCGAGGCATGAAACTTAACCCCGTAAGTCTTAACCGGCTTACGGGGCTTTTTTTGTCATTTCCCGGCAAAATAAAAACTCCGCAACCTGCACGGTTACGAAGTTTTCCGTTGGTGGAGATAAGGAGGATCGAACTCCTGACCTCTTGAATGCCATTCAAGCGCTCTCCCAGCTGAGCTATACCCCCGACTGACTTGTCTATTATAGCACAGCGAAAACAGTTTGTCAAGAGATTTTTGAAAAATATTTTCCGTTTTTTTCAATTTCTTCGCCGCCGAACCGCAAAAAAATAATATTAAGGAAGAAAACGCAAAAAGCCCTTGATTTTAATTTTAATTTGTGATAAAATGTACTGAGATAATACCGCGCAGAACGAATTTGTACTATTAATAATATAATTGAAAGGAAGATGGAAATGCCTAAACTGACATTTAAGGGCGGCGTCCATCCCAGGGACAACAAGGAACATACCTGTATGAAGGAGATCCGTGAGCTGGAACAGCCGGAGTTTCTGGTATACCCGTTGTCCCAGCATATAGGCGCCCCTTGCGAACCTCTGGTGAAAAAGGGCGACCGTGTGTACCGGGGCATGAAGATAGCCGACAGCCCGGCCTTTGTCTCCGCTCCCATACACGCCTCCGTTTCCGGCACGGTGACGGCCATAGAGCCCCGGCCCGTTCCCAACGGACAAATGGTCAATTCCATTATCGTTCAGAACGATTTCACCGACGAGCTGGATCCCTCGATCAAGCCCCTTGACTATAAGACCGTCAAGCCCGACGACATTCCCGCTCTGGTGCGGGAGGCCGGAGTGGTGGGTATGGGAGGAGCCACTTTCCCCACCCACGTAAAGCTGAGTCCCGCTCCGGACAAAAAGATCGACACCGTTATCGTCAACGGAGCTGAGTGCGAGCCCTACCTTTCCAGCGACCACCGCGTCATGCTGGAAACGCCGGAGGAGCTCATTTTGGGCCTTAAAATCATACTCTACCGCTTCGGCATAACCAACGGCCACATCGCCATCGAGGAAAACAAGGCCGACGCCATCGCCCTGCTGGAGGGCCAGTGCGCCCGCGACGGCATAACCGTTGACACCCTTAAGAAAAAGTACCCTCAGGGCGGTGAAAAACAGCTCATATATGCCGTAACTAAGCGGAAAGTGCCGCTGGGCGGCCTCCCCGCCGACGTGGGCGTTGTGGTGGTCAATGTGGACACCTGCACCGCCATCGCCAGACGCTTCATGTACGGTCTGCCCCTTACAAGACGGATCGTGACGCTGGTAGGCGGAGCCATAGCCGACCCCTGCAACTATCGGGTGCGGATAGGCACTCAGGTGGACTATATAATAGAAAAGACCGGCGGCTTCGCCGTGGAACCCAAAAAGATCATAATGGGCGGCCCCATGATGGGTCAGGCCCAGTTCCGGCTGGATGTGCCCATCATCAAGGGCAGCAGCGCTATTCTATGCCTTACCGAAAAGGAGGCCGAGCTCCCCGAGGAGGGGCCCTGCATCCGCTGCGGAAGATGTGTGGAGCATTGTCCCATGGGGCTCATGCCTCTGTACATATCTCAGTTCAGCCGTATGGAGGACTATGAAAGCTGTGAAAAGTACAACATCACCGCCTGTATCGAGTGCGGCTGCTGCAGCTTTGAGTGCCCGGCCAAGCGTCACCTTGTTCAGGACATACGCCGGGGCAAGCAGGAGGTAATGGGCATAATCCGTGCCCGCCAGGCCGCGCAGAAGGAGGGAAAATAAATGGAAAACCGTCTGACCGTATCCTCATCGCCCCACATTCGGGGTCGTGAGACCGTAAGCGACACCATGCTGGACGTAATTCTGGCCCTTATGCCGGCGGCCTTTGCCTCCGTGTTCTTCTTCGGCCAGAGGGCGCTGGCGGTGATCCTCGTTTCGGTGGCGAGCTGTGTGGCCTTTGAAGCCCTGTACGAGCTGGTCGCCAAAAAGAAGCTGACCGTAAAAGATTACAGCGCCGTTGTGACGGGAATGCTCCTCGCTTACACCTTGCCCGTCACCATACCTTATCCCATGATAATCATCGGAGCCTTTGTGGCCATCGTCATAGCGAAGCAGCTCTTCGGCGGATTGGGACAGAATTTCATGAACCCCGCCCTCATAGGCCGGGCCTTCCTGATGGCGGCCTTCCTGCCGAAGATGACCAGCTGGGCCACGGGCCGTGTGGGAATATTCGAGGCCGACGCCGTGACCTCGGCGACCCCTCTTTCCACTGAATTTAACGGCGAAATGCCAACCGTGCTCAACGCTTTCCTCGGCAGAATGAACGACGGCGGCGCCCTGGGCGGCTGCCTGGGCGAGACCTGTGCGGCGGCCCTGATACTGGGCGGAATTTATCTGCTGATACGCAGAGTGATAAATCTTCGCATACCTCTTGCCTACATAGTGACTGTGGCGCTGATGAGCTATATTCCCGGCAAAAATCCCGCCCTTCAGGGACATCCCCTGCTGGCCGTATGCACCGGCGGCGTAATGCTGGGCGCGATTTTCATGGCGACTGATTACGCGACGTCGCCCACCACCCGCTGGGGACAGCTGATATACGGCGTGGGCTGCGGCGTTATAACAAGCGTTATCCGGCTCTACGGCGGCTATCCCGAGGGCGTTACCTATGCCATACTGCTGATGAACGTGCTGACGCCCCTCCTTGACAGATGGACGAGACCGAGAGTGTTCGGCGCGGTAAAGGAGGCAAAAGCAAAATGAAAGACTTTATAAGACTGGCCGGCACCCTATGTGCCATAACCTTTATTGCCGCGGCTCTGCTGGGCGGAGTCAACGCCCTGACCGAGGACCGCATCGCGGCGGCCAAGGAGGAAAAGCGCCAGAGCGCCATGAAGGCCCTCATCCCCGAGGCGGAGAGCTTTGAGACCTTTGAGGGCCACGACGACATATTCATGGGCCTTGACGCCCAGGGGCAGGCCGTGGGCTTCTGCCTGAACACAGCCTCCGCCGGATATGGCGGCGACATCGAAATGATGGTGGGTATCAACGACGAGCTTAAGCTGGCCGGAATAGAGATACTCAGCAACAGCGAGACTCCCGGCCTTGGCGCCAACTGCACCAAGCCCGATTTCAAGGAACAGTTCGCCGGCCTGACGGTGCCGATCACCGTGGTTAAGGGCGGCGGAGCCAACGGAGAGAACGAGGTCAACGCCATCACCGGCGCCACAATTACCTCTCGGGCCGTGGTAAAGGGCGTTGACGACGCCTGCGAATACCTCAATCAGGTTCTCACCGAATATATTCAGTCACAGGGAGGTGCGGAGCAATGAGCGGCCTGCTGAAAACCTTTAAAAACGGAATATTTGACGAAAACCCCACTTTTGTGCAGCTCATCGGTATGTGCCCCACGCTGGCGGTAACCACCTCGCTGGCCAACGGCATCGGCATGGGCCTCAGCGCCACGGTGGTGCTGACCCTGAGCAATGTGGTGATCTCCCTGCTGCGCAAGCTCATCCCCTCGAAGGTGCGCATCGCCGCCTATGTGGCGATTATCGCCACCTTCGTAACGGTCATTGACCTGATGCTTCAGGCCTTTGTGCCCTCTCTGAGCGAGTCATTGGGAATTTTCATTCCCCTTATCGTGGTCAACTGCATCATTCTGGCCCGGGCGGAGGCCTTTGCCTCCAAGAACGGCGTGATAAAGAGCGCCGCCGACGGTCTTGGCATGGGTCTGGGCTTCACAATAGCCTTAAGCCTTATCTCCGCCATCCGCGAGATACTGGGCGCCGGTACCATCCTTGGCTTCTCCGTGGGTATCTCCACTCCCGCCACCGTAATGATACTTCCTCCCGGCGGCTTCCTGACCTTGGGCCTTATACTTGGCATAATGAATGTGATAAAGAACAGAAAAGGGGGTAAGAAGTCATGATCGGCAAGCTTCTGGCCATATCCCTGACGGCTATCTTTGTTCAGAATTTCGTACTGGTGAAGTTCCTTGGCATCTGCCCCTTCCTCGGAGTGTCCAAAAAGGTGGACACCGCCCTCGGCATGGGCATGGCCGTCACCTTCGTAATGACGCTGGCCTCCATGATGACGTGGCTCTGCCAGAACTACATCCTCGTACCCCTCCGCATCGAATATATGCAGACCATAGCCTTTATCGTTATAATCGCGGCTCTGGTTCAGTTTGTGGAAATGTTCCTGCAAAAGTATATCCCCTCCCTTTACAGCGCCCTTGGCATATATCTGCCCCTGATCACCACCAACTGCGCGGTGCTGGGCGTGGCTCTGCTGAATATCCAGCAAAATCCTCCCTACAATCTGCTTGAGAGCATGGTAAACGGCTTTGCCTCCGGTCTGGGCTTCCTGCTGGCGATAGTGCTTTTCGCCGGAGTGCGGGAGCGTCTGGAGTTCAGCGACATTCCCAAGTCCTTTCAGGGCTTCCCCATCGCCCTTGTGAGCGCGTCCCTGCTGGCGCTGGCTTTCATGGGCTTCAACGGAATGACTTTCAATTTCTGAGGGAGGTAGAAAAATGACTGCGATTTTAATACCCGCTCTGGCCATAGGCGCGGTGGGTCTGGTGCTGGGAGCCCTGCTTGCGGTGGCGGCCAAGGCCTTCCACGTCGAGGTGGACGAGCGAATTGAAAAGATCACCGGCTGTCTTTCCGGCGCCAACTGCGGCGGCTGCGGCTATGTGGGCTGCTCCGCCTATGCCTCTGCCATCGTCAACGACGGCGCTCCCATTGACAAGTGCAGCGCCGGCGGTCAGGCCGCCGTCAACGCCATCGCGGAGATAATGGGAGTGGAGGCTACCGCCGTTGAACCCGTCCGGGCGGTGGTGATGTGCTCCGGCACCCACGAAAACGCTCCCGACAGCTACGACTATTACGGAATTGCCGACTGTCTCGCCGCCTCCAAGCTTCAGGGCGGCGGTCACAAGAGCTGCTCCTATGGCTGTCTGGGCTACGGCAAGTGCATCGACGCCTGCAGCGAGGGCGGAATTTCCATTGTTGACGGCGTGGCGACCATCGACGGCAGCGCCTGCATAGGCTGCGGCAGCTGCAAAAACGTTTGTCCCAAGCACATAATCGAGCTGGTACCCAAGAAGTACAAGATATATGTGAAGTGCAAATCCTGCGACAAGGGCCCCGCCATGAAAAACAAGTGCTCCGTGGGCTGCATAGGCTGCAGGCTCTGTGAAAAGGCCTGCCCCTCCGGCGCAATCACGGTGAACAACTTCCTTGCGTCCATAGACTACGCCAAGTGTACACAGTGCGGCCTCTGCGCCGAGAAGTGCCCCCGTCACATAATCGTAAACGAAAATGCTCCCGCCGCCGGTTCCGAAGGCCCGGCCGAGGCCGTATAAAGAGGGTGATTGAATGGCCACCACTTTTAGCAAGGCTATCCGCGTAATGTTCGTGAGCCTGATTTACGTGGCCGCCTATGAACTGATGCAGGTGGCCGTTGAGGTTGC
Source organism: uncultured Clostridia bacterium (assembly GCA_947626145.1). GTDB lineage: Bacteria > Bacillota > Clostridia > UMGS1883 > UMGS1883 > JAFLUQ01. The sequence goes on along the minus strand of CANQRB010000004.1, from coordinate 161,005 downwards.
GGCGGGTTTTCTGGGTATTTACCGGCAGCTTCCGGCGGGCCGGGGACTGATGTACCGTTATGATGAAATCATACTCTCCAATCTCTTTCTGTGTTCCGCCATTGCCATGGTTCTCTCCCTGTTTTTGTTCTGGGCCATGGGCATACTGCGGGAAAGAAAGCTGAAGGACGAGCTGAAATTTGAAAACCTGTCCAACACTCCGGCGCTGCCCGCGGTGCTCATAGCCTTTGGCTGCCGGCTTGGAGTCAGCGTCTATGCGGTGATAGCCGACCAGGTGGACGTCCTTCGAGAGTCGGTTGAAAACAGCGTCGATACAAGCTCATACATCGTTTCGCCGGGGAAGCTGACCGTGTACCTCGTTGTCACGATCATTCTTGCGCCGGTGTTTGAGGAGATCCTCTTCCGCGGCATTGTGCAGACCGAGCTGCTCAGGGGCTTTCCCGTTCCTATGGCGATATTTGTCGGGGCCCTGTTCTTCTCGGCGGCCCACGGTATGCTGTATCAGTCCCTGTTTACCTTCTTTGTGGGGCTTTTGCTGGGCTGGAGCTATTATGTTACAAGAAACCTGTTTACAAGTATCCTGATCCATATGGTGTTCAACGGCACGACGCTCATAACCGAGGTGACTATTCTGTCCGGTACGCTTTGGCTCACGGCGGCCTCGGTCGCCGCAATAGCGTTGGTGGTTGCTGGTTGCCTGTGGATGCGGGCAAGGTGCCCCAAAATAAATAACGGATGGACATAAATTTCCCTCCTTTTGCATAAATATCTTATGAGATATGCAAAAGGAGGATTTTTTTATGGAATTGAATGTAACCTCGGCCGCCCTTGAGATAAGCGGCGAGATCTGCCGGAGCGAGAACAGCTTCGGGGCGGAGAGCGACCTCATAGTGCCGGATAATATGCCGGATATACTCAGTATTCTGCAAATTTCCGCCAACGCCGCGACCTCGGCCTGCGACCCCCAGACCGATCGGGTGCTGCTGACGGGGAATGTGTTCTTCAACATCCTTTATGTGGCCGACACGCCGAAACGTGAGGTCAGGGCCATCAATACCGGAGCGGTGTTCTCCAACATTTTTTCCGCCCCCGGAGTGCGGGACTCCATGCCGGTCCAGTCGGAGGTGGCCGTCAGCTCTATCAGCTACGACCTGACAAACTGCCGAAAGCTGTCTGTTCACGGGGAACTGACCGGCAGGATCGCCGTTTACAGCAACACCGAGCTTTCTCTCCCTACCACCGTTGAAGGAGCGGAGACGCAGACCGCGCAGATTGTCTGTCCGGTCATCAAAGCCCGGGGCTCGGCTCAGGAAACCGTCACCGACAGCTTTGAGCTTCCCGCGGAAAAGCGGGCGGCGGAAATACTGCGCGACGAGGTGAAGGTCACGGATCGGGCGGTGAAGATAATCCGCAACAAGGCCGTCGTCAAGGGTACTCTGGGCGTCACCGTCCTCTACTGCGGCGAGGCCGGTATACAGCAATTCAAGGGCGAGATCCCGTTCACAAAGGTGGTGAACGTGGACGGCCTCGAGGAGGATATGTCGGTGGACTGCGCCATTGACGTGCAGGGCTGGGAAACGGAGCTCAGCGTCGGCGAAAACGGTGAGACAAAGGGCATTGATGTGGAGACCATGCTCTACTTCAACGTGCTGGGCCGCCGAAATCAAAGCTGCTGCGCCATAACCGACGCTTATTACCCCGGCGGTCAACTTATCTGTGAAAAGCAGACCGTTTCGCTCAGCGCCGCCCCCGAGGGAGAAACCGAAGAGTGCGCGGTGAAGGGCTCCATACGTCTGCCGGCCTCGGTGGGAGAGATAGAGCTGGTGTACGACATCAGCGGCAGTCCTCGGATAAACAGGGTATACCGGGACGACGGCAATATTGTGGCCGAGGGCTCGGCCGCGGTGAGCGTCCTCTACCGCACGGCCAACCCGGAATTTCCGACCGCCAGCCACAGCGCTCAGCTGGAATTCCGCCACATCTTCAGCGGCGAAAAGTACGACTCCATACCCCAGGTCACCGCCCGGCTCAGGGATATGAGCTGTTCCCTTTCCGGCGGAAATTCCATCGAGGTGAGGGGCATAGCCGTTCTCAGCGTCAGGCCCGTCGGCAGCCGGGAGCTCACCCTTGTCACCTCCGTCCGTCTGGAGGAGGAGCCGCCCAGAGATGTCCCCTCTATCCTCATCAGCTATATAACCGGTGAAAAATCCCTCTGGGAGATAGCCAAAAGCTACAATATAAGCCGGGAAAAGCTTATGTCCGCCAACGACATAAAGAGCGAGGAGGAGCTCAAGGGCAGGAGAGCGCTGGTTGTGCCGAGGTGACCGGGCGCATAGCATGAAAAAAATCCGCTCTGTAAAAGGGCGGATTTTCTTCGCGTTTAATTTATGCGTTTACGGTCTGCGCGGAACGAATGATAATCTTGCCGTCCTCAGCGGCCACGGAGACGTGATCTCCAGCCTTGACCCTGCCGTCCAGCATTTCCTCGGCGAAGAGATCCTCCACCCGGCTCTGGATTGCCCGGCGAAGGGGACGGGCTCCGTATACGGGATCGAAGCCCTCCTTGGCCAGCAGCTCAAGGGCGGAATCCTCGAACTCGCAGGTAATGCCGTTGGCTGCCAGACGTTTGTTGAAGCCCTCCAGAAGAATGGCGGCGATTCGCTTGATGTCCCCGTCGGTGAGGCGGTTAAACACGATTATGTCGTCCACACGGTTCAGGAACTCGGGGCGGAAGGCCTTTTTCAGCTCGTCCATGACGCTCTTCTTTATGTCCTTGTTTACATCCCCGGTCTTTTCGCCGGTGGTGAAGCCAAGGCTCTTTGGCTCGGTAATGTTTCTGCCGCCGATGTTGCTGGTCATGATTATGACCGTGTTTTTGAAGTCCACCTTACGGCCCTGACTGTCGGTGAGCCGTCCGTCGTCCAGAATTTGCAGCATCATGTTGAACACGTCCGGATGGGCCTTCTCTATCTCGTCGAAAAGCACCACGCTGTAGGGCTTGCGGCGGATCTGCTCGGTGAGCTGGCCGCCCTCCTCAAAGCCCACGTATCCCGGAGGCGACCCGATGAGCTTGGAAACGGAGTGCTTCTCCATGTACTCGCTCATATCGACTCTTATCATGGCGTTCTCGTCGCCGAACAGGGCCTCGGCCAAAGCCTTGCACAGCTCGGTCTTGCCCACGCCGGTGGGGCCCAGGAAGATGAAGGAGCCAATGGGCCGCTTGGGATCCTTGAGGCCCACGCGCCCGCGGCGCACAGCCTTGGACACGGCCACGACGGCCTCGTCCTGACCCACTACCCGCTTGTGGAGCACTTCCTCCAGATTGCGGAGCCGTTCGCTTTCCTCCTCGGCAAGCTTGCGGACGGGGATGCCGGTCCACTGTGAGATGATGTCCTCTATCTCCGTCCGGCCGATGGAGAGGGTCTTTCCGTCGCCGCTGTGCTTCCAGTCGTCCTTTTTGTCCTCCAGTTCCGCACGCAGCGCCCGCTCGGCGTCCCTGAGGGCGGCCGCCCGCTCGAATTCCTGATTGTTGATGGCCACGTCCTTTTCGGCCGAAGCGGCGGAAACACGGGCCTCCAGCTCCTTCAGCTCCTCGGGCATGGTCAGGGAACCCAGCCGCGCCCGGCTGCAGGCCTCGTCTATGAGGTCAATGGCCTTGTCGGGCATGAAGCGGTCGGTGATGTAGCGGCTGCTGAGCTTGACGGCGGCGCTGATGGCCTCGTCGGTTATCTTAACGCTGTGGTGCGCCTCGTACTTCTCACGGATGCCTTTAAGTATCCTTTCGGTGTCCTCCTGTGAGGGCTCGCCCACGGTGACGGGCTGGAAGCGGCGTTCCAGAGCGGCGTCCTTTTCCACGTATTTGCGGTACTCGTTGAGGGTTGTGGCGCCGATTATCTGCATTTCTCCACGGGCCAGGTTGGGTTTAAGTATATTGGCGGCGTCCACGGCGCCTTCGGCGGCTCCGGCGCCGATTATGGTGTGGAGCTCGTCGATAAAGAGTATGACGTTGCCGCTCTTTACGACCTCGTCCATGGCCTTTTCCAGCCTTTCCTCAAATTCGCCCCGGTACTTGCTGCCCGCCAGAAGGCCGCCCATGTCCAGCGAAACTATCCGCTTGTCACGGAGGAGCTCCGGCACGTTGCCGGCGGCTATCTCCTGCGCCAGACCCTCGACCACGGCGGTCTTGCCCACGCCGGGCTCGCCAAGCAAAACGGGATTGTTCTTGGTGCGGCGGGAGAGTATCTGGGTGACGCGGGCGATTTCCTCCTCGCGCCCGATAACGGGGTCAAATTTGCCTTCGCGGGCCATGGCGGTCAGGTCGCGGCCGTACTTGTCCAGAGTGGGGGTCTTGCTTTCTCCGCCGCCCTCCTGGCCGCGGACGCTCCGGTATGCCCGGGCGATGTCCTCCTCCATCTGGGACAGCTTGTCGGCGTTTACGCCCAGCGAGCGCAGGATACGGTTGGCGGAGCAGTCGCTGTTCTTGGCGATGGCCAGCAGTATATGCTCGGTGCCGATGAGGCGGGAGCGGAAGCTGTAGGCTATGTCCGCGCTGAGCTGGAGGCACTGCTTGGTTCGGGGCGTGAAGCCGGCGAAACGGTTCTGAGTGTAATAGGTGGAGCCGTATTGCTCGATGCGGTGCTCCACCGCCTCAAGAGTGACGCCCCATTTTTTGAAAAACTGCTGTGTCAGGCCGCTGCCCTCCATGATCAGGCCGCAGAGCAGATGCTCGGTGCCCACGTATCCGGCCCCCATCTTCTCTGCCTCTGACTGGGCGAGAGAGATGGCGGTCTGGGCTTTTTCGGTAAAGTTGTATCTGTTGTTCTCCATCATGAGAAATCACTCTCCTTTTATCTTTTTGATTTTGTCGCGGAGCCTGGCCGCCTCCTCGTAACGCTCTTCGGCTATGGCGTCCAGAAGTCTGGCCTTAAGTTCGTCCTCTGTTTCGGCCTTCTTTTCGGCCTTTGTCTCCTTTTTGGTGTGCTTTTCCTTTTTTTCGGGGGCCACGGATTCAAGACCCTCCACGGGATCGGTCTCGAAGAAGCCGCCCGCCTCGGCTGTGTCGGCGAAGGGACTCACGCCGCCCAGAAGTGAAAGGCTCAGAGGCGTGCCGCCGAAAAGCGAACCGAAGGTGTCCCCGAGCAGCGACTGTCCTCCGCCGAAGGGGAAGGTGAAGGAGCGCATCATCTCACGCTCCATATTGCGGAAGAGCTCCGAGGTGTGGTTGAGAAGTCCGCTCTCCCTGGCGCAGTCGGAGCAGAGGAAAATTTCCCGCTCGCTGCCGTTGATGGACTCTCTGTACTGGATGTTGGCCTCGTTTTTATTGCATTTTTGACATTTCATAGTAAAAACCTCCTTAAAATTATTGAAGCGCTAAAAGCATATTCTTGAAAATGTTCGCTCTGAGCTGATTTCTTTCGGGAGACTGAAGGGGAAGAGCGCTGTCCCGAAGGGTCCCCACAATAAGCTTTGCCTCTCTTGGTGTGATAAATTCATAGTCCAGAAGATTTTGGGTGAAAATTCTGGCTGTGTCGAAATCCAGCTCGCTGCCCACCGAGTTCAGCACGTGCATCAGATAATTGCTCTCCGGAGCCACGCGGACGATCTTCACTCCGCCGCCGCCGCCCCGCCGGCTCTCGATGAGGTAGCCTCTCTCGGGGGTGAAGCGGGTCTGGATAACGTAATTGATCTGGCTGGGAACGCAGTTCAGCCGGCTTGCAAGGGTGTTGCGCTGTATCTGGGCCATGCCGCCGCCCTCAGCCAGCAGATCCATCAGCATCTTTTCAATTACGTCCGTCATGGATGCCATCAGGGGTCGCCTCCTTTATAATATAATATGAACTGTTTCGTTTCATTTTCCTATCAGTCCCTTCAGATTGACTTTGGAATTTGACTTTGACTTTCTTTGACCTTGTGAACATAGTATAGCACACTCCGGAGGATTTGTCAAGAGGTTTTTTAAAAATTTTTTTGACTTTTTTTGACCTTTGTTTTGGAGTGGATCAGCGGCCCTCAAAAACCGGAAAAATTATCCGCTCATGAATATTAATATGAAGAAAGCCGGTACTATTTTAATTTTTCCGGCATAAGGTTAAAAGAGACCTGCGCTGCCAAGGTGGACGGCAGACCGTAAAAAAGGGAATTTGTGAGTTCGGTTTGGATCGAATGGCTAAGATTATGGCGTTTTTTCAAAAAAACATAATTGTTTTTTGTGCAAAATGACGAAAATAACTTTTTCTCGTGATTTCTTAAAAAAAAATATTGACATCTTAGGAAAAGTTAAGTATAATTAGCTTGTACAGAGTTTTTGGGACTCTCATTTACGTATACATTTTGCCCTTGCATTTGAACGTAAGTTTTTTTAGTTCGCAGAAATTTGCGCTTGAGGCGGGACAGTGTAGAATAAAAGCAGTTAAAATTTTTTAGAAAAGGGAGGAGTCTTACGATGAAAGGACTTTTCAAAAAGTTGGTTGTCAGCGCTACCTCGCTTGCCATGGTTACTTCCATGAGCACGGCTTTTGCGCAGACAGAAATGGTTTTTGCGGGTTATGATACTTCTGACCCCAAGAATCCGACCAGGGTAGAGAACGAGATGATTGACGGTAAGTATACCGGCAGACAGGTAAGAGAAGAGGTTGACCCCGAGGATATCGAGTGGGTATTCGAGGGCTATGAGGGTGCATATCCCCATGCTGGCTACAGCAGACTGTACATCGAAGGTCAGCCTCAGGAAGTAGTGGTTTACAACAACCTTTATCCCCAGTGGGAGACCCGCCGTGTGGATAAGACTTGGGAAGCCGCTTATCCCTATTCAATTTATGAGCAGCAGCAGACTAAGATCAACAACGAAACTTGGGCTTTTGATTATGGCAATGCCCTCTTCGGAATCAGCGATGACGATCTTATGACCAAGACCTCCAGAAAGGCTACCGTTACAAACATTGAGATGAAGGAATACGGCTTCGGTCCTTTCAATACAAGAGGTGATAAGGTTAGTCCTCTTACCGATAACGAAAGAAAAATGTATGATTTCTTTAAAGCAACTGAGGCTTGGAAGAATTGGAATGATCTTACAAACAATCTTTTGTCTGAGACTTCTTTGAGTGAGCGTGACCAGACCACTAACCTCTATAAGGTTGATGACGAGATGATTGCTGCCGCTATCCCCGTTGTATACTCCAAGTTCATCACCGCCAAGTTTAACCCCGAGCCCAACGACAATGAGGGCCTTGAGACAAAGGATATTGCGGCTATTTATCTTGAGAATGATGGCGTTTACAGCAGTTCTTGGAATAAGGAAACGGCTTGGGACAGGGATTCTCTTGTTCTCCTTAAGAACGAATATACTGAGGAAGAGCTTGAGGAGCAGCTTGCGATTCGTGAGGCCTATCGTCTTGATATGACCAAGGAAGAGCTTCAGCAGTCGCTGTCGATTCTTGATATTCTTCAGAATGATCCTGATCTTCAGGCTAAGGTAGAGCTTGATTACGGCCGTATAGCTGATAATAGCAGACCTGCAGATGAGCAGCTCCCCACCAGAGAAGGCTATTTCAGATATCCTGTAGTTAACAATACTAACCACGTTGATCAGAGAATAGCTTATACTCCCGCTGTGGTTGATATCGCTTGGAGCGAGCCCGTCTATGAGGATGTTGAGCCTTACAGATACTTCCAGTATCTTATCGTTAACGGCGTTACCTTGGATGGCGACATCAATGATAATGGTACCCTTGATTCTGAAGAGAAAGAATTTACTGTAGATCTTGGCGGAAATACAAAGATGACATTTAACACTAATGTTCATCGTTACACCGGCGGTATTGCCAATCCTGTTGTTGAGTGGAAGTTCGAGCGCTTCGATACGAAGAATGTTGAGGTTCTTGATCCCGCTATGCCTGTTAATGATATCTTCAATGCTAAGTATCCTGTAATCGAGAACAAGTATCTCGACGGCAGAAAGATAGGCCCCACCAGGAACGGTGAGAATGGCATTACTGATAGCGCGGCTGACAGGCCTAAGTATCAGAGAAGACGTACCGGTTCTTATGGTATGGTATATGCCGAGGTTGTCAATGGTTCTATAGTTTATAACATAGTTGATACCGAGGGCGACAAGGAAGAACTTAAGGTTGACAATACTCCCATAAACGGTACTGTTCATGGTACTGTCATAGACGGTGAGTATGATCCTGACACCAAGTCCGGTTCCGAAGCGGCTTCTGATAAGACCGGCGGTCTGGTAGATCCCACATATCGTTATTAATCGCTGCGAACTGATTAATTAGAGAATGGCAAGGGCAGTCCAATGGACTGCCCTTGTTTTCACGTTTGGCGGGGATTGAGCACAGGGAGACCGAACACCGTGTGTTTTGGGCCGTATAGCAGGGTTGATATTAAAACTGTACAAAAAATGAAGAATGATTTTGTCAATATTGTATAAAAACTATATTGATAAATAATAAAAAAATGAGTACAATATAAATGTACTCAACGAGTACCAAAACTTTTTTCATTTTCCCTCCTTTTTAGTGGCGCTGTTTTGAATGGCGCATACATTGTTGGCAGACCGCAGAGTCTGTCATTTTTTTTGAATTAAAATAGTCGGCTTTTTCTTTTTTTGTGTTGCAATTATTTGCCCGAGGTGGTATAATTATGTTGATAATTAATAAACGGGAGAGATGGAAATGAACAAGTTTGTGGAGGAAACCGTGCTCCAGCGGTTGGAGCGCACGGCCAAGGCACTTGAAAAGAACCGTATGGAGGCCCACATCGTCAGGACGAAGGAGGAGGTCGCGCCCCTCGTGAAGTCCATGCTTAAGCCCGGGAACAGCCTGTCCTGCGGCGGCAGCGAAACTCTGGCCGAAAGCGGAGTGCTGGAGCTGATGCAGAGTCCGGAGTACAACTTTATCGACCGCAACAAGTATGAGGATAAGAGGCAGGCCTACATCGACGCCTACGGCTGTGACGTGTATCTGACATCCTCCAACGCCGTCACCGAAAAGGGCGAGCTCTACAACGTGGACGGCAACAGCAACCGAATTTCCTGCATAGCCTTCGGCCCCGAAAGCGTTATAATGATAGTGGGCTGCAATAAGATAGTCCGCGACCTTGACGAAGCCATAGTGCGGGTCAAAGAGCAGGCCGCCCCGCCCAACGCCAAGCGCCTTTCCTGCGCAACCTACTGTCGGGAGACCGGCGTCTGCATGGGTGTGGACGGGGAGATGACCGACGGCTGCGCCAGCGACGCCCGCATCTGCTGCAACTACCTGATCAGCGGCCCTCAGCGCCACAAAAACAGGGTTAAGGTCATCCTCGTGGCCGAGCCGCTGGGGTTTTAATGTGGAACGTATACTTATAATCGGAAGTCCCGGCAGCGGAAAGTCCACCCTGTCGCTGCTCATGTCAGAAAAGCTGGGCCTGCCCGTTGTGCATCTGGACAAGCTGTTCTGGCGGCCCGGCTGGGTGGAGGCCCCGAAGGAGGAGTTCGACGCCGCCCTCGCCGAGGCCCTGAAGGGCGAAAAGTGGATAATCGACGGCAACTACGGCCGCACCCTGAAAATACGCCTGGCCCGGGCGGACACGGTTATCATGCCGGACTACCCAACGGCGGTCTGCGTATTTCGTGTGCTGAAAAGGATACTTACCAACCACGGCCGCACACGGCCCGACATGGGCGAGGACTGTCCGGAAAGACTGGATTGGGAGTTTCTCCGTTACGTCATCGACTTCCGCCGGAAAAACCGGCAAAAGCTGCTGGACGCCCTGTCCGGCTGGGACGGAGAGGTCATTTTCATCCGAAGTAAACGGGAATACGGAAAGTTTCTGTTGACTTTACGGGGTTAAAATGGTATAATTGACTAAATAAGACAACAAAGGAGGAAGCTTATGCTCGGCAAGGACCTTTTAGGTATAAAACAGCTCACCGCCGAAGAAATCAGCGGGATTTTGGATCTGGCGGGAGAAATGAAAAAGGTGGTGCTGTCGGAGGACAAAAAGCTGGACACCCTCAAGGGCCTCAGCGTGGTCACTCTGTTTTACGAAAACAGCACCCGCACAAGGCTCAGCTTTGAACTGGCAAGCAAGTATATGTCGTCCTCGTCGGCCAACATTACCGCCTCCGGCAGCAGCGTACAGAAGGGCGAAAGCCTGCTGGACACGGGCCACACCATCGACCGCATGGGTACCGATGTGATAATCATGCGCCACCAGTGCAGCGGGGCGGCGGCTTTTCTGGCAAAAAACGTCAGGGCGAGCGTTATCAACGCCGGCGACGGAATGAACGAACACCCCACTCAGGCCCTGCTGGACGCTTTGACCATAAAGGAACACAAGGGCGGTTTCAAAGGGCTTAAGGCGGCCATAATCGGCGACGTGCTCCACAGCCGGGTGGCGAGGAGCAATCTCTACCTCCTGCAAAAGATGGGGGCGGAGGTCTGTCTTGCCGGACCGGTGACCCTGATGCCAAAGGATATTGAACGCTTCGGCGTAAAAACATATAACAATGTGGATAAGGCCGTGGAGGGGGCGGACGTGATAATCAACCTCCGCATCCAGCTTGAGCGGCAGAAGTCCGCCCTGTTCCCCACGGTGCGGGAGTACAGCTCCGTTTTCGGCCTTAACGAGCGGCGGCTGGCCCTTGCGGCCCCGGACGCCCTCGTCATGCACCCCGGCCCGGTAAATCGGGGCGTGGAAATGAACTCGGCGGTCATTGACTGCGGCCAATCCTTTATCGACGAGCAGGTCACCAACGGCGTTTCCGTGCGTATGGCCGTCCTCGATCTACTGACAAGGGGGAAGAGAAATGCTGTTAATTAAAAACGGACACCTTATAGACAAGCTTAACGGCCTTGACGCCGTTATGGATATTCTCGTAAAAGACGGCAAAATTGCCGAAATAGGCGCGGGCCTCTCCGCCGACGGGGCCGAGGTTTACGACGCCGCCGGAAAATACGTGGCCCCCGGGCTTATTGATATGCACGTCCATCTCAGGGATCCCGGCTACGAGTACAAGGAGGACATCGAGAGCGGCACCCGGGCCGCGCAGAAGGGCGGCTTCACCGCCGTGGCCTGTATGCCTAACACCAATCCAGTCGCCGACAATAAGGCCGTGATTAAGTACATCATCGACCGGGCGAGGGAAGTCGGTATGTGCAAGGTCTATCCCATCGCCGCCATCACCAAGGGCATGAAGGGGGAGGAGCTCACCGAGATGGCCGACCTGCGCTCCGCCGGAGCGGTGGCCGTCTCCGACGACGGCAAGCCCGTCAGGAGCGGCGGCGTCATGCAGCGGGCCATAAAGTACGCCTCCATGTTCGGCCTGCCGGTCATCAGCCACTGTGAGGAAATGAGCCTCATGGACGGGGGCGTGATGAACGAGGGCTTCACCGCCACTTCTCTGGGCCTGCGGGGCATCTCTCCGGCGGTGGAGGAGGTCATGGTCAGCCGCGACATAATCATCGCCGAGCACGAGGGTCTGCCCGTACACATCGCCCACATCAGCACCAGGGGCAGCGCCGAGCTTGTCCGTCAGGGCAAGCGCCGGGGCGTTAAGGTCACCTGCGAGACCTGCCCCCACTACTTCACCCTCACCGAGGAGGCCGTGGGCGACTTCGACACCAACGCCAAAATGAACCCGCCACTCCGCACTCAGGAGGACGTGGACGCCATAATCGAGGCCATCAAGGACGGCACCGTGGACGCCATCGTCACCGACCACGCACCCCACCACATAGATGAAAAGCGGCTGGAGTTTGAGCTGGCGCTGAACGGCATAATCGGCCTTGAGACCAGCCTGCCCCTTGGCATAACAAAGCTGGTGAGGCCCGGACACATCACCCTCGGCGACCTGATTTACAAAATGAGCGCCGGCCCGGCGAAGATACTGGGCCTCGAGGCCGGAGAAATAAAGGTTGGCCGCGCCGCCGACCTGACCATATTTGACCCTGACGAAAAGTTCGCCGTGGACGTTTCCAAATTCCAGAGCAAGAGCAAAAACTGCCCCTACGACGGAATGGAGCTTTACGGAAAGGTTTATAATACTGTATTGGACGGAGTTGTGAAATAATGGATAAACTTATCGAAGCCATAATCGCCAAGGACTATAATCCCACGGTGGCGGGCCTTGACCCCAAGCTGGACTACGTGCCCGAGTACATCGTGGACGAATGTCTCAAAAACGCCGCCGACCCCTTCGAGGGCGCGGCCGAGGCCCTGTTCCAATTTAACAAAACCCTCATCGACAGCCTTTGCGACATCGTTCCCGCGGTGAAGCCCCAGTCCGCCTACTATGAAATGTACGGCGTGCCGGGCCTTATCTGCCTGCAAAGGACTATGGACTATGCAAAGAGCAAGGGTATGTACGTTATTTTAGACGTAAAACGGGGCGACATCGGCGCCACAGCCGAGGCTTACAGCCACGCCTATATCGGCAAAACCGCCATCGGCGGGCGGGAGCTGCGGGCCTTCGGCCCCGACAGCCTTACGGTGAACCCTTACCTTGGCACCGACGGCCTCAAGCCCTTTGTTAAGGACGCCGAGGAAAACGACAAGACCCTGTTCATCCTTGTAAAGACCTCAAACCCTTCCAGCGGCGAGCTTCAGGACTTAGTGATAGACGGCGAACACATATACGAAAAGACCGCCGCCCTTGTGCGGACTTTGGGCGAGCCCAGCGTGGGCAAGCACGGCTACAGCCGCGTCGGCGCGGTGGTGGGCGCCACCTATCCCCAGCAGATTAAGGAGCTGCGGGCCAAAATGCCAAACACCTTCTTCCTTGTGCCGGGCTACGGCGCGCAGGGGGGCAAGGCTCAGGACGTGGCCCTTGCCTTTGACAAAAACCGCCTTGGTGCCATAGTCAATTCCAGCCGTGGTATAATGTGCGCCTATAAGAAGGGCGGCTGGAAGCCCGAGCAGTTCGGCGAGGCGGCCCGTGCCGAGGCCATACGTATGCGGGACGACATTTTGTCCGCTTTGGGGGGAACAAAATGAGAGAAGACCTGAAATGCGAGATAATCTTCCGGCGTGAAATTGCGCCAAATCAGATAGAGCTTATACTCAAAAATCGCCGTCTGGCCCAGGAGGCCCGGCCCGGACAGTTCGTGCATATAGCCATCGAAAACGGGGTAAATATCCTACGCCGTCCCATCAGCATCTGCGACAGCTTTATGGAAAACACCCGCATAATTTTTGAGATAAAGGGCGAGGGCACCCGCTGGCTGGCCGAAAGGCGGGAGGGCGACGTCCTGACCCTGATGGGGCCGCTGGGGAATGGCTTTACCGTGGAGCCCGGCAAGCGGGCCTTTGTCATCGGCGGCGGCATCGGCACCTTCCCACTGTACAAGCTGTGCAAGACCCTGAACAAGCCCGAAATTTTCCTGGGCTTCCGCAATAAGGACATGGTGGTCATGGAAAACGAGTTCTCCATGGCCGGCAATCTCCACATCGCCACCGACGACGGCAGCTACGGCTATAACGGCTTCGCCATAACCATGGCAGAGGAAAAGATAGACGGCTGCGACATTATATACGCCTGCGGCCCCCGGCCCATGCTGAAGGCCGTAAAGGTTCTGGCCGAAAAGTACGGCAAAAAGGCCCAGCTCTCCATGGAAGAGCGGATGGGCTGCGGCATAGGGGCCTGCCTTGTGTGCGTGTGCAAAACCACCACCGGCAACCGTCAGGTCTGCCTTCAGGGGCCGGTGTTCGACGCTGACGAAGTTATATTTGATTGAGGAGGGAGAGCATGAACACCAAAGTAAATTTCTGCGGGATAGAGTTCGACAACCCTGTGCTCACCGCCTCCGGAACCTACGGCTTCGGTCTGGAATACGACCAATATTACAACATTTCCCAGCTTGGCGGCATAAGCGTCAAGGGCCTGACCCTTAAAGAGCGCGAGGGCAACCCTACCCCCCGCATTGCCGAGACCTATGGCGGTATGCTGAACAGCGTCGGCCTTCAAAATCCCGGCGTCGAAACCTTCAAAAGCTTTTACCTGCCTAAGCTCAAGGCCGAAAAGACCTGCAAGGTCATCGCCAACATCGCCGGCTCCACCGTGGAGGACTACGCCGAAATGGCCCGAAGCCTGCGGGATACGGCGGTTGATATGCTGGAGGTCAACATCAGCTGTCCCAACGTGAAGAACGGCGGCATGGCCTTCGGCACCGACCCGAAGATGGTGGAAACCATCACCAAAGCCGTCAAGAGCGAGGCCGCCCAGCCCGTGGTCATGAAGCTCAGCCCCAACGTCACCGACATTACCGAGATGGCCCGTGCCGCCGAAAGCGCCGGAGCCGACGGACTTTCACTGATAAATACCCTTTTAGGCATGAAGATCGACGTCCGCACCCGCCGCCCCATACTGGCCAACAACATGGGCGGCTACAGCGGCCCCGGCGTAAAGCCCGTGGCCGTCCGCATGGTGTATCAGGCCGCCAAGGCCGTCAAGATACCCATCATCGGCATGGGCGGCATAATGAACGGCGAGGACGCGGTGGAGTTCATGCTGGCAGGGGCCAGCCTTGTAATGGTGGGTACCGCCAACTTTACCGACCCCTTCGCCGCCCTTAAGGTGAAAAACGGCATAACCGACTATATGCGCCGCTGCGGAGTAGAGGACGTTAACGAGCTCATCGGAGCGGTAAAACCGAATTAACATGGCTGCGGAAAAATTAAAGAAAACAGAAATAAAAAAGATTTTGGCCTACACGGGAATACCGCTTGAATATCTGGAAAATATGGTTGGTATAGACATATACCACTGTCACGAATGGGATCACGGATACGACGGCTATACCGGCTTTTGCGGCACAAGGAGAGAGTTTTACCGCGATTTCTTTGAAATGAAATCATTTTTAAAAGCGTATATCGGCGCTAAGGGTATAAGGAATTTCATCGTGTCGCCGCTGCATCAGGTTCACTACTTCAATCCGATTTCGGACAGCGCCCTTGATATATATGACGAGATAAACGGCTTTTTAAAGGAGCACGGGATCGATAAAAGATATGAGACCGGCCTCCGCCTCAGCGTCGATGATAATTGGAGCTTTATAGACGCGCTGTGCGAAGGAGCATACAGAAATGTGTCCAACGCGGCCTTTCTCTTTGAAGAATCCAAAACGGTTTTAATTCCGCACCACCACATGAATATTCATGTATACGCAAGGGATATAAATAAAGAAAAATTGTTTTTGTCAAAACTGATAGGTACAATGCCGTCGATAAGACTGTCGGCAAAGGACATATTAAATTGATTAGAAATAAGGAATGATAGACATGGATAAATTTTACATCACCACAGCCATCGCCTATACGTCAAAGACGCCCCACATAGGCAACACCTACGAGCTGGTGCTCACCGACGCAATCGCCCGGTGGAACCGCTTTATCGGCAAAGACGTGTTCTTTTTGACCGGCACAGACGAGCACGGCCAGAAAATTCAGGAGATCGCCGAAGCCGCCGGTATAACCCCCCAGCAGCACGTGGACAGGATAGCGGGAGAAATAAAGGACATCGCCAAAATGCTGAACATCAGCAACGACAAGTTCATCCGCACCACCGACGACTATCACATGAAGGCTGTTCAGGGCATATTTAAGCGACTTTACGATCAGGGCGATATTTACAAAAGCGAGTACGAGGGCTGGTACTGCACCCCCTGCGAAAGCTTCTGGACGGAAACTCAGCTCAAGGACGGCAAGTGTCCCGACTGCGGACGTGAGGTCAAGCGCACCCGTGAGGAGGCCTATTTCCTCAAGCTCAGCAAGTATCAGGACAGGCTGCTCCAATATATCGAGGAGCACCCAGACTTTATCCAGCCCGAGTCCCGTAAAAAGGAAATGGTCAACAACTTCCTCAAGCCCGGCCTTCAGGACCTCTGCGTCAGCCGAACCAGCTTCAACTGGGGCATACCCGTGGAGTTCGACCCCGGCCACGTGATTTACGTGTGGATAGACGCCCTTTCCAACTACATCACCGCCCTGGGCTACACCACCGGAGAGAAGGGCGAGCTTTATCAAAAATATTGGCCCGCCGACGTTCACATCATCGGCAAGGACATTCTCCGCTTCCACACCATTTACTGGCCCATCATGCTCATGGCTCTGGGCGAGCCCCTGCCAAAGCAGGTATTCGGCCACCCGTGGATGCTCTTCGGCGAGGAAAAAATGAGCAAGAGCCGGGGCAACGTTATCTATGCCAGCGACCTTGTGGGCCGCTTCGGCGTGGACGCGGTGCGCTACTATATGCTTCACGAAATGCCCTTCGCTCAGGACGGCACCATCACCTATGACGTGTTCATGAGCCGCTATAACAGCGACCTCGCCAACACTCTTGGCAACCTTGTCAACCGCACCGTGGCCATGGTGAACAAGTACTTTGACGGCGTTATCCAGCCCGGAGATGTAAGCGGCGACTTTGACGGGGATTTGAAAAACACCGCTCTTACGGCCGTCAAAAATGTCGCCGAAAGCATGAAGAGCCTCCACGTGGCCGACAGCCTTGACCACATCTGGACCGTTGTCAACCGGGCCAACAAGTATATCGACGAAACTACCCCGTGGGTACTTGCCAAGGACGAGGCACAGAGGGGCCGACTGGGTACGGTGCTGTACAACCTCATCGAGTGCATCCGCATTATCGCCGCCCTGCTGAGCTCCTATATTCCCGATACTTCGGCGAGGATCGCCGCCCAGATAAACGCCTCGGCGCTGGATTTTGACAGCCTGAGCAACTTCGGCGCCACTGAAGCGGGCGTTAAAGTGGCTGCCGGGGAGCCCCTCTTTGCCCGCATTGACATCGAAAAGACCATGAAGGAGATAGAGGCTTCCATGGCCGCCCCCGAGGAACCCGCCGTTCCCGAACCCGAGCACAAGCCCGAGATCGACATCGAGACCTTCGCCAAGCTGGAATTCCGTGTAGGCAAGGTACTTGAGTGCGAAAAGGTAAAACGGGCCAAAAAGCTGCTGAAAATGCAGATAGACCTGGGCTACGAAAAGCGTCAGGTTCTCAGCGGCATCGCCCAGTGGTACGCCCCCGAGGAGCTGGTGGGCAAACGGGTCGTCGTTGTGGCCAACCTCAAGACCGCCGTCCTCTGCGGCGAGGAGAGCCGGGGCATGATACTCTGCGCCAGCGAGGGCGATCAGCTCACTATTGTCACTCCCGAGGCGGATATTCCCCTTGGCAGCGAGGTGCGGTGATGCTTTTCGACACTCACGCCCACTATGACGATGAGCGCTTCGACCCCGACAGGGAGGAGCTTTTGGCCTCCCTGCCGGAGAAGGGCGTCGATCTGGTGATAAACGTGGGCTATGATATGCCCTCCTCGGAAAACAGCGTGGCCTTTGCCGAAAAATACCCCTACATCTACGCCGCCGTGGGCGTCCATCCCCACGACGCAAAGACCCTCACCGAAGGGGACTGCGCCCGGCTCCTGGAGCTTTCGGGACACCCGAGGGTTGTGGCGATCGGCGAGATAGGGTTGGACTATCACTACGACCTGTCCCCCCGTGACGTCCAGCGTTCGGCCTTCGCCCGTCAAATTGAGCTGGCCAAGGAAGCCGGACTGCCCTTTATCGTACACGAGCGTGAGGCCTGCAAGGACTGTCTCGACATTTTAAAGGCTCAGGGCGTGGGGGAGCGGGCCGGAGTTATGCACTGCTTCAGCGGCAGCAGGGAGACGGCGAAAATTTTGCTGGATATGGGTATGTATATCTCGGTTGGCGGGCCGGTAACATTCAAAAACAACGTAAAAACCGTGGACATGGTGGACTACGTCCCCCTTGACCGGCTGTTCATCGAGACGGACAGCCCATACATGCCCCCCGTGCCGCACCGTGGCAAGCGAAACGACAGTTCCCTCGTAATTCACGTGGCGGAAAAGATCGCCCAAATAAAGGGTCTGTCCGTGGAGGAAGTCGCCGCCGCCACAAAGGAAAACGCGAAAAAATTCTTCGGAATAGCGTAACACACAAAATCACTTCGGCATATTATATCCCGAGGTGATTTTTTTATGGAAAATTCCAACGGCAAAAAGTGCTGGTGCTATCTTACATACGTGTTTTCGGTGGACGATATGCCGCCCCTGCCTCTGCCCCGCAAAGACGGTCAGGCGACGGCCGCCCTCGGCCCCGCCGCCCCTGCGGCGGCCGTTCCCGGCCCTCAGGGCTTTGAACCCCAGTGGTTTTTCAATCAGAAGTTCCCCGAGGACGAAGAGTAAAAAAATATTTTGACAAAGGATGAAAGCCGTATTATAATGGAAACAGAGGATAAACTAACAGAAGAAAGGCAGGAGTACTTATGAAAATAGCGTTTTTTGACACAAAGCCCTATGACAAATCGTCCTTTGAAAAATTCGCCGGGGATATGGAGTTCACGTTTTACGAGACGCGGCTGGATGAGCGCACCGTGGGCCTGGCTCAGGGCCACGATGGAGTCTGCGTCTTTGTCAACGACGAGGTGACCGCCGCCGTCATCGACCGGCTGTACGAAATGGGCATCCGCTTCATCGCCCTGCGCTGCGCCGGCTACAACAATGTGGACGTGGAGCACGCATTCGGCAGGATACACGTGTTCCGTGTGCCGGCCTACTCGCCCTACGCCGTGGCCGAGCACGCCATGGCCCTGCTGCTCACTTCCATAAGACGGATACACAAGGCCTATATCCGCACCCGTGACTTCAATTTCAGCCTCAGCGGCCTGACGGGCTTCGACCTCCACGGCAAGACCGTGGGCGTGGTAGGCACCGGCAAGATAGGGCGGATATTCATCGACATCTGCCGGGGCTTCGGCATGGAGGTCATCGCCTATGACAAGTTCCCGGCGGCGGACAGCGGCATAAATTATGTGGAGCTGGACGAGTTGTTCCGCCGCAGCGACATAATCTCGCTCCACTGTCCGCTGACCAACGAGACTAACCACCTCGTCAGCGCGGAGGCCATCGAAAAGATGAAAAAGGGCGTCGTAATCGTCAACACCTCCCGTGGCGGCCTCATCGACGCCGAGGCCCTGCTGACGGGTATCAAGGAGCGGAAGGTGGGCGCCGCCTGTCTGGACGTGTACGAGGAGGAGTCGGACATCTTTTTCCGGGATTTCTCCGGCCATATCGTGGAGGACGACACGCTGGCGCGGCTCATTTCCATGCCAAACGTGATCGTTACCTCCCATCAGGCCTTTTTGACCGAGGAAGCCCTCGAAAATATCGCCGAGACCACTGTGAGCAACATACTGGCCTTCACGGGGACAGGCACCTGTGACAACGAGCTTTGCTACCATTGCGGCAATATCGAGGACTGCAAGAAGAAACGTAAGGAAAAGTGCTTTTAGATGAAATACCGGACGGCGCACTGAGCCGTCCGGTAATTTGCTTTTTTTCATACACCAAAACGGTTGAAAAAGATAAAAAATGCCATGTCGAAATCCTTGGAAATGTGGTATAATCAATTCTGTGTTTTAATCACAAATAAGAAAAGAGGAAAATGGAGGAAAAATTAATGCCTGAAATCAAATTTTATAAGCGTGAGCCCATGCCTATGGAAATGCACAAGGTAAAAATCGTGCAGAAGCTCACTTTGCTGCCCGTTGACAAGCGCCTTGAGAAAATGGAGGCCGCGGGCTTCAATACCTTCCAGCTCCACAACGGAGACATATTCATGGATATGCTCACCGACTCCGGCGTCAACGCCATGAGCGACAATATGCTTGCCGCCATGATGAAGGCCGACGACGCTTATGCCGGCAGCGAGACCTTCTTCCGCATGAGGGACAAGCTGGAGGAGATATTCGGTATCAAGTACCTGCTCCCCGCCCATCAGGGACGGGCCTGTGAAAATATCCTTGCCACCCGCTTTGTAAAGCCGGACAACTGCGTTATCATGAATTACCACTTCACCACCGCCAAGGCCCACATCACCCGTGTAGGCGGCCGCGTGGAGGAGCTTGTCAAGGACGAGGGCCTTGTGTCCAGGAGCGACCTTCCCTTTAAGGGCGATATTGACCTTAAGAAGGTTGAGGACTGCATAAAGAAGGAAACTCCCGAAAACGTGCCCTTTATCAGAATTGAGGCCGGTACCAACCTCATCGGCGGCCAGCCCATTTCCTACGCCAACATGAAGGCCGTCACCGACCTCGCCAAAAAGTACGGCATCCTCACCGTGCTGGACGCTTCTCTCCTTCAGGACAATCTTTACTTCATCAAGACACGTGAGGAGGCCATGAAGGATAAGTCCGTCCGTGAGATCACCCGCATGATAGCCGACCTTTACGATATAATCTACTTCTCCGGCCGCAAGTTCGGCTTCGCCCGGGGCGGCGGCATCCTTGTCCGTGACGAGGCTATGTTCCACTCCATGGAGGATCTCATCCCCATGTTCGAGGGCTTCCTGACCTACGGCGGTATGTCCGTAAAGGAGATGGAGGCCATGACCGTGGGCTTCGACGAGAGCATGGATATGGACGTAATTTCTCAGGGGCCCCAGTTCATCGACTACTGCGTAAAGCAGCTTGACGCCTACGGAATTCCCGTTATAACCCCCGGCGGCGGCCTCGGCGCCCACCTTGACGCCAGCCAGTTTGTGGATCACATTCCCCAGACTCAGTACCCCGCCGGCGCCCTTGTCTGCGCCCTGTACATATGCGGCGGCATCCGCGGCATGGAGCGCGGCACCCTCTCCGAGGAGCGCAACGCCGACGGCAGCGAGCGTCTGGCTTCTATGGAGCTGGTTCGCATGGCCTTCCCTAGACGTGTATTCACCCTCTCCCAGACCGAATACGTCATCGACCGCGTAAAGTGGCTTTATGACCACCGCGACCTCATCGGCGGCCTCCGTTTCGTTCACGAGCCCGCCACCCTCCGCTTCTTCACCGGCATCCTCGAGCCCGTATCTGACTGGCCCAGGAAGCTGGCCGAGGCATACAAGGCCGAGTTCGGCGCCGACCAGTGATCGGGAAAAATAAGCGGCGCATTTCACCCTTTATCGGAGCTTGACGCATACCCGATACGCCGGCGCTGCTCAAAGGTGCAATCAAGGAGAAAAACATGACGATAACCAACGCCAAACCGGAAGATCTTGACGCCCTTGTCCGGCTGGAAAAAGTCGGCTTCCCCGGCAGCGAGGCCGCCGGACAGGAGTCGCTGAAATACCGGATGGAAAATTTTCCGGAATATTTCCTGACCGCGTGGGAAGGCGGGGAGCTTATCGGCCACATCGACGGGGTACTCTCACACAAAACCCTTATTGTGGACGAGGTCTACACCCCGGGCGGGGCCGACCCCGATGGGGAAAATCTGCTGATTTTCG
This sequence comes from uncultured Clostridia bacterium, assembly GCA_947626145.1. GTDB lineage: Bacteria > Bacillota > Clostridia > UMGS1883 > UMGS1883 > JAFLUQ01. The sequence continues at coordinate 139,717 of CANQRB010000004.1, read as the reverse complement.
GCGTCGTCACCCGTCCGGACTGCCGAAACAGAGGGGTAGCCGCCGCAATGATGAGGGCCCTGCTTGAAAGGGCTCGGAAGAACGGAATAAAGACCGCCGCGCTGACCTGCAAGCCCCGGCTGGTACACTATTACGCCAAATTCGGCTTTGAGGACAAGGGCCTTTCCGAGTCCGTGCTGGGCGGGATAGTTTGGCACGATATGACAATGAAGCTAATTAGTGATTAGTTGTTAGTGGTTAGAAATAAAAAATCCTCTTGCGTTCGCAGGGGGATTTTTTGCTGTTGACAAATTTGAAAAAAGTGATATAATAAAAACAGGTGATACAAATATGTCATTAGAGTACCAAAGATATGGTCGGAATAAGGAAACATTGATTAATAATACATATATAGAAAGTGGAGAATATAGGAAAAAATTTGACAGAATAACGGATAATCAAAAAATAAACAGGATATTATATAATAAGGCTAAGGAAATGTTGAAACATCGCAGCGGAACGACCTGCGAAGATATGTATTGGATTGATGGGGAGACAGGTAAAATTGTCGCGAAAGAAATCTCTTCGACGGAAATGCGGGAAATTGTATATTCCGCGGTCACGAAGCGAACAATTTCATCTTATGAAAAAAATCGCCTGATAGCTGTTCATACCCACCCCGGAAGTATGCCGCCAAGTGCTGCGGATTTCAACTCCTGTTATATAAACGGTTACAAGCTTGGCTGCGTTGTTTGTCATGACGGCAGGTTGTTTGTATACACGTCCTCAGAGCAAATAAACGTAACATTGTACAATATGTATATTGAATCCGCGCTTAAGGATGGAGTTTCTGAATATGAGGCTCAGATAACAGCCCTTGAAAAATTAAAAAGTAGATTTAAAATTGATTTTTGGGAGGTTAAATAAATGGAAGAAAGATTAAATGACAATGTTATCATTCCGGATGACATAAAAAAGATGACAAAAGAAGAGCTTGAAGCTGCCATAAAGGCTTTGGAAGCTGAGCTTGCGCTCAGGAATAAGAAAGCGGTATGATGCGTAAGCAAAAAAAATCCTCTTGCGTTCGCAAGGGGATTTTTTGCTGTTGATTGTTCCGTTACGCGGTGACGGTGCTGCTGTACCTGGTCCTGACGGAGTCTATTTTCTGCCGCTCCGCGTTGTCCGTGGTATACCAGCCCTTTTGCTCCATATCCGCATAGATGCTGTCCTGCATGGACAGAGAGTCCTTCAGCGCGCCGTCAAAAACCCGGCGCACGCTGTCGGTAGAGGATTCGATGGCGCCGTGCATATAAAGGTCACAGCCGCCCTTCTCCAAAAGGAGAAGTCCTTCCATAAGGCATTTGTCGTCCATAATCCCGCCTCCTTTACAACAAGCCGTAGAAGCTTTGGAAGATCTGGCCGTGTTTCTTTGCCAGATCCTGCACGCAGCTTTTGAGCTCCTGATCCTGAAGCTGATTTACGGCTTCCTGACAGCGGGTCTGAAAATACTTTTCATGACTGAGGGCGTCCTCGATATAAAGCAGTTCCTTTGTCGTCATGTTGTTTCCACCTCCGCAGTTATTTTGCCACGGGGAGCGGGATATATGAATGGAAATTTTTTACAGTTTTTTCCTCGCCTCGAGGCGGCATATGGGCACTCCCATCTCCGTGAAGCGCCGCTCGTATTCGGTCATTATGTTCCCCTCGAAGCCGCTGCCGTGCAGGTCGAAGGTGACGCTGCTCAGCTCGAAGCCGTTCTCCGGAAAGGTGGCCAGCGAAAACTCGAAAAGCTCCCGGTTGTCGGTCTTGAAGAAGATCTCGCCCCCGTCGGACAGGATGCGTTTGTACAGCTCCAAAAACCGCCCGTGGGTCAGGCGGCGCTTGGCGTTGCCGTTTTTGGGCCACGGGTCGCTGAAATTCAGATAAATCCTGTCAACGCTTCCGTCGGGAAAGCTCTCCGCCGCCTCGGCAAAGTCGCCGAGAATGAACTTGAGATTGGTCAGCTCGGCCCTCGCGGCCTTTTCCATGGCCAGGACTATCACGTTGGACACCCGCTCCACGGCTATGTAGTTTATTTCGGGGTTCAGCCGGGCAGTCTCGGTGATGAAGTCACCCTTCCCGCAGCCTATCTCCAGGTGGAGCGGGGCGGGGAGGTTCAGCCGTCCTCCCCGGTAATCTATGGCAAGGCCGCCGCAGCGCTCCAGACGCTCGCTGAGGTGGCCCCTTGTTCTCATGCGCATTATTTTTTCTCCTTAAGTGAATTGATAAACTCCACGACTTTAAACTTTATCCGTACCGGCAGCCTTCCCGAGCGTCCCGAGGTTATCAGCTCGTAGTCCTCCGGCGACAGCATGGTCCTGAGGGCCCTTCCGGCGTCGGAGCTGTCAACGCTGCCCTTCACATAGCAAAGCGGTGGAAATAGGACGCACCACCAGTTCTGCCCTTCCCCTTCGCCTATGGTGATCCGCACGGCGTCATATTCACCGGCGGGATAAGTCAGTCCGCCGTAATCCTTGGTGGGGAAGTAAAATCTGCCGTATTCGGCCCTGACGCCGTAGTCATAGCCGCTGTCCGCTATTTCCCGGCGGGCTATGGCCTCGTATTCCTCCAGCAGACCGGCCGCGTCCTCCTTGCTCACGGAGGCGGACGTGGCCTCCAGCAGCCTGTCCCTGACCCTGAGCTTCAGGGCCTGATCCTCCTCGCTGTCGCTGTTGGCAACTATGTGCAGGCGCACTATGTCCCGGCTTAACCGGGCCTCGGTCTCCGACGCGCAGGTCAGGGCGCACATTACGGCGCAGGCCAGTGATATTGTCAATGTATAGAGTTTTTTCTTCATAAGTCAACACCTCCGGAAGAAGTGTTGACTAAATTATGCTTTTTTATACAGTGTGTTTCATACGGGGCTGCAAAGATATACGCTCTTAAAGCGTCCTGCGAGCCGCCGGCGGGCGTGGTCGGCCTTTTTTCTTTCGGTGAAGATGCCAAAGACCGTGGGGCCGCTGCCGCTCATCTGTGCCGCCGCTGCGCCGTATTCCATGAGCTCTTCCTTGAGTTGAACCAGAATTGGATAGTCCTCAAGGCTGACCTCCTCCAGCACGTTGCCCATACCTCGGGCGATGGAGCGGATGCTGTGGCTTCTCAGGCCATGGATGACCTGCTCGGTGTCGGGGCGGCGGAAGTCCGTGTGACTGTCTATTTTTTCGTAAACTGTCTTTGTGCTGATGGAAAATGCGGGCTTGATCAGCAGAATATGGCAGAACGGCATCCTCGGCAGAGGGGAGAGCTGTTCACCAATGCCCTCGGCCAGCCTTGTGCCGCCGAGAATACAGTAGGGCACGTCGGCGCCGAGCTTTTCCCCCATCAGACAGAGCTTCCGTGTGGAAAGCTCGGCGTTGTACAGCCTGTTAAGGGCCCGCAGCACCACGGCGCAGTTGCTGCTGCCTCCCGCCAGACCGGCGCCCACCGGTATGCGTTTGGCCAGATGTATGGCCGCGCCGCCCTCTATGCCGGTACGCTCAAAAAACATCTCCGCCGCTTTGTAGGCCAGATTGTCCGGGCCCGTCGGCAGGAAAGGCAGGTTCGAGCTCAGCCGTATCTCTTTGTCCGGCAGAGTTTCCACCGTGACCGTGTCGGCCAGTGAAACGGTCTGCATCACCATCCTGACCTGATGATAGCCGTTTTCAAGCCTGCCAAGGACGTCGAGGCTGAGGTTTATCTTCGCATAGGATTTGTATGTCGCCTTCATTGTAAATGCACCGCCGTTCGCCTGAAAAAATCGATTATACATAGAAAGTATAACATAAATCCGCCGTAAAATCAACAGTTTTTCCACATATTTTGGCCCAAAAGCAATATAAATTTGAAAAAATGTTGACAACGGGTAAATATTGTATTAAAATATATGTAATACTTATTATGCGGAAATCGTTCCCGCGGCAACGGAAGGAGTGAGCCTATGGCCAAAAATGTCCCCGAGGTGGTGGCCCGCCGGCTGCCCAGATATTACCGTTATCTGGGCGAGCAGCTTGAGCAGGGCGTGACGAAGATCTCGTCCCGTGCCCTCAGCGAAAAAATGAGAGTGACCGCCTCGCAGATCAGGCAGGATCTGAACTGCTTCGGCGGCTTCGGACAGCAGGGTTACGGGTATAACGTATATGAGCTCCATGAGAAGATAGGAGAAATATTGGGCCTCAACGACCGCTACCGCATTATCGTCATAGGGGCGGGGAATGTGGGACGGGCGGTGGCCAATTATGCCGGCTTCCGCCGCCGCGGCTTTGTCATTGAGGCCCTTTTCGACAACGACCCCAGCCTTATCGGCGGCAGGATAAACGGCATACCCATTCTGGACGCTGCCGGTATCGGCGCCTACTGTCGGGAGAACAAGCCTCAGATAGCCGCCATCGCCGTGCCGAGCCACGCGGCCGAGGCCGTGGTGGAGGAGCTGGAGGAGAGCGGCATACAGGGAATATGGAATTTCTCCCACACCGACCTGAACTGCGGCGTCCCGGTGGAGACCGTACATATGTCCGACAGCCTCATGAATTTGAGCTACAGGATTAAAAATAAAGAACAGTAAATATTTCGCAGAAAAGGAAGATTTGATGAATAAAATTATAGTAAGAGCCGAAAAACTGCTTTGTCTGATGCTTGCCGCGGTCATGCTGCTTGCGCCGGCGGCACTTGCCGCTGCCAACATACCGGTATATCAGGTGGACGGGGCCATGCTGTTCTTTAATAAGGACACAGGCGAGATAACCGGCTTCGCCGGAGAGCCGACGTATTTCAACATTCCCGCCTCCATCGGCGGCTACAGAGTGGTTGCCGTCGGGGGACGGGCCTTCATGGGCTGTCAGACGCTGCGCTCCCTTTCCGTGCCCGACACCGTGGTCACCATAGGGCAGGAGGCCTTTGCCGACTGCTCCAACCTGACGGAAGTGTTTTTCGCCGGAAGGGTGGACAATGTGGCCGACGACGCTTTCAGCGGCACTCCCTGGGGTGAAAATACATACGACGAGTATGTGATAGCCGGCGGCACTTTACTGATCCGATACAACGGCGGCGCGGCCGAGGCCGGCGTGCCCTGGGGAGTGACCAGAATCGCGCCTTACGCCTTTGCCTACAACGCCGGCCTCCAGCGGGTCACTCTCCCCGAGGGCCTTGTGGAGATCGGCGACAACGCCTTCCTCCACTGCTACAGCCTTTCGGACATAGTTATCCCCTCCACGCTGGCGTATGTGGGTATAGGCGCCTTTGACGACACCATGTGGCTCAGGAACCAGAACCGTGATTTTGTGGACGCCAACGGCGTTCTGCTGGCCTACCGCGGAGACGGGGGCTATGTCTGCGTGCCCGATTATATAACCTCCATAAGCAGCGGGGCCTTTATGTCAAACGAGCGGATTGTGGCCGTTGTCGTTCCGTCCTCGGTGACGACGATCGGCGAGGCGGCTTTCAGTCAGGCCTTTTCCCTGCGGACGGTGGTTCTTCCCTCTACGCTCCAGTGGATAGGGGACTATGCCTTTTTTGGCTCCGAGGCGGCGACCGTTTACGGAGAGGGGGGCTCGTATGCGGAGTATTATGCCTCCATGTATGGGCTGAGCTTTTCGCCCAACATTCAGGTGACGGTCAACGGCCAGTGGATATATTTCGATGTTCCGCCTGTGGCCGTGGACGAGACCACCTACGCCCCGATGCGGGCTATCCTTGAAGCCATGGGCTTTGAGGTGAGGTGGACCCCGGGTCAGGTGACGGCCGTCAGAGACGGGGTTGACGTCAGCCTCAACACGGATTCAAATGTCATAACCGTCAACGGACGGACGTACCAAATGGCCGCCGCTCCGGTCGTAATGAGTGAAAGAGTGCTGCTGCCGGTCAGGGCCTTTTCAGAGGCGCTGGGCGCGTCGGTGCAGTGGGACGGCGCGAGCCACACCGTCATTATAAATTATTAAGACGGTTCTATACATTAAATTATTAAGGCAGCGCCATACATTAAAGAAAGGTGAGGTTGTCAGTGAGAAAGCTGCTTAAGGTGTTTTTCAGCCAGACCTTTATGGTCATACTGCTGATGCTGGTGCAGGTGGCGCTGATAGCCTTTTCCGTGCTGAAAATTCAGGAACATTTCCGGCTGGTGAGCGTGATTTTCCTTGCAATCACCATTTTTGCCATGATACTTGTGGTCAACGGCAACAAAAATCCGGCGTACAAGATGTCATGGCTCATACCCATGATGATTTTCCCCCTTTTCGGCGGCCTGATGTATCTCTTTGTCCAGAGCCAGACCCTGACCCGCCGTTTTTTCCAGAGGGTCAAGGATATAGACAAGAGCTTTGCCGCCGTCCTGCCAAAAAATCAGGACGTCATAGATGAGATAAAGGGGCTGGATCCCATGCGCTGCGCCGCGGTGAACTACAACAGCCGCAGCGAGGGCTTCAGGTATCCGGTGTACAAAAACACCGACGTGAAGTATTACGCCTTGGGCGAGCTGTGCTGGAGGGATATGCTCGTCGAGCTGGAAAAGGCGGAAAAATATATATTTCTCGAGTATTTCATAATCGAGCCGGGAGAGATGTGGAACAGCGTCCTTGAGATACTGAAGCGCAAGGCCGCCGCCGGTCTGGATGTGCGGGTGATGTACGACGGAGTTGGCAGTCTGGTGCAGATGCCGAGGAAGTATCCCCGTGAGCTCCTGCGCTACGGCATAAAGTGCAAGGCCTTTGTGCCGCTGGTACCCATCCTCTCCACAATGCAGAACAACCGTGACCACCGTAAGATAATGGCCATCGACGGCAAGGTGGCCTTCACCGGCGGCGTTAATCTGGCCGATGAATATATCAACAAAAAGCAGCTTTACGGCCACTGGAAGGACACCGCCGTGCGCCTGACGGGGGAGGGGGCGTTCAGCTTTGCCCTAATGTTTTTGCAGATGTGGGACATAACCGAGCGGGAGCCCTTCGACCCCGGCGCCCTGAAGCCCGAACGGAGCCATGCCGGCGGCGAAGGATATGTCATGCCCTTCGCCGACACACCCAACGACGACTATCAGGTGGGGGAATTTATCTACCTGGATATGATAAACAGGGCGAAGGATTATATCCATATAACCACCCCTTATCTCATACTGGACAACGAGATGATGGTCGCCCTTATCAACGCCGCCCGCAGCGGCGTGGACGTGAAGATAGTCATTCCCTCGGTGGCCGACCACTGGTACGCCTACTATGTTGCGCTGGACTACGCCCGGGAGCTCATACGCGGCGGAGTGAAGATATACGAGTACAGTCCCGGCTTTATCCACGCCAAAAACGTGGTCTGCGACGGCGAGCTGGCGGTTGTTGGCAGCATCAATCTGGACTACCGCAGCCTTTACCTCCACTTTGAGTGCGCGGCCTGGATGTACAGATGTGCGGCTGTCAGTGACATAGCCGAGGATTTTGACAAGACTGTCGAAGAGAGCCGCCTGCTCACGACGGAAATTCTGGACGGGCGGCCCCTGTGGAAGAGGTTTGTCAGCGCCCTGCTGCGGCTTTTTGCCCCGCTGATGTGACCGCTTAAAAATATATTTATATATTTTTAAAAAAGGGCTTGCAATCGGGCGGCTTTTGTGCTATAATGAATTTGTCAAAGGAAAGGACGAAGCGGAATGAGAGTTCTCGGTCTTGACTACGGTGAAACGAGAATAGGCATGGCTGTCAGTGACATCTTCGGTGTAGTTGCAACCCCGCTTGAGACCCTTTCCGAAAAGGACCGCAAAAAACAGCTGGAGGCTGTGGCGAGGGTCGCCCGTGAAAAGGGCGCCGAAAAGCTGGTTGTCGGCCACCCTAAGCGGATGGACGGCACGCTCGGTCACAGGGCCGAGTATACCGAGGCTTTCGCCAGAGACCTGTCGGAGCTGACCGGTCTGCCCTATGAGCTCTGGGACGAGCGGTTTTCGAGCACCGAGGCCCACAGAGTGCTGGAAGAGGGCGGCGTCAGCGGGAAAAAGCGTAAGACAAAGGTGGATAAAATTGCCGCGGTCCTTATTTTGCAGGGCTGGCTGGACCTGCACCCCGGCGGATGAATTATTTTAGACAGCAGGGGCATAATACCGGTGTGGAAATCGCGCGAGGGAGGTAATTCCGATGAACAACGGTGAAGAACCCAAGGACCTTATGGAAGAGGTCGAGGAAGATTTCGAGCTCCTTGACACTGTGGAATACGAGGGCGAGCTTTACTTTATGCTTGTTCCCGCCACCGAGGGTGACGAGGTGGACGGCGAGGTGTTCATCATGAAGCGCGTGGTGGACGAAAGCGGCGAGGAAATGCTGGAGGCCGTCGAGGAGGACGAAATCTTCGATGCGGTTTATAATATATTCAAGGAAAACAACAAAGACGAGTTTGAATTCCTGGATTAGTACCGCGGCGTTTTGCAGGTAGGGATCTCGACCGTCCGTTTACCGAAGTCCGCGGTGACAAAGCCGTAAAATTAACTTTGAACATTATTGCATCCGCATGATGCGGATGTGCGGGCACCCTGCGGTGTGCGCAATGATGGAATTAATTTAACCAACACAAATTTAACGGGAGTTTGATAGGGCTGTGGCGTGCAGGCCTGCACCGCTGGCGGTTTACCGCCGCCGTAGTAGGAAGCCCAGGAGCAGTTCTGATTTCACCCACCTGCATGAGCAGGTTAAATATTCTCCATCGTAAAACGGCATTGCGGGGGCTAACTGAAAACAGGCCGCCGCCGGTTATCCGGCGGCGGTTTTTGTGTGCGCGGGGAGTTGTACGGGAAAAAATTTCTGCCCGGCGGGGCTTGATTTTTTTGACTTTTTGCGCTAAAATATATAATAGGGAATTATAGAGAGAAACGAAATAAAAGAGAGATAAATATGGAAACACTGAGAATTATGGGGATAGATCCCGGAATAGCCATCGTGGGCGTGGGCGTTGTGGAGCGCGCGGGGAATGCCTACAAGGAAATTTATCACGGCGCGATCACAACTCCGGCCCACACTCCCATCGAGCGGCGGCTGATAGATATTTACGGCGGGCTGAACGCCCTGCTGGACAAATACCGGCCCGACGCGGTCAGCGTGGAGGAGCTGTTCTTCAACAACAACGCCAAGACCGTCATCGCCGTGGGACAGGCCAGAGGGGTCATACTTTTGGCGGCCATGCAGGCTGGAGTTCCCATCTTTGAATACACGCCCCTTCAGGTCAAGCAGGCCCTGACGGGCTACGGACGGGCGGAGAAAAAGCAGATACAGCAGATGATGAAGGCCATGCTCGGCCTCGAGGCCGTGCCAAAGCCCGACGACGTGGCCGACGCTCTGGCCATAGCCGTCTGCCACGGCAACAGCGTGCGCTTCAACCAAAGCGCCCTGAGTACATTGATGAAAAGCGGTGGTAAAGTATGATCGCATATCTTAACGGAAAAGTGGCCGTAAAAGGCGAAAATTTTGTGATAATGGACGTTAACGGCATTGGCTTCCGCGTATATGTGCCCTCGGGGGACGTGGCCCGGCTCCCCGGCCCGGGGGGCGAGGCGAAGCTGCATACATATTTTTATGTGCGCGAGGACGCGATGGAGCTCTACGGCTTCCGTTCAGAAAGCGGGATAGAGTATTTCTCAAAGCTTCTCTCCGTCAGCGGCGTGGGCTGCAAGGCGGCGCTGGCCATCCTCAGCGTCCTTCCGCCGGCGGAGCTTGCCATGGCCATAATCGGCGGCGACAGCAAGGCCATCACCCGGGCACAGGGCGTCGGCGCCAAAATCGCCCAGCGGATAATCCTTGAGCTCAAGGGCAGGGTGGACACAAAGGACGCCGTCGGCGCGCCGGAGAAAAGCGAGGCCGCGGCCTACTCTCCCTCGGCGGATGTCAGCGCCATCAACGCCCTTATCGCTTTGGGCTGCTCTCCCAGCGAGGCCCAGAAGACCGTAATGCAGATACCGGCGGAGGGCATGAGCACCGAGGATATTATCAAGGAAGCCCTGAGGAGGATGAGTAATGGAATTTGACGACAGAATAATCTCCGGCCGCCAGCTCGGCGGCGACAGCGAGCTGGACTTCACCATCAGGCCGCGGACCATGGACGAGTACATAGGTCAGGACAAGGTGAAGGAGAGCCTCAAAATCTATATCAGGGCCGCCCTTGAGCGGGGAGAGGCCCTGGATCACTGCCTGCTTTACGGCCCCCCCGGCCTGGGCAAGACCACTCTGGCGGGAATAATCGCCAACGAGATGGGGGTCAACATACGCGTCACCAGCGGCCCGGCTATTGAAAAGCCCATGGATCTTGCGGCCATACTCACCAATCTGGGGCCCCAGGACGTGCTTTTCATTGACGAGATACACCGTCTGTCCCGCAGCGTTGAGGAGATACTCTATCCGGCGATGGAGGATTTTTCGCTGGACATAATCGTGGGTAAGGGCCCCAGCGCCCAGTCGATCCGCCTCAGCCTCCAGCCCTTCACCCTTGTGGGCGCAACCACAAGGGCCGGACTGCTTTCGGCGCCCCTGAGGGACAGGTTTGGGGTCATATCCCGTCTTGAGCTGTACAATACCGACGACCTTATGACCATAATCAAGCGCAGCGCCGGAATACTTGGAATAGAGATCGAGGACAGCGGAGCGGCGGAGATAGCCTCCCGCTCCAGGGGGACGCCCCGTATCGCCAACCGTCTGCTCCGGCGTGTTCGGGATTTCGCCCAGATAATGGCCGACGGGAACATAACAAAGGATATAGCCGACAAGGCACTGAGAATGTTGGAGATCGACAATCTCGGTCTGGATGCCGTGGACAAGCGCATGGTGATGTCAATTATTACCACCTTCGGCGGCGGCCCCGTGGGACTGGACACCCTCGCCGCCACCATAGGCGAGGACGCCTCCACCATCGAGGACGTTTACGAGCCCTACCTTATGCAGCTTGGCTTCCTGAGCCGGACGCCGAGGGGCCGCTGCGCCACAAGGCCGGCCTTTGAGCACTACGGCGTGCCCTTCGATGCGGGCGGCAGTCAGCTCACTCTTGAGTGACAAACAAAAAGTTTTACAAAAATGTTACATTTGTTTAACGAATGTGTAAAGAGAAAGAGCTATAATATTGTCGATTTTTTAAAAGAGGTGATGGAAATGCGGCGTTTTGCTGTGGCTTTCGCTGTTGCGGCCGCTATGCTGCTTACGGCGGCGACGGCCTTCGGGCGGGAGATGGATCTGGTCTACGGAGGAGAAACGCACCATTACAGTGCCGATGATATAAATATTATCGTTAACGGAAATAAAATTGTTACAAATAAAATGCCGGCCATAGTTCTGAACGAAAAGACCTTTGTGCCCGTTCAGGAGTTTTTTGAGGCCGCCGGCTGCTCGGTGACCCGGGTCAGCGGCTCTAACGGCGCCGTGATAAGCTATGGCGGCAGGACCCTTCAGCTTGCGGCGGACAGCCGGAGCATTTTTGTGAACGGCGAGCCCGACAGTCTGCCCGCCGACGAGCCCGCCCCTATGGTGGTCAACGGTGAGCTCATGGCTCCCCTGCGGCTCATAGCCGAAAGGCTCGGGTTTGACGTCGGCTGGGACGAAAATTCCGGCGCGGCGACCCTGACCGCCCCCTTTGACGGCGGTTATATCTCAAAGGTTGTACCCGCCACGGTGGACAGGGCGGACATGATTTATCTGGCCTATGACAGGCCCGAGGAACCCTCGGTGAACCGTTACGGCTCGCCCGAGAGAGTGGTGCTGGATTTCCCGAACACCAGACTGACGGAGGAGTACAGCGAGTACGGCGTGAACGGGGCAAACGTGATCTCCGTCCGCTGCGCCAACCATGACAGCACCGCCCGCATAGTCCTTGACGTCAGAAGTCAGCCAAATGTGCTCCTGAGCCGCACCGAGACGGGCATAGTGATCGCCGTTTCTCCGGCGGATACGGGCAGCGCGTCCGCGTCCGTGGACGATTTGAGGAACGGAGTTTACTTTGACCCCACGGCTTTTGTTGACAGTATTCCCCAACAGACGGCCGTCACGGCGGGCGGCGGCGTCAACGCGGTCGCGGATGCGGAGTACGACTTTGGCTCCGTTGTCATTGACGCGGGACACGGGGGCTATACCGGCGCTTCCTTCGGGGGAGTGCAGGAGGATAAAATCACCCTGCCTATCGCCCTGAAGGTCAGGGACAAGCTTACGGCGGCGGGCTACAACGTGGTCATGACGCGCACCGCCGACGTCAGCGTATCTCTACAAAGCCGCGTGGATATTGCCAGCGTTCCGACCAACGGCAGCGCCATACCGGCGGTTTTCGTCAGCATACACTGCAATTCCTTCGACGAGGATCTTGGAGTCAACGGGACCCAGGTCTACTATCACACAGAGTCCCACTACGGCACGATTTTGGCCCAAAACATTTATGACGCTGATGTGGCCGGCACTACCCTCAAGGGCTCGAGGATAAGGGACGGCTCCGACCTGTACGTTATCCGCAAGACCATACAGCCCGCCGCTTTGGTGGAGACGGCCTTTCTCACCAATGACGGCGACCGGGCCTACCTGGCCAGCGAGGAAGGGCAGGAGGCACTGGCCAACGGCATAACAGCCGGAATAATAAAGACAATTCATCAGATGATGAGTGACAGGGGACTTGCCTGACAGATGAAAGGTTCGGATACAAAATGAAAAATAAAAGAATTTTGGCTGCCGTCACGGCGGCGGCTCTGACATTAAGCGCGCCGGCGGCCTTTGCCGACGTAAATCTCAGCGTCAACGGCTGGCCCATATATTTTGAACAGCCTCTGGCCCTCTATAACGAGCGGACGATGGTGCCAATCAGGGAATTTTTCGAGGCCATAGGCGGTACGGTAATCTGGCTCACCGAGACAAATCAGGCCAGAGTTTTCTTCGACGGCAAGGAGCTGCTCTTCACTCTCGGCGGCAGGAACCTGTATGTCAACGGTCAGCCGCACGTCATACCGGACGACGAACCCGCTCCCATGCTCATAGACGGCAAAACCGTGGTACACATCCGCCAGGTGGCCGAGCTGATAGGCTACGAGGTCGGCTGGGACGCGGCCACGGGCACCGTTACCATGAACGACCCCCACATGGGCGAGGACATGGTCCATCTGGACACCGCAGGCACTGTTGACACCACCAACACCATGGCCTTCGATTACGGCTCAGTGGTCATTGATCCGGGCAACGGCGGCGGTACGGGCGCCAACTATGCCGGAGTCACCGAGGACGAGATATCCCTTGCCATTTCTCTGCGGATAAGGGACAATCTGGCGGCGGCGGGCTATAATGTGATACTGACCCGCGACGCCGATTATCAGGTCTCCTCTCAGGGGCGTGTGGACACGGCTAACCGGCCCGTGAACGGCGGCGGCGTTCCCGCGGTTTTTGTTAGCATACACTGCAACTCGTTTGACGACACCTCCGCCAACGGAACCCAGGTCTATTATGACCCCGATTCCATGTACGGCACAGTCCTTGCTCAGAACATATATAACGAAATTCTGGCTCATTCCGCGCTTCAGGGGGCTCAGGTGCATGACGGCTCCACCCTCTATGTCGTCCGCATGACCCGCCAGCCTGCGGTGCGTGTGGAAACGGCCTATCTCAGCAACGACAGCGACCGGGCCTATCTGGTCAGCGCCGAGGGACAGAGCGCCATCGCCGAGGGCATAACCGCCGGTATAATCCGCACCATAAATCAGATGATGGCGGAGTAGGGGCGAGAGAGTGGGAAATCAGGAGTTAGGAATGGGGAATGAGGAATGAGGAATATTAATGTGGCAGTTACACTATTTGCCGTTTTTACCGTAAGACGGCACAGGGAATTTTGATTTTAATTTCGTTTATCGTTGTTGCCGTAAACGTTTGATTGCGGGCGCCCGATGAGCGCCCCTACGGAGTATTTTGTCATTTTTATATTTACTGTACAGTCACACAGAATAAGATAACTGCACACTAATCATTAATCACTACTCACTACTCACTATTTATTCCTCACTCCTAATTCCTAATTCCACAAAAACAGGGCTGCCCGTATTCGGACAGCCATGTTTTTTGTGGCGGGGGAATATTTACCGGACTAATGCTTCCTTTCGACAATCAGGGCTTTTTCCGCCGCTTTTCCGCTTGCGGTCTCGATGAGATGCAGGTCATCTTCGACGACCTCGTACTCCCCGTCGTACTCTTCGGCGGCGGTGTCCCCGGCGGTATCCTCTTCTCCGTCGGTTCTGTCGTCAACCCGTTCCATGAGGGCCCGTGCCTTTTCGGGGTCGGCCTTGGCGGGGTCGAGGCTGAGCTCAAGGAGCATATTTACTCCGTCATAGTCCGCTTTTGGACTGATGTCTCCGGTGTCGGCGTCCATGGCGTAGGCCGAGTTGGGGGCCAGCCCTTCGTAAACCGCCAGATAGAGCTGCCTGTCGGCCAGACATTCTATGCTGTCGCACTCCACAATGCGGTACATCACGCCGTCGATTATGGTGCTCGAGCTGCCGCCGCCCAAAGAGAAAATGCTGTAACGCATTGGGTCAAGCCCCTGAATGAGAGGCGAAACCATTATATTGTCGTCGTAGGTCATTTCCCGACCGTCGGTGCGCTCTATGGCCAGCACCGCGTATGTGCGCTCGGGAGAGATCTCCCCGTCCGTGCCGCCGAAGTCGCTGAGGTCTTTGCCGGAGCAGGTGCCCAGCAGGGTTGCCCGATAGGGGACCTCCTCGGCGGTGACGTTCATGGCCTCTCCGCCGTCCAGAGTGAGGGCCAGCTTTTCGTCCCCAAGCTCTCTGGCCGCCTGTCCGGCCGTGAGATAGCGATAGGCCGCAAAGGCTCCGGCGGACAGGGCAAGGGCAAGGCAGGCCGCCAAAGCGGCTGTTTTAAATGCAAAGCGCTTTTTACTGTTCATGTTTCCGTCTATCCTTTCTTCGATTTTTTGTTTGAGACCGCTGTCAACGGTGATTTTGCCGAATATTTTGTTATACACAGTGTATACCTCCCTCGTTCAGTTGTGACCGCAGCTTTTCCCGCCCCCGGGACAGCTGGCTGCGGACGGTGCTTTCCCTCAGGCCCAGCATTTTAGCCACCTCTCCAGTGGAATAGCCCTGACAGTGGTGGAGGTAGATGACCGCCCGATACTTTGGGGGCAGGGCCAGTATCTCCTTCATCAGGCCTATTTCCTCCGGAGCCTCCATATAGGCGAGGATGCCGTCGTCGTAATCCGTTTCCCGCCGGAGCTTCCGCCGCCGCAGCCTGTCCTTGCAAAGGTTTATGGCCGAGCGGAGGATAAAGGCCTTTTCGTGCTCAGCGCTTTTAAAGGCCGGACGCTTGCCGGTCATGAGCTTCACAAAGAGGTCCGAGGTCAGATCCTCGGCGTCGGCACGGCTGTTGAGCCACACCAGCCCGAGCCTGAACACCGTGTCCGCATACCTTTCGTAAGCGGCGGAAAAATAATCGTAGTCCTCACTGTTCAATTCGGTCGCCTCCGTTTCGTCTGTATCGCGATACACCAATAAAACGATTCAGCCCGGCGTTTTGCTGCACGCCGGGCTGAAAAATTTTTTAAGGATGGCTTTGCGGGGTTATTGGTTCAGTTCAAGAGTACGCGAGCTTAACTCGCCGCACATGGTACATATGTTAACAAAGCTCAGGGATGGGAGATAGGGGTCGTCGCAGATCAGGGCGAAGCTCACATCGCCCCAGTTCCACAGGCCTGCCCTTCTGCCGTCCGCCGTTTGATAGACGTAGGCGACTGTGTTTTCCGCGGCGGCGGACAGGGAAAAGCTCTCCACCGTGCCGTCGGTTTCCAGCTCAAGGCCCGTAAGGTCACCGCCGTTTTCGGCCGCCCGCAGTGTATAGCGGCTGCCGTAGAGGTAAAAGCGTATTTCGGCAATTTTGCCGCCGTATATCCAAAATTCCACATCGTCGGCGGCCTCGGGGGCGCCCATTATCAGTCCCAGATCGGTGAAGAAGGAGGAGCTTTCCACCTTGGCGGCGTCCATGTCCGGAAGGTAGCTGACAGCGTCCTCCTCCGGCTCGATCTCCCGCACAAGCACAAAGGTGCGGGCCGCCGCCTCGGCAGCGTCCAGCATGGCCGTGGAGGAGAGGGCCGCCGAGGTCTCAAGGCTGAAGCTGAGGCCGCCCACCGTCCATATGGCGGCGGAGGTTGAATAGAGGGTGGTTCCGGTGTATATTGTGGTCGGCACCCCGTTGACGGTGGCCCTGCGGCTCACAAAGTCACCGTAAAAGTCGTCCTCGTTGAGAGTGGCGCCGTCCTTTGCAAAAGTGGCGTTTAACTGGTATTCGGCGCCGTTCATGCTGTAATTTACCCGGGCGGTGTTCTCGTTTACGACCGCGAAGCTCACATAGGCCGCGGCCAGAGGAGCCTTTACGGTGAAGCCTAGGTCAACGGCGAAGTCCTCCTCGGACTCCGCGTCGCGGAACGAGGTCTCCCGCTTGTCACGGGGGGAGGTTATGGTTATGGTCGACGTCCGTCCGTCCCAGCCCACTGTGGCTCCGAAAAATTCCATAACCGATCTGATGGGTACGCAGGTGTGGCCGTCGGGGGCCATAACCGGCACGTCCAGCGGAATATCGACGGCCTCGCCGTCCTTAATTCCGGTCATGAGGTCGCTCCCGATGGTCAGGCTCAGGCTGTCGGCGCCGTCGCTTATGAGAACGCCTGTGCCGCCGTCCCATTCCACGTTCAGCCCCATTTCCTCGGCCACAACTCTTACGGGTATCAGGGTGTGTTCGTTGACTATCAGCGGCGCCGCGTCGGAAAGGTCGATGAGCCTTCCGTCCAGACTGACGCTGACGCTCACGGTATTCCCGGCCTTTTCCTCCGTATTTTCCTCCACGGGCTCCGGAGCGGTGTAGATGGGAGCCGACGGGTCGGTCAGGCTTAGTGTCGTGCCCTGAATTTCGGCGGTCAGCGACAGACGCTCCGCTATTTTGAGCAGGGTGTCGGGGCTGACGGTCAGCCTGTCCGCTTTCAGCACCGGTGCGCGGTCGATGTCAACCATATCCCAGGCGTCTATGACGGTGGACTGACCCTCCGTCAGAATAAGAGTCTTTTCTCCGTAGGAGAGCCGTGCCTCCGTGCCGTCCCGGGACAGCCCGCAGCCGAGAACCTCGGCTATTGGGCGCAGCGGAATGAGAAGGCCCTCGCCGTCGCTCTCGGGCTGAACGTCGGGGAAATTCACCACCGTGCCGTTGACCTTCACATTAAAGGCCCGGCCCGCGGAGACGACTATGCCGGTGCGGTAGTAATTGTACGAGGCCGCCGCGCCGAAATATTCGGCGATGCTCATAACCGTGTCCGCGTCCAGATAGAGCTTGTAGTCCTCATAAAGTATGTGATTTTCGCCGGTCATAAAGGAGATGACGGGTATATTTACCGTGCCCTCGCGTACGCTTACCGTGACAATGCCGCCCACCTCGGGCTGGCTGACGGTGGCCACAAGGTATTCGCTGTTCCAGGTGTACTCAAGGCCGAGGGCTTTGGCGACCGGCTCCAGCGGAATATAATGTATACCGTCCCGAAATGTGGGGAGAGCGTTTGAAAAGGACAGCCGCTCGCCGTTGACAAACACGGGAAAATCGCTGTCGAAGCTGACGGCAAGGCTCCTGCCGTCCACCTCCGCCGAAAGGCCGAAATACTGGGCGAGACGGGCCATGGTGACGGCGCTGGCGAAGAATGTGCCGTTTTCGTCAACGGCCGCGGGCTCGTCGGCGACAAAGGTGGAGCCCACCAGCCTGACCGCAAGCTGACCCTCCGCCAGCTCCACGCTCTGACCGCCGTTGGAAATTACGGCGCTGCCCCGGGCAGGGTAAAAGCTGTAGCCCAGCCCCATGGCGCGGGCCGTTTCCTCCGCCGGAACCATCAGGCATCCGTCGGTTATATAGGGCTGCGCGCCGGGGAACAGAACCTGCGCGCCGCCAACGGTGACGGAAACGGCGTCCTCGGCCATCGAACATGGGGAAAGGACAAATATCATTGTCAGCGTCAACAAAAGAGATGTCAGTTTTTTCATATCATCACTTCCAGGACGTTTTTATTTGCTTAAATTATATCACAAAACCGCATTACTGTCAATGTTTTTTGCTGCCAACGCCTCACTCGAAGGGCCGTATCCGATAGGTGACGCCAAGACCGCGGCATATTTCGGCGCAGCGCTCTTCCTCCTGAGGGGTGATCGTGGTGCTCACGGTGCTGAGCGTGACCTTGGGGACATAGTTTTTCACATTACCGGCGAAGGTCAGCATGGCGTTGAAGGAGCCGGGGCCGAATTTGCTGCGGGTCAGGCGGAGATATTCCTCGGGATCGGGAGTGTTCAGGCTGATGGATACGGCGTCAATTCCGGCGAAGTCCGCCGCCGTGTCACGGCCGTTTATCAGGTCGGAGAGGCCGTTGGTGTTGACCCGCACCGGAACGGAGGGGTCGTTCTCCTTAATGTATCTGGTTATCTCGACAATGGCGTCCAGCCTTTCGGTGGGCTCGCCGAAGCCGCAAAAGACCACCTCACCGTATTTGGAGAGGTCGTGCCTGTCCAGCCCGGCCTTTACCTCGTCCACTGTGGGCTCCCGATCCAGCCACAGACTGCCGCTGCCGTCCATTTCGTCCCTGGTCTGACGCAGGCAGAAGGTGCATCGGCAGGGACAGCGGTTGGTGAGATTTACATAGAGGTTGCCCTGATAGGCGTAAAGCACGGTCATCATAAAAAACACATCCTTATGGCGAATAACAAAAGCGCCATAACTGGCGCTTTTGTGGTGGAGGAGGGTGGATTCGGACCACCGAAGTCAGTGACAACAGATTTACAGTCTGCCCCCTTTGGCCGCTCGGGAACTCCTCCGTATTAAGTTTAAGTAAAGTGGAGCCGGCAATAGGACTCGAACCTACGACCTGCTGATTACAAATCAGCTGCTCTACCAACTGAGCTACGCCGGCAGGCTTTGACCCCGAACATTAGATATGATAACATAAATAACAGCGTTTGTCAATACCTTTTTTGAATTTTTTTGATTTTTTTTGACGGGACAAAATACTGCCATAAATTTATAAAAAATATATTGAAATTTTTATATCAATAGAGTATAATAAATTTATTGCAGCGCTGAATGAGCGGCGTTTACGCGCAAGGAGAGTGAGTATATGAAGCTTATAATCATAGACGGCAACAGCATCGTCAACCGGGCCTACTACGGCATCCGGCCCCTGTCCACCGCCGACGGCATACCTACCAACGGCATATTGGGCTTTATGAACATACTGCTCAAGCTTATGGCGGACTACGAGCCCGACTGCCTCTGCGTGGCCTTCGACCTCAAGGCGCCCACCTTCCGCCACAGGATGTACAAGGACTACAAGGCCCAGAGGAAGGGAATGCCCGACGATCTGGCCGCCCAGATGCCCCACCTTAAGGAGCTGCTTTCCGCCATGAATATTCTTCAGCTCTCCATGGAAGGGTACGAGGCCGACGACATAATCGGCACGGTGAGCAAAATCTGTCTTGACAACGGCGTGTGGTGCGGAATTGCCACCGGCGACAGGGACGACCTTCAGCTGGCCGGGCCGGAAACTCACGTGCTGCTGACCACCACGGGCTACGGCCGCACCACTACCGAGGATTACGACGACGGGACGGTTATGGAAAAGTATGGCGTCACCCCAGAGGAATTTATCGCCGTCAAGGCCCTGATGGGCGACCCGAGCGACAACATCCCCGGCGTGGCCGGAATAGGGGAGAAGTCCGCCTACGAGCTGATAAGAAACTTCCATTCCCTTGACGGGATTTATGAGAATATAGACGACCCGTCCATCAAAAAGGGTCAAAGGCAAAAGCTGCTTGACGGCAGGGACATGGCCTATTTCTGTTATGAGCTGTGCAGGATAAAGCGGGACGTTCCCATCGACTTCACCGTCGAGGCGGCGAAAATTCGCCCGTACAACGGCCCCGCTCTGACAAGCAAGCTGGAGCAGCTCGAGCTTCGGCGCATCGCCGAACGGTTGGATATTCCCGCTGAAACGGCGGAGGAAGCCCCCGAGATCAAGGCCGAGATAAGCGTTGCCGGAGAGGAAGAGATCAGGGCTGCGGCTCAGGCCGTGGAGCTGGCCTTCCTGACAAACGAAAATGAGATACTTTTTGACCTTGAGGGCAGGACGTTTTCCGCTCCCGTTGAAAAGATGAAGGCCGCCCTTGAGAGCGGCGGCAAAAAGATAACCCATCGCTGGAAGGCCGCCCGCCACGCTCTGGCAAGGCAGGGCATTACCCTCGGCGGCCCGTATTACGATACGGAAATAGGGGAGTATATTCTTGACCCCCAGCAGTCGGACTACGACCTGCGGGAGCTGTGCCGGCGGGAAGGTAAGCCCTATGGCCCTTCGGCCCTGAAAGCGGTCATGGAGGCCCAGCTTAGGGAGATAGAGGCCCGGGGACAGCTGAGCCTGCTGGACGATATAGAGCTGCCACTTGAGGAAGTGCTTTTCTCCATGGAGGAGGCGGGGTGCAGGATCGACACCGGTCAGCTTGCCGCCTTCGGTCAGGTGCTGGGCGCCCGCATTGCCGAGCTGGAGCAGGCCATCTACTTCATGGCCGGGGAGGAGTTCAACATCAACTCTCCCAAGCAGCTGGGGGAGGTGCTGTTCGAGAAGCTTATGCTGCCCGTGGTAAAAAAGAGCAAACGGGGCTACAGCACTGACAGCGCCGTCATGGAAAAGCTCCGGGGCCGCCACGAGATAATAGACTATATCATGGAGTACCGCCACGCCGCCAAGCTCAAGAGCACCTACACCGACGCCCTTCTGCCGCTGGTGGACGGCGAGAGCCGCGTCCATTCCAGCCTGAACCAGACGGTCACCGCCACGGGCCGCATCAGCTCCACCGAGCCAAATCTCCAGAATATACCCGTCCGCACCGAGCTGGGCCGTGAAATACGCAAGATGTTTGTGGCAAAGGAGGGCCATGTGCTGGTGGACGCGGACTACAGCCAGATAGAGCTGCGGGTTCTGGCCCACATTTCCGGAGACGAAAATATGTGCCGCGCCTTCCGTGAGAACGAGGACATACACACCATGACGGCCATGCAGGTCTTCGGCGTGCCGGATTTCTGTGTGACGCCGGAGATGCGCTCCCGGGCCAAGACCGTGAACTTCGGCATAATCTACGGCCAGAGCGAGTTTTCGCTGGCCGGCGAGCTGAAGATAAGCCGCAAGGAGGCTAAACGCTACATCGACAGCTATTTTGAAAAATACAGCGGGGTCAGGGCCTATATGGACAAAACCATCGCCGAGGCAAAGGAAAAGGGCTATGTGTCCACCATTTTCGGCCGCCGCCGCTATGTGCCGGAGCTGAAGGCCCGCAATTTCAACCTCCGCTCCTTCGGGGAGAGGGTGGCCATGAACACCCCCATTCAGGGCAGCGCCGCCGACATTATCAAGATCGCCATGGTGAAGGTGTACAGAGCCCTGAGGGAGGAATGTCCCAACTCAAGGCTGATTTTGCAGATACACGACGAGCTGATCATCGAGGCGCCCTTTGATGAGGCGGAGAGGGCCGGACAGGTTCTCCGGCGGGAAATGGAGAACGCGGCGAAGCTGAATGTTCCTCTTGTGGCCGAGGTCAAGAGCGGCCACAGCTGGTACGAGGCGAAGTGACAATAAAATTCGGCAGGAAGTGACGCGTATATGTCCACAGTTACGATAGGCCTTACGGGCCTGACCGGGGCGGGAAAATCTCTTGCCGCGTCGATTTTGAAGAATAAGGGCTTCCACGTCATAGACGGGGACGGGGTGGGCCACGGGGTTACCGCAAGGCCGGAGATACTGGAAGAAATAAAAAAAGCCTTCGGCGGAGGCGTGATAAGGCCGGACGGCAGCCTTGACCGCCGGGCTTTGGGGAATATCGTGTTTTCGGATCCGGAAAAGCTGAAAATACTGAACTCCGTTACCCATCCGGCCATAAAGGAGGCTGTTCTCCGGGAGGCGGAGGCCGTTGACGGCCCTGTGGTCATTGACGGGGCTGTGCTGAAGGAGTGCGGCCTGACGGAGCACTGCGACGCCGTCCTGCGGGTGACCGCCCCGGCGGAGCTTCGCAAACGCCGCATAATGGAGAGGGACGGCCTCACGGCAGAGGAGGCCGAAAGGCGTATTTCCGCCCAGACCTGCCACCCGGACGGTTGGACGGATGTGGACAACGGCGGAGATATACAGACGCTGGAACGTAATCTGGATAACGCTCTGAACAAAATAAGAGGTATTTATGACAAGAAAAATTAACAGACAGGGCTTTGCCCTGATATGCGCGGGGCTAATTGCGGCTCTGTGCACCGCCATGCTTTACGGCCTTTTTCCCGCGCCCTATCGGGACACCGTGGAGGACTGCGCCATACGCTACGGAGTTGAGAGCTCGCTGATTTACGCGGTGATAAAGGCCGAGAGCAACTTTGACCCCGCCGCCGTCAGCCGCGCCGGAGCCAAGGGTCTGGCCCAGCTCACCGACGCCACGGCCCGATACGCCGCCGAGCTGGCCGGCGAGGATTACGGCCGCGGCGACTCCTTTGACGCGGAGAAAAATATCAGTCTCGCCGCCGTGTACCTCCGTTATCTTCTCCAGAAGTACGAGGGTGACCAGCGTCGGGCCACGGCCGCCTACAACGCGGGCGAGGGCAACGTGGATAAGTGGATCGCCGCCGACGGAGATATGAAGGACATCCCCTTCGGCGAGACGAAAAAGTACGTCAATAAGGTGAAGTGGTACGAGAGAGTGTACAGCTTGTTGTACAAATAATGGGGAATAAAAAACCAAGCAAAAGCAAAAAAAGCAAACGGTTTTTTTGAAAAGCAAAGAAAAGCTATGAAAAGCAAAGGTTTTTTTAAAAAGCAAAAAAAGCACTAATACATATACAGTTACATATACAGTTACTAATACATATACTAATACTATTAATATTAATTATTAATAACCCCCCTTACCCCCCTTAAAAGGGGGGATGCGCGCGGGGCGCGCCGCACTCTCACCTGTTGTCGGGTTATGGAGATGTTACATAAACCGCATTTGTTTCTTCGTCCCATTTTACGTCGAAGCCCAGACCTTCATACGCCGCCCTCAAAGGCAAGTAGTCAGGATAAACAGGCACTTCGGTTATTTTAACCTCACCCCCGCAGATTTCCGCCGTGGTATCTGAATTGTTATCCGTATAACACTCCGTTATTATGAGCTCGCCCGTATAGAAGTCTGCGACAATTCGTTTTGAAGTTTCAACATACTCCCCAGACTCTTTTTCGCAATATTCCCCTTTTGCGTCAAGGTATTTTTCATTACACCGGACTTGGTACATATACTTTATCACTGACGAATCGTACATGATTGGCTGAGCGTACTCAAGCAAAGGCAAAAAACTCATTCCTTCCGTTTCTTTGAACTGGCGAAAGGAAATGTATGTCGTTCCGTTGTACAGTACGCAGTCCTCGAACTTTACTCCGTCAACATATACATCTATTTTTTTGCCCGCTTCAGCCAGTGAAATTTCCGGAACAGTTATTTTGGGCTTTCTGAGACTGTACCGTCCGTAGCTGTCCAGGTCGGCGGCATAATAGTCTATCGGGGTTTCAAAAAGCACTGTATCTTCTGCGGTGAAAATATCTAAAGGCGTCTTAATGTAATACTTTTTGAAATGCCCGATCATATTGTCCGGCATTTCTTTTATTGATGCCGGAAAAAATACTCTTTTTAAATTGACGTTGCCCGTAGGCCCTGTTACATAACGGTAACGTCCCGTCTGCCACATCGCAAAGCTCTCGTTTACATATTCCACGGGCCTGCCCGCCAATTCTGACGGTATGTTCAATTCCTCGGTTTCCTCCGGAAAGGTTACGCTGAAAAGATTTATTGACCCGTTTTCAACGGTATAAGAATATATGGGGTCTGTCATTGCAAAAGATGTGACCGGCAATATTTCCGCAAAAAGTACAGCTGCGGCTGCAATTCCCGCGGCCCGTTTACATACGGACAGGTACCGCAGGAACCGGTATCCTGACTTTTTCATCATCCGCAGATTTATAATCATATCTTTTACCATATCCTGATTCCTCTCTCAATCTGTTCATTTCCCGCCCGAATTACTTTGCGGCCTGTTCCGGATGTATGCGGCAGGCTTTATCGGACGATTTTAAAATACACACAAAAAACGGGGCGCAAAAAGTCCCCGTTTTTCAATGCTTCAAAAATTACGCCGCTCGCTAAGAAAGGAGATCTATTACTTGTGCCGCGCGAAGCACTCACTACAGTAAATGGGTCTGTCGTTCTTGGGAACAAAGGGAACCTTGGCTTCCTTGCCGCAGTCGGCGCAGATCGCGGTGTACATCTCTCTGCCTTCCTTGATGGCCGCCTTTTTCTTGGCGCGGCATTCCTTGCACCGCTGAGGCTCGTTCTGAAAGCCCTTTTCTGCATAGAATTCCTGTTCACCGGCTGTGAACACAAATTCCTGTCCGCAATCCTTGCAGACTAAAGTCTTGTCTTCGTACATGATAATCTCCTCGCTTAGTTTTTTAAAAATATTTTCACCCCTCCAAAGCACATAACCTTGGCTCCGGGCACATAACGAATGGAGCGGATGACGGGAATCGAACCCGCACAGCCTGCTTGGGAAGCAGGAACTCTGCCATTGAGCTACACCCGCAAAAAACAAAATCACAGCGGCGCGTCATAATCAACGATTTTCTCGAACTTGCGGCGTATACGCTGGATAGCGTTGTCAATGGACTTGGGATCTCTGCCGAGTCTTTCGGCGATATCCGTATAGCTTTCGCCCTTTAAGTAACAAAGCAGCACCTGACATTCCAACTTCGAAAGAAATTTGCCGATCCTTGTACCGATGGTGTTGAATTTTTCCCTGTTTATGACGATCTCCTCCGGGTCGGACATCTCGCTGCGTCCGATAACATCCCGTAAAGTCAACTCCCTGTCGTCGTCGAAAACGGGACCGTCAAGAGAGACGTATGAATTGAGCGGAACGTGCTTAAGACGGTTGGCGTTCTTTATGGCGGTCAGAATCTGCCTTGTGACGCACAGCTCCGCAAAGGAACGGAAGGACGCGTTTTTCTCCGGGGAGTAGTCCCGAACCGCCTTAAACAGGCCGATCATGCCTTCCTGAATTAAATCCTCCCGATCGCCGCCTATGAGAAAATAACGCCCGGCGATTTTCTTAACCGTGGGGGAGAATTTATTCAAAAGCCTGTCCTGAGCCGCGGCACTGCCGCCCTGAGCCAGAGATGCCAGTTCCTCGTCGCTCGCATGGTCGTGCGGGCGGAGGCTTCCGTCCTTGTCCATACCTACACCTCTATTCTTTTATACTATAACATATATTGGGTGAGTTTGTCAAGAGGATTTTGGAAAAAATGTACAAAAAATTAATTTTTTTTAAAAAAAATTCTATGAAACACGCTAAACGGCCATTGATGAGGACGGTTGATGCTCCGTCAGGAGGGTTAGTTTGCTGCACGGTATAGGCTTCACCGTGAGGTGGAGGGCTTTGGCCTTGTCTGTCATTTATGCTTATCAGGTCAGTTACGCCGACAATGACAAAGTACCCCGTAGGGCGCGACGACCCCGGCGCGCCGCTGTGTCGGTTAAAGTATAAATTACAAATAGTGTCAAGGCTTCCCCTTGAGGGGAAGCTGTCGGCGAAGGCCGACTGATGAGGTGTAGCCGCTGTGCGGCGTTAAGTGTGAACGTAAACGCATAACGGACGCATCCTGCACCTCCTCCGGCCCTGCGTGCCACCGTGTCCCCTTGAGGTGGAAGGCGTCGTCATTGTTAACTTAATGCGGTACAGCGGCGCGCCGAGGTCGTCGCGCCCTACCGTGGCGTTTGTCACTGTCAGTAACTGCCGCACGGCATAGACTTCTCTTCAAAGTGAAAAAAATCATCAATTCGCAAATGCGCTTTCTGCACAAAACGGCGTCATTGGTTCAGGTATTTTTTTGCCCGATAAAGGACAAAGATTTCCGTCAAACTATTGACTTTTACCTTTAAGTATGTTATAGTTATAATGTGTTATTATGCAATGGGATTGAAACAGCCTGACAAAGACAAAGGGGTACGTGTATGAATAAAAAAAGATTTACGGCATTTGTACTGACGCTTATGACGCTTATGATGCTCATGTGCGGCGCGGCCCGGGCCAAGGAGACGGTGAGGGTCGGATATTTTGCCTTTTCAGGCTATCACGAGATGGCCGAGGACGGCAGCCTCAGCGGTTACGGCTATGAGTTCCTGCAAAAGCTGGCCACTCATACCGACTGGGTATATGAATACATCGGCTATGACAAGTCCTACTCCGACGCTCTGGATATGCTGCGCCGGGGCGAGGTCGATATTGTCACGTCCGTGTCCAAAACTCCGGAGAGGGAGAAGGAATTCCTCTTTTCCGACCAGCCCATAGGCACCAACGCCACGATGATGACGGTCAAGGCCGGCAACCATTCCATAGAGCCCGGCGATTATTCCACGTATAACGGCATCAAGGTGGGTATGCTGGACGGGAACTCCAAAAACAAAAACTTTGAGGACTTTGCCGCCGAGCACGGCTTTGAGTATGAGCCCGTAATGTACGAGGGCGAGGCCGAGCTTGCCGCCGCCCTTCAGGCGGATACGGTGGACGCCGCCGTGTCCGGCAGTCTGCGGGCCGTGAACAACGAGTGGATAATCGAGTCCTTTGACGCCAGCGAGTTCTACATAGTTACCCGCCTTGACAGACCCGACCTGATGAAGAGCATAAACAGCGCCATTGAGGAAATGACCCTCCATGATCCGGACTGGCGCACCGCCCTCCACGCCAAGTATTACGCCATCGACTCCGGCGGAAAGGTAATGCTGGACGCCGAAGAGCGGGATTACATTGAGAACCTGGCCGCCTCGGGCCAAAAGCTGAAGGTTATCGCAAACCCCGACAGGCCGCCCTATTCCTATGTCTCCAAGGGCAAGGTAGCGGGTATTTTCCCCGATGTTTTTGAAAGAATAGCCGAACAGCTTTCCATCCCCTATGAGTTTTTGGTGATCGAAAGCCGTGCCGACTACTACGATTTGCGGAACAGCGGCGGGGCGGATATAGTTCTGGACTTTACCGACGACTACTATCTGGCCGAAAAGGAAGGCTACAAGCTGGCCGGGACATATATGGAGATGAACTTTGCCCGCCTGACCCGGAACGGCTTTTCCGGCAAGGCCAAGGTCATCGCCATAGTGGCCCCCTCCGACATACTCGACACCTACGCGCACAACCGGTATCCGGACAGAACCATCGTCAGCTATGACACGGTGAGCCAGTGCGTCAAGGCCGTGATCTCCGGCGAGGTTGACAGCGCCATCCTGTATTCCTATACGGCCGAGCAGGCTATCCAGCAGGATAAGAACAAGCTGCTGACCTTTACCCTTCTCGGCGATTCCACCTCCCACTATTCCATGGGCGTCAACGCGGAGCAGAGCCATCTTCTCCTCTCCTGCCTCCACAAGGCGGTGGCCGGACTGGACCCTAACACCCTCAGCGAGATCATCGTTGACGAGACGGAACTCAGCTGGGGACGGCAGGATACCAGCCTGATATCCTTCCTTTACGCCCATCCGGTGTACTTTTTGCTGGCGGCGCTGTTTATCTGCTGCTTCATCGTGCTCTGCGTGGTGCTTATCCTGCGCATACGCAACCAGCGCAACCTTAAGAAAAAGGTGGACGAGGTCAGCAGGAGGTTCGAGCTGCAGAAGAAGTATCTGGCCGACGCGCTGAATATGGCGGATCAGGCCAACAGGGCCAAGACCAACTTCCTGAACAATATGAGCCACGACATACGCACCCCCATGAACGCCATCACCGGCTACACCGCCCTTGCCATAACCCATATCGACAACAAGGAGCAGACCCGGGACTATCTGTCGAAGATCGCCCAGTCCTCCAACCATCTGCTCTCGCTCATAAACGACATTCTGGACATGAGCCGCATCGAGTCCGGTCACGTCCATGTGGAGAACCGGCCCGAAAATCTGGCCGACATACTTCACGGCCTGCGCAATATAGTTCAGGCGGATATACATTCCAAGCGCCTTGAGTTCTATATCGACACCGTTGACATTGCCAATGAGGATATAAGCTGTGACAAGCTGCGGCTCAGTCAGGTGCTGCTCAACCTGCTGTCCAACGCCATCAAGTTTACCAAGCCCGGCGGCACCGTCAGCCTCCGTGTGACTCAGAAGCCCGGCTCTAAGGAAAACAGCGGCGTTTATGAGTTCCGCGTCAAGGACACCGGCATCGGCATGAGCGAGGAGTTCTCCAAGCATATTTTTGAACCCTTCACCCGTGAGCGCACCTCCACGGTCAGCGGTATACAGGGCACCGGCTTGGGAATGGCCATCACCAAAAATATCGTTGACATGATGAACGGCACCATCAGCGTCACAAGCAAGCAGAATGTGGGCACCGAGTTCGTGGTGGAGCTGGAGTTTGAGTTCAGCGGCCAGCGGGTCGAGCCCAAGCCCATTGTGGAGCTCAACGGCCTGCGCGCCCTTGTGGCGGACGACGATATGGTCTGCTGCCAGAGCGTGGCCAAGATGCTCCGCGAGATAGGCATGAGGGCCGAGTGGACCTGCTACGGCAAGGAGGCCGTTATCCGCGCCGGCGAGGCCCACGATATGCGCGACCCCTACGCGGTATATATCGTGGACTGGTCCATGCCCGATCAGAGCGGTATCGAGACCGTGCGCTGCATACGCAGAACCGTGGGCGACGACGCCCCAATAATCCTGCTGTCGGCCTATGACTGGACGGATATTGAGGGCGAGGCAAGGGAGGCCGGCGTTTCCGACTTCATCAGCAAGCCCCTGTTCGCCTCCGACCTGCATGACGTGCTGGAAAAGACCCTTGGCCACTCCGTTGAGGAGGAGGAGCCTCCGGTCAGGATCGACAACAGCGATTTCAAGGGCCGCCGTCTGCTGCTGGTGGAGGACAACGAGCTCAACCGTGAGATAGCCCTCGAGATACTGTCCGAGGCCGGCTTCATAATGGAGAGCGCCGAAAACGGCCAGATAGCCTATGACATGGTGGCCAATTCCGAGCCCGGCTACTATGACATGGTGCTCATGGATATTCAGATGCCCGTGATGAACGGCTATGAGGCCACCGAGAAGATACGCAGTCTGCCCAACCCCGCTTTGGCTCACATACCGGTCATAGCCATGACCGCCAACGCCTTTGAGGAGGATAAGCAGCAGACCGTCAAGGTCGGTATGGACGGCTATCTGGCGAAGCCCATCGACATTGAAAAGATGTTCAAGCTGCTTCGCGGCATGATCAAAAAAGAAAAGTAATACTAATCCCAAATTAAAATCACCAATATGTGAGTTTATTATGGTAACAATGACAGATTAAAAAGGCTTCCCCTTGAGGGGAAGCTGTCGGCGTTAGCCGACTGATGAGGTGTAGCCGCTATGCGGCGTTAATGTAACCGTAAAAGTATAACGGATGCTTCGCATCCTACACCTCATCCGGCACTTCGTGCCACCTTCCCCTCGAAGGGGAAGGCTTTATTAGACGCTTTTAATTGGGATTAGTATAAGCCCGAAAATATATCAAAAATCAATAGAGGCGGAGGTTGCGAGATGAAAAAGAGACTTATGTGTGCCGCCGTATCCCTTATGCTGCTGGCCGGATGCGGAAGTGAACCCGCTCCCGAGGAAAAGACCGGGACCGTGGGGCGTTTGCCGATCACGATGATGTACAGCAGCGAGCTGAAGAATTTTGAAAAGCTGGTGGAGGACACCTATCCCGACATTGACCTCCGGGTTGAGATCAACGCCGAGGCCACCATCGACGGCGAAAGCGAGCGCCGTCTCCGCAGCGGCCACGGCACGGATATTGTCACCACCAATATGCCCACCGGCAACGCGAAGGATTACGTCATGGACCTGAGCGCCATGACCTACGCCTCCAAATATCAGGCCGGCATAACCAAAAGCCTGCAAATAGACGGCAGGACGCACTTCATTCCCATGCCCGGCAAATATTCCGGCTATATATATAACGTCTCCATGGCGGAGCAGGCCGGGGCGGACATTGCTCCCGCCGACAACGGGGCCCTTTTGGCCATGATGGATAAGGTGAGCGGGCAGGGCCTTGGCAAAGAGGATCTGGACAACGTAATGTTCGCCTTCAGCTCCATGGATCTCCCCACCGTTTCCGCGTATTTCATCGGGACTCAGATACCCGACTTCCTCGGCCTGGCCGACGGAGTGACCTGGCGTCAGAAGCTCACCACCCGTGAAAGCGGCTTTGCCGACGGTATGTCCCACAGCATCGACGTGGTTTCCGCCATGGCGGAGCGGGGATATATTGACCCCTCGCGGCTGACCGGACAGAAGGGCAACGCCACCCCCGTGCTTGAGCGTATGCTGAACGGCACGATGTTTATAACATACGGAACCATTGATTTCTTCAATACCCTTAACGGGGGCGGCGGCGAATATGAATTTGCCATGCTGCCGTTCCTCAGCGATAAGGGCAACCACCCCTGGACCATGGTGACACCCGCCGCCTTTTTGGGGATCAACGCTGATCTCGGCGAAAAGGGCAATGAGAAAAAGCTGGACGCCGCGGACAGGATACTGTCGCTGCTGTCCTCGGAGGAGGGCCAGAAGGCCGTCATTGCCGACGGCGGAGCCGCCCAGTCCTATCTGAACGGAATGACGGCGGACGCCGGCGAAGTGCCCCCGGGCCTTGCGGACTGTGTGGAAAACGGCTATATTTATAACCTCCAGTTCCCCGCGAAGCTGCTCCAATATTTCGGCAATCAGATGATAGCCTCTCTTAACGGGGAAATGACCGTCGATGAGGCCCTCGCCAATGTGGATAATTATTTTGTAAACGGCGACGAGGAGGTCGAGTACGATCACACCCTTGTGGGCGTCATGGCCGATGACCTGATTTTTGAAAACTATAACACCCGCCGTGAGGAAACGGCTGTCGGCAATCTGGTTTCCGACGCCGTAAAGGAAATGACCGGGGCCGACATCGCCCTCGTCAACGGCGGCTCCGTTCGCAGCAGTCTGTATAAGGGCAACGTGTTTGGCTATGACCTTGACGCGGTCTGCCCCTATCCCAACGAGGTCGTGGTACTGAAAACCGACGGGGCCACCGTTAAGAGCGCCCTTGCCAACGGCATCACCCTCATAAACCAGGACAGCGGCATCCCCGGCGGACGCTTCCTCAATGTGGCCGGCCTGTGCTACACCTTCCGCGCCCCCACGGAGGACAGTCCCGCGGAGCTGCTGGACGTGACGCTGCCGGACGGCTCGCCGCTGAACGACAATGACACGTTCACCGTGGCGATGACGGGTTATATGGCCGGTCAGAACGGATACAACGACAACAACGGCGACGGCTATGTCATGTTCAACATTTACAGCGATACCACCCCGCCGGCAAAGAATGTCGAACTCATAGCCGAAACCGGCCGCACTTTTACCGACGCCCTGCAGCTTTATTTTGAAAACCATGCGAACGAGGCGATAACAGCTAAGTTGGAAGGCCGGATAAAGGTGGTGTCCGCGGATGAGAGATAAACTGAATTCGGTTAAAAAAAGAATGTCGATCCTTGTGGTGATCGGGGTCTTTACCGTTTGCGCCGTCTGCTTTTACTGGTTCATAAGGAAGTCGGCTAACGAAACCATGACCTCCGGCCTTGAGATGAACCGTATGTACCTCCAGTCCATAGCGGCTCAGACGGTCAGCCACTTTGACACGGAGCTGGAGGCCCGGTTCTCCAATTTACAGACCGTGTCGGTCGGCCTTAAGAACGACGATCTGGCAAGTCAGGACACCCTTGCCGCTTTCCTCGCCCAAATGGAGGAATACAACGATTTTGATTTTATGGCCTATCTGGACACGGACGGCAATTATTACAGCCGTGACGGCGTGCGTCCGGCGGCCTCCCGGCTCAGCTTTCTTTCCGATCTGCTGAACGGCGTTCCAAATCAGATTTCATATAACGAGGCTCTGCTCAACGAAAACATGATAATAATGGGCACCACCGTGGAGCCCGTTGAATTTCAGGGCCGGACCTTTGTGGCCGTGCTGGCCGGATTGAGCAGCGACAAGTTCAGCGCCCAGCTGGACCTTCAGAACGTGGAGGGCCGGACCTATTCCAGCATTGTCACCCGAAACGGCAGCTTTGTCGTTTACAACACCTATAACGACGGTCTGCCGCGGGGCACCAACATTTTCTCCAAGATGGACAGCTATGCCGAGTTTGAGGACGACTATTCCCTTGAGCGCATGAGGAAGGACTTCGCCGACGGGCAGAGCGGTATGACGGTGTTTTCGGCGTCGGGCAATATGCAGTGTATGTACTACACCCCCATCGACGGCACCGACTGGTACATGCTGGTGGAGATACCCTACGATGTGCTGGATACGATGATAAGCGGCCTGACCTCCAAGCTGAACGCCAACGCCCTGCTGGTGCTGGCGGTGGTGTTCCTGCTGCTGAGCCTGCTGTTTGTCGTTTACGTCCTCATCGCCCGCCGTCACGCGGAGCAGCTCATGGCGGCCAACGAGGCTGCGGTATCCGCTCAGGAGCGGGCCGAGAGGGCCAACCTTGCCAAGAGCGAGTTCCTCAGCCGCATGAGCCACGAGATACGCACCCCCATGAACGGCATAATCGGCATGAACACCATTGCCCGTCAAAATCTGAACGATCCGGAGAAGGTGGAGGACTGCCTGAGAAAGCAGTCCCTTTCCTCCAAGCACCTGCTCTCCCTCATAAACGACGTGCTTGATATGTCGAAGATTGAGAGCGGCAAAATCGAGATAAAGAACGAGGCCTTTGACATGGCCGTCTTTATGGAAAATCTTGACGCCGTCCAGACGGCTCAGGCGGTGACAAAGCAGATAGAGTACAAAACCGTCATAAACGGTAATATCGACGACAGCCTTATGGGCGACTCCCTGCGGTTAAATCAGGTGCTGAACAACCTGCTTTCCAACGCCATGAAGTTTACTCCGGAGGGCGGCAGCGTGACGCTGACGGTGACCGAGCTTTCCCGCGGGGAGGGCAGGCTTTGGCTGCGCTTTGAGGTTCGGGATACCGGAATAGGCATCAAGGAGGAGAACTTCGACAAGATATTCGAGGCCTTCGAGCAGGAGCATACCGGCGTTGAGCGCAAATATGGCGGTACCGGTCTGGGACTTTCCATCGTAAAGAGCTTTACCGAGATGATGGGCGGCAGCATAAAGGTGGAGAGCGTGCTCGGGGAGGGCAGCAGCTTCATTATCGAAATGCCCTTTGTGACGATTGCCGGCGCCCAGCCCATAGTCTGGGGCAGCCATTCCGGCGATGCCTCTGCCGCCGCCGGAGCGGCGGAGTACGACTTCCGCGGCAAGCACATACTTCTGGCGGAGGATAACGAGCTCAACCGTGAGATAGCCATCGAGCTCCTGGGCGAATCCACCGGCGCCGAGATCGACACGGCGGAGGACGGAGCGAAGGCCGTGGCGGCCTTTGAAGCCTCTCCGCAGGGATATTATGACCTTATCCTCATGGATGTGCAGATGCCCAACATGAACGGATACGACGCCACCAGAGCCATACGCGCCATGGACAGGCCCGACGCCCGTACTGTGCCGATCTTTGCCATGACGGCCAACGCCTTTGCCGAGGACGAGCGCAAGAGCAGGGAGGCCGGCATGAACGCCCACATTTCCAAGCCGCTGGAGGCGGCCGCAGTTCAGGCCAAGATGAACGAGCTGTTCAATAAGAAGAAAGTGAAGAAATAAGTGCATACCAATCCCAACTAAAAGCGTCTGATAAAGCCTTCCCCTCTGAGGGGACAGGCATTGTCTGACGGTGGCACGAAGTGCCGGATGAGGTGCAGGATGCGAAGCATCCGTTATAAAATACACATATATTTAACGCCGCACAGCGGCTACACCTCATCAGTCGGCTGACGCCGACAGCTTCCCCTCCAGGGGAAGCCTTTTTTATCTGTCTTTGTTACCGTAATTATTAAGAATTGGTATAAAAGCGTACCAAATCCGGCCCGGTATTACTTGACAATTAAATACATTAGTGTTATACTTAAGATAATACCGCACATGGCCCGCCGGCGGCCACTGTGCCTTAAATAATGAAAAGAAACAGGGTGATGCGATGAACTGGCTACAGGTCAGCATTTTTACCACGGCGGAGGGAATAGATCCGGTCTGCGGGCGGCTGCTGGATATGAATATCGGCGGCTTTGAAATAGAGGATAAGGACGATTTTAACGATTTTTTGGAAAATAATCATCAATACTGGGACTATGTGGACGACGGGCTCATGGCCGAAAAGCAGGGGGAAACCAAGGTCAAGATCTACCTCAGCGACAACGAGAACGGCGCCGCCCAGCTTGCACGGGTGCGCTCCGAGCTGAACGCCCTGAAAAGTCTGGATCCCGACGGCCGCTTCGGCCGGCTGGAGCTGGAGATAAAGAGCCTTTCCGAGGAGGACTGGGAAAATAACTGGAAGCAGTATTTCCATCCCATACCGGTGGGCGACCGGCTGATAATCAAGCCGGAGTGGGAAACTCTGGATAACGCCGAGGGGAAGATCGTGTTCAACATCGACCCGGGCATGACCTTCGGCAGCGGCCAGCACGAGACTACCCGCCTCTGCGTGGAGCAGCTGGACAAGCGGGTAAAGCCGGGCATGAGCGTGCTTGACCTTGGCTGCGGCAGCGGCATACTCTCAATCATCGCCCTGATGCTGGGGGCGGGGTACGCCTACGCCATCGACATTGACCCCAACTGCCGGAAAATCGCCTACGGCAACGCCGCCCTCAACGGCATAGGGCCGGATATTTACGACGTGAAGTCCGGCAATATACTGCGGGACGAGGAGTTTAAGAACGAGGTTGCCGGCATGGGCGGCTTCGACATAGTGGTCGCCAACATTGTGGCGGATGTGATAATCCCCCTCTGTGACGACGCCCGCCGTTATATGAAAAAGGGCGGGGTGTTCATCTGCTGCGGCATCATTGAGCCCCGGCTGGACGAGGTGCTTCGGGCTTTGGAGGAAAACGGCTTCACCATTCTTGAGCAGAAAAATGAAAACGATTGGTACTGTATAGTATCGGTTTAGAAAAGGGACAGTTTATATGGCGAACTTTTTTGTTGACAGATCGCAGATTGCGGGGAATACGGCGCGCATAACCGGCGACGAGGCCGGTCACATAGGCCGTGTGCTGCGTATGCGCCCCGGCGACGGCCTGACCCTCTGCGACGGCGGGGGAATGTTTTATGACGGGGTTATAACCGCCCTTGAGGGCGGAGAGGTGACGGCGGAAATAAGCCGGGCCTATCCCGCCCCCACCGAGCCGAAGGTGAAAATAACCCTCTTTCAGGCCATACCCAAAAATCCCAAGCTGGAATTTATCGTCCAGAAGGCCACGGAAATCGGCGTCGCTCGGGTGGTTCCTGTGAACACCGCGAGAATAGTGGCAAGACTGGATAAGGAGAGCAAGGTGGAGCGTCTGCGGAAAATCGCCGCCGAGGCCGCCAAGCAGAGCCGGCGGGGCATCCTTCCGGAGGTCTGCGCTCCGGTTCCCTTTGACAAAGCGGTGGAAATGGCCGGTGGGCTGGATCTGGCCTTCATACCCTATGAGGAGGAGCGCCGTCTGCCCGTCAGGGACTTCCTCCGGGGCAAAACCGCCGGAACCTTAGGCATATTCATCGGCCCCGAGGGGGGATTTGAGGAGTCCGAGGCGGCGCTGGCCCGGTCGGCGGGCATAACGCCGGTGACCCTTGGCCCGCGGATACTCAGGACCGAAACCGCCGGACTTGTGGCGGCGGCGCTGGTCCTGTACGAATTGGGGGATATGGAATGATCGCCTATCTGAGCAAAACCGACGACCGCGCCGTGTTCATCCAGATGGCGCTGCGGGATTTCACCGGACAGCAGCGGGTTTTTGAGATAAAGACCCGTCCGACCGGCAAGCCCTACGCCGTGGACGGCCCCTGCTTCTCCTTTGCCGACAGTCACGGCTACGTCCTCTGCGCCGTCAGCCACGGCGAGGTTGGGGCGGATCTGGAGGTCAGGCGGGACGGCGAAAAATATATGGGCGTCGCCCGGCGGTTTTTCGCTCCGGACGAGCTTGCGGCGGCCGACAGAGACAACTTTTTCGAGATATTCACGGCCAAGGAGGCTTATGTGAAGTTCACCGGACTGGGGATATTCAGCGGAATGGAACTGTTTTCCACCCTGAGCGGCAGGGTGGGGGACGTAAATATAATAAAATTCTCCGAGGGCGGCCTTGTCTGTGCCGCCGCTTCGGAAACGGAAAGGGATGTAAAAATAAAATGGATATACTTGTGACCGCCTTTACCCCCTTCGGGGGGATGGAAAAAAATATGTCGTCGGCGGTGATGAATATTCTGCCTGACGAGATAGGGGACAAGCGCGTATCGAAGCTGCTGATACCCACGTCCTACGAGCGGGCCTTTAACGAGCTTCACCGCTATCTCAGCGAGCATCGGGTGGACGCGGTGCTCCTCACCGGTCAGGCGGGCAGGAGCAAGCTCACCGTGGAGCGCATCGCCATCAACATCGGCGACGAGGCCATGGCCGACAATGACGGCGTGGTTTACTGCGATCATGTGCTTGTGCCGGACGGCCCGGCGGCCTATTTTTCAACTCTGCCCATAAAGCGCATCTGTGAGGCGGCCGACTGCGCGGTGAGCAACTCCGCCGGAACCTACGCCTGCAACTGCGTCATGTACAAGACACTGCACTTTCTGGACGGCAGCGGGGTAAACTGCGGCTTTATCCACATTCCCTCCTCCGGTTCGGCGGAAAAGTGGGCAGACGAACTGAAAAAAGTGATTAATTGTCTATAATTTATAGAATGTTCATAAAAGACCTGTTGACAAAGCGGGATAAATCGTATATAATGTTGATAGAGAAAGTAGGAAAACGAAAGGAGAATTAAACAATGAAAAAGAAATGTGCGTTTATCGCTGCGGGAGTGCTCTGTGCGGGCATAGCCATCGGAGCCATGGGAGCGGGGCTTGTGGATGATATTCAGGCCCAGCTGCGTCGGGATTTCACCATCGTGGTCGACGGACAGGTTCAGACCTTCCGCGACGCCAGCGGCAACGTGGTTTATCCCGTGCTTTACAACGGTACCACATACCTGCCCGTCCGGGCCATAGGCGAGCTTATGAACAAGAACGTCGCCTGGTACGAGAACGAGAAGAAGGTCGAGCTGACCTCCAAGGCCGGCTCTTCGACGGTCACGGACGCGGATATAATTGTCACCGGTGATTACACGACGCCTGCCGGCGGCGGGGCAAACGGAGTTACGGCGGCCATAACTCTTGACGAGGCGAAGAATATCGTCCTCACAAGAGCGGGACTGTCGGCGGGAGACGTTACCTTTACAAAGGCCAAGCTGGATCGGGACGACGGCATAGTCAAGTACGAGCTGGACTTCCGTACCTCAGCCATTGAGTATGAGACCGAGATCGACGCCTCCAGCGGCAACGTTATTGAATGGGAGATGGACGCTATCGGCGGCGGCGCTGCCGGCGGCGGAACCATTGATCTGGGCGGCGGCAATCAGGCTTCCTATGCCATAACCCTCGAACGGGCCAAGGAGATCGCTCTTGACCGGGCGGGCGTGGCCGCGGAGGACGCCGTGTTCACCAAGCAGAAGAGAGATATTGACGACGGCAGAAGCAGGTACGACATTGAGTTCATCAGCGGAAATACCGAGTATGAGTGCGAAGTGGACGCCAATACCGGCGAGATCGTCGAGTGGAAGACCGAGGTGCTCAAGGGCTATCAGCAGGGCATCGGCGTTGGGCCGGCCGTTGATCCCAATGCGGGCAGCGGAGCCGCCATCACCCTTGAGGAGGCCCAGAATGCGGCCCTTCAGCGGGCGGGAGTGACAGCCGGACAGGTCAACTTCACCAAGACAAAGCTGGAGTGGGACGACGGCATTCAGAAGTATGAGCTTGAATTCCGGGGCAACGGATATGAATACGAGTGCGAAGTTAACGCCGCCACCGGTGAAATCACTGAATTTGACGTGGAAAGAGATTAATTGACGGATAAACAAATCAAAGATGACAGCCTGAAAGGGTTGTCATTTTTGATTTATAATACTAATCCCAAATTAAAATCACCAATATGTGAGTTTATTACGGTAACAATGACAGATAAAAAAGGCTTCCCCTCGAGGGGAAGCTGTCGGCGAAGGCCGACTGATGAGGTGTAGCCGCTGTGCGGCGTTAGTGTAACCATATACGTATA
This sequence comes from uncultured Clostridia bacterium, assembly GCA_947626145.1. Classification (GTDB taxonomy): domain Bacteria; phylum Bacillota; class Clostridia; order UMGS1883; family UMGS1883; genus JAFLUQ01. The sequence continues at coordinate 101,434 of CANQRB010000004.1, read as the reverse complement.
ACGGATGCTTCGCATCCTACACCTCATCCGGCACTTCGTGCCACCTTCCCCTCGAAGGGGAAGGCTTTATCAGACGCTTTTAATTGGGATTAGTTTAATATCTTTTCCATACCAATTTTTTGCGGTACAAGGCCCCTGCTCTGATAAAAGGCCATGGCGCCGGGATTACAGGCCCAGACGTTGAGCGTCACGTTGTAACAGCCTATGCTTCGGGCGTAATCCAGAACATAGTCGTACAGTGCGCTGCCCACGTGGCGGCCCCGGACATTCTCGTCCACACAGAGGTCGTCTATGTACAGGGTCTTTATGTCGGTGAGGATGTTGTCGTTGAGATACTGCTTTAATACGCAGAAAGCATAGCCCGCCACAAAGCCCTTTTCGTCCTCGGCCACAAATATGGGTCGGCTGTCGTCGGCGATGATGTCCGCCAGCTCCGGATCGGTGTACTTGCGGCAGTTGGCCTTGAAAAGGTCGGGACGGCCATTATGGTGGACAGTCAGCACCTGATTTAAGAGGTCCGTTATGCGGGGAGTGTCCTTTGGCTCCGCCCGCCGGATTGTAAGATTATTCATCGGTTTTCCTTTCGGTATTTAAAATGGGCTGTAAAAACAGCCCATTTTAGCTACATAAGATTTACTTTATAACACGGACACGGATAACGCCGTCCAGCTTGGTGAGCTCCTCGGCCACGGCGTCGGCGTTGCCGGACACGTCCATGATGGCGTAGGCGTTGTCGCCCTTGCTCTTGTCCACCATGTTCTCAATGTTGATGCCCTTGGAAGCAAAGGCGTTGCTGAACTGGGAGAGCATATTTGGCACGTTCTTGTGCATGATGGTCACTCTCTCACCCTCGCCGCGGGCCAGTTCACAGGCGGGGAAGTTCACGGAATTGACGATGTTGCCGTTCTCCATGAAGTCAATGAGCTGCTGAGCGGCCATTACCGCGCAGTTGTCCTCGCTCTCGGCGGAGGAGGCTCCCAGGTGGGGAATGGCGATAACGTTCTCCATCTCCAGCACCTCGGCGTCGGGGAAGTCGGTGACATAAACCGACAGCAGACCAACCTCGAGAGCGGACTTCAAAGCCGCATTGTCCACCAGTCCGCCGCGGGAGAAGTTCAGGAGCTTTGCGCCCTTCTTGACGGCGGTCTTGAACATATCGGCGTTCATCATGCCCTTGGTGTCGGGCAGAAGGGGCAGGTGCAGGGTGATGTAATCGGCCTCGGAAAGGGCGTCCTTGATCTCCTTGGCGATGGTCACATGGCTGTTGAGGCTGAGGGCGGACTTTACGGAAACATAGGGGTCATAGCCCACAACCTTCATGCCCAGAGAGTGGGCGGCGTTGGCCACCAGCACGCCGATGGCGCCCAGACCGATAACGGCCAGTGTCTTGCCCTTTATTTCGCAGCCGGCGAAGTTGCTCTTGCCTTTTTCCACCAGCTTGCCCACGGCGTCGCCCTCGCCCTTCAAGGTCTGGGCCCAGTTGATGCCGTCAACTATCTTTCTGGATGCCAGCAGAAGACCGGCGATGGTCAGCTCCTTAACGGCGTTGGCATTGGCGCCGGGGGTGTTGAACACCACGATGCCCTTTTCGGTGCACTTGTCGATTGGGATATTGTTCACGCCCGCGCCGGCCCGGGCCACGGCCTTAAGGCTCTCGGGCAGCTCCATCTCGTGCATGGAAAAGCTGCGCAGGATTATGCAGTCGGGGTTTTCGCACTCGCCGCTTACGGTGTACTTGGCCCTGTCAAAGTTGTCAAGGCCGCAGGCGGCTATTTTATTGAGAGTTAAGAGATTATACATGGTTGCTTTGCTCCTTACTTATTCTCGGCTTCAAATTTCTTCATGAACTCCACAAGAGCCTTTACGCCCTCGACAGGCATGGCGTTGTAGATGCTGGCGCGCATACCGCCCACGGTGCGGTGACCCTTTATGTTCACAAAACCGGCGGCCTTGGCCTCCTTGACGAACTTGGCGTCAAGCTCCTCGTTGCCGGTAACGAAGGGAACGTTCATGAGAGAGCGATCCTTGGGAACGACCGTGCCCTTGAAAAGCTCGGAGCTGTCAAGGAAGTCATAGAGTATCTTGGCCTTCTCAACGTTTACCTTTTCCATGGCCTCGATGCCGCCCATTTCCTTGAGCCACTCGAGAACCAGCTTGCAGATGTAGATGCACCAGCAGGGAGGAGTGTTGTAAAGGGAGCCGTTGTCGGCCATTATCTGATAGTTGAGCATGGTGGGGGTGATGTCCCTCTGCTTGCCCAGCATATCCTCGCGGACGATGACGATGGTAACGCCGGCGGGAGCCACGTTCTTCTGGGCTCCGGCGTAGAGCATACCGAACCTGGAGACATCTATCTTCTGAGAAAGGATGCAGGAGGAGATGTCGGCGATCAGGGGCACGTTGCCGGTGTCGGGCAGCTCGGTGTAGCGTGTGCCGTAGATGGTGTTGTTGTATGTTATATGGAAGAAATCGGCCTCGGGGTCGAAGGTGGCGGGGTCAAGCTCGGGGATGTAGGAGAAGGTCTTGTCGGCGCTGGAAGCCACACGGTTTACTTTGCCGTACTTCTCAAACTCGCTTGCGGCCTTTTTGGACCACTGGCCGGTGATAACGCAGTCGCACTTGCCGCTCCCGTTCAGGAAGTTGAGGGGGATCATGGCGAACTGGGTGGACGCGCCGCCCTGAAGGAACATTACCTTGTAATTGTCGGGGATCTCCATAAGCTCGCGAAGGAGAGCCTCTGCCTCTTTGATGATAACGTCAAATTCCTTGCTGCGGTGGCTCATCTCCATTACGCTCTGGCCGCTGCCGCCCTGGTCGAGAAGCTCGGCCTGTGCTTTCTCAAGGACGGGCAGGGGGAGCATGCTGGGGCCTGCGGAAAAGTTATAAACTCTGGACATAGTTTTTTGCCTCCTATATAAATTTACATATAAATTATTATATGTTCTTTTTCCTGTTTTGTCAATATTTTTCGTTGTTTTTTTTATCACGAAAACCGCCATATATTTCCCTTATGCCGAAGATTACGATGAAAATACCGAAGGCCCGGCGCAGCCACTGATCGCTGACCGCCGAGGCCAGCCACGCCCCCGCAAGGGCGAATACCAGTCCGGCGGCGGCCATCTTAAGGGCCGGCTTTACGGCCACGTTTTTGTGCCTGATGTGTATTACCAGCGCCGTTAGGGCCGTGGGAATGAAGTAAAACAGATTCACGGTCTGGGCCGTGTGCTGGGACGTTCCGCACAGCAGCGTCAGGGCCGGAATGAGTATCATGCCGCCGCCCACCCCCATGCCGCTGAGTATGCCGGAGAGAAAACCGAAGAGAATTACTGACATTGACTCACGACCTTTCGTATTGTATATGCCTAACCGAATATCATTCTCGCTCCCGCGAAGATCATGACGGCCCCAAAGCCGATTTTGATATATTTCTTGGGGAGTCTGTCCAGCAGCCTCGCTCCGGCGGCGGCTCCGGCCGTGCCTCCAACGGAGGCCTTGATTATCAGTGGCCAGTCGATGTAGCCCTTGACCCCGTACACCGCCAGCGAGGCCAGCGACAGAGGCAGAATTATGGCTATGGCCGTGGCGTGGGCCTTTTTCGTTTCGATTTTCACAAATTTTTCCAAAATCAGCACCGCCGCTATGCCTCCGCCCGAGGCGAAAAATCCGTTGACTGCGCCGATGAGCGCGCCGTATAAAAATGACATGGGCCTTTCACGCCGCCTTTCTCGTTTTCGATTAAAGAAAAAGCTTCCCCGAAGAGAAGCTTTTCCAATATAAGGCTTATTTATGCGTTATTCCAGCGCGAACCTTGATTGGTACTCGCTGTAAAGGGTGTCGTAAAGTTCGGCGTTCTGGCTGCGGAGGTGGCGCACGTACTTGTGGGCGTCAATGTCGCTGTCAATGTTGCCGAGCTGCTCAATGGATATGCCCACGTTGCTGCAATGGTCGGATATGCGCTCCAGATTGTTGATTATATCGAGGAAGGCTATGCCCGCCCGTACGCTGCAGCTGTTGTTCACAAGCCTTTCCACATGGCGGTCCTTCAGCACGTCCCTTATCTCGTCCACTACCGCCTCGCAGGGCTGGATGCGCATGGCCCGTCCGAGGTCGGAATACTTGAGCCCGTCCACGGCCAGAGTAAGCGACTCCCTCACGGCGGAGGCCATGGTGCCGAGCTCGTTCAGAGCCCCGCGGGAAAGGGTGGCTCCCTCCTCGCTGCCGTGCATATCACGGACGCAGTAGCAGATGTTCAGCACATGGTCGCCCACGCGCTCCAGATCGGTGACCACGTGGAGGATGGTGGTGGCGGTGTGCTTTTCGGAATTGTTCAGGTGCTGGGCCACGATCTTTGTCACGTACTGGGAGATGCCGCTCTCCATCTTGTCGATGTCGTTCTCTATGTTCTTGACCTTGTCGGTGAGCTCCAACCGGTCATGCTCCACAACGTCCATTGCCATATCGAAGCCGCTCAGGGCGGTCTCGGCCATTTTTACGACCTCGCTCATGGCCTGACGCAGGGCGATGGCGGGAGCCCGCATGAAACGCTCGTCCATAAGGGCCAGATCCACGCCCTTTTTCCTGTCGCCCTTTTCGCTCTGCTTTTCGTTGTCCGGAATGATGAGGCAGGCAATTTTGATGAACAGGTTGCAGAAGGGCAGCAGCACAAGGGTGCTGAGTATGTTGAACACGGAGTGTATATTGGCCACGCCGTTGGTGGTGAGCTGCTTGTCCCAGAAGTCGAAGTGGAAGATAAGATCAAGGCCGTACATCACCACGAAGCACAGCACTACGCCGGTGATTTTGAAAATGAGGTTCAGTATGGACGCCCGGCGGGCCTCCTTATTGGCTCCGGCGCCGGAGATGATGGTCACGGCGCAGGTGCCTATGTTGGCGCCCATTATCATAGGCAGGGCGTTGCTCCATGTCACCAGTCCGGTGAAGGCGAAGGCCTGTAATATACCTACCGAGGCGGAGCTGGACTGAATTAGGGCGGTGATGAGCGCGCCCACGACGATACCCAGAATGGGATTGCTTATGCCGGTGAAGATGGTCTTCATGGCGGGCAGATCCTTCATGGCAGACACCGAGTCGGTCATGATGCTCATGCCGATGAAGATGGCGCCCAGTCCAAGGATTATCTCACCCACATAGACACGGGTCTTGTTCTGCTTGCCCATGAACATGATGAGAATGATGCCCGCCAGCAGCAGGAAGTTGGCCAGGGTGGAGGGCTTGAACAGCCGGATATACCACTGGTCGCCGTCGATGCCGGCCAGCGAAAGTATCTGGGCGGTGATGGTCGTGCCTATATTAGCGCCCATGATAACGCCCGAGGCCTGACGCAGGGTCATCATGCCCGCGTTGACGAAGCCTACCACCATTACGGTGGTGGCGCCGCTGGACTGGATCAGGGCCGTAACCGCCGCACCCACCAGTACGCCCTTGAACAGGTTGCTGGTCAGATTTTCGATGAGGCGCTGCATACTGTCGCCGGCCACCTTTTCGAGGCCGCCGCTCATGACGTTCATGCCGTACAGGAACAGGGCCGCGCCCCCCAGCATGGTCAGCAGGCTGAATATAATGTCTGTCAGAGTCATGGTCATATCCCCTTCATTGGGTATTTATCCCATATAAAGGCCCAAAGTGTCGGATGCGCTTTGGGCCTTTACGGTTATGTGTAAGCTGTATTATTGATAGAACAGAATATCGGAATAGGTCTCCATGGGCCAGTATTCCTTGGGAACGATGAGCTCAAGAGCGTCGGCGGCGGCGCGCACGGCGTCCATTTCGGTGATAACGTTGTCCTTGTAGGCACGGGCCTGCTTGTCAAGGTCGTCCGTGATGGCGGCGGCGGACTTGATGGCGCCGTCCAAAGCCTCGGTGGCCTTGTACAGCTCCTTGTACAGGGGCATAACCTTGTCAAGCTGCGCCTTTTCAACGAAGGCCTCAACGCCGGTGTCCTCCATGAGAGCCTTGGCCTCGGCCAGATGCTCGGCGTAGTCGCCAACGGCGGGGATTATCTCCTGACGGGCCATATCCAGCATGGTCAGGGCCTCGTAGTTGGTAGTCTTGACAAACTTCTCCATCTTTATCTCATAGCGGCTGCGAAGCTCAACCTCGCTGTAAACGTTGTTCTCGCCAAAGAGCCTGATGGCCTTTTCGGTGATGTATGCGGGATAGGCGTCGATGGACTGGGGCAGGTTGGGCAGACCGCGGCGGGCGGCTTCCTCCACCCACTCCTTGCTGTAGCCGTCGCCGTTGAATATGATGCGGTTGTTGGCCGTGAGCAGGTCCTTGATTATCGCTCTGGCCTCGGCCTGTACGTCCTGAGCGCCCTCAAGACGGTCGGCAATCTTGCGCAGGCTGTCGGCTACCACGGTATTTATAACGGTGTTGGGGCCCGCAATGGAAGCGGATGAGCCAACCATTCTGAACTCAAACTTGTTGCCGGTGAAGGCGAAGGGGGAGGTGCGGTTGCGGTCGGTGGTGTCGCGGTCAATGTTGGTGATGGCCGCAACGTCGAAGGTCATTTCCTCTTTACCCTTTACGGAAGCCTCTCTGCCGTTTACGACGGAATCAACAACCTCGCCCAGCTCGTCGCCGAGATATACGGAAATTATGCTGGGAGGAGCCTCGTTGCCGCCGAGACGGTGATCGTTGCCCACGTTGGCCGCGCTGGCACGGAGCAGATCGCCGTGAAGGTTGACCGCCTCGATAACGGCGGACAGGAACAGCATGAAGCGGATGTTGTTCTGGGGGTCCTTGCCGGGCTTGAGCAGATTTTCGCCGCCGTCGGTGGAAAGGGCCCAGTTGTTGTGCTTGCCGCTGCCGTTGATGCCGGCGAAGGGCTTCTCGTGGAGCAGGCAGACAAGGTCGTGACGAAGGGCCACGCGCTTGAGGGTCTCCATGACAAGCTGATTGTGGTCGGTGGCGATGTTGGACTCGCTGTAAATGCAGGCCAGCTCATGCTGACAGGGGGCCACCTCGTTGTGCTCGGTCTTGGCGAAAACGCCCAGCTTATAGAGCTCCATGTTCACGTCGTGCATGAACTTGGATACGCGCTCACGGATAATGCCGAAGTAATGATCCTCCATCTCCTGACCCTTGGGAGGCTTTGCGCCGAAGAGGGTCCGTCCGGTGATGAGGAGGTCCTTGCGGTTGGCATAGGATTTTTTGTCAATAAGGAAGTATTCCTGCTCGGCGCCCACGGTGGAGATGACCCGCTTGGTCTCGGTGTCGCCCAAAGCCCGAAGCACTCTTACGGCCTGCTTGCTGATGGCCTCGGCGCTGCGGATGAGGGGGGTCTTTTTGTCCAGAGCCTCGCCCGTGTAGGAGCAGAAAGCGGTGGGTATGCAGAGAACAGTGGTGCCCTGATCCATCTTAAGGAAGGCGGGAGAGGTGCAGTCCCAGGCGGTGTAGCCTCTTGCCTCGAAGGTGGCTCTGATGCCGCCGGAGGGGAAGCTGGACGCGTCGGGCTCGCCCTTGATGAGGGAAGAACCGGTAAAGCTCATGATAGCGCGGCAGTTGCCGTCCGGCTCGATAAATCCGTCGTGCTTTTCAGCCGTTACGCCGGTGAGGGGCTGGAACCAGTGGGTGTAGTGGGTAGCGCCGTGCTCCATGGCCCAGTTTTTCATGCACTCGGCAATGACGTCGGCCACCTCCTCCTGAAGGGGAGCGCCGGTCCTGACGGTCTTGCGGAATTCCTTGTACACTTTTTCGGGAAGTCTGTTTCTCATTACGGAGTCATTGAATACGTTGCATCCAAAAATAGAAGTAATGTTTTCTGCCATTATAAATAGCCTCCTATTATTAAGTGTACACTCCCTTGCATACACTTTTTACAAGACAATTATAATCTAATTAACGACAATAATCAATGTTAAAGTTATACAAAATGTTATTGTATTTTGCTTTTCTGTCTGTGGAAAAAAATAGGGCTGTGGAAAAACGGCGCAGATGCAGAAAAACAAAAATGCGGCCTTGGTACCGTAGGGGCGGCCATCGGCCGTCCGCCATAAAACGTTTACAGCTGTAATTGTGAACTTTATTACGACAAATATATTCGCAAAATCGTATAAATATTATTATAAATTTGTGTAAGCGGACGCGTAATGCGCGCCCCTACGAAATCCGGGCAAAGGAATCGGCTTTATCGACAGTATGAAAGCGGCTGCTTTTTTACAGCCGCTTTTTCGCAAATTATTCTTTTTTTATTCTATAACTCCCTGACTGAGCATTTCCACAAACTGCTTGGCGGTGCGGGGGCTGCGGCCGCCGTTCCTGATGGCGTGGGCCTCAGCCTTGACCAGAAGCCGATCCCTGTCCATGGTTATGCCGTGCTCACGGGCCAGCTTTTCCACTATTTCGCAGTAAAGCTCATGCTCCGGCCGGAGGAAGGTCACCGTCAGGCCGAAGCGGGCGGAAAGGCTCAGCTGCTCCTGACGGGTGTCGGAGGCGTGAATGTCGTCCCCGTCACGGTCGCTCATGCTCTCCTTAAGCAGATGGCGGCGGTTGCTGGTGGCGTAAACGGCCACGTTTGTGCCGCGGCTGCTGACGCTGCCCTCCAGTATGGCCTTCAGGGCGGCAAAGTCGGCGTCCCCGCCGCCGAAGCTCAGATCGTCAATAAATATGATGTATTTCAGCGGGCTGCCCTCAAGGCTGTCCATCAGCCCCGGCAGCAGGTAGAGCTGGTTTTTCCTGACCTCGATAAGGCGCAGACCCCTGTCCTTAAGGGCGTTGGCGATGGCCTTGACCGTGGAGCTCTTACCGGTGCCGGCGTCCCCGTAGAGGAGGACGTTGTTGGCGCCCCGGCCCTCGATAAGGGCGAGGGTGTTGCGCATTACGGTCTCCCTCTCCCGCTGATAGCCGTAGAGGCTGTCAAGAGTCTGTGGGTCGGGATGGCGGACGGGCACGAGATTTCCGTCGCCGTCCAGGGTGAACATATGATATTTGGCAAATATACCGTAGCCCCTGGTGGGTATCTCGGCAATTCTCCGGCGGCAGGCGGCGGTCAGATCCTCGCGGCGGCTCTCCCAGCGGGGCAGCTCAAGCCCGCAGTTAATGGCCTCCGCAACCTCTCCGCAGTCCAGCGCGGCCAGCTCTTCAAGAATTTTCAGCTCGTTTGTCAGGCTCTCTTCCATTAACTTACCCGGAACCCCGCCGGAAATAATGCGGCCCACGTATGGGTTTTCGTCGCCGGATATGTACCGCAGCACCCAGTCGGTAAGGCTGTCTCCGGTGAGGTACAGCTCGTGTACAAAGCCGCAGTACAGCTCGGCCAGACGGAGCTTGTCCCAGTCCTCGCAGGAGAGAAGCTCCCTTAGCCTTGCTATCACGGGCTCGCCGAGGATATTGCGGAATACGGTCAGCGTACCCAGACGGGAGTTTAAATAAGCGTATCTGTTCATGACGGCACCTCTTTTAAGGTAGTATTATTGCAAAAAAAATGACAGACACGTTGTATCTGCCACTAAAAAAGGAGGGAAAATGAAAAAAACTTATGCACTCTACTGGCGCACTGTTATTATATCAGCTTTTAAAGCGCCATATCAACGGTAATTTTATTCAATTTTTATAAAGAAAGCGGCGAGGTTTTGTGCAAAACTTATAATAACGGCGGCAGAGCGCAAAAAAAATGACAGACACTGTGTATCTGCCACTAAAAAAGGAGGGAAAATGAAAAAAGTTTTTGCACTCTCATCGAGTACGTATATATCTTACCACAGGGTTTCAGGTTTTGCAAGAAGCATTTTGTCAGAATTATACAATAATTTTACAATGTTTTTGTGCAATATGCGCAGTAAAAATTCAAAATGCAATTTCCCGCAAAATAAAAGTGGAAAAAGGGGATTTTGTAATACTTTTTTAACGGTTTTGATGTAAAATATAATAAGTTAATTATGTCTTTCTATAATTACTACTCCTCAAATAACTTCGGAGGTGCGCTTTTTATGGCAAATGACAGAACTCGGAGGGGAACCTCTTCCGGCAAAAAGAAGAGAAGCGTCGGAATGGCGATTCTCCTGTCGTTCAGGAACGTCTTTCTGGCGCTGCTGCTCATTGTGCTGCTCATCGGCATTATCGGCGCCGGTATAGTGGCGGGAGCCCTGTTCGGCTATGTTGAGACCGTGGACACCATCGACGTGAACAACATAAAGCTGAACATGACGTCCTTTGTTTACGGCACCGACCCCGACGGCAACACCGTTGAGGTGCAGCGGCTCTATGACAACGAAAACCGCATCTGGGTGGACCTTGACGATATACCCAAGGACCTTCAGAACGCCTTCATTGACATTGAGGACGAGCGCTTCTGGAGCCATAAGGGCGTTGACATCAAGCGTACCATAGGCGCGACGGTAACCTATGTCTACGGCAAGATCAGGGGCACCAGCGACCGTACCTTCGGCGGAAGCACCTTGACACAGCAGCTCATAAAGAACATTACCGGCGAAAAGGGCTACAGCGTTGAAAGAAAAATTCAGGAGATATACCGGGCCTTCAAGCTGGAGGATGAGCTGTCCAAGGAAGAAATCCTCGAATATTACCTTAATACCATTTTCCTGAGTCAGCAGTGCAACGGCGTTTCCTCGGCGGCCAACGTATATTTCGGCAAGCCCGTATCGGAGCTGTCTCTGGCCGAGTGCGCCTGCATAGCCGGCATAACCCAGTCCCCTTCCAAGTACGACCCCTACGCAAATCCCCAAAACAATAAGGAGCGGCAGGAGGTAGTCCTTGGAAAAATGCTTGAGCTGGGCCACATCACTCAGGCTCAGTATGAGGATGCCGTGGCGCAGGAGCTCCATTTTGTGCCCCTTAAGACTCAGGATGAGATAGTTTATCAGAGCTACTATGTTGACGCGGCCATAAACCAGATCATTGACGATCTTATGACCCAGTATAACTATACAAAGGATATAGCCCAGCGCGTTCTATTTAACGGCGGCCTCAAGATATATCTGGCTCAGGATATGAACCTCCAGCAGATCATGGACGACGTGTACGCCGACGAGTCGGCGTTCCCCAAGGGCAGGGGCGAGGTACAGCCCGAGTCCGCCATGGTCATAATGGATCCCTATACCGGCCAGGTAAAGGCCCTTGTGGGCGGACGCGGAGATAAGGAGGGCAACCTCACACTTAACCGTGCCACTCAGTCCCTGCGCCAGCCGGGTTCCACGATCAAGCCCATCGGCGTTTACGGTCCGGCCATGGAATACGGCCTCATAACGCCCACCTCCACGGTAAAGGACGCCCCCGTCACCTATAACGGCTGGTCCCCGAAAAACGTGGACAACCGCTTTGTGGGCAACGTTTCGGTTCGCAGCGCCCTTGCCAATTCCCGTAACGTGCCCGCCGTCAAGGTGTGCCGTTACCTCGGCGTGGACAATTCCTTCGACTATATGACCGAGCGTATGCACATTTCCACCCTTGTGGATTTTGAGGAGCGCAACGGCAAGACCTTCTCCGATAAGGATCTGGCGCCTCTGGCCCTCGGCGGCCTTACCGACGGCGTCAGCGTGCTTGAGCTCACGGCGGCCTACTGCTCCTTTGTCAACGACGGCTTTTACAACAAGCCCACCCTTTACACCAGGGTGCTGGACGCCAACGGCGGCGTTATCCTCAGCGGCGAGCCCACCCATGAGATAGCCATGAGCGAAAAGACCGCCGCCGACATGATCTCGATGCTTAAGGACGTTGTCAGCTACGGCAGCGGCAAGATGGCCAACTTCAGCGGAATGGAAATAGCCGGCAAGACCGGCACCACCGGCACCACCACCAGCAATGACCGCTGGTTCGTGGGTATGACACCCTATTATGTGGGCGCGGTGTGGTTCGGCTATGACCAGCCCCGGAACCTCAGCGGATTTTCTTCCAACCCGGCGGCCCTCACCTGGCGCAAGGTGATGATGCCCATTCACGAGGATCTGAAATATAAGGATTTCGAGAGACCCGGCAAGGAGGTCTCGGTGATGATCTGCTCCGACAGCGGACAGCGGGCCAATCCGGGCTGTGACCGTGTGGAGAGTCAGATTTTCAAGAGCGGCAGCATCCCCACTACGCGCTGCAAGCTCCATCCCCTTGTGACCGGCAGCAAGAATGTCCTCAGCGAGGGCAAGGCGACAAGCAGCAGCGGCTCGTCGTCAAGGCGTAATACGAGTTCCGGCAGCAGCTCCGACGATGATGACGATTCCGGAAGCTCCGGCTCCGGCTCAGGCGAAACGACCTCGGGCGAAGGCGGCGAAACGGTTTCCGCCGAGCCCGCGGGCGGTGATGGCTCCGGCGGCGGCGACGGCAGCGGCAGCACAACGCCCTCCGGCGGCAGCGACAGCGGCAGCACAACACCCTCCGGCGGTGGCGGCAGCGTAACGCCTTCGGGCGGCGGCGACAGCGGCAGCGTAACGCCTTCCGGCGGTGGTGACAGCGGCAGCGTAACGCCTTCCGGCGGCGGCGACAGCGGCAGCGTAACACCTTCCGGCGGCGGTGGCGGCAGCGTAACGCCTTCGGGCGGCGGCAGTGTAACGCCCTCCGGCGGTGGCGGCGGCAGCGTGGCTCCCTCCGGCGGCGGTGACGGCGGCGGAACCGCTCCTTCCGGCGGCGAGGTCGTAAGCGACGGAGGCTTTTGATGGAAAACTATACTGAATATCTTGTAAAGAAAAAATTCGACCGAAGCGATATGCTCAAATACTGTCTCATAATCCTGGCTCTGTTCGTGATATGCGGCGGAGCCGGACTGTGGCTGGGCTTTGCCAGCGCTTTGGTGCTTCTGGTGCTGGGAGGCTATGGGGCCTGGTGGCTGGCCTCCGGCATAAAAAGAGAATTTGAATATATCCTCACCAACGACCATCTGGACGTGGACGTGATAATCGGCGGCAGGAACCGCCGGCGGCTCTGCGGCTTCGATATGGAGGCCATGGAGCTCTGCGCCCGGGTTGACGATCCGGACAAAAAGGGGGAGATGAAGCGGAGCTTCGCCAAGGTGATACAGGCGGCGTCCGCTCCCGATGCTTCCGGCGCTATGTTCGCCGTGTTTGCCGGCGAGGGCGGCAGCTGTATGCTGGTGTTCGAGCCCAACGACAAAATACTGGACGGAATGTCGGTTTATGTGAGGAGCAGAATTTTCAGATAAATAAGGTGTTTGTTATGCGTTTTTTGACTTCAGGTCAGATAAGGGATTTCGAGAGCCGGGTCATAACCGGCCCCGAGGCCTCCCTTGAGCTCATAGACAACGCCGCCCGCGCCTGCGTCAGGGAGCTGAGGCTCTTTGACGCGGTTTGCGTTTTTTGCGGCAAGGGCAACAACGGCGCCGACGGCTACAGGACGGCGAAGCTGTTGGCGGACATGGGAAAAAGAGTGGGCGTCGTCAGCGTGGCCGAGCCCTTCACTCCGGAGTGCAGGACGCTGGCGGAGGAGTGCCGCAGAGCCGGCATTGCCATAAAGTCATTTGACAAAAATATGGAAAAGCCCATCTGTGACGCTGTCGTTGACGCCATTTTCGGCATCGGCATCAGGGGAGGGGTGGTCGGCCCGGCACGGGAGGCCATCGACTACATAAATTCCATGGACGCTTACGTCCTGTCGGCGGATATACCCAGCGGACTGGACGCCGACGGCGGACGGCCCTGCGGGGTCTGCGTCATGGCGGATAAGACCGTCACCTTTACGGCGCCGAAGACCGGATTTTTAAACAGTGAAAGCGTGGAGCCCTGCGGCGAAACGGTTGTCCGTGACGCCGGCATACCGGTGGACTGGGGCGAGGTTCCGGCGGAGCAGCCCATACCCATAACTCCCGGCCTTGCTGCGGAGATACTCCCGCGGCGTCCCCGGTTTTCCCACAAGGGAACCTTCGGGCGTCTGCTGCTGGTCACAGGCAGTCACGGCATGATGGGAGCCGCGTCCATGGCGGCACGGGCCGCGCTCCGCGGCGGCTGCGGACTGGTGACGGCGGCCTGCCCCGACGGAACGGAGAATTTTATGAACCTCATGGCCCCCCAGGCCGTGGCGCTGCCGGTGAAAAAATACGATTTTAGCGACGAAAGGCTGGAAAAGGCCGTGAGGTCGGCCTCCGCCGCGGTAATGGGCTGCGGCAGCGGCGGTACCCTGGCGCCGGGCTTTATTTCCGGTGTGATAAAGGCCGCCGGCGGGCCGGTGATACTGGACGCCGACGCCCTCAACGCACTGAAGGGGCGTCCGGAGCTTCTGCGCGGAGGGAAAGTGCTGATAACGCCCCACCCAATGGAATTTTCCCGCCTTACGGGGCATAGTGTTGAGGATATAGAGGCCGACCGGCTGGGCGCCGCCCGGAGCTTTGCCTCCGAATACGGCGTCACGGTGCTGCTGAAGGGGGCGAGGACGGTTGTCGCCCGGCCCGATGGGGAGGCCTGGGTCTCGCTGTCGGCCACCTCGGCTCTGGCACGGGGCGGCAGCGGCGACATTCTGGCGGGGCTTGTAGGCTCCCTCTGCGCCCAGGGCATACCGGCTGACCGGGCGGCTGTTCTCGCGGTCTGGCTCCACGGACGGAGCGGAATGTTCTGCGAGAAAAGCATCGGTGCGTATTCCGTCACCGCCGACGACATCATAGATAATCTTAAATACGCATTTATGGAGGTTGATAACAGTGAGCGGTCACGGAAGAGTCTGGACTGAGATAGATTTGGGCGCCCTTGCCGAAAATATGAGGAACGTGCGGAGCATAACCGACCCCCGGGCCATGGTCATGGGCGTGGTCAAGGCCGACGGCTACGGCCACGGCGCGGTTGAGGTGTCAAAGGTGCTGCTTAAAAACGGGGCCGACCGGCTTGCGGTGGCCACCGTGGACGAGGCCGCTCAGCTGCGGGCGCGCTTCCCCGAGACCCCGATACACATGCTCAGCGGGGCCGACGAGGAAAACGCCGCCGACATTGTGCGGCTGGATGTGATACCGGCGGTATTTGACCTCGCCCTTGCCCGGGTGCTGAGCCGTGAGGCCGCCGCACAGGATAAGAGCGTGAAGGTGCATATCAAGCTGGACACCGGCATGAACCGGCTGGGCCTGTACTATTCCGATCCGGAGCTTGCCGCCAGGGTCAGGGAAATAGCCGATCTGCCCGGCATAGAGGTGGAGGGAGCCTTCACCCATTTTTCCAAGGCGGACGAGCGGGACAACACGTATCAAAAGCTGCAGTTCCGGCGCTTCATGGACTGTCTGGACAGGATAGAGGCCGCCGGAGTGCATATAAAGGTTCGGCACTGCTGCAACAGCGCGGCCATAATGAACGCTCCGGAGATGCACCTTGACATGGTGCGGGCGGGGATAGTGCTTTACGGCCTGTATCCCTCGGATGAGGTGGACAGGAGCCGCCTGCCGCTGAGGCCCGTCATGAGCATGAGGGCCCGCATTTCCGAAATAAAGACCGTGCCAGAGGGCAGCCTCGTCAGCTACGGCGGAGCTTACACCACTCCCGAGGATATGAAAATCGGCACGGTCAGCGCCGGCTACGCCGACGGCTACTCCCGCGCCCTCAGCGGCAGAGCCCGGGTCATTGTCGGCGGAGAAAAAAAGGCCGTCCTGGGCAGAATTTGTATGGATCAATGTATGATTGACCTGAGAAATGTCCAAAATATTTCTGTAGGCGACAGTGTGGTTCTGTTCGGCAGCGACGGAGGACAGACCGTGCCGGTGGAAGAGCTTGCGGAAATTATGGGCACAATAAACTATGAGGTCATCTGTACCGTCGGAAAGCGCGTTCCCCGAATTTACATATAGCGGCACGTTTTCCGGAGTTTGTGGTTTGACGCCCGGGCATATTTGTTGTATAATATTCATATATAATAGGGGTCAGCTCCCGTATGTGAAGGAGGAACAGATATGCCACAGCGCTGTGAAAAGGAGATCTCACTGAGTATACCCGATTCCATGCTGTCCGAGATAGACCTTCTCGCCGGTCCCGGACGCAACAGCCGCAGCGACTTTATCGTCCAGATCGTCCGCTCTTACCTGAGGGAAAAGCGGCGGCTGGAGCTTAAGTCCCTTATGCGGTCGGGGTATCTCGAGATGGCCGAGATAAATCTGAAAATCGCTAATGAAGCCCTTCCAACTGATGAAATCGCGTTGTACGCCTACGAAAATTTTATCGGAGAGTGAAGTTTAGTGATTGTCAAGCGAGGCGACATTTTTTACGCGGATCTTAGTCCGGTGGTGGGTTCAGAGCAGGGCGGCGTCAGGCCGGTGCTGGTGGTGCAGAACGACGTGGGCAACAAGTACAGCCCCACGGTCATAGCCGCCGCCATAACCAGCCGCATCAACAAGGCCAAGCTCCCCACGCACATTGAGATAGAGGCGGCCCAGTACGGCCTCCAAAAGGACAGCGTCGTCCTTCTGGAGCAGATACGGACCATAGATAAAAAGCGCCTTCGTGAAAAGATAGGCCGTTTGGATGAATTGCAGATGGTAAAGGTCAACGACGCCATATCCGTCAGCTTCGGGCTGAGCGGAAGGTGAGCGGAGCGGGGACGGGTTTTCGGTTTGATCTGAAAGCCTGTCCCCTTATTTATTTAATACTAATCTATTAAAAGCAGACACCGAGTGGCGAGGATTTTTCGTGTCAGACAAGGAAGAGACCAAAAAGACTGCCGTGAATTGATGATTTTAATTAGAAAGTAGTATTAAATATAGCAGATAATAAAGCCTTCCCCTTTGAGGGGAAGGTGGCACGAAGTGCCGGATGAGGTGTAGGATGCGAAGCATCCGTTATACGTTTACGGCTATGCTAACGCCGCACAGCGGCTACACCTCATCAGTCAGCTGTCGCTGACAGCTTCCCCTCGAGGGGAAGCCTTTTTAATCTGTCATTGTTACCATAATGAACTCACATATTTATGATTTTAATTTGGGATTAGTTTAAAATAAAAATAACAAAAAATTCATTTGACAAATTTCCTTTTTTATTGTACAATAGAAAATGTAATATTATTGATTGTTGATTTCAGGGGATAAAGCTATGAAATTTGTCAAAAGTTTTTTTCTGACCGGGCTGATGGCGCTGCTGTTCTGCTCTGCCGCGTATGCCCAGGACTACATATTCCGGTACAGGGACGGCCTTGTTATGCCAATGAGCCTTGAGATGGAGCAGAACCACCTAAGCGGGGCCATCTATCTCAGCGACGACCTTGAGGAGCTTCAGCGCCTGTATGAGGCGGGCATAATTGAATATTACGGCCCCGACGCCTCGGTGGAGCTCATGGATGCCGCCGACGACACGGGCTACGAGCGCCAGCGGAGCTATGAGTTCCGGCTCACAAACGCTATCGGCGTGGTTAACAACGGAACGTATAACGGCTCCGGCGTCAAGGTGGGTATCATTGATACGGGCATCGCCAACGGCCATCCGGATATCAACTACGCCAAGGTCGTCGGACGGCGGGATGTGACCGTCAAGGAGACTGACCCCAAGGCGGAGGATGTCACCGATTATCAGGGCCACGGCACCTCTGTGGCCGGGATGATATGCGCCGCGACCAACAACAGCAGGGGACTTTCCAGCCTGGCCGACGGCGTTGATCTCGTGGTGATAAAGGCCTTCCCCGGCAACTCAAACACCACCGCCGTCAGCAACCTCATCCTCGGCTTGGACTACGCCGTAAGGCAGGGCTGCGACGTTATAAATATGAGTGTTGGCGCGAAGGAAGACGCCAACAATGCCGCCGCCATAAAGTCCATGAAGGAAATTATTGACAACGCCGCCAACAGGGGCATCATAGTGGTGGCCGCCGCGGGCAATCACGACAGTACGACCAACAACAAAAACGATCTGAATAAGGACAGCCCCTTTATGTACCCCGGCGCTTTTAACAACGTGATAAGCGTGGCCTCGGTGGACAGCAACGGCAACTATTCCAGCTTTTCGTACCATAACAGTCAGGTGGATGTGGCCGCCTGCGGCGGAAGCGTCTCCGTCCTCAATTTCAAAGACCTGTCGAATATGGGCTTCGGGCAAAACAGCGGCACGTCGTTTTCCTCGCCATACATAGCCTCCGTGGCGGCTCTTGTCAAGCAGATCGAGCCCGAGGCGGACGTGAACCGGTTCCGCTCCCTTATTCAGGCCACGTCCCGTGATATGGGGGCTCCCGGCTGGGACACCTTTTACGGCTTCGGCATCGTGGACGTCGGCAGGATGATGGATACCCTTCTGGGCAGGAAAATAACCGTCAGCGGCATAAGCTTTGACAGCGACAGCTTCACCGCATCCGCGACCATAACCAACAGCGGCTTTGACAGCTATACCGTGACGGATATATGGGCGGCGAGCAATAACGGCGTTCAGTATAATCAGAAAACCTCCGCCGTAACCCTTGCCCCGCGCAGCTCGGTCACCACGAAGGATTATATGTCCCTTGATCCGGTGACTCACATGGTCTGGATGATGGACAAACTCGAACCTCTTTGCCCGGCGGACAGGTATGAGCCCGTTACGGAATAGGCCGGTAAGGCCCGATTTGCCGCATTGAAAATGTTTAAGAATGGATGATAAATAATGAAAAATAAAGAAACGAAAAAAATACCGCTGCTTGAGCAGGAAGAATTTCAGGAGCTGTTAAAGTGGGTCAGAACGATACCGGACTGTTACGTGGATCTTGAAATAGGTACTTGCATAGAAGCAAAAAAATTTGGCAAGACGAAGGAAATCGTTGACTACATCAAGGAAAACTCCCCCAGCTCTTCAGAACTCGTTTTGTTCTGTTATGGCCTTGACCCCAAACGCCCCAAACCGTTCGAGGATATACAAAATGAAAAATAAAGAAACGAAAAAAGTCCCGCTGCTTGAGCGGGAAGAATTTCAGGAGCTGTTAAAATGGGTCAGGACAATACCGAGATGTTATGAGGGCCTTGAAATAGGTGCGTGCATAGACGCAAAAAGGCTTGGCACGGCACAAAAAATGATAGAGTTTATAAAAGAAAACTCACCCAGTTCTTCGGAATTTCTTCTGTTCTGTTGTGACCTTGACCCTGACTGCCCCAAACCGTTTGAGGATGTACACGGAGAAAATAAGGGTTAAATTTGTCATATGTCAGTATTTGAAAATTACAAGGCTCCTGCGGGGATAATGTGAGGCGGGGCCGGCCGTCTGTTACGGGAGCGCGGCCCCGCTCCGAAAAGCCCATTCAGGGCTTTTTGTGTGTAATGTTGAACAGTAAAAGGAAGGATTTTTATGAAAAAGAATGTGATCATCGCCCTTGTGCTCGTCCTTGCCCTCGCCGGATGCGGGAGGAAGCAGGCCGACAAGCCCGACGAACAAATCAGCAACAGCTATAACGGCAGTGCGGCACAGCAGACCGGGACTGAGGACGCCCTGCCGGAAGAGGAGGAACACGAATTTCAGCCGGTGACGGACGAGGAGGTTATCGCCGCCAACCGCGCCGCCGCCTCGGCTATGCTGGACTGCTTCCAAAAGCTGGACTATGAGGGCGCTCTTGCCAACGCCCGTGAGGAGGACCGTCAGTTGATGGACGTGGAAAGCGCGCGTAACAATGTGGCCTATGCCGCTCTGCTGCCCCGTATGAGCTACGAGCTGGGCGAGAGCCTTACCGAAAACGGCGTCAATTATATCAGCGCCAAAATATCGGCCCCTTCCATGCGCGAGGTCTACGGTCAGGTGTTCATACGCATGAACGACGCCATGATGAACGGAGAGGTTGCCACCAGCGAGGAGGCCGCCGAGTTCAACGACCGGGCTCTTGTGGAGGTGCTGGAGTCGGGCGAGATAAACAACACTTCCACGGACGTGTATATTCGGCTGGATACCGGCAGCGACGGCGTCCTTCGTCCGGCCCTGACTCCCGAGCTGCTCAACGCCATGCTGGGCGATATTCAGAACGCCGCCAATGAAATAAACGAAACGGTCAACGAGACCGCCAACAGCTACAACGCCGCCAAGGCTTCGGGTGATCTGGACTGAGGGAGGTAAAGCATGAGCTCTAAAATCAAAATTCTCGTCGCCGACGACGAGGACAGGATGCGGCGGCTTATCAGGGACTTCCTTGAGGCGGCGGGCTACAGCGTTGTCGAGGCGGAGAACGGCAGCCGGGCGCTGGAGCTGTACAACGCCCAGCCAAAGGAAATAAAGCTGCTGATCCTTGACGTGATGATGCCCGGGCTGAGCGGCTGGGAGGTCTGCCGCGAGGTGCGCAAAACCTCGGACGTACCCGTTATCATGCTCACCGCCCTTTCGCAGGAGAGCGACGAGGTGGAGGGCTTCGAGGCCGGGGCGGACGATTATGTGACCAAGCCCTTTTCGCCCAAGGTCTTTGTGGCCCGGGTCGAGGCCATGCTCCGGCGCACGGCCTCTTCCGACGGGGGCAGCGAGCTTACCGTCGGCGGGATAAGGGTGGACAGGGAGGCCCACACCGTCTATGTGGACGGCGAGGAGATATATATGAGCCTGAAGGAGTATGACCTGCTCCTGTACCTCATGGAGAATCGGGGCTCCACCCTGACCCGTGAGAAAATTCTTGACAACGTTTGGAACTATGACTACTTCGGCGACGCCCGCACCATTGACACCCATGTGACCAAGCTGAGGAAAAAGCTGGGTCAGTGGGGGGATATGCTGCAAACGGTGAGGGGAGTGGGATACAGGTTTGAAAAATAAAAAATTCCGCGTTACCCTCAGGGCCAAATTTGTGCTGATTTTTGCGGCGATACTGCTTATCACCATCGGCGGGATAGCGGTGGCCAACCGTATCCTGCTGTCCCGGCTTTACGAGCGGGACAAGCGCGTGGCCCTGACGGACGCCTACAACACCGTCAACTCCCTGTCCTCCGTCGAGAACGAGCTGGAGCTGGACAAAATTTCCTCCGTTGAGGGGATAGACATATTTATCTGTGACGGGAACGGCGAGGAGATCTTCGCCTCCGTCCGTAACGCCCAGAATATTTTCTTCATGCTGCGTGAGGGCCTTTTTGACCGTGAGGGCATAAATCCCTGGGAGGAGGGCGGCGAAGACTGGCGCCGCCCTCCGGAGCCTCCGGCTCCGGCTGACGGAGAGGACGAAAGCGGCGGCGGCCCGCCTCCCGAGGGCGACCGGCACGGCTGGGAGAAAAAAATCCCCGTTGCCGAAATTGCCGGAAGGATCCTCGGCGATGAAAAATACGTCCTCAGCCCCCGCCATGACGAGCGGCTGGGCGGCGCCGTACTCAGTCTTACCGCACGTCTTGACAACGGAAACTATCTGTTTTTACAGACAGCCATGGCTCCGGTGGACGAGGCGGCGCGTACCGCCAACGAACTGCTGATGTTTATCGGCGTTGTGGCCCTTGTGCTTGGCATCGCCATTGTTTTTGCGGCCTCCGGCGCCGCCACCCGTCCCATCCGTCAGCTTACGGAAATAGCCGGTGCCGTGTCCGCTCTGGATTTCAGCCGAAAATACGAGGGCAAGTCCGGTGACGAGGTGGGCGATCTTGGCCGCAGCGTCAACATAATGAGCGCCCGCCTTGAGGAAAACATCAACGAGCTGCGGGAGAAAAACGCCCGTCTGGAAAAGGACATCGAGCTCAAGAACTCCATCGACCGTATGCGCAAGGAGTTCATCGCCGCCGCCTCCCACGAGCTTAAGACGCCGGTAGCCCTAATCGGCGGTTACGCCGAGGGCCTGAAGGAAAATATAGCCGCCAGCGCCGAGGACAGAAACTATTACTGCGACGTTATCATCGACGAGGCCGGGCGTATGGATAAGATAATACGGCAGATGCTGACAGTCGCCGAGCTGGAGGCCGCCGAGGGCGGCGAGCCCGAGAGGACGGCTCTCGACCTTTCCGCTCTGGTGGAAAGAGAGGTTCGGGGCTTTGACATTCTTGCCAGGCGCCAGGGTGCTTCCGTTGAGCTGGACTGCCCGGAAAAAATCGAAATAACCGCCGATGAGAACGCCGTGACCCAGGCGATAGACAATTACATAACCAACGCCCTCCATCACGTGGACGAAAGGGGCCTTATCAGGGTCAGCCTTCGCCGTGAAGGGGAGAGGGCGCGTTTTGGTGTGTACAACAGCGGCGCGCCCATACCGGACAGCGGGGCGGATCAGATCTGGGAGAGCTTCGGCAAGCTGGACAAGGCCCGGACAAGGGCCTACGGCGGCAGCGGTCTGGGCCTCACTATAGTGAAGAAGTGCGTGGAGCTCCACGGGGGCAGCTGCGGCTTCGAGAACCGGGACGGCGGAGTGGAATTTTATTTTGTCATCTGAGAGAGTGATAGCTTGAACACCGAGATCATAAAAACAGACCCGAAAAATATTGACGCGGCGCTCATGGACAGGGCGGCGGAGGTTATTTTGCGGGGCGGACTGGTGGTTTTCCCCACCGAGACGGTTTACGGGCTTGGGGCAAACACCTTTGACCCGGCGGCTGTGGCGAAAATTTACGCCGCCAAGGGCCGCCCCGCCGACAACCCCCTGATTTCCCACATCTGCTCTCTTGAGCAGGCGGAGGAACTGGCCTCGGAGATACCCGACCGGGCACGGAGGCTCATGGAGCACTTCTGGGGCGGGCCGCTGACGGTGATACTTAAGCGCCGGCCCGAGGTGCCGGACATAGTTTCCGCCGGACTGGACACGGTGAGCATACGTTTCCCCAGCCACGCCGTGGCCTATGAGCTGATACGGCGCGCCGGCGTGCCCATCGCCGCCCCCAGCGCCAACCTCAGCGGCAGTCCCAGTCCCACCGCCGCCCGCCACGCCATAGACGACATGGACGGCAGGGTGGATATGATAATCGACGGGGGCGACAGCTTCATAGGGGTGGAGTCCACTGTGGTGGATATGACCCTTGACGTGCCAACGGTGCTGCGGCCCGGCGCAATAACCGCCGAGGATATTGCCGCCGTGGCCGGGGACTGCGTTTACGGCGGGGATTACGCCAACGCCCCCAAGTGCCCCGGCATGAAGTACACCCATTACAGTCCAAAAGCCAAGGTCTGGGCCGTCAGCGACATGACAAAGATACCCTTTGCGGAAAATTCCGCCATACTCACTTACGGCGGGGGCAGCTTCGACCGTCCGGTGTACGACGCCGGCGGGACGGTGGAGGACTATGCCGCCAAGCTCTTTTACTTCCTCCGCAAGGCCGACGAGGACGGGATAGATACCCTTTATGCACGTCTGCCGGAAAATAAGGGCATCGGAGTCGCGGTGCGCAACAGGCTTTTGAAATCCGCCGGAGGTAAGGTTATATGATACGTGCCGCAAATGACAGCGACTTGGACGAAATAGTACGTATTGAAGCCGCATCCTTTGACGACCCATGGATCGAGGAGGATTTCCGGAGCTTTCTGGAGCATCCGGGGGTGAGCTTTCTTGTGTGGGACGGGGGAAAGGTCGGCGGCTACGTGATTTTTTCCTGTATCTGCGGCGAGGCGGAGATATACAACATCGCCGTCGCTCCCGACGGGCGCCGCAGGGGGATCGGCCGCGCCCTCGTTTGCGAGGCGTTAAAGGACGCCGACGAGGCCTTTCTGGACGTGCGCGTCAGCAATCTGCCCGCCATGGCCCTTTATACGGAGCTGGGCTTTGAAAAGATCGGCATAAGAAAAAACTACTATGGCGGCGGCGAGGACGCGGTAGTTATGAAATGGAGAAGATAGTATGGCATTGGTTTTAGGCATCGAAACTTCCTGCGACGAGACCGCGGCCTCCGTCACCCGTGACGGGCGGGAGGTCCTCTCCAACGTTATATATACTCAGATAGCCCTGCACGAGGTCTACGGCGGCGTTGTGCCGGAGATAGCCTCCCGCAGGCATATCGACAAGATTATATACGTAATTGACGCCGCTCTGAAGGAGGCCGGCATAGACAAAAAAGAGCTGGACGCCGTGGCCGTGACCTACAATCCCGGCCTTGTGGGGGCCCTGCTGGTTGGGGTAAGCGTGGCAAAGGCCTTCGCCTACGGCATAAACAGGCCCCTCGTGCCCGTGAACCACATTCAGGGCCATATCGCCGCCAACTACATCGCCCATCCGGAGCTTGAACCGCCCTTTGTCTGCCTTGTGGCCTCCGGCGGGCACAGCCACATCCTCCATGTGAAGGACTATCACGAGTTTGAGGTGCTGGGCGCCACCACCGACGACGCCGCCGGCGAGGCTTTTGACAAGGTGGCCCGTGTGCTGGGACTTGGCTATCCCGGCGGGCCGAAGGTCAACGCTCTGGCGAAGGAGGGTGACCCCAACGCCATAGCCTTCCCCCGGCCCCATCACGGCTTTGACTTCAGCTTCAGCGGCCTGAAGACGGCGGTGATAAACTATGTTCACACCGCCGAACAGAAGGGGGAGGAATTCAATCGGGCGGATATTGCCGCCTCCTTCCAGCAGGCGGTCGTGGACGTGCTGGTGGAGAACACCGTAGGCGCCGCAAAGCAGGCGGGCTGCAAAACCGTTTGCCTTGCCGGCGGAGTGGCCGCCAACACCGCCCTGCGCTCGGCCCTTGAAGCCGCCGCCAGGGCCGCGGGCATGAAAATGTACTGCCCGCCCATAGACCTGTGTACCGACAACGGAGCCATGATCTCCTGCGCCGGGTACCTGAACTACGCCGCCGGTATGCGGGCCGACCTGACACTGAACGCCGAGCCTCAGCTGAGACTGGAATAAATAAAGATTAGACAGAGGAAAGGGGTAATTTAATATGACAGTTAACGAAAAGCTTGCCCTCCTGCGGCAGGAAATGGAGAAAAACGGCCTTGACGCCTGCATTGTGCCCTCGGCGGATCCGCACCTGAGCGAGTATGTGCCGGAGCACTATCAGTTCCGCCGCTGGCTTTCGGGCTTCACCGGCAGCGCCGGAACCGTGGCCGTCACAAAGGACAGGAGCGGCCTTTGGACAGACGGACGCTACTACATTCAGGCGGAAAACCAGCTCTCCGGCAGCGAGATAGCGCTGTTCCGGGCCTATGACCCCGGCGTGAAGAGCTACGTTCAGTTCCTTTGCGACGAGCTGCCCGAGGGCGCGAAAATAGGCGTAAACGGAAAGCTGTTTTCCCAGTCGTCGATAAATGATATGAAGAAAAAATTCGGGGAGAAAAAGCTGGTTTTGGACAGCTCCGTGGATTTGTCAGTCATCTGGCAGGACCGGCCTCCCATTCCCGACGGAAAAATAATCCTCCACGACGAAAAGTGGTGCGGGGAGAGCGCCTCGAGCAAGATCGCCCGTGTCCGCGAGGAGATGAGCAAGCTCGGCCTCACCCATTACGCCGTTGGCAAGCTGGACTGCATCATGTGGCTCTGCAATATACGCGGCTCCGACATCCACTGCTGCCCCTTCGCTCTCAGCTATCTGCTCGTCGGCCCCGGCGGCGTCCGTCTCTATATCGACCCCGCCAAGGTGGGCGAGAACGAGCGCTACGCTCTTGAGCAGCAGGGCATCAGCCTGTATGAATACGGCGGTATTTACGGCGATATTGCCGCCCTGGGCGAGGACTGCACCCTTGGCATGGATTTCGACATAAACAACAGCGCTCTCGCGGCCGCCGCCCAAAAGTGCAGCCTTAAGTACATCTGGGACATAGTGACGCCCTTCAAGGCCGTGAAAAACAAGACCGAAAATCAAAATCTTGTGGAGTGCTACGAAAACGACGCCGTGGCGCTGGTCAAGGGCTTTTACTATATTTATGACTGCCTCAGCGGCGGCCGTCCAATTACCGAGCTTGACGTGTGCGAAAAGCTGCTGGAGCTTCGGGCTCAGCAGCCCTACAACATGGGGCCCAGCTTTGAGACCATTGCCGCTTACAGGGGCAACGCGGCCATGATGCACTACAGTCCCACTCCCGAAAACAACGCCGTTCTTAAGGCCGAGGGTATGCTCCTCATCGACTCCGGCGGCCACTACCTGAACGGAAGCACCGATATAACAAGAACTTTGGTTCTTGGCCCCATAACCGAGGAGGAGCGCCGCAATTTCACCCTTGTGCTCAAGTCCAGCATAGCCCTTATCTCCGCCCGCTTCCTTAAGGGCGCCGCGGGCGCAAATCTGGATATTCTGGCCCGTGAGCCCCTGTGGAGGGAGGGCATCGACTACAAGTGCGGCACCGGTCACGGTGTGGGCTTCTATCTCAACGTACACGAAGGTCCCCAGAACATGAGCCAGAACCTGCGCTCCATCCCCTTTGAGCCGGGCATGAACATCACTATCGAGCCAGGCGTTTACATAGAGGGCAAATACGGCATCCGCACCGAGAACGACGTTGTCGTCGTGCCGTGGAAGACCACCGGGCACGGCGAGTTTTACGGCTTCGGACTGCTGTCCTTCGTGCCTATTGACGTAAACGGCATTGATCCCTCTCTGCTCACCGACGAGGAGATAGAATGGATAAACCGCTATCACCTTGAGTGCCGCAAGCGCCTCATGCCCCGGCTCTCTCAGGAGGAGCAGGACTGGCTGACACGGTATACCCGGGAGGTGTGCCGGTGATAAGCGGGGATTATGAAAAGCAGCTCCGCTTCCTCGTCGAGGCGGACAAAATGAAAAACGTCCTGCGTCAGACCCTGATTGCCGACGGTTCCCGTCAGGAGACCGACGCCGAGCATTCCTGGCATTTCGCCCTCATGGCCCTGACCCTCTTTGACCACGCCCGGGACAAGGATAAGATCGATCTTGACATGGTGATAAGAATGGCCCTTGTACACGACCTTGTGGAGGTCTACGCCGGCGATACCTTCTGCTACGACGAGGAGGCCGGCAGGGACAAGGTCGCCCGTGAAAAGGCCGCCGCCGACCGGCTCTTTGGCCTTTTGCCCGAGGAGCAGGGACGGGAGTACCGCCTGCTGTGGGAGGAATTTGACGAAAAAGCCACTCCCGACGCGGCCTACGCCGCCGCCATCGACCGGCTCCAGCCCCTGATAAACAACCACCTCACCAACTACCACACATGGAAGAAGGGAAACGTCCGTGCCGAGCAGGTGTACAGGCGCATGGAACCCGTAAAGGCGGCCATGGACGACGAGACCGCTGCCCTTGCCGACTGGATAATATGTCAGGGTATACAAAAAGGGCTGTTAAAATAGCCGAAAAATTTTATAAAAAGGTATTGCATAATTTTGCATTTTGATGTATAATTACTACATCGTAAAAACTGTTTAGGAGGAATTTCAATGGCAGAAAAAATCGTACTGGCTTATTCCGGCGGTCTTGACACCTCCATCATTATAAGCTGGCTCAAGGAGAACTATGAGGGCTGCGAGGTTATTGCCGTCTGCGGCGACGTGGGACAGGGCAAGGAGACCGAGGGCCTTGAACAGCGGGCCAAGGCGGCCGGCGCTTCCAAGCTCTACCTTGAGGATCTGAGAGACGAATACGTTGAGGACTTCATTTATCCCGTGGTCAAGGCCGGGGCCGTTTATGAGGGCAAGTACCTGCTTGGCACCAGCCACGCCCGCCCCATCATCGCCAAGAGACTTGTTGAGATAGCTCTGGCGGAGGGAGCCACGGCTATCTGCCATGGCGCCACCGGAAAGGGCAACGATCAGGTTCGCTTTGAGCTGACCATCAAGGCCCTCGCTCCTCAGCTGAAGATAATCGCTCCCTGGAGAATTTGGGACATCAAGTCCCGTGAGGACGCGGTGGACTACGCCGAGGCCCATCACATTCAGGTTCCCGTTACCAAGAAGGATCTCTACTCCCGCGACCGCAACATCTGGCACATCAGCCACGAGGGCATGGATCTTGAGGATCCCGCCAACGAGCCTCAGCTTGACAATCTGCTCAAGCTCACCGTTCCGCCGGAGAAGACCCCTGACGAGCCCAAGTATATCACCATAGGCTTTGAAAAGGGCGAGGCCGTTTCCCTTGACGGTGAAAAAATGGCCCCCAGAGCTCTTGTGGAAAAGCTCAACGAGATAGGCGGCGCCTACGGCATCGGCATAGCCGACATAGTTGAGGACCGTCTTGTGGGCATGAAGAGCCGCGGCGTCTACGAGACCCCCGGCGGCACGATACTTTACTACGCTCACAACGAGCTGGAGTACCTCTGCCTTGACCGTGACACTCAGGCCTTCAAGCGTCATGTGGCCATCAAGCTTGCCGAGCTGGTTTACGACGGCAAATGGTACACCCCTCTCCGTGAGGCTATTTCCGCCTTTGTGGACAGCACTCAGGAGACCGTCACCGGCGAGGTGCGCCTCAAGCTTTATAAGGGCGGCATTTCCTCCGCCGGCGCCAGGAGCCCCTATTCTCTTTATAACGAGACCATCGCCAGCTTCGGCGACAGCCACGAGCTTTACAGCCATAAGGATTCCGAGGGCTTCATCAACCTGTTCGGCCTGCCCCTCAAGGTTCGCGCGCTCATGAAGCAAAATCAGGAAAACAAATAAACAAATAAATATCATCACTCCCCGGCGCACACGTGCCGGGGAGTTGCAGCAAAGGGGAAATTTTTATGAAGCTTTGGGGCGGACGCTTTGAAAAGGCCACCGACGCTCAGGCCAACGACTTTCAGTCGTCAATACGCTTTGACCAAAGGATGTACCGTCAGGATATAATGGGTTCCATGGCCCACGCCGAGATGCTGGGCCGTCAGGGTATAATCCCCGGGGAGGACAGCCGCCGGATAGTCGAGGCCCTCGGCGGTATACTTGAGGACATCGAGGCCGGAAAGGTGGAGTTCCTCGTTGACGCCGAGGACATCCATATGAATATAGAGAAAATCCTCACCGACCGTATAGGCGAGGCGGGCAAACGCCTCCACACCGGCCGCAGCCGTAACGATCAGGTGGCGCTGGACGTGAGAATGTACACCAAGGACGCTATAAACGAAATCAAAGCCATGCTGGCGGAGCTTGTCGAAACGCTTATCAAGTTGGCCGGGGAAAACCTCAGCACTATTATGCCCGGCTATACCCACCTTCAAAAGGCTCAGCCCATCACCCTGGCCCACCACCTCATGGCCTATGTGAATATGTTCCTGCGGGATATGGACAGGCTGGGCGACTGCTATGAACGCACCGACGTTATGCCTCTTGGCAGCGGGGCTCTGGCCGGCACTACTTACCCCCTTGACAGGGAATTTGTGGCGGAGAAGCTGGGCTTTTCGGCGATAACCATGAACTCTCTGGACGGAGTGTCCGACAGGGACTTTGCTCTGGAGACCATGTTTGACTGCTCGGTGATAATGATGCACCTTTCACGGTTCTGCGAGGAGCTTATACTTTGGAGCAGCAACGAGTTCCGCTTCGTCACCATGGACGACGCCTACAGCACCGGCAGCTCCATCATGCCCCAGAAGAAAAATCCGGATTTTGCCGAGCTGATACGTGGCAAGACCGGACGGGTCTACGGGGATCTGACGGCCCTGCTCACGGTGATGAAGGGTCTGCCTCTGGCTTATAACAAGGATATGCAGGAGGACAAGGAAGCTCTGTTCGACGCCATAGACACGGTTAAGCTCTGCCTGCCGGTGTTCACCCGCATGGTGGCGACAATGAAGATAAACGGCGAAAATATGTACAGGGGCGCCAACGGCGGCTTTACCAACGCCACCGATGTGGCCGACTACCTTGTGAAGCACGGCCTGCCCTTCCGTGAGGCCCACGCCGTGGTGGGACATATGGTGCTTGTCGCCGAAAAGAAGGGCGTCGGCATCGATGAGCTGAGCCTTGAGGAGCTGAGGGAGTGCAGCCCCCTCATCGGCGAGGACATTTACGGGGAAATAAGCCTTGAGACCTGTGTGAACGGCCGCACCGTCACCGGCGGGCCGGCTCCGTCGGCTGTGGCAAAATCCATCGCGGCGGCGAAGGAGACTCTGGAAAATCTTAAATAAAACCGAACAAGCCCTCATAAAATGATAGTAGCATTTTGTGAAGGGGATAAGGGTATGAAAAAACTGACGGCAATTATCTTTACGGTAATATTTCTTACGGCCGCGGCTCACGCTCAGGCGCCGGAGGGCCTTTCCGCCCGCAGTGCCGTGCTCATGGACGCCGCCTCGGGCCGGCTGTTGTACGAGAAAAACGGCTTCGAGCGTCTGCCTATGGCCAGCACCACAAAAATCATGACGGCCGTCCTCGCCATAGAAAACTGCTCCATGGCCGACGTTGTCACGGTCAGTCCCGTGGCCTCGGGAGTTGAGGGCTCGTCGATATGGCTTGCCGCCGGTGAGCAGCTCACGGTGGAGCAGCTGCTGTACGGCCTTATGCTGAACAGCGGCAACGACGCCGCCGTTGCCCTTGCCGAGCACACCGCCGGAAGCGTCGACGCCTTTGTCGCTTTGATGAACGCCCAGGCGAAGGAGCTGGGAATGTATAACACCGGCTTCGAGACGCCGAACGGTCTGGACGGCGACGGCCATTACACCACCGCCTATGATATGGCGGTTCTGGCCCGCCATGCCATGACGTTGCCGAAATTCAGAGAAATAGCGGGCACAAAGCAGAAAAATATACCTTGGAGCGGCCACGAGTGGGACAGGAGCCTGAAAAATCATAACAAGCTGCTTTGGCAGTACGAGGGCTGCACCGGCGTCAAGACCGGCTTCACCAAAAAGGCGGGCCGATGCCTTGTTTCCTCGGCCCTTCGGGACGGACGCGAGCTTGTGGCCGTGACTCTCAACGCCCCCGACGACTGGCAGGATCATGCCCGGCTGCTGGATTACGGCTTCGGCGACTATGAAACGGCCGCCCTCACCAAGGCGGGCCAGCTTTGGGAGACGGTGACCCTCGACAGCTCCGAGCTGGGGCTGGTATGCGCCGGGGATTTTGTCACCTCACTGACCGGAGCCGAGCTTTGGGCCGTGGAGTACCGCACCGAGGCCGGCGACATGACACTGCCCATAAAAAAAGGCCAAAAGCTGGCCCGGCTCTATATGTTCTGCGAGGGAGAGTTCCTGGGCGGGGTGGATCTGCTGGCCGACCGTGACATTGAGGAGGAAGAGGGCTTCCTGGACAATCTGATAAAAATAGCGAAGGAACTGATGTAAATGCGTTTGCAAAAATATATCGCCATGTGCGGCGTGGCCTCCCGCAGAGCGGCGGAACGGCTCATCGAAAGCGGACGGGTGCAGGTCAACGGCAGTCTGGTGGACTATATGGGCTGCGAGGTGGGGGAGGGAGACGAGGTCAGCGTTGACGGCAAGGTCATAACCCCCGAGAAAAAGCTGTACTATATAGCCCTGAATAAGCCAAAAAATTACGTCACCACGGTCAGCGACGACCTTGGCCGCCCCACCGTGATGGAGCTGGTCGGGGACATTGACGCCCGCATTTACCCGGTGGGACGGCTGGACTTCGACACCTCGGGTCTGCTGATCATGACAAACGACGGGGCCTTTGCCAATCAGGTCACACACCCCAGCCATTCGGTGGACAAGGTCTATATCGCCCGTGTCAACCGTCCTTTGGACAAGAGCGAGGAGGCCGCGCTCCGCAAGGGAGTGGAAATCGACGGCCGCCTTACCGCGCCGGCCGGAGTGGAACAGCTCCACGGCAGGCTCCCCGAGGTAAAAATAACCATTCACGAGGGCCGCAACCGTCAGGTTCGCAAGATGCTGGAGGCCGTGGGCGCTGAGGTTCTGAGCCTTAAGCGCATAGCCGTGGGCGGCGTGACCCTCGGCAATCTGCCCGAGGGCAAGTGGCGGCACCTCAACGACGCCGAGATAAACAAGCTGAAGGGACGGCGGAAAAAGTGATAAAGGTAGTAATTTTTGACAATAAACAGGTAATAGCGTCCATTCACCCCGATCCGGATGAGGATATGCGCGTGGCCTGGGCTCAGGAGGGGCCGGACTGTAAGGGTTGGTGCGCCTTTAAGGAGACCGGCGAGCTGCTGTACGTTGTGGACAGGGACGGCGTTTTTGAGCTTTTGATCCGCGCGGCTCTGAACCATCTTGATCTGAATGGCGTTGAGACCGGCTTCTGCAAAAATGAGACCATGTTCCCCGCCCTTTATCTGCTGGGCTTTAAGGACGGAGAAAACGGGCTTGCGGTCAACATTAAAGAGTTTTTTAAGCCCTGCGGTGGCTGCAAATGATAAAATATTTTCTTTTCGACCTTGACGGCACCCTCACCGACCCGAAAGAAGGCATAACCAAATGCGTTCAGTACGCCCTGCGCCGCTTCGGCATCGAACGGGACTGCGGTGAGCTGGTGTGCTTTATCGGCCCGCCGCTCAAGGAGCAGTTCATGCGTTACTGCGGCTTCACCCCTGAGCAGGCGGAGGAGGCGGTGACGGTCTACCGGGAGCGCTTCGCGCCTGTCGGCATATTCGAAAATCGGGTCTACGACGGGGCCGTTGAGCTGCTGAGGGAGCTGAAGGCCGTCGGAAAAACCCTTGCCCTCGCCACCAGCAAGCCCCAGGTCTTCGCCGAGCGGATAGTAAAAAAGTACGGCCTTGCGCC
Source organism: uncultured Clostridia bacterium (assembly GCA_947626145.1). Classification (GTDB taxonomy): domain Bacteria; phylum Bacillota; class Clostridia; order UMGS1883; family UMGS1883; genus JAFLUQ01. The sequence continues at coordinate 69,097 of CANQRB010000004.1, read as the reverse complement.
GTACCTTGATTTGATAGTGGGCAGCGAGCTGGACGGCCGGCTGACCGACAAGGCTCAGGTGGTGGCCGAGGTTCTGAAAAGGCTGGGGGCCGCTCCGGAGCAGGCCGTCATGATAGGAGATCGGGAGCACGACGTGCTGGGCGCGGCCGCCAACGGAGTGAGCGCCGTGGGCGTGGGCTTCGGCTACGCCGCCGAGGGCGAGCTGGAGGCCGCCGGCGCCCGGTGGACGGTCGGCACTATGGACGAGCTTCAGACTCTTCTGCTTTCTTTTTGACGGAATTTTTGCTTTCGGATTCGGGGCGGCGCAGGGCTTTGAGCCGGTTTAGCAGGACGTTGATGAACACGTTGATCTCCGCCCCGATAAAGAGTATGTAGAAGCATACGTACATCCACAGCATAAAGAAAACTACCGCCGCAAGGCTGCCGTAAACGCTGAAGTTGGCCAGATTGTCAACATAGAAGGAGTAAAGAAAGGAAAATCCCATCCAGCCCACGGCGGCCACGATGGCTCCGGGGAGCTGGGCCGTGAACCGGCTCTTGCGCAGCGGGGCGAAGATGTACACAAGGTCAAAAATCAGCGTAAGCAGTGAAAAGCTGCACACCAGCCGCACCCCCTGGGAGAGAAAGCCGAGCTTGTTCAGGGCGGGGAAAAACTCCAGTATTTTCCCCATGAAGGAGCTGCCGAACACCGACAGGCCCAGGGACAGAATGATAACTATGATGAGGCAGAGCATATAGACTATGGATTCCAGCCTCAGCCTTATCCATGTTTCGGTTTTGTCGGTGTCGAAGATACGGCTCAGGCCGCGGACGACAGCGTTTACCCCCGTGGACGCGGACCACAGGGTGGTAATGGCGGCCACTGAAATGAGGGCGGGAGTGCCCTTTTCGTATATTTCGGTTATTACCGGCACAAGAAAGCCCTTTATGGCGTCGGGCATGACGCCGGTGGCGGCGCTTATCAGATCCTCCATTTCGAAGGGGAAGAACTGCAAAAGGGACAGCAGCAGCATTATGAACGGGAAAAGAGAGGTAAGCAGAAAGAAGGCCGCCTGCGCCGAGTAGGCCCCTATGCTGTCGTGGGCCAGCTTGTTGGCCCCGCTGAGTATTATATCTCTTAAAGCTCTCAGAGTTTTCACGCATCCGCCACCTTTGGAAAAATCAGTACATTAACATTCTATCACATATTTCCGAAAAATGCAATAGATTTTTTTGTCGCAGAATTGCGGCCCCTTTTTCTATTGACAAAAAACCAAAATTATAGTAAAATAGTATATCATACTGTAAGGATCTGATGTAATGCGTACCATTGACGTTAACATTCCCGGCAGGGAATATAAAATCTATATTGAGAGCGGGCTGCTGAAGGGCTGCGCCTCAATCCTCGAGCCGATAGTAAAGGGCAGAAAAGCCGCCGTGATAACCGACACCAATGTGGAGCCCCTTTATTATTCCGCGCTGGAGGCCCAGCTCACCGCCGCCGGAGCAAATCCGTTTAAGGTAGTGGTGGAGGCTGGGGAGAACAGCAAGAGCATCTCCGTCTTTGAGCGGGTCTGCGGCGAGATACTGGAAAACGACTTTTCCCGCACGGACTGCGTTATCGCCCTTGGCGGCGGAGTTGTGGGGGACTTGGCGGGCTTCGTGGCTTCCACGGTGCTCCGGGGCGTGACCCTTGTGCAGGTGCCTACAACGCTGCTGAGTCAGGTGGACAGCTCCGTCGGCGGCAAGACCGCCGTCAATCTCCCTGTAGGCAAGAACCTTGTGGGCACGTTTTATCAGCCCTCCGCGGTCATAATTGATATGGACACCCTCAAAACCCTGCCCGAACGCGAGGTGGCCTGCGGCATGGCGGAAATAATCAAATACGCCGCCATCAGGGATAAGAAGATGGGCGAGGCCCTCCTTTCCGGCGATTATGATCTGGCCGATGTCGTGGCCCGGTGCTGCGAGATAAAGGCCGAAATAGTGATGAATGACGAGCGGGACACCGGCGAACGTATGCTCCTCAATTTCGGACACACGATAGGCCACGCCGTGGAAAATTACTACGGTTACGGAACCCTTAGCCACGGGGCCGCCGTGGCCATCGGTATGTGCATCATGACCGAGTACGCCGAAAAGATGGGGTACACCAAGGCCGGAACCCTCGACATCATAAAAGCCCTTAACAAAAAATACGGCCTTCCCACCGACTGCGAACACCGGGCCGAGCTGGCCTCCGCTGCCGTTCACGACAAAAAGCGCAAGGGCGACAGTCTGAGCATCGTGCTGGTTCACGAGATGGGAGAGGGCTATTACATGAAGGTACACAAATCCGTTCTTAATGACATAGTCAGGGGGGATGGGGCATGAAGGTCACAATAACCCCCTCGCCCCTGTCCGGCACGATGGTCATGCCTCCGTCGAAGAGCTACAGTCATCGGGCGCTTATCTGCGCCGGGCTGGGCGGCGGACAGGCTCTGAACCTTGGCGACAGCGATGACATCAGGGCAACAAAGCAGTGCATGGAAGCCCTAAAAACAGGGGCCGTCATGGACGCGAACGAGTCCGGCTCCACCCTGCGCTTTATGATACCTCTCGCTCTGGCCCTCAACGGCAGGCTGGAGATAAAGGGCTCCCGGCGGCTCATGGAGCGGCCGCTGGACGACTATTTCCGCATTTTTGAGGAACAGAACATAAAATACAAAACGGAAAATTCCGTCCTCAGGGCCGAGGGTAGGCTCAGGCCCGGGGATTACAGGCTTCGGGGGGACGTAAGCAGCCAGTTTATCACCGGCCTGTTGCTGGCCCTGCCGCTGCTTGAGGGGGACAGCCGCATAATCCTTACCACCGGACTCCAGTCCAAAGGCTATGTGGATATGACGATAGAGGTCCTTGAGAAATTCGGGATAAAAATAGAAAATACGGAATACGGATATTACGTAAGCGGGGGGCAAAAATATCGCCCCGCCGAATACACTGTTGAGGGCGACTTTTCTCAGGCGGGCTTTTTTATGGCTATGGGCCGGATAAACTGCCTTGGCCTGAACTCCGCCTCAATTCAGGGGGACAGAGCCACGGTGGAGGTATACCGCCGGATGGGCATGGAGATAAACGAGATTGACGGCGGATATTCAACAAACGGTACCGCCGCTGTTCCCGCCGTGGTCGATGTGGGCCAGATACCCGACTTTGTGCCGGTTCTGGCCTGCGTAATGGCGACCGTCCCCGGCGAAAGCCGAATAGTCAACGCCGGCCGCCTGCGCATCAAGGAAAGCGACCGCCTCGCCGCCATAACTCAGGAGCTGCGCCGCCTTGGGGCGGACGTGGAAGAGGGGGAGGACTGCCTTGTCATTCGCGGCGGCAGACCTCTGCGCGGAGCGGTGTGCGGCTCCCACAACGACCACCGCATCGCCATGGCTCTGGCCGCGCTTTCGCCCCATGTGGAGGGCGAATTGGTCATAGACGGGGCCGAGTGCGTGAACAAGAGTATGCCCGATTTCTGGGAAAGATTTGAAAGGCTTGGAGGTAAAATAAGATGAGCTCGTATTGGGGAAAGAACTTTAAGCTGACGGTTTTCGGCGAGTCCCACAGCCGCGGCATCGGCGGCGTCATTGACGACCTGCCCGCCGGCATCCCCGTGGATACGGAAGGGATAGAACGTATGCTGGCCCGCCGCGCCACCGGTATGAGCGCCATCACCACCGCCCGGAAGGAGCCGGACAGGCCCGAGATACTCAGCGGAGTTTTTAACGGCAAAACCACCGGTACGCCGCTGGCCTTTGTCATATACAACAGCGATCAGCACAGCGCCGACTATTCCAATCTTGCCGAGAACGCCCGTCCCGGTCACGCCGACTATTCGGGCTTTGTGCGCTACGGCGGCAATAACGATTATCGGGGCGGCGGCCACTTCTCCGGACGGCTCACGGCTCCGATTGTGTTCGCCGGCGGGCTTGCCACGGGCTTTTTGGAGGGGCGGGGCATTTACTGTGCCGTACACATCAAAAGCATAATGGATATAGAGGACGAGGGGCCGGACATCGAAACCCTGACCTATGAACAGGCGAAGGCCGTCAAGGACAAGCTCTTTCCCACCTTCAGCGACGAAAAAGGCAGGCTGATGTACGACCGTGCCATGGAGGCAAAAAACAGCCTCGACAGCGTTGGCGGAGTGATCGAATGCAGTATTGCCGGTCTGCCAGCCGGTCTGGGTGATCCGATCTTCGGCGCCTTTGAAAGCCGCCTCGCGGAGCTTTTGTACGCCGTTCCGGCGGTAAAGGGCGTGGAGTTCGGCGCGGGCTTCGGCATAACGAAAATGACCGGCAGCGCCGCCAACGATGAGTTTTACATGGACGGCGGCAGAGTGAGAACCAAAACCAACAATAACGGCGGTATAAACGGCGGCATAACCAACGGCATGCCCGTTGTTTTCCGTGTGGCCGTCAAGCCCACTCCGTCCATTTCAAGGCCCCAGAGCACCGTCAATTTTAAAACCGCCACAGATACCGAATTGGTGATAAAGGGCCGTCACGACGCCTGCATCGTGCCCCGGGCCGTGCCGGTCATCGAGAGCTGCGCCGCTCTGTGCGCCATGGATTTTTTACTGGGAGGAAAGAAGATAAATGACTGAACTGGAACAACAGCGCAAAATAATCGACGAGGTGGACACCCAGCTGGTGGCTCTTTTTGAGAAGCGTATGGCCGCCAGCGAGGAGGTCGGCAACATTAAAATGCTCAACGGCATGAAAATCCTTGACCCCGAGCGGGAGCGGCTCATCCTGGCCGACCGTGTTTCCCGTGCCGAAAACCCCGCTTACCACAGGCACATTGAGGAAATATTCAAGTGCATATTATCCCAGAGCCGCAAGCTCCAGCGGAGCATAATGCGCACCTACGAAAAGGGCCGTCTCAGCGGCACGGCGGCTTATCAGGGCCTTAACGGCAGCTATGGCAGCGAGGCTGCGGCGGCGGTGTTCGGCGACAGCATTTACAACGTCCTTACATTTGAAGATGTGTTCCGCGAGGTGGAGAGCGGCCGGGCCGACTACGGCGTGCTTCCGGTGGAAAATTACTCCACCGGCTCCATTATGGAGGTCTTTGACCTGCTGAAAAAGTACGAGGTCTATATCGCCGGCGAGACCTACGTGGAGGTGCGCCACTGTCTGGCGGGCACTCAGGACGCGGAAATAGACGGCATTGAGCAGGTTTACTCCCACGAGCAGGGCTTTTATCAGAGCAAGGAATACCTCTCCGACAAGGAGTGGATACAGACCAAGGTGGTGAACACCGCCGTGGCCGCCAACATGGTGGCCGAGATGAACGACCCCTCCAAGGCGGCGATATGCTCCGCCCGGGCCGCCGAGATATACGGCCTGAAGATACTTCAGACAAATATCAATTTTGCCGACAACAACCGCACCCGCTTCATCATAATAAGTAAAAATCCAATCACAGATGAGCAAAACAACAAAATTTCCATCATGTTTTCCACGCCGCACGTCAGCGGAGCCCTTTTCGAGGCTCTGGGCTTTTTCAAGGAGTCCGGCCTGAATCTGGCTAAGATAGAGAGCCGCCCCATTCCCGACAAGCTGGGCGAGTACCTGTTCTTTGTGGACCTTGAGGGCAACGTGGGCAAGATGGATGTCAGCGCCACGCTGGACAAGCTCAAGGCCTACGCCCCCAGCTATCGGTTCCTGGGCAACTATAAGAAGCTGGGCTGACCTGCCGGCGCTATGGATATTTAATACAAATTTCTGAATACCGACCGCAAAGGGGCGGCGACGAAACGAGGTAATTTATGTGAAAAAACCTGTTATCGGCGTTGTGCCCCTTTTTGATACGGAAAAAGACAGTATCTGGATGCTGCCGGGGTATGTGGACGCCTTGACGGCCTGCGGAGCGCTGCCCGTGATCCTGCCCTTTGACCCCGACAGCGTGGGGGAGATGGCGGAGCTGTGCTCCGGCTTCCTGTTTACCGGAGGTCAGGACGTGGATCCGGCGCTTTACGGTGAGAAAAGGCTGCGCTCCTGCGGCGCTCCCTATCCGCCCCGTGACCGGTTGGAAACGGAGCTGTTCCGTCAGGCCTTTGAGCTGGACAGGCCTGTTTTCGGCATATGCCGTGGAATACAGTTTATCAACGCGGTCTTGGGCGGTACGCTGTATCAGGATATCCCGTCTCAAAAGGAGGATGCCGTCTGTCATAAAATGGTGCCGCCCTATGACCGCGGCTGGCACGAGGTCTGTCTCGTGCCCGGTTCACCGCTGCGGCATCTTTTGCAGAAGGATATCCTGAGTGTGAACAGCTATCATCATCAGGGCATAAAGGCTCTTGCGCCGGGGCTGAAGGCGATGGCCGCCGCTCCCGACGGCCTGATCGAAGCCGTATACTGTCCGGAGAAACGCTTTGTTCAGGCGGTACAGTGGCACCCGGAATTTTCCTGGCGCGGTGATGAGGATCAGTTTAAGATCCTTCTCAGCTTCGTTGAGGCCTGTAAATGATTTTCCTAATTCTTTTCTAAATTTTGTTTAAATTTTTGATATAAGATATAAATTTTTGATATAAGAATTGAAAAAAGTCCTTGACAAACGGCAAAATATGTGCTATAATACCGTTTGTCAGCGCGGAGAGATGGCTGAGCTGGTCTAAGGCGCACGACTGGAAATCGTGTATCGGTTAACCCCGATCAAGGGTTCGAATCCCTTTCTCTCCGCCAAATAAGAACCTTGATTTTGATACAAAGTCAAGGTTCTTTCTTTGTGCAAAAAAGCCGATATTATCGGCTTTTTTGTATGGTCGGCATAATTTTTCCGCACCTTACGGAGGCAATAAATGCAGTTTTTGCTTTTCGGAAATTATCCATCCTAACTCGCCGCCGTGTAATCGTTGGATTTATGGGAAATCGTTGGATTTATGGGAAATCGTTGGTTTTATGGGAAATCGTTAGTTTTTTGGGGTAATCGTTGGATTATTGAGTAATCGTTAGATTTTTATATTTGAAAAACCTGCACACAGAAATGTATGCAGGTTTTTTAGCAATGTCGAAAAAAGCTCATCGACCGGTCTCTGTCTTGTTATGACATCATGTGCCTTTGTTCATATTGCCAGGCAGTTCAATAATGACTTTTCTCTGAGTCGGTGATAACGTGTTGAACCTATCAAGTATTATTTTTTGTTCGCTGCTCAACACAACGGGTTCGTCGCCTTCAGTGAAAAACTGTGACATGGTTACCCCCAAAGCGGAACATACGGACTCCAATGTTGGCAGCGTTGGGGCGTTATTTCTGTTGAATATATTCGTTATAGTTGAGTGAGAGAGGTTGGACTCCTTTGCAAGCCTATAGTCTGACCAGCCTCTTTCCGCCATCAACTACCTGATGCGCTTTTGTACATCCATAAAGATAACCTTCTAAAAATAATTTCTATTAATACTATTCTAAATCACAAAAATGTGATATAATAGTCATAATCAGTAGATTATATACGCCCCGCAAAGGGCATACGGTTATATTATGGAATAATACAAACAATAAATTAATAGGAGGCGGTCCATGAAACAGATAAAAATAACATTAGCCGAAATAGCTGAGAAAAGGAATATGACGGTTGACGAAATTAAAGTTATAATTTCAGAGCGAATAAAATTTGGAATGACCAGTTCAAATCCTGAAATTAGAGCACAGTGGAAAAAAATACCATCTTCAAACGACATTCCTACTCCAGAGGAATGGCTTCAATATGTAATCGAAAATCAAGACAAATATCTTTTATGATTTTTATGTGATATACTTTATGAGAAATATGGATATTGAATATTTTACATAATTTCCTGCCATCTTATGTTTTTCTGTCCGCTTTATTGAAATTGATCCATTTTACAGTCCCTTTCTTTATTTGGATATGTCTTTACAGTTTCAGTAGCGAGGGTAAATAATTCATCTAATGTTCATCAAATGCACTTGCTTTCTTCAAGATAACGAAATATAATTTTATATGTGGAGGTGCGATATTTTAATTACATGACGTTCAAATAGGCAGCGAAAAATGGGGTATCTCTCCCCGCATGATTAAATTATTACTGTTTTGCCGGACGTATTGCAGGAGTCGATAAAATGGGAAAGATGTGGCTGTTGCTCAAAGACGCGAAAAAGCCTGCTGAACGAAATAATAAATTTTGGGGATTAAACTCGCACACTTTCTTTTCAGTTTAGATTTGTATGTTATCTTATCTTATATTGATTATTAGGAGGTGTAAACAATGTTCCAAATTCTTGTTGTAGACGACGATAAAAATACACGCCGGCTGCTCAAAGCCGTGCTTGAAACGGAGCACTATTCTGTATTTACTGCGGAAAACGGTGAAGACGCCCTCGATGTAATGGATAAAGAGTATATTGACCTTGTGATTCTCGACATAATGATGCCGAAAATGGACGGATATGAATTTACAAAAATCCTCCGCGAAAGCAAGAACAATCTTCCCATTCTTATGGTTTCGGCAAAACAGCTCCCCGAAGATAAACATAAAGGTTTTTCATTAGGGATTGACGACTACATGACAAAACCGATTGATGAGGAAGAAATGCTCTGGCGAATCAAAGCACTTCTACGCCGCGCTCAAATTGCCAACGAACGTAAAATGACGATTGGAAATGTAATTTTGGATTACGATTCCTTTACCGTGACCAAAAACGGCGAGACACAAGAACTCCCGCAAAAGGAATTTTTGTTACTTTATAAATTGCTGTCATACCCCGGAAAGATTTTTACACGGATTCAACTGATGGATGAAATCTGGGGCGCTGAGAGCGATACCGGGTGGGAAACTGTGACGGTTCACATCGGCAGGCTCCGCAAACGGTTCGAGGGTTGGGAAGAATTTGATATCGAATCCGTGCGCGGGCTCGGATATAAGGCGGTGAAAAAAGTATGAACAAACAAAATCGAAAACATTATTTTGCGCTCACGTTTTTAATATCGACACTTATTTTTTTCATTCAATTTATTATTACTTCAATAACCGCTTCTATTATTTATATGCTGGTACATTTTCAAGTTGTCACGCTTGATACCGATATCCGATCAAACATCGGTATTATCATCCTCTACATGATCGTCATCAGTAATATTGTCGGTGTCATTGTTGCCTATTTATCCAGTAAAATATCCGCCCGCCCCCTGCGGAATGTAATTTATCAAATCGATCGGCTGGCATCCGGTGATTTCAGTGCCCGATTGGATTTCGGATGGCCCATATCCAAACATCCTACTTTTTCGCAGCTTTCGCACAGCTTCAATCGAATGGCTTCTGAACTCAAAAATACAGAGATGCTTCGTGGGGATTTTGTAAATAATTTTTCGCATGAATTCAAAACGCCCATCGTATCTATTGCCGGCTTTGCAAAGCTGCTTCGCCGAGGCAACCTGACAGAAGAACAAAAAGGGGAATATTTGGCGGTTATCGAAGAAGAATCTCTGCGGCTTTCTGATATGGCGACAAACGTGTTGAATCTGACGCGGGTAGAAAATCAAACGATTTTAACGGATGTTGTAAAGTTTAACCTTTCAGAACAAATCCGGTCTTCCATCCTGTTGCTTGCCGACAAGTGGGAAAAAAAGCAACTGGACTTTAAAGTGGATTTCGGTGAATACAGGATTTCTGCCAATGAGGAGCTTTTGAAACAGGTGTGGATCAATCTGCTGGATAACGCGATCAAATTTTCTCCCGCTGGAGGAGTCATTGAAGTCAATATTAAAAATCAACCGTCTTCCCTGTCCGTGGATATCATCAATTCGGGAGAGGAAATTCCTGCGGAAAGTATATCACGAATCTTTCAGAAATTTTATCAGGCTGACAGTTCACACTCCGGTGAGGGAAACGGAATCGGGCTTGCAATTGTCAAAAAAGTGGTGGAATTGCACAACGGAACGGTTTCGGTTCAAAGCGAAAACAATCTTACCATGTTTACGGTTACATTGCCGAAATCAAAGCTAAATGCAGAAGAAGAAAGCCAGAAAAACTGATTTTTTATCAGAGTGCTTCGATTTTGCGGATATCATCGCAGACGATCTTGACAAAGAGGTCAGCGGCAGTTTCAGTCCTACATAACGCGGGTGGAAAAGAATATAAAAAAATATATGGAGAAAAACGCAAAATGAATCTGTGGGTAAAAGTTTTAGTTTGTTTTATAGCAGGTATCGGAGCGGGTTTGGGAACCGGTTTTGCCGGAATGAGCGCCGCCGCAGTCATCAGCCCAATGCTGATCACATTTATGGGTATGCCGGCTTATGAAGCGGTAGGCATCGCTCTGGCAAGTGACGTGCTGGCAAGTGCGGTCAGCGCCTATACCTATGGAAAAAACAAAAACATCGACATTCGCAACGGGCTTGTTATGATGGTGGCCGTCTTGCTTTTCACCTTAGTAGGCAGTTGGGTAGCCAGTCTGGTCTCCAACGCCACTATGGGCAGCTTCTCCGTCTTCATGACGATGCTTTTGGGCATCAAATTTATTGTAAAACCTGTCATGACCACAAAGGAGGCGATGGCTGTCGTAAGCGCAAAAAAGCGGACGATTCAGTCGATTGTCTGCGGAATGGTCGTCGGCTTCATTTGTGGTTTTGTGGGCGCAGGCGGTGGAATGATGATGCTGCTTCTGTTGACCAGCATTTTGGGATATGAATTAAAAACCGCTGTGGGTACCAGTGTCTTTATTATGACCTTTACCGCGCTGACCGGCGCCGTCAGTCATTTTGCCATTGGCGATATGCCCGACCTATGGTGTCTCGCTCTCTGCGTGGCGTTTACTCTGTTGTGGGCAAGGATCGCCGCATTGTTCGCAAACAAGGCCAGCGCCAAAACGCTCAACAGGGCTGTTGGTGTGGTGCTGACGGTTTTAGGCGTGGCGATTCTTTCCGTTAATGCTTTCAGAGGCATTGGATAAAATAGTGCGGGACATTTAATTAAGCATGAGAAGCGTAAAGTGGCAGTGTGCTGTGAGGCATACTGCCGCTTCCAATATGAGATTTACCGTGAGAGCCTTCGTTGTGGAGGTTCTTTTTTATGTAGGTCTATGACTTCTGCGGCTATTCAGTAAATCTATCAGAACTGAACTTACCGAAAAAATAGTCTGGAAGAAAGCTCTTCCTTAGTTTCGTTTCAGTTTAGATTCTTGCTGTAAAATTTGGTGTAAAAAGAGTAAGCCGATAAAGGAGAAACGGAAAATGAAACGATGGTTGCAAAGGCTCGGAGAAAAAATGCAGGCATGGATGTACGGAAGATACGGCTATGACGAGCTTTCCAAATTTCTATTGATTGCGGTGCTGGTTTTCGTACTCATTTCCCCGCTCGTCCCTCTGCTATATCCGATTGCGATGATTCTGTTGATTTGGTCGATGTTTCGCAGCTTTTCCCGCAATCTTGAAAAACGACAGAAGGAGCGGGAAACTTTCTTGAAATATACAGACAAAGTGAAGCAGAGTTTCAAACGTCGGAAAAATATGTGGCGAGATCGAAAGACGCATCGGTATTATAAATGTCCGAACTGCAAAAGTTGGCTACGAGTTCCGAAAGGAAAAGGGCAAATTGAAATCACTTGTCCGGTATGTAAAGGCAAAATAACCCGCAAAACATGAGGTGGCACTATGTTTGGAATCATACAGGCCAATTTATCCGGTCTTACTGATGAAGAAAAAGAACGGTATCGTGCCTTTTATTGCGGATTGTGTCATGCGTTGGGGGAAAGGTATGGATTTAGGTCGCGATTGGGACTGACATACGATCTGACATTCTTGGCTATGTTTTTATCATCCTTGTATGAACCGGAGGAAACCAGCAAAGCGGTGCGATGTGCCGTGCATCCATGCAAGAAACATAATTATCTGTCCGGTAAATATATAGACTATGCCGCCGATATGACAATAGCCTTGACATACTTCAAATGTCTTGACGACTGGAACGATGATCGAAATATCTCCCACAAGTGCTATGCCACTCTGCTTAAAAAGGCTTATGAAGAAGTCAGAGCAGCAAGAAAAGATCAGTGTTCGATCATCGAAAAGGAAATAAATGAAATCTCTGAAATTGAGAAATCCTGCTTCGCCTCTCCAGATGCGGCAGCCAACAGCTTTGGCAGATTGATGTCAACGATTTTTGTGGTTGAGCCGGATCACTGGATGCCGCGTTTGCAGAAGTTTGGTTATCATATCGGAAAGTATATCTATCTTGCCGATGCCGCGATTGATTTAAGGCATGACCAGAAAAAAGGAAGTTATAATCCTTTTTCTTCTGTCACTCTGAGTCAGGAAGAAATCCGCTCCATGCTGAAGACCATTCTCGGAGAAGCTGCTGAAGCCTTTGAATCGCTGCCGCTTGTCCAGGACGCCCACATTTTAAGGAACATTCTTTATTCTGGCGTTTGGATCAAATATAACCGGCAAATGCAGACGGAAAGGAAAAAGTGAGCCATGGTCAATGACCCTTATCAAACTCTGGGCGTTCCTAAAGGAGCGACTAAAGAAGAAATAAAAAAAGCATATCGTCAAAAGGCAAAGCAATATCATCCTGACTTGCATCCCGATGATCCGACCGCGAGCCAAAAAATGAATGCGGTGAATGAAGCCTACGATATGTTGATGAATCCGCAGAAGTATGAGGCAAGGCGAGCACAGCAGCGCCAATCTTACGGACAGAGTAGGCAATATGGGGGATATACGGAAAATCAAAACGGCGGTTATAGTGGAACCGGATATGAAAGGCAGGGCGGCTCTGGCGGTTATCGAGGTCCGGGTGGCTGGTCGAGCGATTTTGGCGGCTTTGACTTTGGGAATATTTTTGGATTTGGATTTGAACGGAACGGCAATGATGATGCCGTTTTTATGAATCCGCAGCCTGAGCCGGGCGACAATATGGAAATCAGGCAGGCCATTACTGAAATCAATAACCATCGCTATCAAGAGGCAATTTGGATTTTGACCCGTATACCGAGCGTAGGACGAGGTGCAAGGTGGTATTATTTAAGCGCTCTTGCCAATCATGGTCTTGGTAACACCGTTCAGGCAATCGACCATATGCAGAGAGCATCACAAATGGAGCCGAATAATCGCACCTATCATCTGCTTTTGCAAAAATTTCGCCGTTCAGAGCAAACCTATGAACAAAATGCAAAAGGCTTCGATATGGAAGCCACTAATATACAAAAAATATGTTTTGGCTTTTTAGCCATGCAATTCCTATGCGGCCCATTTGGCTGCCTTAGATGTATGTAGGAAAGGATGGAATTACTGTGGGAAAAACAATCGGTATTGATCTTGGAACAACGAATAGCTGCGTCGCTTTTGTAGAGGGCGGCAAACCCGTTATCATTCCAAGCGAACAAGGCGGAAGAACCACTCCCAGCATTGTTGCTTTTACCGCATCCGGTGAACGGTTAGTGGGTGAAACGGCAAGACGACAGGCGGTTACTAATGCGTCCCGAACCGTTTCGTCTGTGAAACGTCACATGGGGACGGATTGGACTATCAATATTGACGGTAAAAGATTTACGCCGCAGGAGATCAGTGCAATGATTCTACGAAAACTGCGCAAGGATGCAGAAGCCTTTCTTGGAGAGGAAGTGACGGACGCGGTCATCACTGTACCCGCTTATTTTAACGATATTCAGCGACAGGCCACAAAAGATGCCGGGCGAATTGCAGGCTTAAATGTAAAACGGATTATTAATGAGCCAACCAGCGCCGCGCTTGCTTACGGGCTGGATAACGGAACACAGCAAAAGGTCATGGTATATGACCTTGGCGGCGGTACTTTTGATGTTTCCATCATTGAGATTGGAGACGGCGTTATAGAAGTTCTGGCAACAAATGGTGATAACCATTTGGGCGGCGATGACTTTGATGAGCGTATCACTGAGTATTTGATTTCGGAAATTCAGAGGCAGTATCATACAGATGTAAAAAAAGATTATGTAGCATTGCAGCGTGTGCGTGAAGCGGCTGAACAGGCAAAAAAGGAACTGTCCGGCTCAGAGAACGCTATGATAAGCCTGCCGTACCTGGCCCAGGAAAAGGACGGCATAATACACTTTGATACTATCCTCACCCGTGCCAAATTCAACGAGCTGACCCGCGATCTTGTGGATCGAACAGCAATTCCGGTACAGAACGCCTTGAATGATGCTGGTATTGCGCCATCCGAACTTGGCAAGGTCATCCTTGTCGGAGGCGCAACCCGTATTCCCGCTGTTCAGGAAAAAGTGCGTCAATTGACCGGTATTATACCGTCAAAGAATATCAATCCGGATGAGTGTGTTGCTCAGGGCGCCGCCATTCAGGGAGACACGCTTTCTGGCGGTTCGCTGCAGATTGCCGGTTCGGAAAACGGTATCCTTCTTTTGGATGTTACCCCTCTCAGCCTTTCTATTGAAACAGTAGGCGGTGTCGCAACACGTCTTGTGGAGAGAAATTCCACTTTGCCCATTCACTATTCACAGATTTTTTCAACCGCGGCACCGTTTCAAAGCAGTGTGGAAATTCATGTTCTACAAGGAGAACGGCCAATGGCACGCGATAATAAGACCATCGGCAAATTCAAACTTAACGGAATTAAGAAAGCCCCCGCAGGAGTGCCGCAGATTGAAGTTACTTTCGACATTGATGCCAATGGAATTTTAAAAGTGTCCGCAAGAGATTTGGATACGGGGAAAGCACAGTCTATTACCATTTCGAACAATGATAAAATGTCCGATGCGGAGATTGAACAGGCGATTCGCGATGCGGAACAGTATGCGGCACAGGATGGTGTTCGCCGTAACTCTTTAGAAATGGTTAATCGCGCAGGGAAGGTATTATCAGAAGCTGAACAGGCATTGCACAAAGTTGGGAAGCAGCTTGAAAAAGAAGAAAAAAAGCAGATTAAAGAAGACTGTTCTGCATTACGAAAGTTGCTTGGCAAATATAAACCGGAAACCGTAACTGAAAGTGAGATGGCTGCAATCAAAGCAGCATCTGACCGGCTGGAGCAATCCAGCGCCAACGCTCGCTGCCTTGCAGCTTGATACAGTCAACTTGCGAAATGGTTATAAAATTAGTTTATTACTTCCGCCGTAAAGCGGTCAGACGGATTCTTCTTTTTCGAAGGGTCCGTCGTTGTTTTGTTTCAGTTTAGTTTTCTCTGCTATCATTACCTGCGAAAAGCGGCAGAGCCGGTATTGATCCAACAAGCTTTGTTTTTTGGAAAGGAAGATCAGAATGTCTGAATGGAATCAAGAGGATGAAAATATAAAAACACGAATGCTCTCTATTGTGGACGATCAGACAATCGACTGGATGCAGAGAAAATCTGTACCTTTTATCCGCCTGATGTCCTATTACAAATGTGCCATGATGGAGATTGAAACAAAATTCAATGTGTTGAATGAAGAATATTCTTTGGAATTCGACCGTAATCCGATAAGCAGTATCAAAACCAGACTGAAAAATCCCCGCAGCATAAAAGAAAAATTGGAGCGGCGGGGCATCCCGCCCACACTTTCCTCTATAGAAGAAAATCTAAACGATATTGCCGGTGTTCGAGTAATCTGCTCATTTCCGGACGATGTTTATGCGCTGTCAGAGGCATTGCTCATACAGGATGACATTACCCTGATTGAAAAAAAGGACTACATAAAAAACCCGAAACCCAACGGATATAGAAGTCTGCATCTGATTGTAGCAATTCCGATCTTTTTGGCACATGAAAAACGGATGATGAAAGTAGAAATTCAGCTGCGCACGATAGCGATGGATTTCTGGGCCAGCCTTGAACATCAGCTTCGTTATAAAAAGGATTCTGCATTTACCCCGGAAATGGCTGAGGAACTTTATCAGTGCGCAAACCTCAGCGCGGAACTTGATCGGAGAATGGATAACCTCTTAAAAAAGACCCAACAAAATAAAAATACTCTGAAACCACGATAGAAATGGTAGGATTTGTGAATGGGTGAAGAAGACTATATACAACATAAGAAACAGGGAGGGATTAAAATGAATCCTGGATTGATAAATCCGATTAATATTCTTGTTACTTTGGATGAAAACTACATCCCCTATTTGAATGTGATGCTTTCAACCTTGATTCGCTCCAACCCAGGCTGCGTATTCCATGTGTATCTTCTTCATTCCTCAATTTCAAAGCAGGCGCTTAAAGCAACCGAAAAAATGCTTTTTAAGGCAGGAGGATGTCTGATCCCAATAAAGGCTGATTATTTGGCGCTTGACGAGGCCCCAACAACTTCGCGCTATCCACAAGAGATTTATTACCGTATTTTTGCTGCACGCTATCTGCCGGAGACTCTCGACCGCGTGCTCTATCTTGACCCCGATCTTGTTCTCAATGGTTCGATTCTTCCACTGTATCAGACCTCGATGGAAGAATACTATTATGCGGCAGCGTCACACATTGACAGTCTTGGGTTTCTCCATAAGTTCAATGAACTGCGTCTGGATATGGATGACAACAGCCCATATATTAATTCCGGCGTGTTGCTCATGAACCTCTCGCTTTTACGGAAAGAGCAGGACTATGCGGATGTGTTTCACTTCATCGAAAAGAGAAAATCTCATCTTGTCTTTCCGGATCAGGACATTATCAGCAGCCTGTATGGCAGCAAAATCTATACGCTGGACCCATTTCGATATAACATGACAGAGTGGCTTTATCGGGTGCACAGTCCATTTGAAAAAAGTCTTGATTTGAATTGGGTACGAAAGCACTCCATTATAATTCACTACTGCGGAAGGAATAAACCGTGGAAAGAAAATTATATCGGAGATTTGGATGTGTTCTATAAAGAGGCTGTTGCAAAAATGAGATCAGATGAAACGGAATAGATTAAGGGAGGATATTCAATGCACAGGATATTCAAAAAAGACCAAATCCTGACCATACCGAATTTGCTTAGCGTTATAAGATTACTGATGATCCCGCTGATCGTATGGCTTTATATCGGGGTCAAACACTACCAAGCAGCCACAGGAGTGCTTGTCGCGTCAGCAATTACGGACATTGCTGATGGTATCATTGCACGGAAGTTCCATATGGTATCCGATCTTGGCAAGATATTAGACCCCATAGCGGATAAATTGACGCAATGTGTACTTATTGTCTGCCTTTCGAGTCGGTATAAGTGGATGTCTGTTCTGATCGTATTGTTTATCGGAAAAGAAATCTGCATGGCCACGCTTGGATATCTTGCTTTGAAACGAAAAGATACTGTCAACAGCGCAAAATGGTATGGAAAGTTGAACACAGTTTTTTTGTATATTGTTATATCTGTGCTTATCCTTTTCCCCGATATCCCATTGAAAATAGCAAATGGTCTAATTCTAATAAGCGGATGTTTGATGATTATGTCTCTCATCCTTTATATCCGATACTATAAGCATATTTTGAGTAAAAACAATCCTGTTCCGCACAAATAAAAGAAAAAAGACAGTTTCGTTTCAGTTTAGATTTCTCTGCTATCATGATTTGTGAGAAGCGGCAGAGACGGTATCAATCCAACAAGTTTTTTGGAAAGGAAGGCCCCTATCATAAGCGGATTTTACGGTGGCAAAATTATATTGGATATTTGGATGTTTCTATAAAGAGGCTGCTGCAAAAATGGGATCGGATGAAACGGAATAAATCAAGGGAGAAGTTATAAGATTACTAATGATTTCATTGATTTATTTCGAAGTTAAACACTACCCGGCCACCACAGGGGTGGGGTGCTTGTTGCGTCAGAAATTGCCGGCATCATCCCCTCCAGAAATGCCGCAAAGAGAGCCCCTGTTTGTGTTGCGGACAGAATAACCCTATAAAAAAGGCTGAAAAAGCCCAAAATAAAAGAAAAGGAGCAATGACCTATGGGAACCCTCAGAAAATTGAAAACTAAAATGAAATTTGACCGCGACTGGCACAAGACACTGCTTCGCAGTGGAAAAGACGAGATTTTGATCGATATTGACGGAGATAAAGAAGCGGATTTGGCTTTGCTTGATACCACCGGCGACGGAGATATTGACACGCTGGCGGTGGATCTCACCGGCGACGGAGAATTCAATCTGTACTTCGGAGACACGGATAAAAACGGGATTCCGGACGTGGTGCTGTACGATGAAAACGGCACAGGTTCTCTGGAACTCCTCGGACTCGGAAAAGAGGTGGAGGATGCCATTGTAAGCACCGCCTGTATGATTCGTGCCGCTGTGATTACCGGAGATTATATTGCCGACGCACTGGAACAGGAACTTGACGAACTGCAACGGGAAATCAAAGCCGCCCAAAAGGAACTGAAAAAAGCAAACAGGAGATAAAAAGGCAATTACGTTTCTCTTTGATCGAGGAAAACTTGCGATTAAATACGAGATGACGCGGCGTCCGTTAATGGTTACCCCTATTGCCCGAAACACCGATATACAAAGTTTTTAGGCGCAATATAATTGATTTCGTGTATAGATTGGCAAAAGCAATTTAGTGATTAAAATAACAACAAAAGAAAGGAAGTTTCACGAATGGAAAATGTCTTAACTATTTTGTTCAATGTGGAAAGCGAGGGCTATCAAGCCTACATGGGAATCAAAAAGCAGCCAATTATGCCGCAATATACCGTATTGCAAGGGGCGCTTGTAAAGAAAAACGGTAATATAATTTCCACCATAGACTCATTCACAAGCGGCATGGACAGCAGCGATGACGCCCTCGCGGGCGGTCTGATTGGCGGTCTGATCGGAATTCTCGGTGGTCCTCTCGGCATCCTTTTGGGTGGTATGACAGGTCATCTGATTGGAAGCGCCAAAGACATTGATGATGTGGATCGGAACAACACAATGCTGGAAACGGTTGGATCAAAGCTGGAGGACGGTGAGGTCGCGATTCTTCTCCTTGCGCAGGAGGAAACAGATCATGCACTGGATTTTCGGTTCGATAAGTTTCAAACGACGATTCTTCGACGCGATGCTACATTGGTACAGGACGAGGTAGAAGAAGCAATGCGCGTAGAAAAAGAACTTGCCGACGAAGCTCGCCGTAAGATGCACGCTGAGCGTAGCGCAGAACGCAAGCAGAAAATGGAAGCTGAGCGTGCCAAGCTGAAAGCAAACTTTGAGGCGCTTAAAACGAAGTTCAAAAAATCGTAAAAATTAAAATACGGGCAGCAACGACTTTTTACAAAATAAATACCTGCTCACAGCAATGCATCGACGATAATTACGGGAATCATTTCGCAAAAAATTGCCGTCAGGAAATATCTGGTTGTTGTGCTTTGTTGAGGGTAATAGTTTAAAACACTTATTGCAATTCGCAGGGAGTAGTTCGAATCGGAGTAAATAAAAGCGTTTTGGTGTTGTGTCCTGTTTGTAAAAGCAAAACACGAATTAAAATACTGGAAGATACCATTCTGGAGAACTTTCCGTTGTATTGTCCCAAATGCAAACGCAAAACGCTGATTAACGAGGAACACCTACGGATCGAGGTTGTAAAAGAGTAAGACGCATAGACGCAGAGCCTATATACTGCTGCTCTTGGTTATATGCTTGTTTTTCATAGGCTGCCATTTCTCTTGATACAAGGGAAGAAACTGCAGGCTAACAGGTATGGCGGCTAACAGGAGGTAGCCGCCATGAAGCCTATTCCATATCGACAAATTCCGGCAATGGTTCTTCGCTCAAAAGAAGTCTGACCCAGCAAGCGGGATACCCTGCCGAGGAAGATGAACACATAAATCACGTAAATACTTCTGTTAGTTCCGTTTCGCCCGCCTGCCATGTGCAGGCAGGCGATTTTCTTTGTCGAATTTCCTGTTGAAGTAATGAATCAGCTTTCAGTCTGAGACAGTTATTTCAAAGAGGACAGGGCTTTCGGTATTCTGGATCATACAGTGTACATCGAAAACGACGAGTATGGCAATCCTCATTTGTGCGTAGACGAAGATCAGCAGACTGGAAACGAAGCTCATTACAAAAATTCTGACTTTTCAGGTGAACTGACCCGACGACCTGGAGCGGCGCATAAATCCCCCTTTCCGATACTCCCCATCTGTACGAACCTCGACAAATTTGCCCGCAAGATAACAGCGAGGCATCATAACAGCAACAAAGGACACATCCCTTTTGCGCCGAGCCATACGGCGGGTGTGCCATGACACATATCCGAGAGAATATGCCGAGCGACAACCACCGAGCCGCAAAGCAGGCGCGGACTCAAAAGGGCGAGCACGTCAACGGGGAATATCCATACGGATACATCTCATAGTCAAGCAGATTTTCGTCATGTATGTGAAGGATACTCAGATGTGCGATATTCAGCGATGGCTTGACGACAACAAGGTTTTGACAATCGGTGCATTACGTTATGAGCGGACGAGGAATGCGCGACATCAGAAAGCCTTGATCGCTCCTTACACATGGCCGGAGAAAACGCTGTTTGACATCCTGACACGGTAAAAGTATTTAGGGCATATCATCACTGAGAAAACACACAAGGTTTCGTATAAGTCGAAAAAGAGGCAGAACAACGCTATTTCTTACCTAATACGCATGAGCCGTTAATTGACGAAGAAATCTTTGAGCTTGCACAGAAGCGGATCGCCATGCAACATAGACCAACAAAGTCAGGCGAAATCGACATCTTTTCAGGTTTTTTGTCCTGCGCAGACTGCGGTGCTTAACGCCATCCCCGGAATAATACTTCAACTTGTGCTTATCCCGGCAATAATGGTTGCCCTTCACCGTACGGGTCTGGTGCGCTTCCGCAGAGTCAAGACGGACGCCGCGACTCAGGCATAACCGGCCGCAAAAATTAAGAGGCACGGGCCTCTTTGATATATAAAATTTTCTCCGGCGTAAACCCCCTCATGCGCCGGAGGGGATTTTTAAAGGCGATGTAATTGAATACTGAGAATGATAGATATTAATCTGTCCTTTTTATTTTGACTTTTTCAGATAATTTAAAAAAATTTCCGATTTTGTATAACTTAAATTGTTCCGGTATTACAAAGGGGGGGAAAACCGACCAAGAACAATTTTTAGCAAAAGGAGGGAAATGTTGTGGCAGCTCCTTCCTACGAAGAACGAATTTGTGCAATGTTCGACTCTTTTGTAAAACAGTCGGGGAGCCGTTCAGCAGCAAGATAAGCGCCTAGATGGGTTTCGCGGCGAATATGTTATAAAAAATTATTCATTTACGAAAAAAAAACACTTTACAACCGGAAAAATGTGTGGTATACTTTATTTGCGACATAGATTAATATAGAAACGCTTATTAAGTTCGCTTTTTGCGCTCTTTTTTGAGTACCTATATTTTCTATCATTGTTTTAACATTCTAACGTATAAAAGTGCTAACCGGAGCAACATTAGCATTGGTAAAAATGCTGCTCCTGTAACGCTCTGGTTGCATTTTTAATGAGCGAGTGCCAAAAATGCGTTTCTTTTGTGTTATATTAATTTATGTCGCAGTAAATTCGGAGCTAAGCATTTTTCGTGCGCGGCTCCGATGAGCTGCGCATTTTTTATTGTACGGAGGACAAATTCGCCCAAAAGGGGGCGTGACATACAGTGGCGGTGTTTTCCTGCAATTAGAAAGTGAATAAATAAAATTGGAGGTTACAATCGTGAAAAAATTTTTAAGCATCATTTTAGTTTTGGCAATGACACTGTCGCTTGCGCCGATCGGTGCTTTTGCCGCAGGCACGGTCTTTTCCGATGTTACGGGGAATGAGTATTACGCCGAGGCGGCTCTCGCTCTGGAAAAGCTCGACATTTTCACCGGCTACGCCGACGGTACATTTGGGGCGGATAAATCTATCACAAGGTCCGAAATGGCGGCGGTAGTATGCCGCATGATAGGCAAGGAGAACGATGCCCGCAATTCCAAGGGCGCCACAAAGTTTGACGATGTTCCCGCCGACCACTGGGCCAGCGGCTACATCAATGTCGCCGCGAAAGAGGAGATAATAAACGGCAACGGTAGCGGCGGATTTATGCCGGATGACGACGTCAAATATGAAGAGGCCATAAAGATGGTGGTTTGCGGCGTCGGTCTTGGCGACGATGTTGAATCCGACCCTGATGATTGGTCTGCCGGCTATATTAAAGCGGCTGAGGATAACGGTATAACGGATAACCTCAAGGGCAGAAAGGGATCAGCCTCTACCCGTGGGGACATTGCCGTAATGGTTTATAACGGTCTCCGCACAACGGTAGCCGCCCCTGTCGCGTCCGTTGAGGCGGGCACATATTATGTAAATCAGCTTGTAACGCTTAAGAGCGACACCGAGGGCGTTAAGATTTACTATACGACCGATGGAACAGAGCCCACAGTTGACAGCGAGGAATACACAGGTGGCAATATAAATATACTGTCTACCGCGACACTGAAGGCAATCGCGGTAAAAGATGATGTTCTTGTCAGCGATGTGATGAGCGTTGAATATACGATAAGTCGTTCCACCGGTGGTGGCGGTGGTGGCGGAAGCTCCGGCGGCACCACGAGATACAATGTAAAATTTGACCTGAATTATTCAGGAGCGAAAAATCCTCCGGCTACCCAGAAAGTAAAGAAGAACGATTATGCAGAGCGTCCCGATGATCCCGAAAGAGAGGGCTATATCTTCACGGGCTGGTACACAGATGAGGAATGCGTTTATGAGTTTGATTTTGAGAACACGGAAATTACCGAGCGCTTGACTCTGTATGCTGGTTGGGAAGAAGAAATTGAGGAGGACGGCGTTTACACTGTCACCTTTGATTTGAATTATGAAGGGGCAGAGGATGCGCCTGAAAGTCAAGAGATTTTAGCTGGAAATAATGTTACAATTCCCAAAGACCCTGAACGTAAAGATTATTTGTTTGGTGGCTGGTATACTGATAGGGATTGCGAAAATATCTATGATTTTAAATTGGCCGTTAACAATAAATTAACTTTGTATGCAAGGTGGGTAGAATATGATGAGAATGAATTTAATAAAGCGATAGTTCAATATGCATATGATACTCTTGAAATTACATATAGTAAAGGTGACTGTAAAGAATCTGTTACTCATGATTTGATTTTACCAACAATGATTGAAACAGTAGATATATCATGGGAAAGTAACAATATTAATGTAGTTTCAGAAAGCGGTTCCGTCTCACGTCCGATAAATGAGAATAAAAATGTTAGACTCAACGCTAGCATATCGAAAGGAGACTATAATTTAACAAAATCTTTTGAAGTTACGGTTATAAAAGAAAGTAACTTTAATATTAATGAGTCTCCTAATAATTCAGTTGTCGATATAGAGCAAATGAATAAGGATGCAGATTTTGATACTTATATAGAATACAATGAAGAGGGATCCCAAGTAACAGCGATAAGTGGTAAAATAAGTGATATTGATATAAACTCCCCAGACGATGCTCTTTATGCAATATACGGAGTTCGAACAATTCTTGGCATGAACGATCCAATAAAAGAATTAAATATATCTGTGACAAATTCTGGCAAATACGGAACTGATTATACTTTTAGTCAACAATATAATGGGCTTGACGTTTATGATAGAAATTTAACCGTGTCTGTAGATAATAATGGAACATCTACTTCATTAACATCCGATGTAGTTGCATCTGCAAACTTAGTTGATGTAAATACCGACCCCGTGATATCAGAAAGTGAAGCAATAAATATTGCTAAAAGTCAGTACCCGCAAGAATCAGTAGATGTTGTATCAACAGAGGTAGTTATATATTCTCTTGATGAATATGAGCAAAGTCCTGTTGTAGCATATGTAATTTGTTTGTCTGGCGACAATATTGACGAAACTGTAATCATAAATGGATATACTGGTTCCGTAATTTATTCTGGAAGCAATATTTTAGACTGGGGCGACAAAAGAGTAACTGGTAGCGGTGAAAATGAAAAAAATACCGAAGTGTCATTCCCCGTACAATTTAAACAATGGGATTGGTTATTCTACTATATGGAAGATTCAGAGAGAAACATTAAAATGTATGATGGGGGACTTGTTAATAGTAGAGTTGGCAGTGAATTTAATGTATGGCGAGATAAAACGGCTATTTCTGCATACACCAATATGATAGATGTATATAATTGGTATGCGGACACTTTGGGCAGACGCTCTGTGGACGGGAATGGATATCCTATTAAAGTAACTGTTCATAAATTTGGAGGCAGTAGTAATGCGTGTTGGACAGGCGGCAACAAAGAATTCTATTTTTATGATAATAGTAATAACGACAGTAATCTCCAAACTACTACGGCCAGCGGACTTGATATTATTGCTCATGAGTACACTCATGGAGTAGTTCAGTTTAAGACAGGGAATGGACTTAGTCACGATCACAGTAATGGTCATATATCTTATGCAATCAACGAAGCATACGCAGATATCTTTGGATGGTTCGTTGATGATAATAACTATACCATAGGGGAGGACTGGCGACCATTAAGAAATGTTAAGGATCCATCTTCCTGCCATAAGCCCAGTAAAGTTGGTGGAACTAATTGGTGCACTAATACTGGTAATAAATCAGTATTTGCTCACACGAATTCATCAGTAATTTCTCATGCTGCATATTTAATGTCACAAGGCTATCCCTCTTATAGTCTTCCGGCCATTTCAATGTCTAAGCTTATAGACCTATGGTATGGTTCGTTGGGCAAGGGCTTCAGTGCAAATTCTAACTTTAAAACCGTAAGGAGAAATGTACTGCTTCAAGCTGATACTCAGGGATTGTCTAAAGCGGAAAAAATGACTATAAAACGTGCATTTGATGATGTTGGTATATATGGGGATAGAGGTACTCTTTATATACAAATTGTTGATGCGGAAGATGAAACATTTATAAAAGATGCAACTATATCTATACTTGATGATGATTTCTTGATTGGGAAAGTTCAAATAGGCGCAGAGGGAGCAAAAGAACTGTCTCTTGATGTGGGAACATATTCTGTTGTTATTGAAAAAGACGGTTATATGCCTTTCTACGGGCTTGCGACAGTAACAAAAGACAACCAAACAGAAGAACTTGTTAAACTTGTAAAGTCTGGTGAAGGAAAAATAAGCGGCGTTATTACAAGCGCAACAACCGGATATCCTATTGATGGCGTAATAGTCAGGTTGAGAAACGGGTGGAATAGTAGTAAAGGTGAGGAAATATCTTCAACAATAACTAACGGTAGTGGTGAATATTCACTAACTGCATCCTCTGGGTATTATACAATAGAAATGGAAAAGTACGGATACACCACCGGATATTTCAACGTCACAATAATTGGGGGAAGAGAAGTTGCCAATCAAAATGGAAGCATTTCTCCTTCGATGACTAGCAATCAATATAGGGCAGTTCTTCGTTGGAACATGAATCCCAGCGACTTAGACTCTCATTTGGTTGGAAGCCTTTCAGACCATAGAAACTTTCATGTATATTTTTCTAACAGAAACGGATATAATGCATCAGGAGATTTGGTGGCCAATTTGGATGTGGATGATACCGATGGAGAAGGGCCGGAAACCGTTACATTTGAAGTGGACATAAATAGCACATATGAATATTATGTATACTGGTTCTACGGTGAAGGTACTTGGGCGACTTCGGGTGCACAGGTAGAGTTATATAATGGAAATAACTTAGTTGAGGTGTACAAAGTTTCTTCTAACCAATCAGGAAACTCTTGGCCTGTATTCAAAATATCTAATGGCATATTAATAAATTATCATGATGAAGAGTCACTAGTTTCTATTGAATCCTTGCCAGACAAAGTGCCAATAAAGGATATCAGTAATGAGTTTGGAGGCAAAGAACTTAAAAATGAAGAGTCCGTCGAAACAGCTTTCGAAGGAGATATATCTGAGAATAAAAACACAGGCAAAAAGGACGAAGAACTTAATGGTAATGATGAAACTGATGGTATGATAGCCTTATAATTTAGATTTGCAATAGGCTATCACTTATCAGGTCATTTGCCCTCGAATAGGAAGCTTTGCGACCGCGGTGCGTCAGGCGCAAGACTGTACAATATAGGCACTACGTAAGTTATCGAGCTATGGAGCCAACCCTCCATAGCTCATTTTTTGTAGCTTTAGCAAGGAAATCACTTTATAAAAATAAAAATTTCCTCTTGCAATTTTAGCATAATTGTGCTAAAATACAATCATAATATGATAGGAGGAATTTTTATGAATTTAATAAGACCCGTTTCGGACTTAAGAAATAAATTTGCGGATATTTCCAAGACAGTCCACGAAACAAAGCAGCCCGTTTTCTTAACAAAAAACGGTTTTGGCGACATGGTTGTTATGAGTATGGAAGCTTATGAAAATCTTCAGTTTGAAAGCGAAGTGTACTTTAAGCTTAAGGAGGCGGAGTATGAGGCGGAAATGACAAACAAGCGGTTTTCACCAAAAGAAGTCTTGAAAAATATGCGCGAGGCGATTGGAGAAACCGAAAATGTATGATTTGGAGTTTCAGCCTATCGCCCAACAGGATATGATTAACATTGTGACATATATCGGCAAAACATTATCAAATCCCATTGCGGCCGGACGGTTAGCTGAGGAGTTTATAACCGAAGCGGAAAAAATCAGAGTTTTTCCGTATTCCATGCCTGTTTATCGCCCACTCCAAACTTTAAAATATGAGTACCGTAAACTGCTGATTAAGAATTATATTATGTTTTATCGTGTGGATGAGCGCGAGAAGCTGATAACTGTTACGAGAGTCGTTTATGCTAAAAGCGATTATCAAAAAAAGTTAGAATAGATGAGAGTAAATGTGATTGAATGAGAGTTATATATGTGTTAAAATGGTAGAGTAAAAAGATAATCAAACGGACGTTCCAAGCGGAGCGTCCGTTTCGTTTTGAGGTGATACCATGCTAACTTCGCCAAGCCCAACAGACAGCTTCTCCATACCGCATTACTAACGTATCCCTTTTAAATTTATCAATAATCCAAATATGAAAATCAAAATAACCGGAAAAATCTCCACACCTCTTATCCCTGTCATACGGAAAAGAAAGTTTGTATTGAGAAACAGGTCATTTAAAGAAAGCGACAGCATTATCCCAAAAACCGCGGCGGGTATCGATTTCATCAGCATCTCGATAAAATTGCGGCTCGTGCCGGAAAGATAAAACATAAGCCCGCCAACACCGTTTACAAGAATAAAAATCAGCGCCGAAATCAAAACCAAATACACGCCAAACGATAGATCGCCCGTCACCGGCGTTTCCATCATTTGAAAAGCAAAGATGCCGCATTGGAAAAAGCGGCCGGCCCCGACTGCAAGCCAAAGCGTCAAGCTGCCGATGAGCATGAGTGCCGTAAGTGCGGAAAGAGAAACCGCCATGGCCGCATACTGACGCTGATATATTTTGAGACCGATTTTGCTGCTGTATTGCCCCGGCCGAATGTTATTGGCATTATCGTTGACCATGACAGGCCCGGAAATGAACATCGCCAATATAATGAGCAAAATTGAGAGGTTGACATAGTAACGGTTTGCGGCGTACACAAGTTCGCCGGGCAGCAGACTGCCGACGCCTTTGGTTCGGCGAAGCGTGTCGAGCTCGGATATTGCGGCCTTTTCGGCTTTGCCGGACAGGAGCGTTTCAATATAACGAGCTTTTCGCGAGCTGCCGTCAACATATTTATGTATGAGATCTTCATACTCCTGATAATACATGGCGGAATAATCGGTGCCTTCGGATATGAACTCACGCATTTTGCGGAAGCTGTCGTAGGAGTAGCCTTCCGCGCCGTTCAGGGCGTTATTACCGTAAGAAAGATAGTCGTCATAAGTAAACACATTATTCTCCGCGAAATAGGGCTGCGTTGAAATGACAGCCTGTCCGTCGGAAAGGCGTTCATCATAGATCCTTTTTATCTCTTCAAATTCCTGAGGCGTAATTTGTGTGTCATATTTATTGAGCCACTCCTTGATTATCCCCATCCTCGCGGAGAAGATTTCCTCGCCCTCTTCTGTCACAGTCACCGACCTTATTGGCGGTACAAGAAAGGTCAGAGAAAAAAGAAGCGTGACCGCGGCGATGAGTAAGATATGCTCCTTTGTCCAAACTTTTCTGAGCTCCCAGACAAACATTTACATCAGCTCCCTTCTTTTGAATATTTTAATTGCCGTAAAAAAGAGCGGAACACACACGGATAAATGTATTCCGGCCGACAAGGTTTCCTGCCACGGCAGCAGCTCGTAAACACCCATGTCCGTAAACCACAAATGCTGATTAAGCGTTAACATTGAGATGGAAAAGGTGTTAATATAAAATGACCACCCACAGCTCAGCGATTTAAAAACAAACGGCAGAAAATACGGACCCGTAAGGCAGGCCGCCGCCGTCAGAAATCCTTTGGCGGAACTGCCGCACAAAATTCCGATGCAGGAGGATATGAGCTGCCACACCAACAGCAATGCGGCTTCCAAAAGCAGAGTCGCGGTGAAATACTCTCTTACCGTGAAGCTTGTCCAAGTGAGGAAAGGCTTCAGAAACGGCAGATCAACGTCCGTCACAAGGTGGAAGCAGCTTGACACGTTGGCTTCCCAAAGGCCGCCGATATCCCATACCGAAAAGAAAAACGCCAGCGTTGACCCGTACAGCAGCAAGATGCAGCCGGTATTCACTATCCAGGCGGCGCACATTTTGTCTTTGACAAGGGCCCGACCTCTTCGGCTGGAATATATTATGGACTCGGTAAGGCTTTGACGTTCAATGCCCATTATGTGGATCGTAAGGAGAGAAATAAGTATAAATCCCTCTATCATCAGCGCTTTGAGTGTATATGTAAACAGAGCCTCATGGAAATTCCCCGTGGCGTCGGCCCCGTAAACGGACAGATCGGCGTTTTCGGAATTCAGCAATTTCACTGAATTGTTTAATTTTTCGTATTTCTCATATAACATTCTATGAAGGAAAGAGGACTTTATATAGTATTCATCATAATACCAGTTTCTGCCCAATGCCGCCGCGTCAAAGCTGTCGAAGATTTTTCCCGCACCGGCACAGGCGGCTGTGAGGCGGTCGATGAACTCGCTGTCCGGCAAAGCGCTGACATAATTAAGAAAAGAACGGTTGATCCTGTCTCCGGCGTTCGCCGTGATTTCTCCAATATATTTTATATAAGAACGTTCGCCGCCCGTCACAGCGATCAGCGCAAGATTTAACGTCAGGCAAATGGCCAGAAAAAAATACAGGCTTTTGTTAAATACAAGCTTCTTAATTTCCGATTTTATCAGTTTCATTTTTGTCTCCTTTCGTCACGGTAAACCGTCAGGAACACGTCCTCAAGGTTCGCGGCCGTTTCCGTTGCTCCGTCAGGGCGTGACTCGCTGTAAATACGCAGGACGGTCCCTGTTCCGGTCTGGCGCTCATACAGAATTTCACAGGGCGCGTCAATATGCCTGTCGGCGGGTATCTCAAAAATTTTGCCCTGCAACGCGGAGCACAGCCTTGTGGGCGCGGCACAGCAAAGCAGTTTATGATCCTTAAGCAAAATTATTTTATCAGCTATTGTTTCAATGTCGGAAACGATATGAGTTGACAGAATAACTATGCGTTCACCGGCCAAAGAGTGGAGCATGGAGCGAAAGCGAACCCGCTCCTTTGGGTCAAGTCCGGCGGTGGGCTCGTCCAGAATAAGCAGCTCGGGGTCGTTGAGCAGAGCCTGAGCGATGCCTACCCGTTGGAGCATACCCCCTGAAAACTGCTTCATTTTTTTATCCGCAAATTCTTCGAGAAAGACCTTTTTAAGAAGTGAGTCGATTTTTTCCTCCGCCCCGTTTTTTTCTATGCCTTTTAACGCCGCCATGTAGCCCAAGAACCTGCGCGGGGAATAATTCCTGTAATAGCCGAACTTCTGCGGCAAAAAGCCCAGAATATCACGGTATTCCTCGTCCAGTTGAAATATATCCGTGCCGTTCCACAAAATCTCCCCCTTTGTTGGGAAGGAAAGGGTGGCCAGCATTTTCATCAGAGTGGTTTTTCCGGCTCCGTTGGGCGCCAGCAGTCCGTAAACTCCTCGGTCAAACTCAATGTTTATGTCTTGAAGCGCAGTGAAATCACCGTATTTTTTTGTGACGTTATTCACTGAAAGCATAGTCTGTTTCTCCTCTCCAATTCGTCATATAGGTGTATAGCATCGCAATATACAGCATGAGCAGTCCCGCCGTCACAAGATATACTATATAAACGGATAAATTTAATATTATAAATTCTATTCTTTCGTTCCATACAATGAATATCACGCTGTTTATCATCAGCCAAAAAACAGGCGGTAAGATAACGGACATTCTGCCATGGACTTTTATTTGGAAAGCTATTAGCAAAACTCCGTAAATAAATATGCCGGAAAAGGAAATGCCCAAAAGCCGCCAGAACAAAGCTCCCAAAATAGAAATTCGGCGTTCGAGCAGAATCATGACAAAATTTACAATTAAATTAAGGCCGCTGAAATACAGCATCCGGAGGGCCGTCACCTGATGCAGATTAAAATAGCAGGTCATTTTTATTTCATACATCCGCCGTTGACGCTCCTTCCACGCCGTCAGAAGGCAGGTTATCATATATGCAAAAGGGGAGGCGAGCAGCAGGGAACAGCAGACAAAGCCGCCGTTTATATTCAAAAGCAATATCCAACCTGCCGCTGCCGCCAGCAGTCCCAAAAACAGGCAGTCGCCCATGTCGAAAAATATGTGCTTCGGCGCGCAGAAACGGAGCGCCAGCAAGTTTTTTTTCACCCTGTCCCAAGGGGTAACGACGCCCGCGTCCAAAATTTTTTTTATGGCAATATCCTTTTCGTCATTCGACAACGTCTCTGTACTCATCGCCAAACTCCTCTCTTATTTTTTTCTGCAATCTGTAATAGTGGGATTTTACGGTGGCCTCAGGGATGTCCAGGGCTGAAGCGATGCTTGCGAAGGTAAAATCCCCGTAAATGTGCAGTCTGTATATCTGCTGCACGGCGGGCGAAAAGCGGTTGACATAGCCCTCGATTTTTTTCAGCAGCTCGGCCTGGGCGATTTGACTTATAAAATCGGCATCGTCGGCTGTATTGACTTCGTCGGGCGCGGCAGTCGTCGGAACCTTTTTCCGGCGGCAGTCTATAATTTTGTTTGTGGCGATGCGGTACAGCCATGTGCGGAAGGACGACCGTTCTTTTTTGTACGACTTTATGGAGCGCAGCATGGATATAAAGATTTCCTGAGTAAGATCCCAGGCGTCCCCGCTGTCGGGAAGCTGTCGGGATACATATCTGTAAATCTCATCGTAATAAGACCGAACCAGACTGTCGGCGTCTTTTTTTGAACCGAACAGCTTGATTTTCCTTATCCATTTAAGTTCCTCGTGCTCCGCCGCCAATCCGCTCAACCTCCTTCCACTTAATATATTCGTTGCAAAGGATCGAAAAGTTGCAGGAAAATTTTAAATTTTTTATGCGAAATACAAGCCTATACAACTATGATACCAAAGAACGGATTGCGACGTAGGCGTATAATAAAAAAAGCGGCCGAAATCGGCTGCTTTTTGCGTTATATCGAAAATAACGGCATCACATTAAAAAAACACCTGCGGCAAGCTCACGATAAAGAGCTTGTCACAGGTGCTTTTTTGTATGATTTCATCGAACTTCCGATAAGAAATGCTATCGGAAGTAAAACCGAGCGGCCATTCATCGCTCCAAGGCTGGCTTTGCAGTCGACCTCTGCGCCGTCAACCGGGCAAATCCGGCTTAACACGGCCTTTTTCCGAGGCTTTCCTATGATCGGCACATGAAATTTTATAATCTAATTATACTACTTTTGCCATAAAAAAGTCAATATCTTTCCCTTATCCATAATGTACAAAATTGTTGTGAGTAATTGTGCAATTTCAACAAATAATTTCTAATTTTCATTTTTATGTTGTAAATATTGCCGTAAAACGGCATAAATTTACTTCCGATAGCATTTCTTATAGGAAGTGCGCATGAAATCGAGGATTTATTTTTTAGCAAAATTTTAAGGAGGTAACAAAAATGAGAATCAAAAAAGTTCTGTCATTGGCTGTGGTTTTGGCCATGGTATTGACAGTAGTGCCCGTAGCTTTTGCGGCTGATGGAGATATCGCCGCAGATAAGCTTTATGGTTGGAATTTTAATTCCGATGCTAAGCGTCCGCAAACATTTGACGAATACAAAGTTCAAGACGCTCAGTCTGCCATAGTGTCTTTCTCAAATAACCGTGCGGGTTTTGCTGAATTCACACTGCCAGAAGACACTAATGTTGCTGCCGGTCAAATTCTTCGGGCTACCTTTAAGGTTCAGGCATGGTCTAACAATGGTGCTAACGACCGTATATCTAAAGCTGCCATTTTTGCTGTTGACCCTGCAGCTGTTGAAGCTGAGAACAACGCTCTGCTCGATACTGCTGTTGAGGGCAGAGTTCTTGTCGGAACACTGAGTACATCAAATGTATCTAATTCATGGACTGAGGTGACGTCTCAGCTCCGTATTCCTGCCGATAAGATAGTTGGTGGTAAGGTCGCTTTTCTGCTCTCCAATATCCACGGCGGAGATGCCACTGGGGGTGTAGCTTCTCTTAAGGATGCTTACCTTGCTGATGTTAAGGTTTTGTCTCCCGACGCTGCTGTCAATGTTCGCATAATGGACGGCGGAAATGTTTTGGAGGAGTCTAATCCAAACGGAAATAAAAAGGAATACTTTGCCGGAGATAAGTTTTCTCTCAACAGTTGCAACAAGTACCTTGTTAAAAATGAAAAGCTTTATGAACTTGCTCTCCCCGAAATCAAAGAGATCACTTTGAGTGAAGGTAATAACAACTACGACATTACCGCCAAACATGTAAAAAATGTCGAGGGAACTGTTACCGGCACCAACGACGGCTTTGAAAATGGTATTAATGGTTGGACTAATATACCCAATGAAGAATATGAGATAGTCAAGGGTGAGAACCAAAAGACCGAAGGAAGCCAGGCTCTTTGGCTCAAGGGCGTTGCCGGTGCGGCCGGAACTGTTTTCGGCGGCACTTGGAATGTTGACCCCAATACCCGTTATCTCGTGAGCTTTGACGTCATGCCAACCAAGCAGGCAAAGGATCAGTATATGTGGCTTTACGTAACCGATGCCAATGGCACCGGCGAGGCCGACGACCCCTGCGCTGATTGGTATGCCGACAAAAATGACAATACCAGCCAAAAGCTTCAGCAGATGACCCTGCACACTCTCAATCAATTTGAGACGAAGCAGTTTATTGTATGGACCGGTTCCAAGCAGACAAAACTGGGCTTTAAGACCGCTTGGGTCGGTAACGATACTCAGCCCATCATCGACAACTTCAAAATAACCAAACTTAGCAATCTTGAAAACGACGATGTGGATTACGTCATAAATGCCAAATACAAGGGTCAAACTGTAGCCACTATCGAGAAACAGACCGGCAAGGTAGGCGAAACGGTAAAAGTTGCAGAAAACCAGGTCGTTGATCAAGGCCGTGCCGCCAGTGATGGCAAGATTATTACTAATCGTCGCATAGCAGATAAATATTATACCAATAAGGCGTCTGATCAGGATACTATTATCGCAACCACTACTAAGGAAATTGAGGTTGAGGCCGAGTTAACTGCCACCATCACCGGCCCCGACAGCATTGACATTAATACTCTCGAAGGATATAACTATGTTCTTCCCACCGCAATTAAGACCACTGTTGACAGTGATGCAGTGACAGCCGAGGAATTGCCCGTAACATGGGAGGATACTACCGGCACTATCGCCGATACAGGCCTTACCTTGACGGCAAATGTTGTGACTCATGAAAAGACATTTGATCCTACAGCCGGCATGACCGTTGGTTCTAACTCAGTAATCAACAATCAGGGTAGGACATTTAGTGAAATGTATCGTTTCCCTAAAGAAATATCAGACAAATTTACCGTCGCATTTACTCTTGTTGCCAAACAAAACGGCGACAACGCTATCGGATTTTTTAAGTACGACGCAAAAGGGACAGATGCGTATGGCACAAATCTTCGTATTCATTTGCCTATCGGTGGCGACAAAATTTACTACAGAGACAACGCCGCCAAGAAAGAATTTATGACAATGGAGCTTAATCAGTCATATGCTTTTATCGTAGATGTTGATGTTACAAATAACACATATAATCTTTCCGTGCGGAATGAATCATCCGGTGAAGGTAAAATGTTGATGGGCATACCATTCCGTAACAATGGAGGAATTGACGGTGTTTCCTTCTTTGGAAACAATCCCTCAAGTGAAGGAGACCTTGAGATCAGCAAGTTTGCCGTATATGCAGGTGGCGTGGACGTTCCTGCGACGGCTACACTCACCGCTGGACTTGGCTTTGCTGCTGATGGAGACAGTGCGGATACTTTGGGCATAACTTTTACTGCCGATGGTGCTTATGATGGACAGACGCTAAAGGTTACAGCTATTGATCTTCACGAAACAACAAATGAAAAAGGCGGTAAAGGAGTAGACAATACGACTATAGACACTTCTGTCCTCAGTAACGGGGCTCCGTCTGTACTTGTTATTCCGAAAAAAGACAATGGAAGCAATATTTACTATATGGCAAGGCTTGTTGACACAAATAGCGGTTATCTCATCGCTCAAGCTGAAGCATCTCTTTATGAGTTGCTTGCTAACGATATCAAAACCAACCTTAGCGACTACAAAGATACTTTGAATCGTGAAAAATTTGATGCAAAAAAGCTTGAACAGGCCATTGCTATTCTCAGCACCGGCGGTGTTGTTCTTGATGACAAGAACGCTATTAACGATGTTCGTAAAGAATTCATTAAAGTTACAAGCAGTGAAGCAGGAACAACGATAGAACTGGATAAAGCCCTTTACGATAATGGTATAGGCTTCAAGGTATCTACCATTGTTGATGTAAACGGCACAGATAAAACAGCAACTCAAACTGAGGGCTTGTTCTATAAGATAACTATCAATGGCAATGATGTTACTTGTGAAGGCGTTGATGGTGCTATGATCTTCAGCCTAGACAGTGTTGAGATTGAGTTTGTAAGTACCGAAATCGCCGAGACCGAAGCTGATTCCGCTGGTGCGGAAGTCGACTTCATTCCCGAGCTGTAAGGAGGTAGATTAAAATGAGAAAAGCATTTGAAAATCCCGCAATAGATATTAAAGACCTGTCTCCCGATAAGGCCGTTATGGACGGGGTTCTGTTCCAAGCGACCAGTTTAGGCATAACCGGGGCAAAAGTTATCACAGATACAAAATCTGTTGTTGACGATTATAAGGTTTGGAAGCAGAAACAATAAACTATTTTGTGTTAACAGATTTTTGCAAACTGATTCCACTCACACCGTGGCCGCAACAGACCGGCCACCCCGACCCAAGTTAACCGCCGCTTTCCAAAGGCGAGGCCATCCCTGATCCGCCCGTCTGCAGCGGAGCCGGACAGAAAAAAGGCGGCGCGCGCGAGGAAGCTGCCGCCCGGAAAACCGAGCTGAAAGAAAGCGTGGTTATAATTCTTCCTTAAATTACAGGCACAAGGCCGCCCTGCCTCGACCACAGGGCGGCCCGAGCCAAACAAAAACGGAACCGAAAGGTTCCGTTTTTGTCGTGTGAAAAGTTATTACTGCCGATTTTCTATTACTCCCGATCTCCGACCACAATATCACATCGCTCCATTATCCGAAAGGCGGAAAAATACCGCTCCTCCATGGGTATCCACCGCTCACGGAAGCTTTTCAGCCCGTCGGGGCCGTTGCGCAGGGCTATGCGCCGGAGCTGTTCCTCCGGAGTTACCGTGAGGAACACCCGCAAGTCATAGCAATCCCACAGGGCCGGATGACAGCTATATGAGCCCTCCACCACCACGGTGGGCGTGACCCGCGCCTTAACGGGCGGGGCCAGCTCCATTTTATGGCAGTCAAAGGGACGAAAGCATATCTCCTCCGCTCCAGAGCGCAGGGGAATAAGCACCTCCGACAGGAAGCGCTCGTGATCCACGTTGCCGCCGGGGGCCGAAAGGCGGCGCTCCGTCCGCTGTTCGGGCCGGGGGAAATAGTCGTCCATGTGAAAAACCGCGCAGCCCATCAGCTCCCCGAGCCTACCGGCCAGCGTGGTCTTGCCCGAGGCGCAGCGGCCGTCCAGAGCAATAACAAGCGGCCCCTCCCCGCGCCGGAGAGAGGCGGCCTTTTCCATTATCAAATTCGCGGCTTCGTCTATTAACATAATATCAATATTTGCTGGTATCGTTCCAGATTATGAACCGCTTGAACAGCAGCACCGAGATATAGGCTACTATGTTGGACACGGTCTTGGCCACGGCGGGCTTCAGCATCTCCCACGTCTTTCCGGCGAGGGGCAGAAGCTCCAGCCCCGCAAGGGCGAGCCTGCCGGTGACCGAAACGAGGATCAAATTCACCACGCAGGACAGGAAAAACAGCGCCGCGTCACGGCTGTGTTTGGTGTCGGGGCTGCGGAACACCCAGTATTTTGAGACAAAATAGTTGAAAACATAGCTCATGACGTTGCTGACAACCAGCGCCCAGGTGCTGAGCTCGCCTGCGGCGGCGGCCTGCAGCCTTTCCGGCAGGAGGGCCACTATCACGTCCCATGGCAGGGTCCACCACAGCAGCAGGTACATTACCGTGTACTCCAAAATCACCGTGGCGGTGCCGCCGAGGGCGTAGCGTATGAACCATGCCAGATTGAAATTGTGGCGGAATTGGAAGTCGTCAAGCCATGCTTTGATTTTTCGCTTAAGTTCACTCATAAAACAGTCGGCAAAGGTTTTATTTCAGCTCCAGCTGGCCCAGACTGGCCTTGCGCAGGTACTCGTTGATGAAGCCGTCCAGATCTCCGTCCATGACGGCGCTTATGTTGCCCACCTCGTAGCCGGTGCGGTGATCCTTGACCATGGTGTAGGGGTGGAAAACATAGGAGCGTATCTGGCTGCCCCAGGCTATTTCCTTTTGCACGCCCTTGATGTCCTCGATTTTTTCTTTGTGCTCGGCCTCGGCAATCTCCATGAGCTTGGCCTTAAGCATCTTCATGGCGGTGTCCTTGTTCTGGAACTGGCTGCGCTCGTTCTGACAGGCGACCACAACGCCGGTGGGAATGTGGGTTATGCGGATGGCGGAGCTGGTCTTGTTGACGTGCTGGCCGCCGGCTCCGCTGGAGCGGTAGGTGTCTATCTTAAGGTCGTCGGGGTTGATGTTTATCTCTATGTCGTCCTCAATGTCGGGCATGACCTCGACCGAGGCGAAGGAGGTATGCCGGCGGCCCGCCGCGTCGAAGGGAGAAATGCGCACCAGACGGTGGACGCCCTTCTCGCACTTGGCGTAGCCGTAGGCGTTGAGCCCCTCCACAAGAATGGTTATGCTTTTTATTCCGGCCTCGTCCCCGTCAAGGAAGTCAAGGGTGGACACGGCATAGCCACGGCGCTCGGCCCACATCTGGTACATACGGTAAAGCATACTGCACCAGTCCTGAGCCTCGGTGCCGCCCGCTCCGGCGTGAAGGGTGATGATGGCGTTGCTCCTGTCGTAGGGGCCGGAGAGCAGGGTTTCAAGACGGGTGGCCTCCACGGTCTCCCGAAGACGCTGACAGCCGGAGGAAATTTCCTCCATGACGCTGGCGTCCTCCTCGGCAATAGCCAGCTCCAGAAGGGTTGTGGTGTCCTCCCAGAGGGAAACCATGTCGTCGTAGCGCTTTATCTTCGCGCCAAGCTGCTTTATTTTTTGAAGCACCTTCTGGCTCTTGTCCGGATCGGAATAGAAATCGGGCTCGAGGGTCTTTTTTTCCAGCGCGGCGGCCTCCTCACGGGCGCCGTCGATGTTCAGGGCCGAACCCAGCTCTTTTATCGGCCCCTCCTGACCGGCAAGCTCCTGCTTGAACTGTTCGTATTCAACTATCATTTATTTGCCGCCTCCTGTTGCTCGTCCTTCGCCATACAACAATTCTTGTACTTTTTGCCGCTGCCGCAGGGACAGGGGTCGTTGCGGCCCACCTTGACGGCCTTGCGCTGGGCAGGACGGGGCTTAACGCTCTGGCTGCCGTCGCCGTGGACGGCCATGGTGGGCTTGGCCACCTGTACCCGCTGGATCTGCTGTATTCTGGGCTTTACGTTCATTACATATCTAACGGTGTCCTCACGGATGCCGGCCACCATTTCCTCAAACATATCGAAGCCAAGGAACTTATACTCGTCCACGGGATTGTGTTGGCCGTAGGCCCGAAGATTGATACCGTTCTTGAGCTGATCCATCTCATCTATGTGATCCATCCAGTGGGTGTCGACGGCGCGGAGAACGATGACACGCTCCACCTCCCGCATATTGGGGCCGAAGAGGGCCTCCTGTTCGGCGTACCGCCGGTCGGCAAAGTCGTGAAGGTCCTCAAGCACCTTTTCCTTTGTCAGGTCGTTGAACTGATCCTTTGTATAGCGCAGGGCGCCCTGGGGCACAAAGAGCTTTTCCACATAGTCGTAGAAGCCGTTGAGATCCCAGTCGTCCGGGTACGGGGCGTTGCAGTAGGTGTCCACGGCGGACTTGATTATCTCGTCTATCATGCCCTGAATGGTGTCGCGCAGATCCTCGCCGTCCAGCACCTTCTGGCGCTGACCGTAGATTATCTCACGCTGCTGGTTCATAACGTCGTCGTATTGGAGCACGTATTTACGGGTGCTGTAGTTGCGGCCCTCCACCTTTTTCTGGGCGTTTTCAATGGCGGAGGTGAGTATCTTCTGCTCGATGGGCTCGTCGTCGGGCAGGCCCATGGAGCTGACCATTTTTTCAATGCGTTCGCCGCCGAAAAGCCTCATCAGGTCGTCGTCCAGACCGATGAAGAAGGTGCTCTTGCCCGGGTCGCCCTGACGGCCGCTTCGGCCCCGGAGCTGGTTGTCGATACGCCGGGCCTCGTGGCGCTCGGTGCCTATGATATACAGGCCGCCGAGAGCCCGAACCTGCTCGGCTTCCTTTTCGACCTCCACCCTATATTCCTTATACAAATCGTTATAGACCTTGCGGGCGTCAAGTATTTCCTGATTGTCCGTTTCGGCGTAGCCTGTGGCCTCGGCGATTATCTCGTCGGTATAGCCACGGCGGAGCATCTCGTTCTTGGCAAGATACTCGGCGTTGCCGCCCAGAGAAATATCGGTACCGCGGCCCGCCATGTTAGTGGCAATGGTAACTGCCCCAAGCTTGCCGGCCTGAGCGATTATCTGAGCCTCTTTTTCGTGCTGCTTGGCGTTCAGAACCTGATGCTTTATGCCCTTGGCCTTCAGCATGCGGCTGAGTATTTCAGACTTGTCAATGGACACGGTGCCAACCAGCACAGGCTGGCCAGTAGAGTGAGCCGCCTCGATCTCACGGACAACGGCGTTGTACTTGGCGGTGACGTTTTTGTACACCTGATCGTTTTGGTCTATGCGGGCGATGGGCTTGTTTGTGGGAATTTCCACAACGTCAAGGCCGTAAATGCCACGGAATTCCTCTTCCTCGGTCTTGGCCGTACCGGTCATGCCGCTGAGCTTTTCGTACAGACGGAAATAATTCTGGAAAGTGATGGAGGCAAGGGTCTTGTTCTCACGGGCGACCTCCACGCCCTCCTTGGCCTCAATGGCCTGATGGAGGCCGTCGCTGTAACGCCGTCCCACCATGATACGGCCGGTGAACTCGTCAACGATGAGTACTTCGCCGTCCTTCACAACGTAGTCAACGTCCCGCTTCATGATGCCGTGGGCACGGATGGCCTGATTGATGTGGTGGCTGAGCTTCATGTTCTCGGGGTCGGAAAGGTTCTCTATATTAAAGGCGGCCTCGGCCTTCTTAACACCACGGGCGGTAAGGCTTACGGACTTGGCCTTTTCGTCGATAATGTAATCGCCGTCAATATTCTCGTCCTCTTCCTCCTTATCGTCGGTCTCCTTGACCTTGATGGGAGTGAGGTACTTCACGAAGCGGTCAACCACCTCATAGAGCTTGTTGGACTCCTCTCCGGCGCCGCTGATGATAAGGGGCGTTCTGGCCTCATCGATAAGGATGGAGTCCACCTCGTCCACAATAGCGAACACGTGTCCCCGCTGAACCATTCTTTCCTTATATATAACCATGTTGTCACGGAGATAATCGAAGCCGAACTCGTTGTTGGTGCCGTAGGTGATGTCGGCTCTGTATGCGGCCTGCTTCTCCCTGGGCTCCATCTGGCTGATGTTCAGTCCAACGGTTAGGCCCATAAAGCGGTAAAGCTTGCCCATCCACTCGCTGTCGCGCTTGGCCAGATAGTCGTTGACGGTAACGATGTGTACGCCCCGTCCCGTCAGGGCGTTGAGGTATGCGGGCAGAGTCTCGACAAGTGTCTTGCCCTCACCGGTTTTCATCTCGGCGATGCGGCCCTGATGGAGGACTATGCCGCCGATGACCTGAACGTAAAAGTGCTTCATGCCCAGCACACGCCACGCGGCCTCACGGACGGCGGCGTAGGCCTCGGGCAGTATGTCGTCCAGGGTCTCTCCCTTGGCCAGCCTGGCCTTGAACTCGTCGGTCTTGCCGCGAAGCTCGTCGTCGCTGAGAGCCTGGAACTGAGGCTCCATATCCATTATCTTCTTCGCTATGGGAGCGATCTTCTTTACCTCCCGCTCGGAATAGCTGCCGAATATCTTATCCAAAAATCCCATTTTTTATCATTCCTTACATTAACATAGCATATCGATTATATTTTACCACGTTTTTGGCCCGCTGTCAACTAAAATTCTTCGGTTTAAAAAATTCTTTAAATTTTACATACTAATCCCGCCAACAACGCAAAAAGACGCCCGTCGGGGCGTCCGCATTGCGAACAATATGCTGCTCAGTCCGCATCAGACAGCGCGGACTACCTTGTTGCTGCGAAGGCAGCGGGAGCATACATGAATTGTCTTGGGTGTGCCGTTCACAAGGGCCTTGACGGTCCGGATATTGGGCTTCCACGCACGGTTGGCTCTTCTGTGGGAGTGTGAAACCTTAATGCCGAAGGTCACGCCCTTGCCGCAGATGTCGCACTTTGCCATAGCTATTACCTCCTTAAATGATCCATTACTAAATCAATCGCAAATTATTATAACAGATTTTTTTCCAAAATGCAAGTGGTTTTTGAATATTTATCAAAAAAATTTTCGGGATATATCAAAAAAGCTTAAAAATAGCCGGAACTCCGATAAAAAACAATGTTGACATACGGCGGCGCAGGTATTATAATGATGAGGATAATAAATGCAAAAGGACAGGTTCAATGAAACTTCAAGTTCTGGACACGACCCTCCGTGACGGCGCTCAGTCGGCGGCGGTGTCATTTTCTATCCCTGACAAAATCAAAATCGTG
This sequence comes from uncultured Clostridia bacterium, assembly GCA_947626145.1. GTDB lineage: Bacteria > Bacillota > Clostridia > UMGS1883 > UMGS1883 > JAFLUQ01. The sequence continues at coordinate 27,732 of CANQRB010000004.1, read as the reverse complement.
CGGCTGCTGGACGGGCTGGGCATCGACCTCATCGAGGCGGGCAATCCCTTCTCCAACGTGAAGGATCGGGAGCTGTTCAAGGAGATAGCCAAATATCCCCTTAAACACGCAAAGCTTGTGGCCTTCGGCAGCACAAGGCGGGTGGGCACCTCCGCCGCCGGCGATCCCGCGCTGGAGGCTTTGATGGAGGCCGGCACCGAATATGTTTCCATCTTCGGCAAGGCCTGGGATCTCCACGTCAGCGAGGTTCTCCACACCACTTTAGAGGAAAACCTGGCCATGATAGGCGACACGGTGAGCTTCGCCGTCAGCCGCGGCAAACGGGTGATCTTCGACGCCGAGCACTTCTTCGACGGCTACAAGCTGAATCCGGATTACGCCGTCGAAGTGATACGCACCGCCGACAAAGCGGGCGCCGAGGTGATATGCCTTTGCGACACCAACGGCGGCTGCTTCCCCGACGAGGTGGCCGAAATCACCGCAGCCGCCGTCGCGGCCGTGGGCTGCTCCGTGGGGATCCACACTCACAACGACAGCGGAATGGCCGTCGGCTCGGCGGTGATGGGCGTGCTGGCCGGAGCCTGTCATGTGCAGGGCACTCTGAACGGCATCGGCGAACGCTGCGGCAACGCAAATCTGGCGACCATAATCGCAAATCTGCAGCTCAAGCGCGGCTATGACATCCTGTCCCCAGCCCAGCTTGAAAGCCTGACCTCGGTTTGCCGCGGAGTGGCCGAAATCACCAACATAAGCATCAGCGGTATGCCTTATGTCAGCAAGGGCGCCTTCTCCCACAAGGGCGGGATGCACATTGACGCGGTGATGAAGCTGCCACAGACCTTTGAGCATATCGACCCGGCGGTGGTGGGCAACGAGCGGACCCTGCTGGTCAGCGAGGTGGCGGGCAAGAGCGCCCTCATGCCCCTGCTGTCAAAAATCGACCCGACAATCGACCGCAATTCTCCGAAGATAAAAGCCATTCTGGCAAGAATGAAGGAGCTGGAGTACAACGGCTACCAGTTCGAGGCGGCGGAGGCCAGCCTTGAGCTGGAGATACGCCGGGTACTGGGAGAAACCCGCCACTTCTTCGACATCGAGCGGTTCAGGGCCATGACGGAAAAGGACGGTATGGCCGGCGACACACTCATCGGCTATTCCACAGCCTTCGTCAAGGTCAACGTCAACGGCGAGAGCGAAATAACCGCCGCCGACAGCAGCGACGGCCCTGTGAACGCTTTGGATATTGCCCTGAGAAAGGCGCTGAAGCGCTTTTACCCCGATTTGGAGAGTATGCGCCTTGTGGACTATAAGGTGCGTGTGCTCGACCAGTCGGCGGCCACGGGGGCTGTGGTAAGGGTTCTGGTGGAATCCACCGACGGCACCGAAAACTGGACGACGGTGGGCGTCAGCACCGACATAATCATGGCGTCAAGGAAGGCGCTGGAGGACTCTATCGAATATAAGCTCCTGAAAAATAAAAAGGAAAAATAAGGAAAGGTGATATAGATATGGGAATGACAATGACTCAAAAGATCCTCGCCAAAAAGGCGGGGCTGGATCAGGTACAGGCCGACCAGCTTGTGCTGGTAAACCTTGACCTGTGTATGGCCAACGACGTTACCGGCCCTGTGGCGGTAAACGTGTTTGAAAAGGCCGGTTTCAGCGTAAAGTATCCGGACAGGGTCTGCTTTGTGCTGGATCACTTCACCCCCAACAAGGACATCAAGAGCGCCCAGCAGTGCAAGCGCGTCCGTGAGTTCGCAAAGAAGTGGGGCGTCAGCAAGTATTTTGAGGGCGGCTGCGCCGGCGTCGAGCACGCCATCCTCCCCGAAAAAGGCATAGTTAAGGCCGGCGACGCCATCATCGGCGCCGACAGCCACACCTGCACCTACGGCGCGCTGAACGCCTTCAGCACAGGCGTGGGCTCCACGGATATGGCCGTTGGCATGGCCACAGGCAAGGCGTGGATGAAGGTGCCCCGGGCTCACCGCTTCAACCTGACGGGCAAATTCGGTAAAAACACCTGCGGCAAGGATCTCATCCTCTACATCATTTCCAAGATCGGCGTTGACGGCGCCCTTTACGCCTCCATGGAATTTACCGGCCCCGGCGTTGGCGAGCTCACCATGGACGAGCGCTTCACTATTGCAAATATGGCCATCGAGGCCGGCGCCAAGAACGGCATCTTCCCCGGCGACGACAAGACCGAGGCATACCTTAAGGCCGCCGGATGCAAGGACTATTCCTTTGTCACCCCAGACGAGGACGCCGTATATGAGACCACGATGGAGATCGACCTCGCTCAGGTGCCCCAGATGGTGGCTTTCCCCCATCTGCCCGAGAACGGCAAGACCGTACAGGAGGCCGAAGCCATGCACATCAAGCTGGATCAGGCCGTTATCGGCAGCTGCACCAACGGCCGTTACAGCGACATGGAGATCGCGGCCAACATCATGAAGGGCAGGCACGTGGCCGAGGGCGTCCGCTGCCTTATCATCCCCGCCACCCCCAAGATCTGGACGGAGTGCATGGAGAACGGTCTGTTCAAGATATTCATGGACGCCGGCTGCATAGTTTCGCCCCCCACCTGCGGCCCCTGCCTTGGCGGACACATGGGTATACTGGCCGACGGAGAAAGAGCCATTTCCACCACCAACCGGAACTTCGTGGGCCGCATGGGCCACGTCGAGAGCGAGGTATATCTGGCCTCTCCCGCTGTGGCCGCAACCAGCGCCCTCACCGGTTACATTACGGCTCCCGCTGAATAAGAGAAAGGACGTGATTTTATGCAGATAAAAGGCAACGTATTCAAATACGGCGACAATGTCGATACCGACGTTATCATCCCCGCCCGCTACCTCAATGTCAGCGACGCGAAGCTCCTCAGCGAGCACTGCATGGAGGACATTGACCAGAACTTTATTAAAGAGGTTCACGAGGGCGACGTGATGGTAGGCGGCTTCAACTTCGGCTGCGGCTCCAGCCGTGAGCACGCACCCATCGCCATCAAGGCCAGCGGCATCAGCCTTGTAATAGCCAAGAGCTTCGCCCGCATTTTTTACCGCAATTCCATCAATATCGGTCTGCCTATCCTCGAGTGCGCCGAGTGCGTGGACGAGGCGGAGAAGGGCGACGTTATTGAGGCCGATCTTTCCGCGGGCGTTATAAAGAACGTCACCAAGGGCAAGGAATATAAGACCACTCCCTTCCCGGAGTTTATACAGGAAATAATCAACGCGGGCGGACTTACGAATTATGCGTCCCGTATGTAAGGAGGAAATCAGCATGATAAAGAATATAGCAGTTATCCCCGGCGACGGAATTGGTGAAGAGGTCATTGCTCAGACCGTGAGGGTTCTGGACGCGGTGGGAGAGAAATTCGGACACAAGTTCAACTACACATATCTCGAGGCCGGCGGCTGTGCCATCGACAGCACCGGCAAGCCTCTGCCCGAAGCGACCCTCGAGGCCTGCAAAAAGAGCGACAGCGTGCTTCTTGGCGCCGTTGGCGGCCCCAAGTGGGATCACATCCCCGGCATCCGTCCCGAACAGGCCCTGCTGGGTCTCCGCGGAGGTCTGGGACTGTTTGCCAACCTCCGCCCCGCCATCATGTATGATCAGCTCAAGGAGGCCTGCCCCCTTAAGGAGTCCATTATCGAGGGCGGCCTTGACATTATGATCGTCCGCGAGCTCACCGGCGGCATATACTTCGGCAAGAGCGGCCGCAGCGAGGACGGTAATACCGGCTATGATGTGGAGGAATATTCCTTCTACGAGATAGAGCGTCTTCTCCGTCAGGCGGCGGAAATCGCCATGAAGCGCAATAAGCACGTGACCGTAGTCGACAAGGCCAACATCCTTGAAACCTCCCGTATGTGGCGCGAGTGCGCGGGCAAGGTATTTGCCGATTATCCCGAAATCAAGGTGGACTTCCTCTATGTGGACAACGCCTCCATGCAGCTGGTTCGCAATCCCCGTCAGTTTGACGTTATCGCCACCAGCAACATCTTCGGCGACATACTCTCCGACGAGGCCAGCCAGATAACCGGCTCCATCGGAATGCTCCCCTCCGCCTCACTGGGCGAGGGCAGCTTCGGAATGTACGAGCCAGTTCACGGCTCCGCTCCCGACATCGCAGGAAAAAATATCGCCAATCCCCTGGCAACCATCCTCTCCGGCGCCATGATGCTCCGCTACTCCTTCGGTATGCAGGCCGAGGCCGACGCCATTGAGGCCGCCGTAGGCAAGGCCCTTGATGCGGGCTGCCGCACCGCCGACATCGCAGGCGGAATTACCCCCATCGGCACCAAAGAAATGGGCGACGCGGTAATACAGTACCTGTAAAAACTTAATATTAAAAGTTCTATTTCAAGAACAGCGGTGTAAAATCCTGCAAAGAATTTATGAAACAGGTTTCGGCTCAAGTAAACACTGATTAAATACAGTGCGGCGATTGGCGAGACATAATTTTCACGAGACAAGGAAAAAAGCGCAGAAATACTTGATGTATTTCGAGCATTTTTGACGCAGTATCGGGGAAATTTGGCCGTCAAGCGTCGTACTGAGCCTCAAGCGTTATTTAATCAGCGTTTACTCAAGCCGGGGCCTGTTTTTTACATGAATTTATGTCACGCTTTGTTATTTTTCTTGCCTTTTACCTCACATATATTGTAAATCTAAATTACGTTAAAATCGCCCGCGCATTTTATATTGACACAATCCAAACACAGTGATATAATTTATAAAAAAAGTTTAAAAAATTTTTTCAAAACACGGAACTTTTTTCCTTCCAATTCCGTCTATTACTATAAAGGCACCAAAGTGCCGAAAATAGAAAGGAACTGAAAATTATGAAAAAACTGTTTACTGCTATGTTGTTTACGCTTCTGCTTGGCTGCTGTCAAACCGGCTTTGCCAGCGAGGTTTCCGTTGAGCCAAGCACAATGACAATAGATGTAAACCATTATAATTTATCCTCCGCGATGGAGTGGCCGCCGATTGTATATAAGGATATTGTTTATTTGCCGCTTGATCAGTCGGTGCTCAATGTGTTATCCTTTGAGCGTGAGGCTGACGACAACGGAGTCCTCTACATCCATAAAAGGGAAAACCCGCTTGAATATGCTAAATGTGCATATTTATGGACAAGGGAGATTCCGGAAAAAGTCAGCTATACGATGGGCTCGGGGCTGCAGCCTAACCCCGACTATATTCCGCCCGAGGAGCTGCCTGACATTTCCTCCGACAAAGCCTATGTATACGAGAGCCCGGTTTACATAAACGGCGTTTTGTCGGAAAGCGAGGAATACCCGTTTCTCGTATATGCCGAGATGCTTTATATGCCTTTGGATTGGACGAAGGTCGAGCAGCTTGGCGTAAAATTCAGCTATGACCCGGAAAGCGGCATTAAAGTGCGCTGCGACAGCAGATACTTTTCTCTTGTAAAGGATCCCAGTAGAGTTTCAAATGAAAACATAGTGTCAGGCGATATACGAATTTCAACTCTTATCCTTGATGCATACCGGTGGGTTCAGCCTATAATGGAGCCGTATGCAAACTGCCTTTTTATACAAAAGGGAGAGGCCGAGATGGTAAAACCGGCTATTGACAGCGGCGACAAATGGTACTTTGGCTACAAAAAGGCCGCGGATGCAGCCGATGAAATAAGCGAGCCCTGCGTCGAGGAAAATCTTCCGGGGCGCTACATTAAGTGCCGCGAATACATATATTCCCCCGAGATAGAAATCGACGGCGGATACCTTTATATCAACGCCTGCAGAAACGGCTGGCAAAATTGCAGATGCAAAGTCAATCTGGACACTCTTGAGCTTGAGTATTGGCCCAAATAAGACGGTTGACAGGAATTTGTATCATGAAAAAATTCGGACAAGAGCACGGCGCCATGAGCTGATGGGGCTTCCCCCTCCCGAATATTTGATAAAACCGTCGCAGCACTCAATTTGTTGTTTTCTAAAATGTATTCGGCCTGCCGGGAAAAACGCACGCAAATTCGAGTAATCTTTAGTCCGGAAACGTAAAACGCATGTTGTGCGGCGCAAATATTATTGACAGGACAAACATTTTATGATATAATATAATGTATACAAGTAAATATGGAGGATTGATATTCATGAACAGGAAATTTATTTCCGCCGTGTTGTCGGCGGCGCTGTTTATCGGTGCGTCATACGTTCCGGCGATTGCCAGGGACGAGAGAGCGACGCCTATTGGCGACAGAGTGACGCTCATAGTCGAAACGGAGGGAGCCCCGCTTTTGGAAACGAAAAACGCCGTCCTTATGGGGGCGTCGGAGTATATGGATACGAACGAGGCGAAGGAAACGGAGGCGCGGCTTTTAAGCGCGCAGTCGGCGGTAAAGTCCGATATTGAGAAGCGCGTGGGAGCGGATGTCAATTCCGGCCGAACATATACGAGCGTATTTAACGGATTCTCGGTAGAGGCTTACGAAAGCGATATTGAAAAGATAAGGGCCGTTGACGGCGTAAAAAACGTGTACAAATCGGTAACCTTTGAAGTTCCCGCCGAGCCGGTATCAAACGGCGAAAGCGAGCCGGGCTACGGCGCGGCGATGATGAACGCGCAGGCGATGTACGATGCGGGCTTTGACGGCCGCGGAAAGGTTATCGCAATCATAGACGCCGCCTTTGACACGTCCCATGAGTTTTTCGCATCCGGTGTTGAAGAGCCGACGCTGACAAAAAGCAAGATACGCGAATTTATCGAAAACAACGAGTTTAACGTCGATATATCGGCAAATCAGGTCTATAGAAGCGAAAAAATTCCGTTCGCGTACGATTACTGTTACGGCGACGCGGACACATACAACGCGCTGCAAATTCACGGCAACCACGTCGCGGGTATAGCGGCGGGTAAAAACGGCGTGTTTGAGGGTACAACCTTTTCGGGCGTCGCGCCCGAGGCGCAGCTTGTGCTTATGAAGGCCGGGTATGATGGCGATGACGGTTCATTGGCTATTGATGTGGTTATTGACGCACTGGACGACGCGTCAAAGCTCGGTGTGTGCGCCGTGAATCTGAGTCTCGGATCAACCATCGCGGAGTATGCTCCTTATGATACGGCCGTGGAAAATATGCGCAAAGCGGGCATCGCGGTCGTATGCTCGGCGGGTAACTCCGACAGATGCGAGGAAACGACTGATAATCCCGACTACATATATAACAACGTACCGGCGTCGGTCTCCGCGACAACGTCGGTCGCGTCGGTCGACCCGAATAAAAAATGGGTCTTCACCGGGGACTTTACGCTTGGCGGCGGTGAAAGATTGAGCACGCCCCTGTACAGCAAGCTGTTTTTTGAAAAATTTGCGGATAAGTACTACGATTATGTTTGCGGCGATACTCTGGCCGATTTTCAGGCGATGGACGATATCGCGGGCAAAATAGCGGTGGTTCCGGAGGGGTCGGACGCGAAAAGCGGCATTCTGCTTGAAATGGGTGTTGTGGGCCTTATAGTCGTGTCGGAAGACGAACAGATCGGGAATGTAATTACGGCAAGCGATGAGATACCGGGCATAATGGTTAGCAAAACCGTCGGCGACCTGCTCAGGAGCGCGGAGACCAAAACCATTAAAACCGACAGGGAAGAAAACAGGACTCCAGAAGAGCAAGCGCCGGGCATGGCATACTATACGAGCTGGGGCACCCAACCCGACCTTGAGCTGAAGCCGGAAATCACCGCCCCGGGCAGCGATATACTTTCGGCGGGAAATGACGACGAGTACGTAAACGACAGCGGCACATCCATGGCGTCTCCGCAGATAACGGGCGCGATGGCGCTTATGAGCGGCTTGGTCGACGAGAAATGTCCCGACGTAACGGGCGCGGATAAGGTCGCGCTTATGGAAAATCTGCTGATGAGCTCGGCGGATATTGTTTTCCAAGACGAGGAGAAGACGCTCCCCGAGTCGCCGAGACGGCAGGGCGCGGGTCTTGCCGACCTTTCGGACGCCTTGACGCTCCCCGTAATACTGAAGGGTGACACCGGCAAGTCTAAGCTCAGCCTGAGGGACCGGCTTGACGACAATATAACGCTTAAATTCACGGCGGAAAATCTGACGGGTGAGGATGTAACGTACGACAGTATTAAAATATACGCGTTCACCGACAATTATGAGGAGCGAGACGACAAAAACATGATCACCGACTCCGTGCCGCTTGAATTTGAGCCCGCCGCCGATAATCCCGAGAGCGTGACAATCCCCGCAAACGGAGAAAAGGAAATAACGCTTAAAATAACGCTTAACAGTGAGCAGACAGCCGCGAACAAAGAAATTTTCACAAACGGCTTTTGGGTTGACGGTTATGTTGTTCTCTCGTCAAGGGACGGCTCGGTGACGGAGGCGAGTATGCCGTACACCGGCTTCTACGGCGATTGGACTGCGTTTGACGCCATGACTCCCTCGTATTTCGAGGAAGGCGGCGGCAAGGAAAACGGCGGCTTGATGGCATCAGACGTCATGCTTGGCACAAATGTGTTTGTTTCCGATGACGCGCCGGACAGGAACGAATACGAAAGCGAGGATTATGTCGGCCTTTCAAACAGCATTGATCTTGAATATAATATAGAAATTCGTATGCTGCGTTCACTGCGCGACGTCACCACAACGGTTAAAAATTCAAACGGCGATATTATCATTACGGAGCCATCATATACAGGACTGTCACGTAAGGAGGATTATATGGAGATTGTTCCGATTGGCGTGGGAGACTCGGACGGCGACTACACCGTGACGCTATCGGGCACTCTCGCCTATGAGAGCGAGCGGAGCAGAACCGAGGAAAAGACGTATAAATTCTACGTCGATTCCATTGCGCCCAAGATAAAAAATCCGAAAATTTACGAGGAGGACGGAAAAACCTACGCGTCCTTTGAGGCGAGCGACAATCGCTATCTGATGGGCGCCGCGGCGCATGACGCAAACAGCAAAACGGTTACCGTGCCGGTGAAGGCCGAAAAGGAAACGGTAATAAAAATGGATATAACCGACATGGACATGGAAAGCCTTGAGTTTTCCGTCAGCGATTACGCATACAACAAAAACGAGTTCACGATCGGCACGGTAAGCGCGGAAATCACGGACAGCGTCATAGACGGCGAAAGCGCCGCGTTTATCGCGAGCGTTACGAATACGGCGGCCGACGCGGACGCGGATATTATAATGGCGCTGTATGACGGCGGCGGCAGACTTGTTGGCGTGAATACGCAAAACGCATTTCTTGAAAACGGAGAGAAAAAAATATTCACATTCGATTTTACTGATGTACCTGAGATAGCTGACGTTAGGCTGTTTGTCTGGGAGCATGGCAAAATGATGCCGCTGGGAGTTGCAGGAGTGATAGAAGAAGAACAAAATCAATAGGGCTGCGGCATTTTGTGCTGAAATCCATGTGCGGAGGCAAAAAAATCCGAGGCTCGCCTTATCGGTGAACCTCGGATTTTTTATGCTGTTTTTTTACAGTCCTTTTTTCATGCCAAATTTTATTATACGGCTTATTTGCCCCGTCCGGCGGCGTCTCATCTCAAAGCTCAATTCCGGTTATTTCACCGAATATATCCCTGTCAAAATTCGGCATCGACATGACGGCGGACCTTTCACCGTCGGTCAGTCCCTTCCACCAGCCGTTTACAACGGATTTTTCACCGCCCTTTATTTTTCCGGCGGCCTCCCTCGCATAGAGATTTCTTTCATAAGAAGATAGGGCCGCAATATACATTTCGCTGATTTTTCCCGTAGGCATTTCCATTAAAATTCGGTATGCCTCGCTTTTCCTCCACTCGGCCTCGGTCAGGTCGGAAGGCTTATTGAAGAAATACAGCCTTTGCGGGGCCGTGTTAAAATAACCGCTGGAATAATCGGCCTTGTTCCAGCTTCCGCTGTTGTAATCCCCAAGGTTGCCGATCCCGCTGTTGAAATGGCCGACATTGAAGGTTCCGCTGTTAAACTCGCCCACATTGCCGTATCCGCTGTTGAAAAATCCCACATTGAAATCTCCGGAATTGCCGCCGCCGGTATTACTGTTCCCGCTGTTATCATTGCCGGTATTAAAATTTCCGCTGTTGCCGTCACCGGTATTTTGCCTGCCCGAATTAAAGTCGCCGCTGTTATGGCCGCCGGAATTGTGACTGCCTTTGTTGTTTGCGCCCGTGTTGCGTGAGCCGTCGTTATAATAGCCCGTGTTGCCGTCGCCGGTATTGTCGTCGCCCGAATTACGGCTGCCGGTGTTTCGGCTGCCGGTGTTATAGTCTCCGGTGTTATGCAGGCCCGTACAGCATTTCCCTTTGTTCACCATGCCCAGCAGCTCCGCCCACGGAACCTCCCGCAGAATGTCGAGCCTGTTTGTGGCGCATTTGCCGTCCTTTTCGTCCACATCGCCGTACGCGACCACCTCGGCCACATGATTTTCCAAGTTGAAAGCATAATAGTCAAAGCAGCGCTCAATTTCCGTACAAAAGTGCATTCCCCGATGACAAACAGAGGGGACGACGTCCTCCTCAAACCTTCCGGGGCAGGAATACTGTTTATCCCGACAGGTCCAATTTTTGTGAAAAACCTTGTATCCCCTGACTATATTTTCAATCATAAAATCACTCCCGACAATATATTTTTATCCTGTGCGGCCCTTTTGGTGTCCACACTTTTATTATACGACTGTTTCGGCTTTCACGCAAGGCTTGGGTATGCAGTTTTTTGTATAATATTAAGCTTCATATATGTTCTGCCTTATTACCGGTTGAGGACACTGACACGTGTTCGACCGTGGAACTGGAAAAATTTTTCCCAAAAACACGGAACTTTTTTCGTTCCCATTCCGTCTATTACTATAAAGGCACACAAGTGCCAAAACGGAAAGGGAATGAACATTATGAAAAAATACTTATTTATGCTTTTTGCTGCCGCGGCGCTGATCTCGGGGACGGCGTTTTCCGAAACGCCGAACACTGGTCAATGCGGGGACAATGCCTTGTGGAGCTTATCCGAGGACGGCACGCTGACAGTCAGCGGTACAGGGCAAACTTGGGACTACTTATCCGGTGAAGAAAACAGAATTCGTTCCTGGGAGCCGACATATTCAAATCCAACTGATATTAAAACAAATCCCCCGGTTAAAAAAGTTATTTTTAACGAGGGGATAACATCCGTAGGCAAGAATATGTTTTGGTTTAATGAAACCGTTGAAGCCCTTTCATTGCCGGAAAGTCTCATATCCATAGGCGAAGACGCATTTAAAAACACTTCCGTTAAAAGCATTACTATTCCGGCCAATGTAAAAACGATCGGACAATATGCTTTTACCGGCAGCAATATACGTTCGGTTTTTATTCCGCGGGAAGTGGAAAGCATAGGCCCCGGGGCCTTCGGAAGCAGGAGCCTGAAGGAAATTTCCGTAGACAGGAATAACAAATATTATACGTCGTTGACGGAGTCCTTTTTACCAAGGATATGAAAACTCTGATTTGTTATCCGGCGGGAAAAGACGGGCGAAAATATGTTGTTCCCGACACCGTCGAAACCATAGAAGAATTCGCTTTTTATTCTTGTGACCTTGTGCCCGACGAATTAAAAACAATCAATTCCGAGGCATTTTATAATTGCTATTATCTGACCGAAATCAATATTCCGGGCAATGTTGAAACTATCGGCAGCGGCGCCTTCAGTTTATGTCATAGTCTAAAGAAGCTTACTATTCCTCCAAAGTGTAAAATAGGAGACTTAAGGCAATACCGCACAGAGATTGTGCCCATATTGCGCGGCAGATTTTTTGACGGAATTACGAAAACGACGCAGGAATACTGTCGTATTTCAAGGAGTTTTCGTAAGAAACGTCGGAAAAGATGCAAGCAAGATGGGTACAAAGCCCTTAAGCGGTCTTTGTGCGGTATTGCCTTAATACTGTCGGGAAGCCATAATTTTAACGCTATGGTTTTCTTGGGAGACACACCGCCTTCTGTCCGATCCACGGGAAATGAAAATAAAATATTTCACGAAATATATCATCCGGACAGTATAGCATGGGACGAATGGCTCGACGCAAACACATACGCATGGGACAGAGAAAAATACGGTATTACTGACATTCCGTCCCCATGGGCAACCGATGAAACAGAGCGGGCCAAATCCATTGGATTGATCACTGAACGAACATCTTACGGTTGGCAAAGCAGTATAACCCGAAGCGAATTTGCGGAGCTTATAATAAACGAGTTGGAAAAAGCCGTTGGCAGGGAATTATCTCCCGCCGATGAGAGCTGCTTCGCCGACACCTCCAATATTGCCGCGCTTAAGGCATATAACGCCGGCATAATCAGCGGTACGGGCGAGGCCGCCTTTTCGCCCGGGGACTATGCCACTCGGGAACAGACAGCGGCTATGCTTTGCCGCGCCGCCGATTATATTGAAAAGGAGACCGGAAGAAGCGTCATAAAAAGCAAGGCGGCTATTACGGACACTTATACGGACAAAGATACGGTATCGGCATGGGCCGCCGAAGCCGTTGCCCGCCTTAACGATGCGGGAATTATGAAAGGCGTCTCCGAAACCCTGCTGGCACCGCAAAACACCGTAACCGTGCAGGAGTGTATATTGCTTGTGAAAAGGCTTTATGAAGCGAGTTAGTATGGATTTCAGAAAAAAACGACGTGCTTTTGAATAATACAAACACGGCGGGGACATTTTTCTTATGCCTCTAATGTAAAATCAATTAAAATTTTTAATCAGATTATGCCGACATTGACGGACAAGGTCGGCCTACCCAATTTCCCCAACCTATACCTTTGAGCTCACGACTTACGGGTTACTCTTCACTCGGTACGGTTACGCAGAATTGAGGCAAGATCAGGCATACTTTAGGCCGGATTTGCCGATAATAAATGTTGACAATTTTCTGTTTTCGTGCTATACTGAAAATAGAAAGGGCGTGATGCCATGGCCAAGAGTACACTCGTGAAGCGCAACGTGAAGGACAGCGTGTTCACCAATTTATTCCAGCATCCCAAATATGTGGCACAGCTTTATGAGGCCCTGCATCCGGAGGTTGGAGCTGTTCCTGAGGAGAGAATAGAGATTGTTACTCTTAAAAATATCCTTACGGACAGCATTTATAACGATCTTGGCTTCACTGTGGATGGACGGCTCGTTGTCTTGGTAGAGGCTCAAAGCACATGGACGGTGAACATAATCATCCGTGGCTTGATGTATCTGGTACAGACTTATCAGGACTATATCGAGAAGGAACAGCTAAACGTCTACGGAAGTTCAAAACTTGTTCTTCCCAAACCGGAGCTGTATGTTATCTACACCGGCGAGAAGAAAGTGGAGGAGGGATATATAACCCTTTCGGAAGAGTTCTTTGGCGGCGAGCAGTCGGCACTTGAGGTTAGAGTCGGGGTAATAACCGATGGTGAAAAAGGAGATATTATCAACCAATACGTGACATTCACTAAAATCTATACCGAACAGCTTAAGAAGCATGGCCGTACCCGCGAAGCCATAGAAGAAACCATAAATATTTCCAAGGACGAAAATGTATTGAAAGAATACTTGTCAAGCCATGAAGGAGAGGTGCATGATATTATGTTCTCACTGTTTGACGATGAGCAGATTTTAAACGCCACACTGAGAGACTATGAGAAAAAGGGCCGCGCCGAGGGCATAATCGAAAACACAAAAAAGCTTGTGTTCCGCCTCCTCGGGAAAAACAAATCCGACGAGGACATAATGGACACGCTGGACATCTCCCGTGAGACCTTGGCACAGCTCAAGGCAGAGTATGCAAAGGCATAAAGTGCATGATATTATATCAGATCACGAAAGGCGCGGCCCGTTGGTGGAGCAAGATATACGTTTCGGCTTCTCCCCTCTCGTAAACGCTGTTTACTCTCATAGAAGCCATTATAGCAAGGGGGTATAAATATGCCGTTTAAAATAATACGCAATGATATAACTCAAATGAATGTTGACGCCATTGTCAACGCCGCCAACATCGATCTTGCTCCCGGAGGCGGAGTCTGCGGCGCTATATTCCGGGCGGCGGGCTACGACGCTCTGGCGGCCGAGTGTGCCAAATTAGGCCATTGCGAAACCGGCCGGGCCGTTTGCACCAAGGGGTATAAACTACCGGCCAAATACATAATTCATACCCCCGGCCCTATCTATATTGACGGCAGGCATGGGGAGGAAGGACTCCTCTATTCCTGCTATAAGAGCTGCCTTGATCTGGCAAAGGCAAAAAAGGCGAAATCCATAGCCTTTCCTCTGATCTCTTCGGGGATATACGGCTATCCCAAGGCAGAGGCCCTGAAGGTTGCCACCAACGCCATAATGGATTTTCTGGCGGAAAACGATATGGACATTTACCTTGTCGTTTACGACAAAAGCGCATTCGAGATAAGCTCAAAGCTGTTTGCCGACGTGGAGGAGTTTATCCGTTACGCCGAAACCGACCAACGCCGCCGCCTGACTAAGAGGGAAGCTGCCGAAGCCTACTCCATGATGGACGCGGCCCTCCCGACGGTGGGGAACATAGATGAAATGCTCCGTCATATGGATGCCTCGTTTTCGGAGCATCTGCTGGCCCTCATCGACAAAAGCGGCATGACGGACGCTCAGGTCTACAAAAAGGCTAATATCGACCGCAAGCTGTTTTCAAAAATCCGCAGCAATCCCCAGTATAAGCCCGGCAAGACGACGGCGGTGGCCTTTGCCCTCGCGTTGGAGCTCGATCTTGACGGTGCTCGGGATCTTATCGGCCGGGCGGGCTATGCCCTGAGCCGCAGCAGCAAATTCGACATTATCATCGAATATTTCATCACTAACAAAAACTACAATATTTTTGAGATAAACGAGGTTCTCTTCGCCTTTGACCAGCCGCTCATCGGCGCTTAATTTGTCGCTTGACGGGCGACCTTTCTCTCTTTCGGTTTTGCTATAATAAAGTCACAAAAAAAACGAAAGAGAGGAAAACAAAAATGAAAAAGAATTTGACCGAACTCGTATTTATCCTTGACCGGAGCGGTTCCATGTGCGGACTGGAGGGCGACACCGTCGGCGGCTACAACTCCATGCTGCAAAAGCAGAAAAACGAGGAGGGCGAGGCGCTGATCTCGACTGTGCTTTTTGACGACGTGTCGGAGGTCATTCATGACCGCGTACCGGTGGATAAAGTGCCCGAGCTGACCCGCAATGAGTATTATGTCCGGGGCTGCACGGCCCTGCTTGACGCCGTTGGCGGAGCCATCCACCACATCGGCAACGTCCACAAATACGCCCGTGAGGAGGACGTGCCCGAGCGGACGCTGTTTGTTATCACCACAGACGGCATGGAAAACGCCAGCCGCCGATACAGCTATGAA
The DNA here is from genome assembly GCA_947626145.1 of uncultured Clostridia bacterium. Classification (GTDB taxonomy): domain Bacteria; phylum Bacillota; class Clostridia; order UMGS1883; family UMGS1883; genus JAFLUQ01. Next base: position 12,342 of record CANQRB010000004.1, on the reverse strand, counting down.
AAGGTTAAGCCCATGATAGAACGGCAAAAGTCAAAGTACGGCTGGGAATTTTTGTTCCTTGGCGCCAATATCGACGCCGGAGCCGTGGGCGAAAGAATGGGTATATGCCGCGACCGTTCGGCGACATATCAAAGTGACGGCGTCGGGACCCGGCTCAACTATGATGTCATGAGCGAAACCATATCCCATATTCGCGCCGGAAAGCCCTTGCAGTCCAAATGGAAAGAGCGTATAGAAAAGCGGGAAACGAATAAACGTAAGGGGCTGTAAAAAACGGCGCAGACCGTTCAAGGGCCGAAAGTCTTTATTTAGGCCAAATTCATATTTTGATAAACCCGACAATAAAATCAAATTTGTGAATTGATGTGGAAAAACCGCCTTTTTACGAGAAAAAGACGGTTTTTCTTTATAATTTATGCCCTTGAACGTTCTGCACGATTTTTTTACAGCCCCCTGCCTCCAGATTACATTGTGAGCTTCACTTTCCGCCAAAACCTCCACGCACCGTTGACAGGTTGTATCTTTTAAATAGCTTGTATTTTTATCCCGTGTATGATAAAATAAGGCCAAAGAAAAGATACGGAGGAATTCATATGGCTAAGTCTATCGGACAAAATATCAAAAGGCTTCGCAGGGAAAAAGAGCTCACTCAGGAGGAGCTTGCGGAGCTCATCAATGTTACTCCGCAGGCCGTTTCAAAGTGGGAAAACGAAAGCGGTCTGCCCGACATCTCGCAGATCGTTCCTCTGGCAAGTGTTTTCGGCGTCAGCACGGATGTGATTTTTGGCATAGACGGGGCCGAAGAAAACGACGAGGCTCTGAAAATCACAGAGGGGGACATGGCCTTACAGAAATACGGAGACGCCGCCGATTGTCTCGCGACCTACGACAGGCTGACGGAAGGGCTGAAAAAATATCCTTGCAATATGACGCTTTTGAACAACTGCATGAGGCTGGGACTCACACTGGCGCTGCCGGAAAACGGACCGCTTTACGCCACGGATCGGGCGGATAGGATAGCCGCCGAAACAAAGCGCCAGGCTGAGCTGATAATCGCTCACTCAAAAGCCGTGCCGGATATAATGGGCGCGCGGGAGGCGCTGATGCTTCTGTACATAGAGAAAAAGGATTACGACAGCGCGATCGCCATGGCGACGGAATTTCCCGTGCGGACTGACCAGACGCTGTACTCCCATCTTTCCGGGATTTATGCCGGTATGGGCGACCGGGACAGGGCAATAATCTGTCTGTGCAGCGACATACACTACGCCGTTCAGGGCATCGAAAACGATGCGGCAAGATTGGGAAAGGCATATTTTGACAACGGACAGTATGAGGAGGCCATAGAGGCGTATGAGGCGGCCTTGGCCATCCTTGACGGAGCCTTTGGGAAATATCCCCGGCCTCCCTATCATGACTTTGAGTCGGGCGACCTGTTTCTTCTGCTTGCGGAGGCCTATTTAAAAATCGGCGACAATGAAAGCGCTATGCTTAACGTTGAACGGGCGGTTGGATATTATCTTGATTTGGCGGCCGTTTGCGGTGGAGAAGAAATTACGCCGGAGCATTTTATGGGTTCCCCGTTGATACGGAAAGCCGAGGTGATGTCCGGCGTAAAAAAGTCGGTAATAAAAGAAAAAATGCTCGAAAAACTTAAATGCGAGGGAATACAGTCTCTCGCACAGGGAAGCCGATTTAAGGAGCTGTGCCGAAGGGTGCAGGAAATGTGACGATGGTATAATTGTATACAAGCTAACAACTCCCGCGCCTCCGAAAAGCGCTGGGCGTTGTATTCATCTGCTTTTTAAAGGCGCGGTTAAAGGTGCGTCCGCTGCCGAAGCCCACCTCATAAGCTATCCTGGTTATCGGCAGATCGGTGCTGTCCATAAGCTGTACAGCAGCGTTTATCCTGAGGCTGTTCAGATAGTCGTTGAAGTTCATTTTCAGCACTTTTGAAAAAATCCTTGAAAGGTGAAAGCTGCTCACATAGAGGGCGCCGGCCGCAGAGCCGAGACTGATATCTTCCTGAAAGTTCTCCTCCATATACTTTACGAGGGAGTATACCAGTCCCTCCTCGGCCGGTCTCGCGGCGCCGAGCTCGGCGGCCTGAAGAAAGCGGCAGAGAAAAAGCTGTGCGTATGCCTTTTGCAGGCGAACATCTTCGCCACCCAGAGTCAAAAGCGTGTCTATGGCCAAGGCGCAGTCCCCGTGGAGCTTTGACAGGGCAAAAACGGGATACCTGACCGCGCGGCCCGAAAGCTCGGCGTTGTACTCACCGAGCAATCTTTGTCCTAAAAGAAGTATCTTCCCGCTGTTGAGATTTCCGGCGGGGGTCTCATAGGAATGTATCTGTCCGGGAAAGACTACCCCCAGTTCCCCCGCGGCTATCTCAAAGCTTCCGCCCTCCACCAGAAGGGTTATAGGGCCTTCCATGGCGTATATGAGCTCCAACCCGCTGTGGAAATGAGCGGGAAAGGAAAAATTTTTGTAATCGTAGAGAAACAGATCGGTATTCTTTTGTTCCATGAACGGCAGCACAAAACTCACCTCCGCAATATTTGTCTATATTTTAGCACGATTTTACTATATTTGCAACCCCTTTCGTGATAAAATCATAGCGAAGGGAGAGAATGAAATGAAAAGGAATGTGAAAATTATGGCAAAGCTTCTTGCGGCCTGCACCGCGGCCATGTCAGCGACGCCAGCCGTTCCGGCTGCGGCAAACGAGTCCGTAGTGCTGTGGCAATGTACCACCGAACAGAGCCCCTGGGTGGATATGGGGCCCCTCACCGCCACCGAATGGGACGGCGACACGGCCCTTTACATTGACGTGGACGAAACCGTCCGTTATCAGACTCTGTCGCCCAAGCCCTGGGGCGGCTGCTTCAACGAGCGCGGCTGGACGGCCATGAAAAACCTCACCGACGGGGCGAGGGAAGAAATCATAAAAAGCCTTTTCGGCGGCGGCGGACTGGACCTGAGCGTCGGAAGGCTGCCCCTTGGCAACAGCGATTTTTCCGTCAGGAACGACCAGTCCTATGACGAGCTGCCCGCCGGCGTGGACACGGACTACGACATGAAATACTTCACCATAGAAAACGACAGGGAAAACCTTCTGCCCTATATACGCGAGGCGCTGAAGGTTCGCCCCGACATCTCCTTCTGGGCCTCGCCATGGTCCCCGCCGGCGTGGATGAAGCAAAACAAGTCCGTCCCCGGCCCCGGCGCGGACAACACCCTTGAGTTTACGCCCGAGGTGCTGAGGGCTTACGCCGCTTACTTTGTAAAATATATTCAGGCCTATCAAGCCGAGGGCATAAATGTGGCCCGTGTAATGCCGCAAAACGAGCCCACCATAAACGTGGGCTATCCCTCCTGCTATTGGAGCGGAGAGCAGCTCAACGAGTTCATCAGAGATTACCTCTCACCCGCCCTGCGGGAAGCCGGACTCGACACGGAAATTTACCTCGGCACCTTCACCGATTCCCAAGCCGCTTTGGCCGATCCCACTCTCAGTGACCCCGCAACAAGCAAAATCATAAAGGGCATAGGTTTCCAGTGGTGGTCCGCTCCGCTGGCAAAGCGGGTTTACCGGCAAAATCAAAACGTCGGGTACACACTTATGCAGTCCGAGACCAAATGCGGCAACGGCGGCAACACCTGGCTCTACGGCGAGGAGCACTTCGACTGCCTCAAAGAGTTCTTCGAAGCCGGCGTGAACGAATATATGCTCTGGAACATGGTGCTGGACGAAAAGGGACTGAACACAAATCCCAACCCATGGCCGCAGAACGCCCCGATTATCGTAAACTCAGTGACAAACGAGGTCACATACACCCCCATGTACCACATTTCCCGGCACTTTTCGGCGTATATTCACGGCGGGGCAAGGAGGATAAAGACCGACGGCAACTACGGCGATAAGATAGCCTTCCAAAATTCCGACGGAGAAAATGTGCTGGTGGTAAAGAACAGCAGCGATATGTACCTTGACGTGGCGATAAACTTTAACGGCCGCAAGGTGAAGCCCACTATTCCGCCCCACTCCGTAAACACCTTCCGCACGGCAGGCGACAACACCGGCTTTGACACTGACATTGACGCCACATATCTCACTTCCGGCGGCGAGGAAGAGGTTTTCACCATGGCCAAGCTGTTTAACCTTAAGTGCCCCAATATGTCACTTTCCGTTTCTCAGGCCAGCTTCGACAACGGGGCCGAGCTCATCGCCTGGGATGACCGGGGCGCCGTTGAGCAGCAGTGGATTTTCAAGCCAACAGAGGACGGCTGGTACAGGATAGAGAGCTTCAACAGCGAGAAGGTAATAGGAATATGGGCGGCATCAACCGAATCCGGCGGCAGGGCCGTGCAGTGGGAATACAACGGCAGTCACGACCAGCAGTGGAGACCGGTGCCCGTGTTCAAGGACGGGAAAACCTATTACAAGCTCCAGAACCGCAACAGCCTGCTCTTCCTTTCTTACGGCGACGGGGTCGTCACTAACGGCACTCCCGCCGTTCAATCCGAGGACGGCGGCGACGCCCTGCTGTGGGAGCTGAACGTCACCCAGGGCAGTGGATTTGAGGAGGCGCGGCCCCTGAGTATTGCCGACACTAAGATAGAGGACGGTTCCCTTTTCTGCAAAATCGTTTGCGGCCAAGACGGCGAATACACCGTATACTGCGCGTCTTATGACGGCGATGGGAAGGTCCTCTCGGTGACCTCCCGCGATTATGAACTCGTTGGCGGACAGGAAACAGATTTTTCCGCGCACATTGACCAGACCGCTTCGAGGGTGTCTGTGTACGGCTGGTTCACCAAAAGCATGACCCCGGCCATAAAAAGGACGGATGTAAAATAGTCAGGCTTTGACGGCGGCGGGGCCGTCGCCAACGGCACGCCTGCCTTTCAATCCGAGGACAGCGGCGATGAGGACATTGCGGTCACAGGCCCGCAAGAACAGCGACTATGAGTTGCGCATGGCGGAGTACAAACTCAAGCGGGCCTTCAACCGTATCAACGTATACAACGAGGGTCGCGGCAAATAGGATAAACGGTATACCCCCTTTCTCATACGAAATACAAATTATTAACACGACAAAAACGGAACCTTTCGGTTCCGTTTTTGTTTGGCTCGGGCCGCCCTGTGGTCGAGGCAGGGCGGCCTTATGCCATATTAAGGAAAATATTTAACCGTGATCTTTTTTCTGTCCGGCACCGCTGCAGACGGGCGGACGAGTTAAAGACTTTTTTGTGGTATTGTGACTGCGGTGTGGTTGGAGGCTATAATTATTGCTCCTTATAACCCTTCCAAATGTTGTAACCACTCACAGCGTCGTCAGTCACGGATACACCGACGGGTGTTTTTTCTGCGCTCATAAGCATGATGCCACCGGCCATTATGCTGTCCTGTGCGGCAAGTTCCTTTGCCTCGACTACAGGGGCTTTAAATTCTTTTTTCATGTCAATCGTTCCTCCTTTTTACAGTTCGGGGATGAAGTCGGCTTCAGTGTCGGCGCCGTTGGCTTCAAGTTCCTCGATAAGGGTCTCGACAAATTCAATGTTTACGCTGTCAAGGGACAGGGTGATAGCCTCGTTCGTCTTAACCTCGCCATTCTCGATTTTACCGGAAAGAGTAACTCCATTTTCTGTGATTTCAAGATACGCATAAGAGCCGCCGTCAGTTCCCTCGGTAACAGTCTTTGCATCAGCACCAATATAAATCTCGCCACTTTCGACAATAAATCCAATACCGAGCTTAGTATAATCCACTTTGATAGCTACTTTTTTAGTATTTTGGGTATCAAATTCCATAATGCTGTCTGCGCCATTTACGAGTGTAGCTTCACTGAGCAAACCGCCCTTAGCAATAATCTTGTTGGCGGCCTGTACCTTATCAGGATCCATATCCTTATAGGCCTTGTCAGCGTAATTAGCAGTTATGTCCTTGACAAGCAGATCGTAAACCGCACCATCGGCGCTGCCGAGTACGAGATCCGCACCGTCGACGGTAGCCTTTGCAACGGCCTTGTATATGGCGTTAGAGCTACCGGAAACGTTAATAACGTTATTAATTAAACTTTCTTGGGTGATTGGGTCACCGACCTTAGTGTCCTTGCCATCCTGACCTTCGGCCTCTCTGTAAATCTCAACGGTCGCGCCATCAGGAAGATCACCGACAGTAAAGTCAACGGTATAACCATTTTCTTTATTATAGCCAAGAGAGGGAGTGACAGCTACATTAGAAGCGGACACAATCTTTAAACCTTCAGCGGCAAGGCCGTATAATGCATTGTGAGCATTGCCGAGCAATACAACTTTATTTGTTCCTCCGGCGGCTTTTTTGATTCCGGCGCCATCAAGCGTTATAACAACCTTTTCGGTTTTGTCTTTAGAAAACTCGCTGCCAAAGAAATTACTATCGTCATCCACAAATTTTGCAACTTGATTTCCATCGGTGAGCAAATTCTCTATACTTCCCTTTTTTGTAAGATCAAGATTTTTAAAGGTGTCATAAGAAATTGCATAAAGTTCAAGATCAACTTTTTGGCTATGAGCTGCGTTGCCTCTTGCATCCTGACTGAAACGGACTTTATCCGCGGAAAGAGCATATATATCTGCGGTGAGATCCTTAACATCAAGAACCGCTACGCCAACACGGTCATATCCTGTATCCTCCCAGTTAAAAGCGCCAAAATTGTTATCACCTAAGTATTTGATGTCATCTGTAAGTTTTGATGTCAATACTTTGCCATCCTGCACCGTGAATACATCGGTGAGAGCCGTAACAGCAACAGTAGCTGAACCATCAGTTATTTCAACAGTTTTTGCTCCGTTGTCAGGTTTCGTCCTGTCTTCTACGCCGACATAGTACAATTTGCCATCTGTGTCCTTAACGATAGTTCCGGCAACGGGCGTGTATTGCGTATCGAGGTCGTTAACTATCACTTTTTCCGTACTTACAATGTTGGAGCCATCAGCTTGATAATTTACGGTTATATCTTTGGTCGCTTCTTCAACCTCAACAAGAACGAACTCGTCAAACAAGAAATATGGCCCTTGTCCTTCTTTACCTTTTCCAAGCCAGAACGCACTAAACTGTACACAGTCAGTATCGTTCCCGGTAGTTATTATGGCTTCTACTTTTTTCCAATCGTTATATCCTGCATCAGCAGTATTGTCATATTTTAAACGACCTTGTTCGGCAGCTTTACCTGCGTTTACACCATTAGACGCACCCCACGTTAATATAGCGTCATCGTCAGTATAAGCTTTTGTATAGAATGAAAGATACATTGTTTTGTTATTACCCACAATAAAATTGTTCCTTATAGAGCAAAGTCCGTAGCCATTACTGGAACCAGAACTATAGTCTTCGCCATTATTGTATCTTGAGCCGAATGACCATTCACCATGCTTGCTGCTGTAATTGCTATTTTCTGTTCCCTGTACCTTATCTTCGTCTTCTTTAAAGTAATAATATTTGCCTTTGCCAATTTTGTAGGCAATAGTTGTTCCGCCGTTCTCATATGGAGCGCCATCTTTTGCACTGTACCATCCGGCCATTGTAAACTTATTATCGCTTGTTTCAAAGCTGGGATTAGGAATAATATTCTTGTCACCAATGACTTTATATTTATCCCCATCCACAGTTACAGTTGAGTCTCTCGAAGGTATTTCGACCGTTGCAAAAGTCATTTTTGAACATTTAACTGTCAGAGTATTTTCAGCGGACGTTAATGCTTTGATTGTGAGATCTTGTCCATCAATGGGCTTATAGAATATTTCATGTTTTTCATCTGATACAACACTTGGAACATATGTGTACTCATCACCGGAGTAAAGGCTGGTAATTACATCTTCACTGAGAGTATTTCCATCAGTATCCTGATAGGTCACCTTCACGCTGGCATCGGGTTCAGCCTTTACTGCTTCTTGGACGGTGAAATTTTTGAAAGAAATCTTTGAAATAACCGACGATTGCATCTGTGCGCCGAAAGAAATAACAATGACGGGATTAGTGGCGTCATCAGGAATAGTAATTATATGTTCCTCCCTGTTTTCACCGATTTCCCATGTTCCGTCATCTCTGAGATTATAGTTTTCGGTGCCATCTACTGTGGTTAACTGTGTGTTCCAAGATGTACGTCCTCCGTTGGTTTTTGTGCCATACATTGTGAGTCCGGTAGTACTTGTATTGAGATTGCCAAAACCAGTCTTGCCTGTTTCGAGTTCAGCGGCAAAAATGCCTTTCATACCGGTACTGTTACCATTTTTGTCATCGTTGGATATTTTATTTCCGGTATTATTAACGAGAGTATAAGCAACATAATACGTCGTTCCTTTGGTGGCCGGAATTATTCTACGAATAGTAGAGTTTGCACTGCCGCCCGAACTACTTGTTTTTTGCTGGATGGCGTCACCAACTTTATTAAAAGATGTCACAACAGTACCGTTTTCTGCGCCTGTCCAGCCTTCAAAGCCGTTGGTAAAATCTGCGTTTGTAATAAGGTTAGTTCCGCTGATTACTTTGTAGCGACTAGTTATTTCATTGATTGTATAATCAATATGATAACCGACTTCTACATCGCCCGCCGCCGCGCTTGCCGTGATCCCAAACATGGGCACGACTGCCATCACCATAGCCAAAACTACGGCCAATGACAGAATTTTTTTGACTCTCATTTTTGTTGCCTCCTTAAATTACATAAAAATATACTATTTATCCCATATGAGTTCCTATAAGAAATGCTATCAGAAGTAAACTTATACCGTTTTGTGGCAAAATTCACAACATTAAAATGAAAATCAGGAATTAATTGTTGAAACTGCACAATTACTTACAACGATTTTGTACATTATGGATAAGGGGAAGATATTGACTTTCGTGTGGGAAATGTAGTATAATGAAGGTAGGAAATTCCATGTGTGGGTCATAAGAAGCCACGGAAAAGGCCGGAAAAAGCTCGATTTTGCCGGATTGGCGGCGCAGAGGTCGACTGCAAAGCCAGACAAAAAACGGCAAAACACTGTCCGGTTTTACTTCCGATAGCATTTCTTATCAGCACTTAATGAGATTACGCAAAAACACGCCCGAGATAAGCCCTTTACGGCGAGCTTATCCCGGGCGTTTTGGCGTCTGCGCCGAATTTGGGACGAAAAAATGCACAAACACGGGGCGCTTTTTTGTATATTTTGCCCTTGACACAAATACATCAATAAAGTATAATTATTATATAATAAGGGGGAGTGTGGTCACAATGTGGCATTTATTCCGCGCCGACGGCAGGGACATCGAGCTTTGCTTCGGCGATACGCTCATCGAGCTGCTGCGCACAACGCGCATGGAAATGAGCGACCGTTTCATTCAGCACGGCGACACATCGGTGCTTCTCCACAGCGCCGCCGTGGCCTATTACAGCTTTAAACTGTCGCGCAGGCTCAAGCTGTCCGGCCACCGCCGGGAGCTGCTGAGGGGCGCCTTGCTCCACGACTATTTTCTATATGACTGGCACCACTACAACAACGAGTTCGGCATCCACGGCTTCTGCCATCCGGCCACGGCGCTGGACAACGCCCGCCGTGACACCGAGGTTACCGCCCTTGAGGCGGATATAATCGCCCACCATATGTTTCCCCTGACTCCGGCCCCGCCCAAAAGCCGGTCCGGCTGGATAATCTGTATGGTGGATAAGGTCTGCTCTCTCTATGAGACCTTTAACCGGGGCATTTACCCTGAGCTGAGAAATTACATCGACGGCTGCCGGCTGAACGCGGGCCGGGCGGCCGCTTAACCTGATAATGAAGGGAGGCTTCGTATATGGCGGAAATGTTTGTGCGGTTTATGATATACAGCTTTATAGGCTGGTCCTACGAGACCACTATTTACTCCGTCAAAAGTAAAAAATTCGTGGACAGCGGTATGCTCTACGGCTGCTACTGCCCCATATACGGAGTGGGCGGGCTGGCCATCGAGCTTTTCTTTGGCCGGGCCAGAAATCCCATGCTGATTTTCCTGGGGGCTATGACGGTGTGCTGCCTGCTGGAGTATTTGTCCTCGTGGATTATCGAGAAGCTCTGCGGCGCCCGCTGGTGGGATTACAGCGACTGGCCGCTGAACATCAACGGCCGCATCAGCCTTTTCAGCGGCATGGCCTTCGGCATAATGTCGGTAATGCTGGTGTTGTACATAAATCCCGCCCTTGTTGAGCTGATAGGCAAATTCCCCAGGGACTGGACGGTCATGGTGGCCGACGTGCTGCTGGTGGTGTTCATGCTGGACATCTTCGCCACTTACCGGCGCTGCCGCCGGATGGAGAAAAAGGAGGATCAGGTTACCGTTATTCGCAGCCTGCCCTTTGACTTCATGCCGAAGATCGAGATGCCGAGGTTTTCCGGACGGGTGCAGAGCATCGCTTCCTCCGTCAGGAGCGGCGGAAATTCCTTTAAGGAGTTCGTTCGGGAAAAAGTGGAGGAAATTTTGAGCAGACTGTGACGGATTGGGGCGGCGGTGCCGCCCCGTTTATATAAGGAGATAAATATGCAAAAGGCCCTGAGCTACGTCCGCCGGGCGGTGGACACCTACAACATGATAAACGAGGGCGACCACGTGACCGTGGGAGTTTCGGGCGGGAAGGACAGCCTTGTGCTGCTGGTGACCCTCGCCCGGCTCCGGCAGTTTTATCCGAAGCCCTTCCGCCTTTCGGCTGTGACCCTCGATTTGGGCTACGCCGACATGGATTACAGCCCCATAGCCCGGCTCTGTGAAGAAATTGGCGTGGAATATCATGTGAAAAAGACGGATATACGTGAAATAGTGTTCGATATTCGCAAGGAGAGCAACCCCTGCTCCCTCTGCGCCAAGCTCCGCCGAGGGGCGCTTCACGACGCGGCGCTGGAGCTTGGCAGCCGCACCGTGGCTTTGGGCCATCACAACGACGACGTGATAGACACCTTTATGATGAGCCTGATTTTTGAGGGGCGGGTGGGCTGCTTTTCACCGGTGAGTTACCTCGACCGTAAGGGGATATACCTCATACGCCCCTTGATATATATGCCCGAGCGTTATTCCTCCGGCCTTGCCGCCCGGCTTGGGCTGCCTGTTGTGAAAAATTCCTGCCCCGCTGACGGCAACACCAAGCGCCAGTACATCAAGGAGCTTGTGGCCCGGCTGGAAAAGGAAAATCCCGGCTTTAAGACCCGGGCCTTTACCGCCGTCGTCCACGGGAACGTTGGGGGCTTCGGCGAACCGAACAGAGAATAAAAAAGGAGAATGATTATGCGGAATTTGAAGAAATCGCTGGCTTTGCTTGCGGCGGTGCTTTGCCTTGGGGGCTGCGGCCCGATGAGGCTGGGGCAGCTTAATATGGAGACCGCAACGGAGGAAAAGCTGGCGCGGGAAATGAGCGACCGTTTTACCGCCGCCCTTGACGCGGGGGACATCGCCGCTTTGAAGGGGATGTTTTCGGTCAACGTTCAAAACATTGAGGGCCTTGACGAACAGCTCCAGAGGCTGACGGAGTTTTATGCCGGCCCCACTGACGCCGTTGGCTTTGACAATGTTAAGAGCTCTTCCGGCTCAAACGACCACGGCGTAAAGACCGCCTCGGTTCGCTACGAAATTCCTCTCCGTTCGGGGGACGACTATTACTGGTGCTATATTGACCTGACATACCGTGACGACGCCGACCCGGACAATGTGGGCATAAACAGGCTCATATTTTTCTCCGGCGGCGACTATCGGTTCCTGCGGAACAGCGGCGATTTCACATACCCCGCCGAGCCGGGAGTGCATTTGTACTTTGACCGTCGGGATGAGGGAGATATTCGCTGTGTGGACGGCTCCGACTACCTTTTTGAAAATCAAACGCCGCCTCTTGACGAGGCGGAGGTAAAGGCCTTCCTGGACGGGAACCGCAGCCTTGCCGCGTTTAAGGCCGGATTTGGCGAGCCGAACGCCGTTGATGGCCGCGAATTTGTCTATCTGCTGCCCGACGAGGACGGGGAGTACCGTTATCTGGTAGTAGTCGCCGAAAGCGACAATGCCGACGCCATCCGCAGCGTTCGGGTGGTGGGTGAGTTCGACCGCGTCCGGGTTTTGTGGAATATTGAGTAATATGAAAGGCCCTCAAATCCCATGATAAAGGGATTTGAGGGCCTTTGCGTTTGGAGGCGTCACCCGGATTCGGACCGGGGGTCAAGGAGTTGCAGTCCTGTGCCTTACCACTTGGCTATGACGCCGTCTGAAAGGCCGTGGGCCTTTCACAATGGAGCGGAAGACGAGATTCGAACTCGCGACTTTCACCTTGGCAAGGTGACACTCTACCACTGAGTCACTCCCGC